>NZ_JADGEW010000048.1 GCF_016744155.1 Amphritea sp. | reverse complement strand
GCATTGCAGATTCACCAGTCGCCAGTGCGATCGCAACGGTACCGGAGTCAGCACCGAACGCGACACCTTTAGACATACGGGTGTGAGAGTCACCACCGATGATGATTGCGCGGTCGTCAATTGTGATGTCATTCAATACTTTGTGAATAACGTCAGTCATTGAGTGGTAAACGTGTTTCGGGTCACGTGCTGTGATTGCCCCGAACGCGTTCATGAACGCCATCAGTTTAGGCGTGTTTGCCTTAGCTTTGTTATCCCATACAGATGCTGTGTGGCAACCCGATTGGAAAGCACCATTAACGCTTGGAGAGATAGTAGAAGCAGCCATGGATTCCAGTTCCTGACAGGTCATAGGACCCGTCGTATCCTGAGAACCTACGATATTCACTTTAACGCGAACATCAGAACCCGTATGCAGAGGAGTCTTAGAAGTAACACCAACTGCGTTACGGTTGAAGATTTTCTCAACAGCAGTCAGGCCCTGGCCTTCGTGAGAGATTTCTTTAGATTGTGCGTACACAGCTGGAGCGTCAACGCCCATAGTTTCAGCAGCGAATGTTTGCAGTTTCTTACCGAAGGTTACCGCGTAAGAACCGCCAGCTTTCATGAATTCCACTTTTTGTGGTGTGAAAGCATCAGCTATATCAGCCAGTTCTTCGTCGCCGTTGTACAGTTTCTTAGCTTTAGTATCGATGGTCAGAACGGTACCAGTAGCAACTGAGTATACTTCTTCCAGTACTGGGTCGCCGTTTTCGTTACGAACAACTTCGCCGTTAGCGTCGGTTTTCTTAACCCAGTTTTTCAGGTCCAGACCGATACCGCCGGTTACACCAACCGTCGTCAGGAAGATAGGAGCGATACCGTTAGTACCGGCAACGATCGGACGGTTGTTGATGAAAGGGATGAAAGGAGAAGTTTTTTCACCAGCCCAGAGTGCAACGTTGTTAATACCAGACATACGGGAAGAGCCTACACCCATGGTGCCTTTTTCAGCGATCAGCATCACTTTAGCATCAGGGTTTTGCTTGCCCATCTCAGCGATTTCCTGCTGAGCTTCTGGCGAGATCATGCACAGGCCGTGTAATTCACGGTCAGCACGGGAGTGAGACTGATTACCCGGAGACAATAAATCAGTAGAGATATCACCCTCACCAGCAATGTAGGTAATAACGTTGATCTTCTCTGGGATCTCATCCAGCTTGGTGAAGTACTCCGCTTTTGAGTAGCTTTCCAGGATGTTTTTAGCGATGGCGTTGCCCGCTTTGAAAGCGTCAGCCAGACGAGCACAGTCTGCATCGTACAGGAATACCTGAGACTTCAGAACTTCACCCGCAGCAGTAGCCTGAGCATCGTCAGACAGTGCGATATCCAGCAGTACTTCAATAGAAGGACCGCCTTTCATGTGAGATAGTTGCTCAAGAGCATACTCAGCAGAGATCTCTGCAACAGTTTCTTTACCCAGAGCGATGTCTTTTAGGAAAGCCGCTTTAACGCCAGCCGCTGGAGTAGTACCAGGTAGAATGTTGTAGATGAATAAGTTCAAAGATGCTTCGCGATGCTCATTACCAACGTCTTTAATCTGGGCAATGATTTCAGAAAGTAGCTCAGCGCTATCAATCGGTTTAGGATTCATGCCAAGGTCGTTTTTACGAACCTCTATTTCTTCTAGGTAGTCAGAATAGTAACTCATAGCGTTAAGCGTCTCGTCTCAATTAATTCTAATTATGAATCAGTAACAGATTATAAGGAAAAAGTTACAAACAGCTCAATGAAAACAATTTAAATTAAGCTTATAGTCGATATAAATTAAATAAATAGTAGCAAAATCAACGTGTTTTAGATGGTATACATTGGTTGTAGGTATACATATTTTTTTACAAGTTTGGCAGGGCTACTCCTTTGTTGAGAATGGTTATCATTAGGATGAATGCTTAATTTTTAAGATTGGCCAAGGTGAGTCAATCGTTGGTTATCACACAGCTGGGTAGTGAAGGTACAAATAAGTCCATTACGCCTTAGCATCCCCTTTGGGTACTGGCTTGCAGAGATCAGAATAGACTTGTTCACACCTTCCTTAACTAGCTCTCGTGTCTATAGTGATTTAATTGATCGGTTAGACACCCTGAATTGTACCTGGATTCTGGTCCACTTCTGAGGGTATGGAACCTCCGGGCACTGCCGAGGTGGATATAGTTGCACTAAAAATGCAGAAAACTTACTGGCGCTCGCCTAGCGCTTAGGTATAGAGAGATTCTCGATTGCCATCCATGCAACCTCTTCTCTTATTGACTTGAATTTTACAGCCCATGTGGCTTCGCTATGCTTATTCAATCTTTGACTCTTTATTCATTTAATTTAGTAGCGCCACCGTCATTCTGCGTTGCATAAACTAGCCCGGCACCACTTAAAAAACTTCCAAAAAAGTCTATATGCACTAGCAAATAGTCGTAGATTGTATGTAATTAAGGCAAAAAAACTCCAATAGCACTTGCTTTAAGGCACCTATCGGCTAACATTGTCGACAATTCTAATAAAGTAATAATTTATGTTGCTGGTAATAGCGGTTCGTTTGACAGCTGAATATATGACTAACAAGGAGATCGAGCAGCTCCAACAATGACCGGAGGCTCGTGCGAAAAAGGTTATAGGTTCAGAAACGTCCTATCTGCGTGAGGTATAAAATATGACAAGTCCTATCGATTTTGATCCATCCCGTTCCATTAAGACAATTCCCGGAACAGCACACCGTTACCATAGCCTTCCAGATACCGCTGAACTATTTGGTATAAAGCTTGATGAACTACCTTTTTCTCTTCGCCCTATTC
>NZ_JADGEW010000020.1 GCF_016744155.1 Amphritea sp. | reverse complement strand
ATCAACGGGGACAGTGATACCAGCACGGATATTCTATACAGGAGCAGGCAATAATGACATCTCTCGTACTTACAGTGATCGCCCCGGATAAGCCCGGTCTGGTTGAGCAACTGTCCCAAACAATCGTTAGCCACGGCGGTAACTGGCTGGAAAGCAGCATGTCACGCCTGGCAGGTAAATTTGCCGGTATACTGATTGTCTCAGTACCGACAAACAAAACTGAAGCATTACAGGACGCCCTGCAGGCACTCGAATCTCAAGGTCTTAAGGTCGTGGTTGAGCGTAGCCAGGAGCTGGCCGACGAGCCTGTAGGCAGCAGCATCTCCCTGGAACTAATCGGCCACGATAAGCCAGGCATCGTGCGGGATATTTCCCACGCACTGAATCGCTTCAACATCAATGTAGAGCGACTATCAACTGAACTGGTCAGCGGATCAATGTCAGCAGAAGAGTTGTTCAAAGCTGAAGCGGACCTTACCGTGCCAGCCAATGTCGATCTGGATGACCTACAACAATCCCTGGAAGATATTGCCAGTGATCTGATGGTTGATATCACCCTTAATTGATTGAGGGTTAAAAAGAACAAATACAAAAAAACCCGCATATTGCGGGTTTTTTTCTTTCTGAATGCTCTACGGTATTAACTGGTTGAGAACTTCGAGAGCAACTCCTGCTGCCGACGAGCCACTTCAAGCAGCTCATGACTACTGGACGCGGCACTCTGCGCCCCCTTCGATGTTTCAGCAGCCGCGGTGCTAATAGACACCAGCGTCTGGCTCACCTCAGCTACGGCATCAGTCTGTTCACTGGCAGCCGTTTCGATAAAGGTATTCAGATCCCGGATATGGGCTACCGCATCATTCATCGCGCCTAGAACCTCCTGAGAGCGTCCCGCCTGCTCAACGCAGTTCTGGGTTTGCTGATAACTCTGATCCATGACCTCCGATACCCGAGTAATAGCATTCTGCATATTTCCCACCATGCTCTGAATATCCTGCACCGAATCCCGGGTACGCCCGGCAAGCGCCCTCACCTCGTCAGCAACCACGGCAAATCCGCGTCCCTGCTCTCCGGCACGGGCTGCTTCGATTGCGGCATTCAGAGCCAACAGGTTGGTTTTATCAGCGATATCCTGAATCGTTGTCAGTATCATAACGATCTGCTTGCCAAACGCCGACATCTCCTGACTTACCCCCATCGCCTGATCAATCCCCTGCGCCTGGGTTTCAATGCTGGTGACCGTTTCCAGCATCTGCTGACTAACATCGGAGCTCAACGACTCAAATTCATGTACGGCGTTCAGGGTGGTTTTACTATGCCCGGCCACCTCAGCCACGCTGTGCTCCATTTCAACAGCGGCCGAAGAGGTCTGCTCCAATTGCATACTCTGCATACTCATCGACAGGGTAGTCTGCTCACTAATGGCAGCATTTGTATTGGCAACATTGGACAACCGTTCAGCACCCTCTGCAACCTGCTGGAGAATATCTTTAAGGCCGCTCACCACTTCATTCAGATAGGTACTCAGATCGCCAAATTCATCCTGCCGACTCACTTCAAAGGTCACATTAAGATCACCCTGACGAACCGCACTCAAACGTTGATGAATATGCGCCAGCGGGATTCGAATGGTTTGCACCAACAGAGCAGCAACGAGCAATGCAAAGATTACGGCACCTATCGACAACCCAACAATCAACCAGCGACCGAGAGACACTTCCTGTCGAGCCTGGTCCTGTGCCTGATTAAGAATCTCATTATTCTCATCAACAAAACTTTCGACCGCAGAACGAGTCTCAGCAATCAACTTGTAAGTCTGCTGCAGACGCAAAGCCTGAGCGCTCTCAGCGACACTCATCGCACGCAGATGAGCTATCAGCCCTTCATCTCCGTAAAACTGCTGTTCAATAGCATTGATATCATCCTCATAGGTACGGAACGAACCTCCTAATCGAATAATATCCTCATACCCTTTGCGAATATCTCCCTGCTTGGTTTTCAGGAGCTTCTCCAGTCGAGAGAGGCTTTTAGTACGACTGAAATTCATCAGACGAGAACGGAAGATACCCAGCGTTTTAGCTAACTTTTTACCCGCCTTTGCAACCGGTGTACCGGCATGATCAACCTGCAATTTACTCAACGCGCCTGAGAGTGTGTTATCCAACTTTCGAACTTTAATATCCGCATCAATAATATACCGCTCATTGTCGAGTATATTTTTTCGTTCCGTCAGCACCGCATCTGCCTGAGAAAAATACTGGTCGACTAACGAGCTAATTTTATTCAAGGAGGTCATCAGCACAGGATTATCAGAGACCCGTTTCGCTAATAGCTGCTGATCCGCCTTGAACTGTTCAAGCTGCTGGTCAAAGGACTTACGTTGCAGGTTCAATTCTCTAACCTGTCGTTGTGACAAGGCAGCAAACAGCTCCTGATTAGCGCCCTCCAATCGGACTAACTGCCCCAGACCATCGGTCAACGAAGGCACAACATTCTGGGTAACATTCTCAAATTTCTGGGAAATCAGTTGGATGACACTAAAGCCGCCCGCACCCACTACGATGATAAAAACCACCATCAGGGCGAAACCAACGATCATTTTGTGGGTGATATTCAGTCTCATCAGTACTCCAAAAGTCCGTTTCTAATCAAAAACTTGCTACTAGGTCATCGCTTTGGGCCATCGCCCTTTACCCGACCAAGTTACTCCGTTATTCAACTAAGGTCTCACCCACGCCCCTCAACTTGGGTAATAAAATTACAAAAAAACCCGCCTGGGTAATCCCAGGCGGGTTTCAATAAATCGTTTAGAGCCTTAGCCGCGCTGTAACAGCATCTGCTCAGCACGGTCACAGGCTTTACGCACCTGATTCGGAGCAGTACCACCGATATGATCACGGGCACTAACGGAACCATCCAGGGTCAGTACATCAAATACATCACCGGTGATCTGATCAGAGAATTGTTGCAACTCTTCTAATGTCATCTCACCCAGGTCTTTACCCTGCTCGATGCCATAAGCAACCGCTTTACCCACGATCTCATGTGCATCACGGAATGGAATCCCTTTGCGCACCACATAGTCAGCCAGATCGGTTGCCGTTGAGAAACCACGCAGAGCGGCTTCACGCATATTCTCACGCTTAGCTTCAATAGCCGGCACCATATCGGCAAACGCCCGCAGGCAACCTTTTATCGTGTCGATCGCATCAAACAGCGGCTCTTTATCTTCCTGATTGTCTTTGTTGTAAGCCAGCGGCTGAGACTTCATCAGCGTCAGCAGTGACATCAGATGGCCATAGACCCGGCCACTTTTGCCTCGCACCAGTTCAGGCACATCCGGGTTTTTCTTCTGCGGCATAATAGAAGAGCCGGTGCAGAAACGGTCTGGCAGGTTGATAAAGTTAAACTGCGCTGATGCCCACATTACCAACTCTTCAGAGTAACGGGTCATATGCATCATCATAATGCTGGAAGCCGCACAAAACTCAATGGCGAAATCCCGGTCGGAGACAGAGTCCAGTGAGTTTTCGGTCGGTGCCGTAAAGCCCAACAGCTCGGTGGTCATATGACGGTCAATCGGATAGGTCGTTCCAGCCAGAGCCGCAGCGCCTAAAGGCAGAATATTCACCCGCTTGCGACAATCAACAAAACGTTCGTAATCCCGGCTCAGCATCTCAAACCAGGCCATCAGGTGATGCCCGAAAGTAACCGGTTGTGCCGTTTGCAGGTGAGTAAAGCCCGGCATCACTGTCTCAGCTTCAAGACGGGCAAGGCCCATAATACCCTGCTGAAGGCGAGTAATCTCGGCCAGAACATAGTCGATCTCTTCGCGAACATAGAGACGAATATCGGTTGCTACCTGATCATTACGTGAACGGCCGGTATGCAGTTTTTTACCGGTGATACCTATCTTTTTGGTCAGTGCTGCCTCGATATTCATATGAACATCTTCCAGTTCAATCGACCATTCAAAGTTACCACTTTCGATATCTGACTGAATTTCACTCAGCCCCTGCAAAATATCGCTACACTCAGACTCAGTCAGAACGCCAATTTTAGTCAGCATCTTCGCATGAGCAACGGAGCCCTCGATGTCCTGCTTATACATCCGCTGATCAAATTGTACTGATGCGGTAAAACGAGCAACGAAGGCATCTGTGGGCTCATTAAAACGGCCGCCCCATTGCTGGTTGGTTTGTTCTTCACTCATGCTGAAACCTCAAATCTTTCATCCGGGCATTTTGCTGCCGGATCTTGTCCTGAATCAATGGCGGGCATTATACAGCAACCCACCCCCCTACCGCATGTCCGATCAGCTGTTCCCAGCCTACTTATCTGCTAAAATCGATAATTATTTTGCATAGTTGACCGGGCAACCGCCCTCCAGGATCCTGTATGACCGATAAAGTAGTCCGTATTGCCACCCGTCAAAGCCCTCTCGCCCTTTGGCAGGCCGAGTATGTTAAAGCTGAGTTAGAAAAGTTTCATCCAGGCATAAAAGTCGAACTGTTGGGCATGACCACCAAAGGCGACGTATTGCTGGACTCCCCACTCTCGAAAATTGGCGGCAAGGGCCTTTTTGTAAAAGAGCTAGAAGTCGCCATGCTGGCAAACGAAGCGGATATCGCCGTGCACTCAATGAAAGATGTGCCGATGGATTTCCCGGAAGGTCTCGGACTGGCGGTTATCTGCCCACGGGAAAAGCCCACCGATGCCTTTGTCTCAAACAACTATAAAACATTAGATGAACTCCCCCAGGGCGCGGTCGTTGGCACCTCATCCCTGCGCCGAGAAGCTCAAATACGCGCAAAACGCCCCGATCTACAGGTCAGGACCCTGCGCGGTAACGTCAATACCCGACTGCGCAAGCTGGATGAAGGTCAGTACGACGCCATCATTCTCGCTACCGCTGGCCTGGTACGCCTTAAAATGGCTGATCGAATCGCCAGCGAGATCACCCCGGAAGAGAGCCTACCCGCCGGTGGACAGGGCGCTGTGGGTATCGAATGCCGCCTGGATGACGCAACCACACTTGAATTGCTGAAGCCGTTACACGATCCGCAAACCGCTTACCGGGTAGTTGCAGAACGCGCCATGAATCGCCGTTTAGAAGGCGGCTGTCAGGTGCCTATCGCCTGCTTCGCCACCCTCAATGAGGCCGGCGATGAACTCTACTTACGCGGGCTGGTTGCCAGCACCGATGGCACCGAAATTCTGCGGGATGAGCTGCGCAACAGCCCGGATAATGCTGAAGCGATGGGTATCGAACTGGCTGAACGTCTGCTGGATGCCGGCGCTGCTAAAATATTGGCGGCAGTTTATCAGCAGAATGCCTAAACCGCGGATACTGGTCACCCGGCCCTCTCACCAGGCCGCCGGGCAAGCCGCATTACTGGAAAGCCTCGGTGCCGAGCCGGTGTTATTGCCACTACTGGAAATTAAGCCGGTAGAGGCATCTGATGAGGGCTTTAACCTGTTAAAAAGTCGGGTGATGGATCTCGACCTTTATCACAAGGTCATTTTCATCAGCGGCAACGCCGTCACCTACGGCATAGACCTGATTGATCAGTACTGGCCGCAACTACCGGTCGGCGTCGAATGGCTGGCGATTGGTCGTCAAACCGCGGCTCAACTGGACAGCCTTGGCATCACCGCCACGCAATCTCCGAATGGCTACGATTCTGAAGCGCTACTCGCCCTGCCTCAATTGCAGCAGATTACGACGGATAGAATCCTTATCATGCGCGGCGTGGGCGGGCGGGAAACTCTCGCAGAGCAGCTGAGTCAACGCGGTGCCAGAGTCGATTACGCCGACCTTTATCGACGTACCGCACCCCACTATACCTCTGAACAGATCAGCAGTATTATCAGTAATACAAGCATCAACAGCGCTGGCACTAGAGCCGAACCACTTTCCGCGGTGTTAATTACCAGCGGAGAAGCGCTCAACAACCTGACGCAACTGATTACAGAGCACAATTTTAAGCAGTTTCTGCATACAACATTGGTTGTACCCAGTGAGCGAGTGGCACGAATCGCAGCCGAGTTAGGCTATACTCGAGTTATTACCGCCAGCGGACCAGACAATCAGGCAATGGCAGAAACAGTTTTATCGACTATCGATATGGATGACAGAACATGAAAAAAAGCGGGAATAACAATCCAGCCACTTCCGACAAACAAGACGAAGTGATTGAGGGAGAGCTGATCGAAAAGGAGAGCGCCCCCGCCGATACCGAAGATAAATCGGCCAAAAAACCCGTTGAAAAGCCGGTAGAGAAGCCGGCCGAAAAAGAAAAAGCCGCTAATAAGTCAAAAAAAGCGCCGCCTAAAGAGCCACCGGCGAAGCAAGAGCCTGCCCAGAAACCAAGCTGGGCCGGTAGAATCGCGCTATTACTGGCGTTGATCGCACTGCTAGGCGTTGGGTATCTGTATTGGTTACAGCTTCAGGCAGGCTCCGTCATGGAACAGCGCCAGCAAGCCGCGGCAACTAAACTGAATAGCTCGATGGCAAGCGGTCAGCAGCAGCTAAAACAGCAACTCAGCGCACTGAATCAGAAACTCGCTACGCTGCAAGGCAACGCGACAAAAGAGCAGAGCAACATCGCCGAACTGCAAAATCGTTTGACCCGCAGCATCCAGCAGGTCACCGCAGAGCAGAAAAATACCCGTGAAGACTGGCTACTGGCTGAGGTTGAATACCTGCTGCGACTCGCCAATCAACGAGTACTGATGGAACAAACCCCTAAAGGCGCGCTGCAGCTGCTGCGCTCTGCCGATAAAATCCTCAGCGAAACCGACGATGTCACCCTCTACGAAATTCGTAAAGCGGTAGCCGCCGATATCGCTGCCCTTGAAGCGGTACCCGAGTTAGATACCGAGGGTGTCTTCCTACGACTGGGTGCACTTAACGCCCAGGTCGATCAGCTTCAGGTTGTGCCTCTGACCGAGCAACATAAACTGCCGGAACTGGTTAGCGAAGTCACCAGCGACGAGTTCGCCTCCACCTGGGGTGCGGATATGAAGCAGGCCTGGGCTACCGTCGCCAGCAAATTCGATCAGCTGGTCGTGATTCAGGATCGCAGCGAGCCGGTAGAGCCTCTGCTCTCCCCTCAGCAAAGCTACTACCTGCAGCAGAACCTGCACCTGATGCTGGAACAGGCGCAACTTTCTCTGCTGCAGCATAAGCCAAAGAGCTACCTTAACAGCCTGACTAAAGCGCAGCAGTGGGTCGCTACTTACTTCGAGCAGAACCACAACAATACCCAGGCTCTACTAAAAGCACTTAAGAATCTGGAACAGGTTCAGGTTGCACCCCAGATGCCGGATATCTCCGGTTCACTGGGCACCCTGAAAAACCACCTCAAACAGATGCGTAAGCTGAAAGAGGGGGCTGCCTGATGAAACGCATATTTATCCTGCTGCTGGTCCTCATGTTTGCCGGCACCTGGCTCGGCCAGAAGATGATCCAGGACTCAGGCTACACCCTGCTTGCCTACGGTCAGACCACGATTGAAATGAGCCTCTGGGTATTTATGGTAATGGCCGTCGTGCTGTTCTTTGCCCTTCACTGGGGCTTAAACCTGCTCAGCCGCTCGCTCAAGTCCGGTGCTAAACTGAGACTTTGGAGTGGCAGCCGCAAAAGCCGGATCGCCCATAATAAAACCCTCAAAGGTTTAATCGCGCTGTCTGAAGGCAATTGGTGGAAAGCCCAGCGCCTGCTGACCCTGTCAGCCGACAACGCCGATCTACCACTGATCAACTACCTGGCCGCCGCTCGTGCAGCACAGGAACAGGGTGAAGACGACGTCTGCGATGAACTATTGCAGAAAGCCAGAGCCTCAGCCCCTGAAGCCGAGATCGCTATCGGTATTTTTCAGGCAGAGACCCAACTCTCCCGGGGACAACTGGAACCTTGTCTGGCAACCCTGCTGAATCTGCGCAAGCGCTCGCCTAAACATAGCTATGTGTTGAAATTACTGCGTGAGGCTTATATCCAGCTGGAAGACTGGCAAGCACTGAAGACACTGATTCCGGAACTGCGTAAGCAGAAAGCGCTGAAGCCTGAAAAACTGACCCAGACCGAACAACTCTGCTTCCAGAAGTTACTGGAACATAGTATCGCCCTGCCCGAAGGCACTGCGATTGAAGACAAACGCAAAGCGCTGGGTGAAACCTGGCACAACATGCCATCCCAGCTAACCAGCGATGACGTACTGGCCCGCCACTACACCACACTGCTGGTCGGCATCGGCGCTGAAGCCAAAGCCGAACCGGTACTCAAAGGCCTGATTAAAAGCCACTGGGATGACGAACTGGTTAATCTGTATGGCCGCATCGAAGGCGACAACCTGAAGAAGCAGCTCGATACCGCCCGCAGCTGGCTGAAAGACTACCCACTCAACCCCGACCTGCTGCTCACTCTGGGCCGCCTGTCACAGCGCAACGAGCACTGGGGTAAAGCGATCACCTACTTCGAACAAAGCCTGGAACTAAGCCCCAGGGCAGAGACGCTAAGCGAATTAGCGCGACTATTAAACAACCTCGGTGAAACAGACAAAATGCGCGCCCTGATGGAAAGGCACCTCGGCGTAATCGGAGGGGGCTTGCCAGCTCTACCGTTGCCACAAAAAGGCACACGCTTGGCTTCGCCAACCGCTTAGCCTTTTTGAGTGGCTCGACGTCGCTTCGCGACTTGCTCGTAGCTCGTTGTTCGAAAAAGCGGAAAGAAAAAGCATGAAGAGAAGAGAGCCTAAGGCTCTCTTTTTTGTTTTAGAGCGTTATTTTCAGGGAAAGAATTAACCCTTTGATTTAATTGAACCTGAGACTTATGCTGAAGGAAGATCAAGGCAGGGAAGCGACCTCTACAGCTCACTCTTACTCTGTAAAACACTTCGCCTTTGGACTGCCTACGCTTCGTAGCCGCTTAACCCAGTGTTAGTTTTACTTAGCATCGACAAGGATAGATTATGGCAATTAATACACAAAAAACATTCTTAGAATTAGTAACTTCCTATCATGCTAATCAGGGAAAGTTTGTGTTCTTTGTCGGTGCCGGACTTTCACAACCGCTTTTCCCATCATGGGAGAGCTTACTAAAAGACTTCCTTGAACAAGCAAAAGAAGGTGAGTTCCCTCATGAAGAAGACGAAATTATAGATTTTATTCAAAACGGGGAAAATTATTTAGATATCGCTGAGGCTTGTGTCAATGCAATGGGGCCGTCTCGGTACAGAGATATCATGGAGAAAATTTTTGATAAGGATTTTTCTGAAAGCGAAGTACCCGAAAGCTACAAGGCTCTAATGAAGCTGTGCCCAAAAACAATAATTACAACAAACTATGATAGGCTTCCTGAAGTAGCCGGAAGGGGAAAATATAGAATAAACACGCATAAAAATGCCCCCGAAGCCTCCCGTTTTTTTGCAGATGGAAAAAGTTCTGTTTATAAAATGCACGGGGATATAACTGACCAGTCTAGTATTGTGCTAACTACTAGTGATTACCAAGAAATAATCAATAACAACTCTAGTGCCAGAACGCTGCTTACCAGCATGCTATCGACAAAGATTCTTATTTTTGTAGGTTTTTCCCTTTCCGATCCTCATGTAGATGTCATTCTAGACAATATAAAATCAATAAATAACGGGATGCCTTTGTCTCATTACGTATTACTTAATGAAGACTCAAGTTTTAAAATCTCATCATTCGAAAGAAAATATGGAGTGAAGGTTATTTCCTATACACCTTCAGACCCTAGTCATCCTGAAGTTGTTGAGTTTCTCAGAGCGTTGTATCACGAAGTTGGAAATCAGCGCGAACAAATACACAATTCGGAACAAGTACAAATAACCTCACCTGAAAAACTTATTAGTCATATTAGTGATGCTGCTGAGAAAATAATACTAGGGTCTGGGTTTTCAGCATTCTACTCTAATAGCGATATCTATTTGTCCTTCACTACATCCGGTGAAACTAAGAGTGAAACGCAAAAAGAAATATTATCCATAATTAAACTAATGAACTTCAACAGCTCAATTATTCAGAACATACATGTATATGTAATGGCACAAACACCACCAAGCGCTAATTTTGATGAATCACAACCAATTTTAATAAAGGCCGAAACTAGTTTTTTGAATGCACGAAAATATGCGGTAAAAGAAATATCAACATCCACTATCTGGGAACTAATGAGTTTCTTTACGCCTGCTGGATTATCCAATGTTTTTCAACAAGAAGAGAAAGTCGTGTTTCCAATGAGCACAGGAATTATAGGAGAGCAGTCGTGAGTGAAGTTAAGCATAAGACTCGCTTTGAGCTAATTCGCAGCGGCACCATCATATGTACAGTTGAGCCAAAAATGGATTTCGGCACTAATAACCTAAAGATATCGACAAGCAGCTCAATTAATACATTTCCAACGTTGTCACTTCAGTCATTTGATTCTGAGTTAAATCATGCCTTTATAAGTTACTCAGAGAGAGATGTTGTTCGTTTGTCTGTATCCAATGAAGTTGACGAGAAATATTTTACGATGTTCGAAGGCGTATTTCATCGAATGAATACCAAATTCACTTCTGATCCACCTAGCTTAACTCTGGATATTGAAGCTATCCACTCATTCTTCATGCTTTCATTATTTGAGCTTTCAGCAACAAAAGAATTTAACAGTATTTCTTTTGAAGAATTTGTTCAGGACCTTATGAAAGTGGCTGAAATTAACGTTGAGGTCGTCATAGAACCTAAAATCGCAGCGTTTATCGTGAAAGGAATGTCTAGAAACACAAATGCATTCAGACTCTTCAAGGAAGTTTGTATGCTAGCTGATGCATCAGTATCTTTTAATTCAAATAATACTGTAAATATCGAATCACGATCGTCGAAGATATGTAGCATTAACGCCCGCGAAATGACGACTCTCACAGATAAAGATATAATTTCTCTTGAGACTAAGGACAAAATTTAATAATCAACAACGATAAATCAACTCTACACCTTAGATTAAATCTAAAGTGTAGAGTTTGGATCAATGATGTCAGAGTCATTGATTTTCTAGCAGTGTAGCGACAGATTTTTCTAGCAAGGGCGTAGCCCGTCGAGCAAGTCGCGAAGCGACGTTCTAGCGAGCAACGTGCTCTTCGTTGCGGTCTGCTCTAAATCCCTTTCTGTGCAGCCGAGCATTGGAGTTTTTCAATGAAAAGCATGGGGAACTGTCTGAGGGCGCGAAGCAACCGAGTTTTTCCCATGTCATTGGAAAACGAAACGCGCAGGGCAGTCGGCGAAGCCGACCAAACAGTGGGCGCGGTTTTAGATTGTTAAGACTTTTGGCCGCCCAAAAGTCTTGGCCCGCTCAGCAGAGCGGAACAAATGAAACGAATCACTGCGGCAATCTTATAAACTAAGACACCCGCAGGCGAAGCGAACAAAAAGCAGTGCTCCACTGCGGCAAGCAAATATGTAATCATAACTACAATCGCCGTGAAGGCACGCCTCCTACACAAACGGCTGTTCTAGCTAAGCTAAAAACTCCTATTCAGGATAAAACTACATGAAACCCACCGATATCGGCAAAGCCTACAACCAGATCACCCATCTTTGGGAACGCGAGGAGTTCAACCGAGAAAACGGAATTGAGCAGCATCGCCGTGCGATCGCTTTTGTTAAAAACAGAGGGGCTGCACTGGATGTGGGTTGCGGTTGTACCGGGCGGTTTATGGATTTGCTACAGGCAGAGGGGTTTGAGCCTGAGGGTGTAGATGTATCGGATGAGATGGTCCGACTGGCGAAGCTAAAGCATCCACAGATCAACTTTTATCAACAGGATATCTGCCAGTGGGAACTACCCCGCACCTATGACTTTATCACCGCCTGGGACAGTATCTGGCATATACCGCTGGACCAGCAGAAGGCTGTTTTAACCAAGCTGATAGAGGGCCTTAACAGCGGTGGAGTGTTGATTTTCTCCTTCGGCGGGACCGATGAAGTGGGCGATCATACCGATGACACGATGGGGCCTGAGGTGTATTACTCAACCTTAGGCGTGGCAGGATTTCTTGAGCTTTTTGCCGGATTAAACTGCAACGTCAGGCATCTGGAATATGATCAATACCCCGAGCTACACACCTACTTTATTGTGCAGAAGAATTAACCTCTGAGTGACTCATGCTACATCGCCGTGAGGGCACGGCTCCTACAGCAAAAAAGAGAGCCAACGGCTCTCTTTCTTTTTCTATGCTTTTTCTAACAAGGGCGCAGCCCGTCGAGCAAGTCGCGCAGCGACGTTCTAGCGAGCAACGCGCTTTTATTTGCGTGGCGCGTAAGCAAAAACATCGGCATGCATCTGTACTTCGTTAAGCCCTTTAAGTTCGCAGGCATCGAGTAACGCATAAACCATTCCCGGTGAACCACTGGTAAAGATCTCAACATTCTCAAAGTGGTCAAAATCAGCAACGATGGCATCCGGCAATAGTGCGCTGCGACCGGACCAACCGGGGCTGTTACCCGGCTCGCTGACAACCAGATGAACATGGACGTTGGTGTGTTCGCTGGCCCATTGCAGAGGCAGTTTTTCCAGATAGAAATCTGCTTCTACCCGTGCGCCCCAATAGATGTGAATCGGATTGGAGACCTGATTCGCCAGCAGATGTTCTGCGATACTCTTAATCTGCGAAAATCCGGTACTGGCAGCCGCCAGAACGATTACTTTATCAGAGGCCAGCTGACTGGCTTCCAGATAGCATTCGCCTTTGGGCAGTTCAATTTTCACGCTGGGACTGTTCTTCAGGTGATCCATAATCGCCACTGAAAGCTCGCCTTCAGGCGTACAGCGGATATGCAGTTCGATATCGCTGCTGAAGTCCGGTGCACTACCGATCGAAAATGCGGCACGACGCTCATCAGGAAGTATCAGTTCCAGGTACTGTCCCGCATGAAACTCTGTGGCCTGACGGCCGGTTACCGGCAGATGCAGACGCACCCGGTAAACCTCTTCATTCAGTTGTTCTACCGACGCAATATCACAAACCAGTTCTTTCACTTGTATCTCTCCAGGGCGTAACAACCCTTTAATTCTCACCTGAATATCACTGCAGGGTACGGCTGTACACGCAAATATCTGCGAGGACGGCTGCCCCGCCTCTAACTGTAGCGCCAATTCAGGGTAGCGCTGCCGAATACTGCCAGCTAGCAGTGTTGTTTTACAAATTTCACACACCCCGTTACGACAACTGAAACGCATCGTAAATCCGGCATTTCGCAGACTGTCCAGAATCGGCAAACCCGGTTCTGCACTGACTTCATGGGTATCGTTAACGGTGATGGTAAAACGATCACTCAAGCGGTATACCTAATTGATCCCAGATGTCGTCCACCCGCTGTTTCACTTCAGGGGACATCACAATCGGCTCACCCCACTCTCGGGTTGTCTCACCGGGCCACTTATTGGTGGCATCCATACCCATCTTGGAGCCCAGACCGGAGACCGGTGAGGCAAAATCCAGGTAGTCGATCGGTGTGTTGTCGATCATGGTGGTATCGCGAATCGGGTCCATCCGGGTGGTAATCGCCCAGATAACATCGTTCCAGTCCCGGGCATTGATATCATCATCACAGACGATAACAAATTTGGTGTACATAAACTGTCGCAGGAAGGACCAGACACCCAACATCACCCGCTTAGCGTGACCCGGATACTGCTTCTTCATCGTCACTATTGCCATCCGGTAGGAGCAACCTTCCGGTGGCAGATAGAAATCGGTAATTTCTGGAAACTGCTTCTGCAGAATCGGTACAAAAACCTCATTCAGCGCGACACCCAACACAGCAGGTTCATCCGGTGGCCGGCCCGTATAGGTGCTGTGATAGATAGGGTCGGGACGATGGGTGATACGCTCGACGGTAAACACCGGGAAGCTATCCACCTCGTTGTAGTAACCTGTATGGTCTCCAAAAGGCCCTTCATCCGCCATCTCTTCAGGGGCGATATAGCCTTCGAGGATAAACTCTGCACTGGCAGGCACTTGCAGGTCGCTGCCGATGCATTTAGTGATTTCGGTCTTGCCGCCGCGCAACAACCCAGCAAATGCATACTCTGACAGGCTATCGGGTACCGGCGTCACCGCCCCTAAAATAGTCGCGGGATCAGCCCCCAGTGCCACGGCTACCGGGAAGTTTTCCCCTGGATGCTGCTCTTTCCACTCACGGAAATCCAGCGCGCCACCACGGTGGGACAGCCAACGCATAATCAGCTTATTCTTACCGATTACCTGCTGCCGATAGATACCCAGATTTTGGCGCTCTTTGTAAGGCCCTTTAGTAATAACCAGAGGCCAGGTTACCAGAGGCCCCGCATCACCGGGCCAGCAACGCTGTACCGGAAGAGTACCCAGATCAACATCATCACCCTCAATCACATGGGTCTGGCAGGCGGCATTACGGACCTTTTTTGGCCCCATATTCAGCACCTGCTTAAAGATCGGTAGCTTCTCCCAGGCATCTTTCATCCCTTTGGGCGGCTCGGGTTCTTTCAGCATCGCCAGCAACTTACCGACCTTTCGCAGGCTGGCGACATCTTCCTGGCCCATTCCCAAGGCAACACGTTTAGGCGTGCCGAACAGGTTCGCCAGTACCGGGTAATCGTAGCCTTTGGGATTTTCAAACAGCAGTGCCGGACCACCGGCACGCAAGGTACGGTCGCAGATCTCGGTCATTTCCAGATCGGGGTCAACTTCCGCTGTAATACGTACCAACTCACCCTTTTGTTCCAGGCTGTTGATAAAGTCGCGCAGGTCTTTGTATTTTAGATTTGACATAGTTTTCAGCAATAAAAAAGGGCAAGCCGTAAGCTTACCCTTTCAGAACAGAGATATGAATCAGGAACGTCGCATGGAGAGGAAGAATTCGTCGTTCGTTTTGAAGTCTTTCAGCTTATCCAGTACAAACTCGATCGCAGAAGAATCTTCCATCGGATCCAGCAACTTACGCAGAATCCACATCCGCTGCAGCTCTTCTTCAGAGGTCAGCAGATCTTCACGACGCGTACCTGATCGACGGATATTGAAAGCAGGATAAACCCGCTTCTCAGCCACTTTACGATCCAGATGTACTTCAGAGTTACCCGTACCTTTGAATTCCTCAAAGATAACTTCATCCATCTTCGAACCGGTATCAACCAGTGCCGTCGCGATGATTGTCAGGCTGCCACCCTCTTCGATATTACGAGCTGCACCGAAGAAACGCTTAGGACGTTCCAGCGCGTGGGCATCCACACCACCGGTCAGTACTTTACCGGATGATGGAATCACAGTGTTGTAAGCACGGGCCAGACGAGTGATAGAGTCCAGCAGAATCACAACATCTTTCTTATGCTCAGTCAGACGCTTAGCCTTCTCAAGCACCATTTCAGCAACCTGTACGTGGCGGGAAGGCGGTTCATCGAAGGTCGATGCTACCACTTCACCACGGACAGTCCGCTGCATTTCGGTTACTTCCTCAGGACGCTCATCAATCAGTAGTACGATCAGGTGAACTTCTGGGTTATTACGGGTAATCGAGTTAGCGATGTTCTGCAGCATCAGCGTCTTACCCGCTTTAGGCGGAGACACCAGCAATGCACGCTGGCCTTTACCCATAGGGCAAACCAGATCGATAACACGAGCAGTCAGATCTTCTGTACTGCCGTTACCCAGTTCCATCTTCAACCGCTCCTGCGCAAACAGCGGAGTCAGGTTTTCAAACAGAATCTTATTCTTGGCATTTTCCGGCTTATCAAAGTTGATCTGATCAACTTTCAACAGGGCGAAGTAGCGCTCGCTGTCTTTCGGCGGACGAATCTTGCCGGAGATAGTGTCACCGGTACGCAGGTTAAACCGGCGAATCTGGCTCGGCGATACGTAAATATCATCTGGACCAGCAAGGTATGAACCTTCGGCAGACCGCAGGAAGCCAAAGCCATCCTGCAAAATTTCCAATACGCCATCACCAGAAATATCTTCACCACCTTTAGCATGACGCTTAAGAATAGAGAAAATTGCATCTTGTTTGCGGGAGCGACCGAGGTTATCAAGTCCCATTTCTTTCGCTATCTCTAGCAATTCAGGAACGCTTTTCTTTTTAAGTTCAGTAAGATTCATAGGTATATGTGTAGGGAGACGGGTCAATGCCTTGAGCGAAATAGCTAAAGCCATTCAGGTCAGATTGATTTGAATAAGGAAGCCAGAGTTCTGGCACAGAAATAAATATTTGGAAAAGACACTATAATGCGTTGATCAAAAAGAGTCCAGTAAATCAGGGAGCAAACCATGATCTCGGTCACTCCCTACTATTTTAGTACCTTTTAGATACTATCTTCGATAAATGCAGCCAGTTGAGACTTAGACAACGCCCCTACTTTAGTTGCTTCAACTGCGCCATCTTTAAACAGCATCAGCGTTGGAATACCACGGATACCAAATTTTGGCGGAGTTTCATTGTTCTCGTCGATATTCAGCTTACAGACTTTCAGCTTACCATCGTAATCTTTAGCGATCTCTTCCAGAACCGGCGCAATCATTTTGCACGGACCACACCATTCTGCCCAGTAATCAACCAGTACTGGCCCTTCCGCTTTCAATACATCCTCTTCGAAGGAGCTATCAGTCACGTTAACGATATTTTCACTCATATAAAGCCTCTGCCGTGAGATTCACTCAAATTTAATAACCACCGATCATACCACTGTCTCTAAACGCTTGTGAATACCGGGGAACCCTTCTCAAGTAAAAGCTTGTTATAACAAGGCTATACTCTAAACAGTCACCGTTATCTGATAAGCTAAACCCAACATCATCTCGAAGTTAATTCTATATGAACCAAGAAACCGCCAGTATTAGTCCTCCAGAGTCATCCCTACTAGCCGCGATCGATCTGGGCTCTAACAGCTTCCATATCGTCGTTGCTAAGCTGGTTCAGGGCGAACTTCAGCCCATCGATCTGCTGTCAGACAAAGTTCAGCTGGCCGCTGGCCTCGATGAAAACCGCATGCTGACCCCCGAAGCACGACAACGAGGGCTGGATTGTCTGGAGCGATTCGCTCAAAGAGTCCGCGATATTCCAAGCCAACAGATCCGGATCGTAGGCACTAACGCACTACGGGAAGCGGCCAACAGTCATGAGTTTATCCGTGACGCTGAAAAGCTTATGGGCTGCTCGATAGAAGTCATTGCAGGCATAGAGGAAGCCCGGCTGATCTATCTTGGTGTGTCCCATACAATGGCCGGTGAGAATGGCCGTCGACTAGTTATCGACATTGGCGGTGGTAGTACTGAGTTCATTATCGGAGATCGCTTCGAACCCCTTGAACTGGAAAGCCTTGAGATGGGCTGCGTTAGTTTCAATAAGCGCTATTTCGCCGATGGCGTTATCAGTGAAAAGAGATTCCAACTAGCCGTATTTGGTGCCCTGCGGGAACTGCTCAGCATTAAACGTAAATATCGTCGGCTTGGCTGGGAAGATTGCGTCGGCTCTTCTGGCACCATAAAAGCGGTCCGCCAGGCCTGTATAGCACTGGGCTATTCCACTGACAAAATCACCACCGCTGCGCTGCGGCAACTGAAAGAGAAAATTCTCAGCTACAACCACGTCGACGAGATCGATATAGACGGTCTGAAAGAGCAACGCCGCGCGGTCTTTCCAGCGGGTCTCGCTATTGTATCTGCGGTGTTTGAATCCCTGGGCATCAAGGAGATGAGCATCTCTGAAGGCGCCCTGCGAGAGGGCCTACTTTACGATATGGCAGGCCGTCTGCGCCATGAAGATGTGCGCGAGCGCAGTATCAACGCGATGATGCAGCGCTACCATGTTGATCAGGAACAGGCGATGCGGATCGAACAAACCGCACTGATCGCACTGACCCAGGTACGGGAGAGCTGGCACCTGGATAATAACGAGTACCATAATATGCTCAGCTGGGCGGCACGCTGCTGCGAATGCGGCCTGACCATCGCCCACAGCCAATACCATAAACATAGCGCTTACCTGCTACTGAATTCAGACCTGCCCGGCTTTACCAAGCAGCAACAGATTCAGCTCGCAGCGATGGTTCAGGATCACCGACGTAAATTTTCTCAATCGGGCTTTGAGCGGATGCAACCCCGGGAGAGCAAGCACTTTAGTCGCCTGACCATACTCCTCAGACTCGCCTTCGTCCTGCACCGAAACCGAAGCCGCGAGCGCCTGCCGGCATTCCATCTGACCGCCGAGAAAAACGCGCTTTCACTCAGCTTCCCGGATAACTGGCTCAGCCACCAACCCCTGACCCAAACAGATCTGGAACATGAAGCGGTGTATCTCGCGAATGCAGGGTATGAATTAAGTTTTAAGTAGCTAGACGCGGCTACGCCGCTTGTTAGAACGGCGCTACGCGCCTGCTAGTTACTAGGAAGAGCAAATGCAGAGTGATTCGGGCCTTTGGTTTTTTGAACTTATGCTTTTGAAACAATCGCTTACGAAGTTTAAACCAAGGCCAAAGCAATCAAATGATTAAGGGCGTTTTTTCTAGCCACTAGCAAGTCATGCTTTTTGTGACGACTAGCGACTACATTAATGCAAAAAGGCTCCCGAAGGAGCCTTTTTTTATGCGAATCGCGTTTAGGCTTGTGGGCCTGCGGCGATGATAGTTTCTGCGACACCTTCAAACTTTGTGAAGTTGGCGGTGAACTGACCGACTAGGTCTTTAGCAGTGGTATCGTACGCACCTTTGTCTGCCCAGGTATCACGCGGATTCAGCAGTGCAGAATCAACACCCGGTACAGAGGTAGGAACTGTCAGGTTGATACCTTCCAGATACTGAGTCGGAACATCGATCAATGCACCGCTCTGAATGGCTGCGATGATGCCACGAGTCGTTGGAATATTGAAACGCGAGCCAGTACCGTAAGAACCGCCTGTCCAGCCGGTGTTAACCAGATATACCTGGCTATCAAACTCTTCAATCCGCTTGATCAGTAGGTCAGCGTATTCGCTAGCAGGACGCGGGAAGAAAGGCGCACCGAAACAAGTTGAGAAGGTAGACTTAATGCCACCACCAGAACCCATCTCTGTAGAACCCACCAACGCGGTGTAACCGGACAAGAAGTGATATGCCGCTGCTTCTTTAGACAGAATAGAAACAGGAGGCAGAACACCGGTCAGGTCACAGGTAAGGAATACAATCGCCTTAGGCTCGCCACCTTTGTTCTCCTCGGTACGCTTTTCAACGTGCTCCAGAGGGTATGCGCAACGACCATTTTCGGTCAGCGTAGTATCGCAGTAATCAGCCGTACGGGTTTCGTTCAGGGTAACGTTCTCTACGATCGCACCGAAACGGATAGCATCCCAGATAATCGGCTCGTTCTTCTGACTCAGGTCGATGGTCTTAGCGTAGCAACCACCTTCCAGGTTAAAGACTACACCTTTACCCCAACCGTGCTCGTCATCACCGATCAGGTAACGATCCGGGTCAGCTGACAGCGTCGTTTTACCGGTACCAGACAGACCAAAGAACAACGTAGTATCGCCATCCTCGCCAACGTTAGCCGAGCAATGCATCGGCAGAACATCTTTCTCAGGCAGCAGGAAGTTCTGAACAGAGAACATCGCTTTTTTCATTTCACCGGCATAACGCATGCCTGCCAGCAGTACTTTGCGCTTAGCAAAGTTGATGATCACACAGCCATCGCTGTTAGTACCATCACGCTCAGGCTCGCATTCAAAGCCTGCAGCGTTAATAATCTGCCACTCTTCTTTCGCCTTCGGATTAAACTCTTCCGGGCGGATAAACAGGTTCTGACCAAACAGGTTCTGCCATGCAGTTTCTGTCGTCATCTCTACCGGCAGGTATTGATTAGTATCAGAACCAACGTGAACATTAGATACAAAGTGCTCGCGAGCAGCCAAATATTCTTCAACCCGTCCCCAGAGCGCATCAAACTTATCTGCGTCGAATGGGCGGTTGATAGGACCCCAATGAATGGCATCAGAGGTGCTGGCTTCATCAACGATGTAACGATCCATCGGAGAACGACCTGTACGCTTACCGGTTATAACAACCAGTGCACCAGTATCAGCCAGAGTTCCTTCACCACGCTGAATGGCTTTTTCAACTAGTTGAGCCGGGCTCAAATTTACGTGTACAGAGTTCACGGTTTCTTTGCTCATTGCTTGATTCCCTTGGCTTCTGCCAAAAAAAAATTATTTACCTGATTTATGCAGCATGACCCCTGTTTTTTTTTGACTTTCCTGCCGGAGAGTCAACGGGGCCGTTATTATAAGGAGGCGTATTATGTCAAAAAATCGTGCAAAACACCATCAATTGAGAACGTTTCCTAACTAGCCTGAAAACGCACAAAAAACGTTCTAATATTAATGACTTAAATCAGTTTTCGTACTCAACCTGATTTTCATTGATTGATTTTAGTGGGCGTCAATGTAGCTGATCTGACCCGGCAATATTGGCACTATCAGAGAACATCAGGGTGATATCAGCCTGGTCAAAGCTATATTTTTCATTGCAGAACTGGCAATTAACATCGATGCTGCCCTCTTCCTGAATAATCTCTTCCAACTCCTGTTGAGTCAGGTAGCGCAGAGCATCGGCGGTTCGTTTACGGGAACAATCACAGTTGAACTGTAATGCATCAGCATCATACAAACGGCAATCTTCTTCATGAAACAAACGACGCAAAATAGTGGCATTATCCAGTTCCAGTAACTCTTCATCGGTCAGTGTGGACGCGAGAAAGCTGAAATGTTCCCAGTCCGTCTGAGAATCACCTTTAGCCGGCATCACCTGCAATAGAAAACCCGCTGCACGCTGCTCATCGGCAACCAGATGAATCTGCGTGGGCAACTGCTCAGAGAGACTGAAATAAGCTTCCAGACAGTTACTCAGGCGCTCACCTTCAAGGGGAACAACTCCCTGATACCGTTTACCCTGATCCGGTTCAATCGTAATAACCAATTGGCCGCCGCGTAACAGTTCGCAGAATTCAGCCTGCTCAGGCAGTTCACCTTCAAAACGGGCAATCGCTCGCAGGTCCCGCTGATGGTTACACTCGGCCATCAGCACTTTCACCTGATTTTCACTCTGGGCCTGAAGCAGTAAACGGCCATCAAACTTAAGCGTGGCACTCAGCAAACTAACAGCCGCCATCATCTCACCCAGTAACTTATTAATCAGTGCGGGGTAATTATGCTGTTCTATCGCTTGTTGATAGCTCTGTTCCAATCCGGTCAGGACACTGCGGATGTCCGCATGTTCGAAAAGAACCCTTTGAAGCTTGTCGGAACTGCTCATATCGATCTCTGAAACTCTATCTTAAAGTGGCTTACCGAAGCGATAACTCGAGGTTATAAACGCGCCTTCGGAAAACTGAAATTTTATCACAACGCCTATTCGGCTAGCGATCCTTAAACTGCATAATCTTACGCCGTTCTTTCTTATTGGGCCGATGATCTGGCCCAACGTTTCCACGCATCGCTTTACGCTGCGCAGCCCCTTCTTCCCGCAACTTTATACTCTCTTCAGTTTCCTGATACAGCAACTGCGCCTCCGGTGCTCCGCGTCGCTGATCCGATATCGCCCTGATCACCACTTTTTTCTCTTCGTAACCCTGCCGAATAATCAGCTGCGCACCGATTTCAACATTACGACTACATTTGCCCCGCTGGCCTTCATAATGGACCTTGCCACCCTCAACCGCCTGCTTAGCAGCTCCACGGGTTTTGAAGAAACGGGCCGCCCATAACCATTTATCCAGGCGAACTTTCTTATCCTGCTGCGATTCTTTCTGATGCTGAGTATTCATCTATTTTTTAATAATCTCATCAAAGTGCTCTATCGCGTTGAAATCAGTGATCTCCCGCCCCGGTTTTTCGCTGTCGGGCTGAATAATGCTCAACAGATAAGCGATGCCATACTCCTGAGCTGAACCCAGTACCGCCAGACTATCATCTACCAGCAATGTTCGCGCCGGATCAAAAGGTTCCTCTTCCTGAAGTCGGTGCCAAAAGCCCTGATGTTCCTTCGCTACCTGATAATCATGGGAGCTGATAATTCGGTCGACCAGCTGATCCAACCCGGTCTCTTCCAACTTCAAGGTCAGACTATCCCGGTGAGCATTAGTGACAATTACCCGCCGAACACCTTCCCCTTTCAGGTGTTCAAGAAAATCGTGAACATGCGGACGAAAGGCTATACGCTCACGAATTTCGGTTTTCAAGGCTTTAATATCAACATTAAGCTCCCGGGACCAATAATCCAGGCAGTACCAGTTCAGAGTACCCTGTTCCTGCATGATTCGTTCATGTAGCCATCGGGTCGCCTCTTCTCTGTCAATGCTGTGTAGCTCGGCATAACGAACCGGCAGATGCTCCAGCCAGAAGAAAGTATCAAAATGAAGATCAAGCAGGGTGCCATCCATATCCAGAAGCACCGTATCGATATTTTGCCAATCCATATAAAAAGTCAGCGCCTCAGGTTAAGATTAAGAAACCTGCTCGCAGGCTCTTTAACGACATTGAATGCCGAGGAACGGTCCAGTATGCCTGTAAAACCGGATATTTTGAAGACAACACCCGCCGCTAAAAGCCGACTGTTTCATGTTGAAGAGATAGAGCTGCGCTTTTCTAACGGTGTAGAACGTACTTACGAGCGCCTGGCTAATCGGGGACGAGGGGCGGTAATGATCGCCGCCATCGATGATGAACAAAACGTACTGTTGATAAAAGAGTACGCCGTTGGCCTCGAAGACTATCTGATAACCCTGCCTAAAGGACTGATCGACCCGGGTGAAGATGCTTTTGAAGCCGCCAACAGAGAACTCAAAGAGGAAGCAGGGTTCGGTGCCGAGCAGCTAACCTTTATCAAAGAGATGACCTCAGCACCCAATTACATGGGCCATAAAATCACCGCAGTGATGGCACAGGGCTTATTTCCCTGTCGTTTACAAGGCGATGAACCGGAAGAGATGGAGGTAATTCGCTGGCCCCTGAGCCAACTGGATGAACTATTCCTCCGCGACGACTTTTCTGAAGCCAGAGCCATTGCCGCCCTTTTCATGGTGAGAGAGCTACTACAGAAAGCAGAGTAAGAAACTGTGCAATCCAATCAGAAAATAATGATTTCATTGCTTCTGAGATTCGTCCAGCGCCGGCCAATTAAATTAGCGTTATAGTGTCGGCCTCAGGGAAAGCCTGCAAATCAGTATTCAGATAAGCAGACTCAGGCACAACGGCCAGTCTCATTACTATGGCGCTTTACACGCCTTGGCACCAACACGAACCGTTTCTTCAACTTTTCGCCGTATCGCAGGGTCTGTGATTGTACCCTGCATAATTTTCTCGACTTCGTTATCACTGAAGTTCTTATGCACATAATTAGACAGACAAACGCATTGCGCCTCTGTAGCCGTTCCACCAGCCATACATCCCTCTTTAAAGGGCGTCCAGGTTTTTGATGTCAGATATTGGGTCTTCACTGTAAAAACTATCAGCAACACCGCTGCAATCCAAAGAAAAACTTTACCCATAGCCAGTATTCGCCTGCATTGTAGTTATGATCGGGAGATCGATTCTAACAGCTCTTTTCTCTCTGTCAGCTAACTTTAGTCTGATAATGCTCTACCGGGAAAACCCTTTCCCACTTGAAAAGAGGGGTTTTACAGGCAATGAAAAGCTCTATTAAGGATGCTATGATTCTGCACAAACAGGCGAGGGAAGGTCTCCAGCGCTTGAAATATTGCTATACAGACCCTATCTATACTACAGATTCACTATCTATGCTGAACCTGACACTAAAAGGTAACTATTTATGAGCTTTGAACTACCAGCACTGCCATTCGCCAAAGATGCACTGGAACCTCACATCTCTGCGGAAACTCTGGACTTTCACCACGGCAAACACCACAACACTTATGTTGTGAAGCTGAATGGACTAGTACCAGGTACTGAATACGAAGGTAAGTCTCTTGAAGAGATCATCGTGTCAGCTCCAGCTGGCGGCGTATTCAACAACGCAGCTCAAATTTGGAACCACACTTTCTACTGGAACTGCCTGTCTCCAAACGGTGGCGGTGAGCCAACTGGCGCGGTTGCTGATGCAATCAACGCTAAATGGGGCTCTTTCGCAGCTTTCCAGGAAGAACTAAACGACAAAGCGGTTAACAACTTTGGAGCTAGCTGGACCTGGTTGGTTAAAAACGCTGACGGTTCTCTGGAAATCGTTAACACCAGCAATGCTGGCACTCCGATGACCAATGGCCAGACAGCTATGCTGACTGTCGACCTGTGGGAACACGCTTACTACATCGATTATCGCAACGTTCGCCCTGACTACCTGAAAGGTTTCTGGGCACTGGTTAACTGGGACTTTGTTAACCAGAACCTTGCTGCATAATAACTGAGATATCAGACTAAAAAGACACCTTAGGGTGTCTTTTTTTTTGCTCTGGGGGAAAATGGTTTACACTAGACGGATGATAAGGATTTCATAAGACAGGTTAGGGAACGTAAAACAGGTTATGCAACGAAATTTCTTCCCGTTTATTACCACCGGCTGGCTGCTGCTTACCTTGATTATGGTTGGGCTGAGCTTCTACGCCGATTACAACCATCTAAAGAAAAATCTCACTAGTGATGCGCAATTCGTTTATGCCTCTGTCTATGAAAAGGCTTATATAAATGAAGTACTGTTACAAAGCTTTACCGTATTAGTCTCTTCATCGCCAAACGACCACGAAGCGATCCGCAGCTTTGCCAACGAAATGCGCAAAAGATACCCACATATAGAGCGGTTGCAGATTCAACAACAGCAGAAATCCATCACCACCAATTACGGCAAAGCCTCAGATTATAATTTAGATCCGACCAACGATGATTTCAGTGCACGCTTTCCGATTATCTTTATTGAACCTTTAAACCCCGATACCCGATACCTGCTCAATAAAGATCTGTTTTCCGATCCGATTTTCTCAAGCACGATAGGTTTTGCTCGCAAATACCATCAACCAATTACCTCTCCCCCATTCAGACTGGACGAGAAGCAGAACGGTTTTGGACTCTTTTTAGCCTTCTTTGAGCGCAATACCGCACCCACAAACGACAACCTGTATATCGCGTCACTCGTAATCAATATTGAAGGTATGTTACCCAATACCAGCTTTCTCTCGGATAACACCAGTATTAAGTTGATGGATGAAAAAGGCTCTCTGCTCGACGAACACCTTTCAGAGCAAGAGATGCAGCCACCTTCATGGTTACCCATACTAGAAGAGACGCGCACAATTAATCGTTTCGGCCAGTCCTTCCAATTGCAGATAACGCACCAGTTTGGTTTAAAGAATATCAACGTTGGCATGCTGCTGATTCTGCTCTGCTGCTCGTTAAGCGCCTATAGCCTGTTAATGGCTTACCTGCGGCAGAAAGTTCAGTCCGCGATAGAGCATTCCACTATCTACGCCACCCTCAATAATGAACGACAGCAGCTTGAAACCCGTATCCACACCCGTACCCGCGAGCTCAGAGAGCAGTTGATTGAGAACCGCCGCCTAACTCACCAGGTACTCGCGGTGCAGGAACGCGAGCGAAGAAACCTGTCGAGGGAACTACATGACGAACTGGGCCAATCGTTAACTGCAATCCGTACCGATGCAAAAATACTTAAGCGAATCCATCCGCAAGAGAGCAGTATCGTTAATCAAACAGCTGAATCAATCGATGCCATCGCACAGAATATATACGATGTGACCTACGGTATGATGCGCACACTACGCCCCTCGGCTTTAGATGATCTGGGACTGGTTGATGCACTTCAGGAGTGTATTGTCTCTTCCCGTTTTGAAGAGCACGGTATATCGCTGCATAAAGATTTTCGTGGTGCATTGAATGAGATGTCAGAAGACTACAATATCACCCTGTTCCGTCTGGCTCAGGAAGCCTTTAGCAATATTATTAAATACGCCAGGGCGCGTAATGTCTGGATCGATATTCACAGGGTTTCTCAAGGCTCTCGTAAAGAGATCAGTGGCGATCGCCTAGAAATAATGATCAGTGACGATGGTATCGGCTTCGATATAGCAGGAGAGGCATTTAAGAAGGGCTTTGGTCTGATCGGTATGCGCGAACGGGTCAGCGCTCTGGAAGGCGTCTTTCAGATTCGCCATAACCACAACCGCGGCACTCGGATCATTGCCATCATCCCCCTTCATTTTTCTGAGGCTGATAAGGAGACTGGAGCAAAGAGATCAGAGGTTGCCATAGCTGATCCAGTAGCACCGGCTGCGCTTGTTCATTAGGGTGTAAGCCATCGTCCTGCATCAGTTCAGGCTGTAACACTACCGGCGCCATAAAAAACGGCACCATCAATACATCCTGCATCTGCGCTACTTTCTCAAACAACGCGGTAAAGCCATCACTGTAGCGGGGCCCATAATTGGGCGGAATCCGCATCTCCAGCAGTAACACCTGAGCCCCCGCAGCACGGGCCTGTGCGATCAAGCGGGTCAGATTCCGCTCGATCAGCGCCAGGGGCGCACCACGCAAGCCATCATTAGCGCCTAGCTCGAGCACCACCAGCTCCGGTTTATACTGATCCAAAGCCCCGGGCAAACGCGTAAGACCTCCGTGTGTGGTTTCCCCGCTAATACTGGCGTTGATAACTTCGTAACTAAAACCATTTTTTTCTAACTTCTGATCAAGTAACGCAACCCAGCCCTGCTGCTGAGGCATTCCATAAGCAGCAGAAAGGCTGTCGCCCATCACTAAAATGGAACTACTCCATGCTAAGCTAGACAGAAGTAATAACCAGACCCCAAGTATATTCGACATGCAGACTCCTGAATCCAATGCTGTTCTTATCGCCACCGGACTAAATAAAACCTTCCCCGGCGATCACGGCGGACTGAATATCTTTAATAATATCAGCATCCACGCCGATGCGGGCGAGAGTATCGCGATCATTGGCCCTTCCGGTGCGGGTAAATCAACCCTGCTGAGTATATTGGCCGGTCTGGATGAACCGAGTCAGGGCAGCATCGAACTGTTAGGCCAGTCACTGACCGGGCTGGATGAGGAGTCACGGGCAGAGCTGCGTTCAAATCACATCAGCTTTGTATTTCAGTCATTCCAGCTATTGCCCGAGCTAACAGCGCTGGATAATGTCCAGCTTGCACTGGAAATCCAGGGGCATCCTGAACCGCTAAAGCAAGCAGGATACTGGCTTAATCGCGTTGGATTAGAACAGCGCCACCAGCATACGCCAGCACAGATGTCTGGCGGAGAGCAGCAACGAGTCGCTATCGCACGGGCCTTTGCCACTGAACCCAGCTTACTATTCGCTGACGAACCGACCGGCAATCTCGATGATAAGACCGGCACAGAGATCATTGATCAACTCTTTGAGCTCAATCAGCAGCTCAATACCACCTTGATTCTGATCACTCACGATGCCTCTCTGGCACAGCGGTGTCAGCGCCGTCTGCAGCTACATAACGGTCAATTACTGGAGCTTTAAGATGAGACCGAAGCAACTCATCAATTTGGCGCTGAAGCAGAGTCGATCAGATCTGCGAACCTTCGAGTGGCGCGCATTATTGCTAGCCCTGCTACTGGCGACCACACTCGCGACTTTCCTCACGTTACTGGGTAATCAGTTAGAAAATGGACTTAGCCGCCAAAGCGCTTCTGTGCTGGGAGCCGACCTGACCCTCAGCGACAGTAAACCGGTTTCTCAAGACGACATCGCTACGGCGGATGCACTCAAACTGCAGCACACTAAGGTAGTTCAATTTTCCTCTATGTTGAGTACTGAGGAACAGATATTACTCAGTTCAATCAGAGCGGTAGAAGCCCCCTACCCTCTACGCGGAGAGCTGCGAACCGACCCCCCACAATCAACCCCGATTCCCCGTCCAGGTACCGCCTGGGCTGAGCAACAGCTATTACAACGCATGGGCGTGGAGGTTGGCACAACCATCAGCCTGGGTTATTCCAGCTTCAAAATTACCGCTGCCATTATTAGTTCACCGGATCGAGGTAACGGATTTCGAAGCTTTAGTCCGCAACTGCTGATCAATCGTCAGGATTTGGAGGCAACCCGGGTGGTTCAACCCGGCAGCCGAATAGGCTATCGCACCCTATTCAGCGGAACTGAGCCACAGATAAGAGAGTATGCAGCTCAGCTCAGTGAAGACTTGACGCCTCAGCAACGCCTTTGGTCAGTTTATGCGGATCAGCCGATGGCGGCGGGCGCGCTAACAAATGCTTCAAGCTTCCTACGAATGACCTCTCTGTTTGGGTTACTTTTATGTGGCCTGCTGATCACCCTGAGTCTGCGCCGTTACAGCAGTGCTCAATACCGTCGAAGCGCGCTGTTAAAGTGCTTGGGGCTAAAGCCTAAACAGGTACTGCATCTCTATCTGATCAAACTAATATTCGGCTGGAGCCTGGCGGCAATACTAGGCTCACTCATCAGTATCATCCTATTACAGCTTACAGGCTCACTACTGCAAACTATCCTGCCTGCAGGCCTGCCTGCTCCGGATTACCGCCTGTCTGCCGTCGGCCCATTACTCAGCCTGGCGCTGCTATTAGTGATCGGCTTTTCACCATTACTGCAGATCAGCCGAATACCGGTTATGGGGCTACTGCGCCGAGACCAACTCAGCCACCAGGGACTGAGCTGGCCTGCCCGGCTGACCATCTTGCTTCTGACCGGCGTGGTCATCGCGTTTTATCTCGGATCTGCAATCAATGCGCTGGTTGCTATTCTATTAACCGTTGGCACTATTCTGGTGGCCGGTGTCTTTGCCAGTCTTTTTCTGCCACCGGCAGGGCGCTTCTTAGCCCGCTATTCACGTCTGGGGCGTTTACTGGGTTTCCGGATACGCCAGCAACGCCAGTGGCACCGCATTCAACTGGGAATTATGAGCCTGTTACTGGCGCTGTTAAGCAGCCTTCTACTCAGCCAGACAGAACTGGTAAACCGCTGGCGCGAGCAGATACCTCAAGACACCCCGAACCAGTTTGTTATCAACATTCAACCTTGGGAACTTGAGCCTTTGAGCGAGTTCCTCCAGCAAGCCGGTCTGTCACCCAATCTTTACCCCATGATTCGTGGTCGTATCACCTTGATTAACGACCAGCTACCCGCCGATGTTCTGACCCCAGAACAGCTGCAACATAACTCACTGAGACGAGAACTGAATCTTAGCTGGGCAGCTCAGGCACCGAAGCATAACCAGGTAATAGCAGGAAAGTGGTGGCCAACGGACACCCCGGATAACCTGATCTCAGTTGAACAGGAGTTGGCTGAAAGCTTAGGGCTAAAACTGGGTGATACCGTCGGTTTTGAAATAGCAGGACAAAAACTCAGTGCAACCGTGAGTAATATACGGCAGGTAGAGTGGCGCTCATTCCGACCCAATTTCTATCTGATTTTCAGCCCTAAAGCGATGGAGCAGTACCCACAAACCTATATCACCAGCTTCAAACTTTCCGGCGAACAAGCTGAACTAAGCCGTGAACTACTTAAACAGTTCCCCGCTCTCACCCTGATCGATGTCAGTCAGTGGATAGATCAAGCCAGCGAACTCATTACTCGCCTGATTCAAGCATCAACACTGATTCTGGGGCTCACACTCTGCGCCGGCTTACTCTTAGTGCAACTACTGCTATATCAGGAACTGGAACAACGGCGTCACGAAAATGCATTGTTACAAGTATTAGGCAGCACGCCAGGACAGACACGACGGTTAGATCTGTTGGAATTTGCCCTGCTAGGTTTTACCAGTGGAGCGATGGCGGCGGTCCTGGCAGAGATAGTGACCGGGCTGATCAGTTATCGGTTGCTTAACTTACCGCTCATCCTGCACCCATCCATTTGGGTGCTTCTCCCTCTGACCGGCTGCGCAGTATTTACACTGGGCACCCTGATCAGCCGTCGACGCAGTGGTTACCAACAGCTACGACAAACTTGAGGAAGGCGCGAAAAGTTCCTTCCTCATAACTATAAGCCAAGCGTTACGCTCGGTAGAGCCTTAGGGTCTTCCAGCGCAGGCACTGGAAAGCAGGTGAATAGGCGCTCACCCTTTATTTTCTTTATCAGCTGCTGCTTCACCCGATCAGAACGCTGCTGTGCAAGTTCGATCAAACTCGCTTTTTCCTGCTCCATCAATTTGTCAGCGGTCAGTGGTTTTTCTCGTTTCTTATTTTGTGCTTCCAGTTCCGCTCTGAGCAGCAGCTGATCTTGCTGTACCACCTGCCCACAAATATTCAGACGCATCCCTTTTCGCTCACTCAGCATTGACTCGATTTTAGTCAGATATCCCTGCCCATGGATGTCAAGCTCAGTGCTACCTGGAGCAAAAGCGATCGGATCTAATCGGATGAAACTACCGTCGGTAGCGGCACCTATCACCAGACTAATCAGCGTACTGTAGGGCTCCAGCGATTTTGTCAGGATACTGAATGCCGCTTTTTTAAGCCCTTTTCCTGCCAATCGCTGCACAACACTCTGCAAACCAAAATTAGGATCTTCTAAAGAACCGCTAATCGGCACATCCAGATCGATATTATCATCGCCATCCTGTAGAACTGAGATAGCAGTACCCAGAGGCATTGACAGCTTTTTACTGAATTTTGCCATCTGCTCCTGATCAGCCGGTTCAACCTCCAGTCGATGTATCTTAATCTCGTTTTTACCCTTAATTTTGCCAGCATTCAGCTCACCTGAGCTATTCAACTCCATCTGCCCGTTCTGCAAATAATAACCGGTGTACTGGATGCTATAGGGGCTCAAACGAGGCATCTCAAGCTGTTTAAGCTGGCCCTTCCAGCTGGCTTTCTCTCCACCACCGGCCAGATTAGTATCACCCGTCAGATCAAGCGTCGTAAAACCATTCAATTTGAGACCCAGCCCAAATTTTGCGGGGGTCTTGCTTGCGCTATCCAGCCCTAATAACTGAGCTTTATTAATTTGAATTTCGCTATTAAAGGCCGGCTCGGTACTGTTATCGGTAAACATTACTTTACTCTCGCCATTCACCACCAGCTCATTCACCTGAATCCGCAGGGCGGGTTCGGATGCCGGCGCGTCACCGGACGATGCAACGACCTCAGCTTGCGTTTCACTCAAGCTGTTTAATCCAGCCTGCAAACGCTCGACATTGACCGGCTTCTTATCCCCGCTCAGTTGCTCCTGAACTAGCAGATTCTGTAGCTCGACCCGTTCAATCGTCAGCGCTTTACCAAATTGAAAACGGGTATTCGTGATATCCAGATTCAACTGCGCCAGAGTATTATCCACCGCAGGAGCGACCATCAGACCGTTCCCCTTCAGCCCACCAACACTGACCTCTTGTGGCAGTGCGAGCTTGATAGCTTTCAGATGGGCAGCGGCCAGCGTCAGCAGTACCTGATCATTCTGTAATGCCTTAACTTCCACCTGCGAGAGAGAGAGTTGACCTTCGTCGCTGTTAATGACCAGCGGTTGTTGCTGTAACAGCAGGGTGACCGCGCCTTGCCAATCGGTACTCGCAATAATTGCCTGCATCCGTTCAGGTTGCTGATAGGTCAATCCATCCGCAGTCAGCTGACCCTTAACATCGACCTTATCCAGACCTGATTCATTAAAAGCTAATCCAGTAGCGCCCTGCCAATTGCCCGCTTTCATATTCACCGACATCGCCTCGGCAGAAAGCTCGAGCCCTGCCATATTCAACACCCCATCCAAAGCCACTGATTCAGGCTTTCCTGAGCGCAGAGTCACATCAGTCTTACCTTTCCATGTAAGTGATTGCTGACCCACATTAAGGTCGGACTGTTTCCAGCTAAAATCATCTATCCGAAACTCACCACCTTGAGTAATGGTGATTTTCTCTCCCATCATCGCCGTAAATTTCAAATCGGTGGTAAGCGTCGCTCGCAACTCAGGTACAAAGGGAGCGGTAAAGGAATGAATAGGCAGATGATCGAGTTTAATATGTAACTCAGAGCGCTTCGCTTCTGTCAGCGGCTGAGCCTGTGTGTCTAAACTAAAGGGAGCTCCGTTAATCGCACCGTTTAAGGTGAGATTAGTGATCGCCTCCTCTTGCCACATATAGAAGGTATCCAGATTACCCTGGTCGATAGTCAGCTGATAATCGCCCTCTTTCAGCCGGGCCTGCCAGCTAAAGTCGGCAATGCTAAGGCGATTCAAACCAAATAACAGAGTAGAAGGCTCATCCGGCTCTGAGGGCTCTTCAGCGGTTGCTTCAGGCAGCGCGATCGGACCTATATAGAAGCGACTGGATTCTGCGAGTACCTCTTCACGCAGATCAATAGCCCCCTCTTCAAGTATCAGGTCACTGATCAGAATGCGTTGTTCCAGCAATGATGAGTAATCCAAATCCACTATCAACCTGCCCAGCTTTAGCTCGGGTTGATCTGGAGTGATGACCGATACACCCAATAGGGTTATCCGGCCGGTAAACCAATTTATTGATAATGAGTGAATTTGGGCGTTACTCGCACCCTGATCAAGCAACCATTGAACCGCAAAGTCTCTGCCCAGTTGGATTGCCGTATGCAGTAACAAAAAAACCGTCAGCATGGCGATGATACTGCCACGTAAAAAACCTTTTACACTCATAATCAGTCCATCTACTTATCTATCATCGTCTTATGATATTAGCAGCTTGTTTATGGAGAGAGGAAATCTGTCATTACCGCGTCTGGCTTTGGGACCACAACTTACCGGCACCGGCATCCACTAAGCCAAACAAACTAAGACCAAGTAATAGCTACCCAGCAACCTCGCATACTGTTAAAATCGCCGCCGAATCGCTTATAAAAGATGCCTTAAGGTACATAGCAGTTCGATTCAAAACAGTTCTATCAACGACTTACGGGTGACACATCATGGCAAACCATGACGAAAGTTTCCGTGACAGCTCAGGTCCAATCTGGATTCTTATCAATGCTGGTGCATTGGCATGGATATGCATGCCAGCAATCATCGGCTGGAGTAATGTTCTCCAGATGTAAGCTGCTACGGTTAAACATAAAAAAGGCCTTCATCTGAAGGCCTTTTTTATTATCTGCACACTACCCCGGGTTAGCGGGTTAGCGTCACAACACCCTCGGGCGTGCCCATCAAAACAACATTAGCGCCTCGTCGGGCAAACAATCCATTAGTCACGACACCAACGATGTTATTAATCTGAGTTTCTAACGCTTCTGGTTGCTCAATCTCAAGCCCGTGCAGATCCAGAATAACGTTACCGTTATCGGTTACAACACCGTCCCGATATACCGGTATACAATCCAGCTTCACCAGCTCCCGCGCTACCTGTGAACGCGCCATTGGAATCACTTCAACCGGCAGAGGGAAAACGCCTAGCAGATCAACTTTTTTCGTTGCATCAACAATGCAAACAAACTCTTTGGCCACATCGGCTACGATCTTCTCACGGGTCAATGCAGCGCCGCCGCCTTTAATCAGGTTCAGTCGGCCATCGAATTCATCAGCGCCATCAACATAGACCTCCATCTGGTCAACGGAGTTCATATCATAAACTTCGATACCGTGACTCCGAAGACGTTCAGCCGTTGCCTCTGAACTAGCCACAGCCGCTTCAAAAAGTTGTTTGATCTTCGCCAGCTCATCGATAAAGAAGTTCGCTGTGGAACCAGTACCAACGCCAACGATCGAGTCGCGGCTTAGCTTTGGCTGGATATAGGCAACTGCAGCCTGAGCAACTGCCAGTTTCATCTCATCCTGTGTCATATCGTGGGAAACCCCGTATAAATGTCGGTAACTGGCCGAGATTATACGCGGATTGAACGATATCTTATAGACGAAAACCGCCCCAGAGATTACCATTTAGTGCATTATTCATACTGCGTTCTATTTCGGACCGCGACAACCAACTGAAAGCACCCGATGGCTCACCGATATATAAAGAAAATTCTTGATGCCCGCGTCTATGATGCCGCAATCGAAACCCCACTGGACGAGGCGATGAGCCTCAGTAACCGGCTGGGCAACCGAGTGCTGCTGAAACGGGAAGATCTGCAACCGGTATTCTCCTTCAAGCTCCGTGGCGCCTATAACAAAATGGCCCAGCTGTCTGAAGAAGAACGCCAGCGTGGTGTGATTGCAGCATCCGCAGGCAACCACGCTCAGGGATTGGCAATGTCAGCCAAAATTCTAGGCGTCGACGCGACTATCGTGATGCCAAAAACCACCCCTGACATTAAGATTAATAATGTTCTGGCGCTGGGAGCCAAAGTAATACTGCACGGTGCTGCCTTTGACGAAGCGGCCGCTCACTCCAGGAAGTTGGTTGAAGAACAGGGCCTGACCTACGTTCACCCTTATGATGACGTCGATGTTATTGCTGGCCAGGGCACCATTGCGATGGAACTTCTACGCCAGGAAAGTGGACATATCGATGCGGTCTTTGTACCGGTCGGTGGTGGAGGCCTGATCGCTGGGATCTCTGTTTATATTAAATATCTGCGTCCAGAAACCAAGGTCATCGGGGTTGAGTCCGAAGATTCTGCTTGCCTTAAAGCAGCCCTTGAAGCCGGCGAGCGGGTCATTCTGCCGCAAGTCGGCATCTTTGCTGACGGTGTCGCTGTCGCTCAGATCGGAGAGCACACTTTCGATCTCTGTCGCCAATATGTTGATGAAGTGATCACGGTAAATACCGATGAAATCTGCGCAGCAATCAAAGATATTTTTGAAGATACCCGATCAATCACTGAACCTGCTGGAGCATTAGCCGTAGCCGGCATGAAAAAGTATGTCGCTCGGGATCAGGTTAAAGATACGACTCTGATCGCGATCGATAGCGGAGCAAACGTTAACTTTGATCGTTTACGACATATTGCAGAACGCGCAGACCTGGGTGAAAACCGCGAAGCAATTATTGCCGTTAAGATTCCGGAAAAGCCCGGTAGTTTTAAGCAGTTCTGTAACGACCTGGGCAACCGCAACATCACCGAGTTTAATTACCGGTATGCCGATGATACTGATGCTCAGATCTTTGTCGGTGTTCAGCTGCGCAAAGGTGGAGACGGCCGTAAAGAGCTGATCGAAGACCTGAAACATGAGTCCTATAAGGTTATCGATCTGTCCGATAACGAGATGGCTAAACTCCATGTCCGCTATATGGTGGGAGGCCGTGCACCGGAATCGGTAACCAACGAGATACTCTACCGCTTTGAGTTCCCGGAACGCCCAGGCGCGCTGATGAATTTCCTCAAGAAGCTGGGAGGGCGCTGGAACATCTCTATGTTCCACTATCGTAATCACGGGGCGGCGTATGGTCGGGTACTAGTCGGACTACAGGTGCCTGAAGAGGAACACCCACAAGTAACGGACTTCCTTGATGATATCGGTTACAACTATTGGGAAGAGACTGAGAACCCGGCTTATAAGCTGTTTCTTGGCTGAACACTCCGTTACCCAAACAAACAAAACGCACCCTAAGGTGCGTTTTTTTGTAGCCTCTATTTTTAAGGCATCTCAGGCGAGTGCTCAAAGCGGTCGGTAAAGAACGCTTTCAGAGTAAATAGAATGATTGAGGTACTGCCCCAAGTCAGGCCTACCACCACCCCTAGGTCAACAATCCCTCGCCAGGGTTGCTCCAACATATGCACCAGCTGCACTAGCATCAGAATCCCCAACAACAGACAGTAACTGACAATCATCCTTTTACGCTGTATATCGAAAAACCCCATACAAAATAGAGGCGCAAGAATAAAGCGCAGAGGGGTCACATTATCTCGAAGAAACAATAATCGAGCAGCAACTCGGGGCGAGTAACCTCTCTGAAACCCTTTATAACCTTCGGCAAACCCCATAAACACAACACTGACGGCTAAAGCCACCCAGTGATACCAGCTAAGCGAGAAGAGGAAGGTATCGAACCCGATAGCCCCCAGACGCACAATCGCATTGCCAAAAACAAAGGCAATGCCGGCAAAACCCCATAAAACTGCAATACGACCCAACACAGGCAAACCATCAATGATTCCAGAGAAGCCGCCATTATAGTGGATACTTACTCAGTAAAGAATATCCGGGCCATCTCTGGCCCGGGAATTTTATAATTTTAAAAGCGGTAGGGGAATTTTATTCCGAGAGAGAAGTCAGGCGCATCGGGAGTGAGACCAATACCAAGAGTGGTTGACATTGATAGCTTATCACTCAAAGCATAAGTAATGCCGGTATTAAAGGTCGCCGCATTACCATCACTACCAAAGATATCTTGCCAATCACTTCCCTCCAACCGCGTCTCACTTTTCTGACTGATTCTCTGTGATAATGACACACTCATACTCATGCGCTCATTCATCGCAAACGCCATTCCCAGACCATAGAAAATAGAGTCACCTAAACGAACATCCCCAGGCTGATCCCCCGAAGTAGAACTAATATCATCAAAACTCCCATCCAGGTTATGGGTATAACCCACATTGGCAAAAAGAATGGCGGGATCCGTCGTTTTTACAAAAGACAGACTATTGCTGATACTCCATAAACCACTTCCGGTAGGCAGCTCCTTGGGATAAGTAACGGTATCAGTACCACTAGCGTTGGTTACTGACTTGGTGACCGTTGGTGTTCCATAGGGGTGACTGCCGGTAGGCGCTTTAATACTCAGGTTCCAGACTATATCTGGCCTGCTACCCGTTTCATTAAAGAGTTTGTACGCAGACGTTAGAGTGATGTCGCCTAAATCAGCTTCATCCACAGTCGCTTCAGCGCCAACACCATTTACATTACGTTGAAACGATGTGTTCCTGTAAACAAAGGGCAAATTGGCACCAACCTGCCAGCGATCGTTGACGTTATAACGCCCCGTTGCATCGAAGGTATAAATATCTGCTGAGATATCATCAACCGAGATGTCACCCAAGAAGATAGCATCCAGCGCCAGAAAACCTTCCAACACGAGTTCCTTACGGTCGTAATGGCTATAATTCATGCCCAGCTCTACCGTAAAGTTATTACTGAAAAGTGCATGCTCCTCTTGCATTATATTATCAACACTGGAGCTGGGCGCGGCTGATTTCACTACTTTATTCTGAGCCGTTTGCTGCTGAGGTTTAGCTTGTATAGATTGCCCGCCATTCTCCAGTGAATAGAGCCGCTGTTCCATCTCTCTAAGCGTTTGCGCCTGTCGTTCATTAATTAGTTTTAATTGTTGAATTTCGAATTTTAACTGCTCTCCATCACTTACCATCGCAGCTTCTTCAGCCAAGACGACCTGACATACCGCCAGACTTAACAGGCTCACAGCCATCCCTGACCGGCCCCAATGTGATCTGTAAATCATTTTACTTCCCCCTTTCCCTGAAAATGCAAAGCGATCCGACGGATCACTTTGCACATACCCATAGTTAAAAGTAGCAGGTATTCAGCCTGCCGCTCTATAAACCTCTGAGATGATTCAAAGATCGGAGGACTCCATTAGGACGAAACTCCGATAGCGACGAGCTTAGCTCGACAGTCAAACCAATACGGTTAAGCACCTGATTTAAATCGCTATTTAGCTGAGTACTCTGGAGTATATTCCCGCCGGAAAACTGTGAGCGGGTAATTTGCTGAGACACCGAACCAAAATCAGGAATATCAACCTGATAACCAACACCTTCAGCATCAACAGAGACCTGGGTATTAACACCTTCATCGCTCAGATGACTGCGGGTACCCGTATCATCTACCTCTATCAGCCCTTCAGTATCAGGAACAATCTCAGAATCAGTCACCGTCCAATCGACAGCATTGTGGACACTATTACGATCTCCAGCGACCTGAATGCTCTGCACTACCCCGGAGATATTTTCCAGAGCGCCATTGTCCGACACATTATCTAAAGATGACTGTTGCACCTCTTCCGACGGCACTGACAAGCCAATATTTCGGCTACGGTACATCGTCATATGCGGACGGTAGCGATCGCGGCCAAAATCAAAATTGACACGCATCTCCATATTAAAGTCGCGCCCCCCCTGGCGTTGCCAGTCCGTACGCATACGTATACCAAAAAATGCTACTTTGCGCCCATCGACAAAACGCCCTCGCATTGCGGCAAGCTCAACATCACTTACTACTCCTCCCTGTAAACCAAATGGGCCTGTTTGTTGGGCCGCATTTGAACTATTTGGCAACAATAAAAACAAACTTAAAATTGCCGGCCCTGCTGTTACTCCTATTCTTTTATTCCATTGACAGCTGTTCATGACTTACTCCTCCCTTTCGGGAAGTTAAAACAGTTCGGCATGGCGAAAACCATGTTCCAGTAACTGCGCGTCACTCAGAGGTGCGAATGTATTGCTTAAGCTCCGGGCGGTTAGTTGACGCTGTGGATTAATCAAAACAGATGATTTATTAAATCCACGCCCAATGACAGCAAAGACAATACCGTTCCAACTCGATAAAAAATCATCTATTGGCATGATTTTATTACCCAAAGCTGGATCCGCCAGATAGACAAGATTCTCTTCGGTCTTCTTTAATACAACGAAGTGCTTATAACCTTTGAGATCCAGCAGAACAATGGTTGGTATCTTTATTCCTTGCAGAGTATCAGGCTCAACTTTATAACCCCGGCCACGCATACCCACGCGCTCCAGATAGTGTTTAATATTTAGTAGCGAAAACCCCCGTGCCCGAACTTGTTCAATATCACTAACGGCAAACAGACCATCCAGCATATCTTCTTCTGTGACTCGCAGGCCGTAGCCATACCTGAGCACAGTAGCCAATGCCGCGGCGCCACAACTAAAGTCAGTCTGCTGTTTTATAAGATGCTGATAGCGTTGCTCACGCATACTGATCACCGGCTTACTCAGGTTTGAGCTACCGGGAAGAACGTTAGCCAACTCAATCTGAGCGGCATATACAGGGGAGTTAATAAATAGCACCAGAACCAGAGCCAAAACGGCATCTGGAATCCTGGCGCAACTAATAGTAATCTTGCTAATCATCATAATAAGCCCGCTTATAACAGTCTGAAGCCAGGCTGATTTAACAGCCCGGCTCAGATCATCTCAGCAAAAGTTTATATATTAGAACTTTCACTCACCCGAAGGTGTTGTAATAGCCGTACTGTCTACCTTAGTCATAGCCAGACTATTATTTTGCAGATTACTAGTACCGGCAGTAATGTTCACGCCGATATTACCCTTCGCACCACGTAATACATTGTCACCCATTGCTGCGTTGTTCTCATGACGCACATAACGGCTAACCAGGTGCTCAACACTACCAGTGAAGGTGCCGCTGAGGGATTGCGTACCTGCTTCAGAGAAACCTACACGACCTCTCTCTCTGCTCGGACCAACACGGCCTCTTTCACCATGAGCGGAAACGACACCATTTTCTCTTGAACCTGAGATAGTGCCGCTTTCAGTAAATTCAAAGCGACCTGGATCGTCATTATCACCACCAGGTGAAACGTTATCGTTATCAAAATCAATATGCCCCCAATAAGAGGTGCCGCCTCCCTGTTCATGGCCATCACCATTAATCCAGACTTCTGGATAAACATCGTTACTTTGACTTGAAGTGCCTGAATACGTTGCAGGACCATTACTGCCACTATAGCGAGCAGCGCTATTAACACCACTATAGCTAGCACCGGAGTTCGTACCGCTATAACTTCCGCTACCAGAACCGTTATAACTACCACCCATAGCACCATTCATAGAAACCTGAGTGGTAATTATTTCATGGGTTTCTTCAGGCAAGTTATGAACCTGATTATTTTCGGTTTCCTGAGCAACCGATACAGTCGCTTCACCCATAGAGCCAGAAGCAACAGAGCCAGCAAAAGAGTTTGCCTGGACGTTACTACTACCCGCCGCAATATTTACACCGATATTACCCCGGGCATTCTCTAGCGCATTACCACTAAAGTCAGCGGTATTGATTGTCCCCCAGTTGAACGCGACATTATCTTCCGCATTCTGATCCATAAAGATCTCAGCATCGGCGGAGCCAAACACAAACCCGGCATCGGCAGCAGCCAGCGCTGCAGCATTACTCTGCACGTTATGATCACCGGCACTGATGTTCACGCCAATATTACCTTTAGCACCTTTGAGGGCGTTACCGTCAAGTGTGGCAGAGTTATCCACGCGGTCATTTATGGTCAGGTTATTATCACTATCCTGTTCTTGATCAACCACAGCCATACCCAAAGAATCGACACGAATACGACCTGTGATTGCAACATCACCTGAGTACTCAACACTTTTTTTAACATGGACATGCTTACTTAAATGGGCCCCAGAGTCGCCATGAGAGTTACCTTCTGCGAGGGCGAAACCTGAAAAGCTAAGTGCAGCTACTGCGACGGCCAACGGCGCCATTTTAAATACCTGTTTCATGGTCCTTCTCCTTTTTATTCTTCAAGCACCGGGGTATATTCCCGATTATTTTTTTGTTCCCAACGAAACACTGAGACCAAAACTGTTACTTGTTGCATTTCCTGAACCTGCCAATTGGTTGATCTGTACTACGCCACTGGCTCCATTAAAGGCACCCTCACCGATCGATACTTGCCGATGTTGTCCATTACTATCACTGGTAAGCTGGCTGGCAGATTGACCGGTTACCGTGAGACTTAACTCACTTTCAGAAACCGCAACCCCGCCTAAAGCAAAACCGATAGCAACGTCATTGAGTTGTGCATTACCGGAACCACTTGCATGGTTAATAGAGATAAGGCCAGAAGCATTGGAAAATGCATTGCCCTCAATCAGACTGACAGCTGAATAAAGCCCCCCCCCGGGAAGGCCAACATGTTGTGAAGCTTTGATCTGTGCCGTTGCACCCAAACCCTGACCGATACTTACAGCAAGAGCACGAGCATTAAGCTGAGCATTAGAATCCCCTGCGACAACATTGACGCCGATAATTCCGCGACTACTTTCCAAAGCAAAATCACCAATCACTGCCTGATTACTGTATTCAAATTGTTCAACCGCCAGTGGCGTTTCGGCAGCAGCACTAGCAGCCATCAGCAGCATCAATAAACAATTAACAGGTTGAGTAGAGAGAGAGCCTTTCATAATCAGCGCCCCTCCAGATAGACTTTGACGGTTACAACTGAATTGCCATAACCTTGAATATTTCGATTCCCTTTTTTAATACTCCCTTCATCCCAGAGAATAATGCCCAGTTCCATCTGAGCCGACGGAATCGCGTGATCTATTCCTTGTCCGCGAACAGCTCCAAGTTGACCCTCATCCAACATTGCTACTGCAATGCCTGAATCAGACGCAAATAACTGATCCCCCACCCGTTGATCAGCCATCAGCGCAGGCGCCCACCACAATCCAGCAAGCGATAGCAAAGTAACTGCTAAAACTTTTTCAATACTGATTGGGGTTAACCTATTGATCATTCTGATCACCTGATAAGTGGACTAAGTTCACTTACTACAAAGCAAAAACAGAACCAAAAAAACTATCTATATGATTTACATAAGATTAATCATCTACAGAGCCCTCTTCTAAGCGAGAGAGAGGCTGTAACTGTTTCAGGAGGTTAACAACAATTTAAGAATCGAAACTAAAATAGTTTAATATCAGACAGTTAGATATTCATCGATAAGTGTAAAGGCAGCATTACAATCGTCATACGAGGGGTCTTATCGGTATCGATAAGACGAAAAAAAACCGCCATTGGCGGTTTTTTTACTTAAAATTCAAAATATTAAGAAACAATTACTATGAAACAGACAATTGATACTTTTCGATGATCCGATACAAAGTCACTCTGGACACACCCAACACCTTAGCAGTCTGAGTCATATTGTTATGGCAGTACCTTATCGCACTGATAACAGCCTCTTTCTCCGCCTTTTCTCTGGCCTCTTCCAATGAGATAACCGGGCGGGCATCATCAGCACTGCAGCTCTGCAGGTCCAGATCGTCCGGTTTAATCAACCGGCCATCGCACATAACAATTGCCCGGCGTATTCGATTAATCAGTTCCCTGACATTACCCGGCCAGGTATATCGCTCCATCACCTGTAGAGATGCCTGAGAGAACCCTTTAAGTTTTGCCTGTCCATCTGAAACAAAGCGATCGAAGAAAAATTTCGCCATCAGCTGAGTGTCTCCTTCCCTTTCTCGCAATGGGGGCGGCTGCAGCTGCAAAACATTCAACCGATAAAGTAAATCTTCACGAAACCTACCACATTTAACGGCGGCATCAAGATCAACATTCGTCGCCGCAACGACTCTGACATCCACCGGAATTTCTGTATTGCCACCCAATCGCTGAATCACTTTTTCCTGCAAGAAACGCAGTAGGTTGACTTGCATATCAAAAGGTAGGTCGCCAATCTCATCCAGAAAGAGAGTCCCTCCGGCTGCAGCCTCGATCTGCCCACACTTCTGGGTATTAGCACCGGTAAATGCACCCTTTTCATAGCCAAATAACTCAGATTGAATGAGGCTTTCAGGAATAGCGCCGCAGTTCACAGCAATGAATGGCATCTCTGCACGGGCAGAACGCTCATGGACAGCCCTAGCGATCAACTCCTTTCCTGTTCCACTTTCACCGTATATCAAAACCGGTGCATCGACACTGGCCACCTTACGAATCGAGCCAAACAGTTTAAGCATCGGCGGGCTACTCCCCACCATCTCATAGTCATCGTAACCTTGCTCTAAGTCATCTAAGCAGAGACTTGCCATTCCATGAGCATGACCCAACGTCGACAGCAGCCGCATATAATCTACATCCGACAAAGGCAAAGTGTAATAGTCATGGCAGGTTTCACGAATAAGCTTACAAAAAGTTCGCTGCTGCAAACATTCAGTGCTCGTTATAATCACCCACTCGATGGTGCGATGATCAGTTAACAGAGCTTCTACTGCGCGAAGCTGTTCTGGCTCAACACTTACAAGCTGAATTAAGCCGACACTATACTTCTGACTACCAATGCTATTCCTTGCTTCCTGCAGCCCGTCTACTTCTTTAATATCCCAGCCCTGGGTAGAAATAACGGCTTTGCTAATAGAATCACTCTTATTATTTGTCCGTACATATAAAACTGGACGACGACATTCCACAATTGGAATATTCACACACACCCCCCCTATTCCCTTATTCAGCACCATTTATCCATGTGATACTGCACCTAAGGATTCGTTCTCCATTTAGCGACAAACCTGTGTCGCAGATTAAGAGGATAGTTGATAAAAACAGTTGGGGTTATTAAATCACCCCAAAACAGGGACATTTAACTTGACAATATTTCATTAAGGAAATAAGGCAGCAAGTGACTTTTGATACATTCCCCCCTAATTACCTATAGGGCAAATGTCCTAAAGCATCGGTTTTTAAAGATCCTTTCAACCCCTCTCTATAGCAATAATAAAATCAGCGGAGTCAATATAATTCACGCAGGTCAGAGAAATAAAATAACTCATATAAACAAGATGTTATTTCATAAATAACAAGTTTCCAGTTATACCCTCTACACAAGTATATTTAGCTAATCGGAGGTATCATCATGCCTATATTCAAGCGCCCTTATAGGATCATACATAAGTGAACAGGTCGATTCCTAGCTGAGGGGCATTAAGAACAGCACCAAAGCCATTATGAGAGAAATTACTGATAGTTCTGCAACACCAGCCTCAATCAACCGTCAAATATTGGCACAACTAAAAACGGTCACCCGGCTGAATAATAGTTCCGATATTTACCGAGAACGCCACTCTGTGGTGAGAACATGCGCAAGTAACATCGTGATAGCCTGCTAAGAGAAGCTTTGAAGCACCCCGTACAACCTTAGGGACCTCAGGTGGCGAAACAATTTAGACTAGCCCATAGCATCTGAAAAACTCCCAGACAGAAGTAGAACATTCTGATCCTCCCACCGTCACTAGCAGTAGACACTCCTTTTATTAACGATAAAAAAAGGGCCGCAGATTCATTAAGAAAATGCGGCCCTAAACAGATACTCATCCGGATTGGGTGGATGAACGACTGATTACAAATTAATAACCGTTCAACTGATCAATATATTCAGGCAAGAACAGCGATATCTGTGGAATATAAGTTATCAGCATCAGGAACATCAGCAGTAAACTTAACCAGGGCAAACAAGCCTTTATCACCCAGATCATGTTCTTACCGGTGATCCCCGCCGTGACAAAGAGGTTAAGCCCCACAGGCGGCGTCAGCATCCCGATCTCCATATTGACCACCATGATAATACCCAGGTGAACCGGATCGATTCCCAGCTGTGTTGCGATTGGAAACAGAATAGGCGCCATGATAAGTATGATTGCAGATGGCTCCATAAAGTTACCGGCTATCAGCAACAGGATATTCACCACAATCAGGAAGCCCCATGCTGGCAGTCCCCATTGAATAATCGTTTCTGCTATCTGATGTGGAATCCGTTCGGTAGTCAGTACGTGGGCAAACAGCATCGCATTAGCGATGATGAACAGCAACATCAGAGACACCTTAGTGGCATCCAGAATAACCTTACGCACTTCAGGGTGACGGATAGACTTAGGAATCGCCCACAACATCTGCAGAACATTACGTACCGCAGCCGTAGCTAGAGCCTCGTCTGCGTTACGCCATGAGACACCTTTCATCGGACCGATATCCCGATACCCCAGCACCGATACCAGATAAGCATATACCGCTGCAACCGCCGCCGCTTCTGTAGGGCTGGCAATACCACCGTAGATAGAGCCCAGCACAATGATAATCAGCATCAGGCCGCCCAAAGCAATCAGGAATGATTTACCCAGATGCATCACACCTGGGAAAGGCTCTGCTGGCAATTTCATAATACGCGCGGCGATGTAGATGGCGATCATCAGAATACCGCCCATCATCAGGCCAGGAAGGAAACCAGCCATAAACATGCGCGAGGCCGATACCTCAGTAGCCGCTGAATACACCAGCATTACAATGGAAGGCGGAATCAGAATACCCAGAGTACCCGCATTTGCGATAACACCCGCAGCAAAGGATTCCGGATAGCCGGAACGCACCATACCGGCGATAACGATCGTACCGATAGCCGCTACCGTCGCAGGGGAAGAACCCGATACAGCAGCAAACAGCATACAAGCCATTACCGAAGCCATTGCCAGACCACCACGAACATGGCCTACACTATCAACGGCAAAGTTGATCAGTCGCTTAGCCACACCACCCGTGGAAAGAAATGCAGACGACAAAATAAAGAAGGGAATCGCTAACAGAGTGTAATGTTCCGACGTCGCTTCAAACAACTTCAGCGAAATAGAAGCCAGGGAGTCGTTTGAGAACATCAAAATCGTTGCGACACTGGACAAGCCCAACGCAATCGCAATTGGCATGCCCATGAACATACAGCCAAATAAAAGAATAAATAGCGCAGCAATAGTCATGATCGGCTCCCCTTATCACTATTTGCAGTTTTTTCGGCTTGCTCTTTCGCTTCCATCTCCTGCAGTTCTCTAGCAATCTCCATACTATCTTCCGCTTCATCCGTGAAGTGAAAACCATCCGCCTGATGGGTGATTACTTTCCAACCCAATTGAAGGAAACGAAACATAAGCATGGCAAAACCGATCAGCAGAATGCTCATCGCTATCCATTTCTCTACTGGCATATCTTCCAGCTCGATACCGATCATTTTCATCTTGCTTAGGTAGACCCATGAGCCGTATAAGAACAGGCCGCAATAGATCAGGCAGAGAGCCACCGCCACAAGGGTAAAGAAGCGTTGAGCTTTGTTAGGTAAGAGTTTTACAAACACATCAACACCGATGTGAGCACCCACTTTTACCCCATAGGATGCGCCATAAAGGACAAACCAAGCAGCCAGCAGCAGAGTCATCTCCTGCGCCCAGTGGATACCGGTATTAAACCCGAAGCGCATAACCACTTCGACAAAAACCAGTAACGTCATCGCTACCAGCAGAAGGGAGAGGAAAGCCTCTTCCAATTGGTTGAACAGATTACGAACCATAACGGCCCCCTTATAACAACAGAGTGATCATTCAGTTGAAAATAGATTCTCTGTGATTATTATTTTTGTATTTGCCACACAGGACAGCCTTGCAGCTATAGAGCATCGCCAGTATTAGCTGGCATGACTCTCCTGTGCAGCCTTACATACAACTTAGAATATAGAGGGAGCTGCAGTGGGACCTATACTCCCACCACAGCAACAGGGATGGCACTCCATTAAGGAGCACCAGAAACCAATTTTACTGGTTAGAGGCTTCAGCAGCTTTGATCAGATCAGCACCGATATCATCGGAGAACTGAGCCCAAACCGGCTTCATAGCCGCAACCCATAGGGCACGATCTTCAGCAGATATTTCGATTACTTCAGAACGCTTAGAATCGATGATCGCCTGCTTATCGCTGTTCGCTTTTTCAGCTGCGATACCGTTACCAAAGGCAATCGCTTCATCCAGTGCCGCTTTGATTTCAGTGCGCAGATCAGCATCCAGATCACCCCAGAACTCAGCCGAAGTTACGACCATGTAGTCCAGTACACCGTGGTTAGACTCAGTGATGAAAGGCTGTACTTCGAAGAATTTCTTAGAATAAATGTTAGACCAGGTATTTTCCTGACCATCAATCGCTCTGGTTTGCAGCAGAGTAAACACTTCAGAAAAAGGCTTCTTCAGAGGCACCGCGTCAATCGCTTCAAACTGTGCCTGAAGCACATCGGAAGTCATGATACGGAATTTTTTACCGCTCGCGTCAGCAGGCACTTTCAATGGATCACTTGCAGACAGCTGCTTCATACCGTTGTGCAGGTAACCCAGACCTACCAGACCTTTAGACTCAAGAGAGGTCAGCATCTTCTGACCATCAGCGCTACCCTGGAAACGCTCAACGGCTGCCATATCCTTGAACAGGAACGGCAGATCAAACAGTTGCAGGGTTGGTGTGTATTTCTGGAACTTAGACAAAGATGGAGCCGCCATCTGCACATCGCCCAGCAGCATCGCCTCCAGAACTTTGTTATCACCGAAAAGCTGTGAGCTAGGGAATACATTAACTTTAACTTTACCAGCCAGGCGCTCAGCGACCAGCTCAGCGAACTTATTGGCCATCTGACCTTTAGGCGTATTTTCTGCCACTACGTGAGAGAACTTAATTTCGATCGGGGCAGCCATTGCTGATGTTGCACCAAGAGTCAGAGCCATTGCCGTAACGGCTGCAGTAAGTAAACGCATATGCTTCTCCAATATTTTAATTATTCAGGCGCTTTTTTGGGGCCTAACAGCAGAACCCACGCTCAATTTTTATTTGCACCCTGTAATCAAAGCAAAAGATAGGCCAAGGCAAATAAAACAGTGAAATTAAAACACTAAGCACTTATAAATCAATAAATTAAACAGCAAGCATACTTTCAACCTGCTCATCACAGTTAATTCAAAATGAGTGGAGAACCACTCATTAGCAACGAGAACAACGGGGGATTTCCACACAAAGCAAAAAAAACTGTTCTTAATAATTACCCAAAATGCTGACATAGACAGTCGCACCGGGCGTTACAGACGGGTATATTAGTGGCAAATTCAAAAAGCCTGATAATTCATCCGGATATCTAATTATGGCGATTCAAACTAAAGTAAATTTAAGCTTAGCCTTTGTCTTCTTAATCGTACTGATCACCTCCGTCACTGCGATCTATAAAAGCGAAACCGGTCTTTCATCCGATATTGCTTTGCAAAACACGAAGAGCACAGCTGATGCGTACTTTGACAGTATCAATATCATGATGCTGAGCGGCGCTATGGCGAACCGACAGGCTCTCCAGTCAAAAATTCTGGCCAACCCTGATCTGACTGAAGCTCGTATTATTCGAGCTGAAGCGGTTAGCAGTATGTACGGCGAAGGCACTCCGGATTCATATATCCAGGATGATTTGGATAAACGGGCAATGAATGGCGAGGACATCGCGATCGAGCTGGATGACGATAAAGGCCATAGGCTAACTATCATCCACCCGATGCGCGCCAAATCTGATTACAAAGGCACTAACTGTCTTAGCTGTCACCCGGTTGAAGAGGGCACCATCCTGGGTGCTGTACGGGTCACTTATAGCTTTGATAAAGTTGATCAGCACATATTCACTAACATCAGGAATATAGCGCTTATCGAATTGGCCATGTTCGTTATCGCTTTATTTCTGGTCGGTTGGATGATTCATCGAATCATTATAAAACCGATCAACAAGATGAACGATACCATTCGAGATATTGAGCAGAATGCAGATCTGACACAACAACTGGAGATTCAATCTAATGATGAGATTGGTCAGATGTCAGCGTCATTCAACAGCATGCTGCGAACCTTCCATAACAGTATCGAGCATGTAGTCCAGTCAATCGAGATGTTGGGACAGTGCAGCCATCATATCAATGAGATTTCTGAAATGGCCAACACCGGTACTGCAAAGCAGATTAGCCGGGCAGAAGCTGTTACCAACGCGATGATCGCAATGGATGGGGCAACTCAGAATGTTTCCGCTACCGCCGACGTCACTATCAAAGCATCCGATAAAGCTCTACAGGAAACCCGCAGCGGTGTTGAGATCACATCCGGAACCGTGAAGAAGATCGAATCACTGCAACAACAGATCCAACACGCAACTGAGGTGATCGTTCAGCTAGAGCAGCAAAGCTATAACATCGACGCTGTACTGAGTGTTATTCAGGACATTGCCGAACAAACCAATCTGCTGGCGCTTAACGCTGCGATTGAGGCCGCCCGCGCAGGCGAGCAAGGTCGCGGCTTTGCCGTAGTGGCGGATGAAGTTCGTACGCTCTCCCAGCGAACTCAGAACGCTACCGTCGAAATCAACGGCATCATCGGCTCGCTACAACAAAACGCAAAAGGCGCTGCTCAGGTAATGGGGCAGGCGAGCAAAGAAACAGAATCGAACGTTAAAGAGGTTCAGGAAACATCCGCCGTTCTCTTTAATATTCAAAAAGAGATGGAAGCGATTACTGAAACTAACCACAGCATATCCGAATCAGTGAAGCAGAGCGGTGCTGCAACTCTGGAGATCGAAGGGGCGGTTAACGAGATCAATGAGGGCAGTGAGCACGCCAAAGACAGAGTGGTACGTTTATCATCAATCGCTGTGCAGTTGAATAATCTGGCTACTGAGCTAAACAAGAAAGCTAAGCAGTTTAAGCTCTGATCCAGAATCAAAGCATAAAAACGGCGGCCTATGGCCGCCGTTTTTATATCTGCTACTGAGGTTACTTGTAGTCTTTCTTATCCAGTTCATACTTTTGCATTTTGTCATACAGCGTTTTGCGGGGAAGCCCTAAGGTCTCCTGAGTAAGCTTGAGTGAACCATTGTTACGGGAGAGTTCCTCTTCCAGCACTAACTTCTCAAACTGCTCAACCTGCTCTGGTAACGTCATGCATTTGCCCGGCGACTGCTCACTCTGCACCCCTACTGAAAAATCATAGTTCGCACCTAACAACACATAACGCTCTGCAATATTGCGTAGCTCTCTAACATTACCCGGCCAATGATGCGCTACCAGCGCTCTCAGCTTTTCAGCACTCAGCTGCGGCACCTCTTTCTGATACTGGGCCGATGCAATTAGCGCAAAGTGCTGAAACAGCATCGGAATATCTTCACGGCGCTCTCTCAACGGGGGCACTTCAAGACTCACGACATTGAGTCGATAGTATAGATCTTCCCGATACTCACCCTGCTCACTGAGTTCTCTCAGGTTCACTTTGGTGGCGGCCACTACCCGAATATCCAAAGCAATTAGCTCATTGGAGCCCAACCGCTCAATCGTTCTCTCCTCGAGCACCCGCAATAACTTAACTTGTAACGACGGCGACATGCTCTCAATTTCATCGAGAAACAGAGTGCCACCATTGGCATGTTCAAACTTTCCTATCCGGCGACTTTTAGCGTCGGTAAATGCCCCTTTTTCGTGGCCAAACAACTCGCTTTCAATCAGATGTTCCGGCACCGCACCACAGTTTATCGCCACAAAATTCTTATCACGTCGATTACTATGCTCGTGAATATAACGCGCAACCAGATCTTTACCCGAACCCGTTTCAGCCTGAACCAAAATATCAGCCGGAGTATCAGCAATTTGCTGAATCATTCCCCGAAGTTGTTGGATGCGTTGCGAATTACCAATAATCCGGGGACCAATTCCCCCCTGAGCTTCAAGTGCTTTACGTAAGCTTCTGTTCTCAAGGGTCAGGCGACGCTTCTCTGCCGCCCGGCGCACGACATCATTCAGCAGTTCAGAAGAAAAGGGCTTTTCAATAAAGTCGTAAGCACCATCACGCATGGCGCTCACGGCCATAGATATATCGCCATGTCCGGTAATCAGGATAACCGGCAGGTCCGCATCGATTTTTATGATCCGTTGCATCAACTCAAGACCATCGATGCCTGGCATATTAATATCGCTGACTACGACCCCTGGCCAGTCACTGTCGAGAAGGCTCAACGCCTTCTCTGCACTATCTGCTGCCACGACTTCATAACCAGCAAGCTCCAGAGTCTGCCCGACGGCGATCCGGATATGCTTTTCATCATCAACTAACAATATCTGATGCGGGGATTTCTCTTCAGCCGGAATTTCAGCACTCATCGACAGCTCTTCTTCCATAACGGTTTCAAATTATTCTAACCCGACTAGTGACGCCGACGCATCAGTCGTCGGTAAATTGATGGTAAACATCGCACCACCCAGCGGGTGGTTACCCACACTCAACTGACCATCCATAGACTCTATAATACGATGGGAAATGGACAAACCCAGCCCTAAGCCCTGACCTGCTTTTTTGGTTGTGTAAAAAGGTTCGAAGACTTTCCCCAATTCCGATACAGGAATACCGGGGCCATGATCACGAAATGAGATAAGTAGCCGGTTTTTCTCTCGTGCTATCGCAATCTCGATCCACTTTTCAGATTGGCCTTCCATCGCCTGCAGCGCATTACTGATCAAATTAACGACCACTTGCTCGAGACGCAACATATCCCCTAGCACGAAGACCTGATCGAGCTTATCCGGCCACTCAATCTTAGCGTTGGCCTTATCAAGCCTGCCATACATGATCGACATCGCGCCATCACGGACCGCTTTCAGGCTAACTAAGGTCGACTGACCGGTCGTTTTACGGGAAAACTCTTTCAGCGGCGCAATTATTTTCGCCATCCGCTGGGTCAGACCGCTAATTTCACGCAGATTAGAATTAACCGGTTCTGTTTTACCCATTTTAAGAAAAGAGAGCGCATTATCGGTGTAACTTCGAATGGCAGTCAGCGGCTGATTAAGTTCATGATTTATCCCCGCCGACATCTGCCCTATTGCGGCTAGCTTGGCGGTCTGAATCAGCTCATTCTGAGTATGCTTGTGCTCTTCAACTTCCTGCAGAAGTCGGGCATTCGCCCGGGTTAGATCCTGGGTACGCTCAGACACCCGGTATTCAAGCTGATCCCGTGCTTCTCGCAGCTGCTCCTCATTCTCTTTACGCTCGGTGACATCATGAATGGTAACGACAAAACGACTGGCATTGCTGTCGGACATCCTGCCGATAATCAATTCAATAGGAAACATCGAACCATTAGCCCGTACCCCTGAGGCTTCAATCATCAGCTCAGCTGGCTGGCTGACCTCATTCTGATGGGAGATATGCTGCCAACAGACGGCCCGATCCTCCTGTCCGATTAGCTTACTAAAGTACTCTCCCGCAATCAGGTCAGCATTGTAACCAAACAGCTTTTCAGCCGTTGGATTGAATGATTCGATCAAACCATGAGTATCCAGCGTAATCAGGCCGGCATGCGTGTTATCGATTATCGCCCTAACCCTTGCTTCACTTCGCTCTAACGACAGCGTTTGCTGACGCTTGAACCGGGCTCGCTCATGGGAAATTCTTCTCCGGGCCATCAGAAACAGTACAAGGAATACTAGGGCGCTATAGATAAAACCTGCCAACAGAGCATTATTAATAACCCGTCGATCTACCGATTTAAGATCTGCAAGGATAGAAACATTAAATCCCGCGTCGGGCACCATTCGGATCTGCTGGAGGTATTTACGGGTCTCGACCCCATCCAGGGCTTGGTTATCAATTCTATCTCCCTCGATGAGGGTCACCACCTCACTGTCAAGAAGACGCTTACGCTCCAAAATCGGCAGTGAAGTTAATTCATGATCTCCGTACCGCAGACTGGAAATAATCCTCTTCAAATCGGACTGAGGTAGTGGCTCCAATGTGCGGAACTTCCATTCCGAGCGGGTACTAATAAAAATAACCCCATCTTCATCGGTTACCAAAATATCGGTCTGAGGGTCATTCCAGTCGGTTTCAATATCATTGAGATCGATCTTAACCACGATCACCCCGAGAATATTGCCCCGATACTCCACCGGATAAGAGAAAAAGTATCCTCGCTTCTTAGAAGTAGAGCCCAGAGCAAAATAACGCCCTTCTTCGCCCCCTATTGCATCCTTAAAATAAGGCCTGAAAGAAAAATTACGCCCCACGAAAGTTCCTTCCTGAGACCAGTTACTCGCCGCCAGGGTATTTCCTTCAGTATCCATCAGATAAGAATCCGAAGCACCGATGGTTTTATTCACTTTTTCAAGATAGAGGTTTGCTCTGAATATCCCATCGCTTTCAGGCAAAAGAAGGAGGTTCACCAGTTCAGAATGTGAGGACAGCAGTTTTGGCAGATCTTTGTAGCGATCAAGCTCCTGCTGCAGGCTCAGTACGTATCGATTAAGATCTGCAGATGCACTTTGCTGAAGGTCGCCAATCGCCCGGGTGCGACTCATAGAAACCGTCTGATAAATAACCAGAGTAAACAGCGCTAATAACAGCAGAACCAGCAGCGGGCGTAACCGTGTTTTAATCACTTAATAACCTGTAGTACAATTACAAAAAATAAAATACTTATAGCTGATTAAGCCTATAACTCATTTTAAATCGACTAAACAAAGATAATTCCTGTAATATATTTACAAGAATGTTGATATAAGCTTAACAAATAGAGCCTAACGGCTTTAAATACTATTGCTATATCCATATGTTGTAATAGAAACAGCTTATAAAGTCTAACAGGTAAAACTGTACCACCGTCCACCGGATAAACTAATCATGCAAAAACGCACTAAAATCGTTGCTACTCTCGGCCCTTCCACTGATAAGCCAGGCATTCTCGATCAACTGATACGCGCTGGCGTGAATGTTGTACGACTCAACTTTTCTCACGGCAGTGCCGACGATCACCGTCAGCGTGCCGCAGAAGTGCGCAACCTATCTCAGCAGCTGGCAATACCTGTAGCGGTTCTCGGCGATCTCCAAGGCCCGAAAATCCGCATCGCCCGCTTTAAAAATGATATGAAAATCAAACTGGCCCTCGGTGACCATTTTGCCCTTGATTCGGCTTTGGACACCTATGCAGGTGATCAAACACAGGTCGGTATCGACTACAAAGCACTCCCAGGAGACAGTCGCCCCGGCGATATATTGTTGCTTGATGACGGTCGCGTACAGTTCAAAGTTCTTGATGTGCAAGGTACCCGGATCAACTGCGAAGTCATCATTGGTGGTCCGCTGTCCAACAACAAAGGGATCAACCGTCAAGGCGGCGGTCTTTCCGCAGCAGCACTGACTGATAAAGATAAACAAGACATTCTGGTCGCCGCTGATATTGATGTGGACTATATCGCGGTCTCCTTCCCACGCAGCTCGGCAGATCTGATCGAAGCACGTCAGCTACTCGACCAGGCAGGCAGCAAAGCAGAGATTATTGCTAAAGTAGAACGGGCAGAGACTGTCAGCTCTAACGAAGCACTGGACGATATCATTCTCGCCTCCGATGGCGTTATGGTTGCCCGTGGAGACCTGGGAGTTGAGATAGGCGATGCTGAGCTGATCGGCGTGCAGAAACATATGATTCGTCGCGCACGTGAGTTGAACCGATTCATCATCACCGCAACGCAGATGATGGAAACCATGGTTCAAAACCCGATGCCTACTCGTGCAGAGGTATTCGATGTAGCCAACGCGGTCCTCGATGGTACCGATGCGGTCATGCTTTCCGCAGAAACTGCCGCTGGCGACTATCCCGTTGAAGTAGTGCAGGCTATGACGAAGATCTGCCTGGGAGCAGAAAAACACCAGCTGTCGCGGCCTGCTCCTACAGGTATCACCCAGCGTTGTGAACATATCGATGAAACCATTGCCCGCTCAGCGATGTATACCGCAAACCACCTGGTCGGCGTAAAAGCAATTATCTGTCTCACCGAGTCAGGATCAACGCCCCGCTGGATGTCCCGCATTCGATCTGGTCTCCCTATCATCGCCCTCACGCGAAATGAACGCGCTATGCGCCGTATGGCACTATACCGTGGAGTCGAGCCTATGATGTTCGACGCTACCGGGCTGGAGATAGAAGAGCTCAACACTCAGGTACTTGAGAACCTGAAAGCAAAAGGGCACCTCAGTAGTGGCGACCTGGTTCTTCTGACCCGCGGTGCTGTCATCGGAAGTGGACATGGCACCAACTCCATGCAGGTTCTTCAGGTACCCTGATACCTTCTCATAGAGCAGCAGTCCGATAAAACTCTCTATCGGGCTGCTCTACCCTTTCTGTCAAAAAGCATAATTCCCTGTACCTGTAGATATCACAGGGTTATGTTTAGCAAATGCTGCGCTATAATAGCGCTCTTTTTCTCTGGTAAAGGTATCCCGACGTGTCTGAGGCACTGAAACAGAATCTGAAATTACTTACTGAGAATGGCCAGATTCTGGCGCTCGACGGCATCCTTCACGGTATAGAGAAGGAAGGCCTGCGGGTCGACACTCAGTGTTCCATCAGTCAGACCGGCCATCCTACCACTCTGGGCTCTGCGCTGACTCATAGCCACATCACAACCGACTACTCGGAAGCGTTGCTAGAATTCATTACCCCCGCATTCAAAGAATCCGGAGATGCGCTGGACTTTCTCCAACAACTTCACTGCTATACCTACCAGCAGCTAGGAGAAGAGGAGCTTTGGGCCGCCAGCATGCCTTGTAGAATTAAGGATGAAGACGCGATCCAGATCGCTCGTTTTGGCAGCTCCAATGTCGGCCGACTAAAATATATTTATCGCATTGGTCTAGAGCATCGTTACGGCAAAATGATGCAGGCAATCGCAGGCATTCACTACAACTTTTCGCTGCCAGAAGCCCTCTGGCCAGTCCTGCGTGAACTGCAAGGCAGTCAGGATAGCCTGCAACAGTTCCGTTCGTCCGGCTATTTCACACTCATCCGCAACTTCCGTCGCTCGTCATGGTTACTACTTTACCTGTTTGGCGCGTCTCCAGCGCTCTCCTCCAGTTTTATGTGCGGCCAGAGCCACGACCTGGAGTCCTGGGATGAAAAGACACTCTATCGCCCTTATGCAACTTCGCTGCGTATGAGCGACTTAGGATATTCCAACAAAGCTCAAGCCGATCTGAATATCTGTTTCAATCATCTGGACACCTATATCCACACCCTGACGCTTGCAATCAACACCCCTTACCCAGCTTACGAGCAGCTCGGGGTCAAGACAGACCAGGGCTATAAACAGCTGAATAACTGCGTGCTGCAGATCGAAAACGAATACTACAGCGATATTCGCCCTAAGCGGGTAGCGCTATCGGGAGAAAAACCGATACATGCACTCAGTGAGCGGGGCGTGGAGTATATAGAAGTACGTAATACCGATATCAATCCACTGCTACCGCTGGGTATCGATCAGCAACAGTCTAACTTCCTCGATGCATTCCTGGTGACATGCTTGCTATCAGACCCTGGCGAAGTCTCCGATAAGGAATGCGATCTGATTGATAAGAACAATAACCTGGTCGTAAACAGAGGGCGCGAGCCCGGCCTTACGCTGACTCGAAATGATCAGCAATTAAGTGTTTCTGAATGGGGCGGGCAAATTCTTAATGATATTCGTAAAACAGCGGTGGTTCTGGATGAGATAGCCGGCGACACCCGCTACTCAGAAGCCGTTACAGCACAACAAGCGAAACTTGATAACCCGCAACTAACGCCCTCGGCACAGATTCTGGAGGCGATGAAGACATCTGGGTTGGGCTATGAAGCATTCACCTTGCAACAAAGTCGAAAGCATCGGGAGAGCATCACCGACATAGGCTTAAGTACAGAGCAGCAGGATTATCTGGACAAGCTAACCGTTAGTTCTAAGGATGAGCAGACTCAGATAGAGATGAGTGATACACAGGGATTTGATGATTATCTGGCGGACTATCTCGCCCAATAAGTCATTCATGAAAAACAACGCAAAAAAAAAGCCCGCTATGCGGGCTTTTTTTACTTCAACTTACTGCAGTACGAAACTGGTAAAAAACAGATCTGCTACAAAAGCCTCGCCTTCCTCCGCTAGCAGCACCTTCTGCACCTTTTCAAGCGCTTCCTGAGCCAGAACATGCTGGGCATCAACCGTCTTGAGCTGATCTTCCTCTTTTGAGCTCAGCAGCATCAAAATTTCATGCCGCACTTCGGGCTTATGATAGTTCACCGCATGGTGCGCTGCCGGACTGGTCACCTCAATGGTAATCTCACATTTCAAAAACCGCAGCTTACCCGGGCTGACAAAATTGGACACAAAGGGCTTCAGTTCAATATAGTTTACATAGTCATCTTCAGCGCCTTCTACAGGCTCATCTGCTGCCCAGGCAGGCTGTAACAGCGCTCCCAGAAACACCATCAGCAATAAACGTTTCAACATATTAAGCTTCCTAACCGGGTTAAAGAGACCCATTCAATCTCAAAACAACGAATTAATCATAGAGTTAGCTCTATTTGTACCATTTCTGACAAAAAATATCAGCGTCCCTCATCTAACTTTGAGTAACCTCAAAGGAAAGTACTTCTGCTATTGCCTAGTTCACAACGATAGGATTAGTATTGAGAACAAGTAGTCGCGAGTACTGTTTTTATAATAAGGAGGCCAGCTATGCTAGAAAAATGCCGAAACGCCCAGGAACGCTGGGGAGGTGTCAGCGATATAATAGATAGCTGGCTTGAAGAACGTCAGAAACTAATTAGCACCTTTGTCGCGCTGCCACAAAAGAATGCCGATGAAGCTCTGAAAGAACACATCCTGGAATTCTCTCAGCTAATGATGGACTATATATCATCCGGCCACTTTGAAGTGTATGAACAACTGTTGAAAGAAGGCAGTGAATTCAACGATGGTAGCCTGGAAAAAGCGCAGGAACTATTCCCCCGCATTCAGACCAGTACCGATGCCGCGCTGGATTTCAATGACCTCTACTCGACCTTTGATGGCCAGACATTGCAGGAGATGCATGAACTCACCTGCCAGCTCTCCACATTAGGCGAGTCTCTGGAAGAGCGCTTTGCTCTCGAAGATAAGATGATCGAAGTTCTGCATACCGCCCATCGTGAGCAGGTGTTCACTGAAGCCCAGGTCTAATACAAAGCTTTTACCAAATCGCCTATAGAGATTGCAGGGAAACGTTATGAACAACAGGCTGGGCGCTTTTGGTTGCGCACTTTTAGCCACCGCAGTCCTCACTGGCTGTAGCGGAGGTGATAAACCGGCTAAGCATGTAGAGTATGCCCTGCAAGGCGCATATTCGGCATCCATTTCCCCCACAGCCCGTTACGCCACTATCGGCTCCTTTAACCATGGCGGCAGCCTGTGGAGCCTGGCTGATCATGAAAGACTGTATAACTGGAACCATCGGGCCGGAGACTTCAGCCTTATCGCCGCCAGTGCGTTCTCTCCTGACGAACTCTACGCCGCAACTGCCAATCAGCAAGATCTGGTACTTTGGAACCTGAGCAATGGCCAGCCAGAAGGGTTCTGGAGTTCACCGGCCGAAATTCTGGCAATGGATCTCTCTCCGAATGGTAGTTATGCACTTCTGGGACTGGCAGACCATACCGCCGTATACTTCGACGTCAAACAAGGTGGTGTTAAGCAAACCTTCCGCCACAGTGCCCGGGTAAAGTCTGTCGACCTAAGCGAAGATGCACTTCTGGCCCTCACCGGAGATGATGACTACAACGCACAACTCTGGGACGTTCAAAGCAATAAAGTTATCCACAGCCTGAAACTTGGCAATATCGTCGATACCGTCGCACTCTCACCCAACAAACAGCTTGCGTTTAGTTCAGGAAGCCTTGATCGAGCGCTCATCTGGAGCACTCAGGACGGTCAAGTGTTGCATACCCTATCAGACAACCGTGATCTATTCGGAAGACGCCTGAGCTTCCTCTCAGCCCGCTTTTCGCCGGATAGCACTCAACTCCTCACTGGCACAGCCTCAGGCTCAGTTCAGCTATGGGATACCAGCAGCGGTGCTATGTTGCGCAACTGGGAAATTCATAAACGCGATCCATATGGTCCCACCAGCACCGGTGTTTATTCGGTAGGCTTTGGCAATGGGATTTATTATGCGATTGGCTCAAACGGAATCATTAACGAGCTGAAGTGAGTGATTCTGACGCCTTAGTCTTTGATAGACCAAAACGCCGAAAAGAGTGCAGTTTGCTAAAAACTAGGCGCTTCGCTTGCTCGAGAAAGCGGCGAGGCGGAACTTATTTGTCGTGACTTTTATAGTCCTGCGTTCGACTGTGGGCTCAGTGAATCGTTGCAACACAGCATATAGCAGACATCAGAATATCCTAAAGCAATGAAGAACTACCTTTCGATCTAACTAACTGTAAACGCCCCATTCCTGCAAACAGCATTACTCGCTATATAGCCTTATATAAGTCTTCATATTGGGCCTCTTTTAGCCAAAAATAGATAAAAGCTATAATAAACATAATTATAATTAATTTTATATATACATATATTCTCCTAAGCTAAAGAAGTAGACATCTAGCAGGAGAACAACATGACTAAGAAATTAACTACGGCATCCGGCTGTCCCGTGGCCGATAACCAGAACACGACAACCGCAGGCCCCCGTGGACCACAATTACTCCAGGACGTTTGGTTTCTGGAAAAACTGGCACATTTTGACCGCGAAGTTATACCGGAACGACGCATGCACGCTAAGGGCTCAGGTGCTTATGGTACCTTCACCGTTACCAACGATATTAGAAAATATTCCCGCGCAAAGATTTTTTCGGAGGTCGGTAAACAAACAGAAATGTTCGCACGCTTTACGACCGTCGCAGGTGAACGTGGCGCTGCCGATGCAGAACGAGACATTCGTGGTTTTGCGTTAAAATTCTACACAGAAGAGGGAAATTGGGACCTGGTGGGTAACAATACACCGGTATTCTTCTTGCGTGATCCGCTTAAATTCCCCGATTTGAACCACGCCGTCAAGCGCGACCCGCGTACGAACATGCGCAGTGCCCAAAACAATTGGGACTTCTGGACGCTGCTTCCTGAAGCCTTACATCAGGTCACTATAGTCATGAGTGACCGGGGCATACCAGCCTCCTATCGACAGATGCACGGATTTGGCAGTCATACTTTCAGTATGATTAACGCTAACAATGAGCGCACATGGGTCAAATTTCATTTCAAATCCAATCAAGGAATTAAAAACCTTACCGATGGAGAATCTGAACAACTGATCGGCCGAGATAGAGAAAGCCACCAGCGTGATTTATATGAGTCCATTGAAAATGGCGATTACCCTTCCTGGACCATGAGCATTCAGGTGATGACGGAAGAACAAGCGGAAAGCAGCTTATTCAATCCATTCGACTTAACCAAAATCTGGCCAAAAGCTGATTACCCCCTACTTGAAGTCGGCACGATGGAGCTTAATAGCAATCCTTCAAATTATTTTGCTGAAGTCGAACAGTCTGCATTCAATCCAGCTAGCGTAGTGCCGGGAATTAGTTTCTCACCGGACAAAATGCTGCAAGGGCGTCTGTTCTCATACGGAGATGCGCAACGCTATCGTCTGGGCGTAAACCATCATCAGATTCCGGTTAATGCACCCCGCTGTCCGGTACATAGCTATCATCGAGATGGGGCTATGCGGGTTGATGATAACTACGGTGGCACTATTGGTTATGAACCCAATAGCCAGCGCGAGTGGCAAGAGCAGCCGGAGTACGCTGAACCACCGCTGTCATTATCAGGGGCAGCCTCACGCTGGGATCACCGAGAAGATGATGACTACTATTCACAACCCGGTACACTGTTCCGCCTGATGAGCCCAGAACAACAGCAACTGCTGTTCGAGAATACGGCCCGGTCCGTGGGTGGAGCATCTGTTGAAATCCAAAGGAGACATATCGGCAACTGTCTAAAAGCTGATCAGGCTTACGGCGCCGGAGTCGCTAAGGCGCTGGGTATATCACTGGATTAGACTGAGCAGCCAACAAGAGTGTTAATGCAGAACTTCGTTGTGCTGCATTAACACTCACCTTTAATTCTAATCGACGAGGTCTATCATGAAACTATTCTATAAGACCGCAGGGTTTATCTCACTAGGTTTAGGCACACTTGGGATTTTCTTACCACTGATGCCTACAACATGTTTTGTATTACTGTCCGCATGGTGTTTCGCAAAATCATCGCCGAAACTGCACGCAAGGCTCGTTAGCAATAAGCTGTTTGGGGCCATAATCAGGCAATGGGAGTGCCAGCGTTACATCCCAGTAAAAGCTAAATATATTGCTATAAGTTCTATGATGTTTGCTGGCTGCTATTCCTTTGTTGTTGCCAACGACCTCATTTTCAAGTTAATTTCAGTCAGTACTATCGCTATTAGTATCGTCATAGTGAAGTCCATTAAAAGCTGCAAAATAGAAAGTAATTAACTAAACACTCCTTGTACAACTCGCAATACAGTTATTCACAGGCTAGGACGAAAGAGCGTGAGCAACTAGCGCATCCCAGAAGTTCTAGGCTAGGTCCGTTAGTCCGCTTTTGGCATATATATAGAACCTCTGAAAGCAGCACAGAGCCACCTTTCGACCTGAAGGCGACAATTACGTTCGAACCGCTAGATCACAACTCTATCTATCCAATTCCTCGAAAGCGGACACTACGTTTATCTTTCTTTAGAGGCAATACTACGACTAATCGTGGCAAATCCACTAGCTGATGCCACTTGACTATTATCATTGTATAAATTGTGGGTATGATGAATACTTGTTTGTTTAGCCCGCTTCATAAATAGGCAAAGGTTTGCAAAATCAAGCAACGGTTGAGGTATGAGATATGAGATATGAGATATCGTTCAGCCCATACCCGCTGGTTAGTATAGTGAAGCATTAAAGTTGGTGATCATTTGTTAAGGCACTGGATGCTAAGGACGACTGTTGTATGATCAATTCAGTTTTTTTGGTTCTATCTCAAAATGTAGCATTATTAATAGCAATGCTATTTATTTATGACTTTATATCTCGCCAATGGGATACAGAAAAGCCGCATCTTAAAGACTTGGTTACAGGCATTACCGTTGGCTTGATTGTCACTGTCACTATGTTGACATCATGGCACTATGAAGAGGGCATCATCTTTGATGCTCGCTCTATCCTATTAGGCGTATCAGGCTTATGCCTGGGTGTAACACCGACTTCGATTGCGATATTGATTGCCGCCGTTGTACGGATCTCTCTGGGGGGAGATGGTGTTATCCCAGGTGTTGCCGGTATTATTTCGTCTGGAATTATTGGCGTACTATGGCGTACATATAGACTCCCCAAAGGCTTAATCGAACTATCACTGAAAGAGTTATGGTGCTTTGGGCTTATTATTCATCTAGCCTACTTAGCTTCACTGTTTTTATTCCCTATTGATAAGGCACTACAAATACTATGGGTTATTGCATTGCCTGTTTTAGTCGTGTATCCACTTGCAATAGTTATGCTCAGTTTTTTGTTTATAGATCGTCTAAAACAAGTGCGCTTATCTAAAGCTTTAGTGTTCAGTGAAGAGCGCATGAAGGGTCTTTATTATCATGCCCCTGCGGCCATCTGGGAGGAAGATTGGTCAGCAGTAAGCTCCGCTCTGAAAGTTATACGACGTGACTACCCTGATATTTCTGTATCCGATTACTTCCTAAAACATCGAGAGAAAGCTTGGGGTCTTGTTAACTCAATTAAAATAGTTGATGTAAATGATGCGGCACTGAGGGTTTCGGGGGCTGTCTCGAAAGATCAGTTAACCGAAGGCATTACTCAATTTTTTGATCAATCCAGTATCGAGCAGTTTATAGAAGTACTTGATGCATTTATGCAGGGTAAAAAAGTCTATGAGTGTGAGTCAATTTTTATTGATTTGAACGGTGAGCAGCGATGGGTTGAAGTACGACATGCCATTATGCCTGGCTATGAAGATTCGATGGACATCGTGTTAATTACAACGCTGGATATTACTATTCAAAAAAAGAAAGAAGAAGCACTGAGATTGTCATCTTCCGTTTATGAAAATAGCCAAGAGGCCATAAGTGTAACGGATGAAGCCGGCATTATATTAAGTGTCAACGCAGCTTTTTCAAAAATCACAGGCTATTCTCAACCGGAAGTCGTCGGTAAAACCCACAGCATTTTGAAATCAGGCAAACAAGATCGCTCCTTTCATCAAAAAATGTGGAATAAACTTAATTCAACAGGACAATGGGAAGGAGAGATATGGAACCAGCGTAAGAATGGTGAAATATATGCTGAGTGGCTATCGATTAACACGATTTATGATGAAAGCAATCAGCCCTATCGACGAATCGGTCTCTTCAGTGATATCTCTCAGCGTAAAGCGTCTGAAGACTTAATCAAACGGCAAGCAAATTTTGATAGCCTGACTGGCCTACCTAATCGTCACATGTTTATCGAACATTTGAACCATGAAATAGACCTTGCCACCGTACAAGAATATCCAATCCATTTATTGCTGATTGATTTAGATCGCTTAACTGAAATTAATGATAGCCTCGGCTATCTGGTTGGTGATGAGCTTATAAAACAATCAGCGGAAAAAATTCTAAATTGCCTGCAAGCCTCCCATCTGGTGGCACGAATTGCGGGGGATGTATTTGCTGTTATATTGCCCGATGAAAGCTCTCAGAACGATGTAGAAAGTATTGTTAAACGTATTCAGGCGATACTGGCAACCGCATTCGATATTGAAAATCATAATGTCTATCTGACTAGCAGTATCGGCATCGCGTCTTTTCCGACCCATGCATCAACGTCTGAAGTATTGATTCAATGCTCTAATCTAGCGTTGGAGAGCGCAAAACAACAAGGTCGTAACCAACGTAGTTATTACGTGCCGATGATGAAGCAGTCAACGCAATATAAATATGCGGTTAGCGCCGACTTAAGAAAGGCTTTAGCCTGCAATCAGTTTCAACTGTTCTATCAACCGATTGTAGATTTGAAAACGCGTTCTATTCATAAAGCAGAGGCATTAATTCGATGGCATCATCCACAGCAGGGTATCATTAGTCCTGCTGACTTCATTCCTGTGGCAGAAGCAACGGGAGCAATTATTGAGATAGGTAATTGGGTATTTAAAGAGGCCGTGAACCAGGTCGAATCTTGGCGCGAAACGATCGCTTCTAATTTTCAAATAAGCATTAACAAATCACCGATTCAATTCAAGAGTGAGGACGTTCATATATATGACTGGTTTGACTACTTAAGCCAACACGGACTGACAGGCGAGGCCATCGTGGTTGAAATGACAGAAGGGCTGTTGATGGATTCAGGCCCTATTGTCGCGAGTAAATTATTCGCCATGAGTGATGCCGGGATGCAAATTGCTTTGGATGACTTTGGTACAGGGTATTCCTCGCTTTCTTACATCAAAAAATACGACGTAGATTATCTCAAGATTGACCAGACTTTTGTCAGCAACTTAACAGCGGATAGCGATGATTCAGCCATCTGTGAATCGGTTATCGCAATGGCTCATAAATTAGGTATCAAAGTTATTGCTGAAGGTATCGAAACTAAAGAGCAACTTGAGTTGCTGGCTCAGTGGGGTTGCGACTATGGTCAGGGATATTACTTCTGCAAACCGATACCTGCCGATCAGTTTGAGCGAAAATATGCTGTTGTAAACGCTGGCGACAGTTCGTAACGAATCAGCATAAGGGCTTTATAACTCCTATTACCTTCAAGCAACCTCCATGCACCTCGACCCTTGCCTTCAGATACATAAACAGCCCAGATAAATCGTTTACATGCATTTAGCCCAGTCTCTGGGCGAAGACAGTTAAAATGCTTATAAATCAATTACTTATTAAAGAGCCTTAATATCCCGATGCTCTATAGAGACAGTTATCTTCTGAACAAATAAAACTTCCTCGCTTAAGCTGTTGATATATATATATATAAATCTACGTTGGCACAAAGACTGCTATACAGAGGTTATCAATAAACACTTTGTTAACTTAAATCTAGGAGCTTTAAATATGAACATCAAAACCCTATGCGCCATCGCCCTGACAACCGTTTCAGCCACAGCTTTTGCCGTAGAGATGCCAGACTTTCAAACCGTTGATATCAACGCTGATGGTGTTATCAATCTGGAAGAGGCTAAAAGTGTTAATGGTCTTGAAGCGGCGTTTATAGGCGCTGACATCGATAAAGATGGTAAATTGAGCGAAGCCGAATACGAAGAACTTACCCACGGCTAATAGCTAGATCTGGATCCAAGCAGAACCTTAGATCCCTTTATGCTATTGCTAGAAAACAAAAAAACCGCCCAGATAGGCGGTTTTTTTTGTGCTTTTATAGCAGCGAGTAAGTCGCGAAGCGACGTCTATCAAGCGACAAAGCCGCGCCTAACAACTACACGGCGTTAGTGCTGAAGTATCTGACTCAGAAACAGCTGGGTTCGTTCATGCTGCGGATTGTTAAAGAACTCATGAGGCTCATTTTCTTCAACAATCTGTCCGCCATCCATGAAGATAACCCTATCAGCTACGGTCTTCGCGAAGCCCATCTCATGGGTTACACAAAGCATGGTCATACCTTCTGTGGCCAGCTCAATCATTACATCCAATACCTCTTTAATCATCTCAGGGTCGAGTGCAGAGGTCGGCTCGTCGAATAGCATTACATCAGGATTCATACAGAGTGATCGGGCGATCGCTACCCGTTGCTGCTGCCCTCCTGACAACTGGCCCGGATACTTAAGCGCCTGGTCGGGAATTTTAACCCGCTCAAGCAGCTCCATCGCTTGGGCTTCAGCTTCCTTGCGAGGCATTTTCTTTACCCAAATAGGCGCCAGTACACAGTTTTCCAGTACAGTCAGATGCGGGAATAAATTAAAGTGCTGAAACACCATTCCCACTTCCTTACGGATCGCTTCGATATTCTTAATATCTTCATTAAGGGGGATACCACTGACAACGATATCTCCCTTCTGATGCTCTTCCAAATGGTTAATGCAACGGATCATAGTTGATTTACCGGACCCCGATGGGCCACAGATAACAATCTTCTCGCCTTGCTTCACTTCCAGATTAATATTCTTCAAAACATGAAACTCGCCGTACCATTTATTCAGGTCGCGCAGTTCCACCATCAATTTGTCACTAGCTTGTGAATGACTCATCTCTAAATCTCTCTGTTATCAGGCTCAGTGCCCGGTGTGAAGTTGTCTCTCCAGCTGCTGCGAATAGCGCGACATACTGAAACAGAAGACCCAGAACAACAGGGCAACAAACAAATAGCTTTCGGTGGAGTAACCGATCCATTTCGGATCCTGATTCGCCGCCTGGCCAATCGCCAGTACGTCAAACAGACCGATAATCAGTACCAGACTGGTATCCTTAAAGAGGGCAATAAAGGTATTCACTATGCCTGGGATCATCAGCTTCAACGCCTGTGGCATGATGATCAGAATCATCTTCTGCCAGTAACCCAGACCCAAAGCATCCGCCGCTTCATACTGTCCCTTAGGGATCGCCTGCAGACCACCCCTGATAACTTCCGCCATATAGGCAGACTGGAACAGGGTAATACCGATCAACGCCCTGAGCAGCTTGTCAAAGCTCATCCCTTCCGGGAAAAACAGTGGCAACATAACCGAAGCCATAAACAGCACTGTAATCAAAGGCACGCCACGCCAGATCTCAATGAAGATAACACAGACCGATTTCACGATCGGCATCTCCGACTGACGCCCCAGCGCCAACAGAATACCGAGCGGCAGCGAAGCGACAATACCAACCACCGCCAACACTAACGTCAGGCTAAGACCTCCCCACAGGTGAGTTTCGACAGTCTCCAAGCCGAAGATATCCCCATACAGCAGGAAGAAGGCAACGACTGGATAAACCACTAACAGTAACGCAGCCACCAGCCCTTTCTTCGGCGTCTGCGGCATCACTAGCCAGATAATCGAACCGATTAGTAGAATAAAGGCTGTCTGCACTCGCCAATGTTCCGCTTCCGGATAGAAACCATACAGAAACTGGTCAAGTCGATTGTTAATAAAGACCCAACAGGCACCGCCACTGGTGCAAGCATCGCGGCTATCGCCGACCCAATCAGCATCGATAAAGATCCACTGAATAGTAGGAACCAGAAAGCTGATCAGAAAATACCCGACAACAATAGTCGCTACCGAGTTAATTGGCCCATTAAACAGATGCTTACGCATCCAACCAATCACTCCGACCATACTCGCAGGTGGGGGCAGCGTGGGTTGTATTTCATATTTCATAGCATCCCCTTCTATCGTTCGGTCAGCTGAATTCTGGAGTTATACCAGTTCATAAATGTCGATGTCAGCAGACTCAGCGTCAGATAAACAGCCATCGTCATCGCAATTACCTCAATCGCCTGTCCCGTCTGATTCAAAGTAGTACCTGCAAATACGTTAACCAAATCCGGATAACCGATCGCGGTTGCCAGAGATGAGTTCTTAGTCAGATTCAGATACTGGCTGGTCAACGGTGGGATAACCACACGCAGCGCCTGAGGAATAACGATTAACCGCAGCGTTTTTGCTTTCGACATACCCAGTGCCGTTGCAGCCTCAGTCTGACCATGGGACACCGCCAGAATACCTGCCCGGACAGTTTCAGCAATGAAAGCCGCTGTATAGATACTCAACGCAAACCAGAGCGCAATCAGCTCAGGTATAACCGTGATGCCACCCTTAAAGTTAAAACCTTTCAACTCAGGATGATCAAGGCCTAGAGGCATTCCACTCAGCATAAAGAGTACTAATGGTATGCCGACAATCAATCCAAGGCTGGCCCAGAAGACGGGGAATTGCTGACCGGTAAGTTCCTGGCGCTTCTTCGACCAACGAGAAATCAACCAGCTTCCAATCAAAGCGGCAAAGAAGCCAAATACCACCACCCCGAAACCATCTTCAGCGACCGGCGCTGGCACAATAAACCCACGATTGTTAAGAAAGGTCCCGAAAAACTCCATGCTCTGGCGTGGATGAGGAAGTGTTCGCAGTACCGCGTAATACCAGAAAAAGATCTGCAGCAGTAATGGAATATTACGGAACGTTTCGATGTAGATAGTAGAGGCTTTAGAGATCAGCCAGTTATCTGACAATCTCGCTACACCCAACAGGAAACCCAGTATGGTCGCCGCAAAGATACCCATTAATGCGATCAAAATGGTGTTCATCAGGCCGACGATAAAGGTCATACCATAACTTGATGCTTCGGTGTAATCGATCAGACTCATCGCGATACCGAAACCCGCTTCCTCGGTCAGGAAGTCGAAACCTGTGGTGATACCACGCTGTTCTAGGTTGGTCAGGGTATTATCAATGATGGAATAGAAAACAAATCCTAGTGCCGACAACAATAGCACCTGGAATAGTAACGACCTTTTCTTCGGGTCGTTCCAGAATTTTGGTTTGTTCTGCGGAGGCGCCTTTGGCTTAGCCGGGCCGCCTTCAGGGTTGTGACCCGAATTCGAAATGTCTGAGGACATTGTTTACTCCAGAAGTCAGTACACAGATCTATTTGCCCCCTCTATAAATTTTGGAAGCAGATACAAAAACGGCCAGCCTTTCGGCCAGCCGCTAATCAGCGTATTAACGCATAGGTGGTGCGTACTGCAAGCCACCCTGGTTCCATAGCGCATTCAGTCCGCGCTCCAGTCCCAGTGGTGAACCTTTACCTACGTTTCGCTCATAAGCTTCACCGTAGTTACCCACCTGCTTAACGATCTGGTATGCCCAGTCATCAGGCAGATCCATGCCTTTGCCTTTTGGCCCATCAAGACCAACCAGACGCTTAACGTTTGGATTAGTGCTTTCCGCTTTCATTTTATCAACGTTCGCAGAAGTGATGCCCAGCTCTTCAGCGTTCAGCATCGCATTGTGGCTCCACTTAACAATGTTAAACCAAGTGTCGTCACCCTGACGTACAACAGGTCCCAGAGGTTCTTTAGAGATAACTTCTGGTAGTGCGCCAACGGAAGATGGATCTTGCATTCGAGTACGCAGACCTGCTGCCTGTGACAAGTCAGTCGTGAAGGAATCACAACGACCACTGTCAAACGCCTGGGCTGCCTGATCATTCGTATCGAAGACTACTGGCGTGTACGAAATACCCTGTGCGCGGAAATAATCCGCCATATTCAATTCGGTAGTGGTACCAGACTGTACACATACTGTCGCACCATCAAGCTCTTTAACGCTTTTCAGGCCCAGCTCGTTCTTAACCAAGAAACCCTGGCCATCATAGTAGTTAACGCCAGCAAAGTTGATACCGAGCTGTGTATCACGAGTCTGAGTCCAGGTAGTTACCCGGGACAGCACATCAATTTCACCAGAAACCAACGCGGTAAAACGCTCTTTCGCATTCAGTGGAATAAATTTAACTTTTGTCGCATCGCCAAATACTGCTGCGGCAACCGCACGACACAAGTCGACATCAAGACCTTTCCAATTACCTTTATCGTCAGGTACGGAGAAGCCTGGTACACCACTGGTTACGCCGCACTGTATAGCACCACGTTCTTGAACGTTTTCCAAAGTGCCAGCCATTGCAGTACCCGCCATTGCAGCCATAAGCGCGGTAGCGGAGATAAGGGTTTTCTTCATCGGATACTTCCTCTCTTTGAACGTATTAATGAATAATAAAAAGCAGGGTCGTATTGAGTAACATTGCTATACGTTTAGGCTCTGCAAAGAGCATTCCACTTCTTTATTCTTTTAATCCATATAGTTAACTTTCAGTCTTTAAGTGTAGCAACTGTTTTACTTCTGTACAGAAACGACTGATTGCCCGTTATATTACGCCCTAATAATGTTGTAATATTTTTACAAATGAACTGTCAAAAACGCTTGATATTAGTGACATTTTCGATCAGAGCTGTTTTTGATGCACCAAAAAAAACCACCCATAAGGGTGGTTTTAACTTTATGACCAATGTTGGCGCTTTACTCAGTAGGATTGATATCTAGCAATTCAACTTCAAATACTAGAGTTTCATTCGGCCCGATAGCCTCGCCCATACCTCCAGGACCATAAGCTAGTTCAGCAGGAAGCACTAAACGCGACTTTTCACCCACTTTCATCAGCTGCAGGCCTTCAGTCCAACCAGGAATTACCCCGTTAAGTGGGAAAGAAACAGGCTCTCCTCGACTATAAGAGCTATCAAAATCAGTACCGCTGATCAGGGAGCCACGGTAATGTACCTTAACGGTATCCTCAGCTTTTGGCGATGCGCCTTCACCGGCGGTCAATACTTCGTATTGAAGTCCAGATTCTGTGGTAACTACACCTTCTTTCTTTCCATTTTCAGCCATGTACGCCTGGCCTTTAGCTAAGTTACCCTCAGCCATTTTAGTTACAGCCGCCTGCTGCTCCTCAATCTTTTTCTTTTGGAAGGCCATCATAGTCGCTTCAACTTCTTCCGGCTTCAGCAATGGCTCTGCACCGGAGTAAACAGTCTCGACAGCGCGACGCAGAGCGTCTACATCCAGCTCTTCTACATCTGATTTAAGGCGTTCACCCAGCATCAGGCCCAGGCTGTAGCCCAGCTTCTGCTGGTCAGTTTCCAGGGTATAAGGTTTCTCAACCGGTGCAGCCGGCTCTTTATCAGCGCTACATCCCACCAATACAATACTTGCTACGGCCACAGCCACCAGCGTCTTTTTCATTGTCATTCCTTTAATCCAAGAGTCAGTTATCAGCGATTAGTAAGCCATTAAACTGAAAAGTTCCATTAAATACTACCGTTCACAGCGGCTTTATCGCTTAATTGAGTTAATAAAACTTGTAACTCTCCTGCCCCGTCTGTTCCTGTATCCGCCGCGACACAAAGGTTCTGATACCTAAGCCCTGATAGCTTAGCTGTTGTAGAGCAATGATCTTTTAGCTTAAACAACAATCCAATCTCCACCTTTTCCGCTGATAATTCGGCTATTTTTAATTGCTGATAACAATTTTCCTCTTCAACTGACCGCTTTGATTTCCGCAGTTTATAGCGAAGCGATCTTAGGGGTTCAAGCAGTGTCAAACGCCACTCTCGGCTATCGGCCTCGTCCAAATCCATAGGTAAAACACGCCCCTGTTCAGCAAGCCAAAGCGCAAATAGCAGGCGGTTTACGCTCAGCTGAAAGCGATTTTGCAACGCCTGGCAAACCTCGGCTATTTCCGGATCTGAATAAACCTTGATTGCATAGCTCCAAAACTCATTATCTTCATTCATCTATGCTAAAATCCGCCGCCATGATTCAGTTAAACCAGCTTAGCTTACAACGTGGACACATGCGCCTGCTAGATAGAGCGCAATTAACTATTCACGCCAATCAAAAAGTCGGTATTGTCGGCGCCAATGGCGTAGGTAAATCCTCCCTTTTCAAACTTATTCTCGGCCAGCTTCAGCCCGATGAAGGCGATCTTCAGCTACCAGCAAACCTGACCATTGCACATATGGCTCAAGAGGTTGGCGACAGCGTTCAACGCGCTATTGATTACGTCCTGGACGGTGACAAGCGATTACGTAGCGTTCAGCAAGCCCTGGCAGATGCTGAACAGTCCGGAGATCATCACCGTATTGGTGAACTGCATGCGCAGCTAGATGCGGTCGATGGCTACACTGCCGAATCCCGGGCCCATCAACTGCTGAACGGGCTTAGTTTTACCACTGCAGATGCAGAACGACCGGTTAATACTTTTTCCGGCGGCTGGCGCATTCGCCTTAATCTGGCTCAGGCACTCATGAGCTATTCTGATATTTTGCTACTTGATGAGCCTACCAACCACCTGGATCTGGATGCAACTATCTGGCTGGAACAGTGGCTGCGAAACTATCAGGGCACCCTGCTGCTGATCTCCCATGACCGGGATTTTCTGGATGCGGTCAGCACCCATATCGTACATATGTACAATCAGAAAACTGAGCTGTACAAAGGCGGCTACAGCGATTTTGAGCTGCGCAGAGCGGAACGGCTAGCTCAGCAGCAGTCTCAATTTGAAAAACAACAGGTCAGAATTGCCGAAATAGAGAGTTTTGTTACCCGCTTTAAAGCCAAAGCGACTAAGGCAAAGCAAGCTCAAAGCCGAGTTAAAGAACTGGAACGGATGGAGCGCATCGCTCCGGCCCATGTGGACAGTCCGTTCAGCTTCACGTTTCAGTCTTCTGACAAAATATCTTTTCCTCTGTTAAGCCTGGATAATTGTGCTTTAGGTTATCAACAGCCGGTGTTGAATAATGTAAAACTGACGTTATCCCCTGGTGACCGTATCGGTCTCCTTGGGCCCAATGGGGCGGGTAAGTCGACCCTGATTAAAACGCTGACTCAAGACCTGCCTCAGATTAACGGTCTATATAAAGCGGGTGAACACCTTAAAATCGGTTATTTTGCACAGCATCAGCTTGAAGCTTTGGATCTTGAGGCATCACCCTCGCTACATATCCAGCGCATCTCTCCCAAAGCTAGTGATCAGGAGATCAGAAACTATCTGGGTAGTTTTGATTTCAATGGTGATCGGGCGCTAGAACCCGTCAAATTATTCTCCGGCGGAGAAAAGGCCCGGGTTGCCTTAGCACTTATCGCCTGGCAGCGTCCTAACCTGCTGCTATTAGATGAGCCTACCAACCACCTGGATCTCGAAGTCAGACACGCTCTGACACTGGCGTTACAAAGCTTTGAAGGCGCGCTGATCCTGGTGTCCCACGACCGTCACCTGCTACGCAACACTGTTGACCAGTTTATGCTGGTCGCCAATGGCAGCGTAACCCCTTTTGACGGTGATATGGATGACTACCAACAATGGCTGGCCACGCAACGCCGGACACAGACTCAAACGACTGATACACCGAGGGAAAATCGTTCAGTAAGTGCCGCTGAAAAGAAAGAGCAAAAACGTCTTGAAGCTGAGCGCCGTAAAGCCCTTCGGCCATTACGCAACGCTGTTGATAAGCTCGAAACAGAACTGGACAAGACCACAGCTAAGCTACAGCAACTGGAAAGCCAGCTTGCAGATAACAGTCTTTACGAAGAGGCTAACAAAGAGAACTTGAAACAACTGTTGCAACAACAGGGCGAGCTACAGCAAAAATCTGAAAAGATCGAAGCTGACTGGCTGGATAAACTCGAGGAACTGGAGCAGCTGGAAAGCGAAACAACGATCTGAGCGACCGTTGTTTCAACACTGACTCTAACAGGTGAACCCGGATAAAGTCAGTGTGCATGCATTATGGTATGTACCAGAGAATCGAGCTCTGCCCGGCTTTCCGTGACTTGCTCCAATACATTATCAATATCCGTCTGAGTCAGTTTCAGCTCAGCAAGAATCGTCTTCGGAACTGATTCAACTGGCCCATCTGCCATCTCCAGTGCACGCAAACCACGACTCACAATATGTAGCAACTTCGCTTCGTGACTGGCAAGCCCCTCATAAGCCAAATCATTATGATGACGCACCGCTTCAACAACGACATCTGGCAGCCCCCAGTTTTCCAAAAGCCAGCTTCCGACCTGCTCCCGGGTAACATTGAGCACCTGCTTTTCGACAAACTCCAGGGGCATATGTGGATTCGCTTCGATATAACGTGATAACAGAGAAAAATGAGGCGGAAATAGGTGTGCAAGTATCAGGTATCCGAAGTTTTGCAGTAAACCGGCTAGATAAACCAGACCGGGTTTGGGCCTGATCTCTGCAGGTATTTTTTTGCACAGAAGTTCTGCGGCGGCGGCGGTATATACCGACTGTTGCCAGTATGGAACACCATCACGGGGAGTATCTTCCGGTACTGACAACGCTTTACCCATAGCCACACCTAGTGCCAGATTAACCACCAGATCAAAGCCTAAAACACGAATCACCGCATCCTCAACGGAATGTACGTCACCAGGCGCCGCATAGTAAGGAGAGGCAGCCCAGCTCATAACTTGAGCTGCAAGACTGGCATCACCGCGGACAAGAGGGACCAGGTCATCAATTCCCGCGGCCGGATCAGAACGCAGCTCAACCAGCCGTTTCATCGAAGGCGGTAATGAGGGCAACCCTAAAGTATCTTCTAGACGCTGCTGAATTCTCAACGTTGTAAAACGTTCAACAGCACGAGTAATGACCTGTTCATCGTTACCATCGGGCTGCTGCTGATTGATTCCGTTAACCGTCAATCCTAAGGCACAAAGCGATACATGATCCTGAAACCACTGTTTTTGAGCCACGAAGGCTAAACCGGTATAAGGCTCGATAACCTCAAGCTTATCGTAGTCAGCAATTGACTGATCTATATATACAGGCAATTGAAAAAGCTTCTTCTGCCCGGCATTGACCTGTAAAGCTGGCTGACCAAAAAATTTCATAGCATCCTGCCCTCTGACAGGTTGCAGATGTCGGCCTGAGTGTTTCCAAATGCTAACCAGATTTAACAGCATATTGGCTGGCAAAATAACAAGCGCTTTGCCTTCATGGTCATTCAGTAACACTACGCGTGTCTCTTTGGCGTCACTGCCTGCGTTGTAGATAGGTTTGACTGCTATAGACAAAGGGGAATCTCCATTATCACTGTCCGTCGGAATGCTATCGGCCCGAGCGGTTTGATCTTTAACTAACTCCAGTATAGATAAAGCAATGCTTGCCAGCACCACAGATGCTACCCATTTCGAGCGACGGCTATCACCCTCCGATAATGATTAAACATAGACATTACCGATGGCCCGCCAGTTCTCTCAAGCGCCCATTCAACCCTATGACTTTAAAGATAAATTTAATACAGTGACAACAATTTGATTAAATTTCTGCTTTAATAATAACGGTTCCAATAATCGGCAATCGACCAATTTTCCTCAGGAATAAAGCTATGCGCAGGCCTACTCTCTCTGTCATTTTGGGTACACTCACCCTCCTTCCGACACTTTTATTCGCGGTCAATGAAGATTTAGCGCCGGAATCCGCTACCGGAACTCTGGTTAAGCAAAGTGTCGAAGCCCGGCATCAACTGGTTGTTACCGCCCATCCCTTAGCCACCCGAGCCGGGTATCGGATATTACAACAGGGAGGTAGCGCCGCTGATGCAGCGGTTGCTGTTCAGGCAATGCTTACCCTGGTCGAGCCCCAGTCATCCGGCATCGGCGGTGGCGCATTCATGCTTTACTGGGATAACGCCAACAAACAATTAAAGGCATTCGACGGCAGGGAAACAGCCCCCGCATCCGCTGATGAAAATCTATTTATGACTGACGAGGGAAAACCGATGCGGTGGTGGGACGCGATGGTTGGCGGCCGTTCAGTTGGCACCCCTGGCGTTCTGGCGATGCTGGAATTGAGCCAGAAACAATACGGGAAGGTGCCATGGGCCTCGCTATTCGACGATGCAATTAAAACCTCAGAAAGCGGTTTTAAGGTGAGCCCAAGACTCAATCAACTGCTCACATCTAAAATAAATCCGGGCTTGGGAAAATACCCTCAGGCCCGTGACTATTTCTTTACGCCAGAGGGGGAGGCTTTACCGGTAGGGCACCAACTAACCAATCCAGAATTGGCAAACTCATTGCGTCAGATTGCTGGAAAAGGCGCAACTGCATTTTATCAAGGGGAGCTGGCAGAGAATATTATCGACGCGGTAAAGCAAGCGACTGATAACCCCGGCAAGCTTCAGTTGAATGACCTGAAAAACTATCAGGCAGTTGAACGTCAGGCCGTTTGTCGCCCATTCAGAGATTATCGAGTCTGTGGTTTCCCGCCCCCCACGTCCGGCGGCATAACAACACTGCAGATCATTAAACTTATGGAGCTGGCCGAGCCGAAACAGCTACAACCGAACTCTATAGAATTCTATCAACTCTTCACTCAGGCAAGTCGTTTAGCCTATGCCGACCGGGCACGTTATCTGGCTGACAGTGATTTTGTCGATGTCCCGATGGATCAGCTCCTGGACGAAAGCTATCTACGACAGCGCAGTATGCTGATCTCCCCATTGACGGATATGGGCAGAGCCAACCCCGGTGAATTACCTAACAGGCTCAGCCGGGCTGATGACCAGTCTCCAGAACTCCCCTCCACCAGCCACTTTGTTATTGTCGATCGCTGGGGTAACGCCGTTTCTATTACCAGCAGCATCGAGATGGCCTTTGGCTCCACTCTGATGGCTGGGGGTTTTCTTCTAAACAACCAACTCACTGATTTTTCCTTCGTCGCCGAACAGGATGGAAAACCCGTTGCCAATCGGGTTCAGCCAGGCAAGCGTCCCCGCAGTTCAATGTCTCCCATAATGGTGTTTGATAAAAATAATCACCTGGTCGCTGCACTCGGCTCCCCTGGAGGCAGCCGGATCATTAGCTATGTCGCAAAAAACCTCTACCTCAAACTCAGTTCTGATCTATCCCTGCAACAGGCCTTCAATACCCCTCACGTGGTTAATCGCAACGGCGTGACTGAACTGGAAGCAGGTACTTCCGCAGAGCAACTTGCCGAACCACTCAAGACGTTGGGCCACGAGATAAAAATCAGAGACCTTAATAGTGGTCTGCATGGTTTTTTCCGCCAGTCTGATGGCTCCTGGAAAAGCGCCGTTGACCCCCGCAGAGAGGGCACCGCTCTAGGCGATTAAATTGCGACCCCGATACAAGCATCTGCCCTCTTCTCAAAGCAGGCCAGATGCTTTCCCCCTATAACCACTCCCTCTTTTTATAACTTCCCAGACACATCAAGAAACCCATACCCATTTTGGGACTTAATTTGTAAACATTCGTCGACTTTAGTCGATATACTTAACATAGAAATTGTGCAGAGCACAAAAGAGTTATAGCGATACCGATTGAGCCTATAAAAACAGCCTTTCATAATTCTGAAATCAGTTTCGTTTATATTTAACCTATTGATTTATAAATATATGGTGTATCGAAATGTCTAACTTATTAATGGCTGGAAAAAAAGTTCTTATTGTCGGAATTGCCAACGATAAAAGCATCGCTTACGGCGTTGCAAAAAAACTGCACGAACAAGGTGCAGAACTCGCAATTACTTATCTTAATGATAAAGCTGAACGCTTTGTTCGCCCCCTTGCTGAAGAGGTCGGCGCCTCAATCATCATGCCTCTGGATGTTACCCAGGAGCAGCAGATGGTTGATCTGTTTAAAGCGATAGAAGAAGCCTGGGGTTCTCTGGACGGATTGGTCCACTCGCTGGCCTTCTGTCCCCTTGAAGATCTCCACGCCCCTATCTCAGAATGTTCCAGAGAGGGCTTTGTCCAGGCGATGGATGTCTCATGTTTCTCTTTCATCCACATGGCCTCTTTTGCAAAAGATCTGATGAAAGATGGTGGTTCGATGATCAACTTCTCATATCTTGGTAGCGCTCTGGCAACCGGCGATTACAACGTCATGGGCTGCGCTAAAGCAGCACTTGAAGCCGCAACTCGCTATCTGGCCCGTGATCTTGGTCCACGTCACATCCGCGTTAATTCGATCTCTCCGGGTACTATTGCAACTCGTGCGGCTGGCGGTATTAAAGATTTTGCCACCATGTTGGAGTACAACCAGCAAAGAGCGGTCGACCAACAGCTTCCAACTATCGAAGAGGTGGGCGATGCAGCGATGTTCTACCTAAGCGACCTATCCAAAGGAACCTCCGGTAGTATCCACTATGTGGACCATGGTGTAGGTATCGTTGGTTAACAAGTACCCTCTAAAGCACTAAGAAGAACACCGCTATGCGGTGTTTTTTTTATTTAACCGCTCTACTTTCCCCACCAGGCCTACTGACCTTAGTCGTATCTGAGGCGGCAATAAAGCACTACGTTTTATAGGGCTTTATCTGCTAGAATAAAAAAAAGCTGGAAATCGGAACTCCGCTTCAACATAACAATAAAACTCCGCAGGCAGGACGCAGGCAAAAAACGTAGCCCTTTAATGAATACATACCCCAATCTCGATTTCTTTGAAGCTTTCCCCTGGAATAAAGGGTTTGAACTGGGAATACCCGCCATTGATGATCAGCATAAGCGGCTGATCGTACTCATCAACCGACTCGTTAACACGCTGATTCATAACGAACCGATGGAGATCAACGAAGCCTTTAATGAACTGGCGGAGTACGCTGATTTCCATTTTGTTACTGAAGAAGCAATCTGGGCCGAACACCTACAAGATGATGACTGGGTAGCCTCGCATAGTCATAACCACGCCTCCTTTCTTCCCGCGGTTAAAGCAATTCAGGAAAAAGAAGCTGGGCAGCCACTACACGAAGTCATTGAAAAGATTCTTCGTTTTCTGACCCGCTGGCTGGCATTTCACATCATTGATGACGACAAACGACTAGCGATTGCCGTCAAAGCCATCGAATCTGGCGTTGATATCGATGAAGCAAAAAAGCGTGCAGAACTTGAGATGGATAGCTCGATCAACATACTGATTGATATCGTGCTCACCATGTATGACGGTCTTTCCTCCCGCACCCTGAACCTAATGCGAGAACGTCAGGCACGAATTGCGGCAGAAACAGAACTTAAGCAAGCCAACCAAAAATTAGCCCGGCTATCAGTTACCGACCAACTCACCAGCTTGTTTAACCGCAGACATTTTGATGACATATTGGATAAAGCGCTTAGAAGCTCTATCCAAGAACAGAAGCAGCTTAACTTCTTCCTACTAGACATCGATTATTTCAAACGCCTTAATGACCGCTACGGCCACCAACAGGGTGACATAGCGTTACAACAGGTTGCTCAACAATTACTGGCCCTTTGCCAACGCCCCACTGATTACGCGTTCCGATTAGGGGGGGAAGAGTTCGCAATACTCTCTATCACCGCCCCTGAAAGCGATGAACGAGGTTTTGCTGAAGCTATTTGTGATTCGATCGCCGCGTTATGCATTGAAAACGCTGATAGCAATCCTGCTGAAGTTCTCACCGTGTCGGTAGGCTATATAAGCCGACTGCCACAACCGACTGATAACAAAGATAAACTCATGCAACAGGCAGACAAGTGCCTTTACTTCGCAAAACGAAACGGGCGAAACCGAGTAATAAGCCAGGAGGACCTGAACGACCAGCCCCTCCTCTCACCGGCCTGATCAATAGGATTTATAGGGTAGAAACTTACCAGAAAGCACCACATTTACCCGATCACCATTAAGATTCGCTTCGCGCTGAACATTCATAGAAAAGTCGAAGGCACTCATTGCTGTTCTACAATTATCGCGTACGTACCCAAGACTGATTAATAATCAGTTTTCATAATGAGATTGACTAGAAACCGAGAGGGCTTGATCTTAAATGATAAACGACGCTGAAACCGCGCGGTATAGATAGACTTTACAGCAGTAGACTGCTTTGACTGCCTGAACTTAATTGCTGATCAAACCAAAGAGATACCAGACTCCAGAAACAACAAAGCCCTGCATTTGACTGCAAGGCTTGAAGTAAGTGGTGCCAGGACTCGGAGCAATGCCGAAGGCCATTACAACATCGCTGATCTTTGGCGATGGCCCGTAGGGGGAGGAGCGTAGCGACGAATAATCGAACCCGGTTCGTGTTCCGAGCTGCGATAGCCCAGACACAAAAAAGCCCCACTACAAAGTGAGGCTCTTTCAAAACAAATTAGTGGTGCCCGGACTCGGAATCGAACCAAGGACACGAGGATTTTCAATCCTCTGCTCTACCGACTGAGCTATCCGGGCAACGGGCGCTTATTAAACACGCCTGATCGGCAAAAATCAACTAAATTACCCGGGTGTCTGATAAAACATTAGGTTACTGATTAATAAGTAACCGATCAGATGCCATATTGAGCGCGATACGCCGAAATCGCTTCGATCTGAGCATCCATCCCACCCTTCTCACCTAGGTAAGTCAGCAGGTCATTTAGAGAAACGATGCTTGCCACCGGCATATTATAATCACGCTCAACTTCCTGAATCGCTGATAGCTCTCCTTTGCCCTTTTCCTGTCGATTCAAGGCAATGACAGTCCCTGCCGGAGTCGCCCCAGCCTGATCAATGATATCCATCACTTCACGGATCGCAGTCCCTGCGGTAATCACATCATCAATGATCAACACTCGACCTTCCAATGGTGCACCTACCAGTTTTCCACCCTCACCATGGGTTTTAGCTTCCTTACGATTAAACACGTAGGGAACATCCTGGCCAAATTCGGTCGCCAATGCGACACACGTCGCCGCTGCCAGCGGTATACCTTTGTATGCAGGGCCCAGCATCACATCGTACTCGATACCTGATTCCTGAATGGCTGCCGCATAACACTTTCCTAACCGCGCCAACGCTGCGCCTGTATTGAAGAGGCCGGCATTGAAAAAATAAGGACTAGTACGACCAGACTTCAGTGTGAACTCGCCGAATCGCAACACCTCTTTATCAATCGCGAACTCGATAAACTCTCTCTGATAATCTTGCATCTGGGCTCTCCACAAGCTGTGTAAAAAAGATGCGCGTATAATACAGGGTTTCTTCCTGCCCCTCTATATCAGGACAGGACATACCCATTGAATTTCCCGTCGTTACACTAATTGTCATCGCTTTAGATTCAAATTTGCTTAAACACCCAGTACAATGCGGCTCTCGTATCAAATTCCGTTTCTTATGGATTTATAGCTATGCGCGTCATCACATTCAATACTCAGGGTATTGAACAGGCAGCAGACAATGGGTTTTTCCAGTGGATGGTTAAACAAGATGCAGATGTTGTGTGTCTGCAGGATCTGCGTGCCAAAGAGTATCAGCTGGATGATGAACGTTATCATCCCGAAGGCTATCAAGCGTACTTCTTTGACGCATTTGAAGATGGCTATAGTGGCGTAGCCATCTATACCCGTATATTGCCAAAAGCAATTATGACCGGACTTGGGTTTGAACAGTGCGACTTCAATGGCCGTTTTATTCAAGCAGACTTTGATAACGTCAGCGTCGCCGCACTCAGTGTACCCTCAGGCCTGAAGGACGACGAATGCCAGGTAGCCAAAGAGGAATACCTGCGGCTGCTCAAAGGGCACTTCACAAAGACCCTGCGTAAACGTCGTGAGTTTATCTTTTGCGGACCATTACAGATCGCTCATAAGCCTCAGGATCTGAGCAACTGGTATGTAAACCAGAAAGTTTCAGGATTCCTTCCTCAGGAAAGAGAGTGGATGGAAGATCTGTTCGGAGAGATGGGCTACGTAGACGCCTTCCGCCAGGTTAACCATACTGATCAGCAATACACCTGGTGGCCTGAATACAATAAAGCCCGTGATCTGAACGAAGGCGCGCGACTGGATTACCAGGTCACTACAGCCAATCTGCGTAAAACAGTTAAGTCTGCGTCTATCTATCGGGATGAATGCTTCTCGGCTCATGCCCCGGTCATTGTTGATTACGACCTTTAAGTCGAAATTCGGACATTAAAAAAGGGAGCATCAGCTCCCTTTTTTATAACTTATCCGAAGATCAATCCGCGAGAGCTTGCTTCTGCAGCTCGGATATTTCACCAATCCCCTTCTTAGCCAACGCCAACATCGCGTTTAGTTCATCCTGAGAGTACGGCTCACCCTCTGCAGTGCCTTGAACTTCTACAAAACCGCCCTTATCGGTCATGATAACGTTCATATCGGTTTCCGCTTCAGAATCTTCCGCATAGTCCAGATCCAATACAGCCTCACCTTTATAAATGCCCACCGAGACAGCCGCCAGACCAAATTTGATCGGGTCACCTTTCATTGCGCCATGCTTATCTTTTTTCAGAAAGTTGATCGCATCTCTCAAAGCCACATAAGCACCGGAAATAGACGCTGTACGGGTTCCACCGTCCGCCTGAATCACATCACAATCAATAGTAATGGTATTCTCACCCAGTTTTTTCAGATCCAGACAGGCACGTAAAGAGCGCCCAATCAAACGCTGAATCTCTACCGTGCGACCGCCCTGCTTACCTCTTGACGCCTCACGACCGTTACGACTACCCGTAGCGCGAGGCAACATACCGTATTCCGCGGTCACCCAACCCGTACCAGAACCACGCAGGAAGCGAGGCACACCCCGTTCAACCGATGCGGTACAGATCACTTTGGTATCACCAAACTCCACCAACACAGAACCTTCAGCGTGCTTAGTGAAATTACGCGTAATACGCACCTCACGCATCTGATCGACATTTCGATTACTCGGTCGTAAAGAGGTAACCCCCAGGTTTTGCAACTGGTCTGAAATTGTTGAGCTCATGTACTTAAGAATCCTGTTCGACAACCCGACCGGACACATAGAGTAAGCGGTCGAGGGCTGTTAGAATAAAGGGTAAATCCGCCGACACTCGTCTCAGTGCCAACAACGAAAACAGCATTCTAATCGAGAACAGACGATATGACACGTAGTATGACCGCTTTTGCCCGTCAGGAAGTGCAACATGAGTGGGGTAGCCTGATCTGGGAAGTACGTTCCGTAAACCACCGCTATCTGGAACCTCACCTGCGCCTGCCGGAGAGCCTGCGTGACCTGGAAGGCTCATTAAGGGAGTCGCTGCGTAAAAAACTCAGCCGGGGAAAAATCGAGTGCACCCTGCGCTTTGTAGCAGAGGCCCAAGCCCAGACCCTCACTGTCGATGAATCCTTCGCCCGCGAGCTATTAGACGCGGCACAGCAGGTAGAAAATCTGTTACCAGTGTCGACACCGATTGATACTCTGGAGCTGTTGCGCTGGCCGGGTGTTCTGCAAGACACCAAACTAGATATGGACAAGGTCAAGAAAGCAGCCTTGGAGCTATTCCACAAAGCCCTCGATGACCTGATTGAAAGCCGAGGCCGTGAAGGTGTGGAACTTGCTACGCTGATCAATCAGCGACTCGATGCCATCAGCGCTGTTGTGGCTGACGTCCGCAGCAAACTACCGGGCATACTGCAGGCTCAGCGGGATAACTTAAAAGCCCGACTGGAAGAACTGAAAGCAGACCTGGACCAAGGCCGACTGGAACAGGAGATGGTGATTCTTGCGCAAAAAGCTGACGTCGATGAAGAGATGGACCGCCTGAACACCCATGTTCAGGAAGTAAAACGGGTTCTTAAATCCAAGGGCCCGGTTGGCCGCAGACTGGATTTCCTGATGCAGGAACTGAACCGGGAAGCAAATACGCTTTCCTCCAAGTCGATTGTTTCAGATACCACACAGGATGCGGTTGAACTAAAAGTTCTGATCGAGCAGATGCGCGAGCAGATCCAAAATATTGAATAAGTGAAAATGACAATGAATGATATTGGAACGCTTTACGTAATATCCGCCCCTTCCGGCGCTGGAAAAACTAGCCTGGTTAAAGCGCTGTTAGATAACGATGAGCAGGTGTGTGTATCCGTATCACACACGACCCGCGATATGCGCCCTGGCGAAGTCGATGGTAAAGACTATAACTTTGTTCCTATGGACCAGTTCAATAACATGATTGAACAGGGGCAGTTTCTGGAATTCGCTGAAGTATTCACCAATAAATATGGCACCTCCCGCCCCTGGGTTGAAGAACAGCTTGAACAGGGTATGGACGTAATTCTTGAAATAGACTGGCAAGGCGCTCAACAGGTCCGGCAACAAATGCCCGATTGTATCTCTCTGTTTATCCTTCCCCCGTCCACTGAAGAACTGCGTAAACGTCTGACCGGACGCGGGACCGATTCTGACGAGGTAATCAATCACCGAATGTCGGAATCTATGAGTGAGATGAGCCATTATCCTGAGTTCCAGTATTTAGTATTCAACGACGACTTTGATACCGCCTTAAACGATTTACAAACCGTGTTTTCTGCCCGTCGATTAGAACTGAGCCGCCAGCAACTTAAACAGGCCCAAATCCTCGCCGAACTCTTGTCAGAATAGAATCTCTCAGGTAGACTGGCCGGCTCTCCGAATCAGGTCTGAATACCGGCCTGAGTGATTGAACCCAATAACCGAGGTCGCCAATGGCTCGCGTAACTGTTGAAGATTGTCTGGAAAATGTAGACAACCGTTTTGAACTGGTAATGATCGCCTCTAAGCGTGCTCGTCAGATCGCAACTGGTGGTAAAGAACCTAAAGTTGAGTGGGAAAATGACAAGCCTACTGTTGTTGCTCTGCGTGAAATAGCAGAAAAACATATCGATGTATCAATTCTTGATGAACGCGAAGAAGATTAACTCTTTTTCAATCCGTTCTAATAAGGCATCATCTCTATAGTTTCTGTTGTTTTGTAGTCGCCTTTAAATATGGCTACTCTTGAGGCATAGGAGTAATTGATGCCAACTGTTGATGCGCTTTCTGATCGCCTGACTGAATACCTTGATCTGCAACAGATCAAGTTGGTTAGGCGTGCGTATTACTATGCTGAACAAGCACACGATGGGCAACGCCGCAAAAGCGGTGAACCCTATGTCACCCATCCTCTTTCGGTCGCTTCGATCCTTGCTGGCATGCATATGGACCACCAAAGCCTCATGGCTGCGATGCTTCACGATGTCATCGAAGATACTGCGGTGTCGCGGGATGGTCTTGAAGGGCAATTCGGACAAACAGTTGCCGACATTGTCGATGGGGTGAGTAAGTTAACCCATCTGGAATTTGAAACCCGTGCGGAAGCGCAGGCGGAGAATTTTCAGAAGATGGTGCTGGCGATGGCCGTTGATATCAGAGTTATTCTGGTAAAACTGGCAGACCGTCTACACAACATGCGTACCCTCGGCGCTATGCCGCCTGAAAAACAACGTCGCATTGCCCGTGAAACCCTGGATATCTATGCACCCGTCGCTGCGCGTTTAGGCATGCGGGATCTGCAACTAGAACTCGAAGATCTGGCGTTCCAGTCCTACCATCCAATGCGGGCGAAATATATTCGCAGAGCGGTAGTTCAAGCCAGAGGCCAGCGAAAAGACGTCATCACCTCGATTGAGGACGCTATTCGCAGCAGGCTTAACCAGGAAGGTCTCCCCGGCGCCGTTTCTGGCCGTGAAAAACACCTCTACAGTATCTACAGCAAGATGAAAACGAAGGGGAAATCCTTCGCCGAGATCATGGATGTCTTTGCCTTTCGCATCGTCACTGAATCTGTTGATGATTGCTACCGGGCTTTAGGTATTGTGCATAATTTATACAAACCGGTACCGGGTCGCTTCAAAGACTATATAGCGATCCCTAAGGCTAACGGTTATCAATCTCTGCACACCGATCTTTTCGGGGCTCGGGATATAACCATCGAAGTTCAGATACGCACAAAAGAGATGGATGCGGTAGCCGGCCAGGGAATTGCAGAGCACAGCCACTATAAAATCTATGGCGACTCCAGTTCAGCCATTGATGGCTATAACCGTGCACGCAAATGGGTGCAGGGCTTGCTGGAAATGCAGCAACGCGCCGGCAACTCCATGGAGTTTATCGAGACCGTTAAGACCGACCTCTTTCCTGATGAAGTTTATGTCTTCTCACCACAGGGACGAATATTTGAGTTGCCACAAAGGGCGACTGCGGTCGACTTTGCCTATGCGGTTCATACCGACATCGGCAACTCATGCGTATCATGTCGTATCAATCGTCGCTTAGCACCACTCTCACAGCCGCTACAGAGCGGTCAGACCGTTGAGATCATCACAACACCAAGCGCCCAGCCAAATATGGCCTGGCTGAACTTTGTTGTTACCGGTAAGGCCCGTTCTGCAATACGTCACTTTATTAAAGTCCAGCACCGTGGCGAGTCTATTGAGCTGGGCCGACGCCTGTTAACCCAATTTCTTTCAAACTATGGATCTAGCCTGGAAGAGATCGATCCAGCCTCTCTCACAACCCTACTAGAAGAAACCGAGTTAAGCTCCCTTGATGAACTGCTTGAAGATATAGGCATGGGAAACCGAATGGCCTATGTGGTTGCTCGGCGCCTGCGCCCGGCAGAGCATCAGGAGGAAGAGCTGCAGGAAAGCCCTCAGCCCGGAAAAGCCACCCTGGCTATTCAGGGAACCGAAGGAATGGTTATCCACTACGCTCGGTGCTGCGGCCCGATACCTGGGGATGGCATTACCGGTCATATCAGTACCGGCAGAGGACTGGTGATTCACCGCACCGACTGTCGCAACATCGCCTTCATGAAAGACGATGCAGAGAAATGTGTATACCTCGAATGGTCCAATAGCATTGATGACGAATTTATCGTTAATCTGGATCTCAAAGTCGAGTCCAAGCGAGGCCTGATAGCATCGCTTGCGACCACTGCGGCAGCTACGGGCGCCAACCTTTTGAAAGTAGACATTACTGAGACGGATGACGCCCTCAATACCGTTCACATGGACCTTACCGTCAAAGACCGAGTTCATCTAGCCTCGGTGATGCGTAAACTAAAAGCCCTCAAGTCCGTATATAAACTCACACGGGTATAAATAAAAAAACGCGCCATCGGCGCGTTTTTTATTTAGCTGCTAGATCGAGACTTGCCAGATCAGAGCGATCTGCTCTACCTGCTTACGAAGAACCTCACCACAAACAACACACCAAAGCCCATACGTTTTTCCTAGCCACTCCTGGTACGTAGCGCTTGTACATACGGGATCGTTAAGTGGCTCGCTAGGTTGCGTCTGAGGGCCATCTCTTCACTTGTCCGAAGCCCGGAAAACAGAGACACCGAAAGCATTTGTTTAACTTCCACATTGTAGGAGCCGTGCCTTCACGGCGAAAGAATCACCTTACGAAGCACCTACTCTACAACTATCACACCCAACTCAATTAAGAACGACTTGGCTCTTACGCTTATTCTAGCTACGATAGGTGTGCAGTACCGTCCGAGCCAGCCGCGTAGCGGCGGTCTAGCCCCTTCTTTTTGTTTCTAAATCCCAGACACGAAAAAGCCCCGACCAAACTAATGATCGGGGCTGTCTCTTATTTGAAGCTTGGCG
>NZ_JADGEW010000041.1 GCF_016744155.1 Amphritea sp. | reverse complement strand
GAAGGCCAGCAGGTACAGTTCTCTGTAACTCAAGGTCAGCGCGGACCACAAGCAGAAAACATCACTGCTGTATAATCCCCGCTTAAGCTTCACAGATCTATGATCTGTGGCTTACTTAAAAAAGCCTGATTACGATCGGGCTTTTTTGTGCCTGTCACTTTATGAACGACACCCCACTCTCTTTTAGACTTGCAACCTCCCGCAACCCTCCCCTCGACTCATTAACTAGCCCCCACACTAATGCATAATGATTGGAACACAGGCTTAGACAAAAGCTTAAAGAGATCCACCAGAGCTGGTAGACGTTCAGACAACAGACATTAGAGCGTACCGGCAACCAGAGCTAAGAAGACTGTTTTAATACCCGTATAATTTCACCCACGACAAGACCTGGCTGGGCACTCTGACTAAGAATTGACCGCACACCCAGCTCGGCCTCAGAGAGCGTTATATGTTCCGGGGCTATAGCAGGCAATAACACTTGCATGTATTCCCTGGAGAACTCTGGGTGAGCCTGTACGGTAAATATATGTGAGTTATAACTTAGCACCCCATAGGGACAGAATTCTGAGCCTGCCAGCGGCTCAGCGCCTTCTGGCAGCGTAACAACCTGATCCTGATGGATAACGTGCAGACTATGAGACTCAGCCCCTAACAGCACCATACCCTTCTCGGTCGGCAGGTAATGATCGACACCTAACCCCCAGCCCGCTTTAGCTTTGCTTACTCTGCCTCCCAGCGCCTGAGCGATGATCTGATGCCCAAAGCAGATGCCAACCAGCCCCTGTCTCGCCTGATTAATATCTCTGATCAACTGTTCCAGCGGAGCTATCCATACCAGCGGCTCATAAACACTCGCGGGGGAGCCTGTTATTATCCAGCCATCGCAGTCCCGGTGAGACTCCGGAAACTCACCCACACACAGATCCCAAATCTGAAAACTAAAACCAGCCCCCACCAGCATCTCTTCCGTCATCTGCGCAAAGGAGCCAAACCGTTCCAACAGCGCCCCCTCATTACTGCCCGCCGCCAATATTCCTATCTTCATCTTTACCCTCCAGCACCCAAACTTTCCGGACAAAAAAAACCGCTGTTGCCAGCGGTTATCTATTTCCATAAAGCCTTTCTAAATCAAACGATTAATTTTTTACTAAACTTGCGCTCATAAACGCACTCATCCAGCCTGCTACTTTTACAGAATCTGTAGCAGCAGCTTCAGCACGGAGCATTGCCAATCCTGCGTCAGCAACCTCATCAGGAATGACAGCGCCCTTCCTTAAAGACACCAGATCAGTTTCGTAGCTAAGATTAAATTCAGGGTGTGCCTGAAGCGTTAAAATATTATCGCCATACTGTAATCCTGCATACTTACAGAAGTCAGATTCAGCAAAAACACGGGCAGCCTCAGGTTTTTCTGTAACCTGATAGCGATGCATCGCACTGATGGCAAATTGGTCTTCATTACCGCTGATAAAACCATTATCACCTATCAAACTATAACTATGCAGACCAACGCCCCAGCCCCCTTCATAAGCCTCAACCTTGCCACCGAACGCTTCGGCGATAATCTGATGACCGAAACAAATGCCCAGTATAGGACGACCCGCTTCATTGACTTCAAGAATCAACTGCTTCAGCTTATCCATCCAATCCCGGTTTTCATCGACATTGAACTTTGATCCGGTAATCACCCAGCCTTCACACTGCTGAGGAGTTATTGGAAAGACACCATCACGAACATCAAAAACCTCATATTTAAAATCTGCTTCCACCTGGGCAAACAACTCAACAAACATGTCAGCATAGGTGCCGTACTGATTCAGAAGCTCATCCGGGGTGATACCGGTCGCTAAAATACCAATTTTCATCATCTTTTCTCTTTCTAAAAACAACTACGCCCTCTTTCAGAGGGCGTATTTTTAAAGCCCTGTATCACTCTTCGGTTGCGAGCAACTTAGACTGACGCCGCATCTGATACATCGCACCAATCACACCTATCGCTACTACAGCAATCATTAGTGTCGCCAATGCATTCACTTCAGGAGAAACGCCTAAGCGCACTTTCGAGAAGATAACCATCGGCAAAGTACTATTACCCGGACCTGAGACAAAGCTGGCAATTACCAGATCATCCAGCGACAGGGTAAAGGACAGTAACCAGCCCGAGATAATGGCCGGCATAATCAGCGGCATCGTAATCAAAAAGAACAGCGACGAAGGCTTCGCTCCCAGATCCATTGCTGCCTCTTCAAGCGTCTCATCCAACTGTGACAACCTTGACTGCACAATAACTGCTACATAGGCCATACAGAAAGTGACGTGGGCAATAATGATGGTGCCGGTACCCCGACCCGATGGCCAGCCAAACATACCCTCCATCGCAACGAACAGTAGCAACAATGAAAGACCGGTAATAACCTCAGGCATAACCAGTGGCGCACTGATCCAGCCGGACAACACCATCTTGCCTCTAAAGCGACCGAAACGACTCAGCACAAACCCAGCCATAGTTCCCAGTATCACAGCAACACTGGCGCTGATAAAAGCGATCTTGAAGCTTAGTAACGCTGCATCAATAATCTGCTCATTACGAAACAGCTCGCCGTACCATTTCAAAGACCAGCCACCCCAGACGGTAACCAGCTTTGACTTGTTAAAGCTGTATACCACCAACGCAATCATTGGTGCGTAGAGGAAAATAAAACCTAAGGTTGCCGATGTCGTTAAAAATATTGATCTACGTTTCATCAGATCGCCTCCTCTTTACCCTGACTGTTACGGATCAACATGATCGGTAACACCAGCACTATCAACATCACAATGGCTACAGCAGAAGCCATCGGCCAGTCCCTATTGAGGAAGAATTCATCCCACAACACCCGACCTATCATCAGCGTATCGGAGCCACCCAGAAGAGACGGAATAACAAATTCACCTACGGCAGGTATAAACACCAGCATGCAGCCCGCGATAATACCCGGCATTGCCATCGGCACCGTAATCAAAAAGAAACTGGTAGCAGGCCTGGAACCTAGATCTTCCGCGGCTTCCAGTAGCGTCATATCCATCTTCTCCAGAGCACTGTAAAGCGGTAGAACCATAAAGGGCAGATAGGTATAAACAATACCGATGTAAACGGCAAAGTCGGTTTGCAACATAATCAGAGGCTGATCAATGATGCCGGCTCCCAGCAAAAACTCATTGATTAATCCGTTCTTCTTCAGAAACCCCATCCAGGCATACACCCGCAACAAAAAAGATGTCCAGAATGGCAGAATCACCAACGCCAATAACAGGCCCCGGGCAGAAGGTTTACTACGGGCAATCATATAAGCGATAGGAAAGGCGATTAGCAACGTAAATACTGTCGAGATCCCCGCAATCTTGATCGAACTCAGATACGCATCAATATAGAAAGTATCTTCGAACAGGTAGAGATAGTTTCCCAGATTCAGCTTAAGATTTAGGTACGACTCTTCCAGATCCCATTCCAACAATGAAGTATAGGGAGGTACCGCAATCGCCGATTCCGATAACGATATTTTGAATACCACCAGAAAAGGGATAAAGAAAAAGATCGCCAGCCACAAAGTCGGAACTGAGACAACAGAAAGCCGCCCCCAGTTAACTCTTCTAATAAAATTAAACTTTGTCAGACGTGAACCTGAGCCATCCACCCAGGCAGAACCTGTCGGAGTACTCATGACGTCAATACCACGCTACTGTCAACATCCCAGAATAGATAAACCTCGTCATTCCAGGTCAAACGTTCGCCCGCTCCCCGGGTAATATTTGGCTGCGTAATCCGCACCTCTTTGCCGCTGGTCAAGCGAACACGATATACCGAAAGACTGCCCATATAGGCGATCTCTTCAACGATACCTTTGATACAGTTCTCAGTCTGATCCGGCTTCTGCTTGCTTATCCGAGCCTTCTCAGGTCGCAGAGCAACATGCACCTTCTGATTCGGAGCGCAGCTGATACCATGATTCACATAGAGAATCGCTCCCGCATCCTTAGATTTTATGCGCACCGAGTCCGGCTGATCTTCAATCACTTTACCTTCAAACAAATTGACAGAACCAACAAACTCAGCAACGAAGCGACTGTTCGGATACTCATAAACATCATGAGGCTCGGCCGTCTGGACAATCACACCATGGTTCATAACACCGATACGGGTCGCCAGTGTCATCGCTTCTTCCTGGTCATGGGTTACCACCACAAAAGTCACACCCAGCTCTTCCTGAATATTGATCAGTTCAAACTGGGTTTCTTCTCGAAGCTTTTTATCCAAAGCGCCCAGCGGCTCATCCAGTAGCAACAATTTAGGCCGCTTAACCAAAGAGCGAGCCAGCGCTACCCGTTGACGCTGACCACCAGAGAGCTGGCTTGGCTTTCGCTTACCCAGGTGCCCCAGCTGCACCATATCCAGCATTTTAGCCACACGCTGCTTAACTTCGGAACGATCTAAGCCTTCTCGCTTTAAACCAAAAGCAACGTTCTGCTCTACTGTCAGATGAGGAAACAGAGCATAAGACTGGAACATCATATTAATAGGGCGCTTCCAGGGCGGAATCCCCGCCATATCAACACCATCAACAATAATGCGACCACTAGTTGGCGACTCAAAGCCCGCCAGCATGCGCAACAAAGTACTCTTACCAGAACCGGAACCGCCCAATAGACAAAACAGTTCGTTCTTATAGATATCCAGCGAGATATTATCAACCGCGGTAAATTCGCCAAATTTCTTAGTAACATTTTCGATCTGCAGGAAAGGCTTAGCACCATCCTGTTTCCACAAAGGCAGATTTACAGCGGCCTCGGAAGAAACCGGCGCTACACCATGCTGCTCGATATTTTGAGTGGAAGTCATACTAAACCCTCAATATTTAATCATCTACCGAACCCTAAACTGAGTTCAGAGAATTATTTAAGAAGCCTCTGAACGATACTTAAGAGCATCTACCCCGGCCTATACCCGGAACTCAAAGGCTTACTGAATAACTCACACTGACGGACGCTTTCGCGTCCGCCACAACCTATTAGCGACCGGTTTTAATTCCTGACCAGGTACGTGTCAACAGACGATCAAACTTAGCTGCATGAGCATTCTGAGGGAACAGATTCGCCTTAACTTCATCAGAAGGATAGATACCCGGATTATTCAACACTTCCTCCAGGACCATCGGCTCTGCTGCCTTATTGGCTACAGCATAATAAGCAAAGTTGGAAATAGAGGCTGCACTCTCACCTTTAAGGATATAATCAATCAACTTATGAGCCGCTTGTTTATGTGGCGCATCAGACGGGATAGCAAGCAGGTCGAACCAAACCAGCGTCCCTTCTTTCGGTATAGAATAACCAATATTTACACCCTGACCCGCCTCTTCAGCACGTCCCTGAGCCTGCAGTACATCACCATTATAGCCAAGCGCTACACAGGTATCACCATTAGCCAGATCAGAGATATAGCCTGACGAATCAAACTTACGGTAGTTATCACGTACAGATTTAAGCAGCTTTGATGCTTTTTTCAGGTCAGCCTTTTTCTCAGAGTTTGGATCCAACCCCAGGTAATTAAGCGCGATCGCTACGACCTCGGCTGGCGAATCAAGCAGCGTAATACCGCAATCCTTAAGCTTAGCCGCAATCTCAGGCTTAAAAATGATATCCAGCGAATCGACCGGTATATCACCCAGTCGTTCTTTCAGCATATCGACATTATAGCCAAGCCCTATAGTGCCCCAGGCATAAGGAACATTATGCTTATTGCCTGCATCGTGACGCGAGATCTTCTCTAGCATCACAGAATCAAGATTATCGTAATTACTCAGCTGACTACGATCAATCTCAGCATAGATTCCGGCCTGAACCTGGCGTTCAAGAAATGATCCGGTAGGCACTACCACGTCATAGCCTGAGCCACCCGCCATCAACTTCGCTTCCAAACCTTCATTGGAATCATAAACATCGTAGTTAACTTTAATGCCGGTTTCTTTAGTAAAATTTTCCAGAATTTCCGGGCTGATATAGTCAGACCAGTTGTAAAAGTTTACAACCTGCTCTTCGGCAATTGCTGCGGTGGAAACTGATACAGCCAGTGCTGCTGCAAGACCAAGTTTCTTCGGATTCATTTTATTGCTCCATTCTGGTGCTTCTGATATCGCAGCCTTGGCTGTCTAATCATATAAGCATTAACTCTTTTGATACCGCAGTGCGGCGCTCATCAGAGCCACATATTTTTGTTGTTATTGTCATGGCTGCCCCTCTGATCAAGGAAGCAGCGCTCAAGCTTCTCAGACTGTCACAGTATTTTCTGCGACTAGTAAAAATGTACGACAACCTCCCTGTCGTCTATATACCCCTCAATGGGTATCAAAACAAAAAACCATATAAATCAATCAATTAAAGCAAACCAAGGTAGGACTGATACTCGATATCAGAGATCTGTTCGCTAATCTTGCGCTGCTCCTGACGCTTAGCTGCAGCGAACACCCGGACAAACTCTTCACCGAGATATTCCTTAAGCACATCACTACCTGCAAACAGATCGGTGGCCTGATCCCATTTAGTCGGCAACACCAGCTCTCCATCCCCTTCAACATAGGCATCACCTTCAATAGGCGCAGGGGGCATCAGCTTGTTTTCAATACCGTACAATGCTCCAGCCAGAATAGACGCCAACACCAGATAAGGGTTCGCATCTGCACCGGAAACCCGATGTTCAATCCGTCGAGCCACGCCTGGGCTCTCGGGGATCCTGATCGCTACAGTTCTGTTCTCATAACCCCAGCTGGCAAAAGTAGGCGCATGGGCTCCCGCCATAAAGCGTCTGTATGAGTTAAGGTGTGGCGCAAATGTCAGCATACTGTCAGGCATCATATGCATCAGACCAGCCACTGCATTCTTAAGAACATCGGTCCCCTCTTCTCCACCGTTATCAAAAACGTTGTTACCCGCCTCATCTAACAAACTGAAGTGGACATGAAATCCGTTACCGCTTTTATCGGCATAGGGCTTAGCCATGAAAGTGGATGAGTGACCATGCTTTCTTGCGATACCCTTCACTAGCCGTTTGAATAGAATTGCCTGATCGCCCGCCAGAAGAGGGTCATCAATATGCATAAGGTTTATTTCAAACTGTCCAGGGCCCAGCTCAGAAATAATGGTATCCGCAGGAACACCCTGTATTTCGCAAACTTCTCGAACCTCAGCAAAAAATGCTGATAAGCCATCCATCTCATCAATAGAATAACAATCGGTCTCACTCAAACGACGCCCATGACCTTCAGATAGCACAGGCGGCTTAGGGCGCTGAGTCTCTTCAGACTCGCTATCCATCAGATAAAACTCAAGCTCTGTCGCCACTACCGGGGTAAGCCCCATCCCTTTAAAACGCTTAACCACCCCAGCCAGAACCTGACGGGGATCACAACCAAAGGGAGTGCCATCTGGATTAGACATCATCGCCATAATCTGATCGCGGGGCTCTTCAGCCCATGGAACTGGAATCGTAGTATCGGTCACCGGCATACAGATACCATCCATATCACCTGTTTCAAATACCAGACCGTTATCCAGAACATCATCGCCCCAGAAATCGAATCCCAGAACGGAGCGAGGCAGCTTAACGCCCTCTTCAAAAACCTTAGCCACTGCGTTAGCAGGTAAACGCTTACCTCGAAGGTTACCGTTCAGGTCGGTTATAAACAGATCAAACTCTTTATCTTTATTAGATGTCATAAGACTCTCACTCGAAATCTTCCATACCCACCCGCTACCTGGCAGGAGATACAACACAGCTGTAATCAGCATAGCCCAATTAATAGGGACAAACTTACTTTTGTGATCACAAACAATTATTCAATGTGATCACATTTTTTTATGGCAGTCAATATCGACTTCTATTACAAAAGTCGTGTAGCCTATTTAGTGATCGCATTATTATATAAGACAACCTGTAAACAGGTTCCCAGAGAAACAAGGCCAATACCCATGCAGATTATGGACAAGAAATCTCCGATACATATAACCATATCCGAGCGAGATGACTCTGTAACTATCACCCAATGGGTATACCAGACCCTGCGCAACGCCGTCATGTATGGTGAGATACTGCCCGGCAGAGCTCTAACTATCCGTGAACTAGCAGGGATTCTGGACGTTAGCCCCATGCCGGTAAGAGAGGCATTAAGGCAACTTGCGGCGGAGAACGCCCTGGAAATTCAGGGTAATCGGCGGGTAATGGTTCCTAAAATGACCGCTATGAAGTTTAGCGAGTTATGCGAAGCCCGAATTGCGATTGAGTCACATGCCGCAGCCCGGGCATTACCCTATATCGACCGGGACCAACTCAGCCAGCTACGCGTATTAGATAGTCTTATAGATAAAGCTCAGGAGGAAAAAGATCTGGCACAGATCAGCACGCTCAATCAGAACTTTCACCGTGCGCTATACACCGCCAATCCTCACCAGGTCACATTACCACTGATAGAAAGTCTTTGGTTACAACTCGGTCCTTTTATGCGGCTGGCCACGAGCCAACTGGAAGAACATTATCTGGTTGATCGCCACAATGAAGCGATGACCGCTATCGAAAAGAAAGACGCCTTTGCCCTGCAGGTAGCTATCGCTGCCGACATTCGTGAAGGTATCGCATTCGCCGGAACACCCGAAATGCTTCATGCCTTTATCGAGAACGCAGGCACTTGATTTCACTTACTATTCTAGCTATTTAATCTCAACATTCGCCGATCAAACCCACTGTCTGATAATAAACTTCTTACTCTTCAGCATATTTTTTTGTTGACTTTAAAATTTTGTGATCACAAAATGACTCACACAAACGGGATTTTTGGATCCAGTTTCATAGATTTTATGATCACAATATATTTTACTGCACCGCTTAGATTGTAAATTCGGTGACAGGCTGGGAGAGAGTCAATGCTCGAAGATAAAACCAACATTTCAGCAAATACCGCTGACATTCAGGCAATTGATGCCGACCATCATATGCACCCGTTTACTAATACCGGCGCTCTCAATAAGAAAGGGGCGCGAGTAATCACCCGGGGAGAAGGCGTTTACCTCTGGGACAGTGAAGGCAACAAGATTCTCGATGGCATGGCCGGATTATGGTGCGTCAACATGGGCTATGGCCGCTCTGAATTAGTTGAAGCCGCCAATACCCAGATGAAAGAACTGGCTTATTACAACACCTTCTTTCAAACCACTCATGCCCCGGTGGCCCAACTGGCGAAAGAGATCGCCAGCATAACCCCAGGCGACCTGAATCACATTTTCTTTGCCAACTCAGGCTCAGAAGCCATCGATACTATTATGCGCATGGTTCGCCAGTACTGGAGTATCAAAGGCAAACCTTATCGCAACATCCTGATTTCCCGTGAGAACGCCTACCACGGCAGCACTATTGGTGGCACAAGCCTTGGTGGTATGGGCGGCATGCATGGTCAGGGCGGCCCTCTGGTACCTAATATCGAACGTATCCGCCAGCCATACTGGTACGGCGAAGCCGGCGACATGTCAGAAGAAGAGTTTGGTATCGCTTGTGCTAAAGCCCTTGAAGATAAAATTCTTGAAGTAGGACCGGATAATGTTGCAGCCTTTGTTGGCGAGCCTATTCAGGGTGCCGGCGGTGTTATTGTTCCACCGGCAAATTACTGGAGCGAGATCCAGAAGATTTGCAATAAATATGACATCCTACTGGCAGCAGATGAAGTTATCTGTGGTTTTGGTCGCACGGGTAGCTGGTTTGGTAGCGAAACGCTGGGCATCAAGCCAGACATCATCTCAATGGCCAAAGGACTGTCATCAGGCTACCTGCCCATTGCCGCTGTTGCAGTAGGTGATCGAATCGCCGACGCCTTCATCGAACACGACGATGATTTCAATCACGGTTTCACTTATTCCGGTCACCCGGTTGCCGCTGCCGTTGCGATTGCTAATATTCAACTGATGAAGAAAGAAAATATTGTTGAGTATGTCGCTGATGATATTGGCCCTTACTTCCAACAGAAACTCCGTGAAGCGGTTGGAGATCATCCGCTGGTAGGTCATATAGAAGGTGTGGGTCTGGTTGTCGGTATCGCGCTGGTAAAAGACAAAGACACTAAAGAACTGTTCGGGGATGATATTGATATCGGTATGATCTGTCGTGACCACTGTTTCAGTAACGGCCTGATTATGCGTGCAGTGGGGAGCCGCATGGTACTGTCTCCCCCTCTGGTCATCAGTCATGCTGAAGTTGATGAACTCTGTGAAAAGGTTCGCCTGTGCTTTGACCTGACGCACAAGTCAGTCAGCTAAGTAGCTGTTAAAATTCCTGCATAACTTTTCACTATCGTCATGCAGGCCGAAGTTGGCGAGCTAACTAAGCTCTCCAGCTCGCCTTATTCGGCTGCAACAGAACTATTGAAGATGGCTCTTTAGTTCCTGGAAGTTTGCAGCCGGATCTTTTTATTCACTGCGCCATTTAACCAGGAGACACGCCATGCAAAGCAATCGAGCTCAGCAATGTGCGGCTGACCACTGGCAAAAGGATCTTGCAGCGCTGATAGACACAATACGTCTACCTAGTTTCGGCGGTCTGTTAGAGAACTTTTTAGCCAGCCAGTGTCACTTTGATACCCTGCTAATGGTAACCTTTAAAAAATCACTTAAACCACTCATTCTTCATCCAACCAACCCGGCCGAACAAAGCCTGACGCTTCACAACTACATCAACGGGGCCTATATTCTCGACCCCCTTTTCAACGCGATCCAGAACGGTAACCTGGGAGAGGGTGTCAGTCGATTGATCGACATTGCACCGGATAGTTTTGAAACGACCCGATACTACCAAAGCTGCTACAAAGAGTTTGACCTGATCGATGAGATTAATATGGTGATAGAACTCGATTCTAAAGTTAGCTGTGCAATCTCACTGGGACGTAAAACCAGCCGGGGCACCATAACCCGGGCAGAACTAACCCGTTTGAATGACATTTACCCGGTGGTTAAGTCCATTATTCGTCAGTTTTGGTTGTCGCAATCTCAGGAATTCGTTAAATACGAAAAATCAGAAGGCCCGATGAATCAGGCCATCAGCACCTTCGGCAGCGGTGTTCTGACTCCGCGAGAGCAGCAGATTGCCGGTCTAATACTTCAGGGACACTCCTCAAAAGCGATCGCCAACATGCTGGAAATCAGCCTAGGTACCGTAAAAGTCCACCGCAAGAACATCCACACCCGTCTCAATACTTCCACGCAGGCCGATATTTTCACCCTGTTTCTGGCACACCTTAAAGAGCTGGATCCAACGGCTAGCTCTTAAGTTGCTAGAACGGCGCTCGCCGCCTGCTCGTTGCTCGTTGCTCGTTGCTCGTTGCTCGTTGCTCGTTGCTCGTTGCTCGTTGCTCAGAATTATCTGCATCTACCCAATCAACACTACATTTTTTATTGTAGGAGCGGCTTCCAGCTGCGAATAACCTATGTATAGAAGGCTTTAATCAAGCTACGAGTAAGTCGCGCCTTTTGTGACGTTCGAGAAACGAGCTACGTCTCAGTTAAAATCACTAAGACCCGGAAATCCCCGCAAACCCGCACTCATTCGCGTTTTTTTCTGACTGGTATTAAAGGTGTATCCGCCCACACTTAGGTTTTCGCCTCAGTGTTGTGTACACTCCATACCGTGTGACGCTAGTGTTAAACGTCCGCGCCCCTCCCCCATGAGAAACCACTCTATGCAAAACCCCGAAGAACCACGCCTTCCGCGTGCGCTGATCGTTGCTGTGCAATTAGATAATGTTGACGATGTTGAATTCGAGTCGTCGTTGGCTGAGTTGGCTGATTTAGCAAAGACCTTAGGGCTAGAGGTGGTTGGTCAATTTACTCAAAAGCGTTCGTCTTTTGATTCGACGGCGTATATGGGCGTCGGTAAACGGGTGGAGATACAACAGTTCATAGAAGACCAACAAACCAACGCAGATAGATTGTCGCAAGCTGATTCACAGGAGGCCGGTGATGCAGTGGAGTTTATCCTGGTCGACCATGAGATCTCGCCGTCTCAAGCGCTCAATCTGGAAATTGAAGTCGGTTGTGAGGTGATGGATCGCACGGTGGTCATCCTTGAGATTTTTCATCGTAACGCCAGTTCGCACGCAGCAAGGGTACAAGTTGAAATTGCCCGCCTCACTTATATGGCTCCGCGACTTCGTGAAGCAGCCAAGCGTGCAGGGCCTTCAGGTCGACAGCGTAGCGGCACCGGAGGCCGCGGCACTGGGCAATCACGGAACCAAATGGACAGCCGTAAGGTTCGTGATCGTATTGCCGAGTTACAGAAAGAAATAGATGCAATGGAAGCGAATCGCGATACCCAGCGTTCACAACGTCAGACACAAACAGAGCTAAACCAAGTGGCGCTGGTCGGTTATACCAACGCGGGAAAATCCACCTTAATGCGCGCCCTAACAGGTAAAGAAGTATTAGTGGCCAATAAACTGTTTGCCACGCTGGATACCAAAGTTCGCACCTTGCACCCAGAAAGCGTGCCTAAAGTACTAGTGAGTGACACCGTTGGTTTTATCAAAAACCTACCCCACGGTTTGGTGGCCTCGTTCAAATCAACCTTGGATGAAGCCCTTAACGCATCATTGTTACTGCACGTTATTGACGCTGGCGACCCCGGGTTTGAAGCCCAGCTTGAAGTCACCGATAAGGTACTAGCAGAGATTGGTGCCGATACTGTGCCACGCATTCGGGTGTTCAATAAAATCGACTACCTGGTCGACGCAACCTCAGAAGCAGAACGTACAGCCGAACTAAAAGCCAAATACCCCGACTGTATAGTACTTAGCGCCCGCCGTGATGAAGATATAGCAAAGCTGCATTCCAATATTGTGCAGTTTTTTCAAAAAGACATGATTGAATCAGAGATATTCTTACCCTGGTCCGCACAGGAGTTACGCGGGGAGATCTTTGCTTCCTGTGAAGTGCTGGAAGAACGCGCTGACGCCGCTGGTGCATTCTTCTGCCTCCGCACCACCGCTGATGTACTCGCAAGACTAAGTAAACTCTCAGACGATGCACGCTTAAATTAAAATCAATGGGAGTCAGAGTAATTGATTTACCTCCCCCCTCACGCGACGTCTTTTTAAAAAAAAACCGCCAAATGGCGGTTTTTTTTCTAGCGACATCTAACCAGCGGCGAAGCCGCGATCTAGCTTCTGCTTTTACAACCGAATCAAAACATTCTTAATATCGGTATATTTTTCCAGTGCATGCAGTGATTTATCACGACCATTACCCGACGCTTTGACGCCACCAAAGGGCACCGTACTGTCACCTTCACCCCAGGTATTGACCCACACCATACCGCTTTCAACCTTACGGCTAACACGATGAGCGCGGGAAAGATTTTGCGTCCAGACAGCAGCACCCAACCCGTAAACAGAATCATTGGCCAGAGCGATCGCTTCCTCTTCCGTTTCGAATTCGCATACCGCCAACACAGGCCCGAAGATTTCCTCTTTAACAAAGGTCATGCCGTTGTGAGCATCATCCACAATGGTTGGTTTCGCGAAGAAACCCATACCTTCCTGATATTCTGGAACTCCGCCCATAATGACTTTGCCGCCCTCCTCCTCTGCAGAACGGATATAACGCCCAACAGTGGCCAATTGAGTACCATCGACCATCGGCCCCATCGTCGTCGCAGGGTCTAATGGATCGCCCGGCTGAAACCTTGCTGCAGCTTCCACCAGCGCAGCAACAAACTCTTCCTTGATACTCTTGTCGACATACAGACGGGAACAGGCGATGCAGACTTCGCCCTGATTACAAAAAATCGCCGCAGCAGAAGCCGCCGCTGCCGCTTTGATATCCGCATCAGCAAATACCAGATTTGGAGATTTACCTCCAGCTTCCAGCCACACCCGCTTCATATTTGACTCACCGGCATACCCCATCAACATGCCTGCCACCCGGCTTGAACCGGTAAAGGCCAGTACATTAACATCCATATGCAGCGCTAATGCTTTGCCAGCTGTATGACCAAAGCCAGGCAGCACATTAAACACGCCCGCTGGTATGCCGGCTTCAACAGCCAATTCCGCCAGACGCAACGCACTCAATGGAGATTTTTCTGAAGGTTTAAGAATGACTGAATTACCCGCAGCAAGGGCGGGGGCTATTTTCCAGCTCACCATCAACAGTGGATAGTTCCATGGCGTAATCGCGCCAACAACACCCACCGGCTGATGGTGAATCATCGCCAGAGTATCATCACCTGTCGGTGCGATTTCTCCGTATATCTTATCGATGCTTTCAGCGGTCCAGCGGATACAATCAATCGCATCGGGCACATCAATATTAACCATCTCAGAGATAGACTTACCCATATCCAAGGTATCAAGCAAGGCAAACTCATCCTGGTGCTGTTCAATCAGATCAGCCCACTTCTGCATCGTCT
>NZ_JADGEW010000019.1 GCF_016744155.1 Amphritea sp. | reverse complement strand
AAGAAGGTTAGTGAGTTAAATGCTTTGTAAGAAAGTTGTTGCATGGGATTGGTGTAAACCAATAATGCCGAGCAACGAGCAACGAGCAACGAGCAACGATGTGCTCGCGATCTAGCCAAAACCCTTAAATTCATTCCGTCATATTTAAGTCACTAATCCGTCATATCTCATCACTAGTATCTTGGCATTAATTTTCTTATGTTGGAGTACTCAGATGTCTGCCTTCTGTTTTAAAAAGCCACTTTTGACGCTGGCTGTTGCCCTGTCGGGTATTGCTGTTCAAGCACATGCCGATTCATTTAACCGCATTGCTAGTTATGCAGTTATCCACAGTCTGCCGGAAGGTGTTAAGCGGACGCAGGAAACTTCTCCTGAGATTATTGCTGCGAGTACTGATGGTAATACGGTTGTTTATTCCGATAGCCCGTTCGGTGGTCTTGGTTTTGTTGATATCAGTGATGCGGCTAAGCCAGTCTCGGGCGGTTACATTAAATTAGATGGCGAACCTACAGCGGTTGCTGTTTTTGGTAACACTGCTTTTGCCGGGGTTAATACCTCTGAAAGTTACACTAAGCCATCGGGCTTCCTAACCGCTATCAGCATGGATACACATACGGAGATGGGGCGCTGTGATCTGGGCGGTCAGCCGGATTCTGTAGCCGTTTCTAAAGACGGTCAATATGTTGCTGTTGCCATTGAGAACGAACGTGATGAAGATCTTAATGATGGGGAATTGCCTCAGCTACCTGCAGGTTGGCTGACAATAGTCCCGCTGAAAAATGAGACGCTTCTGTGTGCAGAGATTAAGAAAGTTGAAATGACGGGTCTTGCAGAGATTGGTGTTACAGATCCTGAGCCAGAATTTGTCGATTTTAATAGCAAGAATGAAATTGTGGTTACTCTTCAGGAAAATAATCATCTTGCTGTTGTCGATGCGAAGAGCGGTAGGTTGATCAATCATTTCTCTGCAGGAAGCGTTGTGCTTTCTCAAGTAGATACTGAGAAGGATAAAGCGCTGCTGTTCACCGGAAGCCAGACGCGTCTGCGTGAGCCGGATTCGGTTAAGTGGATCGACGATGATCGTTTTGTTATCGCCAATGAGGGTGATTTCAACGGTGGTGCTCGTGGTTTTACTATCTTCCATAAAGATGGTCGTGAGCTATTTGAATCCGGTATGGCATTTGAGAAAGAGGTTATCAAAGCGGGTCACTATCCTGATAAGCGTTCCGGTAAGAAGGGTAATGAGCCAGAAGGACTGGCTGTTGGCACATTTGGTACCGATACCTATATTTTTGTACTCTCTGAGCGTGCTTCTGTCGTGGGTGTTTATCGCGATACTGGTGGTACACCTGAGTTTGTGCAGTTATTACCATCCGGGATGGCACCAGAGTCTGCTGTAACTATACCGGGTCGTAATCTGTTGATTACGGCCAATGAGAAAGATCTTATCGAAGATAAGGGGCCCCGTGCCCATGTGATGATTTACAGCTTCGAAGATAAGCCCGCCCAATACCCTCAGATCGTTTCAGATATGACTGCCACGGGTATGCCAATCGGTTGGGGTGCGTTGTCAGGCCTGACTGCCGATCCAAAAGCTGCGGGTATCCTGTATGCAGTAAATGATAGTTTTTATGCTAACCAGCCAACGATCTTTACGATTGATGCAAACAAAGCACCTGCGCATATCACCTCTGCTATGTCTGTAATGCGTGATGGAAAAATTGCTAAGAAGCTTGATCTCGAAGGTATTGCGGCTGATGGAACTGGAGGATTCTGGCTCTCATCAGAGGGAAAAACCTCTAAACAAATCCCACATGCTATTCATCATGTAAACAGTAATGGCGAGATAGATCGTTCAATCGATTTTCCGGCTCAATTGCTGATACATGAGAGGAAGTACGGTGCTGAAGGCATCACAATGATCGGTGATAACTTGTGGATCGCGATTCAACGCCCCTGGAAAGATGATCCTAAGGATCAGGTTAAACTGCTCTCTTATAATCTGAAGACAAACAGCTGGGGGGCTGTGCGATACCCGCTGGAGGCATCAAATAACGGTTGGGTGGGTCTATCTGAGATAGTTGAGCACGGCGACAATGTCTATATTATCGAGCGCGACAACCAGTTAGGTGAGAACGCTGCTGTTAAACGTCTTTACAGTGTCTCTATAGATCAACTGAAGCCTGCTGCAATTGGATCTGATTTACCGGTGGTTAAGAAGACTCTTGTACGGGACTTTATGCCCGATCTGCTGTCTTTGAACGGTTATGTTCAAGATAAGATAGAAGGCTTCACCGTCGATGCCACGGGTACGGGTTATGCGGTTACTGACAATGATGGTGTTGACGATAGCTCTGGTGAAACGCTGTTCTTTAGCACTGGCAAGATGTAACAGCTAAACTATTGTTTTTGGCGGCCTATGGCCGCCTTTTTTTTGCCTGTTAAATCTACTATATACAGCTAATAAACGAACAACTTTTACATAAATTGCTTCTCCGAACTAGACTGTATTGGTATGCGCGAATTATTGCGTTGTCGCAATCATCCGGGGGGAGTGATTATGGAGCTGGTCAAAGACCTGTCAGACAGTGGCATAGTGTTCTATTGGATTGATGAAATGGGTGGGCGGATCAGCCCTGAGCTTGCGACATTGAATCTGGCGCATGAATGGCATCAGCAAGCTTTATTCGAAGCCTATTCAGGCGAGGAACGTCGGGTCTCTGTGATCGATCGACGTTCTGATAGGAGTAGGCGTGACTCCATGGTTAGAAACTATATCTCATCTCAGGCTAACCCGCATGGTCGAAGAGCCTCTGACGTTGCAGATGAGGTTGATTTAGATTTGGTAAAGGAAAAACTAAAGGAGTTTTTGTAAGGCTCGATATATTTCTTTTAAATAATATTTGTATTTTATAAGTTAATTTTACCTTAATAAATGAGTAATACTATAGTAATAGTTCTCTACTATTATCGCTGCTATTAGATTTTAATAAGAAGTTTTAGGCAGCGGTTATGCGATTTTGTTCAATTTTTTATATTTCAATAATTCTTTTTTCTTCTTCGGTAAGTGCCGAGATTGATTTATCTATCGGTCCGGGTATTTCCCTTATTGCTGCAAATGGATCTGAGATAGAAAGTAGCTCTCTTTTTGAAAGTAATCGTTCAATTACATTACCTAATGGTAAAAACCAGCTTCTTGTTCAGTATTCTTTAGAAATAAGATCTTCCGGCAGTCTTGAGATGGAATACACCGACCTTCATGTACTTGTTTTCAATGCGAGTGACAAAAGTCTTCGTTTGTTAGTGTCTGAAGTAAAAGGGTTATCTGAGTTCCGTCAGTTTAATAGTGGTAAGTTCTGGTCGCTTAAGGATAGCACTGGACGTTTGATTAAACACCGATCAAAACCGCTATTAAAGGAAGGGTTTCAGATAAATCGAGATTATGAACAAGAATTAGAAGAACTGAATAACACCGGTGGAGATCTCTCTGTTAATAACCCTGTGTTTTTATCTGTAGTGTCTCCTCGTACAAATGAAATAAATAAAAAAACTAACTTAATTAATCTTCCTGAAACATTGCTTAGATATTGGTATTTAAATGCTGATATTGAAACGCGTCAAAGGTTTAAGTCCTGGGTTAGTGATAAATAACTTTTTTTATATTTTTTTAATTACTGTTTTAACTTTTATCAATTGGAGTAAGAAATGAAAAAGCTTGTCCTGGCTGCTGTTATTGCGGCGACTACTACTGGTTCTGTAAGTGCAGCGACTATTTACGAAGGTAAGGGTCTTAAGTACGAGTTAAAAGGTGATTTCCAGCTACAGCTGCGTCAGAAAGTCGGCGAAGATAAAGATCTTGATCTGGAATTCGATGATATGGAGCTTAAAAACCGTGTTACCTATGAGCTAGGCAATGACATGACCGCATTTGGTCAACTGGACTTTTCTTACGACGATTCTGCTAACGATAAGTATGATGGTCGTAGCGATCTTGAAGAAGCTTACCTGGGTTTGAGTTTTGGTGATGTAGCTGTTCGCTTTGGTAAACAGAATCTTTCTTCTGATGAGTTTGGTGTTGAAGCATCATATGAAGAAGCCGGTGATGCATTTGATGAGTTGATCGAAGATGGCGATGACGTTATCCGTGTGGACGCAAACTTTGGTAACGTTTTTGTATCAACGTCTACCGAGTTGGAAGCTAAAGGTAACAGCGGAACAGATAACGATAGCTCTTTCGATGTATTCGTTTTAGCTGATCTTGATGTTGCGCAAGTAGGTTTCACTTACCTTACCTACGAAGCTGAAGGCGCTTCTGATAGCCAGGACGCTTATGGTCTGATGGTTTCTGTTGATGCGGGCTTTGCTGAGCTGGCAGTTGATTACAGTACCGCTGAACTGTCTTCTACAACTGACCTGGATGTGTACAACCTGGCTGCAACCTTTAAAGTTGCTGAAACCACCAAAGCATCTGTTGGTTACAACAGCTATGACGAAGATGGTGCTGATGAAGTTGGCACTTGGTACGCGAACGTAACCTATAAGTTCCCAGCGCAGAAACATGTATCGGTATTTGCTGAAATCGCTGACAACGATGTCGATGATGAAGAGATGGGATATCTGGCGGGTATGCGCGTTAAGTTCTGAGGGAAAAGTTCTGAGGTAAAGCAGGTCATTCTTAGGTCACCCCTTCGAGCTTTGAATGACTACTTTTTTGAGGCCGGTTTCTTAACCGGCCTTTTTAATCTTTTATTCTATAAAACCTATTTTGCCGTTGTATCTAACAGAAAGTCATGGCATTCCTGCCAGTTCCCTCGATAGACGATACGGTCACTTTTCTGATTCAGCTGATACTCGTACATTGGGTCGTAATACAATTCCAGTAGAGGAGCGAGCCAGTTCAGATGAGCGTCGTATCCTGATCCTTGCTGATGCAGTTTAATCGCCTTCTGCATCTCTTCGCGCAGTGTCCGCCAGCGTTCATCACCCAGTCTTCGTTTGATTTTATCTAAGCCTAGCAACAGGTACTCTTCACACAGAATATGGCCCTGCTCTTCACCGTGAACACGGGTATAGTCCGCTACCATGTCGATGACGTACTCTTGTAACAATCTCTGCAATCGAATATCAAGAGGGTCTTCGATGACAGCAACGGGTGCTGTCTGCATTTTTTGATAGAGTTGAACCGGCAAGTCAACGCTACCAATATTTCTGCCTTCATCTTCAAAAACCAGTTGCTGAAAGCCAGCGTTCTGTTTTTTCAGCATCTCAATAGCGGTAATGTTTTCAAAGTTTATTTGACTGTTTTGTGGCTTCACATATCGGCCAAAACTGGAGCCGCGGTGATGAGCTGCACCTTCAAGGTCGATGGCATTGCCCAGGGTGTTCATCATCAGCGTTTTGGCCGAGCCGGTTTTTCCACCAACAATATTAAAAGGCATGATTGCTGGCAGGTCATTGATGACGTTAAGTAGTGCCGTTCTTAACGCTTTATAGCCACCCAGTACCAGCGGGTATTCCACTCCAGCATCTTTCAACCACTGTTGCGTAGTTCTAGAGCGTAGCCCTCCCCGAAAGCAGTAGATATAACCCTCTGGATTGTTTCGGCAAAAGTTCAACCATAGCTCCATGCGTTGATCTTTAGTCTGTCCACAAACCAGTTGATGGCCAAGCTTAATCGCGGCTTCCTGTCCCTCTTCCTTGTAGCATGTACCCACTTTTTCCCGTTCATCGTCAGTCATCAGTGGAAGGCTTATGGCTGATGGAAAAGCGCCCTGGTTGAATTCTATTGGCGCCCTAAGATCGACCATCGGTGTATCGTTAATAAATAGCTCTAGGAACTTATCAGTGTCTGAACGCATAGTTAGGTCTGTGGTTATCGATTTTGTAAGTTAAGTTGCCTGAGCTGTCGATCGTGCCAACGGCTGAGTAGTATAAGTGCGGCGCATGCGCCGATAAGGGCCAGAAGCATGTCGGATTGGGTATCCCAGACATATCCCTGAGTGCCCAGGAACGCCTCTGCGGACTCTCCGGTCAATTCCGCAACCCACCATTCAATGAGCTCGTAAAAGGCGCTAAAGGCGAGACAGAAGCAGACTGTCAGGAAGTTCAGCCAGCGATGGCCATTAACAGCCTGAGCCCGGATGAGGATCTCACGGGCGATGATTGCTGGAATAAATCCCTGAGCCAGGTGGCCAACCTTATCATAGTTGTTACGCTGCCAGCCAAACAGCTCAGAGAGCTGATCGAAGAGGGGTACTTCGGCATAGGTATAATGCCCGCCGACCATCAATATGATGCAGTGAATCAGAATGAGACCGTATAACAAGGGTGTCAAAGGGTGACTGCGGAGGGTGAATATTAGTATAAGCACCCCGATCAGAGCGGGCACAACTTCCAGAAACCAAGTGAACTGGTCTTTAGGATTAATACCTGACCAAATGAGTACAGCTGAGAAAATTAATATCCAGAGAATTCGCATCTGCGCAGTATAAGCGATTTAGGGAGCCTTAAATAGCACCTGCCGCTCTTGGAATGTTGATGTCAGGCAGAGAAAGTGGTTTGGCCGTTTGTGATTTTTCAAATTCAGGCAGTACATCGAGACTGGGCCATAACCCGCTATAAAGTGCTTTCATATAACCATTGATCAGTCCTGCTTTCTGCATCTGAGTTGCTGTTTCAGGGTGGTCATAAGCTAATCTATGCCAGCTACAGACTAAATCGCCATCTGTCTGAGAAATTAGCATATACCAGGTCAAGGCAGAGGCATCGTTGGCAGGCATGCCGATAACACCTGCGTTTAGCCAATATCCATATTCGGTTGTCTGACCGAAAGGCATGCCACAGTGTCCCGCCAGAATAATATCGCTGTTGGATGCTGTGATCTGTTGCTGTTTCTCCTCATTGGAGTCCGAGGCAAAAACGAATCGGTTGTTTGAATCTGTGCCGCCATGGATAGCAGTAAAACGACGACCGCCATAATTGAAACGGATCTGGTCAGGCAGCTGTTTCATCCAGTCTTTATTTAGCGGGCTAACTCTGGGAAGAGTGTAGTTGTACCACTGGGAAGAAAGAAGATCGCAACTACTGCCTTCGATAAAGCCACAGCCGCAATCATCCGAGCCGTTAGCCACAGATTCTTCACAGTTACCAGCAACAACGGTTATGTTCCAGTTCTTTATCAGTTCTACGGTCTCATCAGGTTGGGCACAATAGGCCACCAAATCACCGGTACAGAGGATATTAGTTGTAGGGATTTCAAGCTCAGCGGCAACAGCCTGCATCTGCTTAGTTGCTTGGAGGTTACTGTAAGGCCCGCCGAAAATTAATAGCGGATGGGCCTCGTTTGGTTCGAAGGAAGAACTAATAGGGGTCACCCGGTGCTAGTGCTGCTAAATCGGGGTTGTTGCTTCTGACTGACCATGCCAGCCCAGAACAACAAACAACCGCCAACCAGTACTGTCAGAGAGATAAACAGCAGTTTAGTGTATTTATGGCTCTCCCCCAAAAGCTGTGAATGCCCTGCGGATTCAGTGAAGTAAAGGGCGGCGCCAGCGATCGCAATGGCAAAGCTACCCAGATAGCTCCAGAGTGGAATGTCGGTACGGTTACCCCATAAAGAGAAGAATATTACCGGGGCCAGATACATTGAAGCTGTACCGCTGACGGCAACTGCGCTGAACAGATCTTTATTGCCCCAGAACACTAATAGCAGTCCAAGCATGACGAACACCGCCATAGTGATCCGGCCATTGGTACGGGAGGGCTCAATCCATTTCATATCCACAGCCACCAGTTTAGAGGCACTTGAAAGTGTGCTGTCCAGGGTCGACATGGCGGAAATTACCAAGGTAATGTTGAACAACAGCATGGGGTTCTCGCCAAGGAGTCGCATCAACACCTGATTCATGGTTTCCCCGCTGCCGGCATTTGCGCCTGCGACGATACCAAAGCTACCGAAGATTATGATGCAGGCAGCGCTGATCCAGGCCGCATGGTGAAAACTTTTACGGGTCGTTTCTCTGTCTGCCAGAAAACCCCGGTCCATCATTACCGGGTCGTGCATGGGATAACTCCAAACCTGTAACAGAGCAACCAGAATCAAAATCGGGCCAGGGTCGGTAATAGTGAAGCTTTTAAACATCAGAGTAGCGGTATTCAGATGACCTGTAGTCAGAACTAAAATGGTCAGTGCTGTAAGAACAATCAGGAATAGAATCATCTGGAACAGATCGGTTCTCAGTGACGCGTGTAGACCGCCGAGCATCGAATAAACCAGGGTCACAATAGCGAAAAGCGCTACAGCCAGCGTGTAAGAGCTACTCCCAGCAACACCAAAGAGAATGCCGATCACCAGAATGTTAGCAAATACCTCGCTGACTAAGCGTATGCCGACAACAAAGTTGTAACACTGAGTACCCCATTGACCAAACCGATCGGTTAAAAAGGCCTGAATACTGCCAAAACCGTGTTTGAACCGGACCGAATCTATAATTTTGGCACCGGTCAGAAAAGACAGGTAGTAGGTTGCATAAGCAACGGTTCCCCAGATGCCATAGTAAAACCCCAGAATGGCCGCGTTAAGCAGAGAACGTGCAAAGATCCAGGTCGTTACCTGTGAAAAGGTCAGCATCAGCAGGCCAGGAGGTTTGCCTTTGGGAGAAAGCCCATTGAAGAAGGCGCCGTTGCTTTTCGCTTTTGGAGTGATAAAAACTGAGAATATTGCTACAGCAGCAACCGCAATGATGAGGGATAATTCCATGAGCTGTCCTGAATTTGGGACCGATTTTTGTCCGGGTATTATGATCTAACAAACTGAAACTAAGATGAAAATACTGTTTGCCGTGCTTTAGTTAACCCTATTTATAAGACAAAAAAAAGCCTGTCGTGAGACAGGCTTCTTCAGAGACCATGGAGCGAGCTTTAATAGCTGTGTTCCAGCGTTTCTTGGTGTACCGGCTAAGTTAAGAGAACTTTTTGCCAGTAGGAACTGCGAGTACAGGGACTTTCGCGCCTTTGATGACCTGACGGGTAGTCTGGCTATGATGGCCGAAGGTATTTTCTGAGCCCATTACAATCATATCAGCACTGTATTTCGCAGCAGCCTTAAGGATTGAGTCGGTATAGTTACCTTCGACGATGACCTGCTCAAGGTTCAGCTCTACTTTTTTATCCAGTGATCCAAGTTCTTCAACGCAGAACGTATCAATCCGGGCTTTCATCTGCTCCATAACTTGGTCGATACCCTCATCGTGCATCTTATTGACCATATCTTCAGGCAGGTAGTTTTGGATCAGCGCGTGACCCAGCTCGCCGATAGGCTCAATAATATGCAGCATTACGATACGCGCATTAAGTGTCTGAGCAAGGTTAACCGCCTGTCTGAATACAGGGCGGGTATGTTTGCCCAAAGAGGTTGTGTACAGAATTGTCTTAATTTCAGGGAGTGCCATGCTCAATTTCCTCGTTTTTACTGATCAGGTGTGTGCCTGTATCAGTTTGTTCTCTGGGGTCGTATCCCGGTTACTCAACTTAGGCTGACTAACCCGGTCCAGAAGATAAATAATCGATTTGTAATCTATACCGCTATGGTGAGACAGACCTATTTCACAGGTTCGACTGGTCGAATAACCTGTTTTGCATCCTTCAACCGCCGGCTTCAGCGTACGCAGTGCTGATTCGTTCAGCTCAGGAGTTGAAAATCCTTTATCTCCGGCAAAGCCACAACAGGTGATATCTGCAGGTATTACTACCTTGGTAACGCAAGCTTCAACAATCTGTTTCAGCTTCTCTGCAGCCCCCATCCGGGTTGTGCTACAGGTTATATGTAACGCCACGGTCTCGTCAGCCGGGGTAATAACCAGCCGATCGAGTAAGTACTCATGAATAAACTCTACCGTATCCAGGAGTCTGAGACGTTGATCTATATTATCCTTTAGTCGAAGACTACACGGACTGGTATCTGAAAGTACCGGATACTCACCATTTTGTGTAGCTGCCAGTAGCATTCTGTCGGTTTCAGATGCTTTGAAGTCGGCGGCGTCAAACATCCCTTTAGACTGAAACGGCATACCACAGCATAGTTGATCCAGATTTTCAGGGTAGATAACCTCAAAACCGGCTTTACGTAGCAGTTGTTCAGTTTTATCTGCCAGAGAAGTTTGGTCTTCATCACCGCGGGCCGGCCCCATTGCACGACTGGCGCAACTTGGCAGATAGACAACCTTCGGTGCGTCCGGATTAACAATCGGGCGCTGGGTATTAATCTTAGCGGCAGCCTTAGGCATTGATGGTGTCCACTTCTGTACCCGGCCGCCGGAAATCTTGCGGGTGGTATCACAGATAGCACTCATCGCCTTACTACCGATCAGGGCATGAGTCAGGTCGGCACCTATAAAGGCAGCCTTGCTCACTTTCATTATGCCGCCGTAATGTTCAGCCACCCACTGAGCCAGTTTAGTATGGTTTTCATTATTTCGGCTGCGCACAGCACGAGTTAGATCGCCGGTATTGATCTCAACTGGACAGGTGGTGGAACATAACCCGCAGGCCGCACAGGTATCAATCCCCTGATATAGGTACTCTTTGCGTAACTCGGCGAGTCGCTCCGGATTTTCTCCGTTGGCTTCAAGCCGTGCGATCTCCCGCCAGATAACAATCCGCTGACGCGGTGTCAGGGTCAGGTCACGGGAAGGGCAGGTGGGTTCACAGAATCCGCACTCGATACATTTATCGATAAGGGGGTCTGCAGCAGGCATCGGTTTAAGGTTTTCCAGGTGCACCTGGGCATTACGATTTAGCAGAACACCAGGGTTGAGAATGTTATCGGGATCAAACAGTTCTTTAATCTCCCACATCAAAGCGTAGGCATCTGTGCCCCACTCCTTTTCGACATAGGGGGCCATATTTCGTCCGGTACCGTGTTCCGCTTTGAGTGAACCATCATATTTGTCCACCACCATGGCAGCGACATCATCCATAAGCCCCTCATAACGGTCTGTTTCCGATTGAGAGTCAAACGATTGGGTAAAGACAAAGTGTAAGTTGCCCTCTAAGGCATGACCGAAGATAAGCGCTTCATCGTAGTGCCATTTTTCAAAGATCTGATGCAGATCATGCACCGCATCGGCTAGCTGAGGTACTGGGAAAGCGACATCTTCGATAATGACGGTGGTGCCGGTTTTACGCATCGCACCTACAGCTGGAAAGAGTCCTTTACGGATCGCCCAGTACTTGGAATATTCAGCGGGGTCAGTGGTGAACTCAACCGGCTGAACGGTTTCCAATGACTCAATAGCATGCTTAATCTGTTCAACCTGCTCAGCAAGATGCGTTGGGCAGCCAGAACGTGATTCAACCAATAGAGCGGCGGCATCATCTGGGAGTTCTTTAATAAAACTCGGCATTCCCTCTTTTTCTTCTATCGAACGTAAGCCAGCACGGTCCATCATCTCAACCGCAGATACCGGCGTCTGCTTCAAGATAGCAACGGCTTCGCAGGTTATTTGAACGCTGGGGAAGAAAACCAGCGCCGACGCCTTATTCGGGTGTTCGTCAACGGTGTTGTAAGTGATCTCGCTGAGGAATCCAAGGGTGCCTTCAGAGCCGATCATCAAATGCTGCATGATGTCGATTGGGTCTTCATAATCCACCAGAGAGTTCAGAGCATAACCGGTGGTGTTTTTCAGTCGGTATTTGTGTTCAATTCGCTGGCGTAAGGTTTCATTACTGCGGGTCTGATGTGCCAGTGATTCTAATGCGGCCAGCAGGCCTTTATGGCTGTTCTTAAAGCTGGCAACCGATTGACTATCACCGGTATCCAGTGAAGTCCCGTCGGCCAGTACCAGTTTCATACTGTGCAGGGTGCGGTAGCTGTTCTGCGCGGTGCCGCAACACATTCCACTGGCATTATTAGCCGCAATACCACCGATCATGGCGGTATTGATAGATGCCGGGTCAGGGCCTATTTTCTTATTAAACGGAGCCAGGGTTTTATTTGCCTGTCCACCGATAACGCCGGGTTGCAGAGTTATCTGACTGGCATCTTCATTAATAGAGATGTTTTTCCAGCCATCCCGCAGTTGTATCAGCACTGAATCAGTAATGGCCTGGCCAGAAAGGCTGGTACCGGCCGCGCGGAAAGTGACAGGTATTTTATGGTTATTAGCCAGTCTGATGATACGGGCTACATCCTGCTCAGATTCAGGCCTGACAACTAGCTGTGGGATCAGTCGGTAGAAACTTGCGTCAGTACCGTATGCAAGGGTGCGTAGCGGATCAGATATGATCTGGCTATCGGGCAGAAATTCCTGCAATAGTTGCTTGAATTGTTGATATTCCTGCTTCATAAAAAAAGCCTCGCCTCAGGTAGCGGCTGACTCAGAAGTCGACTCAGGGGCTACCTTGTTATCTAGTGGCCATGGGGCCGGGTATAAAGGGGACAGAAGGGGCAAAGCCCCTTCTGTAATCGATAGGTCTAGCTGTAGGCTGCAGCGGGTAACCAAAGTACCATCTGTGGCCAGAACACCAGCACTAGCAGGCCAATTAGCTGCAGGATGATGAACGGGATAACCCCTTTATAAATATCACTCAGTTTTACATTGGGCGGGCATACGCCTTTCAGATAGAAGAGGGCAAAACCAACCGGGGGGGTGAGGAACGATGTCTGTAATGCCATCGCCACCAACATGACGAACCACACCAGTTCTGGATTATCCACCACGCCGTAACCGTCAATATCGAGCCCCAGCGCCGATATGACGGGGGCGAGGAGCGGTAGGATAATCAGCGTGATTTCGATCCAGTCCAGGAAGAAACCAAGTAGGAAGATGATGCCCAGAATGAAGAAGATGATACCGTAAGGGCCAAATGGCAGGCCGGTCAGGAAGGATTCAATCAGCTCATCGCCGCCCAGTTCACGCAGTACCAGAGCAAAACAAGTTGCACCGATAAAGATAGCGAAGATGTAGGCAGTAGTGTTGTAAGTACCTTGCATCACCTCTTTCAACACAGTGAAGTTAAACTTACGGTTGTAGATTGCCAGCATGGTTGCGCCAAATGCGCCGACACCAGAGGCTTCTGTTGGCGTAGCAAAACCACCGAAAATTGAGCCTAGTACGACAAAGATGAGTACCAGCGTTGGCAGTACGGCCTTAACAACCTTGACAACAGTATGCATGGTGACGGGTTTTGTATCTTTAGGAATGGGTGCCGCTTCCGGCTTCACCAGGCCCACAATCAGAATGTAAATAATGTACATCGCACCCAGCATTAAACCTGGGAACACCGCACCCATAAACAGATCACCTACAGAGAGCCCCAACTGGTCAGCCATGATTACCAGCATAATGCTTGGCGGAATCAGAATGCCCAAAGTACCAGCACTGGCGATGGTGCCGAGAGCCAGTGGCATTGAATAACCCTGTTTGGTCATCGCAGGCAGCGACATAACAGCCAATAGCACGACGGATGCGCCGATGATGCCAGTGGATGCCGCCAGAATAATACCGATAGCCGTAACGGTAATCGCCAAACCACCGCGAACCTGACCAAAAAGCTCCTGCATCGAGTTCATCAGCCGTTCTGCAACGCCGGATTTATCGAGCATAATGCCCATAAATATGAACATCGGGAGGGCAACCAGAATCCAGTTGTCCATTATCTTCCAGAGTCTGTTTACGACCAGACCCAGCGTGAGAAAGTCTAATCCGGTGATAGTGTCGAAGTAGACATCTGCAAGGTAACCAATTAAAGCAAAAGTGACACCAACGCCACCTAAAACCCAGGCGACCGGAATGCCGGTAAACAGAAGTGCGATGAAAGACAGGAACATCGCAATAACAAGAATCTCATTAATTTCCATTACAGATCACCTTTAAACAACAAAACAGTATCCCGGTAGAGGCGGGATAAAACAGCGAGGGCTAACAGTCCCATACTAAGGGGGATCACACTTTTGATTAACCAGCGATAGGGGAGGCCAGACGGTGACTCTGAGTGTTCGTTAATGCGGTAAGATTCGGCCACGAAATCCAGGCTGTGAATAAAGATAACTGCGATAAACGGTAGCACCATAAGCAGGATGCTAAGGATCTCAATTATATTTTTTGTTTTAGCTCTGAAATGGGAATAAAACAGATCGACACGGATATGCGAATTAGTGGTTTGCGCATAGGACAGACCAAACATAACGCCAACAGCATACAGGTGCCATTGGAGCTCTTCGAAAATGACCAGGCCGCTTGAGAAGCCTTTACGTAGTACTACCTGAGTGATAATGACAAGGACTAAGAGGACATAGGACCAGGCGATCAGGTGTCCGATCTTCTGTATCATCCGGTCAATGCTGTCCGCGAGTGGAACGCGGGGCAGGCTGCTTGGCTCATTCACAATAATGCACCTTTACCAGTTATTGTTATAGTTATGTATAGCTTGAGTCAGGCTAATACGTGTAAGTTTTTGAAAAAACTCTGAAAAATAGACGCGCTAAAGCATCTGTTTTACAGATGGTTTTCATACAGTATAGATAGAAATGCAGGGGGATAGAGTTATCCCCCTGCTTGGTTTTAGAGCTTACTTATTCGTAGCGCGTGGTAAGAATGCGTTAGCTTCCCATAGGTCATAACCTTTACGGAAAGTGCTCAGATCATCCCAAACCTTTTTGAAGAAAGGATCAGCAGCAGTTTTCTCAACGACTACCTCGTCCCACTTGCTTTCAAAGGTTTTCAGCATGTTGTCATTCCAGTAACGAATGTTTACACCTTGGTCTTTCGCTTTAGCCATGACTTCAAACTGCATAGACTCACCTTCAGCAATAGCATTAGTCATGGATGCTTTACAGGTGTTCTCTAGGATAGCTTGCTGTCCTGTGGACATTTTGCCCCAGGCATCTTTGTTGACGAGCAGTTCAAAGACAGTTGCTTGCTGATGCCAGCCAGGGAAGTAGTTATATTTGGCAATTTTGTGAAGGCCAAGAAGCTTATCAATGGCTGGTTGAGAGAACTCGGTCGCATCGATAGCGCCTTTCTCCAACGCGCCGAAGATTTCACCACCGGGTAGCTGAGAGGTAGAAACGCCCATTTTCTCCATAACTGAAGCGCCGAGTCCGAAGAAACGCATATTCAGACCTTTAAGGTCTTCAGGCGTATTGATCTCTTTCTTAAACCAGCCGGAAGTTTCCGGAGAGATAATGGCACAAGGAATAACTTTAACGTTGAAGCCGTTAGTGTCGTACATCTCCTGATACAGTTTCATGCCGTTACCGTAATACAACCAGGCCATATACTCGCCAGCTTCAGGGCCGAATGGTACTGCAGAGAATAGAGCAGCGGCTGGCATTTTACCCTGCCAGTAACCTGCTGTGGCATAACCGGAGTTAACTTTTCCTGAAGATACAGCGTCTAGAATCTCTTTCGCGCCTACCAACTTACCCGGCTCGTAGATTTTCATCTTAAGAGAACCGTCACTCATCACTGGAAGCTGTTCAGATACCCACTTAATAGGTGTACCCAAAGCTGGTAGGTGAGAGCCGAAAGCGATAGGCGTTTTTAGAAGAACCCGGTCTGCGGCCTGAACAGTTGTCGTTGCGGCCGTTAAAGCGGTTGAGAGTACTGCAGCGGAGACCAGAGACTTTGAAAATGTATTCATGGTGTATCCTCGTGACGTTTTGTTGTTTTTATCTTAATTTGCCGGGTTCAGAACAGGCCATTCGGAAGCCTTTAAAAAATGTTCTTGAATAATTGGTAATACCAATTTACCATGCAATTAGTCGCTACCTTAAAAGTTACGGGTATATCTTGTCAATGCTTTTTTATGTATTAAAAGTAGACCTATCTTCTGAAAAAGCGCTATTTTTTATGTAAATCAATGGGAAAGCGTAGGGTTTGATCTGGTCAGACCAATTTTGAATTGTTGCGATTGATAGGGTTCTATATAGTGCATGCCTGAAAAAGGCGCCTACTATTAACCATGGGCAGCCTATTCTAAGCCGGTTGAGATAATTAGATGCAGCGCTAGAACGAAGTGCTGCGGTGGAGAGCGTAAGATGGCGTATCAGCGAGTAAAGCAACCCAAGATATCCGATGTGATCATGGGGCAGTTGGAAGAGATGGTGCTCGAAGGTACGCTTAAGCCTGGTCAAAAATTACCGCCGGAACGAGAATTGGCTAAGCAGTTTGAGGTTTCACGCCCTTCATTAAGAGAAGCCGTACAGAAACTGGCAACCAAAGGGATATTGATCAGCCGGCAGGGTGGCGGCACCTACGTTTCTGAAGAGCTGGGTGGGGCGTTCTCAGACCCTTTGTTAGAGCTTTTCCGCACGCATCCCGAAGCTCAGTATGATCTATTAGAGTTTCGTCATGCCCTCGAAGGCGTATCTGCATATTACGCAGCCCTGCGAAGTACCCCTGCAGATAAAGAAAATATTAGGGCCTGTTACGAAGCCTTGCAGGGCTATCATGACAGAAAGGAGTTCGATAAAGAGGTGTTGGCCGATGTAGACTTCCATCTGGCGATAGCTGAGGCTACTCATAATATGGTTTTGCTGCACATGATGCGTGCGCTATTCAGCTTGTTGCGACAGCATATCTGGGAAAACCTTAAGGATATCTATCCTAAATCGGATATTCGCGGGAAAATACATGAACAGCACTCGGTGTTGATGGAAGCTATCCTTGCTGGGGAACCAGAAAAGGCCCGTAAGGCTGCCCATGACCATCTCGCTTATGTAGAAGATGCCCTGCTGGAGCAAGGCAAAGAGAACACTCGCCTCAAAAGAGCACTGCGACGTGCTGACGTAACTCCTCTATAAATTCCTTCTGTATAAAAACTACATAGAGTGATATTTATGTAGTCGCTATAGACATTTACGCGCTTTTTTTGTAGTATTACTACAAATCAAAGAACGACTATAAAAAAAGGCAGGCTTGCTGCAATGCAGCATGTAACCTGTTATCAAGCTCTGAACGGCATCTTAGAAGTGCTGGAGAGTTAGGCAAAGTGTTTATCTAAGCGCATGTTTTGTTGGTTTCCCGTTGTTGCAAGAGAACTGGGGCCGTAAAAACTTAAGGAGTACAGCTTAAGTAGCTGTCCTTTTGTCTAATTTTCCGTTAAAACTTCTAGCTGTCTCAAAGTTTATTTCTACACTGGGAAAGATTGGGCTTCCCGGTTTTGAGTACACGACAAGAATAATGGAGAAAGGCAAAGTGCAAGAATTTATCGACGATATTGATCCAATCGAAACCGGTGAATGGGTGGAGGCTCTTGAGTCTGTTGCTAAAAATGAAGGCAGCGACCGAGCTCACTATATTCTGCAAAAGCTGGGTGAAAAGGCATCTTCTCTAGGTGTTGATGCGAGCTTTAATCTTAATACGCCATACTGCAACACCATATCCCCTAAAAACGAATCACGCATGCCGGGTGATCTGTTTATGGAACGTAGAATTCGTTCCTTTATTCGTTGGAACGCCATGGCAATGGTTATGCGTGCCAATGATAATGCTGATGGCCTTGGTGGTCACATCTCAAGTTTCTCCTCTTCAGCTACTTTGTATGATATCGGTTTCAACTATTTCTTCCGTGGTTCTGCTGGCGAGCAGGAAGGCGATCTGGTTTTCTTCCAGGGTCACATCTCTCCGGGTATCTATTCCCGTGCATATCTTGAAGGTCGTTTGACCGAAGAACAGATGGATAACTACCGCCGTGAAGTAGACGGTATTGGCCTATCCTCGTACCCACACCCTTGGTTGATGCCAGACTTCTGGCAGTTCCCTACTGTATCTATGGGTCTGGGCCCTATTCAGGCAATTTATCAGGCGCACGTAATGCGTTACCTGTCTGCCCGTTCACTGATTGACCGTGCTGACCGTAAGGTATGGGCGTTCCTGGGTGACGGTGAGTGTGATGAGCCGGAATCTCTGGGTGCTATCTCTCTGGCAGGCCGTGAAAATCTTGAAAACCTGGTGTTCGTAGTTAACTGTAACCTCCAGCGTCTCGATGGACCTGTACGTGGTAACGGTAAGATCGTTCAGGAACTGGAAGGTGTATTCCGCGGTGCTGGCTGGAACGTAATTAAGTGTCTGTGGGGTCGTCACTGGGATCCACTGTTCGAAAATGACACCAAAGGTTTGCTGCAAAAGCGTATGAACGAAGTTTGTGACGGTGAGTTGCAGAACTACAAGGCGAACGGTGGTGCATATACCCGTGAGCATTTCTTCGGTAAATACCCTGAACTGCTGGAAATGGTTAAGGATCTGTCCGACGACGACATCATGAACCTGAACCGTGGTGGCCACGATCCATATAAAGTATACGCTGCATATCAGTCAGCTATGGATCATAAAGGTCAGCCAACCGTTATTCTGGCGCAAACCGTTAAAGGTTACGGCACAGGTAAGTCTGGTCAGGCGAAGAACGATACTCACTCAATGAAGAAAGTGGCACTGGACGATCTGATCGACTTCCGTGATCACCACAATATTCCGTTGAGCGATGACCAGCTGAAAGAAGTTCCATACTACCGCCCATCTCCGGACTCTCCGGAAATGAAGTACATGATGGACCGTCGAAATAAACTGGGCGGTGTATACCCAACCCGTCGCAGCGATTTTGATGCATTAGAAATTCCACCGCTAGAGACATTCGCTGCACAGCTGAAAGAGAGCGGCAAGCGTGAAATGTCATCTCAGATGGTGCTTAACCGGATACTAAGTACCCTGGTTAAAGATAAAAATATGGGCGAGCGGGTTGTGCCGATCGTACCAGATGAAGCCCGTACCTTTGGTATGGAAGGTATGTTCCGTCAGCTGGGTATCTATACCTCAGCAGGCCAGCGTTATGTGCCACACGATTCCGATCAGATTATGTTCTACAAAGAATCTAAGACAGGTCAGATTCTGGAAGAGGGTATCAACGAAGCCGGTGCGATGTCTGCATGGATGGCTTGTGCTACTTCATACAGCAACAACGACTGCACCATGGTGCCGTTCTACATCTACTACTCAATGTTTGGTTTCCAGCGAATCATGGATTTGGCGTGGGCTGCAGGTGATATGCAGGCGCGTGGCTTCCTGATCGGTGCGACGTCTGGTCGTACGACATTGAACGGTGAAGGCTTGCAGCATCAGGATGGTCACTCCCATCTGATGGCGCAGATGATTCCTAACTGCGTATCCTACGATCCGACTTTCGGTTATGAGATGACCGTGATTGTTCAGGATGGTCTGGAGCGCATGTTCAAGAAGAAAGAGAACAAGTTCTACTACATCACCACTACGACAGAAAACTACGCTCACCCTGGCATGCCAATTGGCGCTGAGGAAGGCATCATTAAAGGTATGTACCTGTTGCAGGAAGGTAAAGATTCCGAAAACAAGGTACAGCTGATGGGTTGTGGTGCGATTCTACGCGAAGTAACGGCAGCGGCTGATATTCTGCGTGATGAGTTCGGTATCGAGTCTGATATCTGGAGCACTACCTCTATTAACGAAGTTCGTCGTGATGCGCAAAGTGTTTCTCGCTGGAACATGATGCACCCTGAAGAGGAAGCACGTACTTCATACCTTGAAGACTGTCTGAAAGATCGTCAGGGCCCTGTTATCGCATCAACTGACTACATGCGTATGTTTGCTGATCAGCTACGTGAATATATCCCACGCACTTATAAGGTGTTGGGTACTGATGGTTACGGTCGTTCTGATACACGTACTAAGCTACGTGAATTCTTCGAAGTGAACCGTTATTACGTGACAGTTGCTGCGCTTACTGCTCTGGCAGAAGACGGTAAAGTTGAACGTTCTGTTGTAGCCAAAGCGATGCAAAAGTTTGGCATTAATCCGGAAAAACCAGCCCCTTGGACTGTGTAAACCCGAAGCTGAACTTTTAAGAGAGGAAAATAACGTGAGTACTGTAAACATTACGGTTCCTGATATTGGTGGCGCTACAGACGTAGATATTGTTGAAGTCTGTGTAGCAGTCGGAGATACAGTAGTTGAGGGTGATTCTCTAATCGTCCTGGAAACTGATAAGGCATCCATGGAGGTGCCATCTACCCACGCCGGTACAGTTAAAGAAATTCTGGTTGAAGCAGACGGCACTTGTAACGAAGGCCAGGCAATTGTGGTATTGGATACCGGCCTGGTGGTTGAAGAGGTTGCTCCAGTTGAAACAGCTGCTCCGGCCGCTGTTGCTGAAGCGGCTCCAGCGCCAGTCGCAGCAGCGCCTGCGGCTGCAAGTGCTGTAGAAAAGATTTTGGTTCCTGACCTGAGTGGTGCGGCCGACGTTGATGTTGTTGAAGTCCTGGTAAAGGATGGCGACACCGTTGAAGAAGGCGATTCCCTGCTGGTTCTGGAAACCGATAAAGCATCGATGGAAGTACCAGCCCCTAAAGCGGGTGTGGTTATGTCAATGCAGATTAAAGAGGGTGGCACTGTTACCGAAGGTGATCATCTGTGTGATCTGCAAATAGCCGGTGCGGCACCTGTTGCTGCCCCAGCGGCACAAGCACCTGCAGCTGCTGCACCAACACCTGCTGCGGCGCCTGCGCCCGTCGCTGGTGGTGTAGAAGATGTGATGGTTCCTGATCTGAGCGGTGCAACCGACGTTGATGTGGTTGAAGTTCTGGTTAAGGACGGCGACACCGTTGAAGAAGGCGATTCCCTGATCGTTCTGGAAACCGATAAGGCTTCCATGGAAGTTCCAGCCCCTAAAGGGGGGGTGGTTAAGTCCATGAAGATCAAAGATGGCGACCAGGTCAATGAAGGTCAGTTGCTGATGCAACTTGAAGTTGTCGGTGGGGCTGCACCTGCGGCGGCTCCAGCTGCTGCGACAGCGGCGGCACCTGCAGCGGCTCCAGCTAAAGCAGCTGCGCCAGCACCTGCGGCATCCGGTATTGTTGATCGTGAAGCGCTAGAGAAGAAAAACAAAACGGTTCATGCCGGTCCTGCGGTACGCGCAACGGCTCGTGAATTCGGTGTTGATCTGTCTCTGGTTACAGGTACAGGCCCACGGGGTCGTATCCTGAAAGAAGATGTTCAGGCCTACGTTAAAGGTGCGCTGAAGAAGTTGGCTGAGAAGCCTGCTGCTGCAGCAGTAACCGGTGGTTCGGGTATTCCGGCAATTCCAGAAGTCGATTTCAGCAAGTTCGGTGAAATCGAAATGGTCAAAATGTCGAAGATCCATAAACTGACCGCTGCGAATATGTCCCGTTGCTGGCTCAACATTCCACACGTAACTCAGACCGATAAGGCTGATATTACCGATCTGGAAGAGTTTCGTGCTGGTATGAAGGAAGAGGCAGCCCGCGCTGGCGTTAAGCTGACACCACTGCCGTTCATGCTGAAAGCGATCGCAATTGCCCTGAAAGCGTATCCGAAGTTCAACGCTTCGCTGCATGCTGATGGTGAGCACGTGGTTTACAAGAAGTACGTAAACATCGGTATGGCGGTTGATACGCCAAACGGTCTGATGGTTCCAGTCATCAAAGATGCAGATAAGAAGAGCATCTATGAGCTGTCTCTGGAAGCAACTGAGCTGGCTGGTAAAGCGAAAGATCGTAAGCTGAAGCCTGCCGAAATGCAGGGTGCTTGTTTCACAATTTCCAGCCTGGGTGGCATCGGCGGTACTGGCTTTACGCCAATCGTTAATGCACCTGAAGTAGCTATTCTGGGTATTTCTAAAGCGGATATCGAGCCGCGTTGGAATGGTAAAGAGTTTGTACCACGCAAGATGCTGCCACTGTGCTTATCTTACGATCACCGCGCGATTAACGGCAGTGATGCAGGTAAATTCCTAACCTACCTGAACCAGCTGCTAAGCGATGTACGTCGCATGGCAATGTAATTAAGGTTTACACCTTAAATTACACGATTTCCGGTGGCTTAATCTATTAAGCTGCTGGTGGCTCGGAGGTCAAACTCCGGGCACGATACGGTGGCGTGCAGGCTGCCGTATCAACCCAATTTTTATGATTTCCATGGTTCTTTTTACAGTGCCCATGACTCAAGCCCCTTCTCAACATTGAGAAGGGGCTTTTTTTTGGCTGAGTTAGATGGCCTCGGGGTTCACAGCAATCGTATGTTAAAGTTGCCGCCAATATTCGGTACGACCGATTCAGATTTATTTCGCAATCGCAGTATTTTCGTTGGTATAATTCTCACCAAATGGAATTGCGGCAAAGGGTATACAGCGCATGAAGGTTACAGTTTTTGGTATTGGTTACGTAGGCCTTGTTCAGGCTGCGGTATTGGCAGAAGTCGGGCACGAAGTTTGTTGTGTCGATGTTGACGCTCAGAAGGTTGAAAATCTGAAAAACGGGATTATCCCAATCTATGAGCCAGGCCTTACACCTCTCGTTCAGTCTAACTATGAAGCCGGTCGTATACAGTTTACTACCGATGCTAAGCACGCTGTCGAGTTTGGCGAGATCCAGTTTATCGCGGTAGGTACACCACCGGATGAGGATGGTTCAGCTGATCTGAAATATGTTCAGGCCGTTGCCAAAACTATTGCTACTTACATGCAAGATCCCAAAATTATTATCGATAAGTCCACCGTGCCGGTGGGTACCGGCGATAAGGTTAGCGTAACCGTTGCTGAAACTCTGGCTGCTCGAAACGCAGAGCTTGAGTATCATGTAGTGTCTAACCCTGAATTTCTTAAAGAGGGCGCTGCTGTAAGTGATTGCATGCGTCCGGATCGGATCGTTATTGGTACAGACAGCGATCACGTTAAAGAGGTTATGTCTGAGCTATATGCACCATTTAACCGCAACCACGATCGCATCATCTTTATGGATGTTCGTAGCGCTGAATTGACTAAGTATGCGGCCAACTGCATGCTGGCAACCAAAATCAGCTTTATGAACGAGATGGCGAACATCGCTGAGATGGTCGGTGCTGATATCGAGAATGTTCGTAACGGCATCGGTTCTGACGAGCGTATTGGCTATCACTTCATCTACCCTGGTTGTGGTTACGGGGGGTCTTGCTTCCCGAAAGATGTTCAGGCGCTGGTAAAGACTTCAGAACAGATCGGCTATGACTCGCAGATTTTGAAAGCAGTTGAAGCGGTTAATGCAAAACAGAAAACCAAACTTTTTGAGCTGATCAATCGTCATTTCAAGGGTGACGTTGCCGGCAAGACTGTTGCACTCTGGGGCTTATCATTTAAGCCTAAGACAGATGATATGCGTGAATCCTCAAGCCGTGTCCTTATGGAAACGCTTTGGGCTGCCGGTGCAAAGGTTCAGGCATTTGACCCTGAAGCGATGGAAGAGACTCAGCGTATCTACGGCTCCCGTCCAGACCTATCTTTGATGGGTACTAAAGAAGCTGCTCTTAACGGCGCTGATATGCTGGTTATTTGCACCGAGTGGCAGAGCTTCCGTGCACCAGATTTTGATCTGATCAAAAGTGAACTGGCAGAACCTGTTATCTTTGATGGTCGTAATCTATATGACCCACAGCGTCTGGAAGATCGTGGCATCAGCTACTACGCAATTGGTCGAGGCTTGTCGATTAAGCAGGGCTAAATATCGGCACAGAGCGTACCTCCCACAATAATAATGAATTACGACTATTATTATGTGGGAGCGACGTGAGTATGCCTTTTGGGTATCACGTCGCGAGAATTAGATTTCGAAAGACTTTCTTGTAGGAAACCCTATAGCATGCCCTCTGGGTATCAAGGGCGATACTTCCCACAGTCCAACAATTCCTTCAGGTTCATACTATGCAGCTCACCTACCTAGTCACCGGCGCAGCCGGCTTTATCGGCAATTTTGTATCAGAGCGGCTCTGCCTGGCGGGTCATAAGGTTATCGGCCTGGATAATCTCAATGATTACTATGATCCTGCATTGAAAGATTCACGGTTACAGCGACTTGAACAATATCCCGAATTTACATTCAAGAAACTGGATCTGGCTGACCGGGAAGGAATGGCAGCACTTTTTGCAGAGAGCGGTTTCGACCGGGTTATTCACCTGGCTGCGCAGGCGGGTGTTCGCTACTCACTGGAAAATCCATTTGCGTATGTTGACTCTAATCTGACCGGCATGATGACCATTCTTGAAGGTTGTCGTCAGAATAACGTAAAGCATCTGGTCTACGCTTCATCTTCATCTGTGTACGGCATGAATACCAAAATGCCATTCTCAGCAGAGGATGGTGTCAATCATCCAGTTTCGCTTTACGCGGCAACTAAAAAATCTAATGAGTTGATGGCTCATAGTTATTCGCACCTCTACGGTATTCCTACGACCGGTCTGCGTTTTTTTACGGTTTATGGTCCATGGGGTCGTCCGGACATGGCGCCGTTCCTGTTTACCAGCGCGATATTGGAAGACCGTCCCATCAAGGTCTTCAATCACGGTAAAATGCTGCGCGATTTCACCTATATTGATGACATCGTTGAAGGCGTTATCCGTATTCAGGATGTGATTCCACAGGTGGATGAAAACAATAAAAGAACCAGTCCAGATAGCAGCAGCGCGCCTTACCGGATATTCAATATCGGTAACAACGAGCCGATTGAACTGAGCCGTTTTATCGAAGCGATTGAATCTGCTGCAGGTAAAACCGCGAAGAAGGAGTATCTTCCGATGCAGCCGGGAGATGTGCCTGCCACCTATGCCGATATCGATAGTCTTCAAGAGGCGACTGGCTTCAAACCCCGCACCACCATCGAAGACGGCATGAATAAGTTTGTTGAGTGGTATAAAGGGTATTACAACGGCTAAAGTCATAAAAATATTGGATATCTACTGGCTAGCTCTTCTGAGCTGTGATATTTAGCTATACTGACCTCCAATAAAAGAATTGTTTGAACAAGGAAGTTCATATGATCAAAATAAAACATCACGGCGCTATCACAGGCGTCACTGGCTCATGCCATGAGCTCGTTCTCAATGCTGACACAAGCGTCCTGATAGACTGCGGTATGTTCCAAGGCGCAGAATCAGCAGGCAATGAATCCGATAACCTAAAACTCGACTTCCCAATTGACTCAGTCAAAGCGCTGTTTGTAACTCATTGTCATATAGATCATGTAGGGCGTATTCCTTCGCTAATTTCAGCAGGGTTTAACGGGCCTATATACGCATCAAAAGCGACGGCTAAGCTGCTTCCATTAGTGCTTGAAGATGCCTTAAAGATTGGCGTGACGCGTAATAAAGCACTAATAAAGCAGTTTCTAAAACTGTTAGATAAGCTGGTTCAGCCCGTCGAATACAAGCAATGGAACAGGGCTGGTGGCTGTGACGGTCTGAAATTCAGATTTAACCCGGCAGGTCATATTCTCGGCTCTGCCTACATTGAGTTTGACTGCCATGTTGGTCAGCAGAAAGAGCGCATCCTGTTTTCGGGTGATCTCGGTGCGCCTTACGCACCGCTACTGCCAGCACCAAAATCTCCCTGGCGTACCGATCGTTTAATCATCGAAAGCACCTATGGTGATAAGCTGCATGAGCAGCGTCGTAGCCGGCGTCAAAACCTGCAGCAGATAATTAGTCGCTGCCTGAAAGATGCAGGTACAGTTCTGATACCTGCATTTAGTATTGGCCGAACCCAGGAACTACTTTATGAGCTGGAAGATATTATCCACAGGAATAAAGGAACAACCTGGCAAGATATTGATGTGATAGTAGATTCTCCACTGGCGGCCAGGTTTACACAGCATTATCGTGAACTAAGCGACCTTTGGGATGCAGAAGCAAAAGCGAGAAAAAGAGAAGGGCGGCATCCTCTAGCTTTCGATCAGCTAACCACGATAGATACGCATACAGATCACCTAAAACTGATTAACTATCTGAAAAGCAGTGGAAGGCCTGCCATTGTTATTGCCGCAAGTGGAATGTGTGCGGGTGGGCGAATCGTAAACTACCTAAAAGAACTGCTACCAGACCCCCGTACAGATGTCCTGTTTGTGGGTTATCAGGCCAACGGCACTCCAGGTCGTGATATCCAAAAATACGGCCCATCTGGTGGCTATGTCTATTTAGGTAATGAAAAGATAGATATCAGAGCTGAAGTGCATACCATCAGCGGCTACTCCGCCCATGCCGACCAAAAAGACCTGGTCAACTTTGTAAAAAGAATGCGCCACAAGCCAAAAGAGATCCGCATCGTCCATGGAGATAGCGAAGCGAAGGAGGCCTTACAGAAAATTTTGCAGTCAGTGTGTGGGGCAACAGAAATTATAATTCCTGGCTCGTAGGGGAAGATAAAGAATATTTACCTTAAGATAACAGAGTAGGGATTTCTAAGTAGATTTGTTCTCTGTATTTGGTGTTCTTTATACTGAGTTTCTATCGCTCTTATGAAAAGCTGATATTCAGTATAAGTAATAATATCACTATAAAGGTTTTTGAATTTTCTGGAATTTACGGATTGAAATCTATGAGAGGGTTTGTAACTAAAGCGATAACCGTCGCAGGGCGTTATTGCTATGCCTCATATTTAAGCTTTTATAACAGGGATAAATGCAAGTAGAGCGGTCAATAACAAACAGGGGTAACGGCTAGGTCATGTTCACAGGTAGGTTTGAAATAACTATTGTGAGCATGACCATAAAAACTAACTTACCGTTTTGCTGGCTTTAAGTTTTAGTTTTCTGAACCCAAACAGCATTGCGCCAGCACTAAAAAATAGCGCTAAAGGAGCCGGGATAGGAGTGGCGGCAATTTCATACTTAAGTTTGACGCCAACCCAGCTTGGGTTGCAGAAGTCGCCAACATGGCTAGAGAGGTCGAGGAAAATCCTAGCGAGCCCGTCATCGACAATAGCTAATAAATCTTCATCTGAAAGCTTAAAAGTCTGTGACCAACGAGTGTCATAGGAATTATTGTATACTCTTTTAACATTAGCGCCAGGCATGTTGGGGCTAGCGATGCCCTCAACAATAGAGTCTTTGAAGAAAGGAGTATCATTAACCTCAGTACCGTCTATGCCCCAGCGGATGTATTCATTCGGGCCTTGGGAATTCGGTCCTAAAGAGTAATCACCACGAGCAAATATGGTGAAACGACCCTTTGTGACATCGCCTTTTTGGATAGGGTCAAAGTCAAAAATAAAATTTTGTCCGTTCGTCGTTTGCCGTTCAAAATCAACATATTTTTCTTTCGAGATAGTAACGCTTGATGCAAAGGAATTTATAGTAAAGATGCAGAAGCAGGTTGCAATAGCTGCACGAGTGAAGGCTTTCATGGAATTCCCTTTCAACTTATCTGTTTTTTTAGTGAATCTGTAGAATTGTATAGACTCAGCTTTAGTCTCTAAAATGATACAGCTTTCGTCTCTGTTAGGATACAGTTTTTTTTACAAAATTGGTCTTTTATAGGAAAACGGTGAGCTTAAACTTAAGAAGAAGTTTTAGTTAGAGCGTTAGAGCGAAATATACATGTAAGTATAGTTTTATATTAGGAGTTTACCGCCCTAAGAGAGGCCTATATGATGTCTGTTAATTCTAATGATTAACCTGATTTCTAGAGGCTCTGGAGATATTTCGGGAATGGTTCTGCAATGGCAGAGCGAAATAAGGATGGAAATGAAAATATTAATTACTGGTGGCGCAGGTTTTATCGGAAGTGCCGTTGTTCGCTATATTCTGAATCATACAGATGATGAAGTCCTCAATGTTGATTGTCTTACCTATGCAGGGAATCTGGAATCATTGGCTGATGTAGAAGCTTCTGAACGTTACAGCTTTGCGCGGGTTAATATTTGTGATCATGAGGCGCTGAAGGCTCTGTTTCAAGAATACCAGCCTGATCTGATAATGCATCTGGCTGCTGAGTCTCACGTTGATCGCTCTATTGAAGGCCCCGGGGAGTTTATTCAAACTAATCTGGTGGGTACTTATACGCTTTTAGATGTCAGCTTAAAATATTGGGCAGCACTGAGTGAGGAAAAGAAAGCAGGCTTTCGCTTTCATCATATATCTACAGATGAAGTATATGGTGATCTGGAAGGTACAGATGACTTGTTTACAGAATCTACGCCTTATGCACCAAGTTCCCCATATTCAGCCAGTAAAGCAGGCTCCGACCATCTTGTAAGGGCTTGGAATCGTACTTTTGGTTTGCCAGTGTTGATTACAAATTGTTCAAATAATTATGGGCCGTATCATTTTCCTGAGAAGTTGATTCCACACATTATTCTCAATGCTCTGCAGGGTAAGTCATTACCTGTGTATGGTGATGGATTACAGGTTAGAGACTGGTTGTACGTCGAAGATCATGCCAAAGCGCTATATAAAGTAGTGACTGAAGGTGTTGTGGGTGAAACCTATAATATCGGTGGTCACAACGAAAAAACGAATATCGACGTTGTAAAGGCTATCTGCGCTTTGCTTGAAGAACTGGCACCGGATAAACCCGAAGGTGTTAGTGAATATCAGGAATTAATCCAGTTTGTTAAAGACCGCCCAGGACATGATCTTCGATACGCCATAGATGCGACAAAGATTAGTGATGAACTAGGTTGGAAGCCGGAAGAAACTTTTGAAAGCGGTATCCGAAAAACGGTTATATGGTATTTGGATAACCAACACTGGTGGGAACGAGTCATTAATGGTGCCTACCAGTTAGAGCGCATAGGCTAATAATCGAGGGAGTGGTATGAAAAATTTTAAAGGAATTGTTCTGGCCGGAGGGTCTGGTTCAAGACTTCACCCAATCACTCAAGGTGTGTCAAAACAGCTATTGCCTATATATGACAAACCGATGATCTACTATCCAATTTCCGTTTTAATGCTGGCAGGCATACGGGAAATTCTCATCATATCGACCCCTGAAGATATGCCTGGATTTCAGCGGCTACTAGGTGATGGTAGTGGGTTCGGTGTGACCTTTGAATATCGAATTCAGGAAAGCCCTGATGGTTTGGCGCAGGCTTTTTTGATTGGTGAGTCCTTTATTGGTGATGATAATGTGTGTCTGGTATTAGGAGATAACATTTATTATGGCCAGCACTTTTCTGACAAGCTCCTGTCAGCCGTGAAACGAGACACCGGGGCAACTGTCTTCGGTTATCACGTTAAAGATCCTCAGCGCTTTGGTGTAGTAGAGTTTGATGATCAGGGGCGTGCTATTTCTATAGAGGAAAAGCCACTTAAGCCTAAGTCAGAATACGCCGTTACAGGTTTGTATTTTTACGACAATGAAGTCATCGAAATTGCAAAGAATGTTAAGCCCTCTGAACGAGGTGAGCTGGAAATAACAGATGTTAATAACGCCTACCTTGAAAGAGGTGAGTTGAATGTTGAATTGCTTGGGCGTGGCTTTGCATGGCTTGATACAGGAACCCATGACTCGTTAATCGAAGCGGGCCAGTTTGTTCAAACCATTGAACACCGCCAAGGATTAAAAGTAGCTTGTTTAGAGGAGATCGCGTTCAATCAGAACTGGATTTCCTGTGAAGAACTTGCGGTGCGAGCGGAAGCCCTGAAAAAGACCGGCTACGGTGAGTACTTGAAGAGCCTTCTGGACGGAACCGTGTAATGAAGGTGATAGAAACGTCCATTGCAGATGTAGTTATTATCGAACCTAAAGTTTTTGGCGATGAACGGGGTTTTTTCCTGGAAACTTTTCAGGAAGAGAAATATCGCGAAGCGGCTAATATTGATCTCAGATTCGTTCAGGATAACCATTCTCGTTCAGGTAAAGGTGTCTTACGAGGGCTGCATTTCCAGAAAACCAAACCTCAGGGGAAACTGGTTAGAGTTGTTCAGGGTGATGTCTTTGATGTTGCTGTTGATATCAGACCTGGTTCTGACACATTCGGCCAGTGGGCCGGTGTCCATTTAAGTGGAGAAAACAAACGTCAGTTTTGGGTTCCCCCAGGTATGGCTCATGGCTTTGTTGTTTTGTCTGAGGTTGCTGATTTCGAGTACAAGTGCACTGATTACTATGATCCTTCTGATGAAGGAAGCCTGATCTGGAATGATCCGGATATTGGTATTGACTGGCCCTTGGAATCACCAATACTCTCTGAAAAAGATAAAGTTGCTTCTCGCCTTAAGGATTTGATTCTATGAGAGTCTTGATGGTGGGTAGCAGAGGGCAGGTAGGTTCACTACTTGCCTCTCAACTGCTGCAAGCAGACTTTGAAACGAAAGCACTGAATTCTCAAGAGCTGGATATTAGTTCAAAAGAGAGTGTGCTGAGCTGGCAATCCTGGAAGCCAGAATTGATTATCAATGCTGCAGCCTATACAGCGGTTGATCTGGCTGAGTCAGAGTCTGAAAAAGCGTACGCAATAAACGAAGGCGGCGTAAAAAATCTTCTGCTACTGGCGAGCTTGTGTAATTGCCCGCTCTTTAATATATCCACAGACTACGTATTTGACGGCTCGTCAGCTCAGCCTTACGTTGAATCTGATTCGGTTTCACCTCTAGGTATTTACGGTCAGAGTAAACGTGCTGGAGAGCTTCAGTTGGAGCTTTCAGGGCAGTCTTTTATTAACATTCGTACTAGTTGGGTGTTTGGTGAGAACGGAAACAACTTTGTAAAAACAATGCTACGGCTCGCAGAGCAGCGTGACAGTCTAAGTGTGGTAGCCGATCAGGTTGGTTGCCCTACTTATGCGGGAGATATTGCAGCGGCGCTGGTTAGCCTTGCTGATCGATTACGTGTAGGTAAAGAGATGCATTGGGGCCACTTTAATTTCAGTGGTTCCGAAGTCGTCAGTTGGTATGGCTTCGCGCAATATATTTTTCAGCAAGCAGGTCTTGCCGGCCTTATATCAAGAGAACCTGCTGTCAGCCCTATTACCACTAAAGAATACCCTACTGCGGCAGAGCGGCCAGGGTATTCCGTATTGAGTACAGCAAAGATTCGAGAGCTGTATGGTGTCGAGGCTTCTGATTGGCGGTTGGCTATTTCAGAATTGATGCCGAAACTAAAGCGTTAGTCTCTTTCTATAACAGCGCTTTATGCGTCTTCCTCGCTTAATGGTTCCCAACTTGCGTGTTTATCTAGCCATTTTAACGCTAGTACATACCAAATGATTATTGGAACCATCATGGCGAACCAGCTCCAGTCATCGATTAAGAAAACGTGCTTAAGCCATGGCTGTTGAGGAAAAATTATTGCAAAAGGCAGGCAATAGAGCGTGAAGATTACGCAAGCATAAATAAGTCGAAGGGCTCCTTTTCGAGTGTTAAGGCTTGAAAAGGCTAAGAAAACCCAAATAGGCATATTGTCAGTTTTTTCCATCTGTCAGTTCCTTTTGTCGTATGGCTTAATGCTGACGAAAAATTAATTAAATTATATATTACATGCTAGCTAGCGCTTATAGAGATATTTTTGGTTCCAGCGCAGCTAACATGTTGTTTATTGATATCGGATTAACCTCTTAACAGAGTTAATAACTCCTCGGTTTTTTCCTTCATCAACGCTTCATTACCACGGGTTTCGATGTTGAGGCGTACTACCGGTTCGGTATTTGACGAACGTAAGTTGAAGCGCCATTCGCCCATATCTAGACTGATACCATCGGTATAATCAATGCTCAGAGCATCTGCTTGATAAGTGGTCAGCACTTTATCAATAGAGGCAATTGGATCTTCAAGTTTACTATTGATCTCCCCCGGGGATGGGTATTTGGAGATTCTGTCGTCAACCAGTTCAGACAACGGCTGCCCTTTTTGGCTTATCAACTCTGCGACTAGCAACCATGGCACCATGCCGCTATCGCAGTAAAAGAAATCGCGGAAGTAGTGATGGGCGCTCATCTCTCCTCCGTATACTGCATCTTCTTCGCGCATTCTTTCTTTTATGAATGCGTGTCCGGTTTTACTTTGAATTGCTTGACCACCACTGGATTCAACAATATCCAATGTGTTCCAGGTTAGGCGTGGATCATGGATAATGGCTGCACCGGCATTCTTAGCCAGAAAAGCGGCAGCCAGTAGCCCAACGATATAATAGCCTTCAAGAAAACGCCCATTTTCATCAAACAGGAAACAGCGGTCAAAATCGCCATCCCATGCGATGCCCATATCAGCTTTATGTTCTAAAACAGCGGCAATGGTATCGGCCCGATTTTCTTCCAGTATCGGATTCGGGATTCCGTTAGGGAAAGTGCCGTCGGGTTGGTGGTGTATTTTAATAAATTCAACAGGTATTGATGCCGCTTTAAACTGAATTTCTAGTGCGTCAATTACATGCCCTGCAACACCATTTCCTGCATTAACGACTAGTTTCATCGGTTTGAGAGCTGTTTGATCAATATAGCTTTCCAAGTGCTCTACATAGGCGGCCATCGTATCAGCTAGCTCGTAGCTGCCGCGTTTACTCGGCTCAGGTGTTTCGAAGTTGTTTTCACGGGCCAGCTTTTCAATGTCATTGAGACCGGTGTCACCACTGATCGGGCGGGAGCCTTCACGCACCAGTTTCATGCCATTGTAGTCTTCAGGGTTATGGCTGGCAGTTACTACAATTCCGCCATCTGTTTTCAGATGGGCGGTGGCAAAGTAAATCTCTTCCGTACCACACAGGCCGATGTCCAGAACATTAACGCCAGAATCCTGAAGGCCATTTGCCAGCGCTTGCTTCAGTGATTCTGTGGATAAGCGCATATCGCCGCCGATGACAACGGTTTTCGGCTTTAGGAACTCCGCATAGGCGCGACCGATGCGGTAGGTAAGCTCTTCATCCAGTTGAGTTCCGAGCTGGCCGCGGATGTCATAGGCTTTGAAACAGGCTAGTTTGCTCATTGTTGCTTCTCTGAAGGTAAAAATTTTGAGGAATTTAAAAAAAAACTAAGCTTAATCCGCCAGGCAATCCATGGAAGCAGGATTATCGCTATTCCTGTTAGGTTGGCATACATGTCGTTAAGTGAGAAATGTCGGTGTGGTAGTAGCCATTCCTGTAGAAATTCTGCGCTACAGGCCAATGCTAATAAACCCACCATAAACAGGGCGATATATTTGCGTGGGATTGTCCAGATAGCGATGAAGGTCATCGCGGCAAAACCTATTAGGTGGCCGAATTTATCCGACTGGTCGAATAGCTTTGGTGGCGGAGTTTCTCTGAACAGACCATAGAGTAACGCTGCCGCACAGAGGCTGAAAATAACACTGCGTAGCATTAGCGTCCTACACCCATATAAGTGAAGCCGTGCATCTCTAATGCTTCTCTATCGAAGATATTACGGCCATCTATTATCAATGGTATATGCATATCCTGAAGCATCTTCAGATAATCTGGTGACCAGTATTCAGGCCATTCGGTAACCAGTAACAGTGCGTCGCTATCTTTTATAGCATCATAGGCGTTGTTACAGAAGCTGATGTTTGTTTCATTGTGATAATGATTTAGCAGGTTTCCCAGGGCTTCTGGGTCATGTACTTTTACATGAACCCCTTGTGCTAATAATGCGTCGATAAGCTTAAGGCTGGGTGCATTATCTATGCTGGCGGTACCGGGTTTGAATGAAGCGCCCCAAACAGACACTGTTTTATCTGTTAAGTTGCAGCGGTAATGCTGCCATAGTTTTTTAAACAGTAGCTCTTTTTGAATCTCGTTTTCAGATATAACGGTTTTCAGGAGGGAGTCTTTGCCTCTTTTTTCAAAGGTTTCAGAGAAACGGGCAATGTTTTGATTGAAACTCAGGCCACCAAAGCCACAACCTGGTGATAAGTAGTGGTTTCCAACTCTGGGGTCTGCTCCCATTCCTTCACGAATTGTCTCAATGTCGACATCCATCTGGTCAGCTAGATTGGCTAACTCATTGATATAGCCTATTCGGATTGCCAGCATTCCGGTGATGGCCAGTTTGGTGAATTCGGCTTCCCGGCTGGTCATTAGCAAGAGGTGCTCAATGTTTTGTAGGAAAGGTTTTATCAGTGCGCGGGTTGTCGTGATTGCCCAGTTGTTTTCACTGCCAATAGTGATTCGGTTCGGCTGGCTGAATCCCTGTAGTGCTTTACCGTCCTGGAGGTTGCTCGGGATATAGACTATAGCCTGATTGAGTTCCTCACTAAGGATGTTTTGCAATTCATCAGTAGCACCTACACCGAAATTGCACTGGTTCACAATCAAAAGGTTTTCTGGAACCGCTTTAGCTAAAATGTGAATTATATTCTGGGCTTTTTCGATCTCGTTATGCTCCAGGGCCAGCCAGTGAATATCGGCTTCAATATCTTGAGCACCTGTTCTCTTGAGTCGGCCAGTCTGCATCTGCAGTTGAATCTGATCTAGTAAGCCAGGCTCATCTCGTAGGGCTGAGATGTCGTGTAAAGGTTTTTCCAGCTGTGATTGAGGGCCTTCTATCTGTACATCATTCCCAGCTCTTGCCATACAGGCTGCAGCGACCCAGGCAGTTAGGTCAGCACCATAAACTTTAACCTTCATCGTTACTCTCCTTGCGCTGACGCTGGATATATTGGATCAACCCTTTTGTTGAACAGTCTGTATCAGAAGAGGCTTGCTCGGTAAATTGATCCAGCAGGGAGGTGGCAACGTGTTTACCTAATTCGACACCCCATTGGTCAAAGGGGTTGATCTCCCAAATGACGGACTGAACGTATACTTTATGCTCGTACATAGCGATCAATGCACCCAAGCTTTCTGGGTTGAGCGTATCAAACATAATGGTGGTGCTGGGCTGGTTACCCCTATATCGCTTATGTGCAGGAGCGTTGTCTGCATCATCAAGCACGCTGTCACCCAGAGCCAGTAAGCGGGACTGAGCCAGACAGTTAGCAAGTGCTAACTGATGTTGAGCCTGAAGGTCTTCCCCTTGATCCTGATAACGAATAGCCGGGGCGATAAAGTCACACATGACGGATTCAGTGCCTTGGTGTAGTAGCTGGTAAAAGGCATGCTGAGCATTAGGGCCTACTTCTCCCCAAAGAATAGGGCAGGTGGCGTAGTTGAGTTTATCGCCTTGGAGAGTAACGCTTTTGCCATTACTTTCCATCTCCAGCTGTTCTAAGTACGCAGGAACGTGTTCTAGTCGTCCGTCGTAGGGAAGGACTGCATGGGCATGAATATCAAGAAAGTTGATATTCCAAATGCCGATCATAGCGAGTAATACAGGAAGGTTTTCCCCTAATGGCGCAGAACGGAAATGGACGTCCATTTTATGGGCGCCTGCCAGAAATTGCCGAAAGTTTTCATTTCCTGTTTGTAGGGCTATAGCCATGCCGATGACTGACCACATGGAGTAACGTCCGCCGGTCCAGTCCCAGAAATGCAGTTGATTCTTTTCTGGAATGCCCCAGGTTGCAGCCTTATTAGGGCTGGCTGTAATGGCGATAAAGTGGTGTTGACTGATCAGCTCAATCGGTAGCCCACTATTATCGACAAGCCATTCTCTGGCAGTGTTTGCGTTCGTCAGGGTGTCGATTGTGGTGAATGATTTCGAAGAGACAATAAACAGGGTCGATGCAGGATCAATGTGATTGAGAATGCGTGCGAGCTGACTGCCATCCATTGAAGATACAAAGTGAACTTCAATATCTCGAATGTGTTCTGGTGCAAACTGCCCTAGAGCTCTACATGTCATCAGAGGGCCAAGATCAGAGCCGCCGACACCGATATTAACGACATTTTTGATGGGGCTGCCATCATAACCGCGCCACTGACCGTTGTGAATTTGGTCAACCAGGACTTCCATTCTTTCAAGTGATGCGTGTATCTCTGTTGAGATATCATTACCATCCACAAGAAGAGGGAGCTCTTTAGGCTGACGCAATGCAGTATGGAGAGCCGGCCGGTTTTCTGAGGGGTTTACCTTCTCTCCGCTGAATAGCGCTTCTATCCGTTGAGGTAGTTGCTGCTGCGCCGCCAAATCGATTAGCAATTGCAGGGTGTCTTCGGTGATTCGCTGCTTGGAAAAGTCAGTCAGGCAATGGGCGGCACTGAAACAGAATTTTTCAAAGCGTTGAGTATCTTCAGCAAACATCTCTGTCAGATGCTTATCACGCACACTATCAGCATGTGTGTTGAGGGCTATCCAGGCAGGAGAGTGATCAACCGTCATAATGTTAGCCTTGTTCAGTTAAGAACTGCTTAAATGCTTCAGCGGTTTCAGGGTGTTGTAATCCATAGGCAACATTAGCCTGAAGAAAACCTAGTTTATTACCGCAATCAAATGTTTTGCCTGTCATTCGGTAGGCTTCTACTTTGTGCTCTTTTAACAACTCATCAAGAGCATCTGTTAGCTGGATCTCTCCGCCGGCCCCGGGCTTAGTATTTGCTAAAAGCTCCATTATCCGTGCTGGCAGAACATAGCGTCCGACTACAGCAAGGTCTGAGGGGGCATCTTCTGCTTTAGGTTTTTCCACCATGGCGCAGATGGGGGTTGAGTCACCTGCCTCAGGTTTGACGCCTTTGCAGTCGGTTACACCATAAAGATGCACTTGGTCCTGAGGTACTGATTCGACCATTATCTGGGCAGCATTATGCTCATCAAAAGCCTGAACCATCTTCTGCAAATCGTTTTCAGCTTGTTGATAATTATTAACCAAAACGTCAGGCAAGATAACGACAAATGGTTCGTTGTTAACAATTCTTGCAGCACAGTGAACCGCGTGGCCGAGGCCTTTGGCTTCAGATTGGCGAACCGATAAGATAGTTACGTCGCTAGGAATGATGTTACTAACTGAGTCCAGGATTGTAGTTTTGTTCTTTAGGTCTAGCTGGTGTTCTAGTTCAAAGTGGCTATCAAAATGGTCTTCAATGGCGGATTTCCCACTACGAGTTACCAGTATGATCTCTTTAATTCCTGCTTGTATCGCTTCTTCAATAACATGCTGGATAACGGGTTTATCCACAACTGGCATCATCTCTTTTGGGATTGCTTTACTTGCCGGAAGTACCCGGGTTCCAAGGCCCGCAACGGGGATGACTGCTTTTTTTACGGTGCTCATCTGAAATCCTAAATTTTTTGAATACCTTGAGTCTTATCTATACAGGCATAGTTGAGTTAATCATTAAATAGATAAATCGTTATGTCTTCATAGTTCATAATTAAGACTGAGACCGCCTCTTAATTCGGAATAACGTAGGCTTTGATTATTAGAGTCTCTTTTTTCATAACGGGTAAATATACCTGCATTCATCTGTGGGTTAAGCTGGTATTGGAAATCGAGTAGCGTAGTTGTTTCTTGATAGTCACTTACGGAATCGAATTCGAAAGCTACATCTTTCTGAGTGAGTCTTAAGTTAAGGCTTGATCTGGGTGTTGTCTGCAGTTGAATGAACGCTGAGAGTGCATATTCTTCCAGATTTTGACTGAGCAACGTTAAATACTCTTCTTGCAACCAGGTTGCATCAATTCCAGTAAAGCACGTGCTACATAATTGGTCGAAGCTATAGGCGATCGACAGCTCATCCCGGGTCAGTTGATCAAGTTGTTCTGAGCTACCAGCTGTTGTTGTATCAGCAGAGATAGGGTCGATATTACCATCACCCAATGACGAGTCAGTGATTATACTTGAGCCTGAAATGTTGAGCTTATGTACACCGCCATCATAATCAATATCGAAACGATAGAATGGCTTGTATGTATGGTTGCCTTTAGATGGGTTTATCAGGTTGTAACCTGCTTCGACCGAGTATTCAAGAATGCGCAAGCTGGAATTATAACCGATATAACCTCGTTCATAAGTCTGGTCGTTTTGTGAGCTGTCATATTCGATTTCAGAGTAAGTGTAACCGGCAACAATATCGCTTATAGGTGATAGGCGATGCGTCCACTGAGTATTTATGCCTAAACGCTTACTCTCTAAGTCTGGTGCATCCTCATAAGAAACTAGGCTGGCTTGAGGAGTGAGGGTGAACTCATCAACCGGTGTAATATTGAAACTGGTTTTTAAATCTAGACCAGTGATGGTTTTCTCATCGGTGTTACTAATCAATGTTTGCTGTTTTGGATTAGAGACCACTACTTTTCGGTTGATATAAGCTTTGGCTTCCAGATGCCGATTTAGTTGGGCGGTAATCTGAGCCAAACCTTCAACAGACGTTTCACTGTCTTCTGAGTCTTTAGAAAAAGTATGATGGTTGATTCCTAGATCAAGAAGCAATTCAACAGAGTCAGTGTTGTGCTGTGTATTGATGAAAGCTCCAAAAGTGTCCTGTCGTTCACTCTTTTTGTTCGCATCTGTTTTAAAAATATTATCGGTGTACTCCGTATTTGCAGAAAAGCGAATAGCAAGCTTATCGCTAAAGTCAGCAGCTGCCAGAGCTCCAGAAGCACTAAGCAGGACTGTTGTGTTGAAGACAAAATGTCGGAGACTGCGCATCAGACGTTCCTATAACGGTGACTCATCGTTCGAGAAATTTTAAAAAAGTCGTTCTGGTACTGTAATAATATCGGAAGGCGTCAGAGTGTAATTAGTGTCTAGTTTGCCTTTCTTTAGGATATCTTCAAGGTTGATTGGGTAAACCGACATATCATTTCCGTTTTTACGGTAAAGAAGAGCCTTACTCTCGGATGCGAAGTCTGTTGTACCGCCAGCTAATAAAACAAGGTCCAGAACAGTCATGCCTGAGCGCCAGGGAGTCGACATCGGGTTTGAGATGGCACCAGTAATACGAACGCGCTGAATAAACTCTGCACTTAATGGGTCGGTCACGATAACGGTAACTTGCGGTTGCTTAATATAAACCGATAACTTGTCAACCAGCGTGCTGGTCAGTTCGGCAGTGGATTTACCCGCGGCGATGACTTCTCCGGCGAGGGGGATTGAGATTTTACCGTCAGGCCTTACTGGTAATGACACTGATAATTCAGGATTGCGCCAGACGCGTATATCCAGCTTGTCACCATTGCCGAGAATATAGTCAGGGATAACCTGTTCCTGAGTTATAGGCACTGTAGTTGCTGTCACAACAGTATTTTGTGTTGCACAGCCAGTAATAAATAGGGCTAAGGACACAAGTGAAGATAAAGCAATTGTCTTTAAAAAGGTCATAATGTCATGTTCCGTATAGGCGTATAGGCGTATCCATACCAGTTAACCTCTATATAGCGTGAAGGGGTCGGTCGGGTGAATAATTTAATGAAGGGTATTTTGTTTGCTTTTGCTTAGGAATGCAAAAGCAATTAGTCGTTAACAGTGAAGCTTGATGGAAGCCCTCAATAGCTCAGTGATAATTATTTCAACACTTGAGGCTGAATAGTTGAAATTTTGGTTGTCGCAACAAGGAGACTCTAATGTGTCTGTCGAAAAAGCTTACAGCGCGATGTATGAGCTTTAAAGGCACGAAAGCCGTAGTTATAAGGTTGTTATCGGGAGATGTACCATGGAAAGTTGTGGGTGCGTATTTGTTTTGCGATAGGTGGGTGTCGGTAATGTTTACACTGGTGTCATCAAAAAGAGACTAAAATCATTTCTCTTTGAGTAAGTTATTGTTAATTAATGATTTTGTATAGTTGGCCTGAGTTATGCATATGTTATTGGCATCATCCAACTGGGCGTTGAAGTTATTGGGTGGGGAAAGTAAACGTCACTATAAATGAATAAACAATTGGAGATATATAGATGCTGTCGAAATTAAGAATAGCTTTGGGAATGCTGCTAGTAGCGGCTTGTTTTAATGCGTCAGCTGCTGTAGTGGATATATCTATTGCATCTACTGAATATGGTTCAGCTTACGGCAGTTTAACTGCAGGTCAGCCTTCAACTATACTGGTAGAGCTGGAAGAAGATACTACCGCTACTACTTGGTACTTCTCTTTCAATCCAGATAATGCTGATGCTGCTGGTAGCGTTGTGCCAGTTGTTGCTACTGTATTTACTGCAACGATTTTCGATGCATTGAATAACTTGGTTGCTACAGTAGGGCCAACTTCTGATAGCCCAGCAAGCACAGTGTTGCGTGGCCTTATCGCGGGTACTTACAGTGTAGTTCTTAATTCAACTGAAAATGGTGGTTATACTGCTACTGTTTCAGCTGTACCAGTGCCTGCTGCTGCTTTGTTGTTCGGCTCTGCACTGTTGGGCTTTGCAGGATTCTCAGCTCGTCGTAAAGTTTCTTAATTTTAGATTAAGTTACTTGTTGAAAAAGAGGGCCTAGTGCCCTCTTTTTTTGTTTAAAGATTATCTATGAAATCTACTCAGACTGAGTGGTTTGGTCTTTCTTAACGCATCCGAAAGTAATATTATCTGCTGCGCATGCACAATGGGGTAATTTGAGTGTCGCTATTAATGTCATAGCGGGTTTTTTCTCGTTTTTTCTTTGTGTGAAATCCTCACAATTTCAGGATGGTTGCGTAAAAAGCAGCTTGGATAGGAAGACATGGAAGATATTGAGTCTATTGCCAGTATGGGACGTCCTTTATTGCAAAGGCGCAACTCCCTGACAAACGTACTGCAATCCCTCTTAGATGCGCTTATTGTGCTGTCAATATTCGTCAGTTTGATGATGGTTATGGTCGGTGCCATTAGTTATCACCATGTTTTATTTGCCTTGATTATGATGGTCGCAATGGCAGCTGTTTATGATTATTTTGGCATATATCGAAGAAATGCTGGTTTTCTTAGTAAAATAATCCAGCTTTGTAAGGCTTGGATTATCTCGTTAATGATTTCATTGTCATTAGTCTACCTCTTACAGGTACTTCAATATATATCGAGGGATTTTTTGGTTGCCTTTGCCGTTGCAGGCTTTGTCGGGCAGCTTTTATCGCATCTGCTATTACGAATCGTCCAGAAATCCAGAACAGAAAAAGCAAAGGTTAATGCGATTATTGTAGGTAGTGATGACTTTGCTAAATATTTGCAGAAGAGAATCAATACTAACCCCTGGGTAAGGGAGCGGGTCGTTGGGTTGTTATCGTCATCTGCTAGCAGCTCTTCTCTAGGCTGTCTGGGTGATCTTAGTCAACTGTTGACTGTTGTAGATGAGCATAAGATTCGAAGTGTGTATCTGGCGCTGCCGTTTGAAGAAGCAGGGCAGATGAAAGGGATATATGAGCAACTACAAGATTCAAATGTAGATGTTCACTGGGTGCCGAATATACACGCATTAAAACTGATTAATCAGAGTGTTAAAGAGTTTGCTGGTTTTCCGGTTATCACGTTGTCTGAAACCCCCCTTATTGGTACGCACGAGCTGAAAAAAGCCGTTGTTGATAAAGTTCTAGCCACAATCGCATTGATAGTGTTTTCGCCCTTAATTCTGGGGACGGCGCTGGTAATCAAATTGACATCTGAAGGCCCTGTGTTTTTTAAACAACCTAGAACGGGGTGGGATGGTAAAGAGTTTCTGATTTGGAAATTCCGTAGTATGTACGTGCATGAGGTTGATGTAGATAAGTTACAGCAGGCGACAAAAGGAGATCCGCGGATAACACCAGTAGGCCGGTTTATTCGCCGTACCAGTATTGATGAACTACCCCAGCTTATTAATGTGTTGATAGGCAATATGTCTATGGTGGGGCCGCGGCCACATGCCGTGCAGCATAACAAAGAATATTCAGAACAAATATCAGCATACCTTTGTAGGCATAGAATTAAGCCGGGTATTACAGGGTTAGCCCAGGTTCGAGGTTATCGGGGTGAAACGGAAGAGCTGGAGTTAATGAGTAAGCGTGTCGAGTCGGATATGGAGTACATCAACAACTGGTCGATCACACTGGATATAATTATTTTGTTTAAAACTGTATTTACATTATTTGGCGGTAGAGCGTACTGAGCTGAAGCTTAATGTTCATGTCTCAGGATCTTTGTAGTGCTGTATAAGTAAGACCCTTACAGGGAGAGGATAATAGAGTGGATTACGAAGAACAGATAGAAGTACCAACAAATTATATAGCGGCAGTAATACGGTACAAAGTTCACCTCATCGTAGCAGTGGTATTGCTGTCACTGATTTCTATCGTAGTGGTGACAGCAATACCAGCGGTATATCGTTCGGAATCGATAGTGCTTGTTGAAACCCAGCAGATACCTACAGACTTAGTACGTTCTACCGTTACATCTCTAGCAGCAGAGCAAATACAGATAATAAAGCAACGGGTGATGACTCGTGAAAGGCTTATGGAAATCGCTGATAAATTTCCATCGTTAAAAGAAGCCTCGGGCACAGTACTGGTCTCAAAGCTAGTAGAGGATTTACGAGAAGATATTGCGGTTGAACTAATAACAGGAAGTAAGACTAGTCGTAATAGAACAGCAACAACTATTGCCTTTAAAGTTTCATTCGATGCTTTGAGTCCAACGGTTGCACAAGCGGTAGCGAATGATCTTGTCACGCTTTTCCTTGATGAGAATGCTAAAGCTCGAACAGAAAGGGCTACAGAGACAACAGACTTCTTACAATCCGAAGCAAATAAACTTCAGCAACAGCTGAATAATACCGAGCAAGCAATTGCAGATTATAAATTGCAAAACAAGGATGGGCTGCCAGAGCACTTAAATTTATATATGACGATGCTCGAGCGTGCGCAAACAACGCAGGTAGAACTGCAACGCCAAATTGAATCAGAGCGTAATCAGCGTTCTCTATACGAACTTCAAGGTGGAAGTGCCAAAGGAGTGGGTACGCTGTCACGTCTAGCCGAGCTTGAAGCTGATTATGAAAGGTTGAGTACAATTTACCATGCTACTCATCCAGACCTTATTTCTTTGAAAAGTGAAATATCTCAATTGAGTAACGTTTCGCGAAAAAATGATTCAGGAATAAGGTCAGGTAATAGCTTATTGTCAGGAAAAATTGCAGGATCAAATGCAAAAATTCTATCAATGCGTAAGCAAATGGCAAAAAATGGTGAGCAGATTACTGAGCTCGAAGGGAAAATTATTAAGATCCCCCAGGTAGAAAGAGGGTTGTTAGCACTTAATCGTGACTACCGTACTGTGAGGGATCAATATGAGCAGATAGTCGGCAATACAATGCAGGCTAGGATGGCTGAAAGTCTAGAGCAAGGCCGGAAAGCTGAGCGATTCTCGATACTAGAGCCTCCGTTGTTACCAGATCAGCCCTATAAGCCAGATAGAAAGAAATTTTTGGGGGCAGGGCTGGTGATGTCTCTAGGTCTACCTTTAGCTATAGTTTTATTGATTGCTTTTTTAGATAAATCAGTGCGAGGAGCTTCTGCTGTAGAGGTTATAACAAACCAAGCACCGTTGGTTGTGATTAGTTATATCGAAACCGCAGATGAAAAGAGAAAGAAAAAGAAAAAATTCATTGTATTGATGGGATTGATCGTGGCCTTATTTGTGCTTGGTGTACTTGCGTTTCATACAATAGTGATGCCGTTGGATTTTCTTATCTATAAATTGATGTCCAAATTTGGATTGAGTTAAGGGAGAGGTAAGATGGCCAGCATAGATGATGTAGTAAAACAGGCGAAAAAAGCCAAAAGAAAGAGTAGAAATAAGAAAAGTGCTGCAGAAATAAATTCAGATAAAGTAACAGATATTAGCTATTCTAAAACACGAATAATTAATGTTGATAATGAAATTCTGACTAATAATCGAGTTATAGCTCAGAATAAGGAGGATCCTAGGTCTACCCCATTCCATATGCTAAGAACTAAGGTCTTACGCGAGCTCAGAGATAATGATTGGAATAGTATTGCCATCTCTGCGCCTACACCTGGTGCAGGAAAATCTTTGGTGACGGTAAACTTAGCGATGAGTATTGCTATGGAAACTAATCAGACAGTCTTGATAGTGGATATGGACCTAAGAAAACCTTCCATACATAAGTATTTCTCATTCGAGCCAGAATATGGTTTGCAAGACTTCATAGATGGTAATGCATCCGTAGAAGATATTATGATTAATCCAGGGATAGATCGGCTAGTCATAATGCCTGGACGAAAGAGAGTGCTTAATTCTTCAGAGCAACTTTCATCACCAATGCTCAGAACGTTGACAGAAGAGTTGAAAAATAAATATGAATCACGAGTGATTCTATATGACTTACCTCCATTATTAGTATCTGATGATGTAATGGCTTTTTTACCGAATGTAGATAGCTCTTTACTAGTTATAGAAAGTGGTCAGAATACAAAAGAAGAGATAGAAGCCTCGATAGCTATGTTGGAACAAAAGCCTCTACTAGGTACTATTTTGAATAAAGAGCTAAAAGCCCCGAAACTATATATTTATTGAGCCTATAAAATGAAAAAGGAAGTGATTGTTGCGGGAGCTTCTCCCGATTCTGGGAATCTAGGCGTGTCAGCATTATGCCGATCTGCAGTCGAAAGCATTTCAGAAAATATTCCGAAGTTAGACGTTAATATACTTGATTTTAAAAATGGTGTGCGATCCGGTGCTTATAAAATGCATGGAGGTGGATTTGCTAATTTAATAGGGGCGAATCTAAGTAAGAAAGTATATAAACAATCGGCATACTCAAATATAAAGTTTTTCCTGGATAAAGGCTTGTCAGTAAATAAAACAGTCGGTGCTTTTTTGAAAACTAGCTGCATCTTAGATGTTAGTGGTGGCGATAGTTTTACTGATATGTATGGGCAGAGACGTTTTGAGCAAATTGCGTACCCAAAAGAGATGGCAATAAAAAATGGTATTCCGTTAATTTTGTTACCCCAAACATTTGGCCCGTTCAAGTCTGAAGAAAATTTAAAAAGGGCTGTTAAAATTATAAAGGCTTCTGATCTTGTATTTGCTAGAGATAAATATTCTTATGCGTATTTAAAAAGTATCTTAAAAGAAGATTTTGATCTAGAGAAAATCAAGTTAGGCGTCGATATGGCGTTTTTATTAAAATGTAAAGAAAACACATTACTGGCTAGAAGTTTAGATAAGGAGCTTTTTGGAATTAATGTAAGCGGCTTACTATATAATTCAGATGAAGATATAAAATCAAATTATGAAATAGATCTAAATTATAAGCAGCTAATGAAAAACATAGTTGAAAATGTTTTGAATGAAAGTGATGGTCGTATTGTTTTAGTGCCGCACGTTATAACAGCCGATGTTGATAATTTCGAGTCAGATGTACGCGCCTCTCTTGATTTGAAAGAAAGTTTATCTGGGTCGCATCAAGAGCGAGTAGATATTATTACTGGTAGCTATGATGAACAAGAAATTAAATATGTAATATCCTGTTTAGATTGGTTTTGTGGTTCTAGAATGCATGCCACTATTGCTGCCTTATCTACAGGAGTTCCTACAGTAAATATTGCCTATAGCGGTAAATCTAAAGGCGTGTTTGCAAGTGTTTCTCAAGAAGAGAAAGTGCTTGATGCGAGAGATATGACGGGCGAGGAACTGCTTTTAAAAATCATCAATGAGTGGCGTAAACGAAAACAAACTAAAGAAGAGATTGCAGCCTGTTTACCAGAGGTAATAACTGAAGCTAAAACTCAATTCCAGATTATATGCGATAGAATACTTAAGTATTAATGGTGAGTATGTGAGCATTATTAAAAATGGAAGTAGTATTGCTTTAAGTCAGGGAGTTGTAGCGCTAAGTTCATTAGTTCGAAATATTATTATTGCTAGGATAATATCGCCCGAAAATTTTGGTGTTGCCAGCCTTTTTGCATTGCTAATAACTTTCTTGGAAATGATGAGCGGTATGTCAATTGAACGACAAATCGTTCAGTGCAGGGTTGAGGGGTTAAAAGATTTCATTGGTACCGTCCATTTACTAGAAATTGTCAGAGGCTGCCTTCTGTCGCTTGGTATTTTTTTGGTGGCTGATTTATATGCATCATGGTTTAATTTATCTGATCTAGGCTGGGCATTTAAAATGCTAGCAATAGTGCCTCTATTGAAAGGATTCATAAATTGGGATATTGCAAAGCAACAAAGAGATATGCTGTTTGTAAATACAGCACTGGTAGATTCAATTCCTCAAATCATCACAGTCCTGATATCATATCCGCTAGCGATTTACTTTAACGACTATCGTGTCGTACTTTATATTCTGATATTTCAAGTCTTCATTAATGTTACCTTAACGCATATTCTATCTAAGCAACGTTATTACATTAGTTTGAATTTTAATTGCATCAAAAGAGTTTTTGGTTTTGGTTGGCCTCTACTGTTGAATGGGTTTCTGATTTTCCTGGTCTTTCAAACAGATAGAATGATAATTGGTAAAGTATTTAGCTTAGAAATGCTGGGTTACTTTAGTGCCGCCTTTGCAATGACAATAATGCCATCAATAGTTATAGCAAAGATTTATAGTATAGTTTTTCTACCAATATTATCGCGTTCGCAAGAGCAAGGGCAGGATGAGGAACCCTATGTTATGTTGCGCATGTTACATCTGACATTACTTACAGGGTTATATGTGCTTTCCTTTATGATTTTGTTTGGAGGAGAGGTCTATATATTTGCATACGGTTCGGAGTACTTTGAGGGTAAAGTTTTCATGGTGCTTCTAGGTATAATGCATAGCATTAGGATAATCAGAATTGGGCCTACTATTATTGCTACCTCGAGAGCGCAAACAAAAGTTATCATGAAGTCGAATGTGGTGAGGTCTGCTGCAGTTTTATTATCCCTATGTTGGATTATAATGGGAGGTGGGATTGTTGGAGTGCTTGTAATTGGCATTTTTGGTGAAATTTCAGCACTTTATTACCAAGTTAATCGTATTAATTATGGTTCTAATGATGCTTATTTAAAGAAGGCATTGAATGTGCTGATTTCTATTGGTGTTGCTATAGGCATATCCATATATATATATAGCGCTTTCTTTATGATAGTAACTGTTATTGGTTTTCTAATATATCTTTTGTTTTGTTCTTTTTGTTTGCTAGTTTGGCTTTATGTCTTTGATAGTAGTGTTAAATTCAAAAATATTTTTTGAGGTTTTTAATGAATAAAGTGTTCTCGTATTTCTTTAAAAAAGCATTGTTCTTAAGGCTTTCAGTGAAGTTTTTGATACGTGATACGACATCGGAGATGTCTACAGTTATTGTTCGACGGTTTTATAGGGAGTGCTTCGATATAGACATTGGCTTATATAGCTATGGAATAATGAAGATGAAAAATCTACCTAGAGGTCTAGTGGTTGGTAGGTATGTCTCGGTCGCTGACGGTGTGCAAATATTTAGACGAAATCATCCAATGAATACTTTTACACAGCATCCATTCTTCTATAACAGTAAGTTGGGATATGTTGAAAATGATACAATAATGAAGGATTCAGAAAATCCATTAATTATTGGCCATGATGTTTGGATTGGTGCAAATGTAATAATATTACCGTCTTGCTCCTCCATTGGCGATGGCGCGGTTATAGGTGCTGGTTCAATAGTTACCGATGACGTGCTTCCATATTCTATAAGTGCTGGTAATCCGTGCAAATATATAAAAATGAGATTCAACGATGAAACTATAGATAGCCTAAAAACATCAGAATGGTGGAAGATGTCAATCGAAAATTTAGTTCAGAAAAAAGATTCGTTACCTTTATGATTTTCTGGCTAAAATTTCATTGATGGTTATATCTATGTTTGTCAGAGGCTATTTGTCCAAATTTGGTGTTCGGTATTGTACTAAATACCTAGCTTGTGAATGATAATGTTAATAGTGTTTTTTGTGTAAGCCTATATCCATGGTTTTATATTAGATGCTTTAAGTGAATGAGAGGCTAGCGTGGGACGGGTCAAAGGAATAGACGATGTTATATCAGGTAATTTGTGTTCAGGTTGTGGGGCCTGTAGTGCTGTATTCCCTGATACATATGAAATGGTTGATGATATTCAGGTTGGACGTAGACCAAAAATAATTGGAAGCGACATCCGTAGTCATCAGAATAGTCTAGATATCTGCCCGGGTGGGCAACTTCACGATAGTGATGGTCGCAATGGTACGGATGGTCTCTGGGGAGAAGTCATAAAAGTATATGAAGCATATGCCAGTGATTCCAGTATTAGGAATAAAGGCTCAAGTGGTGGGGTATTAACCGCTTTGTCCTTATTTGCCGTTGAGGAAGGAATTGTTGACGGCGTTGTAAACATACAATCAGACCCTAAGTCGCCTATTAAAAATTTGTCTACATTAAGTGAAAATAAAGATTCGATTATCGCTAGTGCAGGTTCGAGATACATTGCTTCAAGCCCTTGTGAAGAGCTTAGAGCTGAGCCCAGTAAGAAAAAAAATGTTCTGTTTGTAGGTAAGCCTTGCGATAGTTATGCTGCATCCCGTTTGAAATTAAATAATTATGACCATCTTCACACTATAGTCTTAAACTTATCCTTCTTTTGTGCGGGCACACCTTCTTATACAGGCAATGCAGAATTAATTAAAAAGGAAGGGTTGTCTCCAGAAAATATCTCTTCATTGAAGTTTCGGGGTAACGGGTGGCCAGGTTTGTGGACGGCTATAAGTGACAGCGGAGAGTCGAAAACTTTGACTTATCATGACTCTTGGGGCTATCTGCAAAAGTATCGCCAATGGAGATGTTATATTTGTCCTGACCATACGGGAGAGTACTCCGATATATCAGTCGGCGATCCTTGGTATAAAGGGGTTGATTCTGATAATGAAGGCATGTCCTTGGTTGTTATTCGAACAAAAGCTGGTGCTGATTTTTTTGATGAAGCCGTTAGGAAGGGAAGAATCACAATATCAAAACAAGATAATCAATTATTGCCATTATCTCAGCCTAATTTAGGTAAAGCCAAAGGCCAGGTTTGGGGTAGACTAGTTGCCATGCGGTTATTGGGAATGGAGATACCTATCTATTCAGGGTTTAATCTATTCTCAATATGGAGCAGTGAATTGTCCTTTAGAGATAAGCTAGGCTCAATATTCGGAACAGTTAAACGACTTATAAAAAAGAAATTATACTGTTCTTACTCTGTAGATAAATGATTATATGAATAAACTTTACGTTTACTTTCTCACCATAGCTGTTTTCTTGCCTACATCATTTTCGTTTGCATTGGGCTCTTTACGTCTGAGTTCATATAGAGTTGTTTGTATCTTTATATTTATTGTGTTTTTTTCGAAGATATTAAAAACTTTCAGGGGAGGTTTTTTTTCACCTCAAGTGTTGATCTGTTTATATGTTTTTTGGGTTTTTCTGGCGATAACAGTTAATCATGGTGTTGGGTATGCGATAGAAGCCGCGGGTGTTCACTTCTTAGAGACATTTGTTCCGTTTATTGCAATATTTATGTATTGTTCATCCACTAAGAATATCTATAAGTATGTTCGATTTATTATCTTACTATTGCTGTTAATGCTATTAGTAACTATACCTGAGACTTTAACTGGTTTTAATTGGTTTAGAACTCTGACTGATGCATTGACTGGCGGCTATCATAGCCATATAGATAAGCGGATGGGTTTGACTCGATCCTTAGGTACTTTCGATCATGCGATATTGTTAGGCGTAATAAGCGCTTCGATGATATCCATGGCATTTTTTGTTTATAGTTTTAAAAAAGCTGTTGTCATATCTTTGTGTGCAGCGCTTTCGTTATCATCCGGCGCCATGGCATCTATTAGCTTCCAGTGGATTTTGATCACCTGGAGTAAGGTTTTCAAAAGAAATAGCAAAAAGTGGATGATGTTTTTTATACTATTTCTAGTCATCTATATTTCAATTGATGTTCTCTCGAATAGAACACCTTTAAAGGTTATGCTTCATTATTTAACATTTAGTGCACACACTGCATATTGGCGTATTTTGATATTTGAATATGGGATACAAAATGCAATTAGCAATCCATTTTTTGGAATCGGTTATAACGATTGGGTTAGGCCTAGTTGGATGTTAAGTGGGAGTATGGATAATTTTTGGCTTGTGAATATGGTTAGATATGGTTTTCCTAGCTTTATTTTATATGCTGGTTCCGTTCTTTCTATCTTAGTATCTTTGTTTAGGCTTAAAGTAGAAGATCCAGATCTGCTCAAGTTAAGACGAGGCTGGTTAGCCGGAATGGCAGGGTTAATTGTCAGTGCAAGCACAGTCCATTTATGGAATAATGCGTATGTTTTTTTTAATATGTATCTTGGTCTAGGGCTGGCCCTGCTTTATCAATGTAAGAGAAGTTCTGGTATAAATAAATGATATACGACCTTTCTATTATTATAGTTAGCTGGAATACTAGCGAGCTTCTTAAAGCTTGTCTCGGTTCAGTTTTTGAAAAAATATCCGATATTGATTATGAAGTTATTGTTGTTGATAATTTTTCAAGCGATGATTCAGTTTTAATGGTTGAGGAGTTCTTTCCACAAGTTAAATTGATCAAAAGCGACGAGAACCTCGGGTTTTCAGGTGGTAATAATATAGGAACTAAGGTCGCTAGTGGAAGAAATATACTGTATTTGAATAGTGATACACTTGTTGTTGATGATTCTGTACAGAGAACATTTGATTTCTTAGAGAGTGATGCCGATATTGGAATGATATCATGTAGAATTAATAATACTGATGGGACTCTACAACCGAACTGCTCCCTTTTCCCGTCTATTTTAAATATGCTTCTTTTTGTATCGGGTCTTTATAAGATTTTTAAGAGTAACAGATTCTTCGGTCGTGAAAAACTCACTTGGTGGGCTTATGATAGTATTAGAGAGGTAGATGTTTTATCTGGTTGTTTTATGATGATACGTAAAGAGGTTATCGTTAACTCTGGACTGATGGACGATGTTTTTTTTATGTATTACGAAGAAACTGATTGGTGTTTTCGGATTAAGAACAATAACTGGAAAATTGTTTATATTCCCTATGGCGGAATAATTCATCATGGTGGGGGGAGTGCAGCCAAACTTGGAGCTACCCGAGCGAATATTAAAGATAAGTCTGCATTAATTTACATGAAAAAAAACTGGGGGTACTCAAGGTTCATTATTGGTGCAGTACTTCTACATGTTTTTTACCTGTCTAGATTACCGCTTGCGTTCTTGCTTGATGTTTTTAATAGTAATGAAATATCTAAAAGCAGGTTGTCTAATCATTTATCTGGTTTGAAATCTTTATATGCGATTTTTTTAAACGTGCACAAGGAAAAGTAACATGCATAAAAAGAAAAGTTTAATTGTTATTGCTCCAGGTGCATGTAAAGAAGATGTGGGTGAGGTCTTTTTAGCATATAAATGGATTGAAGTGCTATCTAAAACTTTTGACATTACTCTATTAACTCTAGATTTGAAAACAAAGCATCATATTGCTGATAATGATTTGCCAATAAAGATTATTCGCTTTGAAGATAAGGGGATGTTTTCAGGTTTCGAGAGGCTTAATAGTATGATGAAGCCTTGGTATGTTTCTTTTTTTAAGGATTGTAGAAAGTGGTTAATAGATAATGTCGTTACTGGTGATGTGAATTGTGATTGGGTTCATCAGTTTAATCCCTTTGCTATGCGCTTTCCTTGTCCAGCAGTGGGCTTAGATTTAAAATATTCAATTGGGCCTGTGGCTGGTGGATTGAAAAATATCGATTCTTTCAAGACCGAAATGGGCGGTGTCCCCTTTTATACAAAGTTTAGAAATTTTGACGATTTATTTGGGCGATATGCTCCATATCTTAAGAAGTCATATAACGGAGCTGATTTTATTTTGGCTGCAGCCCCCTATGTTGAAACAATCATCAATGAGCGTTTCGACAGATCTAATGATATCACTGTGATCAACGAGCACGGTGTTGATGTTGTTACTCCGGCAGAGAGACGCTTTGACTCGCCTCAATTAAAACTACTTTATGTTGGTCGGGTTGTACGATCGAAAGGTCTTCGTGACCTTATCAGATCTTTTAAATATTTAGATCAGTCAAAATTTACTTTACAGGTTATTGGTTCCGGTGATGATCTAGAAAACTGTATTCAGGAAGCTAAAGATAATAATTTCTCGAACATAGTTTTTCATGGAAAGCTCAATAGAGATGAAGTTGATGGCTACTATAAATCCTCTGATCTTATGGTTTTTCCTAGTTTTCGAGAACCTACAGGAGGCGTTGTAATTGAAGCGATGTCATTTGGCTTGCCACAGATCGTGTGTGATTTGGGTGGTCCTGGTTCAATAATCAACGATGATATTGGTTTAAAATTGCAGGTTACCAACCCTTCTCAATTTCCTCGTGATATAGCGAAAGCAATTATGAGTTTAGATTCTAATAGAAAGATGTTGATAGAGTATCAAAGTAACTCACTATCTTTTTGTACTGATAATTATCTCTGGCCGAATAAAGTTGGGCAGTTTGCTGAGTTGTTATTAGATAGAATTGGGCGCTGATAATTTTCACTCTTTAAAATGAAAATTTCTTTAAGTTAATATTGCCGTATGTGTCGCGCGCTGTTTTTTAATATTCAGTAAGTTTGGATGCGTTCTGTTTATTGTCTGCTGATGCAATCTATATTTGTATTTCCTTTCACTTCACTATTACTCTTCATTATCATTTTAAAGTCTGTAAGGCTCTCTATGCTTGGTATTTCACTATTAGTCCTAATGCCTGAGAATAGTCGTTTTGATGTGTCGTCTTTTAACTGAGTAACAAGTTGAGTGTTGCTAATGTTATACCAGCTTTGTATGCAGTAAACTTTAAGCATCGTCGTAATTGGCACAGGGCCTTTGTAGCTGGCCTTTACTTCATTTTCGAGCTTATCCCAGTTGATAGTATTCGACATTCTTTGTAAGAGCCTATCTCCATAGAATTCTATATTGGTAACGGGGGTGGCTTCCATTCGAATACTAACTGGTATCGGTTTTATTGTCGATGAAGTGCCGGTCCTATTAGAATTAGGCAGGTTGCCACTGTTGCTGGCGTTTCCGTCGCTGCTGGTGCTTCCGCTGCTTCCGCTGTTGCTTCCGCTGTTGCTTCCGCTGTTGCTTCCGCCGCCTCCGCCGCCTCCGCCTCCGCCGCCACTTATACTAGGCGCTGGAGAGTTGGGAGTTGATTCAGAGTGAGCCTGCACAGACCCATTGTCAGTTCCATCGATTGAAAGAGGTATTGTTTCATTAGTAGTGGGTATTGAAGCTTCAGTTGCAGGTAGTGTTTCAGCAGGCGATGGCGTGTCGGTTGAAGGTGGTGTTTCTACAGGCAGTGTGCTTTCTGTGGGCGCGTTTAATTGTTTTTTTATATTGCCTAAGCATTTTGATTTTCTGCTGATAATAGAAGACCAGTGTGTTTCTACTGCTGAGGTAGTATAGAAGTATTTCAGTTTTGTGCCGTTAATGTGGGAAAACCTATAAGTATCCGCTTCGGCTTTTATACACATATTGCTTTTAGTAGGATCCGGGCCCCAAGTCTTTTTATAATAATTACAACCGGTGTCTCGATAAGCATCGCATTCGGCAATGTTTTCACGATAATCGGGCGGTGCGCAAACATCATTGTTTGTTGATATTCCGTAGTCTTCAAGGCGAACAACATAACTAATTAGAGGTTCAATATTGAGTGCGTTGCATGTTTCAGGAATAAGAACCATTACTGCAGCCATTGATCTTTGTGGGCCTGCGGCTACGGGCATATAATTTGATCCTGGAAGGTTTGCTGGACCATCAATTAGTCCATAAGGATCGCGAAGAGTCTTTTTCCCATGTATAGGGTTACATATTCCTAATGCACCTGAATAACACTGTGATCTGAGCAAGTTGTCCCAGTATGCATTTGCGCCTCCTTCATCTCCCCAGAGATATTCATTTCCAATTCTGTTAACTTGGTTTAGTTCATGAGGTCCTGTGTTTCCTTCAAATGCTGTTTCAGTTGTAAATATTAGATTCTGGAATTCTTGGTTTCTAGTCAAAGTGGCGTATAAGACTGCTGGGAGGATCTTTCCAAGGTGTTGCCCAGCCCCTGAACCCCAGTGCCGTGCACCATTGTTGCCTTTGTATTTAGAATAAAAAAGATCTTGTCCGTATGTTAGCATTGAAGATATCGCTACATAATAATCGTCATCTCTATAGGTGCTTGAGGTGCTTAGTAGCTGCATGATATCTGTGTTGTATTGTTCTGCTAATCCGGCACCATAATCATCCGCGATAATATGAGCTCTAAAAGCTCGGCCTGCTTCTGAATAGTATTGTCCGCTTGAATTCATCAATGTGTATATAGCGGTATTATGTCGCCACCTTGCTGCAATTTCCGCTAGTTCGCTATTCGTTGCGGGCGTTCCGAAGCTGTATGTAGGTAAGTCGTATATGTATTGGATGGGAAAGTTTGTAGTTGATTTGTATTCGCCTGAAATTTCAGGTCTTAATAGATATTTGGTATTACCTTCTGGTTTTCTAGGTAGTACTGTTATTTGGTTATATGCATCAACACACATACCTTCAATTCCACGGGTACCGCATTTTCCAGTCGAGCTCTCATTACGTTTTTTTGCAGCTAATATGCTTGCTTGCACGGATAGTGTAATAGGTAATGATTTGGTTATGTCTTCATCTACAAAATAATTTCCGTATTTGTCTTTATCGCCTAATAGTCCAGTTCTTTCTAAAAATGGGTTTCGATCTGCGCTTATTGTGCCATTTCCACTAATATCAGTAATTGTTATGCTTGTATCTCCATCCGCTGGTGCGACCCAGTAATCTCCATTTCCATACTTCCCACAGTAGGGCGAAGCATCGGGTGTTTCTGAACTAAAGCGCCACCGAAAAATGGCGTCTTCAGAGCCTTTATTGTTGACTGGACTAGCCTCGATGCGTACTGTTATTTCGTTTCCTGTGCAGTAAGGAGTATCAGGGCTTATCGTACAGTCACAATCAGCTGATACATATTGTGTATATGTCAATAACATTGTTAAGCTAATGGCTTTTAAGCTGCTACCTGTTGTATATAGGCTGTTCATATTGTGGTCTTTTGTGGTTTTTCATTGGTCGTATGATGGTGATAAATAAATGATATCAATAATTATTCCTGCACATAATGAAGCGTCAGTCATTGCTCGTTGTTTGTCAAACTTATATGAAGGAATTGCTGCTCAAAGTGTGCAGGTTATCGTGGCTTGCAATGGGTGCTCTGATAATACGGCCTCTATAGCAAGAAGTGTGGCGGGTGTCGAGGTGCTCGAAATATCTAAGCCTTCAAAAGTAAATGCTCTGAATGAAGCTGATCGACATGCTTCGTATTTTCCTCGCGTTTATCTTGATGCTGATTTAATGGTTAGTGGTGCTGACATTATTAAACTTGCTTCTAGCTTTCAATCCGATGATAGTTTGATGGTTGTTTCCCCATCTATGTCTTTGAATGACTCGTGTTCAGGTTATCTTGTTAGGTCTTTTAACAAGGTATGGACCTCTATGCCTCATTATGATCGGCGCGTAGGTGGTCTTTTTGTTTTATCCGAAAAGGCTCGTAATAGTTTTATTGAGTTTCCTGATGTTATTGCTGATGATGCTTTTGTTAAACACACTTTTTCTGAGCAGGATATCTTACATAGGAAGGATGTCTCATTTGAATGTATTTCTCCGGTTGGTATTTGGGACTTAATCAAGATTAAATCGCGTTCTCGATATGGAAATAAGCAGTTGCTTAGAAAGTTTCCTATGTTAAGAAAGGTTAGTAATAATGGTATCTCAGATCTTTTTGATTTTTTGAAAAAGAATCCCTTTGACCTTATATCGATAATTATTTATGTGTCTGTGCAATGTTTCACGATTCTTCGTGCTCGATATTATTATTCAGAATCTAAAAATACTATTTGGGAGCGGGATGAATCATCAAGAACCTAGTTTCTGTATTTGTTCATATATACTTTATTGTTTGCATCGAGGAATGTTTAATTGACTAAAGCGCTATTTGTATCTTCGTCTGGTGGTCACTGGGTTCAAATGTGCCGATTGGAGCCAGCGTTTAGTGATTGCGAGCTTATATATGCGTCGACAGAGCGAAGCTATCATCAACATCACCCTGATAATGCTTTTTATTATATCCCTGATGCCTCTCGTTGGAATAAGCTACGGCTTCTGTGGCAGGCTTTTGTTGTGTTGATAACGTTATTAAAGGTTCGACCTGATGTAATCATTACAACAGGTGCTTCCGTTGGCCTTTTTGCGTTATTTTTTGGCCGAAAGCTGGGCTCTAAGACTATATGGGTTGATAGCATCGCTAACTGTGATACTCTTTCTTTGAGTGGGATTAAGGCTAAAAAATATGCAGATCTTTATCTAACGCAATGGGAACATCTTGCTGATGATGATGGCCCACTCTTTGCCGGGTCTGTAATATGATTTTCGTTACGGTAGGCACACAATTACCATTCGAACGGCTAATTCAGGTAGTTGATGACTGGGCTTCAAAAAACCCTAAAGTTGAAGTTTTTGCTCAAATTGGTCAGACTCGTTATGTAACAACAAACATCATAACCGTTGTTAGCATGACACCTGATGAGTATGAACAGAAATTATCTGAAGCGGATGTTATTATTGGTCATGTAGGTATGGGAACTATTATCTCCGGTGTTAAGTATGGTAAACCTCTCATTCTTATGCCACGACATGCCGATAAAGGTGAGCACCGTAATGATCACCAGCTATCAACAGCAAAGCAATTCGGTAAATTATCGCTCGTTAGTGTTGTTGATAGCTACAAAGAACTTGAGCTTGCCATAGAGCAAACTTTTAAAGTTAATGCTGAAGCACCGGGTGAAGATGTTCTAAGTGTCTCTGCCACGTTGATCAATACAATATCTAATTTTGTTAAAGGGATTTAAATGGCTTCTGAAACCCAGGAAGGTAGTATACGTGTATTTGGTTTGCCAGTGGTGTTATCTCTTCTCGTATTAATACTGCTTCTGTTCTCAGAAAGCCTATATTCTTTGGTTCTTGAATGGTGGAATAGTGAAGAGTATGGGCATGGGCTGTTTATGCCTTTTATAGGTGCTTATATTCTTTGGTCTAAAAGGGGTGAGATTAGTCGTTTGCCTCTGCGGTCGGCAACATCAGGAGTCATCTGCTCGTTTTTAGGTTTAACGCTATATGTTTCAGCAGTGCTAGCCGATCTCGAGTCAGTTAAACATTATTCCTTTATTATTGTGCTGACCGGTTATGTTCTTTTTATTGGTGGTTGGGCGCTGTTTAGAATAGCTCTGGTGCCTTTAGCTCTATTGGTGCTCGTAATTCCCTTGCCGTATCTCTTGATCTCTTCATTGACTGCAGGGTTACAGCTAATCTCATCTGAGATGGGTACCTGGATGATACGTGCTATGGGAATACCTGTTTTTCTAGAGGGTAATATTATCGACCTTGGGGCTTATAAGCTTCAGGTTGTTGAGGCCTGCAGCGGGCTTCGCTATCTTTATCCGCTGATAAGTATTGCTTTGATCGTGGCATATTTCTTAAGAGCTCCACTCTGGTTTAAAGCTTTTCTGATCGTATCGACTGTTCCCGTGACCATCGTTATGAACAGTCTTAGGATTGCTGTGACGGGTTTGCTAGTTAAGAGTTTTGGTGTGGCCGCAGCAGAGGGCTTTTTGCATGATTTTGAAGGCTGGGTTGTGTTTATGGCTGCCTTCTTAATCCTTATTGCTGAAGTATGGCTTTATAAACTGATATTTAAATCATCACAATCTATATTTGATCTTTTCGATTTTGGTGATGACTCTGCTAACAATGCGTATTCGCCTATTCGTTTTTGTATATCCATGATTAAGGTGGTTTTCTTTGTTATTCCGGTTGTAGTGCTCGGTGGTTTAGCTAATTACTATAGTGTCAATGAACAAATAATTATCCCTACTCGTGAAAAGTTTAACTCCTTTCCTATGCGTATCGGTAGTAGCAATGTAGATCTATCGTACTTGGAACAGGAGGTATTAGATATTTTAAGAGCTGACGATTACTTTCTGGGTTCGTACCGTGATAGTAGCTCTGAAGAAGAAGTAAATCTTTATATGGTGTATTACGAACAACAAAAAGATGGCAGTGCACTGCACTCGCCGAAGGTGTGTATACCGGGTGGGGGATGGGTTGTTGCTGATGAAAGTGTGGTTGAGTTTAATTATCGCGCGACTGGTGAAACTAAAGCTGCTAATCGGGTTGTTATTCGTAAAGGAGAATTCACGCAATTAGTATATTATTGGATTGATCAGAAAGGTGTGAGTTATACCGATGAATATCTTGCCCGAGCTTCGCTCATATCAAGCGCGGTATTTGACAAGCGTTCTGATGGTGCTTTGATCCGGGTAAATGTATTGGTTAACAATGATGACTTTGATAAAGCTGATATGAAGTTACAGAACTTTATAAGAGATATGGCAATTTACTTACCTGATTTTTTGCCGCAATAATTAGTTTGTTTTCTAGGTAACGGCGATTTTGTTGCTTTTATGGAGAGTTATTATGTTTAAGTCAAAGTTTCGTGTTCTGTTTATGGCTGTTGCTGTTACCTTGGCCGGTTGTGATTCACCGGATGAGAAAGCTCAAGCTTATGTTGATAGAGCTAAGGATTTCTTGGCAGAAGGTAATTACGAAGCTGCGCATATCGAATTCAGTAATGCGATGCAGGTTAATCCAAATAATATTGAAGGGTTGTTTCTTCTTACAAAAGTATTCGAAAAAAACAAAGAGTGGCCTAAGGTTTATCGATACTTACAAAAAGTGCTGGAGTTAGACCCGAATCATATCGATGCTATTGTTGCGATAGGTAATCTAGAATTAGCGGGCCAGCAGCTAGATAGTGCCATTAAACGGAGTGATAAAGCGTTAGCATTAGCGCCAGACTCTGTTGATGTTCGCGCTTTCAGAGCACTGTTGTTGTTTAAAATTGGTGATCTAGAGGGGGCAGTTGCTGAAGCTCAATTTGTCTTATCTAAGGAGCCTGAAAACGTTGAAGCGATTATGGTTCTTGCCTCAGAAAGACTTGAGTCGGAAGATCCACAAGGAGCTATTAGTTTTCTTGATGGGGTAAGTAAGAGTGATGATCTGCTGCTTCATGTCATGAAAATCAAAGCCTTCAATAGCATGAAAGATCTTGACGGTGCTGTTGTGGTGTTTAATCAATTGATAGAGCTGGAGCCGGAGAAAGACGAATATTACTTTGCGTTGGCTAAGCAGTTTATCTCTTTCGAAGAATTTGATCGCGCGGAAGCAACTCTGAGAAGATTGGTTAGTCAGGAGCCTAAAAATAATCAGGCAAAGCTTGTATTGGTAGAGTTTATTAGCAAATTTAACAATCAAGAGGCTGCAATTCATACGTTGAGTGAGTTCTTACAAGCTCAACCCGAAAATCATGAGTTAGGCTTCAATCTTGTAAACAGGCTTCAACAGACAGGTGAAATTGAACAGGCTAAAGCTCTTTTGGAAGAGATTGCATCCAAAGATGATAGTGGTGAAATGGTTTTAAAAGCTAAAAACCGATTAGCGATCATAGCGTTTTCTGAGGGGGATCTCGAAGAGGGGGGTAAATATTTGCAGCAAGTGCTGGCTGCAGAACCGAATAATGCTGAGGCCGTTGTTACAGAATCAAAGCGCTTGTTAGTTGAGAATAACGCTGAGCAGGCTATATCAAAACTCAGAGCTGTTCTTAAGTCCAGCCCTAATTCCCCGGCCGTTCTTGGGTTATTAGGTAGAGCGCACGAACAGCAAGGCCGTACTGAACTAGCATTAGACCAGTATGCAAAAGCTTTACGGGCTGATGAGACATACCGCCCAGTTGTTCTTTCCTATAGCAGTTTATTGGTTAAGTTAAAGCGTTTCTCTCAAGCTGAAGATATTCTAGGCCGTTTTCTAGCTGGAGCGTCGTCAGATGTAGATGCATTGAAAATGATGGCTCAAATTAAATTGACACTTAAAGACTGGGAGGGCGCTCATGTAATAGCCCAGCAGCTCGAAAATATTGAGAAGGGGGCCGCGGAGCGGATTCGAGGGGCAGCGTATCTCGGATCTAAGCAGTTTCAGCAAGGTGTAGCGTCTTTTGAAAAAGCCTATGATATGGCTGAAGATAAATCTCTTCCAATGGTTACTCTCGTGCGTTCTTATGTCGCAACCGGGAAAATAGAAGCTGCTGAAAGTTTTTTACTATCTGTTCTAAGTATCGATTCAGATAATTATACGGGTAAGTCATTACTAGCTCAGTTATATGCTTTTGAGAAAAAAACAGACTTAGCCAAATCTACATTTGAGTCTGCTATTGAGATACAGCCTGGTAATGTCGATGCTTATGTAAAACTGAGTGCCTTTTTGTTGGGGCTTGATCGCGCACAGGATGCCATAGCTGTGCTGCAATCAGGGCTTGCGCATCTACCTGACAATCTCATGCTTTCTTTGAATCTAGCTAGTATTTACCAGGCCAGTGGTGATTTACCAAAAGCAATTGAGCTCTATTCTTCCATACTAAATCAGCACCCTGAAACAGATGTGGCCGCTAATAACCTTGCTGCTATCTTGAGTGACACTGATGAGTATTTGGATCTTGACCGTGCTAAAAAACTTGCTGCGCGATTTCGTGATTCCGAAGTGCCATACTATCAAGATACCCTTGGTTGGATAAATTATAAGCGTGGAGAGTTCAATGATGCGCTTTACTTCCATGAGAATGCAGTAAAATCAATTCCTGAATTTGCAGAATTTCGTTATCACCTAGGTATGTCTTATAAAGCTGTAGGTGATATTGAGAAAGCGCGTGCAGAGTTAGAGAAAGCGATATCTCTTTCTGACGATGATGTAGTGTGGGTAGCTTCTGCTCGCGAAGCTCTTAAGGGCTTATAATCAATTGTCTTTCCAGAATGCTGTGAAAGGGAGTATTTAATTGTACGAAGAATTTTATGGCTTCACTGAAAAGCCATTTACATTGCAAACGGACCCCAGCCTTTTGTATATGGGGAAGTCGCACACTGCGGCTTTTGCGATGCTGGAATACGGCTTGTTAAATCAGGCTGGTTTTAGTGTGATTACCGGTGAGATTGGTGCCGGTAAAACGACGTTAGTCGCCCGGTTGCTAGATTCGCTAGATGAAGATCAGACCGTTGGCTTACTAAATAATACCCATGAGAATATGGGTGAACTATTGCCCTGGGTATTGCATTCTTTTGGTCAGGATTACTTAGCTGAAAATCAAATTGTTCAATATGATCAGCTTCGGTATTTTCTTAATGTGGAGTATGACGCGGGACGACATTCAATCCTTATTATTGACGAAGCTCAGAACCTGTCGATCGAACTGCTTGAGCAGTTAAGAACCTTATCTAATATAAACTTTGGTGCCCGCCAGATTTTACAGATTGTATTGGTTGGGCAACCAGAGCTTCGCGATAAACTTAGGCACCCTAAGTTAAAGCAGTTTGTTCAAAGAGTGGCGGTTGATTACCACGTACCGGTGCTTAGTCTTGAAGAGACGGTCGAGTACCTTGAGCATCGTATGCTTCTTGCTGGAAGGAAAGAGCCGCTATTGACTGCTAAGGCATGTCATATGATGCATTTTGTGAGCGGTGGGGTGCCACGAATTCTTAATGTGGTATGCGATACTGTTTTGTCATATGGTTTTGCAGATCAGCAGCTGAATATTGATGAGGTGTATGTGCGTTCTGTACTGAAAAATCGAGCTGAGGGTGGTTTGTTAGCACTGGGGTGTGAGCCTAAAGTGATGCGTAAGCGTTCTCAATCGCAGTATGATGAGTGATATTTAGTTGCCGGCTGTCGGTTTTTCTTACAGTATCAAAATATTGATATGTGGCGTTGAAGAATATTCCATTTATAACAATGGCTTGTGATTATTGGTGTGTATTTTGCTTGCCTTCGTATAAGGCTGTTTTACAAGGGTTGTGTGAAGAGAGTGCATATCGAGTGGGATTTTACATCGTGAAAAGTATTGAACGGACATTAAAGGCGCTGGTAATAATAGCGGTTATTAGTGTCGGCGCTGTGCAGTCTGCCAGTGCAGCTTCCCTATCGCTTTTTGATGGTACATCTGTTGGCTCTGTTGATGCTATTTATGCATCAGCTAAGCTTAAAAATAGCGGAGAAAAAACTGAGCTGGCATGGGTTCAGAGCTTTTTTGTTGATGAGATTGCTTTTGATGGAAAACTGAGTGCTGGTGATATGTCTTGGCTTGATGTCTACGAGGGCGGCTCAAAGAGCACTGATGTTTTTGCTATGGGAATTGACGACAGTGTTGAATTCTATTTGGTTAAGACTGGTAATGGTAGTTCGTTAGCTGGCAGTCCAACACATTTCCTTTTTGATAATGCTGAGTCATCTAGTTGGGCGGTTATTAATTTGGCTTTGATGGGATTTAACACTTCAAAGGTTAGCATCTCAAAGATTAGCCATGTTACGAATTTTGCATCTGTTGCGGTTGTACCTGTACCGGCTGCTTTTTGGTTGTTTGGATCAGCTCTATTTGGTTCGTTGGTGATGTTTAGAAGGCGTCGGAATCAATAGGATTTAAAAAAAACCGCCAATAGGCGGTTTTTTTATGTTTTAAAAAAACATACCAAGAAGTTAATCCTGAGTAATCTCGTATTTTTTCATAAGATCGTACAACGTTGGGCGCGATACCCCGAGTAGTTTAGCCGCGGCAGAAATGTTCTCTGTCATAGACAGGGCTCTTGTGATTGCGGAGCTCTCAGCCTGTTTACGGGTGTCCTTAAGGGAAATTGCTAGCTCGCTCTCTCCGTCAGGGGTTTGTAAATTAAGCTCATCAGCCCCAAGATATTTGTTATTGCACATTATAGAGGCTGTTTTTAGGCGGTTTTCCATCTCTCTGACGTTGCCTGGCCACTCGTATTGTTCTATGGCTAACAGAGCATCGCTGGTGAAACCTTTGATTTGCAAGTTATTGGCTTCACAGTATTTTTTAAGAAAAAACTTTGCTAGTAGGGCTTTGTCACCGATTCTCTCCCGCAGGGGGGGGATGTTTATCTCCATCTCACAGATTCGGTAATACAGGTCTTCTCTGAATAAGCCTTCAGCTGACATTGCTTTCAGGTCTTTGTTGGTGGCGCAGATAACCCGCGTATCGATTTCAATTTCAGTGGTTCCGCCAACCCTTTCTATTACCCTTTCCTGTAAAAAACGTAATAATTTCGCCTGTAAATTAAGCGGCATATCGCCTATCTCATCAAGAAATAGCGTGCCCTTATTGGCGGTTTCAATTTTGCCTGCTGTTCGTTTTGCGGCACCACTAAACGCGCCTTTCTCATAGCCAAATAGCTCACTTTCTATCAGATTTTCTGGAATAGAAGCGCAATTTATGGCCATAAAACGATCGTTTTTTCTTTGGCTGTGATTATGTAATGCTTTGGCTAGTACTTCTTTACCTACTCCGCTTTCGCCTAGCAGTGTGCAGGTTATCTCTGTCGGTGCCAGTTTTTCTATGAGCCCACATATCTCTAGCATCTTAGGGTCGGTGGTAATAACGCCTAGCAGGCAGTCACTATATTGGCTTTCAACTTTCCGGTTGTGCTCTTCAAGCTGATGAACTCGTAAGGTTCTTTCAATTATTAAGTCCAGAGTGTCTGTGTTTACTGGCTTATGAAAAAAGTCATGGGCGCCTAATGAAATAGCTTTAAGGGCGTTTTCCTGCTCTGAGCGCCCTGTCATGACAAGGATCTTACAGTTCGGGTCAATATTTAAGATTTCCTCTATGCAAAGCATTCCTTCCGTTACCCCATCGGGCTCAGGTGGAAGTCCCAGATCTTGAAGAACAATTGAAGGTTTGTATTGCTTTATTGCTGCCACGGCTGCAGAGCGATTATCTACAGCAATAATTTCATACTGATCAAAGTGCCAGCAGAGTTGGCTTTGTAAGCCCTGATCGTCTTCTACTATGAGAATTACTGGGGTATCTAAGTTGTCTTCCATAACCTACCTCTGCATTACGTTAAGGGTGAGGCTGAAGGTTGTGCCCACGCCAACAATGCTACTAACTGAAATATGTCCGTCAAGCTGCTGGATGTAATCTCTTGTCAGATAGACTCCGATTCCCATTCCTTCAGCTGATTTTGTAGACTCGAACGGCTTGAACAGTTTTTTGTTTATAAACTCTTGGTCCATTCCCTTACCTGTATCTGATATTTCGATGAAAGCTTCATTCTCTGCGGATGCTAACTTTATGCTTACTTTGCCAGTATTAGGTGTGGCATCTTGTGCATTTTTAATTAAATGGGATATAGACATCATCAGGCGATCACGATCTGCATTGATGAATACTTCTGGCCCCTGGTGCTCAAATGTAGGTTGTGGCGATAAGGCTTCACTATGTGCCATTGCGGACTCTATTATTTCAGCCACTGAGATTTTTTCTACATCCTCAGGTTTGTTACTTCGCAGTTTAAACAGCAGGCTCTTCATTCTTTGAACGGAGTTACTGACTGTGCGAATAGTATCGGCTACGAATGCAGGATTCTTAATATGTTTTTCTGCGTTCTTTACGACAAGGTCTTGCTGTGCAATAAGGTTGTTGAGGTCATGCATAACAAATGAACTGAGTTTGTTATAGAGATTTAATTGCCTTTGGTCTTCAATCTTTTCTTCTTGCTGATGTAGTTTCAAATAACTGGCGAGCTGGCTACCAATGGTTTTAACCAGGTCCAGATCTTCCCAGGTGGGCTGTGTGTTGGATGATTTACGGGTTAGCGCGACGAAACCAACCAATTCATTGTTGGTAATGAGCGGCACGAGTAGCCAGAGGTCGTTAATCTCTTTGCTCCATCCAGGTAGTTCATCATTAAAGTTAGCAATAATTTCCTTAGGGTTTGCCTCAGGAAAAAATACCCATTCATCATTTAGCATTCGGTTACAAAAATGGGAATATGAACTTTCCTTTAAGTGTTCGGGAAAGGTCTGCTGAGTATTATTGAACACAGGAATATAGTCGTTTTCTGATTTTATCCAGATGATGCCCGCCGGGCTCTGGAATGTATCGGCCAAGATGGAGTACGCAAGCGAGTACGGGCCGTCTTCATTCTGCCCTTGCGATAATAAGTCACTGATTCTTTTCCATTCTTTTCTGTAATCATATTTGTGACTAAAAAAGTGTTTGTTGATTAGTACTACTATTCTTGCGCGAATCTGGCGGGATGCAAAAAAAGTAACGATGAGAAATACAACGCTGAAAGAGATGAATATGTAAGCAATGGTGCTCCATTCATCACTAAATACTTTGACATAATATCCACCTAGAAAGACAAGCGTAATAAACAGTGCTGAGGTGACTAATGTTGAAGTATAAAATGCAGCGGTGTGAGAAAGCTGAAAATGGCTTTTTTCAGCTTTGTTTTGATCTGTGTTTAGGAGAGTGACGCCTACAGCCATCATGAAGCAAGCGGCTAGATAGACAGATGCTCTTATTTGAGATGTGGTTGTGTCGTGCCCGCCTGCGATAAAACTGAAACTGTGATAGAACAGATCATAGAACAACAAAATTCCTAAGCTGATACAAAGCACTTTTATCTGACGGTCGTAACGGCAGATCCGGAATAGCTGTTCGATACTTGAAAGGGTGATGACTGTCAGGCTAAGCGCAACCAGGCTGCTTAGCGAAGTACTTAGGGGGATTTGAAGAACGACGGTTACAAATGTCGATAGCGTAATCATCCAGCAGAACCAGAATAGCCATTTCTGTTTACGGTGTAGGCTTTCAGGAATGCCGTCAGGTAATGAGCGTGATATCGCTAATATCCAGATGCTGTAATGCATACTTTCAAAAAACAGATCTAATTGTGAAGATATAGCCGAACCAGAACCTGAAAAGTCGGGAACCAGATTAAATAGCCAGAAGGAATTGAAAAGTGCTGCCAGAGTGAGAGCGTAGCCGCTTTTTCGTCTATAAAATTGAATGATAAAGACGAATGCTAATATGACGGAAATGATACTGGCGCTCAAATAAGCGGCTATTAAACTCATTTACCTTTGCCCTCTCATCGCTCATGGCTGTGTTTATCGTTCAACATTCAACATGTTACTAATAACAGTCAAAACGATTGTTTATTAAAGCTTTGTTAAGTCAGATGGCGCTGGGTGTTTGTTGTATTGCGGTAGTTTGTTACTTTACATGAACATTGATCTATTTATCCATATAGATTGCGTCTGCTTTGAGTAAAACAAAGAGAGTTAATTGCGTTCGTAGATAACAGGTTATTTGTTGAAAGATAACATATTTGCGTTTGCGGATGTAGTAAATGTACTTCATGAATCACGGATGGTGACTAATGTGTATTCTACGGATAGTGGGCAATCCATAATCTAGATGCTGTGATTAAGTCCTGCATATTCACCGGTATCGTTTATCAAAGCGATTCGGTGCCAATCGATATCATCTGTTCTTTATTGATTATTTACACCCTTTTCAGGCAGGCTGGTGGATCGATCCTGCGTTCGAAGCATATGATCTACGCGAGTACTCTTCGCCAGAGCAAACAGCATTGCCGACTTACAGTTGTTCTTCATCAAACCTCGGTAGCTCTCATTAGAAAAGCCAGTCGATCTGCGTTTCTATAGATCAGATACACTGTCTGGAGGGTCTTGGTAAGGCTGAGTCAGGTTGGCCAAGATTCAGTCGGGTTTCTATTTGGGTGGCTTGATATTGCTCGTCAGAGCTTAAACATGGAGGTGTTTAGGCGTCGAGGTTATGGGCCGATCGCTTCGCTTGTCCGAGGTCTGAATAAACGGGTTAACGGTTCGATACTAGATGTAGGGTCGGCGCTTTCTGGGTGTTTGCAGTGATAAATTTATTACATGCTAAGGGCTCCCACCGGTTAAATCTCCAAGTAATTGTTCTGTTTTTTTTCGCATGAGGGCTTACTTTCTACAAAGGTAAGAATCTTTACCCTCAATAGATTGTTTGATCTGGCAGTTCGTTATGCTGATTTCAAGGTGAGTTTTTCAGTCTCTATTTCTTTGTATTTCCTCGATTGGGTTAATAACTATTGGTATACTTAATCTCACATCTGAGCGATTGTTAATATTCAGAATCGCTGCAGCTCGTGCCTGCTAGGTATACAAAAATACTTTCTAATATAAAGGTTTAGCATGACGAGCAAAGTAGCGCTAATTACTGGTGTGGCAGGCCAGGACGGCTCTTACCTTGAGGAGTTGCTGCTTGAAAAGGGTTATGACGTTCACGGAACTCATTACCTTGCGTGATGGTTTGGCAATAATCTATGTATGGTTCATACAGCATTAGGATGATTTTCGGGGTTAACGTCTGCTAACCGTTGAGGGTGAAGAAGCCCACAGAGGCAGGGGCTTTGTGTAAGAGGGTTTTATCACAGAGGCCACAAAGTATTACTTTTGTTCGAACTAGTTTTCCCCTGTGTTCTCGGTGGTGGGATGAACTTTCAAAGATGGCAGACAATGGATAATAAATTATTAGCGGCCGATGACTTTAGAATGGTTGTTGATTTCTCGCCGTTGATTTCGATTGACTTGGTTGTGAAGTCGTCCGAAGGTCGGGTTTTGCTGGGTAAGAGGTTGAATAAACCTGCCAAAGGTTTTTGGTTTGTACCGGGTGGCCGGGTTTTGAAGAACGAAACTCTGACAAATGCTTTTTCACGCTTGACGAAAGTTGAGCTTGGATTTGAAGTATCAATCGATAATGCCCGTTATCTCGGTTTGTATGAGCATTTTTATGATGATAGTGCGCTTAGTGATAGTATTTCTACACACTATGTTGTTAATGCTTTTTTAATAGAATTAAATGAACTTGTGCCGACTCTACCTGTTGAGCAGCACAGTGATTATCAGTGGTTGTCTGAAATTGATTTATTGAATGCTGATAATGTACATAACCACACTAAGTGGTATTTCATGAACGAAAAAGGATATTCCGTATGATCCCTGTCATTATGGCTGGCGGTTCAGGTACTCGACTCTGGCCTCTCTCGCGCACTCAATATCCTAAGCAATTCTTAGCGCTGAATAGTGATCTTTCTATGTTGCAGGAGACGGTTAAGCGGTTAGGCCGTGTCGAGCAAGTTAATTTAATTTGCAATGAAGAACACCGTTTTCTGGCCGCAGAGCAGATGCGCATTTTAAATCAGCCTTGTTCAATCTTTCTTGAGCCTGTTGGACGAAATACCGCGCCGGCTATCGCTTTGGCTGCAATAGAGGCCGTGAGTAAAGGGCTGGGTAGCGAGTGTTTGCTAGTGTTAGCGGCTGATCATGTGATTGAAGATGAAAATGTTTTTCAGCAAGTGATCGCAAAGTCAGAGCCTTTGGCGAAAGAGGGAATGCTGGTAACCTTTGGTATTGTGCCGACGCACCCTGAAACAGGCTATGGGTATATAAAAGCTGATGTTAAAGGGCAGAGGTCCAAACAGGAAAAGACAGAACATTATCCGGTTGCTGAATTTGTTGAGAAGCCTGATCTTGAAACAGCGCAGTCTTATCTTGCTGAGGGTGGGTATTACTGGAATAGTGGAATGTTCATGTTCCGTGCTGATCGATATTTGGAAGAATTGGGTAAGTTTCGTCCTGATATTCTGGACGCTTGCCAGAAAGCGATGGCTGATACTGCGACGGATATGGATTTTGTGCGAGTAAATGCGGAGGCGTTTGGAGCTTGCCCTGATGAGTCGGTTGATTATGCGGTGATGGAACAGACTGAGCAGGCTGTTGTATTACCTCTTGATGCTGGTTGGAGTGATGTGGGCAGTTGGGCTGCGCTTTGGGAAATTAAGGACAAAGATGCAAGCGGCAATGTGCTGGATGGTGATGTTATTGCTCACAGTACAACGGGCTCATTTGTGATGTCTTCCGACCGCCTTGTAACAACGCTGGGTGTGGATAACCTGATTGTGGTTGATACCCCTGATGCATTGCTGGTGGCCGATAAGAGCCGGATTCAGGATGTTAAAATGATTGTTGCTGATATCAAGACGGCTGGCCGCAATGAGACCTTCCAGCACCGCGAGGTTTATCGCCCCTGGGGTAAGTATGATTCGATTGATGCGGGTGACCGTTATCAGGTTAAACGTATTACCGTAAAGCCAGGTGCTCGTTTATCTGTTCAGAAACACCATCATCGGGCTGAGCACTGGATTGTTGTGAGCGGGACTGCCAGGGTCACTAAGGGTGAAGAAACCTTTTTGGTGACTGAAAACCAGTCAACCTATATCCCGTTAGGGGAGGTTCACTGTCTTGAGAATCCAGGAAAGGTTGAATTGGAGTTGATTGAAATTCAATCAGGCTCTTACTTGGGTGAGGATGATATTGTTCGGTTGGAAGATCGGTATGGTAGAGTTTAATTCCGTGGGCCTAACTTAAACTCAAAATGAAAGCTGAGCCTCAGCGATGATGGTTAGTTATACATGCTTTGGCTTAATTCTTGAACAGGAGTAACTATGTGAGTGTTGCTCCTGTTCGAGATCCAAGAAAGTCCCGTCTGTTATAGTCGGCTAAATAGATCAGAATGCTTTTATTCTTACTCATTAGTAGCTTTTTTTAATGAATCTACTCTGCATTTCCCATTCATCGAAATTGTCATGCTATGGCCTATAAAAATCACATAGGCTGCTAGTCTTAGTTGCGATGATAGGAAATGAGGGTTGGTATTGTGTTTTTTTAGATTTGAGCTCGTACAAAGTGAGGCAGGTATCATGTTCAATAATAGAGATGTTATCGATCTGGCTAAACAAGCTGGCGCCACAATTATGAGTATATATCACCGGGATTTTGCTATTTATGAAAAGCAGGATGAGAGCCCCTTAACTGAGGCTGACTTAGCGTCTCATCATTGCATCGTAGATGCTTTAAAAAGGTTAACTCCCAATATTCCTGTTTTGTCTGAAGAGTCTGATGAAGGTGAACAGCTGGATCGAATGTCTTGGCAAACATATTGGTTGATTGATCCTCTTGATGGAACCAAAGAATTTATTAAGAAAAATGATGAGTTTACCGTCAATATCGCGTTGATTGATCGGGGTGAAGCCGTTTTTGGTGTTGTCTATGCGCCAGCGCTTGAGGTGACGTATTGGGGAGACTCTGATGGTGCTTTTAAAGAAGAAAACGGTCAGATTAAATCTATCCAGGTTTCAGAGGTTCCGGATGATGGTGCTGTTTGGCGTGTAGTTGGAAGTCGATCACATCAGACAGATGCATTTAAAGCGTTTGTAAACGGTCTTGCTGAAGCAGAAGTTGTTTCGATGGGGAGTTCATTGAAACTTTGCCTTGTTGCTGAAGGTGCCGCTGACTTGTATCCTCGGTTTGGTTTGACTTGTGAATGGGATACTGCGGCAGCTCATGCTGTGGTTTCAGCCGCTGGCGGCCAGGTTTTGCAATACCCTGAATTAACCCCTCTTCTATACAATACAAGACCGCAGACCTTGCTCAATCCTTTTTTTATTGTCTGTGCAGGTAAGGCGGGAGAGTGGGTTTAGAAGCGGGAGTGGTCTGATTGTTGGAGCGCTACGCTTGTTTGAAGAATTAGAAGCTTAAGGGTATTTACACCTCAGCAGGAAACTGTAATTTTCTTCACGAACTATCGTGATGATGTGTCGTTTCTGCGGAGTATATTTTTTGTTCTGTAACGTTAGATTTTCGCTATAGTGTATTTCAAATAGATGACATAAATTGTTTAGTCAGGAATTATTATGGGCCACGCAAAAAAAGATGTACCTTTTCAGTCACTGCAAATAGCGGTGTTGACGGTTTCCGATACCCGCACTCCGGAGAATGATACTTCGGGAGATGCACTGGTGGCGGGGTTGACGGAGGCTGGGCATGTGTTGGCTGATCGAGCTATCAGCATAGATGATGTGTATCAATTGCGTGCTGTTGTGTCCAAATGGATTGCTGATGACACTATTCAGGCGGTGCTTGTGACGGGCGGGACTGGTTTTACATTGCGTGATACAACGCCTGAGGCTCTGAAGCCTTTATTTGATAAGGCGATAGAGGGATACGGTGAGTTATTCCGTCAGCTGTCTTATGAAGAGATTGGTACTTCTACGGTTCAATCCCGTGCGTTTGCCGGTGTTGCCAATCAGACGGTTATCTTCTGTATGCCTGGGTCAACCGGTGCTTGTAAAACCGCCTGGAATGGCATTATTCGTGAGCAGTTGGATTCCCGTCACCGCCCTTGTAATTTCGTGGAGATGGTGATGAAAGACAAGGTTGTTGATACTGCTTGTGGACCGCGCGGATGAGTGGTGGTGGTCGGGGCTGTGATGCCCCCGCACAAAAACTGATGCCGGTTGCCCAGGCATTGGAAAAGCTGCTGGCTGAAGTGAAGCTGGTTCCTTCTGTTGAAGAGCTGGAGATTGCTGATGCGTTAGGGCGAGTTTTGGCTGTGGACCAGCTTTCGTCTGTGGATGTTCCACCGCAGGATAATAGTGCGATGGATGGCTATGCGCTGAATAGTGCTGATATAGTCGAAGGAGGGCGCTTGCCAGTGTCTCAGCGCATTCCTGCCGGAACTGCGCCTTTGCCGCTTGAACAGGGCTCCGCTGCGCGTATCTTTACCGGCTCTGAAATTCCTTTAGGTGCTGACACGGTTGTTATGCAGGAAAATACAGCGGCTGGTGAAACTGATGGTATTGCCTGGGTAGACATTAACCAACTAATGGTTGCTGGTAATAATATTCGTCAGCGGGGGCAGGATATTCGCTCTGGACAGGTCGTTATGACTGCGGGTACAAGGTTGCAAGCTACGCATCTTGGCGTACTGGCGTCCGTTGGTGTTGGCAGGGTGGCTGTGTATCGGCGGCTTAAGGTTGCTGTGTTAGCGACGGGCGATGAGTTAGTTATGCCGGGGAATCCTTTGCAGCCGGGTCAGATCTATAATTCGAACCTATTTACGTTGCGTGCTTTGCTACAGGGTTTGGGTTGTGATGTTATCGACATCGGTATTGTTGAGGATTCCCTTGAGGGTACCAAAGCGGCACTGAAGAAGGCGTCTGAGAATGCCGATTGTATTATCAGTAGCGGTGGCGTATCGGTTGGTGAAGAAGATCATGTTAAAGCGGCTGTAGAGGCTCAGGGTGAGCTTCGGCTCTGGAAAGTGGCGATAAAGCCGGGTAAACCTATGGCGTTTGGCTATGTGAATGGCGTTCCATTTTTGGGGCTGCCGGGGAACCCTGCCGCAGTGTTGGTTACCTTTAATATCTTAGCCAGACCTTTTCTTCTTAAAGCAATGGGGGCGTCTTCGCTTCATCCGAATAGCTTCATGGTAGAGGTTGGGTTTAGCCGAACTAAGGCTATTGGGCGTCAGGAGTATCTGCGGGTCGAGCTAAATGAAGGTCGAGCGGTGCTTGGGCATAGTCAGAGTTCCGGCGTGCTAAGCTCATCTGTTAGTGCTGCAGGGTATTTGGTTGTCCCTCCGAATACTGTGATATCCGAGGGTGAACGTATGACGTTTATTCCGTTTAGTGAAGTTTTGAATTAGATTTTTGCTTCAGCTCTTATTTTAGGTCTGAATTTGTTTCAGGCTGTAGAAAGTGCTGAGATCAGTGTTGGTAAAGGTGTTGATATGGTAAACGTGCTCTTTTTTGCTTCTCTGCGAGAAGTGTTGGGTGTTGGTCAGATGACTCATCCGTTCGATGGTGTTGGGAGTGCTGCAGAGCTTTTAGGTCAGCTTAAAACGCAGGGTGCGGATTGGGAGCAGGCTTTAGGCGGTCAGCTGCTGTGTTCGGTCAATCAGGAGATTGTACCTTTGGAGACTGCTATTTCAGATGGTGATGAAGTTGCTTTCTTTCCTCCTGTAACGGGTGGTTGAACTCATTGGATGTCATTATTCTAGCCGGCGGTGAAGGTCGGCGTATGGAAGGGCGTGATAAGGGGCTGGTGGCGTTTAAGTCACAGCCAATGGTCGCCTTTACTGTTGAACTGGTCAGGCCCATTGAAGCAAATATCATCATTAGTTGTAACCGTAATCTTCCGGAATATGCGGGCCTAGCCGACCAGGTAGTGGAAGATGCTTTGGAGGGTTTTCAAGGGCCTTTGGCGGGTATTCTTGCCGGGCTTAAGGTTTGTCAGTCAGCGCAGGTTTTAGTTTTGCCTTGTGATACGCCGCTTCTAGAATTGTCGCTAATTAAACGCTTGCTAACATCGGCTAAAGAAAATCCTCAGGGTATTACTGTTCTGTCAGAAGGCGATAAGCTCCATCCTTTGCATGCAGTTGTTCCTTTGTCGCTGGTGGGTGACTTGGAAAAATGGTTGGAAGGGGGGCAGCGTGCTGTGCAGCGTTGGATGAGAAATCATTCAATGCGATTGGTTGATATTGGTGATGCCCCTGAGCAGTTAAGTAATCTGAATACCTTTCATGAATTAAAGGCGTTGGAAAAGTTAAAAGCTGAGAGTTAAATGGTGGCCTACTTCGGGCTTTAGTGTTCTTGCCTAAATTAAAGTATCAGGGCGTTAAGTTATATGGATCAACTGGGAAGTTTGGTCGGTGCGTTTCTGTTGGTGTTTCTAGCAGAGTTTGGTGATAAAAGTCAGCTGGTATGTATGACCCTTGCTGCCCGTTACAGAGCTTTTCCGGTGCTGTTAGGTGCGGTGATAGCGTTTGCAGTGCTGAATCTTCTAGCCGTTGCTGTGGGTTCTGTTGCGGCAACCTGGTTTCCTCGAGAGGTTGTTCTAAGTGTTGTGGCCTTGCTATTTCTCTGGTTCGGTGTGCAGTCATTTATGACTCAGGAAGATGATGAGGACGAGGCTAAGGCGCTTTCGTTAAAAAGTGTTTTTCTCTCTGCATTGGTTATGATCTTTCTTGCTGAGTTGGGAGATAAAACTCAGTTAGCGGTGATGGGGCTTGCGAGTGCAGAACCTCCAGTGCCTGTATGGCTGGGTGCAACGCTAGCGTTAGTGATGACTTCGGCTATAGGTGTAATAGCAGGGCGGGCGTTAATGCGATATATCTCTATTATCTGGCTGCATAGAGTATCTGGGTTGTTGTTTATCACATTTGGTGTGTATGCCGGGGTTGAAGCTATACGGCTTTGGTTGTGAGTCTGAGTATGTTGGAGCTAATGTGCTAATAGGTTTTTTGATATTGCTGATTTTCCAGTTTGCTGGCGAATTAATTGTTATCGCTATTGGAATGCCTGTGCCCGGCCCTGTTGTGGGTATGGTGCTGCTGTTGATCGGTTTGATTCTTAAGGGTGAAGTGCCGGAATGTCTGCGTATTCCGAGTGAGGCTTTGCTTAAGCATCTTGCCCTGCTTTTTGTTCCGGCGGGTGTCGGTCTGATGACCCACTTTGGATTACTGAAACAGGATTGGTTGGCTATTCTGCTAGCGCTGATTGTCAGCACCGCGCTGACGATTGTTGTGACGGCCTTGATTTTGAATCCTTCTGCGAAAAAATTGCACAATCTCAATCAGGATAATAGCTGATGGAGTTCTGGGTGTTTTTCACAGCTAAGCCTCTCATGTGGCTGATCGTCACTATCATGACCTTTATTGCGACATCCTGGTTTAATCGTCGCCTGGGTGGAACTCCATTGTTACACCCTGTATTGGTATCGCTTTCTCTGATTATTGTGTTTTTGCTGCTGACGGGTACCTCCTATGAGACCTATTTTGAAGGGGCGCAGTTTATTCATTTTTTGCTAGGGCCTGCGACGGTGGCTTTAGCTGTGCCGCTTTTCGATCACTTTGAGCGAGTGAAGAAGATGCTTTTGCCTCTGATAGTTGCCTGTATGGCGGGTGCTATCACCGCTGCGGCTTCCGCGCTTCTGGTCGCGCAGGCACTGGACGCCTCTGTTGGTACGTTGTTATCAATCGCGCCGAAGTCGGTGACTTCGCCTATCGCTATCGGAATAGCTGAGAAGTTAGGGGGGTATCCTTCGCTGGCGTCAGGGTTGGTGCTTATTACCGGGGCAATAGGTTGTGTCTTAGCGCCAGCGATCTATCGAATTTTGAATATAACCGACGAAGCCGTTAAGGGTTTTACGCTGGGAGTCTCTGCGCATGGTATGGGGACAGCCTATGCCTTTGAGTATGGATTAATGGCGGGGGCGTTTGGTGGTCTGGCGATGGGAATGACCGGCGCTTTTACTGCATTTATGCTGCCACTGCTGGTGTCTTTGCTGGGAATTGGTTAAAAGCTGAAGTGAGAAATCCAGCTGTTTCGCGTGTCGGAACGTTTCGCTTGTCTGTAGTTCGTGCATTAAAACCAAAATCAGTAGTTTTATAAATATCGTTATTGTTATGCTGCTTTACGGGCATCTGGCAAGCCAATTGTTTGGGCTTCAGCCTTTGGTCTCGCCTTATGTTGCATTGCAAAAAACGTGTGTGAGGAGTAAAGTGCCGAACCTTGATTTGCTCCTTTTATTATCTGTTTTAGTTTGAATGGTATGGTTTCTAGCATGACTCCTATAGAGCGTTATAAAAAAGATCTTGAACGGGATGACTTTTCCTACGATGCGGCTCAGGAAGTTGCGGTTAAGCACCTGCAGCGTCTTTTTGATGATCTGGTAGCTCAGCAGCGTGCTCCAAAGCCTGTGGGTTTGGTGGGGCGTTTATCCAGCAGGTTTAAGAAGCAACAGGTTGAACCGGTAAAAGGGATCTATTTCTGGGGAGGTGTTGGGCGGGGTAAAACCTATCTGATGGATACCTTTTTTGATAGCCTGCCGTTTGAGCGCAAAGAGCGTACCCACTTCCATCGTTTTATGCAGCGTGTTCATAAAGAGCTGAGACTGCTGGACGGCACGCCTAACCCTCTGGTTGCGATTGGTAAGAAGTATGCGGAAGAGTTTCAGATAATCTGTTTTGATGAGTTCTTCGTTACCGATATTACCGATGCAATGATTCTCGGCGGTCTTCTTGAAGAGCTGTTTAAAAACGGCGTGTCGCTGGTGGCAACTTCAAATATCGTCCCTGATGGTTTGTATGAGAACGGGCTTCAGAGAGCTCGTTTTCTGCCGGCAATTGATATGCTGAATAAATTCACCGAAGTGGTAAATGTTGATAGTGGCGTTGACTACCGTTTACGTACGCTAGAACAAGCAGAGCTATATCACTTCCCGCTGGATGATGCCGCTGATGTGAGTCTGAATCAAAGCTTTGTAAGTCTGGCGCCGGATATTGATGAAGTGGTCGAGTCTGACGTGTTGGATATTAATGGCCGCGATATTAAGTTCCGTCGCTGCTGTGAGGATGTTGTCTGGTTTGATTTTGCCGAGCTTTGTGAAGGGCCTCGGAGCCAGAACGACTATATCGAGCTGGGTAAGATTTTTCATGCGGTACTGATTAGTAATGTACCACAGCTGGGTCGTAACAATGATGATGCGGCACGCCGCTTTGTTAACCTGGTAGATGAGTTTTATGACAGTGGTGTGAAGTTGATTCTCTCTGCTGAGAAATCTATTCATGAAATCTACAGCGAAGGGCGATTGGAGTTCGAAATTCAGCGAACGCAGAGCCGCTTGCTAGAGATGCAGTCGCACGAATACCTGGCGAAAGAGCATCGGGCATAACGGCAGTTGCCAGACACGGCTTCGCCGCTTGCTAGTGGTTAGACATCGCTGCGCGAATTGCTAGAACGGAAGAGTCACCTATTGGTGGCTTTTTTGTGAGGTGTTTGTAGGAGGTGTGCCCTCACGCCGATGAGGTTAATATAGTCGTCAGACGCGGCTTCGCCGCTTGCTAGTGGTTAGACGTCGCTTCGCGACTTGCTAGAAAAGAAAGGTTGCTGTTGGTGGCTTTTTTGTTTTGGAATACTAGGTCTTCGGAGTTAGATTCTTTTAGAAAGCTCTTCTCAATGTCCTTTGTGTTCTCTGTGGTAAATCGCTTTTATCGTTTTGGTTTTTGTTTGTTCTTTTCTAGCAAGCAAAGCGAAGCTTTGTGTCTGGCAGCGACGAAGTCGCGTTCTAGCAGCTAGCGGCTAAATTTAGTTGGCATCTTTTCGCAGTTGCAGTATAATCCGCGCTCCTTCGGACTGGTCCGGGGATTTTTGACGTTGTAGACCTCGGTTTACAACCAATAATTATAAGGTCGTCGAGTACTGATAACTTGTTGAAGTTAAAGTATTTAGACTGATGTATAGGTAATATTATCATGACTACATTTAGCGCAAAGCCTGCAGAGGTTAAACGCGACTGGTATGTTGTCGACGCTGAGGGTAAAACTCTGGGTCGTATGGCTACTGAAATCGCTCGTCGTCTGCGTGGCAAGCATAAAGCAGAATTTACTCCTCACGTTGATACTGGCGATTACATCATCGTTATTAACGCTGAGAAAGTTAACGTAACCGGTAACAAGCGTAAGGACAAAATGTACTATCGCCATACTGGTTACCCAGGTGGTTTGCGTGAAACTTCTTTCGAGAAGATGGTTGAGACTCAGCCAACACGCACCATCGAACTGGCCGTTAAAGGTATGCTACCTAAAGGTCCCCTGGGTCGCGCTATGTACACCAAGATGAAGGTGTACGCTGGTGCAGAACATCCGCATGCGGCTCAACAGCCACAAGAACTGAACGTCTAAGGGGCAGGTCAACATGTCTACAACTCAGTATTACGGCACAGGCCGTCGTAAGTCCTCTACAGCACGTGTATTTCTGCGTCCAGGTACAGGCAAAATCACTGTAAACCAACGTGAGCTTGATGTTTACTTTGGTCGCGAAACTGCTCGCATGATCGTTCGCCAGCCTCTTGAGCTGACGGGTAACCATGAGAAGTTCGATGTTTACATTACCGTTAAAGGTGGTGGTGGTACCGGTCAGGCTGGTGCAATCCGTCACGGTATTACTCGTGCATTGATGGTTTTTGATGAAACTCTGCGCCCAGAATTGCGTGCTGCTGGTTTCGTTACCCGTGATGCTCGTGAAGTTGAGCGTAAGAAAGTGGGTCTACGTAAAGCACGTAAGAAGCCTCAGTTCTCCAAGCGTTAATTCGCTACGATACAGTTTCTGTATCGCACAAAAAAACGCCCGCGCCAGCAATGGTTCGGGCGTTTTTTTTGGTTTCGATTTTTCTCTCGCAGGGTGAGGTCAAAGCAAGCTCGACTATAGGCGTAAAAAGGGGGGTTTACGCCTAATTAGCCTTGTAAGAAGAGGGGAATTTCATTATTATTTGGGCCATTTTAAAAATCCGTTAATTCGGTATTCATTACTGAGCAACTAGACAATTGCTGCGCTGCAATAGCGCGGGGGTTAAAAGGTTGAGTGAGGGGAGATAATCTTAATGAGTAATGACGGCGTGAATAAGGGACGGCGACGTCTTCTGATCGGTGCCACTTCTGCTGTTGGGGCAGTAGGTGCCGTAGGAGCAGCTGTTCCGTTCGTGGCTTCATGGAATCCGAGTGCAAAGGCGAAAACTGCTGGTGCACCGGTGAAAGTTGATGTCAGTAAACTTGAATACGGTCAGCAGACTGTCGTTCAATGGCGTGGCAAGCCTGTGTGGATTGTTCGTCGTGACGCTAAGGCTTTAGCTGATTTGGCGACACTTGATGATACTCTGGCTGATCCAAAATCAGAGGTTCCACAGCAGCCTAACTATGTGCCGGGCACACCTGCTCGAGCGATTCGCGAAGATATCGTTGTGCTGGTGGGTATCTGTACACACCTGGGTTGTTCTCCGACTTACCGCCCTGAAGTTGCACCTGAAGATCTCGGTCCTCAGTGGGTTGGCGGTTTCTATTGTCCATGTCACGGTTCTCGCTTCGACTTGTCTGGCCGTGTTGTGAAGAGCTCACCAGCGCCAACTAACTTGGTTGTTCCGCCTCATTTCTATGAGAGCGATAACGTAATTATTGTTGGTGTTGATCAGGAGACTGCATAATGGCTGGCGCACGTAATAAAGGAAATCCAGGCGTTATGGGCTGGATCGATGATCGTTTCCCACTCACTGCGATGTGGGATGATCATCTGGCAAAATACTATGCTCCAAAGAATTTCAATTTCTGGTATTTCTTCGGTTCACTGGCGATGTTGGTTCTTGTTAACCAGCTACTGACCGGTATCTGGTTGACTATGAGCTATAACCCAACAGCGGAAGGTGCGTTTGCTTCTGTTGAATATATCATGCGTGATATAGATTATGGTTGGCTGCTTCGTTATATGCACTCTACCGGTGCATCTGCATTTTTCGCTGTTGTTTACCTGCATATGTTCCGTGGTGTGTTGTACGGTTCTTACCGTAAGCCGCGTGAGTTGATATGGCTCTTTGGTATGGCGATCTATCTGGCGCTGATGGCTGAGGCATTCATGGGCTATCTGCTTCCATGGGGGCAGATGTCATATTGGGGTGCTCAGGTAATCGTATCTCTGTTCTCTGCTATACCGGTTATTGGTCCGGATCTGGCTGAGTGGATTCGTGGCGACTACGTGATTTCAGGTGTTACCCTGAATCGCTTCTTCTCTCTGCACGTTGTTGCGTTGCCTATAGTGCTGTTGGCGCTGGTTGTCCTGCACATCATCGCGCTACACGAAGTGGGTTCTAACAACCCTGACGGTATCGAGATTAAAGACAAGAAAGATGAGAATGGCGTCCCACTAGACGGTATTCCTTTCCACCCTTACTACTCTGTTAAAGATATTGTAGGTGTTGTGGTGTTCTTGTTTGTGTTCTGTTTGATCATCTTCTTCTTCCCGGAGATGGGTGGTTACTTCATTGAGAAGCCTAACTTTGAACCTGCTAACCCGCTGAAGACGCCTCCGCATATTGCGCCGGTATGGTACTTCACGCCGTTCTACGCAATGTTGCGTGCGATTCCGCCAATTCTGGGTTCTCAGTTCCCAGGTGTGGTTGTGATGGGTGGTGCGATTGCTATTCTGTTTGTTCTGCCATGGCTTGACCGTAGTCCGGTTAAATCCATGCGTTACAAAGGTTGGATTAGCAAAGTTTGGTTGGCTATCTTTGCTGTGAGCTTTGTTGTTCTTGGGTATTTGGGTGTGGTTGCTTCAACACCAGGTCGTACAGTTGTCGCACAGATCTGTACAGGGTTGTACTTTGCGTACTTCTTCCTGATGCCGTTCTACACCAGAATGGAAAGCACTAAACCGGTACCAGAAAGGGTGACAGGCTAATGAAAAAGTTTTTTATCGCAATCGTTATGGTGCTGGTGCCTATGGTAGCCAGTGCGAGTACGGGTGGGGTGCATCTGGATAGTATGGATGCTGACCACACTAATCAGGAGTCTTTGCAGCGTGGTATGAAGACTTTTGTAAACCATTGTATGGGTTGTCACTCAGCTAACTACCAGCGCTTTGATCGTGCTGCTAATGATATCGGCCTGCCGGTTGATTTGATGGCTGAGAATCTGATCTTTGGTGAGCAGAAGTCTGGTGAGCAGATGACTATTGCTATGCCTCAGGATGATGCTGCCAAGTGGTTTGGTACTCCTCCACCAGATTTGACTCTTGAAACGCGTTTACGTGGTGAAGATTGGATCTATACTTACCTACGTAGCTTTTACACAGACAGTGCGCGCCCTTGGGGTGTGAACAATGTTGTCTTCCCGGATGTTGGTATGCCTAACGTTCTAGAAGGTCTGCAAGGTGTTCAGAAGCAAAATTGTTCTGCTGAAGAGATGGCGCATCAGGGGGGAGAGAGTAAAATTGATCCTCTGACTGGTTTACAGATTGGTACTGGATGTCTGACTATTTCTGAGAAAGGTTCTCAGTCTGTTGAAGAGTTCGACAAAACTATCTATGACTTGGTGAACTTCATGTCTTACATGGGTAACCCTGTTAAGATGGAGTCTCAGGCAATTGGTTATAAAGTGCTGATCTTCCTGGCTATCTTCTTCGTATTTGCTTACGCACTGAAGAAAGAGTACTGGAAAGACGTTCACTAAACGTCTGTCGGTTAGTAATGCCTATACGCGGTCCGACTTTGTCGGTCCGCGTATATTTTTTTTATGGAATATGTGAAACGGGGTGATTTAATGGGTGTAGTGGCCAAGCGTTCGTCTATGACTTTTTACTCCGATGGCAATGATCATTACAGCCATCGGGTGCGTATCGTTCTGGCGGAAAAGGGTGTTGCAGTTGAGATCAATGACTGCGATCCGAATAATTTGCCTGAGGATCTGGCTTCACTGAATCCATACAACAGCCTGCCGACCCTTCTGGATCGTGAGCTGGTTTTGTATGAGCCAAATGTGATGATGGAGTATCTGGATGAGCGTTTTCCTCATCCACCGCTACTGCCTGTCTATCCTGTTGCACGTGCTGAAAGTCGTTTGTATATGTATCGCATTCAGCGTGACTGGTGTGCTCTGGCAGATGTTATTCTGAACGCAGAGGATGCTGACGAAGCTGAAGAGGCGCGTAAAGCGTTACGCGATAGCCTTGTGGCTGTTTCGCCAATCTTTGGTGAAAAAGATTTCTTCATGAGCGAAGAGTTTACGCTGGTTGATTGCTGTATTGCTCCGCTGTTGTGGCGTTTGGAAATTCTGGGTGTTGAATTACCAGAAGCTCAAAGTAAAGAGTTGATTAAGTATATGACTCGCTTATTTGAGCGTGAGTCTTTCCAGGTCAGTCTGTCAGAAGAAGAGCGCGAAATGCGTGACTGATAGTAAGTGTTTTTTCAAAAAGGATGAGTATCTACTCGTCCTTTTTTTTGGAGTGTAATAATGCAATCTAGTCGTGGTTATCTGATTCGGGCACTAAATGAATGGATTTTAGAGTGTGGCTGGACGCCGCATCTGGTAATTGATGCTGAGATCCAGGGTGTAATGGTGCCGCAGCAATTTATCAGTGATGGGCAGATAGTATTGAACATTGCTCCGTCTGCTGTGCAAGATGTAATGATCGATAATGATGCGGTTAGTTTTAGTGCTCGCTTTGGCGGAGTGCCGATGAATGTCTTTGCGCCAATGGTGTCTGTGTTGGCTATCTATGCGCGTGAGAACGGTCAGGGCATGGGTTTTGGCTCAGAGCCGGGTGTTGAGGCTTTGCATGAGGAAGAGGGGTCAGATAACGATCCTAAACCCCCAGAAGGCCCTAAGCCGAAAGCACGTCCTTCGCTTAAGGTTGTTAAGTAAAGCGAAGTTACATGCCCTCTGGTCAAGGCATCGCGAGTACTGTCGGTGTTCATTCTTTCCGTCGTGAGTTTTTCTTCTGTAAATAAAAAAACCGCCATCAGGCGGTTTTTTTAAAAGCAAAAATACTAGGGAGGGTATTTCTTCCTGTATCCCTTAATCTATATATTCGAATATTTTCACGATCTTCTGAATTCCGTTAACGCCACGGACAACTCGGATTGCGTTATCAGACTGTATTCGGCTTACTAGGCCCATCAAATAGACGACGCCGTTCTCAGTAACGATTTTAATTTGCGTGGCATCAACTTGCTTATCGCCAAGCATGTTAGCTTTGATTTTTGCAGTAATCCAGGTATCGCTGGCGCGGGTGAGAGTCGAAGTTGGGCTGGTTACCGTCAATTCATTGTGAATCCGGCGAATTTTACGTACCTGGCTAACAATTTGTTCGGCTTCCATGCGGCTTTCTTCAGTAGCGACCTGGCCGGCAATTAGTACCACGCCATTAAAGCTAGTTACGCTGACATGGCTGCTGCTGAGCTCTACAGAGCCTTTGCTGATATTGACGTGGGATTTGATCTCTATCAGTTCGTCATCGACAAAGCTGCCGGTGGTGCGGTCGGTGCGAACTTCCTGAATGGGTTCCTCTTTGACGCTGCTGACTATTGTAGAGCAGCCGCTGGTTATAAGGCCTGCTATCGTCAGGATAATTATCCGTTTCATTAATTATTCTCCACCAAAAAGTTGGTAATCAATCAGGTCGCACAAAGCGTGCAGAATTAAAGTCTGGGCACCGAAAATAAGTGCTGGGTCGTCTGCTGGAATGCAAAACTCCACCTCATCTGGCAGTAATAGAGAGTGGATATTGTCATTAGTTCCCCCGGTTAGTGCAATTACTAGCATATCTCTGTCGTGGGCTGCTTGAATTGCCTGAACCAGGTTGGAGCTTTTGCCGTCTGTGGATAAGATTAACAGCAGGTCGCCAGGCTGACCTAATGCACGGATCTGCTTGGAAAAGATATCATTGAACTGTCCATCTTGAGCGATGCCTGTCAGAGCTGAGCCATCTGCACTGAGGGAAATGGCCGGAAGACCAGGGCGCTCGTGGCGAAACTGGTTCATGAGCAGGCTGCTGAAGTGTTGTGAAAGGGCCGCACTGCCGCCATTGCCGCAGCAGATTATCTTATTTTCAGACATAAGACAGCTGAGCATCAATTCTCCGGCATGGGAGATTAGCGGTGTGTATTCTTCGATGGTTTGGGCATTAACCTCCATGCTGTTATGGAATAGGCTAATTACTCGGTCTTGAAGTACCATCGGTGCTCCTGTCAGAAAGTGGCTTCAGGTCTGAAGGCGTCTTTATACCATATAGGGCAGGAATCTCCACTCCCGTTGTCCTTATTGGCCTCAAATGCGACAACATCAAACCGACATATTGGCAGGTTACTGCTTTTCTGCTGGCTGAGGAAGTAACTTGCTGTTTTTATTAATTTCTTCTGTTTGTGATAATCAACTGAAAAGCTGGCTCCGCCCCATTGTTGGTGGCGTCTGCTGCGCACCTCTACAAAAACCAGTTGGTCATTGTGATGCATGATTAAATCGATTTCGCCAAACCTGCAGCGGTAATTTTTCTCTACTAGCTTGAGCCCCTGTTTTTTTAAATAGTTAAGGGCGTTTTGTTCGGCGTCCCTGCCGATTTTTTGTCTGTCCATAATGTGTCTTATTCCATTGGAATGGCAATTCCCTGCTTGAAAATATTCCAGTTGAGGGTGCGTACAATCTGATTGTTTTCACTGATTGATAGTGCGCCTGTCTCGCCTTCTATTTTAGCTGATGGCGATGCGGATAGTTGGGCAAGGAAGGGGAATAGGCCGAATGCATCAATCCCCAGTGCGTAGAGGCGCCCATAACGACTGTCAGTATTGTCTCGCTGTTGAGCTAGTTGCAAGTGCGCAGCTGATGGGGCGCTACTTATCCAGGGAGTCGATACAAAGCGAATGCCGTTCAGATCCTGATCTTCGATGGCTGCTTCATTGCCGCTATAAATGTGAGATGTGGCATAGACTGGAATTCTTCCAGCATAGTAAAACGCCAGCGTAGGTTTGATTTGTCGTGCAGCCTGGGGGAGGGCAGATAGAAAAATAGCATCGACGTCCTGACGGCGGCGATCTTCAAATTCGGGTCTTTCACCAATAATCTTAATCAGTTGTTGGCGCCGTTGATTGCTTTGTTCGGTTCCCAGTAGGCTGGCGATCTGTTCTGAGTAGTTTTCATCACGCCCATAGCTATAACTGTCTAGTACGGTACCGCCAAGCTGTGTGAAGCGCTGTTGGAAGGCTGCCGCAGCGCGTTGCCCCCAGTCGGTTCCCGGGGTGTAGATAAGCGCCTTGCTTTTTTGGTCCTGCCAGATCTGTTCTGCCGCTTGCGATGCTTCGTCTTCTATAGAGAGCCCGAACTGGTATACATTTTCCTGCTGACTGTTGGCGACGGTGTTCAGTGTTAATGTTGGAATGGGCGCTGGACCGAAATTAATCAGGCTTTCAACCATCTCTTTTTCTAGCGGCCCGATTATCAGATCGATTCCGCGTTCCTGTGCTACCTGATAGAGCTGTTCGGGGGATTTAATTATGTTTGAGTCGAGCATCGTGACTTTGGCGGTGCTATCACCAGCACGAACGGCATTATAATGAGCAGTCATAAAGCCGGTTATGATCGCTTCGGCAGGTTTTTCCAGGCTGCCGCTCATGGGTAGGAAAAGTGCGATGTGGTCAGCGCTTAGGGTATCAGTTGCTGTGACAGCTAATAGCGCTGATGGTGGCGTCTGTTGGGCTGGGTGAGACTGCCAAAGGGTGTTCCATTGTTGCAGTAGTTGATTTTGCTGCCCCAGATCTCGTGCTGTTGTGGTGCTTAATGCAAGTTCATACCAGCCTTGTTGGTAATAGCTGTTGTCCGGTTGCTGACTGAGCTGCTTTAGCTGGGGGGCGGGAAGTTTGATAAGCAGATCCCAAATCCGATTATGCAGTGTTTCGGTTTTTTCATTCAGACTGTAGTTACTGAGTTGAATAAGTTGTAGCAGTTCACTAAGGGGGTTTTGCTGATATCGATATGCGTCTGCTTGCATTTCGCCGATTTTATATTGCTGTTCTACAGGCAGGTTGATCGTTGTTTCTGGTGTGAGTTGTTGTAGATAGCGCAATGCGCTCTGGCCATCCTGTTGTTCTAGGGCAGAGCGGGCTTTAAGTTCAGCTATCTCGAATTGTAATCCTGGTGTCAGATATTCCAGGTCAATCTCTTCCAGTAGGCGTGCGGCTTCGTCTTTACGGCCTAATTGGATAAGCTTTCGTGCAGCTTCTGTTTTTAGCTGGGCGCTTTTTATTGGCGCAGCAGTCTCGGCTTTTGAGAGCAGCTCGGCGACCTGTTGCATAGGGTCACCGGGCTTTTGGGTGGCTATATTGGTTGTCTGAGTACCACAGCCTGCTAGAAAAAGTGCCGCGCTTGCGGTTAGGACAAGAGACAGACGACTTGGAAACGTCATATACTTTCACACCCTGAATTATAAATGGCTCGAATACCGATGTCCGAAGCAGTTTTGTATGTAGTTGCAACGCCGATTGGCAACCTGGAAGATATTACGCCGCGCGCGCTCCGAATATTGGAGTCTGTTGCATTAATCGCAGCTGAAGATACCCGTCACAGTGGACGTTTGCTGTCACATTTTAATATCAAAACGCCGATGATAGCAGTTCATGACCACAATGAACGCCAGCAACAGCAAAAAATTATTGAAAAGTTACAGCAAGGGAAGGATATCGCACTTATTTCTGATGCTGGGACACCTCTTATTTCTGATCCCGGCTTTATTCTTGTGAGAGAAGTGCGGGCTGCAGGGTTTCAAGTAGCACCAGTGCCTGGTTGTTGTGCTTTGGTTGCTGCGCTCTGTGCGGCGGGCGTGCCTTCTGATCGCTTTGCTTTTGAAGGTTTTCCTCCAGCGAAGTCTCAACAGCGGTTGAATTACTACGCAGCACGGGCAAATGAAACCAGAACGCTTATGTTTTATGAGTCACCTCACCGAATTATCGATAGCCTGAAAGATATCGTCACGGCCTTTGGTTCCGAACGCTCGATTGTACTGGCCAGGGAATTAACAAAAACCTTTGAAACTTTCCTTGGAGGTACTGCAGAAGAGGTGCTTGCGCAGGTTGAGGCTGATCCAAATCAGCGAAGAGGTGAGTTTGTATTAATGATTGAAGGCGCGCCGGAGCAAGATGATAGTTTGCTCGACCCCCGGAGTAGTGAGGTACTGGATATTCTGTTGGAAGAGCTTTCTGTGAAGCAAGCTTCTGCGTTAGCAGCCCGGATTACAGGTGTTAAAAAGAAGGTGTTATATCAGGCGGCGCTTGAACGAAAATAATTCATCAGCTCTTTTAATCTTTGGCTTGCTAATGGTGGGTGTGCTGGTATCCTTTGCGCCGTAGAGTTCGCTAGGCAATCGCCGCTCCTGTAAAGGAGGGGAGGAAAGTCCGGGCTCCATAGAGCAGGGTGCCAGGTAATGCCTGGGGGGCGTAAGCCTACGGAAAGTGCAGCAGAGAGCAGACCGCCTACGTTTTCTGTTTACAGAAAGCCGGTAAGGGTGAAAGGGTGCGGTAAGAGCGCACCGCATGAGTGGCAACATTTCATGGCATGGTAAACCCCACCTGGAGCAAGACCAAATAGGAATCCACGAAGGTATGGCTCATATCGGATTCGGGTAGGTCGCTCGAGGCCTGTGGCGACGCAGGCCCTAGATGAATGATTGTCCACGACAAAACCCGGCTTATCGGCGAACTCTACACCAATTTTTACAGTATCTTCAGTGGATTACAGATTGAAGGTATTAAGACTTAGATGAATGATTGCCCACGACGGCTCTTCAAAAAAACTCAGGGCTATCGGCGAACTCTACAACTAATTCTTAAAATATCTTCAATGGATGAAGTGTTGAAGGTATCAAGCTCTGGATGAATGATTGTCCACGACGGCTCTTCAAAAAAACTCAGGGCTTATCGGCGAACTCTACACCAAATTTTACAGTATCTTCAGTGGATTACAGATTGAAGGTATTAAAACTTAGATGAATGATTGCCCACGACAGCTCTTCAAAAAAATCAGGGCTTATCGGCGAGATCTACAGCTAATTATTAAAATATCTTCAGTGGATTGCAGA
>NZ_JADGEW010000018.1 GCF_016744155.1 Amphritea sp. | reverse complement strand
TCGCGACTGGCTAGACGCGGCTTCGCCGCTTGCTCGTAGCTAGGAGAGCCTTTTTAAGAGGCGGTGTGACAACGGACACTGTAAGAGAAACCTGCTGGAAAAGCTCTGACCTTTAAACAATAAAACCGCCTGACGGCGGTTTTATTGTTTTGCTTTTTCTAGCAGTAAAGCGAAGCTTTACGATCTAGCCGCGAAGAGACGCTTTAACTAGCGACTCAGTCGCGTCTAACTTATCTAAGCACTCAGATAACTCAACGGTATTATCGTACTCCATAAGATAACGGTCACCGTCAGCAACCCGACCAGCACACATAATCCGACAGTTAGAATCGAAGAAGCGAAGAAGAAAGCCCTGTCTTCAGATATCTGCATAATCTCAGGAACCCCTGTATAAAGCAGATAAACCGTATACGCCAACGCAATCATTCCAACAATCACATTGAGCCACAGAACAGGATACAGGCCTACAATTCCAGCCAGAAACAGCGGCGTTGCAGTAAAGGTGGTCAACACCATGCATTCATCTAGAGTTACGCTTCCGCCGTAAGTCTTTTCCATCCAATGGATAACATAAGCGATAAAACCAACCGCTACCCACATAGCAGCATAGAAAGCCACTGCGGCCATCATCGCGCTTTGGATCGAGAGTTTTATAAACTCTCCTCCGGATATACTCCAGCCAATTTGAGTTGACCCAATAAACAGTGACAGCGCAGGTATTGCCGCTAGTATGCTTATTTGAGCCATAAAGCAGTGCATCATAGAGTAATTCTCTTTACGAATATCACTCCACTCATGCTTAGGGTCGTAAATTACACCCCACATATGTTGCAGGAACATAAGTCTTACCTCCCAAGGCCAGATTCTATCTTCGGCCTTATTTTAGTTTCAAGTAACCGTATTCTCCTTGTTTCCGGCTTTTGCTATCTGTCTACGACAGTTCTTAAATCCGTTTTTAATCATTTGCTAAAATTTTACCGATGCAATTAGTTTAGTCCTAAAACGTAGTGATCGACCAATAAGACGACAAATAACCACATAATATATTTCACACTGAACCAAAACATCGCCATCGGGGCAGCGGTATCATTTGCCCGAAAAACTCTTACCGCCCACTGGATAAACCTCAGATTCAGCACAGTCACCCCGATCAGATAGATGACACCACTCATGCCTGTCATGACAGGAAATAGTGTGGTTATGACCATCAGTACGGTATACAGCAAAATATGTAGACGGGTATATTCCTCGCCATGGGTGACCGGCAGCATTGGAACTCCGGCACGCGCGTAGTCATCCTTTTTATGGATACAGAGCGCCCAGAAATGAGGTGGAGTCCAGGCAAAAATAATCAATACCAACAATAAGCTATCAGGTTCAATTTGACCGGTTACAGCCACCCAACCCAGTAGCGGTGGTGCCGCTCCCGCTATCCCTCCTATAACAATATTCAAAGGCGTAGCCCGTTTTAGCACCATAGTATAAATAACCGCGTATCCAATCAGTGCGCCTAGCGTCAGCCAGGCTGTCAAAACATTGGTCCAAACGATTAATACAACCACCCCTGATAACGAAAGCATCGACGCAAATATTAGCGCTCTTGTCTCATCAATTTTACCCTGAGGCAAAGGACGTCGATGGGTACGCGCCATCTTGGCATCAATATTCCTGTCCATCACATGATTCACTGCAGCAGCACCTGATGCCATCAAGCCAATGCCTAGCGTCGCGCTGATCACAATATCTATTGGAGGAAATTCCGGAGTCGCCAGGCACATTCCTACTATGGCGGTCAGTAACATCACAGCCACGACTCTGGGCTTACAGAGCTCCAGATAGTCACGCCACGCAAACGTTTGAACTATAATCTGTTGATTGTTATCCATCACGCACCCCCGATTCATGACTAAATTTCAGCCAAAGCAGACAAAGCAATAGCAATACAGCCCCTAAGTGATGAGTCCACGCCAATATAGTTGGCACGCCGTACATTACGTTAGCAACGCCAATAACAAGCTGGAGCATTAACAATATCAGAAGCAAAATCGCAGGCTTTCTGCTGTTTTTGACCGGTAAGGATGCAAGAGAGACCAACAGCACTACCGCCACCACAACAAATGCCCCGACCCGATGAGCCATCTGTATGGCCGCCCTGGCAGGCTGGGGTAACGTGCCGCCTTGATAATTCTGCTCAGCATTAAAATTAAGGCTGAAGCCAGACCTAAAATCCAGTTCATCCACCTGCCCTTCCATGCAACTGATCCAGTGGTTGCAAGCCCAACCAGCATAGTTAGCACTGGTCCAGCCTCCCAGAAAAATCTGTATAAACAGTATGATTACCGCTAAGCGTAAACCCCAACCAGCCGACCTTCTCTGAATGGATAGACCGAACTGACGAAGCTTACTTGCCAACAACACCAGTAACGTCAGCGTTAGCAGTCCTCCCATCAAATGAATAGTCACCACCGGAGGAAGTAATTTAAGCGTGACCGTCCACATGCCGAACACCCCCTGAAGCATGACCAACGCCAATAACATAAACGACAAACAAACCGGATAACCTGGCTCTTTACGGCGCTGCCAACCAAAAAAAGCTAACAAGAGAATCAGCGCCCCCAAACTCGCCGCCATATAACGATGCGTCATCTCGACCCAGCCCTTAAACAGATCAATCTCGATGCCGCCAAAGCGATGTTGAGCCAGCGCAATCTGCTCTTGCGATGTGGGAACAATCAACTGACCAAAGCATCCAGGCCAGTCTGGGCAACCCAAGCCTGCATCCATAATTCGGGTCCAGGCTCCCATCAGAATCACCAGCAATGCTAAACCTATCGCCATATAGCAGAGCAGCAGAGGTCGCCGGCAATTCATCTCATCCCACCTTAGAGATCTTTAACAGGCGCTTCAGATCTTTCAAAACAGCCTGCGGCGAAAGGGATAAACTGTAACGAGTCACCATGAACCCCCTGGGGTCTGCAAGTAATAAACCACTTTGCTGTTGGCTGACATCAACCTGCTGCCAAAGTAAACGATCACGATCTTTTCCCAGCGAGGCATGTAATCCTGGAAGAAGTTCCCGCCACTGAGTGCACTCATTCTTGCACTGCTGATCTACCACTAGAATCAACTGCCAACTTCCCTCCTTTACCTCATGCTCTGAGAGTTTCAGATCCTGAAACCTTACACCCGGTTGATACAGCTCACCCTGTGTTATCTGTTGAGCGGGTCGCCAGCCAGAAAAATATGCTCCGGATGCCAACAACAGAGGCACCAAAGCAACCGCCCACACCAACCAAAACGTTGCTCGCGGAAACTGCTTCCTGCTCATAATTTCCCCTCTTGTCTTTGATTCCAGCCCAGCCAAACACAACCGGTTACCAATACCAGCGCCAACCCGAACCATTGCACCGCATAACCAATATGCCTCCCTGGTGTGATATTCACTACCCGCCACCCTACAGTCAGTTCTGGCAGTAAAGCTTTATCACTACGAATCACCGCTGGATACAAGCCCGGGTGACGTTCAGCTAACCGAGACATATCCAACTGCTGAATTCGTACCGATTCAACCGTGCCCCAACTATCTGGGCTTAACTGCATCAAAGGCCTTGGTGTTACAACCCTACCGGTTACCTTTTGAACACCCCCAGGCAACGCTATCTCTGGTAAATACTCACGATAACTACTTGCTGCTACCCACCCCAGATTAACCATTACTGTCACTGACGAACTGTCCGGCATAAAGGGCATAATCACCTCATAGCCACTGCGACCATTGCGGGTCCGGTTATCCAGAAGATAAGTCACGTCACTATTGAAACGTCCGGTTAAAGTAACTCTTTCTCCCTCAACATCACCCTTTTCCGGAAGCTGATTCAATATCTCGGACGCCCTGTTCCAGTTATCTAATAACTGCCTCTTTTCCTCAGCACGTTGCAACTGCCACACCCCCAACCAGATCAATAATGGGATAAATAACAGAGCAAGCGTTCCGATTAGCCACTTGCTAAGGGGTATCCCCTGAGCTTTACTCATATAAACACCGGAGAGATAGCAATGTTAAAAACTCTTATAGTGCTCATATTTATTTTCATTATTATCAGTCTCTTTTCAGGCCTCTACTTTCTTCTCAAAGATCAAAGCCGCTCCCATCGCACAGTCAAATCACTGGTTTTAAGAGTTTCACTGGCAGTCTTTTTACTCCTGATTATCCTCATCGGGTTTTATAGCGGCGAACTAAAACTCAGAACAGCGTTCCCTGTACTAACCCCAGTAAGCCAACCCTCGTCATTACCGCCATCATCACAACAGATAAACAAACAGGAATAACCCCACCCAGACCACATCAACAAAATGCCAGTACCAGGAGACCGCCTCAAAACCAAAGTGATGGTCTGGTGCAAAATGCCCCCGAATAACCCTGAGTAAAATAATAAATAACATCAGCGTTCCCAGCGTCACATGCATTCCATGAAAACCAGTCAAAATAAAGAATGTTGCGCCATAAATACCCGCCTGCAGCGTAAGCCCAAGCTCATGATAAGCCTCTACATACTCAAGAACCTGAAACAGAAGGAAGGCACAACCCAAAACGACAGTAAGCAGCAACCACAAGATCACCTGAGACCGACGGTCCTGCTTCAAACGGTAATGGGCCACCGTGACTGTCACGCTGGAACTTAACAACAGTAGAGTATTTATCAGAGGCAGATGCAGAGGATCAATAAGCCCTTCCGGGCCAGGAAAGGCATTCATATCCGGCGTAGTCATCAATGGCCAGGTCGCTTCAAAGCCCTGCCACAACATATTCGAAACGCCCTTTTCCCCCTCTCCTCCCAACCAGGGAACCGCGAGAACACGGACATAAAACAGAGTGCCGAAAAAAGCGGCAAAGAACATAATTTCTGAAAAAATAAACCAACTCATCCCCCAGCGAAAGGATCGGTCCATCTGGTCGGAATAAAGCCCCTGGCCACTTTCATCGATCACATGACCAAACCAACCCACCATAATCAACCCCATACACAGAGCACCTAGCAATAATAAAACAAGCCCAAGCATGCCACCGGACTCAGCACTCAACGCATTGATTAGAGTAGCCGCACCATAAGCCATCAGAAACAACGATACAGATGCCAAAATAGGCCAGCGACTCTGGGCTGGCACATAATAAGCCTGGCTACTCATAGCTCACTCCTTGCCGATGCTCCTGAAGCGTCAGTGTCGGCCTGGGTTCGGGGGTAATATCAAACAGGGTATAAGACAGCGTTATCGTTGAAATATGTTGAGGTAGTTCATCATCAATCATAAACACCAAGGGCATGGCACGCTCTTCACCCGCCATCAATGGCTGTTGTTCAAAACAGAAGCAGTTAACTTTATGAAGATGCTCCGCCGCTTCAGACGGGGCGACGCTGGGAACAGCTTGCCCCACCATACTCCGCTGGGTAGGGTTAAGCGCGACAAAAGCGGTCTGCTTCATCTCACCAGGGAAGACTGTTATTTCAGACTCTTGTGGTTTGAATCGCCAGGGCATCGCCTCATTATTAACCGCCAGAAGCTGTACTTTCACCCGACGATCTCTATTGATCTCGACAGACTGAGTCACCGGCCCATTATTCAGCACTTTACCGTTCAGTCCGGTAACCCTACAGAACACGTCGTATAGCGGCACCAGTAAAAAACCGAAGCCAAACATCAACACCGTACCGACTATCAATCGGGTTACCAGAGATCGGTTACGTCGCTGCAACTGATTCATCATCCACCTCAGCTATTTTCCCGATGGGGATTAGTGAAAACTGGTGGTTCGGTAAACGAGTGATAAGGAGGAGGTGAAGGCAGTGTCCATTCCAACCCATGACTGCCCTCCCACACCCGAGCAGTGGCTTTTTTACCCGAGCGAGCACAGCTGATCACATTATAAACAAAGATTAACTGGGAAAAACCGAACAGGAAGGCACCAAAGGTTGCCACCATATTAAAATCAGCAAACTGCAGGGCATAATCGGGAATACGCCGAGGCATGCCCGCCAGACCCAGAAAGTGCATCGGGAAGAAAGTAATATTAACGCCAATAAATGAGAGCCAGAAGTGCAGCTTACCCATCGCCTCGTTATACATGTGGCCGGTCCACTTTGGCAGCCAGTAATAAGCCGCCGCCATAATAGAAAAAATCGACCCCGGCACCAGCACATAATGGAAATGAGCCACTACAAAGTAAGTATCGTGATATTGGAAATCGGCAGGAGCTATTGCCAACATCAGACCAGAGAAACCACCGATAGTAAAAAGCACAACAAAAGCCAGCGAAAATAGCATCGGGGTTTCGAAGGTCATCGAGCCGCGAAACATCGTGGCCACCCAGTTGAATACTTTTACCCCAGTAGGAACCGCAATAAGCATAGTGGTATACATAAAGAACAACTCTCCGGCCAGGGGTAAACCTACGGTAAACATATGGTGAGCCCAAACGATAAAGGAAAGAATCGCAATGGAGCCTGTGGCGTACACCATTGAGGTATAACCAAACAATCGCTTACGGGCAAAGGTAGGAATAATCTCAGACACTATCCCGAACGCAGGCAGAATCATGATGTACACCTCCGGATGGCCGAAAAACCAGAAGACATGCTGAAACAGGACAGGATCACCACCACCCGCTGCGTCAAAGAAGCTGGTGCCAAAATGGATATCCATCAACATCATAGTGACCACTCCTGCCAGTACCGGCATCACCGCTATCAATAAGAATGCGGTAATCAGCCAGGTCCAGACAAACAACGGCATATCCATCAACTTCATGCCCGGGGCGCGCATATTGAGGATAGTAGCGATCACATTGATCGCACCCATAATCGAGCTGATCCCCATCATATGCACAGCAAAGATAAAGTAGGTCACACTGGGAGGCGCATAGGTTGTGGAAAGAGGCGCGTAAAAGGTCCAGCCAAAATTAGGCGCCCCCCCCTCCATCAGCAGAGTAGACAACATCATCACGAAGGCAAAAGGCAGAATCCAAAAGCTCCAGTTATTCATCCGCGGCAGCGCCATATCCGGGGAGCCTACCATCATCGGAATCATCCAGTTAGCTAAGCCGACAAACGCTGGCATTACTGCTCCGAAGACCATAATCAGACCGTGCATGGTGGTCATCTGATTAAAGAACTCCGGCATTATCAACTGCAGTCCCGGCTGAAACAGTTCGGCCCGAATAGTCAGCGCCATACAACCACCGACAAAAAACATTGTCAGACTAAACAACAGATATAGCGTGCCGATATCTTTATGGTTGGTTGTATAAAGCCAACGAGTGATGCCTTTTGCAGGGCCATGGTGATCTGTACTATGTACTGTCTGCTCTAAGCTACCCATCGCCCTACTCCTTCAACAACTCAGTAATCTGCTGAACAGTCACTGCGCCGCCCTGGTTACCCCAGGCGTTTCGTTCGTAAGTAATCACTGCGGCTAAATCTACCGTATTAAGCTGCTCAGCAAACGCCTGCATCGCCGTTCCTGAACGGCCATGTAATACCGCATCGACATGCTCAGCCGAATCACCTGACATCAGGGGACTACCCGCTAATGCAGGGAATATTCCAGGAATACCCTGCCCCTCAAATTGGTGGCAAGCGGCACAGCTGGCTTTGTAAACTTCTTCCCCCCGTATCATCAACTCTGCCTGGCTCCACTCTTTCTGAGCAGACTGTTGCTCTGCCACTTTGAGATTGGCCTGCTCAGCCACCCACAGTTGATAATCTTCCGGTGATTTAACCTCGACCACTATCGGCATAAAACCATGATCACGGCCGCACAACTCAGCACATTGCCCCCGATATATTCCCGGTTCATCTACTAACGTCCATGATTCATTAACAAAACCTGGAATCGCATCCTTTTTCACAGCCAGAGCAGGCACCCACCAGGAGTGAATCACATCGTTAGAGGTCAGTAAGAAACGTACTTTTTTACCGGCGGGAATGACGAGAGGCTTATCAACTTCAAGTAGATAGTTATCCCCCTTAATCTGCTCATTAATAATCTGCTCCTGAGGCGTCGCAAGACTACTAAAAAAGTCGATATCCTGATTAAGATATTGATAACGCCACTTCCATTGATATCCCGTAATCTGGATATCAAGCTCAGCATTGTTTTTATCGTACATCTGAATCAAGGTGGTACTGGCAGGCACAGCCATTGAGACAAGAATGATCACCGGCACTATAGTCCAGGCGATCTCTACCCAGGTACTCTCATGAAAATGAGCAGCTTTGGCTCCCCGGGACTTTCGATGCCAGAAGATGGACCAGAACATAACGCCGAACACCACAACGGCGATAGCAACGCATATGTAAAAAATAACCATATGCAGGTTATAGACAGAGCGGCTAATTTCAGTCGCCCCTTCGATAAGGTTTATCTGCCAATCAGCAGACACCAGCGGCGCATAAAAAAGCCCTGCTAATAACAGGACCCTTCCGTTACGTCTCATCTCCAGGCCTCCTTGCTGTCAAAAACTAAACAGCTGTGCCCCAAGCATTTCTGGTCCTTTTTATAATGATTACATATCCGAGTTATGCACTTGGTTATAAGCCAGTATAGCAGCAGATTTCAGACTGCAAGGAGAATACACACCGATGGTGGTAAGTGCAGGGGCGTAGGATAACCGCCCCTGCCGGAGAGAATAAAACTTCAGACTACAGAAAAAAAGGCCTACCCCGCCAGCGTAGTCAGAAGCCAGTAAAGCAGCGAAATAATCGCCACAAGAAAGACTGCTGAAGCTATCAGACTTAACCATAATGACGGCATAGGAAAATTATACTTTCGCCCCCGATCATCAGGGGGACGCGTAAAGACCATGCACCACAACTTACTAAGCCCAGCCATCCAAGCATGTAACAGCAGCAACAGCTTTTCAGAGATATGAGTCGGATACATAAGTACCTCCTCTCTATTAACTGCGCCTATTAAGATATAGTCGATAGCCCAACAAAATAGCTAATAAAATTGCAAATATAAGCTGCTGCCCAAAGTCAGATCGGATCTGCCAGATAAAGTGCAGCATAGCCAACAGGCTGATGGGATAGACCAGAGAGTGAAGTTTTTTCCAGCGCCTACCCAGGCGTCGCTGCATCGCTTTGGTAGAGGTAAAAGTCAATGGAATCAATAGTAACAAAGCAAGAGAACCGACAACAATATAGGGCCGCTTAGTCAACTCGGTCAGCAGGATATCCCATCGCCACCCCACCAGAAAAGTGGCAAAAGACAGCAGGTGCAGCACAGCATAAAAAAAAGTATATAGCCCCAACATTCTGCGGAACGACATCAACCAGCGCCAGCCCAGAAGTTTTATTCCGGGCGTTACTGACAAGGTCAACCAGAGTAAGGTAATCGCCCAAAAACCTAACTCTTTAACAATTACCTTGGCCGGATCAGCACCCAGATTATCGTTGAGCAGATTAACAAACAAAGCAGCAAGCGGAGACAGTAGTAGCAAAAAAAAGAACCACCACCTAAGCAGCCTTCCCTTTTCACCTGATACCATCAGAACCACTTAGCGAGATCCATCCCCTTATAGAGATGAGCAACCTGATCTGCATAACCATTAAACGGTAGAGTATCGACAATATTGGGAGACAACAAAGAGGAGGGTAATTGACGCTCTGTCGCCTGTGACCAGCGCGGGTGATCAACGGCTGGATTCACATTTGCGTAAAAACCATACTCGCTCGGCGCGGTAACATTCCAGCTAGTCTCGGGCATCGTTTCACTGAAATGAATACGAACAATCGACTTTATAGATTTAAAACCATATTTCCAGGGCACCACCAAACGTAAAGGCGCGCCATTCTGCGGCGGAAGCGCATTACCGTATACACCAACGGCCATCAGTGTCAGAGGATTCATCGCCTCATCCATTCTCAGGCCTTCAACATAGGGCCAATCAATCGTACCAAAGGAACTACGCTGCTCAGACATCTGCTCTTTATCGAGAATGGTAGTGAAATGCACATACTTCGCTTTAGAGGTAGGTTCGAAACGCTTAATCAGATCCGCCAGAGGAAAACCAAGCCAGGGAATAACCATCGACCAGGCTTCAACGCAGCGTAACCGGTACACCCGATCTTCTAAAGCATGAGGCGCGAGTATATCTTCCAGATTATAGTTGCCCGGTTTGGCTACTTCACCACTTATCTCGACTTTCCAGGGGTCGGTCTTAAAGTTTTGAGCATACCGCGCCGGGTCACGCTTATCTGTACCAAACTCATAAAAGTTATTGTGGGTAATTATATGATAATACGGGGCTAACTCATCACTAACGGACAGATCTGGATTACGCACCGCACTGGCCAGCTTCTGTCGAAGCCAAGCAGGGCCGGGATAACGAGGCAGGTCATCGGGAATTTCATAACCGGCGGCCCGGGCAAAAGAGGGATAGGCAAATGCGGGTAAAATTGCAGCAGACATCGCCGCCTGAATCAGGCGTCGACGCTGCTTGTAGATTGATTCGGAGGTGATCTCTGATGAGGGGATATTCAATGCTTCTCTGATTAGCCGCTTACTCATAACAGTCACCTCCAAACAATCATCAATCCAATAGCTTAACTACTCAGTGTTTTACGTTTACGCAACAGCCATAAAACTGGACCAGAAAGCGTATAACCTAAAATCAGTAACCAGAGGAAAATTGGCGGACTGATAGAGATAACTCCGATAGTAAGTACAATCACCAGCAGAATCATAAAGGGGATTTTTCCCTTCGGATCAACATCTTTGAAACTATAATACAGCACATTACTCACCATCAGTACGCCCACCAGCGCAACATAGATAGCAATCGGGTACACCAGATGGCTGACATCAATCTCAAACTCTACGCAGGCCCACACCAGACCCGCCACAGATGCTGCAGCCGCTGGACTTGGCAGCCCCATAAAGTAACGTTTATCCACTGAACCGATCTGGGTATTAAAGCGTGCCAATCTCAGCGCAGCGCCTGCAACATAGATAAAAGCACAGAACCAACCAAACTTACCCGCACTGCTGAGCACCCAGCTGAAGGTCACCAGAGCCGGCGCAACCCCGAAGGAGACCATATCCGACAGCGAATCATACTCTGCACCAAACGCGCTCGAAGTATTTGTCAGGCGCGCAACACGACCATCCAGACCATCCAGAACCATCGCAACAAAAATGGCGATTGCCGCATTATCAAAAACGCCATTCATTCCCGCCACTACTGCATAGAAACCACAAAACAGGGCTCCCGTAGTGAACAAATTAGGCAGCAGATAGATTCCCCGGCTACGTGGCTTTGGACTCGCCTCTTCCTGACTCGGCTGCTCAGGCTGTTCCGGTTTGTTTCCCTGTGGGTCATTCATAGATCTGTTTACACCAATGGATTAACAAAATGTTCAGTCATTCTACTTTTACGTATACGGGAAAGCTATCTATACAAAAACTAGCCGAGATTTAATAGGACCCGATCGACAAACTTGCGCACCAGAATATTAGACTCCGGCGTTTCCACCGCTGAGCTAAGTACCCGATCCAGTTGACCGTCTCCATCAGTATAGTGAGCTTTGTAGAATGTCAGTCGTTCAATCAGAGTGGCCTTATCAACTTCTGGATGAAACTGAAAAGCCCAAAAAGGTTTGCCCTTCAGTTTAAAGCTGTGGACACATTGTGCAGTATAGGCAAGCAATTGACAGTTCTCAGGCAAACTGTCGACGTATTGACGGTGTACCGAAATAGCAAAAAAACCTTCCGGGGTATCTTGATAGAGCGGATCATCCACCGCCCCATCAGCCAGTGAGACCGGAATAGTACCCATCTCAAAATCGACATCCTTATGCCGAACCTCTCCACCCAGCGCTAATACGGCTAGCTGAAAGCCAAAGCAGGAGGCAAATACTGGTTTAGCCGTTTCGCCACAATGACGAATTAAATCCTGACAGGCCTGAATAAAAGGGAACTGATCCGGCTTGAGCACGTTCGCTTCACTGGCACCACCCACCAGCAACGCATCAAAATCATCTGCTGCCGTGGCCGGAAAGTCAGGGGTATCGAAAACATTAAGGATCTCAATCTGCTCCAACGCAACACCGCAGTATTCGGCAAAGCTTTGGTGCTCTTCCATACGCACTTGCTCGCCATCGCGAATCTGGAGCAGCAATATTCTCAGCTGATCTCGCTTGGTAACGTCACAGGAACTTAGATCACGGGAGCTTAAATCAGAGGAATTCACAACAAAACCCTTACAAAGACTGCTTAATTATCAGTTAAGGATACCTTGCTCTGCGACAGACTCAATAGTCAAAGGCCCTATCGAAACGATAGAGCCTTTTATTTGAAGCCTTTTACTTAAGACCGGGCAGAAAAAAGGGAATATCTATCCGCTTTTCAGTAAGCTTGCGGGTAATTATCTGTTTCAGCGGAGCGAAATTGTTCGCTATCCGCAACGTTGCCTTACGAGCAATCTTCGCAGCAAAGTTATCGTTAGTGAATAAACCGACTACCAGGTTAGTTCCCATATAGAGGGGCTTTGTCACCCGCATATGAGCGCTCTGATACTTTTCTAACACACTGAACGAACCGATATCCTGCCCCTGCTTCAGCGCTTTCTTCAGTTCTTTTGTCAAGGTTTCCTGACTACGAAGTCCCAGGTTAAATCCATGCGCAGTAACCGGATGCATCCCCACTGCGGCATCACCAATGACAGCGAAACGACGACTGATAAATTTACTCGCATGCACCGCTACCAACGGATACAGATGACGGCGACCATAAAGTTTCATACTGCCCAGCTGCCCCTGCATACGCTGCTCAATATCGGCGGCAAAAACCTCTTCATCCATATTAAAGATACTCTCTGCCTCGGCACTTGATACCGTTACTACTATGGATGAGAGATTACCGGTCATCGGCAGAATGGCCAGAGTGCGGCCATAATGGAAACATTCAAAGGCGGTCTGATTATGAGGCAGGCTATGCTCCATACGACATACTATAGCGGTACGGGAAAAATCTTTCATCGAGGCGGGCACCCCCATTTTTCGGCGGGTTTCAGAAAACCGGCTATCCGCCGACACCAGCAGATCACACTCCACTCGCTCGCCATTTGAAAGAACAACCCAAGCGCTATCCGCTGTACTGCCAACATCTTCAACTGAAACTTCAGTCAGAAGCTCAACATTTTCAATGCCCTCTACAACCTCAAAATATGCCTTACGAATTTTATCATTTGGCACCAGATAACCCAGTGCATCCAGATTAGCGTCAGTATTATCAAAGTTCAGCGTATAACTCGAATCGCCGTCCAGCACCTTGGCAGCACAGATCGGTGAGACATCCTGGTCCGCCAGTTGTTGCCAGGCACCCGAACTTTTCATCAGATCAATCGACAGATGGGTCAGAGCGATTTCACGTCCATCTTCCGGGGGCTCGCGCAGTGTATCGAGGGATGAGCGCTCCACAACCAACACCTTTAGGGCTGTTTCTCCCAGTGAGCGGGCAAAACTAAGGCCGGCAGGCCCTGCACCAATAATCACGATGTCATACTTCATACTGAACCTCGGGCGAACAGCGCCATTGAAACGGGTATATAAGCGCCAACGTTAACGGCTCAGCCCATTGATTGCCCTAATCCAGATCAAGTCGGCATAAGAAAACCCGATTAGAACTTGTTATAAACCACAACAAAGAAATAGAGATGCAAAGTTTATATTGCGAAAAACGATATATATGTGAAAATATGTTTCATCAATTGCAACGAAACTATTATAGAAGCCTATGGATACCCGTTCTCTAAAGCTCTTTATCAGTCTTTGCGACACGCTTCATTTTGGCCGAGCCAGTGAAGCTTGTCATATCAGCCCTTCTGCGCTGACGCGCGCGATCAAACAACTGGAAGGCTCTCTGGGCGTACAACTGTTTGAGCGGGATAACCGCACGGTAAATCTGACACGGGAAGGTGAGCGTTTTCAAGAATATGCCCGTGAAGCGCTGACACAATGGGACGTAGTGCGCAATTCCCTGTTAGCTGACGCTCAGGAGTTACAGGGAGAGATCAGTGTGTACTGCTCGGTCACTGCCAGCTATAGCTTTCTTTATGACATCCTCAGCGAGTTTCGCCGGCAACACCCTAAAATTGAAATAAAGCTGCATACCGGCGATCCGGAAAATGCGATTCAGCGAGTACTGGCAGGGACAGATGATATAACCATCGCCGCACGACCAGACACGCTGAACGCGGGACTGGCGTTCAAACATATCGCAACCTCGCCACTAGTGTTTATCGCTCCTCATGAAGATATTCATCTGGACCCATTACTCACTGGCACGCCAGACTGGTCAGTAGTACCGATGATCCTCTCAGAAGAAGGCGTTTCACGTAAACGAATAGACCGCTGGTTCAAAGCCCGCCAGGCTAAACCGATGATCTATGCACAAGTCGCTGGAAATGAAGCCATCGTCAGCATGGTGAGTCTGGGATTCGGAGTCGGTGTGGTACCCAAGATTGTATTGGATAACAGTCCACTGGCAGATCGGGTGCGTATTCTCAATATTGAGCCGGAACTCAAAGCTTATGATGTTGGCCTGTTTGCCCTGAGGAAAAAGCTACAAAGCCCGCTAATTGCAGCGTTCTGGTCACAGATCAAATAATACTGTCTGGCGGCAGTCTGTTTTAGACTAGTCGCTTCTTATATTTTTCCCTGCATGCTTACCGGGTTTATTACCTTTTTTTATTGACTAAAAAGATACCCAGAGCCACTAACACCAGAGCGCCCAGCATATCAAACGAAAGCTGTTCATCAAGAATCAACCAGGCAAAGAGAACACCAAACAACGGAGTCAGAAAAGTAAAACTGGCAATTTTTGATGCCGGATAATGACTCAGTAACCAGAACCAGGCCAGATATCCAACAAACGCCATCAATACTATCTGAAACAATAACGATCCTATCACCAGAGGTGTCAGGCTGGTCACCCCTGGTTCATTTAGACCCCACGACAACAGCGGCAACACAACAGCAGAAACAACCAGCTGGTAAAGCAACACGCGAGAGGGAGACTGGTGACGTTGAGGGGAAGCTTTTAGTACCACCGTCGTTGCCCCCCAGAAAAACGCTGCTGCCAGTGCCAGAAGATCCCCCAGCAGAGAAGCGCCACCATCAAGAGAGTCTCGAAACGCAAAGACAACACCCGCAAAGGCGACTAACAGGCCTGCAACCTGAACTTTTCTCAGGCTTTCACCCGGAATAAACAGATGCGCCCCCAGCGCGACAACAAAGGGCGATGTATAGAGAAAGATCGTGGCATGAGAAACGGTAGTCAGATTCAGGGCGATATAGATAAACAAAAATTCTATCGCAAACAGAATTCCGAGAAGAACGCCCCACCAAAAGGCACCATCGCGGTATAAAATTTTCTCACCGCGACACAACATCCAGAGCACGAGTAGCAATGACGCACCGACAGACCGTAAACCTGCCTGCATTAGTGGTGATACCCCCTCCAGACCAAACTTAACCACCACCTGATTGAAGCCGAACAACATACAAAGCCCCACCAGCAGCACAATGGCACGGCTATCAAATGTCGCTTTAATCATGCGCTAAATAACGCCTCAAGCTCAGGTGAGATATAAGGGCGACCTCGCTCATTCAGTGCTGTGCCTATCACCAGCCCGGCCACACAGACTTTTTCATCTGCGATACGGACAACCCGCTGGCGAAAACCAAACTTCACTTTACTGATCCGCTCCAGAGCAACTTCGACCCGAAACCGATCGCCACTTTTCAATGAGGCTTTATAGTCTAGCTCAGAACGAATCACTACCAGATGGATTCCAGCTTCGGTCAGGGCAGCAAAATCAATACCGCTGTTCAGCAAAAACTCATGCCGGGCATGTTCTAGATAGTTGAAATAGACACCATTATTGACGATACCCTGCATATCCAGTTCATAATCCCTCACACCCATCTCAATACTGAACATTCTAAATCCTCCAGCCAAAAAAAGAGGGTGCAATAGTGCACCCTCCTGTAATTCATAAAAAAAAACTAGTGCGTCGAGCGAGCCGGCTTAACGGAATCCGGCGCCATGGACTCAATCAGCTTCAACAACGTATCAACGCCTTCCTGCAAATTTGAGTTGTTATCGATCAGCTGTATATTCCCAGGCAGGCTATCAACAATCTGACGGTGACGATTTAACCGTTTAACGATCTCTTCTTCATTTTCCCGGCCTCGCAGAGTAAGACGCTGATGCAGCGTATCTTCATCAACCTGAACCAGCACCGGTATCAGGTTCGGATAAGCGTGCATCGCAATCTGCAAATACTCCCGGGAGCCGTTAATCACAACATTGATCCCTTTTGCCAGCCAGTTATCAATCTCTGACCCTATGCCGTAACTATAGCCATGGGAGTACCACTGCATGGAAAACATTCCCATACTGGCACGCATATCAAATTCATCGGGAGAAAGGTGAATATGGTTTTCGCCCCCAATATTGAGGGCTCGGGTAATATAACGATGAGCCACAAAACAGCAGTGACTGGGTTGCAGACGCTGGCGACAGCCTTCAAGCAAACTATCTTTACCGCTGCCTGAAGCGCCCACCAGATAGAGTAGTTTTCCACTCATAGAATGATCTCAGAGTACTATAGCCAGTTAATTTGAGATCAAGAGTAATACGCTTAAATTTGAAACGCCAGTATTGATTAAGCCAGCCTCAGAACTCATCGCTGTCACACAGCGAAGTCAGGCCAGCATCTCCTGCTCAAATACAATCGCATAAGTATCCTGCCAACGGGGAAACGGACTGGACTGCTGCCATAGTGGTAATGAATCGTACTTCACTATTTCAGATAGCTGTACACCACTCTCCAGACTTGCCTTGCCACCCAGAGGAATCACCAACAATACTGATAGTACTATCAGTTGAACTGAGTAAATCATTAAAACCTCCTCAGACCGCGTCACCGCCTTCTGATAACCACTTTCCTGTGCCAACACCTTTAATAAGCTAAAGATTCCCTGAACCACCGGTTCTCTATCCTCCGTTTTTCACTCCGGAGGGACCGTTAAGTATAGTCAGAAAAAATCATCTGCCAGTAAATTCAATAACAATTTGTCGTTAAAGGTAGTGAACACAAGCCTCAATACCCCAAAAACTGGCGAAAAAAAACCGCTCAAGGAGCGGTTTTTTAGAAGCTATCAAAAACGTTTACAGACTCAGGACTTTCTCGCCTCGAGAGAGCCCCGATACACCCGTACGCACCACTTCCATAATATGGGCGGTACCCAGCGTTTCAATAAAGGCATCCAGCTTGTCACTGGCACCGGTCAGCTGAACCGTATAGGTATTCGGCGTAACATCGATAATCTGACCACGGAAAATATCCGCAGTACGCTTAATCTCAGCACGCATCTGGCCGTTAGCCTTCAGCTTGATCATCATCAGTTCGCGCTCGATATGATCGCCTTCTGTCAGATCAACCACTTTAACCACGTCTATCAGCTTATTCAGCTGCTTAGTGATCTGCTCGATCACCTTGTCACTACCAAAGGTAGTCACCGTCAGACGGGATAAGGTTGAATCTTCTGTCGGCGCAACCGTCAACGACTCAATATTGAAGTTTCGCTGCGCGAAAAGGCCGACAACCCGGGACAGTGCACCCGGCTCGTTTTCCATCAACACAGAAATAATATGTCTCATGTTCAAGTTCTCTCCGTCTTGCTCAGCCACATATCACGCATAGAGCCGCGTGGTACTTGCATCGGGTATACATGCTCAAACGGATCTACAGTAATATCCATAAACACCATGCGATCTTTCATGGCGAAAGCTTTAGTCATCGCCGCTTCCAGATCTTCGTACTTTTCAACTTTCATACCCACATGACCGTAGGCTTCTGCCAGCTTGACGAAATCAGGCAGTGACTCCATATAAGACTGCGAGTGACGTGACTCATAGTTCATATCCTGCCACTGACGTACCATGCCCAGAGACCCGTTGTTCAGACAGATAACCTTTACAGGGATATTGTACTGGCTAATGGTAGACAGCTCCTGAATATTCATCTGAATACTACCTTCACCGGTAACGCAAACTACTTCCTCATCGGGGAAGTTCATCTTCACGCCCATCGCTGCAGGTAAGCCAAAGCCCATAGTGCCCAGACCACCGGAGTTGATCCAGCGGTTCGGCTTATTAAACTTGTAGTACTGTGCAGCAAACATCTGGTGCTGGCCTACGTCTGAACAGACATAAGCATCACCACCGGTGACCTTGCTCAGCATCTCAATAACCTGCTGCGGCTTCATCTTGTCAGAATCATCGGTACGGAAGCGTCCACCATGACGGCCGCGCCATTCATCAATCTGCTGCCACCAGGAATCAATCGCTTCTTTTTCAAGCTGCTTCTTACTGTTCTTAACCAGAGAGGTCATCTCCTGCAGAACATGCTTAGCCGGGCCAACAATAGGCACATCAGCTTTGATCGTTTTCGAAATAGAAGCCGGATCGATATCAACATGGATGATTTTGGCGGTAGGACAGAACTTATCAACGCCGTTCGTTACCCGGTCATCAAAACGCGCACCCACGGCCAGAATCAGGTCAGCATGATGCATCGCCATATTGGCTTCGTAGCTGCCATGCATTCCCAACATACCGACAAACTGACGGTCAGTACCCGGATAGCCACCCAGGCCCATCAGTGTATTTGTCACAGGAACATTCAACAGCTGCGCCAGCTCGGTCAATTCAGCACTAGCATCACCCATGATGACACCACCACCGGCATAGATAACCGGACGTTTAGCATCCAATACCATATCCATCGCTTTCTTAATCTGTCCACTATGACCACGGCTAACCGGGTTATAGGAGCGCATTTTAACGCTCTTCGGATATTCATAATCAAAGCGATCAGTCGGCGCTGTCATATCCTTAGGGATATCAACAACAACCGGGCCCGGACGGCCACTCTCAGCGATATGGAAGGCTTTCTTGATAATCATAGGAATATCTTCAGGATTCTGAACACTGAAGCTATGCTTAACAACTGGACGGGAGACACCGATCATATCGGTTTCCTGGAACGCATCTTCGCCGATCAGAAAGCTCATTACCTGGCCGGTAATAACAACCATCGGAATAGAATCCATATAAGCTGTAGCAATACCGGTCACGGCATTAGTAGCACCCGGACCAGAAGTCACCAGCGCGACGCCGGCTTTACCGGTTGCACGGGCATAGGCATCAGCCATATGGGTCGCAGCTTGCTCATGGCGAACCAGAACGTGTTGTACATCTTCCTGCCGAAACAGTGCATCATAAATATGCAGCAGTGCTCCACCGGGATAACCGTAGATGTGTTTCACACCCTCATCTTTAAGGGCGCGAATTACCATTTCGCCGCCTGAAAGTTGTTCCACAATAGTATCCTCAAATCACACGCCAACCATTGGCATGTCTAAAAATTCTGATACTGGAGGATGTTATGAATCGCCTACCGGGGAACAAAACAACCTCCAGCAGGCTTTTGCATAGGTGACCGGTACGGTCAGAGAAAGGCAAAAGCAACTCTTCATCCGGTGATTAAGTGTGGGTACACACTGTAAACCCGGGAAAATAAGCTGGGTGTGCTTATCAGGTTTCTGCTTCGGGGTAACCTACTTAACGCAGAAACACTAAATTGTGGGTGTATTCTGCCAGCAGCACAGCCATTGTTCAAGGGATGATCAGCGATAAAACTAAATTTCCCGCATCCTGAAACCTATAGCTGCAGATACGGTTATGACAGTGCTATAGTGAATCCAAAGTATTTGTCATTTTCAGTCGGAGATCGTTGCATGAGCACTGCCACAATAAAAAACAAGGAACGAGCCATAGATGAGCTAGTTTCGGTGTTACGCAAAATATTCGAGGAACCAGAAATCTGTGCGGTTGCTATGGAAATAGCGCGTAAGCATCTGCAGGATGAGCACGCCAATGTGAAAATTGCCGATGAGTTATCCGCCACCACCAGCGTTAAAATACCCGTAGAGCACAGCGAAGCGGACACCCTGTTTCTGGAGATGTTGAAAGATCTGGTGCGAGACGAGCAGGCGCTTTACTAAGCCAACTAAATCCCACAAAAAAACGCGCGACCCTATTCTTTAAAAAGAGAAGGCCGCGCGTTTTTTTATGCCGAGAAAGGCCTGAATCAGATCACAAACAAGTGATGCTTTTTCTTACCCAGCTTAACTAAGAAGAAACGTCCATAAGTGCCATGCTCTGAAGCAAAGACTTCTGCCGCTTTCATATTGTCACCCATACCCTTCTCAACGCCGTTTACGATTACCGCATTACGCTGAAGAGCATCTTTTATCTGCTTACCCGAGTTTGCCATACCGGCTTCACTCAACAGAGTCGTCAGTGGCGTTTCAGCCAGGTCGGCATCTGCCAGGCTTGATGATGGTAATCCATCCAGTTGCAGCTGTTCAAAGTCTGCTTCGCTCAGATCGGACAGATTGCCACTGAACAGCGCCTCAGTAATCCGCATCGCCGCCGTTAAACCTTCTTCACCGTGCACCAGACGGGTCACTTCACGGGCCAGTACGGACTGAGCCTCAGGACGTCCGTCACGTGCAGCATCGGCCTTTTCTAACGCATCAATCTCTTCAACCGAGAGGAAGGTAAAGTATTTCAGAAACCCGTAAGCATCAGCATCCGAGGTTTGCAGCCAGAACTGGTAAAAAGCGTAAGGGGAAGTCTTGTTAGGTGACAACCAGATAGTTCCGGATTCGGTCTTACCAAACTTAGTACCATCAGACTTAGTAATCAGTGGCAACGTCAGACCAAAGGCTTTATTCCCATTCATGCGGCGAGTCAGCTCAGTACCGCCGGTAATATTACCCCACTGGTCAGATCCACCGATCTGCAGCGTACAATTATGACTAGCGTTCAGCTGCTGGTAGTCGAATGATTGCAGAATCATATAGGTAAACTCAGTAAAGGAGATACCCTCACCTTCACGGTCGATACGCTGCTTTACCGACTCTTTAGCGATCATCTGATTCACAGAGAAGTGCTTACCGACATCCCGCAGGAATGTCAGCACATCCAGATCACGGGTCCAGTCCAGGTTATTTACCACTTCCGCGCTGTTATCACCGCTGTCAAAATCGATAAACTGGCTTACCTGACCTTTGAGTTTTTCCACCCAGTTGGCAACAGTGCTGTCATCATTGAGTTTGCGTTCCTGAGCCTTGAAGCTTGGATCGCCGATCAGGCCGGTTGCACCGCCCACCAAAGCCAACGGCTTATGGCCAGCTTGCTGAAAGCGCTTCAGTGCCAGCAGTGGCACCAGTGAACCGATATGCAGGCTGTCAGCGGTGGGGTCGAAGCCACAATAAAGGGTGACAGAACCTTCAGCCAGGTGTTGTTCCAGCTCGTCTTCGCTGGTCATCTGCGCGATCAGTCCGCGCGCATTGAGATCCTGTAGCAGTGTTTTGTCTGTCATTGCCTTCTAACAACCTTTCATCTGTATGTAGTAAGTTAAGTCATAAATAGTTTGGGGCCGTATTCTACCCTTACGCCTTTAATCCCACAAACCTATGATGCAAACGTTTACTTACAACCTGCAGCACAATACCGCCTCATAAAAGTCACTTATCAACAGCCTCTTCATAAAAATCACTGCATATAAACGACCCATTAAAATCGACTCACTGAAAAACATGGCCCTACCTGAAGACAGTTTTGTCTCCAGACAGCGTACTTTTATTGACTTATCCCTCAATATGCAGCGATTTACGCCGATAACGAGTGAATATTTAGATTCTGTGACAGCTTCCGGTATAATCCTGAGAATTTTTAGTATTACTGAGGTAACAAGCCGTGGTTCTGATTGAACGGTTAAAACAGCATCTTCCAGCGACTCATCTGATAGCGGTAGCTATCTGCTGCGTCATTGTCGGTCTGACTTCGATGCTTATGCCATCCTCAGATCTGCCCGCTTCAGTACTTCCCGAGACTGGAACAACGGGGCAAAGCGTTGTTGCGACAGCCAATCGTAACCAGATTGCGATGCTGCTACCCACCCAGCCCGGAGCTGCCAAGCAGTCCATCACTGAATCTGTAAAACAACCAGAACAAGCGCCATTGAAGACTGAGCAGCAGACCCAACCACAGGCTGCGCCAGAGATCACCGAAACGTGGCAGGACTTCAAAGTTCGTAGCGGCGATACTCTGACCTCTATCTTCAAACGCGCCGGACTCACCAATCGGGATGCATTTCTGGTCAGTGATGCGGTAAAAGGCACCGACACGCTCAAACGGATCTATCCGGGTCAGACCATCCGCTTTGTAATCGAAAAGGGTCAGTTTAAAAAGCTACAGCATATCCGCAACCAGCTGGAAAGCTCTCTGGTCACAGCAACGGACCAGGGATACGACGTAGAAAACATAACGAAGCAACCGGATATTTCTCCACGCTTCGCCGAGGGTAGCATCGATAACTCCCTATTCTACGATGCATCTCAGGCCGGCTTATCCGATAAAATGATTATGGAGCTGGCCGCTGTTTTTGGTTGGGACATCGATTTTGTACTGGACCTGCGTCAGGGTGACCGTTTCAACTTAGTATATGAAGAGAAATATCTCGATGGCAAACTAATCGGCGAAGGCAACATTCTCTCAGCCCAGTTTATCAACCGGGGCGAAACCTATACCGCCGTACGCTATACCGACAGCCAGGGTGACAGCAGCTACTACACCCCTGAAGGTGACAGTATGCGCAAAGCGTTCCTGCGCAGTCCGGTGAGTTTTGCCCGGATCAGCTCCAGCTTTAAAAATCGCCGCAAGCACCCGGTTCTGGGGCTGACCCGCGCCCATAAAGGCACCGATTATGCCGCCCGTACCGGCACCCCTATTAAAGCAGCTGGCGATGGCAAAATTATCTGGCGGGGCACTAAAGGTGGCTACGGCAAAGCTGTCATTGTGCAACACGGTGGCAATATCACGACGCTGTACGGCCACATGAACAATTACCGCAGAGGCCAGAAAACTGGCAGCCGCGTCCAGCAAGGTGATGTGATCGGCTATGTTGGTCAGACGGGGCTCGCTTCCGGTCCACACCTACATTATGAATTCCGTCTCAATGGTGTTCATAAAAACCCACAAACGGTTAAACTGCCTCACGCCGCACCAATAGCCAAAGCAGAAAAAGAGAACTTCTTCGCTGCCGCTAAAGAATCATTGGCTCAGCTGGAACAGTTCAAAGCTACTCAGCTGGCTTCTGCCTCCAACTGAGAGATTCAAGAACGTTAGCAAGGGAAGTTAATGAGCGCTCAAATCTATATTGGCTTGATGTCCGGTACCAGCCTCGACAGTATTGACGCCGTCGCGGTCCGATTCAAGCCAAGCTTTGAACTAATAGCTTTTCATAGCGAACCCATTCCCCAGGTAATCGATGACAAAATCCGGGCGTTGTTTACCCCCGGCGATAACGAAATAGAACAACTGGGACGCCTTGATCTTGAGCTGGGCGAACTATTTGCTTCAGCAGCCAATAAGCTAATTAAGTATCATAGCCTTAACCCTGATCAGATCGATGCCATCGGCAGCCACGGGCAAACTATTCGCCATCGCCCAGACGCACAGTTCACACTCCAGATTGGCGACCCAAACAGCGTTGCAGAACTCACTGGCATTACCACGGTGGCCGATTTCCGTCGTCGGGACATGGCCGCCGGTGGTCAGGGTGCGCCGCTGGTACCAGCATTTCACAATGCCCTTTTCCGCCACACCGACAAGAATCGAATATTGGTCAATATTGGTGGTATGGCCAACCTGACAATCCTTGAAGCAGACCCGACAAAACCGATACTTGGCTACGATACCGGCCCGGGCAATGTGCTGATGGATAGTTGGATACAACGACATCTGCAGAAAAGCTACGATGCAGACGGCAGGTGGGCGAACAGCGGCAAGGCTGTTCCTGAATTGCTGAACAAACTGCTCGCGCTACCCTTTTTCAGTGAAGTTCCTCCCAAAAGCACCGGCCGGGAGCAGTTTAATAGCCACTGGATTGAACAGATACTCAGCTCACTGACCAGCGAACCACAGCCGGAAGATGTACAGGCAACTCTGCTGGAACTTACTGCCATTACCATCGCCGATGCTATCAACTCTCATCAGTTGGATGATCTGCAGATTTACCTCTGCGGCGGCGGCAGTCACAACCGTCAACTAAGAGCCCGGCTGATCTCTTTGCTTCAACCCCATTATCTGGGTGATACCTCAGAACTGGGACTCGACCCGGACTGGGTAGAAGCGGCCGCCTTTGCCTGGCTCGCCTATCGCAGCCTTAACCGAGAAAGCGGAAACGTTCCCCAGGTTACCGGCGCTAAAGGTTTCAGACCACTAGGCGCCATATACTGGGGCCAGTAGTCATACCAAACAGCAGGCACAAAAAAGCCAGCATATAGCTGGCTTTTAAAATATTGTAAAAACGTAATAAGCGTAGGCTAGAGAAGGCAAAAATTTGTGAAAAAGCGCAGTCATTGTGCCCCTGTGGTATTACAGTTGTAAATGAGCATTTTGATGAAATTTTTAACGCCCTATAGCCAAGTCGCAATAGTTTCTAATTAGATTGAAAATGAAGAGCCACAACCACAAGTCGTAGTAGCATTGGGATTGTTGATCACAAACTGTGAACCCTGCAACCCCTCTTTATAATCCACCACTGAGCCTACCAGATACTGGTAACTCATCGGATCGACCACCATATTCACGCCATCATTCTCGAACAGCGTATCATCATCTGCGACCGCCTCATCAAAGGTGAAGCCATAAGAGAAGCCCGCACAACCCCCACCGGTAATATATACCCGCAGTTTTAGGTTATCGTTCTGGTCCTCTTCGATCAGAGTTTTTACCTTAGCCGCTGCCGAATCGGAAAAAACCATCGTTAGCTGCTGGTCAGTCGTCTCTGTCATATCTGTTCCACCTACATCTCTCATACATACCAATAGCGTATTATCTATTTAACCAAGCAATTTAGTCAAGTATTGATAACACTCTCTTATGGCATCATTCCGACATGACGCAGCCCTTCGGCCTCATCCAGCCCAAACATAATATTCAGATTCTGAATCGCTTGTCCTGCTGCGCCTTTCACCAGATTATCAATAACGGATAGAACTACTACCGTATCGTCATTTTGTGGACGAAACACGCTGATTCGGCACATATTGGCGCCTTTCACACTGCGGGTTTCCGGCAGGCTGCCGGCAGGCATCACATCAACAAACGGCTCGTTGGCATAACGGGCCTCGAACAGTTCCTGCAGACCATCAACTGGATCTTTCAGTTTGCCATAAAGAGTCGCGTGAATACCCCGAATCATCGGCGTCAGATGCGGCACAAAGGTCAACCCGACCGGACGGCCCGCGGCTTCACTCAACCCCTGCTTGATCTCTGGCAGATGACGGTGACCTGCTACCGCGTAGGCTTTCATGCTTTCACTGCTTTCGCATAGTAGAGAACCTACATTCGCGCCACGGCCGGCACCACTAACGCCGGACTTAACATCAGCGATCAGGCGACGGTGATCGATCAGGCTATTTTCTACCAGCGGCAGAAAGCCCAGCTGTGTAGCCGTTGGATAGCAACCCGGACAAGCGATCATCTGCGCGCCTTTGATTGCCTCACGATTCACTTCCGGCAAACCATATACCGCTGAAGCCGCTAGCTCAGGGCTGGTGTGTTCCATGCCGTACCACTGAGACCAGAGTTCCAGATCTTTAATCCGGAAGTCCGCCCCCAGATCAATCACTTTCACGCCCCGTTCCACCAGTGCCGGTGCCATCTTCATCGCCACACCGTGAGGTGTCGCAAAGAATACAGCATCACACTCAGACAACGCGTCGACATCAGGCACGGTAAACTGCAGATCGTAGTGACCTCGAAGGTTCGGGTACATATCATCAATTCGCACGCCTTCTTCAGAACGGGAGGTAATCACCTCAACCGATACGCCAGAATGGTTTGCCAACAGCCTGAGCAGCTCTACGCCGGTATAACCGGTGCCGCCTACGATACCTACTTTGATCACTTTGACCTCACAATTGTTTCTACAGTTTTCTATTCAGCCTGCGTATGATACAAACCCTTGAAGGGCATTACTATTGCGGCACTATAAAAGTGACGTTAAAACAGGCGAATCAGAGTATAAATGTTCAAAGACTCCCTATCATTTACCCATTTTCGCAACCGCCTTGCCCATCAGGAGGCTCTGCCGCAGTTAGTACTACTGGGGATAATCTCTGGACTGGCTACCGGGTTAGTGATTCTGGCGTTCCGCCTGATGATCGAACTGCCACTGGAAACCTGGTTACCCGACAATAACAGCGAAAACTTTGAAGGCTTGCCACTCTGGTTACGTTTTGCGCTACCGGTAGCCGGAAGCATCGTCATATTTTTATTACTCTGGAAGTTATTGCCCTCCACCCGCAAAGTCGGTGTCGTACATGTACTGGAGCGGCTCAGTTACCATCAAGGTAACCTTCCTGCCAAAAACATGCTGGTTCAGTTCTTCGGTGCGGTTATTGCCATCATCAGTGGTCAGTCGGTTGGCCGTGAAGGCCCGGCAATTCACTTAGGGGCCGCCTGCGGCAGCCTGGTAGGTCAAACGCTAAAACTACCCAATAACTCCCTGCGATTATTAGTCGGTTGTGGTGTCGCTGCTGCCATCTCCGCCGCCTTCAACACCCCATTGGCCGGGGTGATTTTTGCGATGGAAGTGATCCTGATGGAATACACCGTTATCGGCTTTACGCCGGTACTGGTCGCCTCAGTCACCGCATCACTGTTAATACGAGTCACCTACGGTGATGAATCCATTTTCACGATTCCAGCCCTGCAGATTCAGTCATTAGCAGAGATCCCCTTTGTGGTTTTACTGGGGATTATCTGCGCCCTGCTGGCAGCTGGTTTCATACGCATCATGATCCTAACCCAGAAAATAACCGGTTTATCCTTAGGCGTTAAATTGCTAATCGCCGGGGTACTCACCGGTACCGTCGCACTCTGGTACCCCCAGGTGATGGGCCTGGGTTACGACACTCTTTCTGAAGTTTTACAGGGAAATGCCGGACTAACATTACTGCTTGGTCTACTACTCACCAAGTGGCTGTTAACACCTATCGTACTTGGTTTAGGCCTTCCCGGCGGCCTGATCGGACCAACCATCTATATCGGCGCCATCGCCGGAGCAGCCTTTGCCGTGCTGGTTGCTCACTTCACCGGCGAGAGTAACTCCGGCGTCGGCTTTTACGCCATGCTCGGCATGGGTGCGATGATGGGAGCGGTACTAAACGCGCCCCTGGCCGCACTAATCGCATTACTAGAGCTGACCGGCAATCCCAATATCATTTTTCCGGGGATGATCGCCATCGTAGTCGCCAGCACCACGGTCCGGTACTTTTTCAAACAACCCTCGATTTTCCTTACTTCACTCAAAGCCCAGGGGCTGGATTATCGTCAGGAACCTATCACTCAGGCGCTTTCCCGACTGGGGGTTGCCAGCGTAATGTGCTCCAGCCATGTTCGCTGTAACACCACAATCAACTGCGAATCTGCTATTAAAATACTCGAGCAGCGGCCCGAGTGGATGATTCTGGAAGATAAGAAGGCGGTTCCCCGGTTTATTTTATTCCCCCCCGATCTTGAGTTCTTTATTGACAGAATCAGTGAGCGGGATGGTTTTAATCCAACACTTGAAATAGATCTGGCAGAGGTGCCTGCGGTGCGCAAAGATATCGCCCCATTGCCGATACAGGCGACACTCAAAGAAGCCCTGGATCTGATGAACCATGATCGCTTGGATGCCCTTTATATTGTGCATCACAACAAGGAGATCGCCGGTATTATTACCCGGGATATGGTGGAACATTTTTACACCCAAAAAAACAATCCGTAATCGCCGTCTGAAGACAGTACAACAGCAGCTAAAAAAGAAATCCTATGAAAGAATTTCAACTACAGGGCCTCTACGCCATTACCGATAGCGCCTTGATGCGCACCACAGAGTCAATGCTATATCAGGTCGAACAAGCCTTGCGGGGCGGGGCCAAAATCGTTCAATACCGTGATAAATCAGATAATCAAACGCAAAGACTGGCACAAGCTCTCGCGCTGGTAGACCTCTGCGATCAGTTTCAACGTCCACTGCTGATCAATGATGATATTGAATTAGCCAAAGCCAGTAACGCCCATGGTGTTCACTTGGGCCAGAGTGACGGTAATGTTAGCCAGGCCCGGAAGTATCTCGGCGCTGCAGCGATTATTGGCAACACCTGCCATAGTTCATTGGAACTGGCTGTTAACGCCTGTCAGCAAACTGCTGACTATGTCGCCTTTGGTGCTTTCTTTCCATCTAGCACTAAGCCCGACGCTACCCCCGCGCCAATAAGCCTGCTCAGCGAAGCCAGATCAACGCTACCCATCCCGGTAGTAGCGATTGGAGGCATTAATATGGATAATGCTGATCAGGTAATTACCGCCGGAGCCGATATGATCGCTGCGATACACAGTCTATTTGCCAGTGATGATATTTGCGCCCAGGCCGGACAGTTTGACAACCTATTCAACTGATCCGTTTACGACACGAATTTAAGAGAGCCCAACATGTCCCGTTCAGAATCGTTATTCCAGGCCGCACAGGTCCATATCCCAGGTGGTGTTAACTCACCGGTACGTGCCTTTAAAGGGGTAGGCGGCACGCCTATCTTCTTTAAACGGGGTGAAGCGGCCTACCTGTTTGACGAAGATGATAAGCGCTATATCGACTATATCGGCTCATGGGGCCCGATGATTCTGGGCCATGCGCATCCAGCTGTGATGGATGCGGTGCGTGGCGTCATGGATTCAGGTCTTGGCTTCGGTGCACCCACCGCCATTGAGATAGATATGGCCGATAAGGTCTGTAATATGATGCCGGGTATGGATCTGGTACGGATGGTTAATTCCGGTACGGAAGCGACCATGAGCGCTATTCGTCTGGCGCGCGGTTACACCAACCGGGACAAAATCGTTAAATTTGAAGGCTGCTACCACGGCCACTCTGACTCGCTGTTGGTAAAAGCCGGTTCTGGCATGCTGACGTTGGGTGAGCCAAGCTCCCCGGGTGTACCCGCCAGTCTGGCAGAACATACAATTACCCTGACCTACAACGATCTGGACAATGTCCGTCAGGCGTTTGCTGAGGCGGGTTCAGAGATCGCCTGCATCATCGTTGAGCCGGTCGCTGGCAACATGAACTGCATTCCACCGGTACCAGGCTTTTTGCAAGGGCTACGCGAGATCTGTGATGAGTATGGCACCGTACTGATTCTGGACGAAGTCATGACCGGCTTCCGGGTCTCTCTGACCGGCGCACAGGGGCATTACGGCGTAATCCCGGATCTGACTACCCTGGGCAAAGTTATCGGCGGAGGACTGCCAGTAGGCGCGTTCGGTGGTAAACGGGAGATCATGGAGTATATTGCACCACTAGGCCCGGTCTATCAGGCAGGTACTTTGTCAGGTAACCCTCTGGCCATGGCAGCAGGCTTAGCCATGCTCAACGCCCTTGAAGAAGAAGGTTTTCACGAACAGCTCAGCGCGAAAACTGAGCTACTGGCTCAGGGTTTCGAAGCGATGGCGCTGCGGCACGGCGTCCCCTTCACCACCAATCAGGTGGGCGGCATGTTCGGTCTGTTCTTTACTGATCAAAAAGAGGTTACTTGTTTTGATCAGGTGATGAAGTGCGATGCGGATAAGTTCGGCCGTTTCTTCCACGGCATGCTGGAAGAGGGTATCTATCTGGCGCCTTCTGCCTTTGAAGCAGGCTTTATGTCTCAAGCCCATACAGAAGACGATATCAACGCCACCATCGAAGCAGCTGGCCGGGTATTTGCCAAGCTAGCAGCGGAGTAAGTCGATTGCTCAGTCTCGCGTTAGGCGCACTGATAATCGGCGCACTCTTTACAGCTTTACAGCTACAAAAGAGTGCGCAACGACTACCGGATGCGCCCCGGGCAACCCTGCAAGCGGGCGCTTTATCTGCCCTCTTTATCGCGCTTTCCGCGTTAGCTGAGCTACTGCTCAATCAAACCGGTAACGATATTGAAACCCTACAGCGGATATTCGCTAACCTGGCTTATTATGCAGCCTTGCCGCTGCTGGCCACCGTAATGTTAGTAAGTACTCGCAACAACCACTGGGAGCGTGCTGCCTGGGGGCGCTGGCTAATCGGCCTGTTTGCCCTGTTTGAGTTACTGCGCCGAATGGAACATGGCGAACTCTACACTCAGATCATCGCTGTCGCCGTTTCGGCCACTATGCTACTCGCAGCCCTGATGACCAAAGAGAAAGCTTTACAGAAGGCCAATCTACTCGCCGGCATCAATATGGCTATCACCCTGCTAATTGCTGGCCCCGGTGCGCTGATGCCGAACAGCCTGCCGGAAAACAGCTATCTATACCCGCTATTATTAGCTGCTACCCTGCCGCTTTTCGCTATCGCGATTAAACAAGCGGTTCTGTTTAATCACAAGGAAGCCTGACAGACGTTCTCATCAGAAAAGTCAGTCAGGCCTTCGCTACCAAAAGTAATTTTTCCAGGGTTTGCTACTGGAATATCGCCCTGCTCTGATGCATTATCTGTCAGACAGGAAATATGGCCAGCGACAAAGCGTGCCATCACAACACAGCAAACCGTGCTTGCGTGTTTTCAGGGAATGAAAAACGATGTATTTCAGAAAGACTCTTTCTGTTCAAATGATATACCAGCCTCGTCTCTGCAGTGTCAAAACGCACGCACGCACGCACGCACGCACTTAAAATTATTATAACTACAAATTTATCCTCTAAATTATTAAGGAAATATAATGAAGAACATTAAACATGCTGTGGTTGCAATAGGTATTATCTTTTTGGTCGGTTGCGCAGGAACAGAACTAACCGTTGATCAAAGCTATACATATGAAACTTCTGACTCCTTTGACCATGAAATAATTGATAAGGCAAATGTAACAACCAATGGTATGGCTATTTTTGAAGCCAGGTTAGATTCAAAGCTCAATCAGCTAGGGCTTAATCTTTCTGATAAAGGTAGTAGAAAAATTGAAATTACATTTACAAATTATTATATGCGCCACGGTGCTGCCAGGGCACTTGCGGGCGTTATGGCCGGATCAGACAATATTACAAGCACTGTAATAATAAAAGATGCTGAAAGCGATGAAATCATTGGTAAGTTACAAGTTATTTCAAAAAACCCCACAGCAACAGGGTCTGCCAGAGGTCTAATAGAACAGCATGCAGATAAAATTGCCACATATATTAAATCAGGGAAAACCTAGTCGCAGTTATAACAAGTAGCTCAAGCCGAACTGCCTTATCAGTAGCCGTTTAGTTGAATAAATAGGCTCAGAGTAACGTTTATAATTACTCTGAGCCTATTCTATCCTCAGTGCCCAAACTGCCTCAATCCCTGCAGATCATCCACTTTAATTTCAGCGCCATTCACTTCGATCAGCCCCTGATTTTTCATCTCTTTCATCATTCGGGAGAAGGTTTCTGGCTGCATGCCTAACTGGGAAGCAATCAACTGTTTTGCCATCGGCAACTGTACTACACACTGCTTTGCAGCGGGGTCTGGCGCCAGACCAAACAGGTAATTACCCAATCGGTGACGGGTATTCTGCAGCGTCAGAATCTCAATTTCGTTAATCCGGCGATGCAGTTTAACGGCCATATTCCCCATCACTTTCAGTGCAGACTGAGGGTCGCCTAACAAGGTGTCTTTATACAGTTGATTCGGGATCGAGAGTACTTCACAAACCCCCATTGCAGCCGAATTCAATGGATATTGAGTCAGATCCATAAACATCAGCGCTTCGGCAAAGACCCCGCCTTTTTTGATCACTTCGATCACCTTGGTCTGACCGCCGGGGGATATCCTGAATAACTTGATATTGCCTTCCAGCACAATATAAAAGCTATTTGCTTCGCCCCCCTGATGAAACAGGGTCTCATCATTTTTCAGTTTGATAATGCGGCAATGTTGACACAGGCTTTCCTTCGCCTTATCTGTCAGTGAAGAAAACAGAAAGTTATCACCTACAATTGTCTGCAGTCTGGTTTCTTGCATTACAAATTCACCCGTGCCGATTAAAAAAAGACCCATCATAACCTGAGTTTTCTAAACAGCCAGACTAATCGCGTTTTTTTACCCGCCTAGCAGTTTTCCCGTCAGCGTCATATACAATTGTGGCAAACGCTTAGGCAACTGCTCCGCCTGACGAATAAAAGTATAGCCTTGATGTCCGAAAAGATACGGCAGGTACTGATTTGCCTCTTCGTCGATAGTGATACAGAAAGGTATTAATCCTTGGTTACGGGCTTCGAGAATCGCTTTACGGGTATCTTCCACACCGTAGCGTCCTTCATAACGATCCAGGTCATTGGGTTTGCCATCGGTCAACAATAGCAATAACTTTTTCTGGGCTGGCTGCTTACCTAGCAAGTCAGTCGCATGGCGGATTGCAGCACCCATCCGGGTATAAAACCCGGGGCTGATATCCGCAATCCGGCCACGCACTCTGGCATCGTAATTTTCGTTAAAATCCTTAATACAATTAAACCGGACATGTTCACGCCGGCGGGAAGAAAAACCATGGATGGCGAACTGGTCACCACTGGCGTGCAGACTCTCGGCAAACAGGTGTACAGAGTCCCGTATTACATCAATTACCTGGCTGGTATCGTTTACCCAGGCATCCGTCGAAAGCGACAGATCAGCTAGTAACAGGCACGCCATATCCCGGATCAATGGACGCTTTTGATAGTACAGCCGGGGATCTCCCGCATGGGCTGAACCACTGCTGGCAATTGCTCCCCGATAGTCGAGGTATGCATCCAGATCGAGTTTATCTCCTTCATACTGTCCGCGAATCCATTGCGGGCGGGCCGATAAGCTTTCAAATTGCCGACGTAACCGGCGGGCGGGCTTTTGCAGATGATCAGGGAGTTCACAATCGACCGCATTACGACTCATCATCGGGATGATCCGGCACTGGTTGGGTAACAACTGATCCTTTTTGAAATCCCATTCGGGATACAACACCCCCTCACTCAGAGGGATATCGTCTTCCTGCTCTGAAGGCAGATCCAGATCAAATTTTATACGACTGGCAACCGTAGTGTTATCCTGGGCTACCGACATTTTATCGATATCATTGGCGATATTTTCAGCCTGATCCAGATTATCTTCCTCATCTGTTGCCCGATCCATCTTGCTAAACTCAGCAAACGAAAACAGATCGGCTTCATGGCGCACCCCCATCGTAAAACCTTGCTCTTCTGGCTTTTCAACTCGCTCAGCCTGGCGGCGGCGCTGCTGTGTTTGCCGAGTCTGACCTTTAGATGCATTGCGATCCTGAGCATCATCGGAATTGAGTAGTCCAGCACTGCGCGGCGGATCAGGGTGCAGCCATAAAGCTACAGGATCAGGTGCGAAGCGGGCTTCCGGCAATGCTGTTACTGAGCCTGGCTGAATCAGCGCTTGCTGTATCGCTTGCTCCATCGCTGCCGCTTCAGGTTTAAGTCTTTCAGGCTCGGGTCGCAGGGCAATATATGCCTGCACCAGTGATAGGTAGCGAGGGTGTAGCCCCTGAAATTGTCTCAGGGTGTGCAAGGTTCGCTGCTGATTATCGACAATCCAGTTTCGACTCTGATGGACCTCCGCCGGAACCCGGGCCCCGGCCATTGCTGCCAGCCAGAAATACAGATCGCGGTTAAGCTGCCGATCAGGAAACACGTCGAGCTGAGCCGGCAAGTAGAGGCAAGTTTCATCTTGCCAGGCCAGCTCCACCTTACGCCCACTACCCGCAACCCGCTGCAGCCAGTTTCTACGCGCTTTATGCAGGGTCGCTGTTGTCGCAGTGACACGCAGCGCACTATCGCCCCCCAGCGCTCGGAAAAACACACCCAGTGGGCCCTTAACCTGATCCAGGGTCACCGCTGCTTTCGCGTAGCCTTGCTTTGCGACACGGGTAATTAAGCGGTCCCATATCTGACCTACCTGCTCTTCCATCGGGGGCTACTCCAACAACTGATTCATTAACCTCTCCGGTGACAGGGCCTTTAATCTTAAAGGGCCCTATCGCTTAGAGACTTAGGCTTCCGCGCTGCCAAAGGCAGCTTGTACCAGCTCCATCAGCCCGGCAACGATATCCGGATCATCCGTCAGCGGCTCGATCATGCCTGCCCGACAAGCCTTAACCGGATCGAAGCCGGTATTAATCAAAGTAGCTGTGTATACCAGCAGACGAGTACTGGCGCCCTCTTCGAGATCCTGATCTTTCAGTTCTCTAAGGGTATTTGCCAACACTACCAGACGCTGGGCCATCGCTTTATCCACGTTGGTCTCGTTGATTAGCACTTCAACTTCGGCCGGGGCCGGCAGGTAATCAAAGCTCATCGACAGAAAACGCTGGCGGGTACTAGGCTTCATCCCTTTCAGCAAATTCTGATAGCCCGGGTTATATGAGACCACCAGCATGAAGTTGTCTGGGGCATGCAGGATTTCACCGGTCCGGTCGATCGGCAGGATTCGCCGGTCATCGGTAAGCGGGTGAATCACCACCGTCGTATCTTTGCGCGCTTCGACCACTTCATCCAGATAACAGATACCGCCTTCTCGCACGGCCCGGGTTAAGGGACCATCACTCCATACGGTCGCGCCATCACCAATCAAATGACGTCCGACCAGGTCAGAAGCACTCAGATCATCATGACAGGCCACGGTGTAGAGCGGCAGATTCAGTTTCTCCGCCATATGGCTAATAAAGCGGGTTTTACCGCAGCCGGTCGGCCCTTTGATCAATACCGGCAATTTATGCTCATAGGCATGCATAAAGAGTTCGATCTCATCACCCTGAGGTTCGTAGAACGGTAATTCCTCTTTCTTATCCAGCTGAGTAACAGCACTCATACTCTAACTCCTATCATTCTTCAAAAGGCGTAGGTCAGGGTGATGATCACCCCCAGCACAGGTGCGTACGCCAGTAACATGACTCGCCAAAAAAGTGGAGCATTTCTCAGCCCCATAAATGAATCCACTAGTATTTTTGCTTTAACCACCGTAACCAATAGCACAATCGCCACCAGCCCAATAGTCACAGTATAGGGCTCAGCCATCAGGGCGGTAGCCATGGTTAATATTAACAATAGCAACCACAACAGGATTAATTTCAGCCCGGCAAATTTTGATTTGAAAACCCTACTCATCATCTAACCTCAGCCGTGCAGCACATAAATCAATGGAAACAGGATCAACCATAGAAGATCCACCATATGCCAATAGCAAGCACCACTTTCAAACTCATTCATGCGCTCAGCATGATAACTACCCTTGGCAACTTTAACCGCCAGGACTATCAGCACCAGCATCCCCAGAATCACATGGAACATATGAAACGCAGTAAGACCGAAGTAAAAAAAGTAGAAATCATTACTGCTCAGGCCAAAGCCAAGCTCGGCAACATGCAGATACTCATAGCCTTTTATCGTCAAGTAAACACAACCACTCAGCAGCGCCAGAACAATATTCAATACCGTTCTTTTCGGTAGATTCCTGAGCAGGGCCTGCTGTGCCGCCACCACAAAATAACTACTGGTCAGCAACGCCAGAGTATTACCCAGCCCAGCATTGATATTGATATTCGCTTGGCCCTCGGAAAACATATCAGGGAAGCGCGCCCGGGTGATGGCATAGAGGATAAACAGCAGCGCAAACACACTGAGTTCCGCCATAATAAACAACCAGACTGCAAAATCGCCCGGCATCTCTTTTTCCAGCGTTACGGACGGCGGTATTTCAACGGCGTTCATCATCGTCCTCTTTTTTGTGGCTTTGAATATTGATTGCTGGAATCATCCGATCCTTGTCCGGGTCCCGATACTGATCTCCAGGAGTCCAGTGTAATAATCCACCGTCGGGGTTATCTTTCTGAACCTCATTGCAGGCATGAATACATTCGCTGCATTGTGTACAGGTAAACTTTCGACGCTTGATTCCACGCGCCGGCAAGCGCATTGGACAGGCTGCATCGCAGGCGCTGTTACAATCTTTACACAGATCTGCCCGCTTACTGTCAAAACTCACCATCAGCGCCTTAGGATTAGCCATCCAGAGCAGGCTCTGCATCACCCCCAGGGCACAACCAAACTTGCAGAACAGGTGACGAGCAAACAGGAAATCGCTCAAAAACACCAATGTCGCAACGCTGACAAACAAGGCTCTGCCACCGCCTAGCTGCCAATGAAGCAAGTCCTGATACAGTTCCAATGGTGGTACCAGATAACCGAGTAAACCCACCGACCAAACCAGCGCCATCAACGTACTGCTACAGATCAGCATCAGCCAGGCTGCCGCACTATGGGGTTTACTCCCCTTTTCCCAGATAGTTGGCCGACCAATAAGCTTCTGCATCTGCCCGTTGATCAATTCTACCACTGAGAAATGTGGGCATAACCAGCCACAATAAAGACGACCATACTTAGCAGCTATCCAGATTCCGGCAGCAACCAGTATGACGATCGGCAGCAACACCCGTATCAGGATCTGAAAAGCGGCATCCGTACCCGCAACTCCCGCGATAGCCTGATCAATACCTAATCCCAATGACTGTCCAAACAGAATAAAGTGCCCTTCAGTCAGGTCATAGCGAAACAGGTTAGTTACCGGAGCAATCAGAAACAGAAGGAAAAAAGCGGTACGGCTTAAATTACGATAGAACTGTTGAGGTTGAAGCATTACAAAGACCCGATATAGCCCCCACCTGACGGCGGGGGCTGCTGTGTCGGATTAGCTGGAAACTACGTTTTCAGCTGGAGTCAGACGTGCTTCATCACCTTTAACGAAGAAGCTTGCGATATAGGTGAACAGACCGGTCAGGAAGACCAAGCCAGCAGCTTCTCGCATCCAATAAAACATTGTAAGCTGATCCTGCACCACCATGAATGCCTGCGGCGTTTCACTATAACGTTGCAGATATACCTGCAGGATACCGGCACCTGTCAGGAACAGGGTGATGAATACCATCGAAATAGTCATCAACCAGAAACCCCACATCTCCACAACCTGAGACTTATTACTGTTCGCGGCATCACGACCATTCAGAATAGGCATAGCGTAAGAGATCATGGTCAGCACAATCATTACGTATGCACCGTAGAACGCCATATGCCCATGCGCTGCAGTGATCTGAGAACCGTGAGTGTAGTAGTTAACCGGAGCCAGAGTGTGCAGGAAGCCCCATACACCCGCACCCAGGAAGGCCATTACACCAGTACCTAGTACCCAGAGTGTAGCGGCACGGTTAGGATGCTGACGGCGACGTTTGTTTACCATATTGAAAGCAAACAGCGTCATCATGAAGAACGGTATGGGTTCCATTGCAGAGAACACAGAGCCAATCCACAACCAGTAATCCGGCGTACCAATGAAGAAGTAGTGGTGACCAGTACCCAACAGACCCGTAATCAACGCCATAGCGATAATGACATACAGCCATTTTTCGATTACTTCACGGTCTACCCCGGTAATCTTAATCAACGTAAAGGCTAGAATTGAGCCCAGAATCAGTTCCCAAACGCCCTCTACCCAAAGATGTACAACCCACCACCAGAACATCTTGTCCAGCACCAAATTAGTAGGATTGTAGAAAGAGAACAGGAAGAACACCGCCAGACCAACCAGACCCATCAGCAACACCATGGAAATAACTGTCTTGCGACCGCGCAGGATAGTCATACCGATATTGAAAATGAAGCCCAGCACCACAATCACTATACCTATCTTGGTAATAGTCGGCTGTTCAAGGAACTCTCGTCCCATGGTCGGTAACAGATCATTACCGGTGATTCTTGCCAGGGTCGCATAAGGTACGGCCAGATAACCAACAATCGTCAGCGCACCGGCAACCAGGAATACCCAGAACAATATTATCGCCAGCTTAGGCGAGAAAAGCTCGGTCTCTGACTCTTCGGGCACCATAAAATATGCGGCACCCATAAAGCCAAACAACAGCCATACGATCAGTAGATTCGTATGCACCATACGAGCAACGTTAAACGGGACCTCAGGGAATAAAAAGTCCCCTACTACGTACTGTAATCCCATAATGATACCGAACAGAATCTGTCCGACAAATAGGCCAATTGCCGCAATAAAATACGGTTTGGCAACCGACTGTGATGAATACTTCATGATTGCCCCTTAGCCCTGAATATTTGGCGGCCAGTTGTTAGTATCAATTTCTGAAGAGTACTTCAGGAATTCTGCAATAGCGTCCAGCTCTTCCTCACTCAAGTTGAACTGAGGCATGCTACGACGTCCAGGAATGCCATCAACAGGTCGACTCTTAATGAACCCTTTAATCGCCTCTTTACTGCGACCAAAACGCTCGTATACATTACCCAGCTCAGGAGCAAAGTATGCACCCTCGCCCAGCAGCGTATGGCAACCGATACAGTTGTTGTCTTCCCAGACTTTCTTACCCAGAGCGACCTCTGGTGTAATATTCTGACGGTTATCCCGATCTGGGAGCACCGTCACGGTATGCGTGGTCAAACCAATCAACATCAGCAGGAAAAAAAGACTCCCGCCGTAGAAGATATTTCTGGCCATCGACTTGGTAAATGTTTGATTCATTAGGTATCTCCGAACCTTTTTCAAAGAGCTAAAACTCTTTGACCATGCGACAATAGTACTAGGTTGCCGGTATTGTCTCAGGTCACCCGTTCCCAGCCTTGACCATAATCAATAATCGAAAAATACTTGATTAAAACTGTTGGTTTTGTTCCGGTATAAGGATGAAAAACATCAAGAACCTCAAAAAGAAGCAATCTAATCTGGCCATCGCTGCCCAGGGTCTTTATCTATTGAACCTGCTGTTCCTGCCTGGGCTCGCGTTTTTAATTCTGATCGGGCTTTTTTTAAGACGACAAAAAACACCCGATCTGCTGGGGAATTGCCATCTGTATCAGGCGGTTTTACTGAGTGGGTGGGGATTGGCACTACTGGTCGGGGGTGGGCTGCCGCTTTGGCTGTTACTCCATGATAGTCCCGCAGGTATCACTATGGCTCTGCTCTATATAATAGTAATCCATACCGGCTTTGTACTGCTGGGAATAATCGGGTTAGCCAAAGCCATCAGCGGCCAACATTTTCATCCCTGTAGTAAGCGGTGCCCTTACCCGTAGCTAGCTGCGCACCCGACAGGCATACGCAGCCGATCTAAACCCCTTAAGGTTTAGATTAAGTTGGCTTTGGACCGAGCATCCGCCGCGCCTTGGTGATCACCACCATCGCTACGAATATCGGCGATCAGGAACCACAGTTTACGTTCCATTGCAGAACGTCCTCTGGCTAACGTCAGACCTTTAAGTGCCAGTTGTTCGGCCTGTAAATACTGGCCCTGCTGACGACGCAGATCCGCCAATTGCAGATAAACCTGTGGGTCACGGGGGGCAATTCGCTGGGCGCGTTCAAGACTGCTTTGCGCAGAGCGGTACTCGCCCTGTTTCTGCTGCTGACGAGCACCGTCTAACAACGCAATCACCGCAGGATTTCGTTGAGTTACCGGCTTTGGCGCAGCCACTTCAGTGGTTACCACGGTAAATCCCTGACCGGTCTCTACCGGGGTAGCAATTGCGGTTCCAGAATTGGCATTGCGATCAATCACCACCTCGCCCCCGGAAACAGAACGATCTTCCACCGTTGGGCTCAGGTTGGCATTACCGCCGATACAACCACTCAGCAATGAGGTAAACACTAACCCCAGGCCTGTACTGATAACTTTATTCATCTGTATTATTCCGATCTGAACCAGCGCTTGAACAAATCAAGCGGATTGCTAACGATAGTATCACCACAACCGGATGACTCCTGGGGCTCTGAACCCTTGATAAAGGGTAATTGTCGGGCACCTTCACAGCCCTCTCCAGACAAAAGTCCGGTGGCATCTTCAACCCAATGATACTCGATATCTGCAGGTCTTTCCGCCATAAATGGCTGTGGGCGTGATTGCTTCATAAACTCAGTCCACACCCGTAAAGCACCACTACTTCCAGTCAGAGGTAGAGGCTTGTTATTATCCAGCCCCAGCCAGACCACCGCCAGCCGGTCACCGGCAAAGCCTGCAAACCAGCTATCGCGCTGATCATTTGTGGTGCCGGTCTTACCCGCCACTGTCAGATCCCGTGGTAAACGACTATATACGGAACGGGCTGTCCCTTCAGTCACAACCTCCTGCAGGGCATATTGAATCAGATGCACCGGGCCATCTGCTACTGTCTGCATAATACTAAACGGATAACGGGACAGCTCCTCATTGTGACTATCGGTGACCATGCGTATCGCCCGCATCGGTACCTGAAAGCCATTTCCGGCGATGGTCTGATACAACTGTGCAACTTCCAGTGGTGACAGAGCAGTTGACCCAAGCAGCATCGACGGATACTCCTTAACATCGCGCTGCAGCCCCAATCGCTTAAGCATATCGACCACTTTATCCGTACCAATCTCAAGCCCCAAACGGGCAGTTGACTGATTGTATGAGTGCGCTAGCGCACTATGCAACGGCACCAGACCATGACTGCTGCGACCATAGTTTTTAGGTTGCCAGACATCACCATTAGCCAGTTTCACCTTGATAGGCTCATCTTCGATAATCGAGGAGAGCGTATACCCCTCCTCTAACGCGGCCAGGTAAACGGCGGGTTTAATCAACGAGCCCACCGGGCGCCTGGCATCCAGAGCACGGTTAAAGCCCTGATAACGGGTATTCCGCCCACCGACAATAGCCAGCACCTCACCACTCAGCGGGTTACTTACCACGATACTGCCTTCTAACTCTTTGACCGGTTGGCCATGGCGCTTCTGCAGTTTGCCAACCACCTCTACCAGACTACGCTCAGCGCGAATCTGCGCGATAGGGTCCAGTGTGGTAAACACCCGCAACCCTTCACTGTTAAGAGCTTCTTCCGGATATTCTTCCCGCAACTGACGCTTTACCAGGTCCATATAGGCAGGATACGCGCCTTTCAGCAGACTTTGTTGCTTCACCACACTCAGAGACTGCTTCTCAGCTTTCAGCCGCTCTGCCATGGTGATGTTGCCTTGTTCCTCCAGCACCTTAAGCACCAGATTACGACGTTTGGTCGCGCGCTGCGGATGCCGCCGCGGATCATAATAAGAGGGCCCTTTGACCATCGCGGCCAATAAGGCGACCTGATGTAGCTTTAGTTCCCGGATCGGCTGGGCAAAGAAATACTGACTGGCCAGACCAAAACCATGGATCGCCCGGGCACCCTCCTGCCCCAGATAAACCTCATTCAGGTAGGCCTCAAGAATTTCGTCTTTGCTGTAGTGCAGGTCTAGCAGCATCGCCATCGGAATCTCTGCCAGCTTTCGGCTCAGCGAGCGCTCAGAACTAAGATAGAAATTCTTAATCAGCTGCTGGGTCAGGGTACTCCCCCCCTGAACAAATCGTTTCGCCTTAACATTGGCAACCATCGCCCGGGCGATTCCCCGGGGAGAGACGCCGTAGTGGCTGTAATAGCTGCGGTCTTCAATCGCTATAAGCGCATCAACCAGATACGGTGGCGCCTCAGATAACTGAATCAGATCCCGGTCTTCATTGTCTCTAGGATATATTCCTCCAATCAGTGCCGGCTCTAGCCGTGCCAGCGACAGTGATCTGCCAGATCCATCACGAATAGCACTCAGATGCTCACCGCTGAACTCTATCAACAGTTTACGCGCATCTTCAGGGCCATCGGGAAAATCAAAGCCGCGGGTGTAGACCCGCGCTCGGGTGCTGGCCCATTCAGCACTACCGGGTTGCGTGGCCCGGGCGGTGAATTGATAACCCAGCCCTTTCAGCTCAATTTTCAGATCTTCACGACTGAGGTTCTGCCCCGGAAAGAGTTCAAGCGGACGGGCATAGACTTTGGCGGGTAACGCCCAGCGCTTACCCTCAAATTTTGCTTTCACCTGAGCATCAAGATAGACCAATCCAGCCCCGGCAACTACCAGGACAACGAGTGTTAACTTAAGCAGTAATTTAAATAAACGCAGCTTCCATGACGGCTTTTTCGGCTGCGTTTTTCGACTCTTTTGGGAACGGGATGAAGCTGCCCCTCTCTTTTTTGCCATTGGCTACGTATAATCCTCTGTGAAATAGGCAACTACTTACAAAATTCATGACTCAAGAACTGATCACAGCCCTGTCAAACCCAAACAATTATCCTCATCCGGTCACTGATATCCGGGTGATAGAGACGCATATCTCCTGGGTGATTCTGACTGGCAAGATCGCTTACAAAATCAAAAAGCCCGTAAACTTTGGATTTCTAGATTTTACCAGTCTGGAGAGTCGCAAACACTACTGTAATGAAGAACTACGTCTTAATCAGCGATTAGCACCCGATATTTATCAGCAGGTTGTATCTATATCTGGCTCAGCGGCAAATCCCACCTTAACCGGTGGTGAATTAACCAAATCTGAACTAGCTGAGAGCGACAATACTAATACCGACTTAAACAACCCCGAAGACCCCTTCGAATATGCCGTACAGATGCGGCAGTTTGATGATTCCCTGCGGTTAGACCGCCTGTTACAGAAAAGTGCCCTAACACCGGAACATATTGACGAACTCAGTCAACAGATCGCTAATTTCCACCTTCAGGTGCCCCATGCCAGCACCGATGGGCCCTGGGGAGAGCCTGAAACTATTTGGGGAGTAGTGAGTGACAACTTCCTCCACACAGGCGAGCATCTGGACACATTGGATGACTGGATGGAGCTTCAGCAGTTGGCATACCAGATCAGCCAGCAGTTTCGCAGCCTGACACCAAAAATTGAACAGCGTAAGCGGGAAGGTAAAATTCGTGAGTGCCATGGCGATCTACATCTGGCTAATACGACCCTGCTGGAGAATCAGGTAAGGCTGTTTGACTGTATCGAATTTAATCTTGAGTTCCGCTGGATTGATACCATCTGCGACCTGGCATTCCTATTGATGGACCTGGAAGCCAATCAGCAACAACTGTTATCTCATCGCGCCCTGAATCGTTACCTGGAACTGACCGGAGACTATGACGGCACCCAGCTACTGAATTTTTATAAAGGCTACCGGGCGATGGTACGAGCCAAAGTAGCGATGATCGGTGCCGAACGGGACTTACTGGAGTATCACCGCTATATCAAGCTAGCCCTGAGTTACGCCAACAAGCCCTCTCCGGTACTATTCCTAATGCATGGTGTCTCCGGCAGCGGCAAAAGCTATATCAGCCAGAAATTGTTGGAACGCAGTGGTGCCATCCGCATCCGCTCAGACATTGAACGTAAACGCCTCCATCGGGAATCCAGCCTGAAAGGGGAAAACCTGGAGCTCTATGGTCATGAGATGAATGTGCATACCTATAATCATCTCAAAGCCCTGACGCTAAAGCTGCTCAAAGTGGGCGAATCCGTTATCGTCGATGCCACTTTTATCCGGGAACGCACCCGCACCAGCTATATCCAGATGGCGGAAAAGCTCGGCATCGGCATTCGCATTATCTCCTGCAGCTGTAATCAGACGTTAATGGAGCGCCGCCTTGTACGGCGTCAGCAGGAAGGCACAGACCCTTCAGATGCGAATGTTGAGATTATGCGACAGCAACAGGGCAGCAAACAGCCTTTAACCAAAGCAGAACAACCTTTCTGCTACAAAGTGGATACCAACGCAGCAGAACCGATAGAACATCTCTGTGAGCTAATCAGACAGGATCCGCTGATTACCCTACCCCTAAGCGACTAAGACCAAGACTTAACCCCCTACTTAGTCCCTTTACTTATAACCTTCACTTATAAAAAAAGGGCCTGACTCAGCTTCCACTTTTCGTACCGATACCTGATACAGGTCGCTGAGAGTTTTTTCAATCATCACCTCATCTACCGGCCCTGAAGCCAACATCTGTCCGTTCTGCAGCAAAACAATTTGGTCCGCCAGCTGCGCCGCCAGATTCAGATCGTGCAGCACACAACAAACCGCTACTCCATTAATCGCAACTTCCCGGATACGCTGTAACAACAGCTGTTGGTATCTCAGGTCCATCTCACTGACCGGCTCATCCAGCAGTAATATCTGACACTGATCACCCACCTGCGCCATCACCCGGGCAACCTGAACCCGCTGCTGTTCGCCACCAGACAACGAGGTGTACTGACGCTGAGCCAGTGAACCCAGCTCATACTGCGCTAGATAGTTACTCACCCGTTCAGCCGTAGCGATAGAATCCAGCTGTAACGGATAGCACCCCAGGGCGACGACTTCATCAACCCGAAACGGGAAATTCAACGGCTGCTGTTGGGTATACATCGCCAGATAAAGCGCTCGTAAATGTGGGTCTAGCCCTGAAACAGACTGTTTTTCTAAGAATACAGAGCCACTATCTGGCGGGTGTAATCCAGACAGCAAGCCTAATAAACTGGACTTACCCGCCCCATTAGGGCCCAGCAGCACGGTCACCTCCCCCGGATTTAGCTGAAGGTTAATATCCTGCAGTAACGACTTACCGTTTCGGCTCAGGCTCAGATGGTTAGCAATTAGCATATGCCTGACTCCTGTTTACGCCGGGTCAGCAGTAATAGAAAAAATGGACCGCCCACCAGCGCTGTGACTATCCCCACCGGCAGTTCAGCCGGCGAGACTAGCAGACGCGAAAGAATATCGGCTACCGTCAGCAACACCGCCCCCAATAAGCCGGATAATGGCAACAGTCGCCGATTATCTGGGCCGGTCATCAGGCGTACCAGATGCGGCACCACCAGTCCGACAAAACCGATAATGCCCGTCAGCGCTACTACGGCACCAACACCCAGCGCGATCAACAGAATCATTACCCGTTTACAACGCACCACATCTAGCCCTAACAGGCTCGCCTGCTGCTCTCCCAGCAGTAACAGATTCAACTTTTGACCGTAGCGAGGCAATAGCCATAAAACCGGCAGCGCAGCCACCAGCAACACCAGCAAGTCCTGCCAGCGACTGTGATTCAAACTACCTAACAACCAGAAACTCAGCTGGCGCAACTCATTATCTGCGGCAAAGTACTTCAATCCACCAAGCCCGGCGAGCGCTATCGCATTGATCGCAATACCACAGAGCAACATATTAGTAACTGAAACACCCTGTAACGTGACGGCCAGCCGGGCCACCAGCAAAGTCGTTGCCACCCCGCCTGCAAAAGCGGCTAGTGGTAATAACAGGCCACCCAACAAAGCCACTGAACTACCCAACAACACCATAACAATGCCCGCACTCAGGGCCGCACCTGCAGAGATACCGATCAGGCCGGGGTCTGCCAGTGGGTTTCTAAAGAGCGATTGCGCTGCCGCGCCGGTCATTGCCAGCACGGCTCCGGCTAACAACGTTAGCAGTAAACGAGGCATCCGTAGCTGCCAGAACACCTGACTGGCAACCGAATCACCAAAAATCGACATCAGATCAAGAGACACCGGGCCAGTGATGAGCGATAAGATCATCACCACCGGCAGCGAAAGCCATAATAATAACGATGTTTTTGTTTTATTCATCAGTGCGGTTCCAGAACAAAAACAACCGGGATACGAACATAGGAAGCGACCGCGACGCCATTAGTCTGAGCAGGTACAAACTGCCACTGCTGCACGGCCTTGTGAGCCGCCTGATCCAGCAATTTCGAGCCCGAACTCTGTTCTATAAGCAAATCAAGGACATCACCGGCCGGGCCAATATCTGCCCGCAACACCACCTGCCCCTCAATGCCTCGTTTACGGGCTAAGCGGGGATATTTAGGCGGCTGTGGTGGAATACTAAAAGCTGGATTCGACTGATACAAAGGGGCTGCCCGAATAGCCTCAGGCGCGGGAGTTGCCTGTTGCGCTGTAACGATAAGCTCTTCTCTAAGCTCCTCTGCAGGTTCTTCTGTCAGCACTTCTGTTAGCTCCCTTTGACCCAAACGAACCTCTGACTCCGGCGAAGGGGAAACCTCTGCGCTCTCCTTGTTAATCTTAGTCTCATTAATGCTTTGAGTTTGTTTGAGCGCTTGCGAGGCCCCTACCGTTTTCGAAAGAATCGGAGCAACAGGCTGGTATTCGGAAGGCTCTGATGCAGCAGCACTCGACTGAGGGCGCTGTGATTGTAAAGGCTTTATTACTGATGATTCTGAGTTTTCGGGCTCTTGCATCGTAGGGGCTGATTCCACATTGTCCGACATTTGTTCAATGACTGTACCGACATCAGAACGACTCGCCGTTACTCTGATCGCCAGGCTTTGCCCGCTTAATTTTGGCGATGCTTCTTCATCCAGCCAGCCACCACCGATCAGCGTCAGATGCACTGCCCCTGACAGAAAGATGGCTATTATAAATATGCGCAGCTCCAAAAGAGTCGCTAGCAGGCTGTTCACAAGTTCAAATCACTATTATCTGTAAAAGTATGTGTAAGGTATAAGTAGTATCAAAAGATGGCGATTATAATAGCAGCATCAGCCAGACTGTCTGATATTTTCTCATGGAACTATTAAGCGGATTCACTATGACCACTACCACTCTGTTATGTCAGCTAAGCGAATTGCCAGAGCACGGAGCCAAAGGATTTGACCTTGAGCAGCGTAAGCTTTTTGCCGTAAAGCGTCAGGGAGAGGTTTTTCTTTACGAGAACCGCTGTCCTCATCAAGGAATTCCGCTGGAGTGGATGCCGGATGTCTTTCTTGATGCTGAAAAGCACTTTATCCAGTGCTCAACCCACGGGGCACTGTTCACTATCGATCAGGGGCAATGTATTGCCGGCCCCTGCATTGGCGCTAAGTTGCAAACGATAGCCTTCGAGATCATTGATGGGGCCCTCTGCATTCAGACCTAATGAAGCCCCAGAACCAGCCAAACTTAGAGAAGAACCGGCAATGGGTGACTAATAGTCACCTCCTTTGGGGTAATTTTTGCACCGTACGCATAAACCTCCACCCCAGCCGAGACCGCTTCCCGCAACAGCTGGCCATATTTAGGATCAATATGGTCTGCTGGACGCACCTGTTCAATACCGGTATGGGGAACACAGAATATCAATACCGACCGATACCCCTGCTCTACCATCAGCATCAATTCTCGCAGATGCTTGGCTCCCCGAGTTGTGACTGCATCGGGAAAAGCACCAAGACCTTGCTGCTCTAACAATGTGACATTCTTGATTTCTACATAACAAGATGGCCGCTGAGCATCCTCCAGAAACAGGTCGATACGGCTATTTTCATCACCATACTTCACCTCCTGACGAATCGATTCATAGCCCTGAAGCTCTTCAATCACACCGGTTTCTATCGCCTCTTTGATCAGCGCATTCGCCCGACCGGTATTAATACAGGCCCAAAACTGACCTTCAACTCGAACCAGCTCCCAACCAAACAGGTATTTCCGCTTTAGATTTCCTGAGTCCTTTATCCAGACTTCGCTACCCGGATCAGCACAGTTTTTCATCGAACCCGTATTTGGGCAGTGAACTGTCAGTTGACTTCCATCATCCAACTCAATGTCCGCCAGAAATCGCTTATAGCGCTTAATCAGTCGCCCCTGCTGCATATTCTCCAGCTTCATCGATTCAACCTGTGACGCAGACGTGACAGCGCTTTCTCGATCTGACCGATACCGGTGGTATAGGAGAAGCGGATAAACTGATTGGCCCGATGATCACCAAAATCGATACCGGGGGTCACCGCCACCTTATCCTGCTCTAGCAACTCCCAGCAAAAATCAAAGGTGTTATCAGTCAGGTGGGATGCGTCAGCATAAACATAAAATGCACCTTCCGGCATCAAAGGGATATCAAAACCCAGTTCCCGCAATCCATTAACTAAAAGATCGCGACGCTCCCTGAACGCCTCTCGACGCTGCTCAAGAATAGCTGTTGTTTCCGGATTAAACGCTTCTAACGCGGCGTACTGAGAGATTGTTGGTGGTGATATAAACAGATTCTGCGCCAGGCGTTCAATCTCGCCGACCGCTGATTCAGGCACGATTGCCCAACCCAATCGCCAACCAGTCATACCGAAGTACTTAGAAAAACTATTCAACACAAAAGCATCCTGATCCACTTCCAACACTGAAGTAGCATCAAAACCATAGGTCAGACCATGATAAAGTTCATCGACAACCAGATGTCCGCCTTTTGCCCGGACTGTCTGGGAGATAAGCTCTAACTGCTCTCGATGAACCACGCTACCCGTTGGATTCGCAGGTGACGCAAGTAGTACCCCAGCAGTCTGCGCATCCCAATTCTGCTCAATCAGTTCAGGCGTCAGTTGATAGTTATCGCCGGCATCTACCGGTATAAGCTGACCTCTAGCCTCCAATAAACGCAAGAAACGGGGATTACAAGGGTAACCAGGATCCGCCATCATAAAACGCTGCCCCGGATTAGCCAGAGTAGCAAACACCATCAATAGAGCCCCTGAAGCACCCGCAGTAACAATCACCCGTTCAGCGGGAATATCCAGCCCATAACGCTCTTTATAGAAACCTGCAATCGCCTCACGCAGCGGTGGAATTCCTGCCGCTGGAGTGTATTGGGTATGCCCGGCCCGAATGGCGGCAATACCAGCTTCAGAAACCGGTTCAGGCGTAGCAAAATCAGGTTCGCCGGCGCACATATGCACAACATCATGTCCAAGCGCATCCAGCTCTTTTGCCCGCTTTAACAGATCCATAACTTTAAAGGAGTCGATCTCAGCGACCCGGTCCGACCAGTTACTCATTAAAGGAGGTTTCCTTGGTGGTTAACATAAAGGGTAGATAACAGATGCGCAGATTATACATTAGTACCAACCCCAGCAAAGAGCCTCTCCATTGACAGTAATCAGCTAATACTGACTGAATTCTTACTAGAAACCGGATAATCACTGCTATATTTAGACGTTATGCTACTGTCATTTCTGATGACCATACAAAAGATTGATTAACTTAAGGAAAAGGTGAGCTTATCTTTTGAACTAGTTTTTTGATCTGGGGGCTGGTGAAACCTGAACGGTTCTGGTACCTTCAGCTCCCTTCTGATTGTTGGTTTAATATTGCCAGCATCAAGGCCGTTGGTAGAAGCGTTCGGGCACGGTTGCCCGACTTTGTAGAAAGAGAAGCGAGGCAGAACTATGCCGCATCAAGAAACACAGTTCACACACTTTGAACCTTACCCTATCAAGGAAGGCGATGAGTACATGGACGAACCTCAGAAAGATCATTTCCGCAATATACTGAATGCCTGGAAACAGGAGCTGATGGAAGAGGTCGATCGTACCGTAAACCATCTGCAGGAAGAAGCGACCAACTTTGCAGATCCTAGTGATCGTGCAAGCCAGGAAGAAGAGTTCAGCCTGGAGCTTCGTACCCGTGACCGTGAGCGCAAACTTATCAATAAGATTTCCAAAGCGATGGAAAGCATTGATGAGGACGATTACGGCTACTGTAACGCTTGCGGTGTAGAAATTGGCGTTCGTCGCCTGGAAGCCCGTCCGACTGCAACCTTATGTATCGATTGCAAGACGCTGGCTGAGATCAAAGAGAAACAGCTCGGTATCTGATCTGTCTGCGGCTGACCCCTGGTCAGCCGCTGTTACAATGGTCTATACAGGACGTTTCGCCCCCTCACCCACAGGGCCGCTTCATTTCGGCTCCCTTCTGGCGGCTCTTGCCAGCTATCTTGACGCCCGTTCCCATCAGGGATATTGGCTGGTTCGCATCGAAGATCTGGATCCACCCCGGGAAATCAAAGGTGCTACTGACAGTATTCTTCGCACCCTTGAGCAACTTGGCCTTCACTGGGATCACAAGATTGTTCGACAAAGCCACCGCCTCAGCCTCTATAACGACATCCTCACAGATCTGACGAATAACGGTCTGGCCTACCCCTGCAAATGCTCCCGACAACAGGTTCAGCTTCGTAGTGGCAACTCTCTCTATGATGGCTTTTGCCGTGACCACAGGCCTGAAGCCGATCAACTCTGTGCCATACGTAGCCGTTGCGACACAAACTACGGCTTTGATGACCGAATTCTCGGACACCAGGACTTCTCTTTTCAGAAGGAAGACTTTGTCATCTTTCGCCGAGATGGATTCTTTGCCTATCAATTAGCCGTAACGATTGATGATGCCGAACAACAGATCACTCATGTTGTACGCGGATCAGATCTGTTAGATTCAACGCCCAAACAGATTCATCTGCAGCGTCAGTTGGGCTATCATCAGCCTGTCTACGCACATATTCCGGTGGCAACAAATGCGCAGAGGCAAAAACTCAGTAAACAAACCTTTGCCCCTGCTCTGAATCAGAATGAAAGAGTACAGCTTGTGATAAAGGCATTAAATTTCCTCGGGCAGCAACCTATAGCAGAATTGGCAGACAGTACTATCGACGAGTGCCTCAGCTGGGCCGTAGAGCACTGGGATCTAAACGCTGTTCCTTCCTGTCTGAGTATTTCACTGGAGGAAAGCTAATGCATTTCTACCGCCTTTTAATCGTTCTGGTAATCGGTGGGTACCTGCTATCCCCGATTCTGGATCAATGGTGGCCCGACGCAGCAACCCCCTGGTATCGGCCTTTCATTATCTGGGCTGCACTCATCCTGATGGTAGCAATTCTAGAACGGAGACGGCGTCAAGATGAGTTTTAATCTGACCGAACTACTGTTCATCGCGATTACTTACCTGACTTTTCTGTTTGGAACCGCATACATTACTGAACGGGGCTGGATTCCCGCCCGCGTTATCTACCACCCGATCACCTATATTCTGTCACTGGGAGTGTTCACCAGTGTCTGGACTTTTTATGGCACTTTTGAACTGGCCAAAGCGTCTGGTTATAGTTTTCTAGCTTCCTATTTGGGCGGATCAGCGGCTTTTTTCCTGGCGCCTGTGATATTAGTACCGATTCTCAGAATAACCCGAACCTATCAGCTCAGCTCCCTTGCAGATCTGTTTGCGTTCCGTTTTCGCTCCGCGACCGCAGGAACCCTGACAGCAATCTTCTCATTACTGGCAATACTGCCCCTGATCTCCATACAGATTCACGCTGTAACTGATTCACTACATATTCTTAACCAGGACTTCTCTTCCGATCAGGTCGCCATCGGCTTTTGTACGCTGATCGCTCTCTTTTCGATCCTGTTCGGCGCCCGCAACCCCTCACTGCGCTATAACCGCACCGGCTTAATTGTTGCGATGGCGACCGGATCACTGATCAAACTGATCGCTATTGGCACAATAGCTCTCTATGCGTTATACGGTGTTATGGGCGGACCCGGCGGGCTCGACCTTTGGCTGCAGCAACACCCAGAGGAGGTCGAAGTCTTCAACACCCCGCTGGACAGCGACATGTGGCGAACCATGTTACTGGGATTTTTCTCTGCAATTATCGTGATGCCCCATACTTTTCACATGATGTTTACTGAAAACACCTCATCCAACAGTTTGCATAAAGCCAGCTGGGGTATCCCACTCTACTTGCTACTGTTGGCGCTGGCCGTCCCCCCCATCCTCTGGGCAGGCATAAAACTCGGCGTTGGCGATCATCCCGCCTTTCTTATTCTCAATATGGGCATAGCGCTGGACTCTAATTTTCTGACGATTCTGGCCTTTATCGGAGGCCTGGCCGCGGCTAGCGGTATCATTATCGTTGCGACTATTTCAATCACTTCAATGCTGCAGAACCATATCGTTTTACCCTTGATCCCACCAATTGCGACCCATGAATTATATTCGCGACTACTATGGCTAAGGCGATCACTGATCATCGTGATGATGCTATTCAGCTATCTGTTCTATAGCAAAATTGGCCTGAATTTTAATCTGCAATGGCTGGGCACACTGGCATTCATCGCCTTTATGCAATTCCTACCCGGTATACTGGCAACTCTCTTCTGGCCCGGAGCCAACCGCACAGGCTTCTGCCTGGGACTAATTGCTGGCATGGGCACCTGGATTATTACCATGTTACTGGGCTTACTCACCGGTACAGACACAGCACTGCTGATTCAACAGGACTGGCACCAGATTGCGATCTACGCGTTGGCCGCAAACATCACTATTTTCCTGTTAGCCTCACTCATCACCAAGAGTTCCAAGGAAGAAACAGCCAGCGCCAGTGCCTGCTTGCATAACAGTATTCAGCGTCCGATTAGCCCTCAGTTAGATATCAGCAATAGCGATGAATTAGTTGAACTGCTCAGCAATCAATTAGGCAAAGAGACCGCTCAACGGGAAATAGATAACGCCCTAAAAGAGCTTAAGCTCACTAACAAGGAGCTGGACGCAATCGATCTAATGCGCCTCAACACACTGATCGAAAGTCGTCTCAGCGCCCTGTTCGGGCCGGTTGGCGCCAGCAGCCTGCTTTACCAGAAAACAGAAAAAAATACGCTCGACCAATACCGCACTCAGGATATCCACCTGCTGGAAGGTCAACTGGAAAACTATCAGACTCAGCTCAGCGGATTAGCAGCTGAACTGGATAATTTGCGCCGCCACCACCGCATGACTCTGCAACGACTCCCCATCGGCGCCTGCTCACTAGACGAAAAAGGGCAGATTATCTTCTGGAACGCAGAAATGGAGCATTTCACTGGATTAAGTACCTCATCAGTACTAACCAAGAAACTGGTTAACATTGCCGATCCCTGGGGAGAGCTTCTGTTCAATTTTTCCGCCCTGAATCAGAACCACCTGCTCTCTCACCACATGCTGATTAATGGCGAAAATTGCTGGCTTAGCTTGCATAAAGCCAGCCTGGCTGATGATACAGACGCGATGGTGATACTGCTTGAGAACGAAACCGAGAACCAGATTTTGGTAAACCGGCTTTCTCACAATGAACGGCTAGCATCCATCGGCCGTTTTGCGGCGGGTGTTGCCCACGAAATAGGCAACCCTGTCACCGGTATCGCTTGTCTAGCTCAGAACCTAAAGTACGAAACGGAAGACCCAATTATTCTCGAAAGCGGCGAACAGATCGTGGCTCAGACCGCCCGAATTACCCGAATCGTGCAATCACTGATCCGCTTTGCCCATACCGGACAAAGTGATGGCCAACGGTTTGAGGAAAATGTCAGCCTGAAAGAGCTAACAGATGAGGCGATCCATCTGGTTTCCATGGATAGCAGAGGCCGACAGATACAGTTAATAAACAATATGGATAACACAGTGAACGTTGGCGGCGACCCGCAACGACTCCTGCAGGTATTTGTAAACCTGATCAATAATGCTTGTGACGCGTCACCGGATAGCAGTTCAGTCTGGCTGGATGCGCACGAGAGGAATAGTTCGATAGAGGTGACCGTCACCGATGAGGGTAGCGGTATTGTAAAAGAACATCAGGATAAACTGTTTGAACCTTTTTTCACCACTAAAGACCCCGGGAAAGGTACCGGATTAGGACTGCCTTTGGTATATAACATCATTGAAGAGCATTATGGTAGTATAAGCATAGTGAGTCCCGCCAATAAAAATCAGAATAATGGCACTCAAGTGGTTATCACCCTCCCCAAAAGCTTACAAGAATAAGCTTGCAGGATAAGTTTTTAAAAACTAAAACCTGTGGGCGAAGGCTAAGAAAGCAAAGGTATACCGAATGAGCCGCATTCTGATCGTAGAAGATGAATCTATTATACGTACTGCCCTCCGGCGTTTGCTGGAGCGTAATAGCTATTCCGTTGACGACGCTGGGTCTGTCGACGAAGCAACCAGCCAATTCAACCTCAATGATTACAACCTGATCATCAGCGACCTACGCTTGCCTGGTGCACCAGGCACGGACCTGATCAACCTGGCAAAAGCTGTTCCTGTTGTCATAATGACCAGCTATGCCAGCATGCGCTCTGCTGTCGACGCTATGAAAATGGGCGCGGTAGACTACATAGCCAAGCCCTTTGATCATGACGAAGTGCTGGAAACCATCGCCAATATTATCAAGCTTCGTGGCGCTGAAGATAAAAGCAAACAGACAAAAGCAAGTCCTGACAAATCAAAGGCGGCCTCAGCGAATCAGATGGTTGGCACCTGTAAGCCGATGCAAGACCTGTTTAGCCGCATCCACAAAGTCGCTCGCACCGATGCCACTGTTTTGATTCAGGGAGAATCTGGCACCGGTAAAGAGTTAGCGGCCCGGGCAATTCACCAACAAAGCTCGCGAGCCGATGCACCCATGGTATCGGTTAACTGTGCTTCGATTCCGGAATCACTGATTGAATCGGAGCTCTTTGGTCATGAGAAAGGCGCTTTCACCGGTGCGGACAGTGCACGTAACGGACTAATCGAAGCAGCTCACGGCGGCACCCTGTTTCTGGATGAGATAGGCGAACTCCCACTGGAGGCTCAGGCCCGCCTGTTACGCTTTCTGCAAGAGAGCGAAATACGTCGCGTCGGCGCCGTTAAATCGATCAATGTAGATGTCCGTCTCATCGCCGCAACCCACCGCAACCTTAAAGCGCTAGCCAAGACCGGTGAGTTCCGTGAAGATCTCTATTATCGACTCTATGTAATGGAGCTGCAGATGCCTCCGCTACGCGAACGTGGCGATGATATCATCACAATTGCCCAGCAGTTCCTGCAGAAAAGTTGCGATAAACTCGGGTCTAAATTACTGAAATTCAGCAACGATGCCTGCCAAACTATGACCCGCTACAACTGGCCTGGTAACGTTAGAGAGCTACAAAACGCTATAGAGCGTGCTGTTATTCTGTCCGAAGACCACATAATCACCACCGACCTGCTAGGCCTTGATATTGAACCTGGCTCATTGGCTGAACTGGAAAGCAGTTTTGCCAATGGTAACTCACTCGTTGCGGAAACAACCGGAGACAGAACTGAGCGCCGCCCTGAACAAAACCTATCACTGGATGATTACTTCCAGCGGTTCGTACTGGAAAATCAGGACAGTATGAGCGAGACAGCTCTGGCAAAAAAACTGGGCGTCAGCCGAAAGTGCTTATGGGAAAGACGCCAGAAGCTAGGCATCCCAAGAAAGCCGAAGCAAGACTCAACACTGGCTAGCGAATAAGTTACGACTTTAGGATGATAAGCCCCTACCAAAAGTGTTACTTATCCACCTTTACGCAGATGCAGCATGAGTTGAAAGGTAACACTTTTTGTTACCCTCAATTGTAAGCCCAGGTAACAAATCAGATAAATACAAAAATAATCAATTTAAATCAAACAGTTACAAAAGTTGGCACAAGCTATGCTTTATTGTAAGTAAGAAGAAAAACAATGCTTAAAGCATGTAATCATAATAAAAATAAAACCCAGATTACTCGCTTATAAGCAACCTGCCTCGAATAAAAATAATAATGAGGCTTTAAGCTGGTCGCCGTAATTGACACCTAAATACGACGGTCCCGAGATAGTGCTCTTAGAAATAAAAACAACAAGCTAAGGCTAGCGTTGTTGTCTAAGGCGATCAGCTTATCCATTCCCTTTTACCTGTTATCTAATTCCCTCATTTACCTCATTGATCACTGCTTTTACGGCGTTTACTTCGTTATTCCGTAAAATTTCATGCTATTATTCGCGCTCTTAATCTGCGCAAGATTCTTACTGAGATATGGACAATAACTCGTCACCTATAGGTTCGTTTATCCGCCGGCTATTTGGTAGTAGTAGCAAAAGTTCTGAGAGTGCTGAAAATCAGCAGGCACAAGGACGCCAGCTCATTCCCGAAGAGACACACCAAATCCCCCGTCGACGCCTAAACGACGCAGCGATGAAAACGGCATATCATCTACAGGATGAAGGCTTCGAAGGCTATCTAGTCGGCGGCTGTATCCGTGATCTGCTGATGAATAAGCATCCAAAAGATTTTGATGTTGCCACTAGCGCAACCCCCGAACAAGCCCATGCTCTGTTCCGTCGCTCACGCCTGATTGGTCGTCGCTTCAAGCTGCTGCATGTTCGCTTTGGCCGTGATCTGATCGAAGTAGCAACCTTCCGCGCCAGCCACGATAGTCAACCGAAGAACAACGACGGTGAACACGGTCGCCAGAATGACAGCGGCATGATCGTCCGGGACAACGTATACGGCACCATAGAAGAAGACGCACTACGTCGCGACTTCACTGTTAACGCTCTCTATTATTGCCCTAATGATCATTGCATCTACGACTTCACGAACGGCTTCAGTGATCTGAAACATGGCATTCTGCGGATGATAGGCGACCCGGACGCCCGTTACCGTGAAGATCCTGTACGCATGCTCCGGGCAGCACGGTTTGCAGCAAAGTTAGGCTTTACTATTGAACCGGCATCGGAAGCCCCCTTAAAAGAGCTGGGCTATCTATTAAAAGATATCGCCCCTGCCCGGCTCTTTGATGAAGCGCTAAAAATCTTCCAGTCAGGCCATGGCGTTGAATCCTTTCACCAGCTACGCAAACATGATCTTTTGGCACCACTGCTCGCGCAGACCGCAGACAGCCTCAAAAACCCTGAGGGCTATCCGGTAGAAAAACTAGTATTGAATGCTCTACAAAATACTGACCGCCGGATACAGCAAGATAAAAGCGTTACTCCGGCATTCCTATTTGCAGCTTTGCTCTGGTATCCGATGCAGCGCCGCATGAAGCAGTTGATGGAAGAAGATGGTATGCATACCGTTCCGGCGATGCATGAGGCTGCCAACCATGTAATTGGCAACCAGATTCGTCAAACCGCCATTCCTCGTCGCTTCTCTACTCCGATCAGAGAGATCTGGGAATTACAGTTCCGCCTACCTCGCCGACAAGGCAAGCGCGCCGATCGACTGATAGAACACCCCCGTTTCCGCGCCGCATACGATCTTCTGATTCTCCGGGAGAGCAGCGGTGAAGAGCTGGACGGGCTAGGCAAGTGGTGGACCGACTATCAGGTACAGAATCCTCAGATTCGTAGCCACATGTCCCGTGAAGCCAACAGAGACGAGCCAACTAAGCGCCGCCGCAGACGCCGTGGCCCACCTAAAAAGCAAGAATCAAACAATGGCTGATCATTGGATCAAATGCTTTATCGGCCTGGGCAGCAATCTGGAAAACCCGGTGACTCAGGTCGCGACAGCATTACTGGAGCTGGAGCGCTTAGACCAGTGTCGTAACCTGATCCACTCCAGCCTCTATCGCAGCGATCCGGTTGGCCCTCCTGGCCAGCCTGATTACATCAATGCAGTTGCCAGTCTGGAAACCTCCCTACAACCCCTGGAACTACTTGACGCCATGCAGGCGATCGAGCAGCAACATCAACGGATCAGAATCCAGCATTGGGGACCCCGAACTCTAGACCTGGACCTGCTACTCTTTGGTGACCAACTGATCAATAATGATCGACTGACCGTTCCCCACCCCTATCTACAAGAACGCAATTTCGTACTCTTCCCTCTGGCTGAAATCGCTCCTAATTTGAGTATTCCTGCCGGAAAGACACTCCCTGAATACCTTAAAAGCTGTAATACTGGCACTCTTGAGCAAATTTAATTCTTAAATTCATTCTATTTAACAAACACTTAAATGCTTTTTACCCAGTATATACAATAGATAATAGTTAAACCTAAAAGGCATAGGTATAATCCCCACCCGTGTGAGTAATAAATAGACAGGTTCTCTTATGGGCAACATTACCCTTCATACCCTAACGGCCCTTAAACAGGCCGGAAAAAAGTTTGCAGTACTGACTGCCTACGACGCCTGTTTTTCCCACCTTATCAGCACCGCTGGTGTTGAGGTGATGCTAGTAGGCGATTCCCTGGGCATGGTCCTACAGGGCAATGACAGCACTCTGCCAGTAACCGTCGAAGAGATGGCCTACCACACTGCAGGAGTGAAAGCGGGAAATCAGGGCTCAATGATCATGGCTGACTTGCCATTCATGAGCTACGGTACGCCAGAACAGGCGATGGACAGCGCTGCAACACTTATGTCTGCAGGCGCACATATCGTCAAATTGGAAGGCGCCGCTTGGCTGGACGAAACCATCACTCTGCTGGCAGAACGGGGCGTCCCGGTTTGCGCCCATCTGGGTCTTACGCCGCAGGCTGTAAACGTACTAGGTGGTTACAAAGTACAGGGGCGTGATAACAACGTCGCCAAAAAGATGATCGAAGATTCCGTTCGACTGGAACAGGCTGGTGCAGCAATGCTGCTTCTGGAATGTGTACCCTCGATACTGGCAGGAGAGATCACCAAAGCGGTCGATATTCCGGTTATCGGAATTGGCGCTGGCGCTGAAACGGATGCTCAGGTACTCGTGATGCACGATATGCTGGGAATTACTCCGGGCCGCAGTCCAAAGTTTGTTAAAAACTTTATGGCTGACAGCGATGATATCCCCGGTGCCTTTAAAGCTTATGCTGATGAAGTAAAAGCTGGCACCTTCCCCGGAACGGAACACGGATTCGAATAACCATGCAAACTATCTTTTCTATCGCCGAGCTACGTGAAGTACTCGGCGCAGAGCGGCGTGCGGGCAAAAGAATTGGTTTCGTACCAACGATGGGTAACCTTCATACCGGCCACATTCAACTGATCCACCAGTCTAACAACAATGCTGACATCACCGTTGCCAGCATCTTTGTTAACCCTCTGCAGTTTGGTGAAAACGAGGATCTGGATGCCTACCCCCGCACACTAAGTGCCGACCAGGAAAAACTGGCAGCCGCTGGCTGCGATTACCTGTTTGCGCCTAACAGCAAAGAGGTCTACCCCAACGGTCAGGTTATACAGACACTGATTGAAGTACCGGGCATCTCTGAGATCCACTGTGGCGCCTCTCGTCCGGGACACTTCCGTGGTGTCGCCACTGTAGTGTGTAAGCTATTTGGCATGGTCCAGCCGGATGTCGCAATTTTCGGCGAGAAAGACTTTCAGCAGCTAATGGTTATACGGCGCATGGCAGAAGACCTGTTTCTACCCGTTGAAATTCAGGGCTCGCCTATCGCCCGGGCTCAAAACGGCTTGGCACTCAGCTCTCGCAACGGTTATCTAACCCCGGAAGAGCTGGCAACCGCCCCTGCCCTGAATCAGGTGATACGCATGACTATCGCTGCAATCAGCGCGGGTCGACGGGATTATCTAAACCTGCAGGAAGAAGCCCTGATCGCTTTAGAAGAAGCGGGATTCAAACGCGACTACTACAACATCTGCAATCGCTTCGATCTTCAACCAGCCCAACCGCAACACTCTGAATTGGTCTTGGTGGCCGCAGCCTATCTTGGTAAAGCCCGCCTGATCGATAACATGGTTGTCGATCTCTGATTCAAGTCGCGATACCCCTATGGGGTATCGCAGCCTTTCAAACACCGCCCCTGAACAGACCCGCGCATTCGCCCTTGGTCGGCTTGGTTTTCTGCAACTCAGCTGCTAAATTCCCATCTCAGGTGCAATTTTCTCACACAATGTAACCTGACAGTGCTATATCCCATTGCAGTTGCCTTTTGACTATGCTGTACTGCATTGCACAAAAAAATATATTATTAAAAAAACAGCTGCAGAGTGTGCTATGTAGGCTACTGACAGGCCTGCCATCAATCCGTCACAGGTCGTGACTACACTACTGCGGAATTCTCACAAGCAAGAGGAAATATCATGCGTGATGTTGTTATTGTAGCTGCCGGACGTACGGCTGTAGGTAATTTTAATGGTTCACTGGCATCTGTTGCGGCCAGCGATCTTGGCGCTACGGTTATCAAAGGTCTGCTGGAAAAATCCGGGATTCAGGGCGATCAGGTTGACGAAGTCATTCTTGGCCAGGTACTAACTGCAGGCTGTGGTCAAAATCCAGCTCGCCAGGCAACGATTAATGCTGGTCTTCCAGTTGAAGTATCCGCTATGACTATCAACAAGGTCTGCGGTTCAGGTCTGAAAGCGATCCAACTGGCAACTCAGGCAATCCGCTGCGGCGATGCTGACATAATTATTGCTGGTGGTCAGGAAAACATGAGCATGTCCGCTCACGTTCTACCAAATTCTCGTAACGGCGCTCGCATGGGCGACTGGAAGATGGTCGACACCATGATCAAAGATGGTCTATGGGATGCATTCAACGACTATCACATGGGCATCACCACCGAGAACATCGCTGCTAAATACGGCTTCACCCGTGAAGAGCAGGATGCTTTCGCAGCAGCTTCTCAAAACAAAGCTGAAGCGGCTGTTACTGCTGGCAAGTTCAAAGATGAGATTATCCCGGTTGTTATCCCTAAGCGTCGCGGCGACGATATCGTATTCGATACCGATGAGCAGCCTCGTTTTGGCGCTACCGCTGAAGCACTGGGCAAACTGCGCCCAGCATTCAAGAAAGACGGTACTGTTACTGCAGGTAACTCTTCTACCATCAATGATGGCGCGGCTGCTGTGATCGTCTGCTCTGCTGAAAAAGCGGCTGAACTGGGTCTGCCTGTACTAGCGACTATCAAAGCTTACGCATCTGCAGGTGTTGAACCATCTATCATGGGTACTGGCCCGATCTGTGCCACTCAGAAAGCACTGGAAAAAGCTGGCTGGGCTGTTGATGACCTGGATCTGGTTGAAGCCAACGAAGCATTTGCTGCTCAGGCGATGTCTGTAAACAAAGATCTAGGCTGGGATACTAACATCGTTAACGTTAACGGTGGCGCTATCGCTATGGGCCACCCAATCGGTGCTTCAGGCTGCCGTATCTTCGTTTCCCTACTGCACGAGATGGCTCGCCGCGACGCTAAGAAAGGTCTGGCAACGCTGTGTATCGGTGGCGGTATGGGTACTGCGCTGGCAATCGAACGCAGCTAAGCTACATACCTGAAACAAAAAAACCGCGGTATTTACCGCGGTTTTTTTATGTTTTAAAAAGCAGTGAACTCAGGCGGTAGCAATGGCGCCTTTACCCACCCCTTCAAAAGCCCTCACCGTCACTTCACGATCGGGATATTCCGCTTTAACCTGCGCCGCCAGATGACAAGCTATCTGCTCTACCGTGGTTTCAGTTTCAATTAGATAGCAATGTTCTGCCGGCAGTCTGATTTCAAATTGCCCCTGTGGCGCATCATACTGATAATGATGCTCTGCGGATGGCTCGGCTAGCAAGTGGTTGCGAGTGCCAATATAGATATCATGGAAGGTTTCTGCCCACTGCTGCTCTACCCCGGTATCACGCGCTCCGTCGAGAAAGATCTCAACCCGTGAACGGTGACCATGAGCGATCCGCTGACAGTTACCGTCATGCTGATGCAAGCCGTGGCTATAGTGATAAAAAGCACCACTAATGGCCTCAGGCACGAAGCTAATCTCTAACCCTTTCACTTCATCGGGAAACAGCTCCAACAAACGGTCTTTACACCATGCCGCCAAACTAGTTTCGGTAACCTGCTCCAGATCCACCAGCACAATCGCCTGCTCAGGTGAACGACAGAAAAACTCACCACCCTCCGGGTATTGCCAGTTAACAGTGGTCTCACCACTCTTATGACTCGTCTGCAGATTAGCCATGCCTGTTGGTACCACCAGCGCATGATCAATACAGTCATCAAACCACTGCTTCACGGCTTTTTTTACAATTCCGAAATCACAGATCATCCCTTGATCATTCAAGCTACCATCCAGCACCAGCTGAACCAGCCAGGACTCACCCAGCAGGCCACGATGGGGATGCAAGTAAGAGAAATCAACATTAGTCAGGTTATCTACAAAAAGCTTCACAGGCGGTCACACAGTTAATTACAGGGAGTGGATATCTAATCGGCGCTATATTAGCTGATTACCGACTCTATTGCATTCCAGCCGGTACCGGTATACTAGCTCTTTTTCATAACAGGCAGATGAATTTCAATGCGACTGGATAAATATCTGAGTCAGGCCACCGGCTTACCACGCAGTATTGTTAAACGACAGATTAAAAGCAGAAATGTCGAGGTAAACGGGCAGTTCATTCAAGATCATGGCCACAAAGTACTTGCCGATGACCAGGTGCTACTAGAAGGGCGTGAAATTCTAGCTCCCGGCCCTAAATATCTGATGCTGAATAAGCCACAAGGCACTGTCTGCGCCACGGAAGACAGCGAGCACCCGACAGTTATCGATCTACTTGAACTTGAAACCATTCGGGACCTGCACCCAGCTGGCCGGTTGGATATCGACACCACAGGACTGGTACTGATCACCAATGATGGTCAGTGGTCACATCGGGTTACTTCACCGAAACATCGTTGTGACAAAGTCTATCTGGTTACCACCGCAGAGCCTATCACAGAGAATTACCCTGAGCAGTTTGCCAATGGCATCGAACTGCACAACGAAGATAAGCCAACACTGCCTGCTGTATTGGAAATTTTGTCAGAAACCAGTGCCCGGGTAACCCTGCAAGAAGGCCGCTATCATCAGGTTAAACGGATGTTTGCTGCACTGGGTAATAAAGTTATCGGACTGCACAGAGATCAGGTGGGTGAAATAGCCCTTGATGAAGCACTGGCACCTGGCGAGTTTCGTTTTCTAACCGAGCAGGAGGTCGCTTCAGTCAAATGAATGATGCTGCATTTACACTATTGAAACCTGAGCTGGAAAACGCCTCAGGAACCGCTCTCTGGATTGCTGATGAAAATCTGCTTAATCAGATAAGCCTGGCGAATCCCGAGGTTACCGTGATCACTAACCGTTTTGATCTGTGCCAACAGCTCAATGACGCCGACTGGCAAGCGACCTTCTCTGATTTTGATTTTAGTGGCTATAGCGAGCACAGTGTCGATAAGATGCTCTACCGGATATCGAAAGAGAAACCGGTGGTTCATCACGTTATCAATCAGGCTATCCGTATTCTCAAACCCGGTGGCCACCTCTGTATATCAGGCCTGAAGAACGAGGGTATAAAAACCTATCTGGATAAGGCGAAGAAACTGTTTGCCGGAAACATTGAGATGGTAAAAGCCGATAAGAATACCTGGATGGGTATTCTCAGTTCTCCAGGGCAAGCGGATACCGATCTACTCGAAGATCAGAGCTACACCGAACTGCGCGAGATCGAAACCGATGGCAACTTCAGCTACATTAGTAAGCCCGGCATCTATGGCTGGAACAAAATTGATAAGGGCAGCGCTTACCTTATTGAAGAATTAAAACGCTTCCTTGATCGCTTACCCACGCCCCCTGAATCAATACTGGATCTTGGTTGCGGTTACGGTTATCTATCACTGAACTGTTCGACCCTCGGCGCTAAAATCACTGCGACTGATAACAACGCAGCGGCATTGCGACTGTGCAAGGAAAATCTAGAGCAACAGGGAGTAGAAGCAGACGTCATCGCGGCGGACTGCGCAGAAGGGATCCATAAACAGTTCCCACTGATTGTCTGCAACCCCCCGTTTCACCAAGGTTTCAGTGTCGATGGAGATATGACTGATAGATTCCTGAATGCAGCCCGGCGTAGATTACAAGCCAATGGAATCGCCTGCTTTGTGGTTAACCTGCACATTCCTCTGGAACGCAAAGCCCTGAACCTATTCGGTAGCATTGAAACTATCGCCGCCAACGGTAGTTTTAAATTAGTACTGCTAGCCCAGCCGCATTAACATTATTTGATACGGAGCCTTTATGGTCCCTTTATACTTGAAACAAACATGGTTCTTTTTCCGCGCCAATCTAGTTCCGATTATGCGGATTCAACTGCCTTTCATCATCCTGATAACCCTCATCAGCATGAGTGCGATCCAGTCGGTTGATCCGGAAAATCCGCAGATGAACAACTCATTGATGATGTTCTATCTGACCAGCCTGATCTTTCTGCCAATCTATGTCGGTGCAACCATCGCCTATCTTGAATCGGTGGTCAACGAACAACCCATCAGCACCACTGAGGCCCTGAAAATTGGCCTCACCCGTTGGTGGCCACTACTGATTACCAAAATGCTCGGCGCGTTTGGCATTGTAATCGGCCTGTTTCTGTTTTTTATCCCCGGCATCTATGTATTGGTTCGTTTAGCCTTTTCCGAATATCACAGTGTGATCGAAAAAGCAGGCCCAACAGAGGCACTGAAAAATAGCTGGGACGACACCTCTGAATTCTTCTGGCCACTGGTCAACGGTCTGGCGGTACTCTTTGTCATACTGCTGGGTGGTAATCTGCTACTTGAAGCGCTATTGCAGGTCATGGGCATAGATTCGGTATTACTCCGCAGCCTGCTAGATATCGTATTCGGCTTTTTGAACTGCCTCTACACCGTTTACGGCTTCCGGCTTTATTGTGTAATGCGAGAGAAACAAAGTGGCTAGCTAGACGGCGCTTCGCGCCTTGCGAGTGGCTAGAACGGAAAACTGCGTTTTCCTGCTAGAAAGAGCAAAAGATAAAAGCCGTAGAGTTATTACCTACGGCTTTTTTATGACCACTCAATCTATTGTATGAAGAACTTTTAAGAACTGGGTCCGGCTATTCGCCTCAAAGCGAAGATGCTCATCGTGATTTAAAGCTCGTTTTTTTTCTGTGAATGCTGGAGCAATAAAGCCCCATGTGGAGTTTCTAGCAAAATAAATCACATAATTTACATTACTATCTTCCCACTTATTATCGACAATATGATCTTCGCCTGAGGCTTCAACTGTTTTTATTTGGATTCTATAGTAATTAGGACCATCAGAAATAAGGATGTCGGTTTGATGGCCATTATCCAAGATAGGGGTGAATACCTGCCAGCCATCGTACATAAGCCAGCTAATTACCATACTTTCATAACTCATATTTTTAAGAGTTTGATGTGTGTGGGGCTTTGTTTGGGTTAATCTTCTTGGCATAACATCCTCTCCATGATCAAACGACGAAAGCCACATATCGGCTAATTTTAAAAACTTTTCACTTCTAATTCCCAGAATCTGAAACAGGGCATATAAGTATTGCCTATATTCATCAAAAGGATAGCTGGAGCATAGAGCAGTGTTAAAAATAATAGTGAACTACAGAGGCCGTGTCCTTGCCTGAATTACACGCTGGGCATAATCCCCACATCCTATAAAATCAACGCCGTTATTACTTGCACCTCTAATTGTTAAGTAGGCTTTCCTAGCCACTTATCCTCAACTATTGCTCCGCCAAAAGCTCCCGAATATCCTTTTCGATAGTCTCCGCCTGCTCCGTCCCCGCATGAGTTTCACCTATATAAATAGACCGGACCTGACCCTGCTTATCGATTAAATAAAAGGTTGGCCAGTATTTATTGCCCATCACCTGCCAGTAGGTAAAGTTATTATCCATCATAACCGGGTGATGCAGCTCAAATTCATCAATTTTGGCTTTTACATTAGCCCTGATGCGCTCATGAGAGAATTCCGGAGTATGTATACCAATCACCGTAAACGCTTCGTCAGCAAGCTCTCGCTCAAGCTCAAGCATCCATGGAAAAGAGCGATAACAGTTCCAGCAATCAAAGGTCCAGAAGTCCAGCATCACCACTTTCCCCTTTAGCTCCTTTAAGGATAACGGTGGACTATTCAACCAGCTGCCAGCATCGGACTGAGTGAATTCAGGAGCGGACAGCGGGGCTCCCAGCTTCCCGGCGTTTACACTAAAGCTCAGGCCAAGACTCAGAAGCAACATTACAAAGGTTCGGATAATCCAGTTCATATACGTCTCCTCTGTTTAGTAAGACACTCGCCATCACCTCGGGTTCATATTGTCCCTATAAGCGCAGCTCCTAACCATTGTTGGGATTCGTGTCTCATCCCAACCTACCTCCCAAAGCAGTTTTTAAGTATACCTAACCAAACTTACCACGCACGTTTTCTCATATTAGTTAAAAAGGATTGTTCTAGCCACGAGCAAGGTGCGAAGCACCGTCAAGCTACTAATATTTATCCCCAGATCAGCCCGCACAAACTTGTGCATAACAGTGGGACAACTAGCGTAAGCCTTATCAGTGCTAGGATTCGGGATAGCGAGCAATAAATGTGCAGCTAATATGCGGGATTGAAAACCCATCTCAGAGAACCACTTTCCTATGTGCTTATAAATACTTTTTCTAACCACTAGCAGGTGCGAAGCGCCGCTCTAGCAAGTGACGGAAACACGTCTAGCTACTGCTCTTCATAAAATAGTTGCATTCGCGCCTAAAACAATCATAATGAGAATCATTATCATTTAGAGCAGTGGAGATCAAACGATGAATGCACTCAGAATTGATGCCTGGCTGGAACGCAAGGAGCCGGTTATTAAGTTGCACAGCGGTTTGTCTGACAGCCTGATAGCAGAGTGGCGCGGAAGCGCCGTATCAGAGTTACTTGAACAGGGAATTATTACTTGTGAAGAGCTTTTTTCAGACAACTGGCGAATACAGCAACAGGCCGCCCATGAACTACTGCTCAACGCCTGTGCGAACTCACTCTGTAGTCGAAACGGCCCGCAGTGCTTTAACTGTATAACCGGGCGTATGTTACGGGCGTTGGCACAGAGTGACGGCACTGCAAATCAACCTTCCATTGCGGGCCTAGAGCTATATCGATCTGCAAGCTAATCTGAAGAGGCGGAGTAAAACGTCACCTATCTCTGCTGTACCCAGCTGACGTTAACACCGAAAGCTCTTTGAACTTTGTTTTTCTAGTAAGGCAAGGGAAACTTTCCATCTAGCGAGTTGCGGAGCAACGTTGTAGCTAACGCCATTAGTTATCCCCACTTTTCATCGCACAAGGCTGTGCATAACACTGGGACAACTCGCGTAAGCCTCATCAGTGCTACGTTTCAAGGCAACGAACAATAAATGCACCGCGCGTGAGAAAAGCTTACTACCGCTCTTAAAAATGCCTTTTCTAGCAAGGTGCGAAGCACCGTTCTAGCAACGTCTAACGACTGCTGTTATATGCCTGCGTGCCCCATAAAGGCACAGTGGAGAGACTATGTTTATAACTACCATTGATCTCTTTGGTCGAGTAAGAAAGGTACATCAGCGTCTGAGATTCAGCGTCAAAAATACGTCTGACTTTCATCGTTTTAAAGAGCACACTTTTAGACTTCCTGAACACAATCTCGCCATTTTTGGAGCGATCGATTGCGGCGATCATATCCGGCGAAATAATGCCGGTCTGGCGACAGGCGATTGATGAATCACTGGGATCAGAAAAATCCAGATCAGCTTCGACACTGGCTACATGACAGGTCACACCCGATATTGTCGGGTCTATCAGTACATTCAACTTAATATCCTTTGTCGTCAATATACCGAGCGATACATCACCAACTTCATCCCCACCGCAGCCCGCCAGTAGCAATACCAAACCACTTACCAGTAATTTTTTCATAATCAATCACCGCCTCTCTTCTTTTCCAACTCTACACAATCTGCAGTCACAAAAAAGCCCCGCATCAGCGGGGCTTTTTCAGTAAGCTAAAACGAATTTACTCTACAGACTCGTCAGCTTCCAGGTCGCGCATAGTCAGCTTGATACGGCCGCGTGGATCCACGTCCAGTACCTTAACCTTAATCACGTCATCCATCTTGATATAATCGGTTACTTTCTCGATACGCTTGTTAGCGATTTGAGAGATGTGAACCAGACCATCTTTACCTGGCAGGATGTTAACAAAGGCGCCGAACTCTTCCAGACGTACAACCTTACCTTCGTATACCTGACCAACTTCAGCTTCAGCAGTGATCTCTTTAACTTTATCAACAGCTGCCTGAGCCGCAGCTTTATCAGCTGCATAGATACGAACAGTACCGTTATCTTCGATATCGATAGTCGCGCCGGTCTGTTCAGTCAAAGCACGGATAGTTGCTCCGCCCTTACCAATAACGTCACGAATCTTCTCAGGATTGATCTCAAGCAGAGTCATCGCTGGCGCATTATCTGGTAGTTCCGGACGAGCGTAACCGATAACCTTAGCCATCTCTTTCAGGATGTGAGCACGAGCTTCATAAGCCTGCTCCAGAGCGATATCCATGATCTCTTCGGTAATACCGGTGATCTTGATATCCATCTGCAGTGCGGTAACACCAGCATCGGTACCCGCTACTTTAAAGTCCATATCGCCCAGGTGATCTTCATCACCCAGAATATCGGTCAGTACAGCAAAACGCTCGCCATCTTTAACCAGACCCATCGCAATACCAGCAACAGGCGCTTTCAGAGGTACACCCGCATCCATCATAGACAGAGACGCACCACAAACAGATGCCATAGAACTTGAACCGTTAGATTCAGTGATCTCAGATACTATACGGATAGTGTATGGAAACTCTTCCTGAGATGGCAGAACCGCAGCAACACCACGACGCGCCAGACGACCATGACCTACTTCACGACGGCTAGTGAAACCAACACGTCCTGCTTCACCTACAGAGTATGGAGGGAAGTTGTAGTGCAGCATAAACGGATCGCGGCGTTCGCCTTCGATCGCATCAATGATCTGCTGATCACGTGCTGTACCTAGTGTACAAGTCACTACTGACTGAGTTTCGCCACGGGTAAACAGAGAAGAACCGTGAGTACCGCGAAGCACATCGATCTCAACTTCGATGCCACGAACAGTCTTACTGTCGCGACCATCGATACGTGGATGCCCATCAATGATACGGCCACGAACAATCTCTTTCTCCAGAGACTTAAAGATATCGCCTACTTCACCGGCAGAAGGCTGACCTTCTTCACCGCACAGCGCTGCAACAACTTTAGCGCGGGCATCAGACAGTGAGCCCTGACGCTGCATCTTGTCAGCAGTCTGGTAAGCAGCATTAATGTCTTCACCAACAGAAGCACGAACCTGCTCGATCAGTGCTTCGTTCTTAGCTTCAGGCGTATATTCCCAACGCGGCTTACCCGCTTCAGCAACCAGTTCGTTGATCGCATTGATAGCAACCTGCATCTGCTGATGGCCATAAACTACAGCACCCAGCATTTCATCTTCAGACAATTCCTGAGCTTGAGACTCAACCATCAGAACCGCTTCAGAAGTACCGGCAACAACCATGTCTAGCATGGAAGTTTGCAGCTCTTCATACGTTGGGTTAAGCGAGTAACCCGCTTCTTCAGTGTAACCGACCCGAGCGCCACCGATAGGGCCCTGGAATGGAATACCGGAGACAGCTAGTGCAGCAGAAGTACCGATCAGTGCAGCGATATCAGGATCGTTAATCTTATCCGCAGAAACAACAGTACAGATAACCTGTACTTCATTCATGTAACCTTTCGGAAACAGTGGACGGATTGGACGGTCGATCAGACGAGAAGTCAGTGTCTCTTTCTCAGATGGACGCGCTTCACGCTTGAAGAAACCACCAGGGATACGGCCTACAGCGTAGTACTTTTCCTGATAGTGAACAGCCAATGGGAAGAAGTCCTGACCTTCGCGAGCAGATTTAGCTCCAACGACTGTACACAGAACCTGTACTCCGCCCATAGTAACCAATACAGCACCGCTTGCCTGACGGGCAATACGACCTGTTTCCAGGGTAACTTCATGCTTACCGTACTGGAACGTTTTAGTAATTGCTTGTGGCACGATTATATTCCTTACCTTTATGCAAAATAAAAAAATGTCTGTGCGACGTAACACCGGCCTCTTTTAGCCAGTACTCTGCTGGACTCTTATCGTTTCAAGAGTTCACCAGAGTACAGGCTGGTTGGTGTATACGCTGTACAGACTCATGATAAAAATCCGAATTTTACGGATCTTAAAAAGCACCGGGGTCATCAAAGATGACCCCGGAACATTATCTTAGCGACGCAGACCCAGACGCTTGATCAGATCAGCGTAACGAGTAACATCTTTCTTCTTCAGGTAGTCCAGCAGCTTACGACGCTGGTTTACCATGCGGATAAGACCGCGACGAGAATGGTGGTCATGGATGTGACCTTTAAAGTGAGACTGCAAACCAACAATGTTGTTAGTCAGCAAAGCAACTTGTACTTCAGGAGAACCAGTGTCGCCTTCACCACGAGCATACTCAGCTACGATCTCAGCTTTCTTTTCTACAGATAATGCCATTTTTAAAACTCCAAAAATAATATGCACACCACATATGTGGTGGATTAATAGTCGCGTTGTACCGAGCATATTGTCAGTTCAACGTCAGATTGCCGGTGTCGCCTAAGCCACACCAGCAAATTCAATTACAGATTCTGAGTACTCATTAACCGACGCGGCAATAACTGCCCGGCGGTGTCAACTTCACCAATACCCAGAAACTTATCACTGGCAGCATCACGAATACGTACCAGAGGCAGCACTGCAACATCATCCAGCATCACCCACTGCCCTTTACAAAGAGCATCGGTTTGGATATCCGACAACAATACCTCAGGGGCATCTTCCACCGGACTCCAGGACGGCAATAATAACCCATCCAGATGCGTTTGTATCTGTTCTACCGAAGCATCAGCACCCATATCCGCGACCAGCTGTTCTAAATCAGCTAATGGCATCATACTCTCAGCCTTATAGGGGCCAGAATCGAGCCTGCGCAGCATCTTCACATGAGCACCACAGCCGAGTATTTCACCCATATCCTGCACTATTGAACGGATATAGGTGCCTTTACTGCAGCGGATATCCAGATCGACTTCATCGCCCCGAAAATCCAGCACTTCGATGCTATGCACCGTGATCTGCCGACTCTTCACTTCAACTTCAATACCCTGACGAGCCAGTTTATAAAGCGGCTGCCCATTATGCTTCAGGGCTGAAAACATCGAAGGTACCTGAGTAATCAGACCGGTAAAATCCCGTTGCAATAACTCATCAATCTGTTCGCTGTTGAGATCATCCGGCAGCGGCCGTTCCTCAACAACGACACCATCGGCATCACTGGTATCAGTTCGCTGACCCAGTTTAGCGGTGGTGATATAACGCTTATCTGCATTCAGTAGAAACTGGGAAAACTTAGTCGCTTCACCAAAGCAAAGCGGCAACATCCCCGTCGCCAATGGATCCAGCGCACCGGTATGGCCTGCCTTAGCAGCACCGTAGATACGTTTTACAATTTGTAGCGCCCGGTTTGATGAGATCCCACCCGGTTTATCGAGCAGAAAAATACCATTGACCGACCGGCCTTTTGCCCGTCTAGCCAAAGGTTACTCTCCGTCTTCAGAGTTGTTATTACGACCGTCAGCATGAGACGCCTTAATAATCAGATCATTCAGACGTCGACCACGGTCAACACTCTCATCAAAATGGAAACGCAGTTGCGGCATCACCCGCAGTTTGATCTTGCTGGACAACTGTCCACGCAGGAAGCCTGATGCACCGTTCAGAATTTTTAAAGATTCTGTCACTGCAGTAGCTTCATCTTTACCACCCAGCGCCATAACGGTGATGTAGATATCAGCATAGCCAAGATCTTTAGCGATCTTTACATAGCTGATGGTCACCATCCCCAGACGTGGGTCTTTAATTTCTCGCTGAATCAACTGAGCCAGGTCCTTTTGGACCTGGTCAGATATCCGCTGTGTACGACTAAATTCTCTTGCCATGGTAGTGTCAATACACCTTTACAAAGTACGCTGAACTTCAACTGTGTCGAAGACTTCGATCTGATCGCCGACTTTAACATCATTGTAGTTCTTAACGCCGATTCCGCACTCCATGCCCTGACGAACATCAGCTACGTTATCTTTAAAGCGACGCAGAGACTCTAGCTCACCTTCATAGATAACCACGTTTTCACGCAGTACCCGGATACGCTTGTTACGGAAGACAGAACCTTCGGTCACCATACAGCCGGCAACAGCGCCAATCTTAGGTGCACGGAAGACATCACGTACTTCGGCAATACCCACGATCTCTTCTTTGAACTCAGGTGACAACAGACCAGTCATAGCCAGCTTAACGTCATCGATGATGTCATAGATAACGCTGTAGTAGCGCAGCTCGATCTCTTCACGTTCAACGATTGCACGAGCCTGAGCATCTGCACGTACGTTAAAGCCGATCATGATCGCGCTGGAAGCCAGCGCAAGGTTAGCATCGGTTTCAGCAATACCACCGACACCGCCGGAAACGATATTTACCTTAACTTCATCGGTACTCAGATCTACCAGAGAGGTTGTCAGCGCTTCAAGTGAACCACGTACGTCCGCTTTCAGAATGATGTTCAGAGTCTTAACATCACCAGCCTTCATATTCTCAAACAGATTCTCAAGCTTAGCCTGCTGCTGACGCTGCAGTTTAATCTCGCGGTACTTACCCTGACGGAACAAAGCAACTTCACGTGCCTTCTTCTCATTGGAAACAACAGTGAACTCTTCACCGGCTCCAGGCGTACCATCCAGTCCCAAAATCTCGACAGGAATCGAAGGTCCAGCCGACTTAACCGGCTTACCTCTCTCATCCAACATCGCACGTACACGTCCATACTGCAGACCTGCCAGGACAATGTCACCCTGATTCAGCGTACCGTTCTGTACCAACAGAGTCGCAACAGGACCCCGGCCTTTATCCAGACGGGATTCAACTACAACACCACGACCCGAGGCTTCAGGAATCGCTGTCAGTTCAAGTAGTTCAGATTGCAGCAGAACAGCGTCCAGCAGTTTATCAATACCTTCACCGGTCTTGGCTGAAACATTGACAAACTGGACCTCACCGCCCCACTCCTCAGGGATAACATCACGCTGAGCCAGCTCGTTCTTAACACGTTCAGGGTCAGCGTCTTCTTTATCGATTTTGTTGACTGCGATAACCAGAGGAACACCCGCCGCCTTGGCGTGATCTACCGCTTCAATGGTTTGAGGCATAACACCATCATCTGCAGCAACAACCAGAATTACGATATCGGTCAGCTGTGCACCACGGGCACGCATGGCGGTAAACGCCGCGTGTCCCGGTGTATCCAGGAAGCTCACCATGCCATGACCCGTTTCTACGTGGTAGGCACCAATATGCTGGGTAATACCACCGGATTCGCCTGCCGCAACGCGGGTTTCACGAATATAATCCAGTAAAGATGTTTTACCATGGTCAACATGACCCATTACGGTAACAACCGGAGCTCGCTCTACCTGAACACCAGCGATTTCTTCAGCTGCGCCAGATGTCTGGATAAGCTGATCTTCAACGGTATTTCCTGCCATCGGAACAGCCGTATGACCCATCTCTTCAACCACAAGAGTTGCAGTATCCTGATCGATCACGGAGTTGATAGTCGCCATAGCGCCCATCTTAAACATCACTTTGATCAGGTCAGCAGCTTTAACCGACATTTTCTTAGCTAGTTCTGCAACAGTAATCGACTCAGGGATACCTACTTCATGAATCACTGGAGCTGTAGGTTTCTCAAACGCCTGAACGTTAGAGCTGGTCATACCACGCTGAACCGGCTTACCTCGGCGGCCATCACCACGGCCACCCGGCTTACGGGACAAACGCTTGTTGTCTTTACGACCGGCAGCAGGCTTATCCTGACTACGGAAGTTTTTCTTACGATCTTGCTTTGGCGCAGCCGGGGTTGCAGCAGGTGCCGCAGCCGGTGCTCCAGCAGCCTTAGGTGCAGCTGCTGATCTAGGTGCAGTAGCTGACCTAGGTGCACCTGCGGCCTTCTTGTGCGTAGACGAAGGCTTTCTTGGTGCAGCGCCTGGCTTTGACGCTGGCGCTGAGGCCTGTTCAGGCTTCGCCTTAGCTTCAGCCTTCAAGCGTGCATCTTCACGCTGCTTTTCCTGTGCTGCCTGCAGATCTGTATCGCGACGTGCCTGATCTTGCAACTCAGTTTGAAGGCTAGAACCTTTAGCTTCCTGAGCCGGCGTCTCTTCAACATCCGAACGTTTCACATAGGTGCGTTTCTTCCGCACTTCTACATTGATAGTTTTCTTACCAGCTGCGCCCGATACTTTAAGCTGACTCGTCGTCTTGCGCTTTAACGTGATCTTCTTAGGCTCGCCATCGGATTTTTCACCGTGACTACGCTTCAGGTGGTTAAGCAGTTTCTGACGCTCATCTTCCGTTACGGAAGCGACTTCATTTTTGCCTGCAATACCTGCTTGTTTCATCTGCGTAAGCAAACGATCAACGGGAACGCCAACTACTTCGGCAAGCTGTTTTACTGTGACTTCTGCCATCTGGGTTTATCTCCTCCGTTGACTTATTCTTCGTCCGCAAACCATGGGGCGCGCGCAGTCATAATCAGCGCTGCAGCCTTATCTTTATCCAGCTCTTGAATCTCAAGCAGGTCTTCAACCGCTTGCTCAGCCAGATCTTCCATAGTTACGATACCTTTACTGGCCAAAACAAAAGCCAGGTGACGCTCCATACCTTCCATCTCTAGCAGATCCTGAGCAGGTTCAGCATTTTCAAGAACCTCCTCACTTGCGATCGCCAGGTTCAGTAGAGCATCCTTAGCGCGGGTGCGCAGCTCATCAACAATATCTTCATCGAAACCATCAATTTCGAGCATCTCTTCAGCAGGAACGTAAGCCACCTCTTCCAGAGAGGTAAAGCCTTCATCTACCAGCACTTCTGCGATATCGTCATCCACATCAAGGTGTTTAACGAAAATCTCCAGAATGGAACCTGCCTCAGATTGCTGCTTCTCAGCAGCTTCATCTTCGGTCATTACATTGAGCTTCCAACCGGTCAATTCAGATGCCAGGCGCACGTTCTGACCGCCACGACCAATGGCCATAGCCAGATTTTCCTGGGCAACAGCAACATCCATAGAGCGGGAATCTTCATCCACTACGATAGAAGCCACTTCAGCCGGAGACATCGCATTCAGCACCAGCTGAGCCGGGTTATCATCCCAAAGAATGATATCGACACGCTCGCCACTTAACTCATTGGAAACCGCTTGAACCCGAGCACCACGCATACCAACACAAGCACCAACCGGATCGATCCGGCCATCATTGGTTTTCACTGCAATCTTGGCACGAGAGCCCGGATCACGAGCTGCAGCACGGATATCAATAACTTCTTCAGAGATTTCTGGCACTTCAATGCGGAACAACTCAATCAGCATCTCAGGGCAGCTGCGGCTCATTGCCAGCTGCGGTCCACGACCTTCCGTACGAATTTCATTCAGTACCGCACGGACCCGATCGCCCATCCGGTAAGTTTCACGCGGTAACAGTTGATCACGTGGCAACACAGCTTCTGCGTTAGCACCCAGATCCATAATGACGTTATCCCGGGTCACCTTCTTAACGGTACCGGAGAGTAACTCACCCAAGCGCCCGCTATACAGCGCAACAACTTTAGCGCGCTCAGCTTCACGAACCTTCTGAACGATAACCTGCTTTGCCGTCTGAGCCGCGATACGGCCAAACTTTACAGACTCCACTTCTTCCTCGTGGATATCGCCAGGCTGAAGGTTTTTATCAATCTCTTCAGCCTCCTGCATAGTCAACTCAGTGCCCAACAGCGGCACACCTTCGTTGCTGACAACTGCCCAGTGACGGAAAGTAGTGTAACCACCCGTAGTACGGTCAATGACTACGCGGATATCCGCATCTTCGTCATAACGTTTTTTGGTCGCAGTTGCCAACGCCAATTCAATCGCCTCAAAGATAACCTCTTGGGGAACGTCTTTTTCGTTAGATACTGCTTCTGCAACCAGTAGAATTTCTTTATTCATACAACTGCCCCAACCTCAAAATTCAATTCTTTTGTAATATCTCAGAACTGAGGAACTATATTTGCTTTCTCTATGTGATCTATCGGCAACAGGAACTCTTCCTGGTCGACAATCAGCACGATATCTTCATCTTCGATACCACTGAGGAGCCCCTTAAAATTGCGGCGTCCATCAAATGGCATACGCAGCTTCAACTGCAGGACGTGTCCGACATAAGCTTTGTACTGTTCCAGCGTAAACAGTGGACGATCCATGCCAGGAGAGGAGACTTCCAACGTATATTCTCCGCTAATCGGATCTTCTACATCCAGAATACCGCTCACCTGACGGCTTACCTTGGCACAATCTTCTACATCGATACCCGCTTCGGCATCAACATAGATTCGCAACATGCTATGACGCCCCTGGGATATCATTTCGAAACCCCATAACTGATAACCGAGAGCCACCACGGATGGCTCAATCAGTTCCTGTAACATACTCAACTTTGCAGACACGCAAAAAACCTCTAAATGCACTTTCAATGCAAACAAAAAATGGGTCTAAGACCCATTCAACACACGACCCAGTAGGTCGCAAGTACGAAAAAGCCCCTAAAAAGGGGCCAATCAACGTACTGCTTGATCGACAATTCCGGATGCTTATCTAACACAACAGCATTCTGAAATTGCTAATGGGAATCAACTTCTACCCAACCGTCTCCCTAAAAAGGAATGAACAGTTAGACAAAAATTCATCTGATTAACCCTCAAGAGTCCGTTCAAGAAACTCTTCTTTCTGATTACATCTTAAAAAATGGTAGCGGGGGCCAGATTTGAACTGACGACCTTCGGGTTATGAGCCCGACGAGCTACCAGGCTGCTCCACCCCGCATCAGAAATCGGCGAGAATTATACTCCCACAGACAAGGTAGTTCAAGGACAGCTTTAAGGTTTAACCAATCATTCACTCTGGATCTTAATTCACATCGACAAAACAAGATTTCATATAGATGACTGTGATTCAAAAACCCAAAAACAAAAAAAAGCGCCAATAGGCGCTTTTTTATAAAATATGGTGCCGAAGGCGGGACTTGAACCCGCACGACCATAAGGCCACCACCCCCTCAAGATGGCGTGTCTACCAATTCCACCACTTCGGCTTTGTTACTAGGTATTACTCAGCAGGCGGTATATCTGTATCACCGACTGGAGCCTTCTGCTCTTCGAGCACAGGCAATGTTTCAGCCTGTTGCGCAGCACTTTCAATAAGCTCTGCCGCTGGTACTCCAGCCTCAGTTACTGTTGACGCCTGATCTTTAGCATATACAGCCAGGACAAAACTGGTAACAAACAGACCAGTTGCCATAACCGCAGTCATTCGACTCAGAAAAGAACCTGAACCCTTACTACCAAAAACGGTCTGTGAAGCACCCGCACCAAAAGACGCGCCTGCCTCAGCACCTTTACCCTGCTGCAATAGCACCAGAGCAATAATGGCTGCAGCCAGCAGAACATGTACAGCAAGAACCAGAGTTTCCATCTATTTTTCCACTTACTTACGACTCTCTGCAGCCGCAGCGCAGATCGTCAGGAATTCATCAGCTTTCAGTGATGCGCCGCCAATCAGACCGCCATCAATATCCTGTTGAGCTAAAAGCTCTGCTGCGTTTGCAGCATTCATACTACCGCCATATAGAATCGACAGGTTTTCAGCAATATTTGCATTGTGCTTTGCAAGCTGTGAACGAATCGCAGCATGTATTGCCTGCGCGTCCTCCGGCGTTGCCGTCAATCCGGTACCTATAGCCCAAACAGGCTCATATGCAATAACCGTTGAAGCGAAGCCTTCAATACCAACCTGCTGCAGCACCACATCAATCTGTGAACTCACTACCGCCAAGGCCTTCCCGGCTTCACGCTGTTCAAGCGTTTCACCGACACAAAGCACCGGAACCAGTTCAGCTTCAAGTGTCGCAGCGACTTTTTCAGCCACTATCGCATCGCTTTCACCAAAGATACTACGTCGCTCAGAATGCCCTAAAATCACATACTCACAACCCAGATCTTGCAGCATTTCCAGTGACCACTCACCAGTATACGCACCCTTTGGCTGTGCTGACACATTCTGCGCACCTACCGAAACAGGGGCATCAGCTGTCTGAGCCACAACCTGAGACAGGTAGACTGCAGGCGGACAAACCAGCGTCACCAGGCCGTCGATATTTATCGCACCGCCGGTGATATTTTCCAGCAAAGTCTTAATAGACTCACTGGTACCGTTCATTTTCCAGTTTCCTGCAACAATCGTCTTACGCATGAGCTTCCCTCTGTGCAAAGCGGCGCACATAGTACCCAGTTTCCTGATTATTTACAAGCTGATACAACTCAGCAGGCAAAAATTATCACAGCGCTTGCTTAACCACTTCCGCAAGCTCTTTACACAAACTTTCAACCCATACCGCATCATCACCTTCAATCATCACACGAACCAATGGCTCGGTGCCTGAAGGCCTTAGTAAAACCCGGCCACGATCGCCTAGACGAGATTCAATATCCGCCACCGCTGCTTGTACTGCAGGCAATGAGATCACATCAACTTTCTCGCTAAGACGAACATTAATCATCGTTTGCGGCATCTTTCCCATAGCAGACTTCAGTACATGCAACGAGGCTCCGGTATCGGCCATCGCTCGCAGAACCTGCAACGCTGCAACAATACCATCACCAGTAGAGATCAGATGGCGACAGATAAGGTGCCCGGAAGACTCCCCACCCAAAAACCACTCCCTCTCTGCCAACTCAGTCATTACATAGCGGTCACCCACTTGAGCCCGCACAAAAGGAATCTCAGCCTGCTTAAGCCCTTGTTCCAGACCAAAGTTACTCATCAGCGTGCCAACGACGCCTCCTTTAAGCTGATTCTTACGCTGCATTTCCATCGCAATAATAAACAGCAGCTCATCGCCATCAACCGGCGCTCCCTTATGGTCGACCATAATCAGCCGGTCACCATCGCCATCAAGCGCAATACCCAGATCAGCTTTCTCTGCAACTACAACCTTTTCAAGTAAGCGGGTAGAGGTCGCACCACAATTTTCATTAATGTTAATTCCATCAGGTGAGGATGCAATTTCAATCACCTCAGCACCTAATTCCCGAAACACTTTCGGGGCAATATGATAGGTAGCTCCATTCGCGCAATCGACAGCAATTTTCAACCCCTTAAGCTGAAGATCACCGGACACAGTCCCCTTACAAAATTCAATATAACGCCCAGCGGCATCTTCTACACGTCGAGCCTTACCCAACTCGGCAGCTTCCACCGTCGTCATTGCCATATCCATCTGGGCTTCAATGGCATGCTCAATATCATCTGGCAGCTTAGTCCCTTGTTCAGAGAAAAACTTAATTCCATTGTCGTAGTATGGGTTATGGGAAGCACTAATAACTATTCCAGCGTTACAGCGAAACGTCCTGGTTAGATAAGCAATAGCCGGCGTCGGCATAGGCCCCAGCAGCAACACATCAACACCCGCAGCAGAGAGCCCCGCTTCCAGCGCCGACTCAAACATATAGCCCGATATCCGGGTATCTTTGCCGATAATGATCTTACTTCTACCTTCCCGAGCAAATACCTTACCTGCAGCCCAACCTAGCTTGAGCATAAAATCCGGAGTAATAGGCGCTGTACCTACCTTTCCACGAATACCATCAGTACCAAAATATCGCTTAGTCATTTTTTATCCTCATCCTGTACAGACTCGTTCAGCACTGCCTCTGTCATCCGAACCACATCCACTGTATCTCTTACATCATGCACTCTGAAAATCTGTGCCCCTTGCTGAACACCCAGAGCAACGGTTGCCAATCCCCCGGCAAGTCTTTGATCCACTGGACGGCCCAGCACATGATCGATCATCGTTTTTCGGGAAGTCCCCACCAAGAGAGGCAACCCCATACTGCGCAATCGGCCAAGATTATTCAGCAACCTCAGGTTATGTTCTACTGTTTTACCAAAACCAAATCCAGGGTCCAGGATAATACGATCATTCCCAATGCCCGCATTGTTACAAGCACTTACCCGCTGATTCAGAAAGAAACTAACGTCATCCAATACGTCATCATAATCGGGGGCATCTTGCATAGTTGCCGGACTCCCCTGCATATGCATAACACAAACAGGTAACCCAGTTGCTGCAGCAGCCTCTAAAGCACCTTCACGCCCCAGTGCACGGACATCGTTAATCAGCCCTACCCCAAGCCTACCAGCCTCAGCAATAAGCTCTGGCGCACTAGTATCAACCGAAATAACCACATCAATCTCAGCGCTGATCCGCTCTATTACCGGCAGCACACGATCCATCTCTTCCTGAAGCGAAACAGGCGTCGCGCCCGGTCGGGTTGATTCACCACCTACATCGATAAAGACGGCACCATCCTTGACCATTTGCCGCGCCCTTGAGACCGCCTGATCAACACAAAGCTTCCGCGAGTCATATAGAGAACCACCATCAGAGAAGGAGTCTGGCGTGACATTAACAATCCCCATCACTTGAGGGCGACTCAGATCAAGGCGACGGGAACCAAATTTATAGGCAGAAAAATCAGTCACTTCGATTCCTGTAAAGAGCTAATATTAAAAAAGGCCGGTCAGGGACCGGCCTTATGGCATTGAGCTTACCAGATTAGTGCAAATTCTGATCTGGAGAATCGGAATCGGAGTCAGATGCCGATCCCTCAGCATCATCGTCGCTTAGATCACTTTCATCCAACTCAAAGTCTTCCTGATCCTTCGCTTTGGCAGCTTCATCCCGGGCCGCTCTGGAATCAGATTCCTGCCAGCCTTCCGGCGCAGTAACAGGCTTACGATCCATCAACTCATCGATCTGACCGCTATCGATCGTTTCATATTTCATCAATGCCTGAGTCATAGTCTCAAGAACATCTCGGTTATCTTCAAGCATCTTAGCCGCATTGGCGTAGCACTCATCGATAATCTTGCGGGTCTCTGTATCAATCTTACGCTGAATCTCTTCAGACATAGGCTTTACACCCTGACCGTAACCACGGTTAAACGGATCCTGCTCTTCATCATCATATAACAGCGGCCCCATCTCTTCAGACAGACCCCACCGCGCTACCATATTACGCGCCAGACTAGTGGCCCGCTGAATATCATTAGACGCACCAGTGGTAACGCCATCTTTACCCAACGTCATCTCCTCAGCTATTCGACCGCCGTATAGACTACAAATATTAGAGATAAGCATCTTACGACTGTGGCTATATCTATCCTCTTCAGGCAAGAACATAGTCACACCCAATGCCCGTCCACGTGGAATGATAGAGACTTTATAGACTGGATCATGCTCTGGCATCAGACGACCAACAATGGCATGACCTGATTCATGGTAAGCCGTATTCAGGCGCTCCTCATAAGACATAACCATCGATTTGCGCTCTGCACCCATCATGATTTTATCTTTAGCTCGCTCGAACTGCTCCATACCAACAGTACGCTTGCTGGATCGCGCAGCGAAGAGCGCGGCTTCGTTTACCAGATTTGCCAAATCGGCACCTGAGAAGCCAGGGGTACCACGCGCAATAAGATCAGGTTTGACATCGTCACCCAATGGCACTTTACGCATATGCACTTTAAGAATTTTTTCACGACCACGAATATCAGGCAGACCTACATGTACCTGCCGGTCAAAACGTCCCGGACGCAACAATGCCGGATCCAGCACATCAGGACGGTTAGTCGCAGCAATAACGATAACCCCTTCAGTACCTTCAAAACCATCCATCTCAACCAGTAACTGGTTCAGAGTTTGTTCACGCTCATCATTACCACCGCCCATACCAACACCACGGTGACGACCAACCGCATCGATTTCATCGATAAAGATAATACAAGGTGAATTTTTCTTTGCCTGTTCAAACATATCCCGGACACGGGATGCGCCGACACCAACAAACATCTCAACAAAGTCAGAACCGGAAATAGTAAAGAACGGTACTTTCGCTTCACCGGCAATCGCTTTGGCCAGCAAGGTTTTACCGGTACCCGGATTACCTGACATCAGCACTCCGCGAGGGATATGACCACCCAGCCGCTGAAACTTCCCGGGGTCCCGTAGGTAATCAACCAGCTCTTTAACCTCCTCTTTCGCCTCTTCAACACCGGCAACATCATCAAAGGTCGTCTTAATCTGATCCTCGCCCATCATTCGGGCTTTAGACTTACCAAAGGACATCGGACCGCCCTTACCACCGCCGCCGCCCTGCATCTGACGCATGAAGAACATAAAGATGGCAAGAATGATCAGAATTGGGAAACTGGCAACCAGCAACTGAGTCCAAACACTCTGTTTCTCAGGCTGCTTACCCTCTATCTGCACTTTATGGTTATACAGATCATCAACCAGCTTAGGATCCTGCAACGCCGGACGCACAGTTTCAAAGCGCTCGCCGTTAATCCGCTCACCCTCAATGGTGTAACCTTCAATAACAACTCGGCGAACCTGGTCCTCTTTTACTGCGCTGATAAACTCAGAGTAAGTAAGGGTTTGCGAGGAGCTTTCGCTATTAAAATTGTTAAAAACGGTCAACAGCACTGCTGCGATGACCAGCCACAGTACTAGATTCTTAGCCATATCGTTCAAAGGAAAACCCTCTGTTCTCTCAAAATTAATGTCCGTCGGAAAACAAACAAAAGTACATTACTTAACCCGTAATAACTATATCAAGGACGAAAATTTCGTCCAATAAGATAAACCTCTCGCGAACGAGCCCGAGATGAATCGGGTTTACGGCTATACACCTTAGTAAAGCTACTGCGCATATCGTTCATATATTCGTCAAAACCTTCGCCCTGGAAAACCTTAGCAACAAAGTCACCACCGGGACGCAACACCTGACGAGCCATATCTAACGCCAGTTCAACCAGATACATAGCAACCGGTTGATCTACAGCATTCATACCACTCATATTGGGGGCCATATCAGAAATTACAAGGTCTGCCAGATCATTACCTAAGGTTTCCAGTATCTGATTCAGTACAGATTCCTCTGTAAAGTCCCCCTGAATAAACTGAACGCCGGGCAAAGGATCCATGGACAGTATATCCGATGCGACCACCCTGCCATCATCACCGACCAGTTCAGCCGCTACCTGAGACCAGCCACCCGGGGCTGCACCAAGATCCACTAACGTCATTCCAGGACGAATCAGCTTATCTTTCTCGTTCAGCTCCAGCAGTTTAAAACTGGCCCGGGAGCGGTATCCCAGTTCTTTAGCTTTTTTTACATACTGATCGTCGAAGTGTTCCTGCAGCCAACGACCGCTGCTTTTTGATCTTGCCACCCATGACCCCATTCGGAATTTGAGTTAATGCCTACTTTCTGCACCACAACTCAGGTAAAATCTATCTATTATGAAACTGAGCGGATCTGCCGCTCCAATATTATCAAAGGCAAGTATTTTAGTATGAGCTTAACCTCTACGCAAAAGAAGCAGTTCCGGACCATCGGCCACAAGCTGAATCCTATCATCACCGTAGCCGGAAACGGCCTCAGCGAAAACATTCTACTGGAAGCTGACCGGGCACTGGAAGACCACGAGCTGATCAAAGTTAAATTCGCCGTAGGTGACCGGGATGCCAAGAAGCAACTGATCACAGAAATGGCCAAGATCGTTGAAGCCCTGATCGTTCAGGAGATTGGTAACGTAGCACTGTTCTATCGCGCCGCGAAAAGCCCTGACCCTAAACTATCTAACCTGCTTCGCTAATCCGTCTCAATGCACTAACAAAATGCACCAACAAAAAAACCGCCCAATGGCGGTTTTTTTTATTCCGGCACAATCAGATATGAAATACCTGATCAACCTCGTATTCAACTCCGCCATTAGGCGTCTGCACTACTGCAACATCACCCTCTTCCTTGCCAATCAAAGCCCTGGCAATCGGAGAGCTGATAGAAATCTTACCACTCTTGATATCCGCCTCATCATCACCCACGATCTGATATCGAACCGTCGCATCAGTGTCTAGGTTGATAATTTCAACAGTGGTACCAAAAATAACCTTTCCGGTATGCGGGATCTGCGTGACATCGATCACCTGAACAGAGCCTAGTTTACCTTCAAGCTCTTGAATACGACCCTCAATAAAGCCCTGCTGCTCACGAGCCGCATGATACTCAGCATTTTCTTTCAAGTCGCCATGTTCACGAGCTTCAGCAATGGATGCGATTACGACGGGACGCTGAACGGTTTTAAGGTCGTCCAATTCCGCACGTAATGTTTTCTCACCCAGAACGGTCATTGGGAATTTTTGCATTTTCTATGCTCCTCAGTGCAGGTCTTGCAGACGGCGAACAACTTTCTCTTCACCGTACTGCATCGCCATAATCATGGCTTCAGCGCCAGCCAGCGTAGTACTATATGGCACTTTATGCTGCAAAGCTGAGCGACGAATCTCTGCAGAGTCAGCGATCGCCTTACGACCTTCAGTGGTATTGATAACATAGACAATTTCATCGTTTTTAAGCATATCGACGATATTAGGACGACCTTCCGTTACCTTGTTAACCACCTGAACGTCGAGACCTTCAGCGGCAAGCAATGCTGCGGTGCCGCGAGTCGCAACCAGCGTAAAGCCCAGGCCTACGAGATCACGAGCAACGGGCAGTACGTTCTGCTTATCCACTTCGCGTACAGAGATAAAGGCTTGACCGGTAGCAGGCATCTTCTCGCCAGCACCCATTTGCGCCTTCATAAAGGCTTCACCAAAAGTTACACCTACACCCATAACTTCACCGGTAGACTTCATCTCAGGTGATAGGATAGGGTCAACGCCCTGGAATTTATTGAATGGGAAGACCGCTTCTTTAACGTTAAACAGCGTTGGTACAATCTCTTCGGTAAAACCGATCTCTTGTAGCGTTTTACCGGTCATTACCTGAGCACCAATCTTAGCCAGGGAAACACCGATACACTTAGAAACAAAAGGTACTGTTCGGGAAGCGCGCGGATTTACTTCAATAACGTAAACCTCACCATCCTGGTAAGCCAACTGAGTATTCATCAGCCCCACTACACCCAGTTCCAGTGCCATCTTACGCACCATATCACGCATTTCATTCTGCAGGTCTTCCGCAAGACTGTAAGGTGGCAGAGAACATGCAGAATCACCGGAGTGAACACCTGCCTGCTCGATATGCTGCATGATCGCACCGATAACGACAGTTTTACCATCGGAAACCGCATCGATATCAACCTCGATAGCAGCATTCAGGAAGTGATCCAAAAGCACAGGCGCATCATGTGAAACCTGCACCGCAGTAGTCATATACTTACGTAACTCGGACTCTTTGTAGACAATTTCCATTGCCCGGCCACCCAATACATAGGATGGACGTACAACTAGCGGATATCCTAGCTTTTCAGCTTCAATAATCGCTTCTTCCAATGAACGAACGGTAGCGTTCTCAGGCTGCTTCAGACCAAGACGCTTAAGCATCTGCTGAAACTGCTCTCGGTCTTCCGCACGGTCAATTGCTTCAGGCGAAGTACCTATAATTGGCACGCCAGCCTGCTCCAGCGCGAGCGCCAATTTCAGAGGAGTCTGACCACCGTACTGTACGATAACACCCTTAGGCTTCTCGACATGTACGATCTCTAGAACATCTTCCAATGTAATCGATTCGAAGTAGAGACGATCAGAAGTGTCGTAATCGGTTGATACTGTTTCAGGGTTACAGTTAACCATAATGGTTTCAAAGCCATCTTCACGAGCGGCCAATGCTGCATGTACGCAGCAATAGTCAAACTCGATACCCTGTCCAATACGGTTAGGACCACCACCGATAACCATGATTTTGTCACGGTCAGATGGGTTCGACTCACACTCTTCTTCATAGGTGGAGTACATATAAGCAGTATCAGTAGAAAACTCAGCAGCACAAGTATCAACACGCTTGTATACCGGACGAATATCCATTGAATGACGGCGCTTACGAACCTGCTTTTCAGACACACCCAGCAACGTAGCCAAACGAGCATCTGCAAAGCCTTTTCGCTTCAGACGATAGAGCTTATCTTTATCCAGTTCAGACAAAGACATTTCAGAAATCAGCTGTTCGTCCTTTATAAGATCTTCAATCTGAACCAGGTACCAGCGATCGATACCTGACAGTTCATAAAGCTCTTCAACAGACATACCCAGACGGAAAGCGTCACCAACATACCAGATCCGCTCAGCACCTGGCTGCTTCATCTCACGGACGATCTCGGCACGAGCATCTTCACTCTTAAGGTCAACAATCGGGTCAAAGCCGGTCGCACCCACTTCAAGGCCACGCAACGCTTTCTGCAGCGACTCCTGCTGAGTACGACCAATAGCCATCACCTCACCAACAGACTTCATCTGAGTTGTTAGACGGTCATTGGCCTGTGGAAATTTTTCAAACGTAAAACGAGGAATCTTAGTTACGACATAATCGATAGCCGGCTCGAAAGATGCTGGAGTCGCACCACCAGTAATATCATTTTGCAGTTCATCAAGGGTATAGCCGATCGCTAATTTTGCCGCTACTTTAGCAATTGGAAAACCGGTCGCCTTAGAGGCTAACGCCGATGAACGAGATACCCGAGGGTTCATCTCAATGATGACAAAACGCCCAGTTTCAGGACACTGCCCAAACTGCACATTCGAACCGCCGGTTTCAACGCCGATCTCACGCAGCACTGCCAAAGATGCATCACGCATCCACTGATATTCTTTATCAGTCAGAGTCTGCGCAGGCGCAACGGTAATTGAATCGCCGGTATGCACGCCCATAGCGTCAAAGTTTTCAATAGAACAGATGATGATGCAGTTGTCGTTTTTGTCACGAACCACTTCCATCTCGTACTCTTTCCAGCCGATCAGAGACTCATCGATCAATAGCTCACTGGTTGGCGACAAGTCCAGTCCACGTTCACAGATCTCGATAAATTCTTCTTTGTTATACGCGATACCGCCACCGGTACCACCCATAGTGAATGATGGACGGATAATTGACGGGAAGCCCAACTGCGACTGAACCTGCAAAGCTTCTTCAAGACTGTGAGCAATTGCCGCACGTGGACACTCCAGACCGATAGATTTCATCGCTTTATCAAAACGATCACGATCTTCTGCTTTATCAATAGTGTCAGCATTGGCGCCGATCATCTCGACACCGAATTGCTCAAGAACACCTTCACGCTCAAGATCCAGCGCGCAGTTTAGTGCAGTCTGACCACCCATGGTTGGCAGCAGAGCATCCGGACGCTCTTGCTCAATGATCTTAGCAACAGTTTTCCATAGGATAGGCTCTATGTAAGTGGCGTCAGCCATCGACGGATCGGTCATTATGGTCGCTGGATTAGAGTTAACCAGAATAACGCGATAGCCCTCTTCTCGCAGAGCTTTACAGGCCTGGGCACCGGAGTAGTCAAACTCACAGGCCTGACCGATAACGATAGGACCCGCACCGAGGATTAGAATACTTTGTATGTCCGTACGTTTTGGCATGTGTAAATAACCGATCGAAAATATAATTCTTTAAACACTGCCCGGGAGCATCTCACCGGGCAACACGTATGAGTCTTAACTCAGGTCTATCAGGCCTTGCGCGCTTCGATATCGCGGATAAAGCGATCAAACAGTGGCGCAACATCGCGTGGACCAGGGCTAGCTTCAGGGTGCCCCTGAAAGCTGAATGCAGCTCGGTCGGTACGCTCAATCCCTTGCAGGGAACCATCAAACAATGACTTGTGGGTTGCCTTAAGAGTCTCAGGCATCGACGTTTCATCGACCGCAAAACCATGATTCTGGCTGGTAATCATAACCTGCTTAGTGCTTAGATCCTGAACTGGGTGGTTAGCACCATGATGACCAAACTTCATCTTCATGCTCTGTGCACCAGAAGCCAGCGCTAACAGCTGATGTCCCAGACAGATACCAAAGATCGGCAGATCTGATTCACAGATTTCCTGAATAGCTTCAATAGCGTAATCACATGGTTCCGGATCTCCCGGACCATTAGACAGGAAAACGCCATCAGGTTTTAACGCCAACACTTCAGCAGCCGAAGTTTTAGCAGGTACCACTGTCAGGCGGCAACCGCGTTCAACCAGCATCCGCAGAATATTGCGTTTAACGCCAAAGTCATAAGCTACGACATGATGGGGAAGCTCATCTTCGCTGCGCTCCACATGACCCTCCACACGATCCCAGGTGGTTGAGGTCCACTGATACGGTTCGTCAGTAGTTACCTCTTTCGCCAGATCCATACCTTTCAGACCTGGGAATGCTTTTGCTGCAGCCAGTGCGCTATCTTCATCGATATCGCCCGCCATGATACAACCACTTAACGAACCCTTTTCACGGAGAATGCGGGTCAGTCGGCGGGTATCTATGTCCGCGATACCAACAATATTCTTTTCTTTCAGGTAATCATCCAGGCTCTGCTCGCAACGCCAGCTACTGGCGACTAACGGAAGATCCCGGATTACAAGACCGGCAACCCATGTATCGGAGGACTCTTCATCCTCCTTATTCGTTCCCACGTTACCGATATGAGGATAGGTCAGGGTCACAATCTGACGACAATACGATGGATCCGTCAGAATCTCCTGATAGCCTGTCATGGAAGTATTAAATACTACTTCTCCGTTGGACTGGCCATCAGCGCCAATCGCTACTCCCCGGAAGATACTACCGTCCTCGAGGGCCAGAATGGCTGGTCTTGTCAAAATTAACCTCCCCGCTTAGTGCGAAAATCTAAACAGAATTAATAAACTGTAAGTTGCAAAAAAGCGAGGTAGAACAAAATGTCCACCTCGCTTTTTTGTATAGAATTCTTTGTGTGCATTCAGAGCATGCAAATCGGCGACATTTTAGTTCATCTAGCGCCCTTTGTCTATGTCACCACCTCCTCCATTTTGAGTATCTGTAAAGATCCAGAACTCAAAACTAAAGCATAGTAGCTAGATCGCTACGGCGTCGCTGGCGACTTGGATAGAAAACTATAGGCCGAGTGCCGCCATTCTCTGCGATGTACTTTTTATGTAGGAGCCGCGCTGGCGTGCCCTCTGGGTACCTCACGGCGAAGCGCTATCTTACGAAGCACCTACTCTACAACTATCACACCCAACTCCATTATGAACGACTTGGCTCTTACGCTTGTTCTCGCCACGGTAGGTGCGCAGCACCGTCAGAGCCAGCCGCGCAGCGGCGGTCTAGCCCCTTTTTTTTGTTTCTAAATCCCAGACACGAAAAAGCCCCGACCAAACTAATGATCGGGGCTGTCTCTTATTTGAAGCTTGGCGATGACCTACTCTCGCATAAG
>NZ_JADGEW010000040.1 GCF_016744155.1 Amphritea sp. | reverse complement strand
CCCATGTGAGATACATCAAACAGACCGGCATGATCACGGGTATGAAGGTGCTCTTTTTTAACGCCCAGAGGGTACTGAACAGGCATTTCAAAGCCTGCAAAAGGCACCATCTTGCCACCAAGTTCAACATGCAGGTCGTAGAGGGGGGTTTTGTTCAGTTCAGACATGGGTTTCTCCATCGTTTCTGGCGGTATTATTCACCGCTGTATATGTTGCTAGAGGGACCGTTCTAAATAACCTGTTAAACAAGGCTTTTTTAAAAACTAATAGTCCCGATAGATTGTGGAAAAAGCTCTGTATGCAGCAGCAACCTTTTCGACAAACAATCACTGAGATAGGTATTAAAAACAGAATTATAGGAAAGGTATCCGAACAGAACCACAAAGCGTCCGGATACCTTTATTACAAGCTAAATCAGAATTAACCGATAAAGGTTACTTTGACTCTGTGTTGCCTTTTGCGTCAACAGGGGCACCGTTACGGGCAAAGAACTCTTTGGTCAGTTTGAATACCACAGGGCTCAGTAGAGCCAGTGCAATCAGGTTAGGAATAGCCATCATTGCGTTCAGGGTATCTGCCAACAGCCAGATGAAGTCCAGACTTACACCTGCGCCTACTGGTACAGCGAGGATCCACAATACACGGTAAGGGGTGATAGCTTTAATGCCGAACAGGAACTCAATACAACGCTCACCGTAGAAAGACCAACCGATGATAGTAGTGAAGGCAAAGATTGCCAGAGAAATTGTAACTACATAGTTACCCAGACCCGGCAGGGCATTTGCAAATGCAGCAGAGGTTAGCGCTGCACCGGATACACCAGAGGTCCATTCACCGGAAGTAATGATGACCAGGCCAGTGATAGTACAGATGATCAGGGTATCGATGAACGTACCCAGCATAGCTACCAGTCCCTGACGGACAGGATCTTTGGTTTGTGCTGCCGCGTGAGCGATAGGCGCAGAACCCAGACCTGCTTCGTTAGAGAAAACACCACGTGCTACACCAAAGCGGATAGCCATCCATACAGCGGCACCAGCAAAACCACCTTCAGCAGCAGTACCTGTGAACGCGTGGGTGAATACCAGATCGAGAGCAGCAGGGATAGCGTCAGCATTAATTGCCAGAACAACTAAACCAGCAGTCAGGTAAGCAATAGCCATCAGCGGAACCAGAGCGCCGGCAACGTGACCGATACGCTTGATGCCACCAATCAGAACCGCACCAACCAGAACCATCATGACCACGCCGGTTATCCAGACGTCAATACCGAATGTAGACTGTACAACGTCAGCAACGGAGTTAGACTGAACTGTGTTACCAATTCCGAATGCCGCTACAGCACCGAAGATAGCGAACATCGTACCCAGCCAGGCCCACTTAGTGCCCAGACCGTTTTTGATGTAGTACATCGGGCCACCAACATGGTTGCCTTCTTCATCTACTTCACGGTATTTCACAGCCAGAACGGCTTCAGAGTACTTGGTAGCCATACCTACCAGTGCAGTACACCACATCCAGAACAAAGCACCAGGACCACCCAGGAATACAGCCGTAGCCACACCCGCGATGTTACCAGTACCTATGGTTGCAGACAGTGATGTCATTAGAGCGTTGAAGGGTGAAATTTCACCTTCTTTTTCTTCGCCTTCCTTAGTGTTACGACCTTCAAACAGAAGCTTGAAACCTGTACCTATCTTCAAGAGAGGCATTAGGCGCAGGCCTAGCATCAGGAACAGACCAACACCAAGGATGAGAACGAGCATTAACGGGCCCCAAACAATGCCGTTAATTTCGCCAATAATAGTGGTTAACGCTTCCATAAACGTAGACTCCCAGAGGGTTTTTTATTGTTATTGCCGATCACTTCATAGGGTTGAGAGATCGACTTATAGTTTGGAAATTCCAGTGGATAGATGATCCACCCAGATAAACCAGTTTCTTCTAATTCCATTGAATGGGTATTTGAAGAAATAGTTGATCAACGAGGGAATATATTTCCAATAGGAAACAAAGCTAGTCGATAAGGAAACTCATTGCAATAAAAAAATGCGCTTACTGGCAAGAAAATGTCGCACTGAAATAGGCGCATGCAAGTAAAGTGATTGTTAGATAAGGTTTTTCTCAGGAATTAGATTTTTTAGATTTAGTTCGTATTGGAAACACGACCCCGATGGGCTCAAGATCGCCACTTAGTAGCTCGCTAGGAAGTAAGTTTCCCTTGCTCGTACATCGAACCCGTTCGACTGCGAGTATCCGGAAAAAGTAAGGGGAGAGCGCAGGGAGTTAGAGTCTATAAGCAGGGTAAGTTTTTCTGGTGGTCGCACATACAAAAAAACCGCATACAAGCGGTTTGGTGTTTTTGATTTTTCTAGCCACTAGCAAGCGACGAGGTAGCGTTCTAGCGAGCTGAACTTGTTTAGCGATCGGTTCTTAAGCTGTTACCCAAATAACTTCGGCATCTTTTTCACTGGTGGAAACCAGGGCGTGTCCCATTTCACAATCATAGTAGGCACTGTCGCCGGCGTTAAGTTCTATAGGTTCATAGAATTCGCTGTAGAACATGATGCTGCCGGACAGAATATAGAGGAACTCTTCGCCATCATGACGAACCCAGTCCTCATATTCGTCCCAAGAGTGGGTACGCACGATGGTTTTGAATGGGATCATCTTCTTACTGGTTAGTTGCGTGGCCAGTAGTTCATGCTCGTAGGTAGGTGTTGGATGGGGCTTGCCTTCACCGTTGCGGGTAATGTCGCGGCGTCCACCACTGCCTGGTGCTTTCTTGGTGGGTTGGCTGAATAGTTGGGGAATATCGATTCCCAGACCTTTTACCAGCTTATTCACGGCGGTGAAGGTGGGTGAAATCTGTTCGTTTTCGATCTTGGATAGCGTCGAGCGGGCCAATCCGGTCCGCTTGCTAGCTTCTTCTAATGTCAGATTTTGGCTGAGACGAATTTCACGTACCCGCTTACCCAGCTCAAGCGGCTCTACCGTTGCTTCAGCATTGTCCTGAGAGACCTTGAAGAACTGCTGCTCGTCTTGTAGGAATGAAGGTTTATCTGACATTGGGATGCTCCATGGAATCTTTACTCTGCTCAAGTCCTGGCAGTCGTTCTGATGCGCGTATTCTGACAGTTACATAATAACTGTGATTATACCGGTTAGTTATACAACAAGTTGCACATTCTGAAATGCTCAGTAACGACGCTTTAATTTCAAATACAGTTAGATGGGGCTGGCTTGGAGGGCCGGTCAGCTGAAATCGCTGTTACACATGAAATGCTCAAAAGGCTTTTCTATCAACAAATTACCTGCTCTCTGTTTCCAATAATAGTACACAACCCCCGGTCTGTTTGAAAGAATCCTAAAGTAGGAGATAAACATCTCTAAAAGAAAATATGTTTCCTATAGGAAACTTTTTGTTGATTTTGGAAAACAGCGCTGCTAATCTGAAATTCAGTTGCTGGTTAATTGATCAACTTATGAGTTGTTAAAGTTGTCTATATAAGTGTGGTTGAAGTCCTGTTTGCTCTCTATACCTAATATATAGAGTCCCGGATGACACTGAAGACTGATAATAATAAAAGCGGATTACCGCTACGGAGAAGCTGACGTGCCACTAAGTATTTTTGATCTATATAAGGTAGGCATCGGGCCTTCCAGTTCTCATACTGTTGGGCCCATTGTTGCGGCTAACCGTTTTCTGGATGAGCTGCGTGAACGAAGCGATCTGTCTAAGGTAACGAAAGTTAAAGTCGGTTTGTATGGCTCCCTGGCGATGACCGGTAAAGGTCATGCCACTGATGTAGCAGTGATGATCGGCCTAATGGGTGAAAAACCTGATCTGGTAGATCCTGATCTGGTTCCAGGTTACATCGAGCAGATTGAAAAAAGCGGCCAGCTTAATCTGGCTGGTGAGAAACTGATAGCGTTCCGCCCAGAAGAACATCTTCCTTTTAACTTTGGCGAGTCTCTGCCAAAGCATCCTAATGGCATGCGTTTTCAGGCATTTGATGATGCCGGTATCGTGCTGCATGACAATATATTCTATTCCGTTGGCGGTGGTTTCGTTCTGAGTGATGTTGAAGCGGATAAAAAGTCCGGCTCTGCACCTGCCTTTAAACTGCCATATCATTTCGATAACGGTGCCGAACTGCTGGCGTTGTGTGAAAAACACAATATGACGATTGCCGAGTTGGTGCATAAGAATGAACATACCTGGCATACCGAAGAAGAGCTAAACGAGTGTCTGCGCAATCTTTGGCAGGTGATGGATGGTTGCATTAAACGTGGTTGTGGCGAAGTCGGTGAGTTGCCTGGCGGTCTGCATATTAAACGTCGTGCCCATGAGCTCTATGAGGAACTGCGAAGTAGTCCTGAGGCGTCATTCAAAGACCAGCTGACAGTGATGGATTGGATCAATCTGTTTGCCATCGCTGTAAATGAAGAGAATGCGGCCGGTGGCCGGGTTGTGACTGCGCCGACAAATGGAGCAGCCGGCGTTATCCCAGCAGTGCTGGCTTACTACGATCGCTTTGTTCATGGCTCAAATGAACAGGGGATTTTTGATTTTCTCGCAACCTCTGCTGCGATAGGGATGTTGTATAAAAAGAATGCTTCAATCTCTGCGGCTGAAGTGGGTTGTCAGGGAGAGATTGGTGTCGCTTGTTCTATGGCTGCCGGAGCACTGTGCGCCGTCATGGGCGGAACCATACAGCAAGTAGAAAATGCCGCTGAAATTGGCATGGAGCATAACCTGGGACTAACCTGTGACCCTATCGGTGGTCTGGTTCAGGTTCCTTGTATTGAACGAAATACTATGGGGGCCGTTAAAGCTATTAACGCTGCCCGTCTGGCCATGCGAGGCGATGGCCAGCATCACGTATCACTGGATTCTGTGATCGAAACCATGCGTCAGACCGGTGTTGATATGCAGGACAAGTATAAAGAAACCTCTCAGGGCGGGTTGGCGGTTAACGTCGTCGCTTGCTGATTATTCCGAATTACTGCTTACGAGCGGTTGATTAAGAACTTAACAAGAGAATAAAAAACCATGAGTCAATCTGAATTGTACCGCGGCGACGCGACATGCGAAGCATTCTTCACCCAGGATCTGGCAGCACGTGATGCTGATCTGATGGCAGCCGTAAACGAAGAGTTCGAACGTCAGGAAATGGGCATTGAACTGATCGCTTCTGAGAACATCGTATCCAAGGCTGTAATGCAAGCTCAGGGCACTGTTCTGACTAATAAGTACGCTGAAGGTTATCCGGGTCGTCGTTATTACGGCGGCTGTGAGTATGCTGATAAGGCCGAAGGTCTGGCAATTGAGCGTGCTAAGCAACTGTTTGATTGTGAATTTGTTAACGTTCAGCCGCACTCGGGTGCGCAGGCAAATGGCGCGGTTATGCTTGCATTGCTGCAGCCTGGCGATACGATTTTGGGTATGTCTCTGGATGCCGGTGGCCACCTGACTCACGGTGCACGTCCTGCACTGTCTGGTAAGTGGTTCAACGCTGTGCAATACGGTGTATCTAAAGAAGATAGCCGTATCGATTACGATGCTGTTGAAGCGCTGGCGGTTGAGTGTCAGCCTAAAATGATCATTGCGGGCGGCTCTGCTATCCCACGTGTGATAGATTTTGCTCGTTTCCGCGAGATTGCTGACAAAGTGGGTGCTTACCTGTTTGTCGATATGGCACATATTGCTGGATTAGTTGCAGCGGGTGTTCACCCAAGTCCTCTGCCATATGCTGACGTTGTTACGACCACGACTCATAAGACTCTGCGTGGCCCACGTGGTGGTATGATCTTGTCCAATAATCTTGATATTGGTAAGAAAATTAACTCGGCTGTTTTCCCTGGACTACAGGGTGGACCGTTGATGCATGTTATCGCGGCTAAGGCTGTTGCTTTTGGTGAAGCGCTACGTCCTGAGTTCAAAACCTACATAGAGCAGGTTGTTGAGAACGCTAAGGTATTGGCCAGCGTTATGATTGAACGCGGCTGTAATATTGTTACCGGTGGCACCGATACTCACCTGATGTTGGTTGATCTACGGCCTAAGGGCCTGAAGGGCAATGTCGTTGATGAGGCGCTGGAACGTGCCGGTATTACTTGTAACAAGAACGGTATTCCGTTTGATCCTGAAAAACCGATGGTGACTTCCGGTATTCGTCTGGGAACACCTGCTGGTACCAGCCGTGGTTTCGGTACTGAAGAGTTTCGCTTGATTGGTAATCTGATTAGTGATGTTCTGGATGGTCTGGTGGCTAATCCGGAAGATAACTCTGAAGTTGAAGCTAAAGTTCGTGCTCAGGTTGAAACCCTGTGCAAGCGCTTTCCTCTGTATAAATAAGCATTTTATAAGAACTAAACCTGTTGCGGTGTTCAGTGTTACGACCTGAATACCGACGATAACTTTTTATAGGACACACAATTATGAGCATTCCATCTAACTACCGTTTCGCTCCAAGCCACGAATGGATTCTGGATAATGGTGACGGTACCGTCACTATGGGTATTTCCGAGCACGCACAAGAACTGCTGGGAGATGTGGTCTTTGTTGAACTGCCTGAAGTAGGGCGTGAAGTGGATTCTGGTGAAGAGTTTTCTCTGGTTGAGTCTGTCAAAGCAGCTTCCGATATCTATTCACCGGTAGGTGGTGAAATTATTGCGATTAATGAAACCTTGGAAGATGAGCCAGAAATGGTTAACAGCGAGCCTTTCGATGGCGGCTGGATAGTTAAAATCAAGCTGGCAGATGCTGCTGAACTTGATAAGTTGCTGGACGCTGAAGCGTACGCAGCTACGATTGCAGAAGAGGCTTGATCTATGTTGATCCGGTGCTGAGTTTTCAGAGCCGGGTCACTGTCCCCAGGTCGGGTCCTTTTTAGCAAACGCGGGGTGGTTGTGCAGAACCGCCCCGCATCTTAGAAATAATGTTCAGTCGCTTCTATGGCTACTGAAAGTTTAAGCAGGTTATTGTTATGGCTACTGTTACTCGTACACTGAGTGATCTAGAACAGACTACGGATTTTACCCGTCGTCATATCGGTCCCGATACAGAGCAGACACAGGCGATGTTGTCTGATCTGGGTGTAAACTCAATTGAAGAGCTGATTACTCAGACTGTTCCTGACTCCATTCGACTGGATGATGCATTGGCGATGGATGACTCGCTCACCGAAGCGGATGCACTGGCTTACCTTCGATCTCTAGCTGATCAGAACAAGGTAAACCGAACTTATATCGGCATGGGCTATAACAATACCCTGGTACCTAACGTTATATTGCGTAACGTTATGGAGAATCCAGCTTGGTACACTGCGTATACACCGTACCAACCAGAAATCGCACAGGGTCGTCTCGAAGCGCTGCTGAACTATCAGCAAGTTGTAATGGATCTTACTGGTATGGATCTGGCAAATGCCTCCATGCTTGATGAAGCCACTGCTGCAGCAGAAGCGATGACACTGTGTAAGCGTTCTAATCGTAAGAAGAGCGATGTCTTTTTTGTTGCGGATGATGTTCATCCGCAAACCATCGATGTGATTAAAACCCGTGCCGAATACTTTGGCTTTGAAGTGGTTGTAGGCAACCCTCAAACCGATCTTGATAATGTTGATGCCTTTGGTGTTCAGCTTCAGTATCCAAGCACTTACGGTAATATCAGTGATATCAAGTCGCTGATCGAGAAAGCTAAAGGCCAGAAGGCGATGGTGTCTGTTGCTGCAGATCCGTTAGCGCTGGTACTGCTGAAATCACCGGGTGAATTGGGTGCGGATGTAGTACTAGGTTCTTCGCAACGCTTTGGTGTTCCGATGGGCTTTGGTGGTCCACATGCTGCATTCTTCGCTGCCAGTGAAAAGCTTAAGCGTTCTGTGCCTGGTCGTATCATTGGTGTATCAATCGATACCAATGGTAAGCCGGCTCTGCGGATGGCGATGCAGACCCGTGAGCAGCATATCCGTCGTGAGAAAGCGACCTCTAACATCTGTACCTCTCAGGCACTGCTAGCTAACATGGCGTCTTTTTACTGTGTTTATCACGGTGCTGAAGGGCTAAAAACCATTGCTGAACGTGTGCATCGTCTGACGGCTATTCTTGCCAACGGACTCAAAGCTAAAGGTATTGCGGTAAATGATACTTACTTCGATACCCTGACACTGGCGCTGCCTGAGTCAGCATCAGAAGTTTATCAACGCGGGCTAGATGCAGGTTGTAACCTACGTCCGACTGCTTCAGATAAATTGGGTATAACGCTGGATGAAACTACGCGTCCTGCTGATATCGCTGATCTGTTTGATATTGTCCTTGGCGAAGGTCATGGTCTGTCTGTCGTCGATCTGGATGCTAAGATCGTTGCTGGTGCAGCGACTGGTATCTCAGCGGATATGCGTCGTGAAGATGCTATTCTGACCCACCCAACTTTCAATAGTTATCATAGTGAAACTGATATGTTGCGCTATATGAAACGTTTGGAAAATAAGGATTACTCTTTAGTACACGGCATGATTCCGCTGGGTTCTTGTACGATGAAGCTGAATGCTACCGCCGAGATGATTCCAGTAACCTGGCCTGAGTTCTCCAGCATTCATCCGTTTGCACCTGCCGATCAGGTTAAGGGCTATCATAAAATGCTCAGCCTGCTGGAAGAGCAGTTGGTTGAAATTACCGGTTACGACAAAGTTTCCCTACAGCCAAACTCTGGTGCATCCGGTGAGTATGCGGGTCTGCTAGCAATTCGTAAGTATCAGGAGTCTATTGGTGAAGGGCATCGTAATGTTTGCCTGATTCCGTCCTCTGCTCATGGTACTAACCCTGCTTCAGCGTCGATGATGGATATGAAAATTATCGTCACCAAGTGTGATGATAAAGGTAACGTTGATGTTGCCGATCTTCGTGCTCAGGCGGAACTACACAAAGACGATCTTTCCTGCCTGATGATCACTTACCCATCTACCCATGGTGTCTATGAAGAGGATATCGTTGAAATCTGCGATCTGATTCATAAGCATGGAGGTCAGGTGTATATGGATGGTGCCAACATGAATGCTCAGGTTGGTATTTCTAAGCCGGGTCTGATTGGTTCCGATGTCTCTCACCTTAACCTGCACAAAACCTTTGCTATTCCTCATGGCGGTGGTGGTCCGGGTATGGGGCCAATCGGTGTTAAGAGTCACCTGGCACCTTTCCTTGCAAGTCATAAGGTATGCCCGGTTGAAGGCCTGAATCCAGAAAATGGTGCGGTGGCTGCAACGCCTTATGGTTCTGCTTCAATACTGCCAATTACCTGGATGTACAACCTGATGTTGGGTAAATCTGGTCTTAAGAAGTCTACCCAGATGGCGATTCTGAATGCCAACTACTTGACTGAAAAACTGGCTGAGCACTATCCGGTTCTGTACCGGGGTCGCAATAACAAGGTTGCCCATGAGTGTATTGTTGATATTCGTCCGCTTAAGGAAGCGTCCGGTGTCACAGAGGAAGATATTGCTAAGCGTCTGATGGACTATGGTTTCCATGCGCCAACGATGTCGTTCCCAGTAGCCGGTACTTTGATGATTGAGCCTACAGAGTCTGAGTCTAAAGCTGAGATCGATCGTTTCGTTGCAGCGATGGCTCAAATCCGTCAGGAAGTCGAAAAAGTTCAGAGTGGCGAGTGGCCTGCAGATAACAATCCGCTGTGCCGTGCGCCGCACACCCAGGCTGATATTATGTCTGCAGATTGGGATCGTCCATATTCTCGTGAAGAAGCGGTATTTCCGAATACATCTACCCGGGATAATAAGTTCTGGCCGACCTCTAACCGTATAGATAATGTATACGGAGACAGGAACTTTATCTGCTCTTGCCCGGCAATCGAAACCTACATGGATAATTAAGAAGCACCGGAACTCTGGTAGGGCTTTATTGGTCTGCCGGAGTTCCCCTTATTTAAATTGACGGTGGAAAGCCGGATAGGTTCTTTTGTGTGCTTCCTTTATCTAAGGTAGAGGGGTTGAGAGTCTATCTCGCTTTATAGCGAACCTGTAAAAGTAAGCTTTGAGCGGATTAGGAAACTGATCCGCTTTTTTTTATTTGTTTTTTTGTCTTCTTCTGGCCTGATCGGATCTGATTGGCGCCGTATCATCCGCTTAATATTACTCAGATAGCTTAGTTTTTATAACTTACGGGGGCAGGCATAGGTGATGCTCTGCAGTGAATAATTCAGATCTGCAGAGGGCGGAATAATAAGTTGTAGGGGGATGTTTAATCAAAAGGAATATGCCGTCCGATGTTTTCCGTTGGCGCTTGAGTATTTTGAAATTGAGGAGATGTTTGTCGCGGCTTTGATACATAATATTGGTCGCTGGGTTGAAGTGATCAATTTCGACCATGAAAGCTCTTTTTTCGATTATTCCTGTACAGATTTCCTGATGACTTTCTGCCAAGCCAGTAATAACTGAGTCGATCCGTTCTCGGTTCTGGGAAAGGTGTCTATTGTCTTATAGAAGTAGGACTTAGAGAGGGCTTTCATACGCTTATCGCATTAGAAGGCTTATGAGAGTTATAACTCAGGATCTGAAGGGTTGGTTCAGATACAAAAAAAACCGCATTGGGCGGTTTTTTTAATGTTCTTTAGTTATTATCGTTCTGGCTGAAACACCTTAATAATCAGGCTAAATGGGGGGGGTGCTCAATCTTCAGGTAGCAACAGCCAAAACGATAACTATGTATATACACTTTCTATGCCTGTGATATTTAATGTCTTTTATATCAAGTAGATAGATTGTTTTAGGCTCATCTTTACTATCGCAATGGCTATCATTTTTGAGAAAACTGTTACTAAACAGCAACGTTAATCTTTCCTGATAGGTTTAGCTATTAAAAATCAATAACTTACAGTGTCTCCTATTTGAGTCTTGATATAAAAATCAATAACTTACGAAATTGTTCTCTGGTTGAAGTATAACTGAGAGCATTTTCCTCTTTTTAGGTTAGCACGATATTTTTTAGTAAGCATTTTACTGGATGTAAAATAGGGAGATTTTCAGTCTATGCTCAGAGGGAGCGAAGTTAGGGCTTATGATTAAAATCGACTTGGGTAATTACGAATTGATAAAAGAGGGATTCTGGCGAGAAAGAGTGCTTTAGCTAGAGTCTTATTGGTTCTTAGATATTTACCACAATGAGAGTAAAAAAAACAGGCACTAGGCCTGTTGAAAAATTAAGAGTTGATGGGCATCGATAGGCGGTGCAGCCTGTCTCTGACCGGCTCTTAAGAGAGAAGAGGGGTTAAGCTGAAGCAGACTGTTTATCCAATGCTTTCATGCACAGCTTATAGTTAGCCCGGTTGTAAAGAGGGCCAAATGCAGGCACTTTAGATTTAACAGTGTTTTTTAGCGTTGCGAAAGCGCGCATGATAAGTTCGGCCTGTACTTCACTGCGCATGCTACATGCGTTCAAGTAGATGTCGTGGTGTGTCATTTTTTCTGGAGCCATGATTGTTACCGCCAAACTATAAAATTACTTGAGGTCTGGAACCATATTCAGCGCTTCGACCCGCTGTCAGACCTGAATTGAACCGAAAGGGTTGTTGTCCTTTATTACTTTGAGCATTTTAGACTTTGGTCTAAGGATTGAAAACTGATCAATTTTCAGTTAACAGGTGAGAATAACTCACATGATTTTGGTTATTAGTTGAATCAGATAATTTAATAAAGGAGTTTCCCCTAATGAAAATTCTGGCGCTATCTGGAAGTATTAGAGAGAAGTCATTTAATAGTCGGTTACTTGATATAGCGGTAACCGGTGCAAAATCGGCAGGAGCAGAGGTGACTGTTGTTAATCTCCGGGATTACGACATGCCGCTGTTTAATCAGGACCTTGAATATCAAGAAGGAGCGCCGGATGCTGTGGTTCAGCTTAAGAATCTAATGATTCAACATCAGGGTTTACTGATAGCTTCGCCGGAATATAACGGTTTTCCTTCACCTCTGCTGAAGAACATGCTGGATTGGATGTCCCGGCAGCAAAATGAACATGAGCCCCCTATGTTTGCTTATAATGGCAAGATTGCTGCGGTTATGGCGGCTTCTCCCGGTGCTGGAGGAGGCACCCGTGGGCTGACTATACTGCGCATATTGTTGCAAAATCTGGGGGTTATGGCTCTTCCAGGGCAGGTAACACTAGGGCGAGCAGGTCAGGCTTTCAGAGAGGATGGCCGTTTACATGAAGAGCGGTTGCAACTGGCCGCCGAATCATTGGGCTCAGATCTTTATGATGTACTGATTAAGCAAGCTTCAGAGTTAGACTGATGGCAGCGGATAATAATGGTTGGGTGAATTTTTCTCCGGCGGCAGAGCGTAACCAGACACCTGTTCTGGCAAAACTTCAGACATTGCTCAAGGGAAATGAAACCGTTCTTGAAGTGGGTAGTGGCTCAGGACAGCATGCAGTTCATTTCTGTGCAGCGATGAATGGGTTGCGATGGATACCCTCAGATATTGCGGAGCTATTGCCTGGTCTGGAGATAAATCTGAATCCTTATGTCAGTCCGACGATCTGTTCGCCCGAACTGCTAGACCTCAGGGATAATCGTTGGCATACCGGTTTTGCAACTGTGGATGTAATCTATAGTGCCAATACTCTGCATATAGTGAGTTGGCCCGAAGTTGAATCTTTGTTCGACGGTGTTGCGAGGTTGTTCAAGCCAGCGAGCAAACTTATTCTTTATGGCCCTTTTCGTTATAACGGAGGTTATACCAGCAGCGGAAATGCAGAGTTTGATCTTTGGTTGAAGCGGCGAAATGCTGAAAGCGGTATAAGAGACTTTGAAAAGGTGAATGAACTGGCTGAAAAAGCAGGTTTAACCTTGTCAGCAGACATTGATATGCCAGCCAATAATCAGCTGTTAGTCTGGACCTGTAAATAAACGGATTTTTAGCTGATGGGAGGGGGGAGAGACTGCGACCCGGAGGTCACAGTCGGGCAGTCAACATTACAGTAAAGTAACGTTCTCAGCTTGTGGGCCTTTCTGGCCATCAGTAACTTCGAAAGAAACTTGCTGTCCTTCGTTCAGAGTCTTGAAACCATCGGTGTTGATAGCACGGAAGTGAACGAATAGGTCAGGACCGTTTTCCTGTTCGATAAAACCATAACCTTTATCGGCATTGAACCATTTAACGGTACCAGTAGATGTAGACATAATTGTATTCCCTACAATAGTTATTTTAATAGGTGTGTATCTGAATAGTTCAGACACAGGACTAAGCTAAGAATGCAGGGACTACATTTATGACTAAGGGGCACGCAGGTTAATCTGGTGGACTCTTTGATACATAAAAATCGGGCCGTACTTTCAAGCTAAATTCATTCTATGATATTTGTTAAAAGAGTAAAAGTTTTATTTTTTCGGCTTTATTTGCCTCTAACTAGCTGTAATTTAAGCGTTTATTTTTAAGTCGTGTGAGTCATGATTGATGGTTTTAGCTCTGTCTAAAAGTTGTATCAGTGATTTTATAAAACAAGATTAAATCTTAATTAACCCCGCCACTCGTATTAGTGCCGGTAGTTCGCTTATCTCTTGCTTCAACTGAATTGAGAGTATGGCTGCTAAGCAGGGGGTAGTTGAGTACTGACTTTCTTCCTGAAAGCAGTCTCTTTTTTGAGCGACTCTTGTGGTGATGCACTCGCATTAGGGTTACGGGTTTAGTGCATCTAGTGATTTAGATTACTGAGCCTGGGTCGAAATTGATAATCGAAGATTTTGCAGGCCATGCATTGAATCAGATGCGTGCTGCAGGCTTTTGCTTTGCTCAGCTGTCGATTGCTATATTGAACACAGGTGTCCCGAATAAGCAGGGATTTGAATAATCGGGTGAGAGGTTTATCTTGTTACGGAGGAGGGTGCTTAGTCTGCGATGAGTGGGTTTCTCAGATGAATAAATGGGTAGCCAAAGGGCTACCCAATATACTTACCACATCAGATCGTCTGGAATTTGGAAATCTGCATATGGATCATCAGGATCGGTTTCTTCAACCTGCTGGCGGCTAATGATTAACTCCGGGCGGCGTTCGCTGATCTTCTCTGCGATACCTGCGGGGATTAGGGCATAGCTCCCTTTATCAGCAGCGATAGCAAGGTTGCCTTTAGCCAGCTGTTCTTGCAGTTCATTGTTAACATAAAGCTTCTTGATTGTGGTGCCATCAACAAAGTTATATTCAACATCGCCTTTGGCGGGTATTTCTTCTTTGTTTTGCTGGATCATCTGCAGGCAGGATGCATCGATTGATCGACGGGTAAGCTCATCTTCGCGCTGGCGGTTAAGTTCACGGTCCCGTTCCAGCTTTTCCGTTTTGGCTTTAGCTATTGCCTGTTCCCGTTCTAATTCATCCTGATCCTTAAATACTTCGCCTTTTTTAACCGCTTTAGCTTGCTTAGACTTCTTGCGTTTATCCGCTTTAGCCTTGTTAGCTTGCTGTTTATTCGCCAGACCGGCTTTAAGAAGCTGATCCTGTAGAGATCCTGCCATGTTATATATCCTGCCTCAGTCCCATTCTCATTCTGGTTGTGAACTATATAGAACTATGTCGCATAGCTCCATATTGATCAGTTGAATTGGTCTTACTGGTGAGTATTTACCTAAATAAAGCGAGCTTTGCGTTGATCTGACACAAAGTCATTATAAATAACAGGGTCACTGGCTTGATAATGGTAGGTTTACACAGTAAAAAAGTTCTACCGGAATAGAAACTGATAGGCTGATTTAGCTAATTTTTTTATTCCACAGAAACTAACCGTATTGCTGAGCTTTGCAGCGGTTAGATTATTTAAAATATAACAATTGGGGATAATATGTCAGATCAACTTCTTTCCGGCGTTGTTAAATGGTTTAACGATGAAAAAGGTTATGGTTTTATTGAGCGTGAGGGTGGTGCTGATGTGTTCGTTCACTTTCGCGCTATCAACGGAACCGGCCGCCGCTCTCTGGTTGAAGGCCAGCAGGTCTCATTTGAAGTGACTGATGGACAGAAAGGCCCGCAGGCTGAGAATGTCACCGCCACTTCCTGATTATCTATAGCCACTGGTGGTCTTCACCAGTGGCTATTTATCAAAAGGTGTTTGATTTCGCTTTCATCTTGCCTCCTGCTGTTGTTGAATATTGGTAACAATAGCCATTTCATTTGAATCGTTAAATATGAAGATAGCCGTATATTGTGGGGCTTCGTCCGGAAGGGCGACTGGTGCCTATAAGAGTGAAGCACGTAAGCTGGGTAGGCTGATGGCCCTGCGGAACATTGAGTTAGTATATGGCGGGTCTAGCGCTGGTTTGATGGGCAGCGTTGCTGATGGTGTGTTAGAGGCCGGTGGCCGGGTCTGTGGTGTGATGCCTAAGGTTTTGGTCGACCGGGAACAGGTTCATATCGGTCTGAGTGATCTCCATGTGGTAGAAGATATGCATCAGCGAAAGGCGGTGATGATGGAGCTGGCTGATGCGTTTGTCGCCCTTCCAGGAGGAACAGGTACTCTGGAAGAGCTATTTGAGGTGTGGGCCTGGCGCCAGATCGGTATCCATCATAAAGCCTTTGGGTTATTGAATATTGATGGTTATTACGACCATCTGCTCGCCTTTATTTCCCATGCAGCAGATGAAGAGTTTATTCGCGATGAGTATCGGGATTTTCTCTTGGTTGATAACCAGTCTGAGGGCTTACTTGATAAACTCATCCTCACCTGTTCTTGAAACTAAACCATAGAGCCATTGTTGTTTCATAAAAACCTACTGTGTCCTCAGTCAGAGCAGTGCAGTTGATGACGAATTTACAGGAGTTATTATGTATCAAATGCCCACTGGCAGCCCTTCGCTTCGAACCATTGCGATGCCCAGCGATGCAAACCCGGATGGTGATATTTTCGGTGGTTGGATCATGTCACAGATGGATATTGCCAGTGGTGTTTTCGCTGCCCGGAAAGCAAAGTGCAGGGTAGTAACCGTAGCGGTAGATGCGATGACGTTTCTTAAGCCCGTTTATATTGGCGATGATGTGAGTTGCTTTTGTAGTGTTGTGCGTTAC
>NZ_JADGEW010000017.1 GCF_016744155.1 Amphritea sp. | reverse complement strand
CCGAAATGTGGTTGATGTTTTACAGGCAGAGCAGCAACTTTATAGTTCTCTACGGGACTACGCTAACGCCCGGTATGACTACATCCAGAACCTGTTCAACTTTAAGCAACAGATTGGCACGCTAAATCCAGACGATATTATTGGTCTGGATCAATGGTTAACCGCTAAGTAACCCTGGCAAAAAAAAAGGCTGATGCGCAATGCATCAGCCTTTTTATAATCAGTGTCTACAGGCCAATAACTACCTATTCAAAACTAGCGCTATCTAATAACTAATCTTTAACAACGATTTCACTCAACCCGTGCTTTTCAGCAAACTGGTAAAGTTTGCCCGTTTTCTTCATAGCATTCAAAAAGTCATCCACCTCTTTCAGCCACGCCAGCTCCCCTTTTGGTACAGCATAGGCATAGCCTGTCTTTGCAAAAGGCTGTTCAGGGGAAAGTAGTACTGCCCATTCCGTGAGAGTGACCATTCTCTTACCGTAGGGGAAATCAGTCATGAATACGTCGGCTCTACCACTCATCACTTCCTGTTCACGAGCCTTGAAGCTATCAACGACTGATATCTCAGCTTTTTTGAATTTCTTTTTTACCACCGGCTCCATATAGGTGCCCTTCTGAACAACAGCAATAACGCCCTCCTGATCTATCTCATCCCAACTATTTATCCCCCTGTTATCTTTAGTACCCACCGCGTAAATGCCGCTAGCCAGATAAGGCTGTGAAAACTCCATATGGGGTTTTCGGCTATCCCTGATACCTACACCGTGCATAGCGATATCACAGGTATTACTTTTGAGGTTGCTCACCAGCTGTGAAAAAGAGCTTTCAACAAAGGTCAGTTTAACGCCAAGGGTATTAGCCAACTCATGGGCCATATCAATATCGATACCTTCCAGCTTTTGCGTACGAGGGTTACGGTAACTGATTGCAAAATAACCAGGCCAGATACAGACTTTCACCTCACCTACAGCAATTATATTCTCAGAACGCTCGCTGGCAATTGCGCTGTTAATTGTGGACGCCAGCAGGGATAATAAGATTAAGAGAGTGATTTTAAAGCGATTGGTCATGGTTTTAACGTCCGATTTTTCTGTCGAAGGTCAATTAACTTCGATGTGCTCATTCATTTCAAGCTTTAAACTGAGTTAAAGCTGATTTGTTCCGCTTCTTTGATGTGAGTTGTAATTTCTATGCACAGTAGTCTTGCAAAGAAGCCCCCCTCTTTCGCCAAATGGGTATATGGGGGCGTTGTATGTTCTTGTCTTCTTATTATCGCCGTTCTCTGGTTCAGCTTTATCCAGAGCATAGAAGAGAGAAATGAAAGAGCGGCACTTTATGCGCGAATGATCGAAGGCACAATAACCCGAACGCTCGAAGGTATGGAGATCAGTTTGGTCTCTCTGTCCGACGACTTGATAGACGGAGGCCTTGATCCTGAGCACCTGTCTAAAGTGCGCCAACGATCCCTTAAAATCCTTAAGTTTGCTCCCCAGCTTAGACAGATTATTATTATCAAAGGACAGGAGACCATCCTTGATACTCAAAGAACATCTCCGGTTAATATAAACCTTAACATCCTCGGGTTTCATGCTTCACGAAAGAGCTATTACTCTCTTGGCCTAATAATAGGCAACACTTTAAAGGGCCGGTTTTTACCTTTGGAAGGAAGATTTCCGGAGGAATCAAACCGGCGTAAACTCATCCCGATCGCCTTCGAATCAAAGAACAAGGCCGGTGAAAGATTACTCATCGTCGCTGCGTTTAACCCCAGCTATGTGCATCGCTATATCGCCAACCTTAACCTTGAAAAGAGAGATAGTGTTTATCTAACCGATCTTTCTGGCGAGTCACTACTACAGAAAGGCCTTTATGGCCCCAACCGTCAACATGTACTCCCGCACCTTGAAAAGATTTTGGCCGATGATGCCGATGAAGGCAGAGCCGACAACCTCTACTATGACACTCTCCCCACCAGCACTACCGCTACCCGGCTGTTAACAAAATACCCTCTGGCTGTCTCAATCGTGGTTAGCCATAAGGGTTCACTGATGCTGTGGTTAGAACAAAAGCGCAACCTGCTACTGGTACTATTGGGGGCCGTTATCACTCTGATTACCGGTGCACTAGTTCTGGTTCGCAACGGTCAGAGAGCCCTGGAGATGCAGGAGGAAGTACATCTCTTATCTGAAGTAGTGGAGCACAGCCCCACTGTTATTGTGATCACAGATCCCGGGGGCAGCATCGAATACGTTAACGAGTGCTTTGAAATAGTCACCGGTTATCGGAAAGAAGAAGTCATTGGCCGCAACCCTCGAATATTCAAGTCAAATGAGACATCGGATAAGGAATACATTGAGATGTGGCAAGTTCTGACAGCCGGTCAGACTTGGCACGGAGAGTTTCATAACAAACATAAAGATGGCTCTCTTTACTGGGAAAGGTCTTCCATTGGACCACTCATAAATGAAGCAGGGGAGATAACCCATTACATCGCGCTTAAACAACCTATCACAGATGAAAAGGAAGCTCAGGAAAAGCTTCGACTGGCTTCGGATGTATTCAGTGTGGCGGCCGAAGGGATCATGATTACCGATCAGCACAACAGAATTCAGATGGTTAACCGAGCCTTTGAGCAGATAACCGGATATGAAGAATCTGAAGTCCTGAGAAAAACCCCTTCCCTTTTAAAATCTGAGAAGCATGGCCCCGACTTTTATGCAGAAATTTATACCCAGCTAGACAGAGATCATGCCTGGGAAGGTGAAATCTGGAATCAGCGAAAGAACGGCGAACTCTATCCGCAATGGCTGATGATTTCTTCCCGCTATGATCTTGAAGGAACATTCGAAGGCTATGTGGCCCTGTTCAGCGATATTACTAAGCGCAAACATGATGAAGCTGTCATCATTCACCAGGCAAACTATGACAGCCTTACCGGGCTACCTAACAGACACCTTTTCGATGACCGGTTAAAACAAGCTCTGGTGTTCTCAGAACGAAGCAGCACTAAGGCAGCTCTACTTTATATCGACCTGGACCGGTTTAAATATGTGAACGATACTTTCGGTCATTATGCCGGAGACCTGTTGCTTAAACAGGTATCAGAACGGCTAACCTCCTGTGTTCGCAAAACCGATACCGTCGCCCGACTTGGGGGAGATGAATTTGCCATCATTGTTCAGGAGCTGGACAAAGTCTCAACGGTAGAAAAAATCGCTAAGAACGCACTTAAATCTCTTGCCAGCCCCTTTATATTGGAAGGTAACGAAGCCTACATATCCTGTAGCATAGGCATTGCTATCTATCCCGAAAACGGCTTAACCAAAGAGAGGCTTGTGCTGAATGCAGATAATGCGATGTACAAAGCAAAAGCAAAAGGCCGCAATACCCACGAATACTTTAATCAAACCCTGAACGAAGATTCAAAACAGCGTAGCATGCTCGAACAGGACATCTATAAAGCGCTGAAAAGAGATGAATTTTATCTATTGTACCAGCCGATCTGGTCAGCGGACGGGAAGCAGATTGAGTCAGTAGAAGCTCTGATCCGATGGCTTCACCCTGACCGGGGCATTATCTACCCTCTTGAGTTTATACCTTTAGCAGAGGAATCTGCTTTGATTCACAGCATTGGGAAATGGGTCACCCATGAAGCATGCGCGTTTGCTAAACGGCTCAGCGTTAGCTCACCATTGACACCCAAAGTAAGTATCAACATCTCCGGTTCTCAGTTTCTCAGAGACAATGTAGTTGAAATATTCACCCACGAACTGGCTGAAAATAAGCTGGATGGGGCGGCTTTAATCATTGAAATTACAGAAAGCATTCTTTTGTTAGATCAGGAGAAGATTTATTCACAGCTCGAAACACTAACTTCAAAAGGTATTGATATCGCAGTGGATGATTTTGGTACCGGCTACTCTTCACTAAGCTACCTGAAAAAATACCCGATTCAACGATTAAAAATTGATAAATCCTTTATTGATGAGTTGGAAGAAAATAGTCAAGACCGAGCATTAGTATCAGGAATACTCTCATTAGCCAGTTCGTTATCCTTGAAAACAGTCGTGGAAGGTGTTGAAACTCAAGGTCAACTTGATCTTCTTCGCCAGTATGGCTCACCGATGATACAGGGCTACCTGCTTGCCAAACCGATGTCCGAAGATCTGTTAATCACGCTACTGACTGAAAAAGCGTCAAAGAACAGCCCTGCCATTTAGCTCTCACATTGATTCAGACCTGCTAAGCATCCCCTTGGCCAACAAAAGGACTTATTAACCTGACACCTGACCGCTTTAGTCTTAAATAAATATTGCTGCCAGCCCCAGGAATGAGAAGAATCCTATCGCATCAGTAAACGTGGTCAACACAACACTTCCGGCAACCGCCGGGTCTATAGACATTCTCTGTAAAACTAGCGGGATAAAGATCCCTCCGATAACGCCTGTGATCAACACAATTAGCAGAGCTACACCGAAAACCATACCCAATATTGGGTCACCAAACCAATAAAATGCGATCACTGCTACCGCAACCGCCCATACCAGGCCATTAAGAAAAACAACCGACGCTTCGTGAAAAATAAGCTGAGCTAAATTCTTACGGCCGATCTGATTTAGCGCGATACCTCTAGTAACAATGGTCAACGTTTGCGAGCCAGCAACTCCCCCCATACTAGCCACGACGGGCATAAGGACTGCGAGCGCGATCAGTTGCTCTATTACCGCTTCAAATAAACCTATAACCCAGGCAGCCAGGAACGCTGTGATAAGGTTGATTCCCAACCAATAACCACGCTTGTATGCGCTGGAAATAATAGGCGAAAACATGTCCGTATTAGTATCCAAACCCGCCGAGCGCATCATTTTATTATCAGCTTGCTGCTGAATAACATCGACAACATCATCAATAGTAATACGGCCCAATAAGCGGTAATTATGATCGACAACCGGGGCAGATAAAAGATCACAATCCTGAAAGATACGGGCCACATGTTCCTGACTGGCATCCACCGGAATTGCCTGAAAGTTTTGTTCCAGAATATCAGCAACCAGTATGTCCGTTGGTAGAGAGACAATCTCACTTAGAGGTAATACTCCCAATAGCTTATTGGTCCGATCTACCACCATCAAACTATCCAACTGGCGGGGCATCTCATCCTCTTTTTTCCGCAAGATCCGGAGATATCGTAAGACTGATAGAATCGACACATCGGCCCTTACGGCAGTCGCATCAGCGTCCATCAGTCCACCCGCAGTATTATTTGGATAATGTTTAACCCTGTTATATCTAGCTTTACGCAGCTCATCCATCGCAGCAATCATCGCATTAATGACGGTAGCGGGAAGGTCATCGTCAATATCAGCTAGCTCATCAGGCTGCAACAGAAACAGGCTGTCTAGTAACGCTTCCTGAGGGGTATTATCGATCAGATACTGACGGACCTTTCCGTGGACACTTTTAAGTACGCCGGCACGCTTCTGGACATCAAGGCAGCCCCAGATAACCATGCGATTCTCAGGTGTTGACGCCTCAATCAGCCGCGCAGTTTCACTGGCGCTGACTTCTGAAATCAGGTTATTGAGCGTCACATCATCCTGCCGCTCAATCGCTTCATGGATCTGATCAATACGCAGATTAACCTGAGACATTCACCCTACTCCCAATTCGCACGTTACCTGAACGGCCAGATAATAGATTACCCTATTCTTACCCTATATAAGCATTCTCTTTAGCCACATTAATAATAGGATTACTGGAGGTTTTTCACTGGGCTAAGTAATAACCTAGAGATTCAACTCAGACGTTGTGCGGAGTAGCTCGATAGACAGATCGCCCGACCATGATCATGCACCTCTACCAGCGCCTTATGAAGACTTTGTACAGCGGTATCGTAGTCAGCTTCATCAATCACAAACTGCATGTCCACCTGCCGCATCGACTGATGTATTGCCAACACACTGATTCCGCCATCTGCGAGAGCAGAAACCGCTTTTGCAAGAATGCCCGGTACCTCCATATCACTTCCAATAGCTGAAACGATGGACACTTTTTTCTGATCCAACTCTGCTTCAGGAAAGCGTGCGGCCAGTGCTGTCCGGATACGTTTAACTGTTTTTAGATTGGTTGTCAGATAGTGAGTGATGGTATTAGCATTCACATCCTTGGATACAATATGTGCCCTAAAGCGTTTAATTAGCCCCAATATCTCCTGGTCGTAATCTTCAATACTCCCTGCCATATCCTGATCAAACAGTTCCAGGGCATAGACGCCTCTGCATCCAGCAATGATCTCGACACGGGGCGTATCACTAACATAATCTCCGGTAATCAGGGTTCCCGTATGTTCTGGCTCGAAGGTATTTTTCACCCGCAACGGCACGTTATGCTTACGCAACCCCTTAGCCGCTTTCGGATGAATCGCTTCCATTCCCAGATTAGCTAACTGATCCGCAACATCGTAATTAGTGCGTCCAATAGGCACAGTATTATCTTCCCCCACCAGACGCGGATCAGCACTACTCAGGTGAAATTCTTTATGAATGATCGCTTCCCGGGCATTGGTCAGTACCGCCAAACGGCTAAAAATCATTTCACTATAACCGCGATCAAAGGAGGACATCAGACCATCCTGGCTATGGGCATAGCCAGTAACCACTGGTAGCTGAGTATCTAAATTAATATCCTGGAAAGCAGAACTAATCCTGTCATCCAGGGACATATGCCGGTCAGTATCCCAGCCAGTCAGATCGACGTAGCAGGCATTAATACCATCACGTTGCAGCAGCTCAGCCATATTCCAGGCGCTATGGGCCTCACCAATGCTCGCGAGCATCTCACGCACGGTTGCAAGATGCGCATCCAGTGCGAAATGACCGTGCATGCACAGGCTGTGCAGGTCGGTCAGGCATTTTTGCGCATCCTGCAGTCGCTCATCTATAAAGTTATTAGCCCTGATCAGCAGCTCATCTTTGCCAAACAACAATAGATTATGATCATACATTTCACATTTGAGTTGCTCTAGAGCCAACAGCCAACTCCGATCTTCAATGCTGCTGGCAAACAGCCCGTAAACACCCGGCTGTCCGCTCCGCTTATGTTCCAGCAACTTGTCCGTTATTCCACCATAAGCAGACACAACAAACACCCGCTGGTAGAGACTGCCAGTATTGGATGATTTTAAAATTATATTATCGCGAACCGATACATAATCAGACATCGAAGTGCCGCCAATCTTTTCTATAGTATGCATAACTCTCAAAATTTTCAGATGATCAGGCTGTTGTACCAAAACCGATTTTTAAAATACAAGCACTCAACGTGACTTACGGATTAGCCAACAACTGGAACAATACGCTCCCGACTACAGATATACTCCGGACGCGGAGGCTGGCTACAAAAAGGCTCAACTACCCGGTTACTCAGTGCATTATAAACAAAGAACAGATTTGCTCGGGGCTCAGGGGTAATGTTGCTGTTTGAACCGTGCATAACATTGCAATCAAAGACAATCACACTTCCCGGTTTACAACTGGCTGTCACAATACCACCGGAATCTACCATCTTTTTTAGCTGCTCATCGGACGGCACACCGTATTCCTGTTTTTTTAGTGAGGCTTTAAAATGCTCCTCAGGCGTTTCTCCTGCACAAGCAGCGAACTGGCGGTGTGATCCTGGCACCAACATTAGCGGGCCGTTGTACTCAAAGTTCTCTGTCAGTGTGACAGACATACTCAGTGCTCGCATCCGTGGCATGCCATCCTCCACATGCCAGGTTTCAAAATCAGAATGCCAGTAAAACTCCTTCCCCCGAAAGGCCGGTTTATAGTTCAGGCGAGACTGATGGATATACACATCATCATTGAGCACGTAACGTGCAACCTCAGCTAACCGTGAGTCAGCAACCAGTTTCTTAAACATAGCGCTATTTTCATGAACCCGGAACACCGAGCGAAGCTCTCCACTGCCAGGCTCGGTAATCGTTTCACCCGACTGTTTGATTTTTTCATCGTGGCGTAACCGCTCCAACTCCTGCTGAAACATCTTCACTTCAACATCTGAAAACAGATCTTCGAGTACCATAAAACCATTCTCAGCATAATCATCGATCTGCTGCTGAGAAAGCGGAGCTACCCGGCTTATTGGAGCATAAACGGTTGGATCCAGCCGTTCAGAAAACCCATTTACACCCTGTCGAGAAGGGTATACGTCATCGCACTGCTGCTGACCTGGCATAAACATTCCTCTCAGACTCATCATCACGCCGATACAGTTTCAGCGGCAAGTTCATAAGCCCCTTCAGCGTTATGAACCTCTTTACCATTCAAAGGAGGATTGAATACACAGGCCATCTTCATCTCTTCAAACGCCCGTAAAATATGTTTGTCGTTCTTATCCAGAATATAAAGCGTTCCTGGTTTTATCGGGTATTTCTCACCATCTGCTAAAGTTTCGACCTCACCTTCTCCAGATATACAGTACACAGACTCCAGATGATTCTGATAATGCATTCCAAAATCAGCATTTTTATAAATGGTGGTGATATGAAATGAGAAACCCATGTTGTCATCATTTAACAGCATACGAGTGCTCTCCCAGTTGCCATCGGGCGATACAATACGACGATCACTCTGCTCTGCGGTTGCTAAATCACGTACGATCATTATGTTTCCTCATCTTGAATTTAAAAATTAAGCGTCAGACTCTTGCTGAAGAGTGATGATCATATCCTCACTACAGGATACCGTGACCACCTCTTTAACTGGATCAATAAGCTCTGATCAGCTTTCAATCGATAGGGCCGCGAGCGGGACATCACCCTGACAAACCCGGAACCACTCACACAATAGAGCCGATAATTCCCGCCCTGTAGCCTCTGGGGAAGCAACACCCGCTCTCCTCGCCAGATATGTATCAGGCCCTTCTGCGGCATATTTAGCTGGCCAGACTAACCGGATCAAAGTACTTTTTCTGTACCGGAATACTGTCTTCCTTGGCACAAACTTCGCGAATAGCATTCTCGAGAATATCGATGCCTGCAGCGAGGTTTTCCATACTGATAATCAGAGGACAAAGCAGCTTTACTACCTGATCATCTGCACCGCTGGTTTCTATCATCAATCCATTCTGGAAAGCTCGGGTGGTAATCTTGTCTGCCAGCTCACCACTAACACAGTTAATACCCTGGAACATACCGCGACCACGGGCGGAGAAGTTGCCATCGCCGTACTCTTCAACGAACTTGTCCAGACGCTCTTTTATGTAACGTCCTTTACGCAGAACTTCTTGGGAAAATTTATCATCAGACCAGTAGTAATCAATCGCAGCTTTAGCCGTCACAAAGGCAAAATTGTTACCACGAAAAGTACCGTTATGCTCACCCGGCTTCCACTGGTCCAGCTCCGGTCGAAATAGAACAACGGCAAAGGGCAGTCCATATCCGCCAAGTGATTTCGATAAAGTGACGATGTCGGGTTTAATACCGGACTCTTCAAAACTGAAATAGGTGCCGGTTCGACCACATCCAGCCTGGATATCATCAACAATCAGAAGGACGTCATGTTTTTTGCATACCATATCAAGGCTTTTCAGCCATTCAATACTCGCAACGTTAATACCACCCTCACCCTGAACCGTTTCAACAATCACAGCCGCAGGCTTATCAATGCCACTACTGGAATCCGTCAATACTTTATCCAGATAAACCGTGGTATCGATATCATCCCCCAGATAACCGTCATAAGGCATCCGGCTAACCCCACTCAGACTAACACCGGCGGCACCACGGTGATGAGAGTTACCAGTAGCAGCCAGTGCACCCATGGTGACGCCATGGAAACCATTCGTGAAACTGATGATATTTTCACGGCCAGTTATATTACGTGCCAGCTTAAAAGCAGCCTCAACCGCATTTGTGCCGGTAGGGCCAGTAAACTGCATCACATAATCAAGATCCCGAGGCTTAAGAATTTTTTCATTGAACGCTTCAAGAAACTCACCCTTAGCTTTGGTATGCAGATCCAATCCGTGCGTAATTCCATCGCTATGGATATATTCCAACAGCTTTTCTTTAAACAGCGGATTGTTGTGCCCATAGTTCAGCGTTCCAGCACCAGCCAGAAAATCAAGATAGCGGGTACCGTCTTCGTCATAGAGGCATTCGGCCTGCGCCTTATTAAAAATACGTGGAAACGAACGGGCATAGGACTGAACTTCTGATTCAATCTGCTCAAAAATTTTCATAGCGATACTCTTAGTAATTTTTCAAAAATTATTTTGTATTGCACTTCGAAGGATTTAGCGAAGCAAAGGACCGATGCGAGCCAGAAATTCTGAATCGTGCTTATCATTGAAATGATCTGCTCGATTAAATATCAGGGAGCGTTCGAGAGTGGTGTCACGATCTTTAGCCAAACGGTTAAAGAGTGCCCATGAGGCGCTGTTTTCAGCTGTGATAGTGGTCTCTATATGGGAAACCAGAACATTATCTTTTCGTTCGATCAAGACATGAAGCATTTTGCTTGCAAGCCCCTGCCCACGAGCTTTTGAAGCGATAGCTACTTGCCATATAAACAACGTAGATGTTGATTGAGGCTTATGATATCCACTGATAAAACCAACAACATCACCATCGTATTCGGCAACAATAGACGTGTCTGAAAAGTGGCTGCACTGTAACAAATTGCAATAGCAGGAGTTGCTGTCTAACTCGGGAGTTTCACTAATAAGCTTGTTAACGGGGTAACCATCTTCGGCACCAGGTTTGCGTAATGTTACGCTTGCGATATCCATTGACCCTCAAATATTTAGAATTACATTTATTTAGCTTTACTATTCAATTTGCCACTATAACACATAGAAAATAGAGATAAATGACTCATTTATAAGAAATATAGACAATAAAGCTGGGGTTATTAGTTTGTAACACGAACCAATAAACTAATTAGATCCTAATTTCATAGAAAAATCAGTTAGATATCCGTAGAATAACGAATCAAACTTCAGACAGGATTAACCATGGAAAACAGCCAGCAGGCTCTGGTATTGCTACGCCAGATTATCCGTTCTACCGACATGCAGGATAAGGAGATCAGCCGGAGTACCGGCGTCACTCCGCCGCAGCTGATGGTGATGAAGACACTACGCGAACACACTCAACTAACTACCGGAGAACTGGCGAAAGAGATGGTTCTGACTCAAGCGACAGTCACCAGCATTCTTGACCGTCTGGAGAAAAAAGAGTTGGTTTTGCGTGAGCGAGGTAAAGACGACAAACGCAAAGTATGGGTTAGTCTGACGGATAAAGGGATGATACTGATGAAAGGTGCCCCAACATCGCAGCAGGATATTTTTGTGCGGAACTTTGAAGATATGCAGAACTGGGAGCAATCGATGGTTGTATCCAGTCTAGAGCGCATCGCATTCATGCTTAACGCACAACATCTGGACGCCGCCCCTCTGCTAGATATCGGGGAGCTAAACCGGGCACAGCAGGAGGAATAGAAAGAAGTTGGCGCGCACGATCAGCAACGCCAATTGAAACTTAGTGAATTATTGGCGCAGAAGCATCTTCAGGCAGAAGTGGATGGCCGCTACTATCACTACCTAACAACCCCTGCTCTACCGCCAATTCGAGCAACTGCGATATGATCATCTGCGTCAGATGAGCACTAATAATCATTCCTGCAGGCGCGTCACCGTCGAACAGTTCCTGATCAACTATATCGTCTGCCCGCAGACCTAGCAGCAATGGATTTTCAGCCACCAGTGGTGCAATGTCATCCGGCGCAAATAGCGTGTGCTCAGCAGCAACCTGAAGCGCTAAAGCATAGGCGTTCGGCTGCTCCACTGAAAGCAGCTCAAGATAGGCTGACTCAGCCCCATTCAGAAGTCGTGTCAGATGACTGATCCCCCGTGCAGTAAGATGCTCACGAGCTGTCTCTGAATCACTATAATCCACTTCAGTCGCGCTGGGCTCAGGAAGTGCCAGCTCTTCAGCCTCAAGCACCAACCGACCTTCATTATCCAAGGTCAACCAGTTACGCTCCAAAGCCACATCAATCAACCCTTCCATCATTGCCGCCGCAATGTTGGCACTGATAATCATGCCAACACTTGGGTTTTCCCGCTCTTTATCTGAAGCAATAAGATCACCCCCGCGAGCAGCTAACAGTGTCGAATCTTCAGCAACGACGGGCGCCAATTTATCTGCGCTCAGGTAAAGTCGTTCATTGCAGATTTTCTCAGCGGCCGTATAAGGAAAACGCCCGTTGTCTCGTTCCACCTGAGCCAGGTAGTCAGCTCTTACCTGTTCAATCAATGTCGTTAGTATCTGACTCATAACTATCTCCACGCTGAAGCGCAACTCATTCCATATAACTTTAGCTGATTTACCCTGAAATCCGCCAATACCTAACTAATAGATAACCTATACTAATGTTTGAACAATCTCAGCCGAAGCAGTAAATAGAGGCGGAAATCTTCAAAACGGGCATAGATTCCAAACCTCTGGTAAGACATACAATAAGAGGAAAGGCCATGTTTAGTCAGATATTCTTGTGCATCTACACAGGCGAAGATGACGATGAGGGTAGCATCTATATTCTGTCTGATAACTGAAACAGTCTTCTCAGTGATAGGTTAGTCCGATCGGGCTAATTTGATGTCGTTGCTGATCAAAACAGTTTCTCAGCTCCGATAGGGGCTGCAAGACAAAATCTATCGGGTCTACCGGCAGAGCATACCAGTCCAGGGTGGTCACCCGGGTCATAAGGTCGTATTCGCCGATTAAAGCATCCAGATAGATCATTACCGCTTCGATACGCGGTTCCATATCCAGGGAGTCTGGCAGGTCGTGCATATAGATATCAAGATGATAACGACCGTCTTCAATGCGATAGCCAAACCAAAACTCTTCCAGTTCAAACTGCTCATCCCCGAAATTAACCGTTGCCGGCACCGGATCATAGCGATGATTAAAAGCAACGAAGCTGATACCACCAATATCTGGGGCAGCACCTACCAGACTCAAAACTGAACTAATAGACTCAGGATAACCGTCACAACCAAATATCATCTCAACACCACCCTCACCCTCATCCCGTTCGAAATGAAAAGTCAGGTTGGTATCGATACTCCTCAGGCTTTTGCTGTATTCGAGTAACAGAGATTCATCATCGAACTGGTTTTCTGACTCGCTGGTCAGCAACTTATCGATTGTTTGCTCTACCTGCTGCCAGAAACTGAGAATTTTTTTACGAGCTTCTATCATGTGCGAGGAACAACCACTCCGGTTTGTCCCTGATATTTTCCATCACGGTCTTTATAGGAAGTTTCACACACTTCATCAGCTCCCAGGAAAAGCATCTGAGCAACACCTTCATTGGCATATATTTTCGCCGGTAACGGCGTCGTGTTGGAAAATTCCAATGTCACATGCCCTTCCCACTCTGGCTCAAGAGGCGTCACATTGACGATTATGCCACAGCGAGCATAGGTACTCTTACCCAGGCAAATAGTCAGTACGTCACGGGGAATACGGAAATACTCAACAGTACGAGCTAAAGCAAAAGAATTTGGCGGGATGATACAAACATCGGACTTAACATCAACAAAACTCCCGTCGTCGAAATTTTTAGGATCAACTATCGAGGAGTTTATGTTGGTGAAGATCTTGAATTCATTGGCACAACGAACATCATAACCATAACTGGATGTACCATAGGAAATCAGCTTCTCATCGCCTCGATGACGCACCTGACCCGGCTCAAACGGTTCGATCATGCCCTTTTCAATTGAAGTACGGCGAATCCAGCTGTCTGATTTGATACCCATCTTTTCAGTTCCAGTTTAATGTTGTTTTTTGCGGTCGCACATAATATCTTTTTTGCCAATAAAAAGCCGCATTTTTACAAAAAAAATGCGGCTTCAGGTAACGATAATAAGGAAGACATGAACAAGCTCTTTAGCCCTGGCATGACCACTACCTACAGACAGATTTGACTTACCCTCAACCTGCTAGTCCTGGCTGATAGAAATATTCGGCATCGCAGACTTTGTTCCACCAGCCTGTTTCAGCGTTTCAGCCAACTGTCGCGCTATTGAACGATAAATCCCAGATTCCGTACCCTGAGGGTCAGCCACCAGCGTTGGCTTACCACTGTCTACCGCTTCGCGAATCGCCAGCTTAAGCGGCAGCTGCCCCACTAAAGGAGCTTCATAGGTCTTGGACAACTCCTCACCACCACCGCTACCAAAAATAGCTTCCGAATGGCCGCAATTGCTACAAATATGCACACTCATATTTTCAACAATACCCAACACCGGAATATCGACCTTACGGAACATTTCAATCCCTTTGCGGGCATCCAACAAAGCAATATCCTGAGGCGTCGTAACAATCACTGCACCACTTACCGGCACCTTCTGTGAAATCGTCAGCTGTATATCACCGGTACCCGGCGGCATATCAACAAACAGATAGTCCAAATCACTCCAATGAGTCTGCGTGATCAACTGCTGCAGCGCTCCGCTGGCCATAGGCCCACGCCAGACCATCGGCTGAGTATCATCAATCAGAAAGGCGATCGACATCACCTCCAGACCATGGGCGATAACCGGCATCATGCCATTCTCACCATAGGGTTCAGGCCTGGTTGCCTGAGCAACACCCAACATCGCCCCCATACTCGGACCATAAATATCAGCATCCAGAACCCCGACGCGGTAACCTTCAGCAGCCATAGCCAGTGCTAGATTGACCGTCGTAGTAGATTTACCCACACCCCCTTTACCGGATGCGACCGCAACAATGTTCTTAATATTTTGCATCTGAATAACACCTTAGCCTGTAGCTCATTTATGCAGTATAACGAATAAAAACAATAACCAACCATTCTAGTAGGGTATTATGCACAAAACCTAACCGCTTCGCTATCTTAAACAGAATTCAAATCACAACAAATTGGAATATCAGTCACTTACTTCTCATAAGGCTCAATCTTAAACGCCTCAACTTTATACCCCGCAGCTCCTAAGTCATTTGACACTCTATCTACACTGAGTTTGCCAGTAATCCAAATGGCATCATAAAGATTTTCCACGTTGGTACCGGGCTCAAAGGTTACATACAGCATTTGATTAGAGGGAGGTGGTGGAACATGAATACAGGCGCCAAAATAAGGTACTAAGAAAAACTCTGTGACCTTCAAGCCCTCTTCCACCAATGGCACCACAAAACCCGGGATACGGATCATCCTTCCATCCATCTCTTGCACTACAGGTGCCGAGCTTAAGGCCTCCATCATAGCTTCAAGTTTTATTTCAGCCATGGGATCATAATCATCCAGTGAACTAAACTGGCTGGTATCAAATATCGTTTCCGGATAATAATCCGCAGGCATCAGAATATCCCAGTCGATCTCTTCAACTGTTTCTCCATTTACAGTTTCACCATAAACAGGGATAAAGCCTGTCACTATCAGAATCAAAACAAGAGACAATAAATTTTTCATAACACCCTTTATATAAAGATTACAAACGCACCGTCATCCCATCATAAACACTATAACGGTATGCTCTGTAGCCCGGCACCAAACCGCAAAAAAATCCTGAAATCAAAACAATAGCAAGTAGTTTCAGCTCGTAGCCACCAGGCGCGCCCAACTCCAGAAAAAGACCAAAATGGCTCTCCAGCAAAGGTAGAAAGGCGCCCAGCCCGCCATAAAGTAAAACCATTCCCAGAATAATTCCACATAGGGTCAAACCACCTGTTTCAATCACTAACAACAGAAAGACCTGCCAGGGTCGAACACCGATTGATCTCAAAATTGCCATCTCCCGACGCCGCTCATTTAAACTGGTTAACAACACCGTTAACATGCCAAATAGACCGGTTGCCACCACAAAGCCAGAGATAATCAATAGAATATTTTCTACAATACCGATCACTCCCCACAACTCCTGTAATGCAACTCCAGGTAAAATAGCCTGCAGCGCTTCTTGTCGATAGTTATTGATACTGCGTTGTAGCTGAAAAGTTGCCATTTTTGACTTCAGTCCGACCAAAACTGCTGTAATTTCTCTGGGTTCCAACTCACGTTCAGAAAGTGCCTGATTGCCGCCTGACCCTGGAATAAATACGCCAGACTTCCAATCGATATGGATGGCCTCAATCGCTGACAGACTAACATGCAGGGTACGGTCAAGCAGCGTTCCTGTTGGCTTAAGAACTCCTACCACAGTAAACGGCTGATCTTGATGTTTACTGAAACTGGTATTTCCAGTGCCATGACTAATGATAACTTTCTGGCCTAGTTGATAACCTAGCTTATCCGCAACTTCTGCGCCGAGCACCACATCATGCAAAGCTTCAAATTTATTTCCATCACGGAAAACCAATGGGTGATTACGGCCGTAGTGATAATGCTTAAAATAGTCCCCGGTGGTGCCTAGCACCCGATAACCATGGTGGGAATCCCCCAGTGACATTGGGATCGTCCAGTCGACGTTCTTCTGCGCAGCTATATTCTGATAGCTTTTCCAACTAATATTATTCGTCGCGTTGCCGATTCGAAAGACTGAATATAGCAGCAATTGCAACGATCCAGAGCGAGCACCTACAATCAGATCAGTACCAGCAATAGTGCTACTAAAACTACCCTTAGCCTCCGTTCTTATTTTCTCTACGCCCAACAAAAGAGCCACACTCACGGCGATTGAGATCATTGTCATAAGCGCAGTCGTACGTCTGTTATACAGACTTCGAAACGCCAACATCAGAACGGTATTCATATGAATATCTCTGCAGAATTAATGTCGTTTAAAGAAACAACCCGACTGAAATACTGTTCCAGCGTATGATCATGGCTGACAAAAATCAGCGTACTATCTGATTGATCGCACTCACTAATCAGGAGATTCAGAAAAGCATTTCGAGCGTCTGTATCCAGAGCAGAAGTCGGCTCGTCTGCAATCACCAATTCGGGACTACCAATTAGCGCCCTGGCTGCCGCAACCCGCTGTTGCTGGCCAATACTGAGCTTCGTTACTTCACTTGTCAGCAAATAATCATCTACTAAGCCCAAGTGATTCAACAGCTGCTTAGCCGCATCTTCCAGTCCCCCGTACCTTTCGATCGCCCGAACCCTTCGTAATTTGGAAAACCGGCAGGGTAGCATCACGTTTTCTATCACTGAGAGATAAGGCAATAAATTAAACTGCTGAAAGATATAACCAATATGATCAGACCTAAAACGGTCACGCCAGCCACTGCCATAGTGATTAATAACATTCCCTAATACACAGATTCTGCCCTCTTGCGGCGTTTGAATGCCGCCTATAAGGTTCAGCAATGAGCTTTTGCCGCTACCAGAAGGACCTTTTAAAAAAACCCGTTCACCAAGGTTAATTCTCAATGAAGGAATATCGATAACAGGGCGATCATTTTGCCAACCAAACCTGACCTTCTCTAATTCAATTATTGGAGGTGTCATCTTTCCCACTCACTAAAGCGCTATAAATTTACCCAGCGATTATCAGCATTCAACTCTTGATAGTTCTGACCTGCCGGGCTTATAGACTGTACTACCAAATGTTTCATCAGTGGATAAGTCTGAAACAGCTCTAGAGAGAAGCCACGTAGAGCTTTCGGGTTCTGACAATGGAACTGGTAGGACAATTCAAAATCGCTATGACTTGTTCCTTCATGCTCATCTCCATGCTCATGCTCATGCTCATGCTCATGCTCATGACCACTCTCAGAGCTATGACTATCTGTACCCAGCAGTGAAGAGTCCACATCTACCAAAACTAACTGGCAAACAGCTTCTTCAGATAAAAGAATAAAGTCTTCTGGTGTCTTTAGTTTAGAAACCGCTGCCACCAAAGCCTGTTTCTGTTGATCTGTTTCAGCCGCATATTCAAAGCCAAGGATGTTAGCAGCAGGGGTTTTAAGCTCAATACCTAGCTCCTTTCCTTCCAAAACAACATTCATACTCGCCTTACCATGCACATGACTTTCCAGCTGACGTTCAAAGCCTTCCGCAGTGACAATTTGAGCTGTTAGCAACAACAGCATTCCACTTAAAAACCTCATCAACCCTCTCTCCAGCAGTAATAGAAAATCAAATGTTACAATATAACATATCATTTATATAGAAAATTCTATTACTTTGTGAAAAGTTCCAGATGTAAAAGCATGAAACAAATAAAGCAACACCGAAAGGTAAATGATTCTATAGAACCAGTATTCGCAAAAAACATTCTTTAGCCACACACAAAAAAACCGCCCGAAGGCGGTTTTCTGTCATGCAGGGCTAACACTTAACCCCTATCAAAAAACTCAGCAAAGTGACGAATATCATGGGCCAATTGATCAACCTTATTCGCCGCCTTTTCCATCTCATCAAAGACAGCAGCACTAATTGCAGATTCAATTAGCAAGGAGAGCTCATCGAAATGATTTTCACCTATCACCTCTACGGTTTCAGCTGGCAACTTCGCCTTAAAAGTATTAACCACGTTCACAGCATGTGCGTTTTGTTTAACTGTCATTACTTTATTTCCTCAACGATATATCAGGAATTAACGATTAACTTTTGACTAGTGCCCTGATCACCAGCAGCACCTAGAATCAGTGGATCTGGCACTAGATCAAGATCTGGGTTTTTATTCGGGTACGGCACCTGATTGAGCAGGAAACGCATAGCATTTAGTCGCGCCCGCTTTTTATCATTTGATTTAATAACAGTCCATGGCGCATCTGCAGTATTTGTGTAGAAGAACATTGACTCTTTAGCTTCTGTGTAAGCGTCCCATTTATCCAATGACGCCAGATCGATCGGCGATAGTTTCCATTGCTTCAATGGATCAACACGGCGCGCCTGGAAACGACGAAACTGTTCATCGCGACTTACTGAGAACCAAAATTTACACAGACGAATACCACTACGGGCTAACATCCGCTCCAATTCAGGGGTCTGACGCATAAACTCGAGATATTCAGAAGGGGAACAAAAACCCATAACCTTTTCAACACCGGCACGGTTGTACCATGAACGGTCAAAAAGGACGATTTCACCTGCCGTAGGCAGATGATTAATATAACGTTGAAAGTACCACTGACCCTTTTCCTGCTCTGAAGGTTTTTCCAGTGCGACAACTCTGGCTCCCCGAGGATTAAGATGTTCCATCATCCGCTTGATCGTGCCCCCTTTACCGGCAGCATCGCGACCTTCACAAAGAATAACGATCTTTTCTCCACTTTCCCGTACCCAATTTTGCATCTTCAGCAGCTCAATCTGAAGTAGCTTTTTAGTACGCTCATATTCTTTACGGGAAATTTTATCGTCGTACGGATAGTCGCTGTTTTCGAAATCTTGATCCATGCCCTGATCGAGCAATGCTGAAGGCGTTTTAGCTGTATTTTCCGGCGCTTCAGATGGTAATTGTGTATCGGCTTGCTTCAGGGTCATAGGCCTCTCCTAGTGGGTGAGATAATTTGAGTTAAGTGAATTCTTAATTCAAATTATGCGCCTGAGAGACCTAAAAAACCTGACACAGATCAATTTTACTACTAAAAACCCGAAACTTATTTGCACTATTTCTTAGCCGAACTAAACTCGAGAACATTTTCTGCAAAAACAGGCAAATCCACACCCTTTAGCTTTTCCCGGTTAAGCGCTCTGCAATCGAACGCGCCTCTGGGTAGTTTGTTTTACCGCTACCTAGTAGTGGAATAGTGTCAACCCGAAACACCTGTGTTGGCAGCATCAAGGGAGCTATTCCCTGGGCCATTAGATAGCTACGGAAACTTTCCGGGTCAATATCCGCATCAACAAGTAACACAACCTTCTCACCCTTTTTCTCATCCGGTAGATTAATCGCTACCAGACCGGCCTCTTCGCCCTGAAGGTATTGCCGAATCTCCAGCTCAACAGCTCCCAGACTCACCATCTCCCCCCCAAGCTTTGCAAAACGGGAATAGCGATCAATGATAGTCAGAAACCCGTCTTCATCCAGATGCCCTTTATCACCACTCTTATACCAGCGCAGGCCATCCATCTCGACAATCACGGAAGCGGTTTTCTCCGCATTATTCAGGTAACCCTGCATTATCTGAGTACCACCTATCAGAATCAGCCCGTCCTGCCCTGTGGGTAACTCTTCCAGGCTGTCAGGATCAACAATGCGAAACGTTGATCCTGGCAATGATAACCCCACAGTTCCCTTTCGGGTTCCCTCCTGTAAAAACCAGCCATCTACAGACAGGTAGTCAGGTAGATTAACACTTGCCACAGGCGTCGTTTCTGTAGAGCCATACCCTTCAACAACAGGCACTCTGAAACGACTCTCGAAGGCTCCCTGAACAACAGGATCCAATCGCTCCGCACCCGCAACAACAACCCTTAACGATTCAAACATTAATGGATGAAGCTTTCTGCTACGCGTATAAAGACGCAGAAAGGTGGAGGTAGCACAGATCATCGTGGCTCGATATTTCGCAACACCCTTGCCAATATTCAGCGCGTCTGTAGGGTCCGGATGGCATACAACAGGCAAACCTTCAATCAACGGCATGAAACAGGTTACCGTCAGACCAAATGCATGAAACAGTGGCAGCGTCGCCATAATACAGTCATCTTCACGCACGTTAAGTACATCGGCAATCTGTCTGAGGTTAGCTTGAATATTACGATGACTCAGCATCACTCCTTTAGGCGCTCCTTCACTCCCGGAGGAGAACAAAATTGCCGCCGTATCTTCAAGTTTGCTTCCGGCTCCAAGCCACCATTGCAAGAAAAAACCAGGCAACAGGCTTATCAGCATCATCGTAGAGAGCGCTTCAGCTTTACCCAGTTTCGCCTTCACATCCTCCATATAGATTACCTGCCGACCTTTAAATAAAGGCTCAGGATCAATACCACGAGCTTTCAGCTTGGTAACAAACTTATGCGCGGTAAGAATTGTCTCAACCTCTGCCTGTTCCAGAGCAGCCAGCTGAGATGATTCACTGGCTGTGAAATTCAAATTAACCAGTGTCCGGCCCGCAAACAGGCCTGCCAGGTTTGCAATAGCTCCGGCCGTAGAGGTCGGTAGCAACAAGCCCAATCGCTGACCAGGTGTCTTTTTCAAACGACGACTAAAGAGCACAACAGCGGTTAATAGACGGCGATAACTCAGCGGCTCTCCCTGAACATCAGCAATTGCCATATCAGACATCGCACTCTTTGCTGTGCTGATAAAACTCTGCGGCAATGTCTGAAGTGATGCGGTATAACGCTCCCAGGTATGGATAGACAGTTCAGCGACCTTCTTTTTAACTTCACTGGCACTGCTGTTTATCGGCATCGGCTGACCATAAGCAACGATCACATCCCGCTTAAGCCCCCCACCGCGAATAGCTTTCATCTTATCGGTCGAGCGTGAAAAGTGACTCCCCCACAATCCACGCAGATAGAACGGCACAATGACGCCTTCAGCCTTTTCGCAGGCCCGCTCAAAACCTTTTTTAAACTCACCAATCTGACCTGTATGACTAATCGCACCTTCGGGAAACAGACAGACAACATGACCTGCGCTAATCAAATCACCCACTTGCTGTAACGCTTCACGGCTTTTACCTGCAGAGATAGGTATTACCCGATACATCGACATAAACCATTTCAGATACCAGCGTTCGTAGATAGACCGCTCCATCACAAAATGGATGTGTCGTGGACAAGCCATCTGAATCATCGCCCAGTCAAGCCAGCTGATATGATTACCCAGTAATAGAACTCCCTGACCGCTGCGGGGCAAGTTTTCGAAACCCAACACCTGTAGGTTGTACTTTCGCTTCATCAGCGCTGCTACCAACACTCTAACCAATGCCTGAGGCAGTGTACGTATCGCAAAGATCGCCCCGACAATACCCAACCCTGCCAACATCCATAGTAGCCATAGCCCGTCTATACCTGCCCAGGCAAACAACACAGTGATTAACAGAAAGCTAAGCATCGCGATATTCTGGATAAAATTGCTGCCCGCCAGCACCTTACCGGTTTGATTGCTCCCCGCATTAAATTGAATCATCGCCTGCAACGGCACGTTCAGCAGTGCTCCGCTAAGACCAATCAGGAAAAACACACCACCTTGATAAAACACCGATGAGACCTGAGGAAGCAGAATTAACCCTAAAGCCACACCCACAGCGCCCAGTGGAATCAAACCTATATTGATATAGTGGGATGACCAGCGACCGGCCAGCACGGAGCCTATCATGATGCCGACACCCGCTAACGCCATAGTGCCCTGAATAACAAAAGTGTTATGAACGCCGTAGTGGGCTTCTGCCACCGCTGGAAATACTGCAAGCATCACCTGGCTCACTGACCAAAACAGAGACACACCGATGATTGACAGCCAGATAGTGCGGGTATGGTAGATAGATGACAGATTCTGAACCAAGGTTTTACCGGTTCGATAGGCTTTCCAATCGTAAATAACCTCATGATTCGTTTCACGGGTTTTCGGCAACCGGTAGGCCAAAACTAACTCAATTAAGGATCCGGCAATCAGCAACCAACCCAGCGGTGCAATTTGCTGCAGACTCTGTTCGGGTGTCAGTTGAAAGGCGCCCTCCACTCGGATCTCAAACAGCAAAGAAAACACTGCAATACCCGACAGGATAGCCACCATAGTCACGGCCTGAACCCACCCGTTGCCCTCGGTGATGTTATCTTCGCCCACCAGCTCACGGATATAGCCATACTTGGCCGGCGAATAAAATGCACTTTGCAGGGCCAGTACAAACGTCAGCGCGAAAGCTACTATAAACCAGCCCTGAAAATAACTGAGTGTTATAAGTCCAGTTGCAGCAACCGCAGCCCAGGCAGAAAACTTCATCACCCGGTTCTTCGGGTATTTATCCGCCAGGAACCCGGCCGGAGTGAACAGCATAATAAAAGGCAGCAGGATCAAGCCGTTCACAACCGCAGTCAGAAGAATCTGCAGGTCGCCGTCGTAGGCTTTAAAAAGGGTGTTTTGAATAATGATCTTGTGGCCAAGATCAACAAAGGCATTAATAAAGGCGATGGAGATAAACGCCAGAAAACCACTGATACGAAGAAGTGCTGACATCCTTACTCTCCCTGATAGAACGAAATGACGACTGAGTTTACCGGCTGCATTACAACCATCCCCTGAATAATCATATTGAGCATGATACTGCCTCCTACTTAGATGATGGGAGAAGTATCAATTTATTCAAATCAGTTCGCTACCCAAGCCTTTCGGGTATCATATATCGATACCTTTAGTACAAAAACACCCTTAAGCCAGCGTCCAACGCACCCAGGCTATTTGCGTGTCAGATAAACGCCACATTCCAAATGATGGGTATAAGGGAACTGATCAAAGATCGCAAAACGCTGCAAAGAGTGAGTCTGCGTCAGTTGTTTAAGGTTATCCTGTAAAGTATCAGGATTACATGAGACATAGACAATATTGTCATATTCAGCGACCTGCTTAACCGTTTCATCATCCAGACCACTGCGAGGCGGATCCACCAGCACGGTGCTGAAGTTGTAACTACTCAGGTCGACTTCGCTCTGCTTCAGACGACGGAACTCCCTGACACCCTGCAGCGCCTGAGAAAACTCCTCACTAGACATCCGCAGGATTTTTACATTATCTACCTGATTGGCTTCTATATTGTATTGGGCAGCATAAACTGAGACCTTAGCAATCTCTGTGGCGATCACTCGCTCAAAGTTTTGCGCCAAAGCCATAGTGAAATTACCATTGCCACAATAGAGCTCCACCAGATCTCCACCAGCATTTTCAGTAACGTCCTGCGCCCATTCCAGCATCTGCACACAGACACCGCCATTGGGTTGCGTAAAACTGTTCTCTACCTGCTTGTAGATAAGTTCACGGCCAGCGACTGACATCTTTTCAACAGCAAAATCCTGATCTAATACAATCTTTGTTTTACGGCTGCGCCCAATAAAGTGAATACCAAAGTGTTGTTTCAGTTTTTTGGCTTCTTCAGTCCAGTCCTCGTCCAGGGGCTTATGGTAGAGCAGGCTGATAATCAGCTCACCACTGAGGGTACTCAGAAAATCAACCTGAAACAGACGACGACGCAACAGCTCATTAGGACGGAGATAATCCAGCAACCTAAACATCACCTGTTGGATCGGCTCTGAGACCATAGGACAGGTCTCCAATCGCGTGTGCTGATGCTTGTCACCCGGTTTAAACATCACATAGTAGAGATCGTCACCTTCATGCCAGACACGAAACTCAGCGCGCAAACGATAGGCGGTTCGTTCCGATTCAAACAGTTCTATCGGGGGGAGATTAAACTCAGCGAACTGCTGTTCGATATTCGTTTTCTTATCATTTAGCTGAATATCATACTGGGATGGATCAACAACAGGCAGCGCCATTTAAACCTCGAATCTGAAGAAAGAAAACCGGGGGCGCATTCTAACAGCCAACACCTCCGACTCCAATAGCCCTTAAAAACCTTTGGCCACACCCGAGTAGAGCTGTGAGGCATATTCTTCAGACATCTGCTGCCAGCGGCCTAGCTTATTTTGTAATCCCAGACGATTGATATAAGTATGACTGATGGAACTGCAAATTCGACACTCATTTACATTAACCACATCTGGCAATATGGCATCTGCCAGATGAACAGCCGTCAGCGGGGTAAACTTTTCACCGGCAGTTGCATTGGGGTTAGAGTGATACAGCACCGCCTCAACCACTTCAGGCGGTAGATTCCAAAGACCCAGCATATAGGCACCAACTTCCATATGATTGACGCCCAGCCTAAGCTTTTCAATAGCATATAGAGGGTGTTCAAGCTGAGATGATTCCTGCATAACTTTGGTGTAATGCTCAGCTTCCCGGGTAGCAATGACGAGCATCCCGATATCTTGTAACAAAGCCGCCAAAAAGGCTTTATCCGCAATCTCCGGACTGACCTTATAGTCGCGACAGATTGCTCTGGCAAAGCGCCCGACAACCAAACAGCGATCAAAAAGGTGTTCAAAGGAAAAGCCCACCCACTTTTCATCCTGCGGAAAGTGATCAAATAAGCGCGACACCAGAAAAAGATCCCGGATCTGTCTGATACCCAAAATAACAACGGCATCTTTAATCTTGAATACTCGACTACTCAGAGCAAAAAATGCGGAGTTAACCAGCTGTAAAATTTTAGCACTCATCGCCGGGTCTTTTTCGATGATGGCGGCAATCTCTGAGGCGCCAGTTACATCAGAAGCTAGAGACTCATTCAACTCCGAATAGACATGAGGCAGAGAAGGTAGTCGTTGTACCGCACCAACATATTCCCTGACAGCTGGTTTATTAATTGAATGCAGCAATCGTAAACTTTGGCCAACCTCTTGAAAAAGCTCTGTGATACCTGAGGAGAACTGCAGAGATCGATGGCATAGCTCAGACGCCTTGGCGATCTGGTATGACTGCAGCCCATCATTCAACATAATCCGGATCACTCCGGGATGTTGAGCAACAACATCACGCAGACAACGGAATCGCATTGCGAAATAATCAGGACTCAGATGCACAACGATTACGTTGAACTCCTGCTCCCCCATCATCTGCAGCGCTTGCTCTGGCCTTTTCGCCTGTTTAATCGTCAATTTAGGCTTTATTTCAGCCGGCACATTATCCAGATCAGCCAGCGGCTCACCGAGCCAAAGAACGGCAATACGGTCTTCCTTAAGAATATATTCGAACATCACCTCTCCATTGCTGCCTGAAATAGCTCCATCTAAACCGTACAACGCATTTTACGGGTTACTTTATTATTCTTTTCTCACTCAAGACTTAGTTTCTCAAAAGACGAGTTATGCAGTCGTTATTTCCAACGTTCCATCTAAGTATATAGGCTAGTTTCAAGTGCTTACCAATAACCTCTACTCAGTATAGGTAGATTATTCAATCTCGCACCATTATAAATAAGCCTCAAAAAGATCCTTGAGGTGTACTGTATTTCCATGCATTTAAGAGTAAAATTGCGCGCTTATCTCTGTAACCTAGACCTGCTCTGAATCATGACTGACAAACAACGTAAGATTCTTGTAACCAGCGCTCTGCCTTATGCCAACGGTCCGATACACCTGGGCCATCTGGTTGAATATATTCAGACTGATATCTGGGTTCGTTTCCAGAACCAGCGTGGCAACCACTGTACCTATGTCTGTGCTGACGACGCACATGGAACCCCGATCATGCTTAAGGCGGATCAGATGGGTACTTCTCCCCAGGCTCTGATCGAACAGGTCAGCCAGGAGCATCAGCGTGACTTCGCAGGATTTATGGTGGGTTTTGATAATTACTACTCTACCCACTCAGAAGAGAACAAACATTTCGCATCACTGATCTATACCCGCTTGCGCGACGCTGGACACATTTCCAAAAAGACCATCACTCAGGCCTACGACCCTGAAAAAGAGATGTTCCTTCCGGATCGATTCGTTAAAGGCGACTGTCCAAAGTGCGGCGCCCAAGACCAATATGGCGATTCCTGTGAATCTTGTGGTGCAACCTATAGCCCCGTTGAGCTAAAAAATGCTTACTCGGCGGTATCCGGCGCCAAGCCTATTGAGAAAGAATCTGAGCACTACTTCTTTAAGCTGGGTAACTTCGAACAGTTCCTGCGACATTGGGTCGATAACCATGTTCAGGAACAGATGGTTCATAAGCTGAACGAATGGTTTGAATCCGGCCTGCAAAACTGGGATATCTCCCGTGACGCACCTTACTGGGGCTTTGAAATCCCTGACGCTCCGGGCAAATACTTCTACGTATGGCTGGACGCACCTATTGGCTATATCGCCAGTTTCAAAAACTGGTGCGATAAAAATGCAGTCGACTTTGATGAGTACTGGAACGAATCATCCGATACCGAGCTGTATCATTTCATTGGTAAGGATATTGCGTATTTCCATACCCTGTTCTGGCCTGCGATGCTCGAAGGAGCCGGTTTCCGCAAGCCTAACGGTGTATTCTGCCACGGTTTCCTAACCGTCAATGGCCAGAAGATGTCCAAGTCCCGTGGTACCTTTATCATGGCAGAAACTTATCTGAAGCACCTGCGTCCGGAATACCTGCGTTACTACTTTGCAGCAAAACTCGGCTCTGGCATCGATGACATCGACCTGAGCATGGATGATTTCCGCATGCGGGTAAACGCCGATCTGGTGAACAAAGTTGTCAACATCGCTTCCCGCTGTGCTGGCTTCATTAAGAAGAAGTTTGACGGCCAGCTGAGTGGCCAATTGGTTGAGCAAGCACTATACGACGAAGCTGTCGCGCTAGCTGAACCTATCGCTGCCGCCTATGAAGCCCGTGAATACGGTAAAGCGATGCGTGAAATCATGCATCTTGCAGATAAGGCAAATCAATATATTGATGCAGCTGAGCCTTGGGTACTCGCCAAGCAGGAAGGAAAAGAGCAGGAAGTACAAGATTGCTGCACCATGGGCATCAACCTATTCCGGGTCATTATTTCCTATCTCGCTCCGGTACTCCCGCAAGTCGCTGAAGAAACCGCTACCTTCCTGAACATTGAAGGTTTCGCCTGGGATGCCATTCAGCAACCACTGCTTGATCACAAGATCAACAAGTTCAAACCTCTGATGCAACGTGTTGATGAAGACAAAGTAAATGCAATGATTGAAGACAGCAAGGCAACGCTGGAAGCGATCGCCGCTGCTACGCCTGCTGCACCAGTCGCTCATAAAACGGAATTGGAGAAGAACCCGGTAGCCGAAGAGATAACCTTTGATGATTTTGCCAAAGTTGACCTGCGGGTTGCCCGCATCGCCAAAGCGGAACATGTCAAAGGGGCTGATAAGCTACTGCAATTGACGCTGGATCTGGGTGACGATACCTGTAATGTGTTCGCCGGTATTAAATCAGCCTATAACCCTGAAGATCTGGAAGGTAAGTTAACTGTTATGGTGGCAAACCTGGCTCCCCGAAAGATGAAGTTCGGTATGTCAGAAGGAATGGTCCTGGCAGCAGGCCCAGGCGGTAAAGATCTGTGGATTTTGGAACCCCATGCGGGGGCACAACCCGGCATGCGGATCATGTAAGAGCGCCCTTGGTATCGGATTACTGCGTTGCAGATTAATTTCTGATTGCTCATGTACAACAGTGCACTGCGCTTCATAAATCAATCTGCGCCTTGTATTCCAACACCAATGGCTACTCTTAAAGTTATCTTTAATGGTTTGTCTTAGTTATCTTGAAAGGCACTTTGTGAGTGCCTTTTTTTATTGAGGAACCGAAATATGGCACAGGAAATCGAGCGCAAGTTTCTGGTAGACCTGGATAAGCTCCAACTACCGGAGCAGGGGCTTACCATCTGCCAGGGTTACATCCCCACGGCGGACAAAACTGCGGTTAGAGTTCGTATCATGGGTGAAAAAGCGTTTCTCACGCTGAAAGGAGAAAACCGTGGTGCGGTTCGTACAGAGTTCGAATACGAAATCCCTACAACTGATGCCCAACAGATGCTTAAAGAACTATGCAAAGGACCGGTAGTCGACAAAATCCGTTATCTGATCACCCATCAAAAACACCTATGGGAACTGGATATCTTCTCGGGAGACAACCAGGGTCTGGTGGTTGCCGAAGTCGAACTGGATGCTGAAGATGAACAATTAGATCTGCCAGAATGGATTACCGAAGAGGTCACAAGTGATCCACGCTATTTCAATTCCAACCTGCTTAGCCACCCTTTCAAAAACTGGTAACCTGATGAGCATTGCCCACCCGTTCGAAAACCTAACCCCCAGCTTTATTCAGGATGCCATTGAAAGCCTGGGATACCTCTGTGACGGACGGGTCTTTGGTCTGAATAGCTATGAAAACCGCGTCTATCAGGTAGGTATCGAAGAGAGCGAACCGCTGATTGCCAAGTTCTATCGCCCGGCTCGCTGGAGCAAAGAGCAAATCATTGAAGAGCATGAGTTTTGTTTTGAACTCTTAGAACAAGAATTACCGGTTGTTGCACCACTGATACTGGAGGGCGAGAGCTTGTTCACTTATGGCGAGTTTATGTTTGCTCTGTTCCCCCGCAAGGGAGGACACGCGCCAGAGTTAGATAATATGGATAACCTCTTCACGCTGGGACGTATGTTAGGCCGCATTCACCAGATAGGCGCCAGTCGCCCTTTCCTTCATCGCCCCGTCATCAGCATTACCAACTATGGTCATGAAAGCGCCAAGCTGATCAGCGAGCAATTTATCCCCGCTGAATTGAAAACTTCTTACGATACACTCACTGCCGATCTGCTCAGACTAATGGAACAACACTGGGAAGTTTGTGAACCGCTCAACCGAATCAGGGTCCATGGGGACTGCCATATAGGCAACATGCTCTGGCGGGATGACGCGCCTCACTTTGTCGATTTTGATGATGCCCGTATGGCACCGGCGATTCAGGATATCTGGATGCTACTCTCTGGAGAAAGAGAGAGCCAGCAGGCCCAACTACTGGAAATCATAGAAGGCTACAGCGAGTTTTGTGATTTTAATCCAGCCCAGCTCAGGCTAACAGAAACATTGCGCACACTTCGAATCATGAACTATGCGGCCTGGGTTGCACGACGCTGGGAAGACCCCGCCTTCCCTCACAACTTCCCATGGTTTAACACCGTACGGTATTGGAGCGACCATATTCTTGAATTAAGAGAACAGCTGTTCGCCCTCCAAGAACCATCGTTGCAGCTTTATAATTAAGAGCCATTGCTCGTTGTTCGTTGTTCGTTGTTCGTTGTTCGTTGTTCGTTGTTCGTTGTTCGTTGTTCGTTGTTCGTTGTTCGTTGTTCGTTGTTCGTTGTTCGTTGTTCGTTGTCCAGAATTATCAGCCCTGCACAACCAACACAACAACCGCCTTACTCAAAAAGCTTTCCGTAGCTCATATAGAAGGCTTTTATCGAGCAACGAGTTAGTCACGTTCTTTGTGACGGTCGAACTACGAGCTACGGCTCTTAAAAAAGTCACGCCCTTTGAGACGTTCGAGCTACGAACAACGGCTCTTATACGTTCAAGCTACGGCTTTTAAAGCGATCTAGTCACTAACCTAGTTTGAACCACTCCCCACTACTTTGAATCCAAAACTCACCGCTTCGCTCTTCTGCTAATTCTGCCAGTTGATAAAAGACGTTTCGACTCAGACGCCCTTCCATACCATAGCGCACCATCAGATAGGGCGAAGGCTCACCACTCTCTGGATCAGTTTCTATTCGTAGCGGCAGCTCTTCTGAAGCAACAACGGTATCTTCTGTAGAGGAGGTAAAAACCAATTCCTGCCCATTATCCCCTTGTCGAACATCTAACCCAGTAAAGAAGAAAGGAACATCCTCAACCTGTATCCCCACCTTTTCAACCGGGGTCACTAAAAAATAGCTATCGCCTTCGCGCCACAAAATAGAAGAAAACAAGGTTACCATCGCCGGCCTTTTTATCTCCCCACCTTCATGGATCCAGCGACCATCGCGGGTAATCTGTATATCCAGATCACCGGAGAAGTCAGACTTCCAAAGGTGTACTGGGGGAATCCTGCGCTCTTCTGTCTGATCATTTCCCAGCTGTTGTTGGATTGATTTAAGATCCAGTTTTTTATCGCTCACGGAGACTCCTTACTCGTACTTTACATTCTTATCTATATTGTATTTCAGCTGACATTAAATCGGCTCATACTAACTACAAAAAATTTCAGCATATAACTTAAACACATGAAAGGGATTCATTGTTAGAATAGTTAGCTATTAAAGAACAACATTAGCCGTCATACATCAGACGCGATATAGACCTTCTAGGTTACGGATACCAAAATGAGTGATTCAAAGCTGAAACAGAAATTCGCCGACCCAAAGCGCGGCGTCTATTTTATTGGTACTACACCACCAAAATCTTCTGTTTCTATGGAACAGCTATCTAACATTGGTAACAAACTATTAGAGCGTCTTGAACAGATCGATTATGACGGCGTAATCGTCTATGACATCCAGGATGAGAGCAGTCGAATCGATAAGCCTCGCCCTTTCCCTTTTATGAACACCCACGATCCTCGTGACTATTCAGCTATTTTGCGTGAAAAGTCTGGCCGCCCCGTCATTACCTACAAAAGCGTTTCCCAGCGCAATAGAGACGACTTCAACGACTGGCTAGACAAAGCTTGGAGCCCTCACGGCGTCCGCGATCTGGTGCTAGTAGGCAGCCCCTCATCCGATGGCAATATCAAACTGACTCTGCCCCAAGCGTATGAAGCGATGCGTGAGCACAGCCTCAACTTTAACATGGGCGGCGTTACTATTGCAGAGCGTCACGCCAGTAAAGGCAATGAACACCTGCGCCTGCTGGAAAAAAGCGCACAAGGGTGTGAATTCTTTATTTCACAGGCGGTATATAACCCACAGGCAACTATCGACTTGCTAAGCTCCTATGCCCGGGAGTGCAAAGAGCGAGGTTTAGAACCTAAGCGAATTATCCTTACCTTTACGCCTTGCGGTAGCGCAAAAACGCTTGAGTTTATGGAGTGGCTTGGCATTTCAGTGCCTCAGGCAACCCGACACCGCATACTAGATGCTCATAATCCACTAGGTGAGTCGGTGCGGATCTGTCGTAATACACTGGATCAGATCCTCGAAGCTTGTGGCGGCCTGGGAATTCCATTGGGGTTGAATATTGAGAGTCTGACCAATCGCAAAGAGGAGATCGACGCTGCAATTCGTCTCTATAAGCTACTCAAGGCAACACTGGATCTAAACCTGGCAGAGCAGGAGCTCAACCAAGCTACTGAATAACCTGCCAAAAAAAAGCTCGCTATTGCGGGCTTTATTCATCTGGCAGTGGGATTTTAGCAGCTTCAGCCTGAAGCACTTTCAGCTTCTCTGTCGCACGTATCACATGCAGCTTTAGATTTTTCGCTAAGGGTTTAATAATCAATAACCAGCAAATATACTACGACTACAGCGCAATGCTTTCGCAGTAAAAAACTATCTACATACGTATCTTTTCAATTTTTTAGCTCGAGCAATAAAATAGTCACTATCGAATTTTATGGCTCACTAAAGGCATTTGACATCCCTTGAGTGAATGGCTCAAGAAAATACGCCAATACACTGCGGTTACCTGTATATACCGCCACTGAAACCATCACTCCAGGCACTAGAGGGTATATACTTTTCTCTAGTTTAAAATAGGACTCATCAGGTGAAATTTTAACTTGATAATAGGGCTCTTCACCCCGCTCAACGATCGAGTCCGGACTGATCTGTACCACTCTGCCATTAACTGCTTGAAAGCCACGTGCCGTTGCTGACATCAACTGAATACGGGCAACTTGCCCGGTTTTTATCAGGCCTACATCCCCTACAGGCAGACGTGCTTCAATCAATAAGGCATCGTCACCAGGTACTAAGCTTAAAATTGCACCACCCGGTGCCACCACTCCCCCTTGAGTTACCACATGCAGGGTCAGTACTGTTCCATCTATAGGTGAACGTACAATCGTACGCTGCTGGTTATCTTGATACTTACCGATTCGACTTTGAAATTCATTCAACTGTTTACGTGCGGTTTCCATCTCCGCTTGCATCTTCTCATCATCCGCAAACGACAATGTACTTAACCCGATACGGGCTTCACTTTCAGCCGCCTGAGAACGGGTAATGGACGCAACTAATTCACTGAGCGATCCGAGTACAGACTGCTCCTCTTTGAGCAGGTTTAGGTTGTCGTATTCGTTAACAATACCATCCGCACGCAACTTGTCGTTGATTGCTATCTGCTGCCGGAGGATACCCAACTTTCGTTTGAGGTACTTTTTACGCGCGAGCAGTTCTTTGCTTTCGGATTGTTTCTGAATCAGCCGCTGTTCATGGGATTCAACCCCTCCCTGTAAGCGACTTTTCTGGGCTTGGAACAGTTTACCCGCCACTGATGCCTGTTCTGGATACGCCGCAAGAAGCGCAGCAGGAACCACCAATCGCTCGGCATTATCAATCTGAGCCTTCAAGCGAATCATTTTAATCTCTAACGCACCAATCGCTGACTGAATTTCATGTAATTCGGCATCAGAGCCAACACTTTCCATCTCTATCAAAGGATCACCAACGGCCACCCGTGCGCCTTCATTAACCAAAATACTGCGTACAATCCCCCCTTCCAAATGCTGTACTAGTTTAGTCTGCCCCGCCACAACCACTTCACCGATAGAATGACTGGCGATATCAATTTTGAAAAACGTCGCCCAAACCACGAAGCTCACAATTAAACCGGCAATAATGCGAAACATAATCCGACTTCGATATACCTCATTCATACTGAACCTATCCGCTGACTCGCTTTTTGATTTATAACGACACACAAACTAAAACTACTAGCCCAAACACAATTAAGCATCCACTTGCTCAATTTGACTGACAACATCATTTTCAGCACTCTGTGCCATAACTATACGCGGTACAGGCTTCACGCCTAAATCAATCGCCACCTGTGCGGCTTTGATCATAAAGGGCTCATTGCTCATTACGATGATGGTTTTTCCAGCTTTTACCTGTTGATTCAAAACTGCAGCAATCGCCGCACAACCCTCTTCATCAACCCCTTCAGTCGGATCATCTAGCACCACTAACTGGCCATTACCGACCAAGGCACGTACCAATGCCAAACGTGTTCTGATACCCACCGGAATTAATGCACCGGCGTTATTAATCACCCGACTTAAACCTTCAGGACTACCCTCAACATAGTTACTCAGGGCCAATTCACGACAGAGTTGCAATAATGTTTCTTCGGTTACCTCAGGAAGCAGTACAGATAAATTTTCTTTTAAGGTGCCATCAAAAAAAGTAGGTTCTTGTGGCAGATAAACAATCTGCCGCCGCCACCATTCTGGCTGAGCCTGACGAATATCCATGCCATCGATCAAAATCCGTCCCCGGCTAGGCTCTAATAAGCCGACTAATAAGCGTGCTAATGTTGTTTTACCCGCACCATTAGGCCCGGTCACAACCACGACTCCCCCGGCACTAACCGGCACTGAAAATCGTTCGAACAGCGGCGTTGGCTGACCATCATAAGCGAACGATAAATCATCTAATTGCAGCTCACCTTTCAAGGCTGGCAAGGTTACTCCATCACTACGCTCACGGGGTAGACCATCGAGTTGCGCTAACAGCCCCAGCGCCCGTTTGCCTCGATTCAGACTATCGGACATCTGTAACACCCGATTTACATTCGCGAGCGCGCGGCTGGCCAGAATATTAGCGCCTATCAACATGCCTACGTCCAAGCCACCAACAAATACTTCCCGTGCGCCTAAACCCATCATTAGCACACTCATTAACATAGTACTGGAGTGCGTTAAGTTCTGCGCAACACTCTGAATGCCCATTAAGACCCGGCGCATCGATGAGCTTTCCTGGCGATTTTTATCCCAGCCTTCGCGTAACGGTCGGTCCGCCTGAAATGCTTTCATTAATTCAGTACCACCGGCGAACGAGGAGTTGTAACTCGCAGCCTGCAGAGATTGTTGCTGCTGTAGTTCAGTGTGGCCCTCACTTAACTTATGGGAAATTAATGAAACTACCACCACTGAGAGGATCAGCAGCACAGCAACAAAGCAGAGCCAAGGGCTCAAAAAATACAGCACCAACAGAAATAACGCGGCAAATGGGGCATCCATAAGGCCTGCCAAATTCTGCGCACCAAAACACTGCTGAATAACATTAAGGCTGTTCAAAGCTTCACGCCGAGTATTTACCGCGATCGTTTCAAGGGCGCTAAATTCACTTTTTGTGAGCGAATCCAGTGCTTGATTTGCCAACTCATCGTCCGCGCGATTGCAGAGCCAATCATTTTGTTTAAGGCGCACATGCCGCAATGCAAACTCAAAACCGATAGCGATTAGGGCACCAAAGGTCAGGGTAATCAAGGTCGCGTCGATACCTAATGACAGATAGCGATTTAACACCTGAATACTGTATAACGATGAGGCCAATGCCAAAAAGTTAATGAAAAATGAACAGGCCGTCAGTTCGATAGCCAGGCTTGGGTATGCCCGTAAGCGTTGCCAAAATACGTCCACTAAATCCTCACAGGGATACGATTGATAACTAGGTATCAACGAATTAAATTGAGTAACATCCAACTGACTGTGTTAGCGCTTAACTAGAATTAAGCGCTAACAGCGCTGCCGTTTAGCATCGATAGGCTGTCAGATCATAACAGCCCATCGCATTAAGCTTAAGAGACCGCAATAATCATATCGTCCGGCGCGATATCAGCGTAATCCAATGTAGGTATCTCCGCCAGCTCAATCAGACCCGAGCCGTCGCTACCTTGAGCGGTATCCGCATCGAAATACACATGAGATTCACTACCGTTAGATACTACTAAGAATGCGCCACCGGTATGATTCCCAGACGTCATCGCCGCTTCCAGTTCATCCAACTGGCCGGCGATACCGGTACCGAAATCAAACACACCGGGATCAAATGCTACTTTATATAGGTCGCTATCAGGCTTATCAGCCAACTGACTCAATGTGGTGGTCAAATCTGTTGCAAAGCTCTGTGAGGCTGCAACTAACGGGCCGCTTAAACCACCAAAGCCTGCTGAGACAAAGCCAATCTGATCGCTGCCTGCAGTAAAGTCCTGTAGTACATCAGAACCTTCAGTAGGCGACTCATAGCGAAATAGATCTGCGCCAGCACCACCCAGCAAGACATCACCTCCTTCACCACCGGTAATCTGATCGGCTTCATCGCCGCCGCGAATAACATCATCACCCGCCAGACCATAGAGTATATCGGTACCACCGAAGCCATCCAGCGCATCACCACTGCCACTACCGACAACTTCATCTGCACCAGCACCCGCTGTATCATCATTGGTGATAGTCACATCGGCTGACCCAATTGCGATAACATTGCTATCTGTACTGGTGATTGTTGCGGTTAATAGTTCATCTACCTCAACCACCGCATCCTGATCAATCAGAATGGAGAATGAAACCGAAGTTACACCGACACCAAAGCTGACACTGCCAGTAGGTAATGTGTTGCCATCTATATCTGTCGCCACAATAGCCGCTAGACCTGAGCCGGTAACCGCCCAGTTGACGATTGTCGGTGCGTCACTAGTCGTGCGAGTAACATCGAAGAACACTTCAGTAGTGCCAACTCCTGTACCTTCCGTCACTACCGCTCTACGCGCAGCAATAGAAATACCATTGTCGTCATCCCGAATCACACCACTAACCGGCGAGCTATCGACGTTGGCTTCCGCTGAAGATAGAGTGACGATAAAGGCTTCGTCAGTCTCGACCGTATCATCGCCTTGCGCATTCAACGTCAGCAGTTGTGAGCTAACTCCAGCAGCCATAACAAACGTGCCAGTTAAAGGCGCAACAAAATCATTAGCATCCACCGCACCGCTGATCACGTATTGCACCGTTATTGCGCTATCGATCGGCCCTGAACGCAGCACCCGGAAAGAGAATGCCGCTTGCTCACCCGTTTCACCTTCCGCTCTATCATTATCTACAGCGATTAATACCACACCCACATCGTCGGTTTCGATAATACTACTGGCAGAATCGGCAATCGGATTGATAGAAACACCGGCGCCCGGATTCAGCAATTCAACATCAAACTGCTCATCCAGTTCGGTCGCAGTATCACCACTAACCTCTACGGTCACTATGACAGTGTCCTGACCTATGCCGAAATTAACGGTACCGTTCGGTAACGTACCACCGAAGTCATCGGCATCTGCCTGACTACCCCCGGAACCCACCACCCGCCAACCGATATCCGCAACCAGATCCAATTCGCCGGTACGAGTAACTGCGAAGCTGTAGTTGAGCGTGCCACTATCGCCTTCCACCTGGCTAGCATTCTGCGCGGCAACCGACACATGGTTATCATCGTTACGAATAACACCGTCCGCCGAGGTATTGATCAGATCCGCGCCAACATTATTCGACAATACCACTTCAAATTCTTGGTCAAAGCCAATGGTACTATCGCCTGCTACATTCAGAGTAATGGTTTTAACCGTTTCGCCATCAGCAAAAATCAGGCTACCAGAGGGGAAAACTTCACCGACAAAGTCACTGGCATTAGCCGGATAACTTCCCTTACCACCTACCTGCCAGTCCACTGAAGCAACGCCGGTACTCAAACCAAGCCGTTCAACCTGCAAGGTATATAGCGTTGTCTCGCCCGGCTGTCCTTCATACTTATCTGCATCCGTAGCGGTAATTCGCAGACCTGTATCGTCATTCGCAATCGTAGTTTCAGCACTGCCTTCCAGAAGAGTAGCGTTTTGAGGGTCAGACAATACCACCGAGAAGGTTTCATCATCTTCACCTACCGTATCCCCGATCACAGTAACCGTGATGGTCGCAGTGGTATCACCCACTCCGAAGCCGACCGCACCGGTCGGCAACAGACCGCCAAAGTCGAGCGCTGTCGCTGGCGTCGCGCCGCTATTAACCACGCTCCACAACGCGCTACTAGCGATACTAGTATCACCACTGCGAGTAACGGTGAAGCTAAACTGCTGTTCCTGGCCTTCGTTTGTTTCTGACAATGACGCCTGATTAGCACTGATACTCAGTACTGCATCATCATTCAGCACCGTCGCCGTCGCCGGGCTACCGATGACGGTCGAGCCTGTCGCCGGATTCTCCAATGTTACGCTGAAAGTCTCGTCGTATTCACCCTCGGTATCGCCCTTCACTGCAACACTGAAGGTTTGGCTGGTCTCACCATCAGCAAAACTGACCGAACCGGTCGTGGCAACAAATTCGTTGCTATCTAACGCATAACTACCGGAACCTGCAGCAGACCACTCCACCGAGGTGGCCCCAAGATCGGTACCGGTCCGGTTAACCTGGAAGGTATAAACGACCGTGCCGCTATCCCCTTCAATTTTACTGTTATCGATTGCAACCACCGCTAGCTGGTCGTCATCATCCTGAATCGTACCGGTCAGATCGTTACTGGTAATATCGGCATGGGCCGATACAGCATCAAGGTGTAATTGAAAAGACTCATTACCTTCATACTGGCCATCATTTTCGATAGCCAAGGTGATGGTTTTACTGGTTTCCCCAACCGCGAACAGGACATTGCCACTCGGCAAACCGCCATTACTGGTCAGTACATCCTGTCCCGTAACAAAATCAGCCAATCCGGCAGTTCCAGCTACAGCAGTCCAATTTACAGAGGTTGATACGGAAGTATCACCACTGCGAGTTAGAGTAAAAGTGATTTCATTGCCATCGCCTTCTGTGACCGTACTGGTCGCGAGTGACAAAGCCACATCCACATCATCATTGCGAATAACGCCGGCCGCGTTCGCTGCACCACTATCGATGGTACTGCCCTGCCCCGGATTAGTTAACTCAACCGAAAAGGTTTCATCATTTTCTAGCACCCGATCACCGATCGTATTCACAAAGATCGTGGCGCTACCTTGGCCATCGATAAAGCTAACTGTACCGCTGATTGCTGCGAAATCACCAGCATTCGTGGTGCCATGTACTATCTGCCAATCAACGCTCGAAGTACCATCCACAGAGCCGTTCCGGGTTACGGTAAAGCTGTAAACGCCCTGACTACCAGTCCCTTCAGCGGCATCGGAGGAGAGACTTACAATCGCCATCTGATCATCATCATTGATGATGGTTTGTTCGATGCTTTGAGTCGTAAAACTATGCTGCCCTGTACCTGCTGGGGCATTCAAACCTATGGTAAAGGTTTCATCCAATTCCAGCAGGTTATCGCCATTAAGGGTAACGGTAATATCTTGACTGGTTTCACCATCGCCAAAGCTCAAACTACCATTCGGCAGCAGTGAACCGGCGAAGTCAGCCGCTTCTGCTGCATTGACGCCACTACCTGTCACTCCCCAGCCCACTGTCGCGGCGCTCAAGCCACCACTGCGGCTGATTCGGAAGGTGAAACTCGCCGCAGCATCGCCCTCTTCGGTAGGCGCACTGATCACTTCAAGATTCCATAAAGTGTCGTCACTGGTGATCTCACCGGTGGCATCAGCTACTACGATATCCGCGCCAGCTGAAGCATTACTCAAGCTCACCGTAAAGTCTTCATCGGCTTCGATACTGTCATCGCCACTCACTGTGATGCTAATGATCTCTTCATTATCATTCGCATTAAAGTGCAGAGAGCCTGATGGTAGGGTACCGCCGAAGTCGGCCGCATCCAAGTCGCCTAATCCAGCTACTGCCCAATCAACATCAGTCGCCAATGATTCATTACCCGTACGGGTAACTCGGAAGGTATAAACGGTACTATCGCCGTCCTGACCTTCGGCTTTACTAGAATCTAAAGTTTCGATCCGCAGTGACGCTTCATCATCGGTAATCAGTGCATCGGCGCTATCATTGGTAAACACCACCCCATCGGAACTAGTCAGCGTTAGACGGAAATCTTCATTGGCTTCACCGCGATCATCGCCGGTCACCGGCACCAGTATAGTCTGAGTAGTATCACTCGGATTAAAGGTTACAGTGCCGGTCAGCGCATCAAAATCATCCGTACTGGCAGCATTCGCTCCAAAGCCTGCAACAGTCCAGGTTAACGTCTGTGTACCGGTCACATCACCCGTGCGAGTAACGTCAAAGGCAAAGTTAGTTGTAGCCCCAGTATCACCTTCAGATTGAGTGACTGGTGCCGCAACACTAAAGACCACATCGTCGGCCAAGATACTGCCACTGGCAGTCGCCGTGGTAATAGTTGCTCCAGCACTCGGGTTTGATAATGTGACATCAAAACCTTCAATCAACTCAGCTGTTAGATCTCCACTTACCAATACCGTAAAGGTTTCACTATTCTGTCCAGCAGGAATAGTCCAGGTTCCGCTTGGCAAGGTACCACCAAAATCTGCACCATCAGCCGGGTTAGCACCCGACCCAGTGACCGCATAATCGCCTGTCGCTGCATCTCCGTTATAGCCGGTACGGGTCACTGTAAAGGTAAAGGCTGTAGTGCCATTATTACCCTCCGCAACACTTGCATCCGTTGCCGTAATAGCCAACGTCGAATCATCATTGGTAATCGTCGCATTCGCCGTAGCAGTATTAATATGCGCATCAGTTGCGTTAGAAAGTGTGATGGTAAAGCTTTCATCCGCCTCCACAACAGCATCAGCCACAACTTGTACCGTTATAATCTGGCTAGTTATTCCATCGGCAAAATTCAATGTGCCACTCGGCAAACCGCCGTTAGTGGTAAGAATATCCTGACCTGTTGCAAAATCTGCCGCCAGCGCACCCGAGAGCGCCCAATCCACTGAGGCTGTACCCGAGCTGCTGCCACTACGATTGACTGAAAAAGTAAAATCAGTAGTGCCGCTATGACCTTCCAATCCTGTCGCCTGATCGGTCAAGATATTTAACGTGGCATCATCATTTAAAATAGTTCCGACCACAGCATCGGTAGCAATATTATCACCTGCTGTACCGGCCCCTAAGGTAATGCTGACATTATAGGTCTCATCGGTTTCTGCAGTGATATCGCTGCTTGGATTAATGGTAATCGTTTTACTCAGCTCATTACCGGTAAAGGTCACCGAACCCGAGGGGAAACTGCCTCCAAAGTCGGCGGTATTCGCGGTATCCGTACTCACCGCCCAGTTAACGGTTTGATCCTGTACAGTTGCTTTAGTTCGGCTGATACTAAAGGTTTGGCCGACGCCATCTTCTTCACTTGAGGCAGCCAGCTGAGCGATACTGAAAACCGTATCATCGTTGGTGATAGTACCTTCGCCGACAAAATCAATCGCGTCATCGACACCAGCAAAGTTCGACAACTGTAAGTTAAAGTTTTCTGCGTCTTCTACCGTGACATCACCTACTACTTGGATGGTAACGGTTTTAGATGACTGCCCCGCGGTAAACACCAAGGAACCTGAAGTAGAACCGGTCACATCGGCAGCATCAGTTGTGCCATGTAACAGCTCATAATCCATAGTACTGGTACCCGATAAATCACCCGAACGGGTAACGGTAAAGGTCAGATTGGTAGTACCTGAATCTCCTTCATTAATCACAGCATCATTGATGCTGATGCCGGTATCGTCGGCCAAAATAGTCAAGTCGGCACTTGCAATACTGTGGCTATTGGTAATATCTGGATTGGGTGTAGTGAGAGTATCCTCAAAAAGCACAACCCGGAAAGCTTCATTATTTTCGGCAATGATATCGCCAGCAACCACTACACTGAACTGCTGGGTCAATTCGCCATCGGCGAAAGAAACGCTGCCGCTAGGCAGCCCGCTGTTCGTACCTAAAGAATCATCCGTGCTGAAGTCATCCCCATTGGCAGGATCACCACCGACGGCCTCTACTTTCCATTTCAGCGTAGCTGCTCGTGAATAACCCGTACTAGCTCGATCAACAGTAAAGGAATAGGTCTGGTTAGATCCGTCATCAGTCTCAACCAAGCTGGTACTGGCCGGGGTCAGCGTGTAGGTAGTGTCGTCATCGTAAAGGGTTCCGGCAAGATCCAGTGTCGTAGATTTTCCGCTGTAAGCATTATTCCAAGCACTTGTATTAGTCGCATAACTTTGGAAACGCACCGACGAACCAGCAGTATCGCCAGGGGTAGTTAAACGCAGGGTAAAGGTTTCGTTCACTTCTACAGAACTATCATCACCCAGAATATCAGCCAGAGAAATATTATAGGTAAAGCTATTACTATAGGCGTTGGCTTGAGCAGCTAAGGTAAAAGTACCCGTGAGTGTATCGAAATCACCATTAACGGCTGAACCATTGGTAATAATCTCATAGCCAACCTCTACATCATTATCCATCCGGCCTGCACGAACGACCGAAAATGCGAGTGGGTTACCTTCATAAGCATCAACATTCAGGTTAGTGTTATAACCGCCTGTATCGCTACCGTTAGTATCCCAGCCATCTATCCACAAGCGCACATCATCGTTTTTGATGGTGACCTGTTGTTGTATATAATTGCTTTCGGTACTGGTATCTAAATTGGCAGGGCCATAACCATTCTGCTCCGCAACTCCGCCGTAGACATCATAGAGCCAAGACTCAGCTTGATCCGCCTCCATCAGGCGGAACGTCAGGGTTTCATCATTCTCGACAAAGTCATCGCCGTTATAGGTGATGGTAATCTGCTTTTCTGTTTCGTTGTCCGCAAAATACACATTGCCATAGGTTGACCCACTGTTATATTCATAAGCTCTATTAACAGTGCCGTAATCCTTAATATCTCCATAATCGCTTCGATTAAGGTTACTGCCTGACAAGTACCAACCCACCGTTGACGAGTAATCCAGCGCATCACCCTGCTGATCAGTTCGGGTAATGGTGAAGGTTACCGTATTGCCGGTATTCTGATCATTATAAAGAGAATTGGCGGCGGTCCCTTCAAACACTGAAGTACTATCCACCGATAGAGTCAGAATCGGATCTGGTTCATTATCATATACCTGTGCTGTGTCGGTATAACCGGTTGACGCGGTCTCCAGGTCATGATTCACCTCACTAACATCAACATTGGTCGCATTCGACAAGATAATGGGCAGGTTTTCCTTCCAAGTTTCAGGCAGATTATCATCGATAGTCTGCACTGTAATCGTCTGGGTTGTCTCTCCATCGACAAATGTCAGGGTACCACCCCAGGTTAACGTCCCGGATACATAGGTTGCCGTACCATTACTTGGAACCGGATCGTTGACATCAGAAGGATCCAACTTATACCAGCTAGTTTCATCGCTGGTGTCTTCGTTGGTCGTTTCGTCACTCGGAAAAACAAGTGACCAATCCACGGTATCAGTCCCTCGTGCATCACCATCACGAGTAATTGTAAAGGTTAGCACGCCACCTTCTGTCACATCATTTACCGATGCATCAAAACGCGTGTCATCATTAGTAATATAACCAAAATTATATGGCGAACCTACTTGATCATCAGATGTATTAATACTACTTCCGCCAGACACGCCATCCAGATAAACATGGAAAATTTCATCATATTCGCCTAGGTCATCCGGTTTGGTGTAAATAGTGATATATCCCCATTCCTGACCATCAACAAAATTGACGGTCCCTGAGGCAAGCACTCCGCCACCAAGAGTACGAGCATCTGAACCATCGGCAAAATCGTCGGCACTGGCGTTACTATAATTGACTGCGCGCCATGTGACCCACGCATCACCAGCTGTCGCAACAGTTCTTTGGACTGCGAAAATATGGGCGACTAAATCATCACTTCCACCATCCGCTGAGGTATCGCCTTCTAGATGTGAAGAAAGAAGGGCATGGTTTCCTTCTGCAGTTACCTCTTTATCCAAAACACTAAATAAACCTTCATCTCGCTCAATAGAGCTATAAATATAATTCGTATTTGATGAAACACCATTACTTGAGCTGCTTACAGCCGTATTGTCATAGTAATAATTACTAGAATAATAAGTCCTGAAAAGCTGAGCACCGTCGGCTTGATCGGGATTATCATAGACGACATTAATTTCATCATAACCACTTGTTGCCGTTATTTTCGTATGAAACCACTGATCATCCTCAGCAACATCATCACCTGAGATAGTAACTGTAAATGTATCTGTCACTTGATTCGCAGAAAAGGAACCACTGCCTGAAGGGTAAACATTGCCTGAAAAATCATCAGTTCCCGCTGGATACTCAAAAGTATTTCCATCAGAAAGGTCATATACATAACCAGGTTGACCGGTCTCTGCATTGGTATTATTAGCTAACCAGGTATAACTTGTTGCACCACTAATATCACCTGTACGTGTCACTGTATAAGTATAAGTAGTTGAGCCACCAGCTACTGCTTCAGCCTTACTATAATCATCCACACTCAAGGTCAACATCGTATCATCGTTGACAATTGTACTGTCAAATGACGATGTACTGCCTATCGAGCTGCCCTCATTCGAATTACTGAGCTGAACACTGAACGTTTCATCATCCTCGACACTCCCCGCGCCAGTATCACCATGGGCATATACAGTAATAGTTTTCGAGGTTTCACCAGAATTAAAGGTCAAAGTATTACTAGGATTAATATTGGCGTTGCTGCCGTTACTGAAATCGCTTTGATCGGTAGTCCCATGGGCAACATCCCAATCGACCGTTGTGACTTGGTCGGTATTGCCTGTACGGGTGACGGTGTAGGTGTAGGCAACTCCAGTACTATGTCCAGCATCGCCTTCTATCAGTGAGGCTGTTCCAGCAGTGATATTCAGTTCAGCATCATCATTACGTACCACACCATCGGCACTCTCGGTAGTAATCGAGGTACCGGCAGAACTATTGGAAAGCGTAACACGAAGCGTTTCGTCGGCCTCGAGCAGATTGTCACTAACGACATTAATAGTAACGACTTTGCTAACCTCACCTGCAGTAAATGTTAGGCTTCCACTAGGCAACCCTCCGTTGTCACCTAGAATATCGCCACCTGCGTCAAACTCCGACGCTAAGAGTGGATCAGTGCCTCCCCCCACTCGCCAATCGACAGTGGATACCTGATCTGTATCCCCCGAACGCGTTACGGTGAAGGTGAAAGGAACTAGTGTTACCGCTGGCACACTAACATCGGCACCAGGTGTCGTTTGGTCAGCGACTTTCAAGGTGTAGGTCCCTTCGTAGCCACCACCCGCGTATGAAGCTGCAGATATAAAATAGATACCCGAAGTATCAGGCGTAAATGTTGTTTCGGCTGTATATTGGGGACTGCCCGAAAAAGTATCGGCTGAATAGCCTAAAGATGTACCGTCCTCAGCGTAGATCCCATCTATTCTAGGGGGAAGCAATGTATTACCACCACTTCCGGAACCTTCACTCCTAATCAGATAAGAATGCCCCTCCGTCAAATTAACTCGAAACCAATCCTTATCTCTCCAATCAAGGCCATCATCACCAATTTCCCCTTGATAATCGCCATCTGCCCCAACCGTAAATACTGAAGTGTTATCCTGAGGGATTTCACCAGAAGCAAGGGTAGTGTTCCCTTCATTTTTATCTGCAAGCAACGGTGTAATAGCCAAACTAGCATCGTCGTTAACCAATGTGGTTGTCGCAGAATTTGATCCTATAATCGAGTTGTTAGGTGCACCCGATAAAGTAACGGTTAGCGTCTCATCTGCCTCAACTGTTGAATCACCAGAGATCGAAACCGTAATGGTTGCTGAGTTCACGCCATCGGCAAAAGAGACCGTTCCGGACGGTACACTACCACCAACAAAATCATCGGCTGATAATCCAGATGCAGCCCAGTTCAATGTTCGCGCACCATCTAGCGATCCAGTACGCGTCACGCTAAAGGTGACATCATGATCGCTATTCGCCTCATCCAGGTTGGCGATATCGGCGCTGATATCGAACTGATCATCATCGCTGAGCAATAACATACTGTCTGTTTCATCACCGGACTGGATAGTGCCAGCTGTGGGCGTATAGAGCTCAATGGTTAAGGTTTCATCGGCCTCTAGCGTAGTATCACCCGCAACCGCCAGGCTGATGGTTTTGCTGATTTGGTTGTTAGCAAAACTCAAGGTACCGCTCGGAAGCCCTGCATTGGTTCCTAGCACATCTTGATTACCAACAAAATCCGCAGTCGTTAATCCTGTCGCACTTAATAAGCGCCAAAGTATATCCGTTGCACCACTGGTATCACCGGTCCGTTGGACCGTATATTCCACGGTGGTAGTACCACTTTCTCCCTCTGCCTGATCCACCGGAGCGGTGATTGCGTAGTTGATATCATCGTTTATAACCGTCGTTGTAGCATTGGCCGTAGAGATAAAACCGGTCGACTGATTGCTCAGCGTCAAGGTGAAGTCTTCGTCGTTTTCAGCCAGCGTATCGCCATTTACATCAACAGATACAGCCAAGATCGACTGCCCCGCCGCAAACGTTAACGTACCGCTCGGCAGGCTACCTATAATATCGCTGTCCACCGCACCATTGGCGCCGGTCATCACATAATCAACGGTAGCTTCGGCACTACTATCACCGCTACGGGTAACGTTAAAACTCACTTGAGTGGTGCTACTATTGCCTTCTGTGATAGTACTGTTAGCGGCGGCAACAGCAAAGCTTTGATCATCATTGCGAATCAAACCATCGGCGCTGTTATCAACTATCACTTGCGCGGTAGTATCGGTCAAGCGAGCATTAGCTATAGTGACTTGGAAGCCTTCGTGCTCTTCCACTGTTGTATCACCATTAACAATGACGTCTAGCGTTACGCTGGCTTCGTTGGCATTGAAATTTAGCGTACCACTCATCACACCAGTAAAATCACCGGCACTCGCAGCCGCATCAGCACCAGTCACCCCTGCGGCACCGGCTACCGACCAATCCACTAAGGCGGCATTAGAGATATCCCCCGCCCGGGTAACGGTATAGGTATAAGTTGTGGTGCCCGACTGCCCTTCCAGTTGATCGCTAGTCACGGCAATGATGGAAAAACCGGTATCATCGTTCTGAATTACACCGGCCGCCGATGGCGTGGTGATCTCATTGTTGCTGGTCGGGTTATCCAACACTACATTGAAGTTTTCGTTTTGCTCGACTTCGCCATCAGTCGCAACTCGCACTCGGATCTCTTGGCTCGTGATGCCCGCAGCAAAAGTTAAACTCCCAGACGGCAATCCGCCATTCGTAGTCAAACCATCCTGCGCAGCGCTGAAATCACCGATATTGGCATCGGCGAGACCGCCGGGCAATTCTACGCGCCAGTCGATAGTCCCCTCTACATTCGTATCGCCGGCACGTGTAACGGTAAATACATAATCGGTTTCACCAGTATCACCTTCGTCCAAGGTTGCATTGGTTGCCGTAATTGCAAACTCGCCATCGTCATTGGTTACCACGGTGAAAGCATTGTCAGTAATCAGTGCCGTGTTGGCGCCTGGATTGCTGAGCGTTACTGTCAGCGTTTCATCAGCTTCATTTTCCATATCACCTAATACGATGATACTGATGGTTTTAATCAATTCGTTCGCAGCAAAAGCCAAGCTGCCTGATAACGGTGAAGACCCGCTGACATCAGCAGCACTCAAGCCTGTCGCAGTCCAATCCACTGAGGTAGTTGAAGCGGTATCACCAGTACGAGTAACTGTGTACTCCAAAATATTTGTGGTGCCTGTGGCCCCTTCAAGAACGCTAACAGCACCTGCCGTAACCGTCAGTGCAATATCATCGGCAATAATACTACTGGTCGCCGCATCTACCTGAATATCAGCATTATTTGAAGCGTTACTCAAAGTCACCGTAAAGCTTTCAGTCGACTCGACAGTGGTATCACCAAGCGCTTGAACTGTGATCACTTGGCTGCTTTCATTAGCAGCAAAGTTAACCGTACCTGATAACGCGGAGAAATCGTTGACATCCGTCGCCCCGGTGATTGTCCAATCGGCGGTGGTAGTGCCTGACAAGTCGCCAGTACGGGTTACCGTAAAGGTATGGTTCTGACTCCCAGCATCATCCTCAATCAGGTCGACACTGGTAGCAGCAATTAATAGCCCGGTATCATTATCACGAATAATACCCGCCGCTGTCTCGGTCGCTAATTCTGTTCCTGCGCTGGCATTAGATAAGTTGACGTTAAAGCTTTCGTCATTCTCTTGTAATAGATCACCTAATACCGATACGGTAATAATCTTACTAGTTTCGCCTGAAGCAAAAGAAAGCGAGCCGCTGGGTAGGGCTCCGCCGACAAAATCTGTCGCTGCAGCTGGTGCACCACCACTACCCGCAACATTCCACTCAACGCTAGTAGCTTTGGCTAGATTACCCGTGCGTGTCACGGTAAAGGTAAAGTCACTACTCGTATCACCCTCGTTGTTGTCCGCACTGGTTGCGGTAATCGAAAGGCTATCGTCATCGTTGGAGACAACTACACTGGCCTGGTCTGCTGTAATGGTACTGCCGGCGCTGGGGGTTGCTAGCGTAACCGTCAAACCTTCATCAGTTTCTAGTATCCCATCCCCTTGTACTGCAACCTCAATGGTTTGACTAGCATCCGTTGGGTTAAACGTTACTGTGCCTGTTGGATAAACCCCTCCGACAAAGTCATCTGCAGATACGGATGCTCCGGAAAGTGCGTCGCTAACCGAAAAGTTAACCGTATCAGTGCCGCTTAGATCGCCACTACGCAACACCGTCAAACTAATCACAGTTGTGCCTGAGTCTCCTTCCTGCACGGTAGAACCAGGCTGCAGAGCAAAACTAGCATCATCGTTACGAATAACACCGGAAACGTTATTAAGGAGTATCTCCGTGCCTCCGGAAGCCCCACTCAACTGAATACTAAAGCCTTCATCAGCTTCGATAATTTCATCCAGACTGAGTGGAATAGTTACTAACTGGGTTTGTACACCGCGAAGAAAATCAATGGTGCCAGACGGCAGCACACCGCCATCGAAATCACTACTGTCCACTCCGTTAACGGAATCTGCAAGCAATGCCCAGTTCACAGAAGCAGACTGGGTTAAATCACCACTGCGACTGACGCTAAAACTCAACTGCGAAGTATCGCCAGGGTTACCTTCAGGACGGTCTAAATTTGTCGCCAGTAATGTCAGGCCCATATCATCATTCAAAATGGTACCGTTAGCTCGGTCAGTGGACAGCACTACTCCATCCTGTGCCGTAGTCAGTATCACCTGATAGCCTTGATTACTTTCTAATAGTTCATCGACACTCGGAGCGAAACTAACCAACCCTTGCGTATCACCGCTGTTAATAATCAAAGTGCCACTGGGCAATGTTCCGCCAAAGTCGCTGGCATCGACAGGCGAACCTCCGTTACCCACTACTTCCCAATCAAGTACAACGGCTGCATCCAGGTAACCGCCTCGGGTGACGATAAAGCTGTGTTGTTGCTCTTCACCTACAGTCGAGCCCTCTTTACGAATCGCATCCAGGCTGGCGATGACTATAGCAATATCATCTGGTGCTATCGTGCCTAACGCGGTGCCAATACCGATAATGGTGTTCTGAGTTTCAGGCACTAGATCGAAGCTAAAGTGCTCAATACCTTCAATTAAGCTATCACCTTCGAGGTCAACAAATACGCTTACACTGGCTTGCCCCGCAGCAAAGACAACACTACCCGACAGATCTTGCGCGGCTGCAAAGTCAGCCGTATTTACAGGACTCTCACCGTAGCCATTAATTTGATAGCCTACATTCGCAGCGCTTTCTATATCACCCTGGCGAGTCACCAGAAATTCTAGCTGCCCACCGGTATCGCTGCGATTTCCTTCAAGCACAGAACCGATGACCGCACTCACATCAAACGACATCTCATCAGTCAGAATCTCACCAAAGGCTTCGCCGTAGACAATAGACGCTCCAGCAGGCGGATTTTCCAACAACACTCCAAAAGCCTCATTCGGCTCAAAGGTCGCATCACCAGAGATACGTACCGTCACCGCTTTACTGGTTTCACCAGCGCCAAAGCTAACCGTCCCGCTCGGCATACCCCCGTTATCACCTAAGCCGTCCTGACCTGCTGTAAAATCTAACGCATCGGCCGATGACGCACCTAAGCCAATAAGACGAAAATCAATATCCATCGCCTGGTTTAAGCCTTCTGATCGCACCACATGGAACTGTACCAGCGCTTCACTACCGGTACCGCCCTCGACGAGCGTCATCACATCACCAATTAAACTGAAGCCTGAATCATCGTTAATCACAGTGATATCAGCGCTCGCCGTTCCCAGCGTCATATCGCTACCGGGGTTCGACAAAGAAACCGTCAGCGTTTCATCCGACTCAATATCCCGGTCGCCATCGATGATGATACTAATTTGCTGACTCAGTTCGCCAACAGCAAAATTCAGCATGCCTGACGGTATCACGCCACCATCAAAATCAGTGGCGTCCAAACCACTGGCACTCCAGTCAACCTGTGACGCCGATAACGATCCACTGCGACTCACCGTGAAAGTGACAACCTGACTGCTGCCCTCGTTGCCTTCGACAACAGATACCTGATCAGCAACGATCGATGCTAATGAATCGTCATCAATAACCCTTGTGGTATTGGAGCTGACTCCTCCTAGATTTAGATCATCACCGGGGTTACTGAGGGTAAAAACAATACTCTCATCTATCTCTATAGTTTTATCCCCAATCACCTCCAGAGTAACGGTTTTTGAGGACTCTCCCGCAGCAAAATTGACTGTACCACTCAAGGCCTGACCCACCGCAAAGTCACCAATATCAACGAGGCCTGTGACTGACCAGTCAACACTACTGGCTGTCAAAGTATTATCACGGCTCAGGGTGTAGGTCAGTACTTGAGAAGTACCCTCCGAACCTTCATCAATAGCGCTATGATCAACGCTCACGACAACTTCTCCATCGTCATTTACGACGGTTGTTGCGGCACTACTGACGGCTCCTAGATTAAGGTTGTCACCAGAGTTACTCAGTGAAACGACCAGATTCTCGGTTGCTTCAATAGTTTTATCGCCCAGCACCTCTAGTGTAATGGTTTTGCTGGTGTCCCCAACGGAAAAAGTAACAGTGCCGTTTAAGGCTTGGCCTCCAGCAAAATCCGCGGCATCCATTCCCGCAACGGACCAGTCCACGCTACTACTCGTCAAGGTATTGTCGCGACTGAGAGTGTAAGTCAGTACCTGGCTGGTACCCTCACGGCCTTCATCAATACTGCTTTGATCAACGCTAATAACAACTTCGCCATCATCATTTACGACGGTTGTTGCGGCACTGCTGGCGGTCCCTAGGTTGAGGTTGTCACCAGGATTACTCAGTGAAACGACCAGATTCTCGGTTGCTTCAATGGTTTTATCGCCCAGCACCTCTAGTGTAATGGTTTTGCTGGTGTCCCCAACGGCAAAAGTAACAGTGCCGTTTAAGGCCTGGCCTCCAGCAAAGTCCGCGGCATCCATCCCTGCAACGGACCAGTCCACGCTACTACTCGTCAAGGTATTGTCGCGACTGAGAGTGTAAGTCAGAATCTGGCTGGTACCGTCACGGCCTTCATCAATACTGCTTTGATCAACGCTAATAACAACTTCGCCATCATCATTTACGACGGCTGTTATGGCACTGCTGGCGGCCCCTAGGTTGAGGTTGTCACCAGGGTTACTCAGTGAAACGACCAGATTCTCGGTTGCTTCAATGGTTTTATCGCCCAGCACCTCTAGTGTAAAGGTTTTGCTGGTGTCCCCAACGGCAAAAGTAACAGTGCCGTTTAAGGCCTGGCCTCCAGCAAAATCCGCGGCATCCATTCCCTCAACGGACCAGTCCACGCTACTACTCGTCAAGGTATTGTCGCGACTGAGAGTGTAAGTCAGTACCTGGCTGGTACCGTCACGGCCTTCATCAATACTGCTTTGATCAACACTAATAACAACTTCGCCATCATCATTTACGACGGTTGTTGCGGCACTGCTGACGGTCCCTAGGTTGAGGTTGTCACCAGGGTTACTCAGTGAAACGACCAGATTCTCGGTTGTTTCAATGGTTTTATCGCCCAGCACCTCTAGTGTAATGGTTTTGCTGGTCTCCCCAACGGCAAAATTAACGGTGCCGTTTAAGGCTTGGCCTCCAACAAAACCCGCGGCATCCATACCCGCAACGGACCAATCGACACTACTACTCGTCAAGGCATTACCACGAGTTAGGGTGTAAGTCAGAATCTGGCTTGTACCTTCATTACCTTCATTAACCGAGTCTAGGTCAACACTGACTTGAACATTACTATCATCATTTAAAATAGTAGTATTAGCCTGTGGCTTCAAAATCACAAAATTAACATCGTTACTATCGATCGAAATTTGCAGCTGTTCAATCGATTCATTACTGCGATCGCCTGCAATATCAATCGTGATAGTTTTTTCACTCTCCCCCACAACAAAAGACAATGTTCCACCAGGAACGACTGCTCCAACAAAATCATCACTACTCAACCCTGATACGCTCCAAGACAAATCACCAGCGGCAATAGGGTTAGTTCTACTCACGACAAAACTAACAGTGGTAATCTCTCCATCAGAGCCCTCGACAACGCTAGCCACCATTGCACCAATGGAAAACCTACTCTCCAAATTCAGCGGAGTCGGAGGGAGTACTACATTTTGCGTTGGGCTAGTTAACGCAGTTAACTCCTGCGTAAGTAAAGTCGTTTCTGGGGTGCCCGAAGATTGTCCTCCGACATTATCTAGAGTGAGGCCTGTTACTTCAGGTCGAGGTAATGACGGGCTACTGCTGTCAGAAGAATCCCGTGTTAAGCCAGTTAACTCAGGGTGATTAAGTGGGTTAGGAGGTGTTGGAGGCTCATTAACATAGTCAACGCTCTCGCCTGCATTTGGCGAGTTTATACCTGGCAAACCAGATTTATCCGTCCCAGACTGTGATGGCTCATCACTATAGTCGGAGGCCTCGCGCAGTATTGGAGCAGGAAAGGACTGCAGCGCAGTATTAAAATCACTACCCACTTCATTCATCTGGTTAAAAATAGCATCCAGCAAGGTAGCAATAGACAGGCTTTCTGCAGGAATACCCGCAGCGATCGTTTTCAGTATTATTATTAACTCTTGGATCTGGTCTGCCGTCCATCCCTCTTGCAGCAATGTATCAAACGCTTCAGACATATCCAGCAACTGAATATTTGATGCATCTAAACTATCGATAGACTGAACTACCTTAACAATAACTTCTGAAATTTCGCTCTGCTGAGTCAAACTGTTCTGGTCTACCATGTCTATCACCTTGCTTATGACCGCTGTGCCCAGTGGTCCCAATATTATTGCCGCCTAACTTATTCCACACCCCAAGCCACATCGCTCGGCTTATACATCTAATGGGGCTTCATTGTTAAATCAACTGCGGCAGCCTGACTATCTCGGCTGCTTTTTACACCATTTATGGGCCTGATCAGTCGTTGTTCGCTAATGGTCGGAACGAGTTCTCTTTGAACAGATCTAGAGACATTCCACCAACTGCTCGCAACAGACGAAAAGCTGCAATTGACTCATCAACCTTTGCCTGCACTGCATCACTTTGTGCATTAATAATACTGGTTTCACCACTGAGGATATCAAGTAGAGAACGTTTACCCATATCCCGCTCTTTACGCGCCAATTCAAGAAATTTCATTGAAATAGCTGCCTGTTCGTCTAGTAAAGCCCCTCGGTTTTTTGCCGAATTCCAACTAACCCAAGCGTTTTCAACTTCTTCAACTGCCTGAACATAGGTATATTCAGCACGCTCTTGCGCTGACGCAAAACGATGGCTTGCGCTTCGCTGCGAACTCGACACCTTCATACCTAGGTTAAAGTTCCATCGTAGTTTCAATTCAGCTTTCACATCCTCTCGATTACCGAATGCTCCATCCAGCTCAGAGTAGTTATTCTGACCCAAGGAGAAATCTAACCTCGGCGATAGTTCGCTCAATCGCGCAACGTCTATTTGAGCTTTTTCGATGTCAGCCCGGCTCTTCGCCGCCTGGATGTCCGGGTTATGCTGGCGCAATAGGCTGACTGCATCTTGAAGGGTGTCCGGCATCACTGAATTAGACACCGTCAAGAAATCAAGTTGACCTGGGTCTACCGGCAATTGACCATAAACCGCCTGATAGCGACTCAATGCAATATCTAAACTACCTTGTGCAGCCACCCCTCGCGCTTGAGCGGAAGCTAATTGTGAACGGGCTTGTAAGCTATCGGCCGCATAACCTCTACCCGCTTCAATACGCGAACTTTCAAGCCTAGTCTGGCGTTTAATATTCCGAACAGATGCTTTAGAGAACTCGACAGTTTGCCGCGTTCTCACAACCTGAAGATGAGCCTCAACCGCCGCCAACAACAAATTCTGTTTCTGAAGGTCTCTTTCTTTATCTTCTTTGTAATAGACATTTTTTGCAGACTGAATACGACTATTGGTCAGACCAAAATCCCATACCAATTGTTTTAATTCTATCGATTGTTCAGTAGGTTCAAAGTCACCACTAGTACCCTGATCCCTTTCAATGTCATGCTTACCCTGAGATAGATTGACCGATAACTGTGGATACCAAGCACTTCGCTCAATATCAACACCCTCAGCAGAGGCTGCTACGTCAGCGTCAACCATTCTAATCAGTCTGTGCTGGCTCAAAACCGTTTCCAGTCGTTCAGCAAGCGTTTCAGCCTGCAGCCCTTCCGACATCATCCCCATCACAAGCAAAGCACTTAGCATTGAACTTCGAGCAGCATAAGACACACAAAATATCTTCATATGAGGAACCTCCATTTATTTATTATCTGATGTCCAGAAAAACTTAACATAGAAACATTGTACGAGACTTATACAATTGGAAGTATGATCAACGTCATCGAACAGAGACAATTAGGGCCAAATTACAAGTAAACATCTCAATTTGTGTAGCGATTTATATACACACCTAGCACCAAGCAGAAAATTCCTCTAGGCCTAGAGCACTATCACTCCACTATAGGTTTTAAGGACACGACTCAGAAGAATCGATCATCGTGTAATGTACATACTTGGGTTCAATCGATTACCTATACCGACTCTTGTAAGTATGGAGCTTTTCAGCGGGTACTGGCGGCGAAATCCCCTGTAGAAGAGCGTTGTGAAAAGGGTAAGAACCTCCTTTCCGAAATAACAATAACTGCTTGAGGGATTAAGCTGAAACGGAAGAGTTATGCAGTATTTTTGAGTAGAGGTTGTGGCGATCTGGGAATTCTATTGGGGTTGAACATTGAGAGTCTGACCAATCGCAAAGAGGAGATCGACGCTGCAATTCGTCTCTATAAGCTACTCAAAGCAACACTGGATCTAAACCTGGCAGAGCAGGAACTCAACTAAGCTGAGCTACTGAATAGCTTACCAAAAAATAAAGCCCGCTATTGCGGGCTTTATTCATCTGGAAGCGTGATTTTAGCAGATTCAACCTGAAGCACTTTCAGCTTCTCTGCCGCCAGTTGCATCTGTTTATATTCACCCGGGCTCCAGACAATCTTACGTTGACCGTAATCTATTTCGTAACGAACTCTTCCCAGAATATCCATGCCTAACAAGCCACTAAAGCCTGCACTACCACTGTTTTCGATGACGGCAGTGGATTGATTTTCAAAATCATAAGGGCCAACGCTTACCCTATCGAAAACCACTCTTTCGGTTTTAATCAGTCCACCACCCGCAACCTGGGCATAACTGCTATCCCGACTAATCGTATTCAGCGAAGCTATTGAATCCTGATGCAATACCGTCACTGAGGCTCCGGTATCCAACAGTAAGTTAAGTGTTCTTTTACGGCCACGCCAGTTTACTTCAACAGGAAGAATAACCTGACGCCCCCTAAGTGTTATAGCGGTCTCCATCTTAGCCAGTGTGGTTTCAAGTTTGCGCAGCTGTCGCTTTAGTTCTTGTCGCTTGCCAGCCAGATCGCGCATAGTTTTACGATCCTGCAGCTCTTGTTCGGTCAGCTGCTCTACGGCTATTGCTCTGGTGTCATTATGATCTCTGTAACGCGGGGGGATTTTATGCTGACTATCTACGTATATTTTTCGCCCATTACTATCTAAATAGGAAAATATCTCAGCACTAGCGCTTAAACTCAGCGCACATAACAAACTACAAATTAAACAACGCAGCATCATAACTTTATTCATTTTCGAGCTCCCTATTCAGGAAATTGGCATCCTGCCAGATGAGGTTCTAATTCAAAAAATGGTAGAACCCATTCATTACAAAAACAGCGACTATTGCAAAAAAAAGTAACATAAAACGCATGACCCAACAAAATGTACAGACCTTCTTAGACTTAGACTTTTTTTCTGCCACCTCAGCCTCCCGCTAGCTTTACGGTATAACCATGTTTTTCTAATAACTGTTTAAGCTTATCCCGATGATCTCCCTGAATTTCGATTACGCCATCCTTTAGTGAACCGCCGGTACCGCATTGCTGCTTTAGATTTTTCGCTAAGGCTTTAAGCTCTTTTTCAGCTAAAGGAACACCGGTAACGGTTGAAACTCCTTTACCCTTTCGACCGGACGTCTCACGGCGTATGCGAACAACTCCATCCAGCCCTTCTAATCGGGTCTGATCGGACAGCTGGTCACAAATGCAGCTGTCTACAGCTTCTTTACAACCTGAGCAAAGCGCTCCTTTCTCAGTGGAAAAAACCAGATTACTTAACTGATTACGCATCGACACGGATAGATACCTTTTATTTCAATCTTTACTTAATTAACAGACATACCACCTATCTGACGCGCCAGATAAGCCGCGTAATTGTCCGTCATTCCGCCTATAAAATCGAGTACCCGCATATAGGATGGATATAGACGCCAATCAGGTTCAGGGCTATGGATACCCATCAAACTAATTATCTTCTGACTTCGATAGCTTAGCTGATCACTCCCCTGCGTATGCTGTTCATAGGCAGCTTGGCAAAAAGCATCTAATAGAGATCCCAGAGTGGTGTAAGCCCCCACTTCAAGTTCAGCTTTACGGTTATCTGGAAACACCCTTTCACGGGCCAGGTTTTTTGCATTCTGTAAACCCGTCTGAACGCCTGGATCACCATCCGCCAGCAATTCCCCCTTATACTTCCCGCTCATGATCAACGGTAGATTAGCCATAAAGGCAGCGACTACAGACTCCACCATATTTTCCATCGCCATACCACGTAGCGCTGAAACTTTACGTCGAGCAGATGCCTGAGTAGAAAAGATCTCATCTTCATAGTTAAGATCACCACACATCTGCAACAAAATCGGTTTTATATCATTAAAGCCAAGAATGTTTAATTCGATAGCATCTTCAAGATCCAGAATTGCATAACAGATATCATCAGCTGCTTCGACCAAGAAAGCCAGAGGATGTCGACACCAGTAGTCTTCACCCAGCGGAATCAGGCCAAGCTCGCGCCCCAGTGCATTCAGTATTTCCCGCTCAGTGCCAAAACAACTGAACTTGCCCTTCTTCCCGGCCCGCTCAACCGTCCATGGATACTTTAAAAGTGTCCCAAGTGTTGGATAAGTTAACCGTAACCCTCCATCAAACAGGTGATTCTCAATTCGGGTAACCACTCGAAACCCTTGAGCATTACCCTCAAAAGTCTGCAAGTCCAACAATTCATCCGGCGTGAGTTCCTCAAGATAATGCGCAGGGGCTTTATGCTTGAACCAGTCACGGATCGCATACTCTCCCGCATGACCAAAAGGCGGATTGCCGATGTCATGGGCCAGGCAAGCAGATTGAACAATGGTTCCTAGATCATGGGGACTAATCCACTCAGGTAGCTGGTCCTGTAGCAATTCCCCCACACGAATACCCAGGCTACGGCCAAGGCTCCCCACTTCGATACTGTGAGTCAGACGGGTGTGAATATGGTCATTGAGTGCAAGAGGATGAACCTGGGTTTTTCGCCCAAGGCGGCGAAATGCACTAGAGAAAATAATTCGGTCATGATCTTTATGAAAATGACTGCGGCCTACCTCTTCAGGTGTCAGACTTTCATGGCCATAGCGCTTAGTTGTAAGAAGCTTATCCCACTGCATCATTGAGTTCCGGAATACTCTGTTTTTGTCAGTGTGAGGCATCAATTAAGGCAAATCAATCATTTAAATACTTGCTGTTAGATCCCCTAAAAAGAATACTAACGCAAGCAGCACTAGGCAGGGTTATTACCCTCTGCCTCTTTATTCAACATAACCAGAGAAATATCTTTATTGGTAAAGATAAAGCAACTCTCACAGTTACGACATTGATAGACTTGAGCAGCTGGCTTATTTAACAGTGGCTTTAAACTATGATGTGGCTCAGTGATGAGCTTGGACTCAATCAGAAATTTACAATCCCGACAGTGTGGATGCATGTAACCCCCCCACGAGCTAATGCCTAATCATCAAGAGTATAGGTTCATTCTCTTAAATACGCGCACCTTTCATACATTATATTTTTTTAATTAGCGTTAAAAATCAAATAAAGACGTTATTTTTGAATAGGTTAAATATTTATAATCGTTTAGATTTAAAACAAATATCTATATGTTTTTCAGTTTTATAGAATAATCAGTCATTTCACTGTTCCACTGTTAATGCGACAATTTGCCACATTCAGATCCTTTCCAGGATCGGTGACAATTCAATGCAAAGGAAATACGCATACATGGCACAACCTGAAGCTAAAAAAAGCACTTCCCAGTATCTCTATCTACTTCTTCTGGGAGGCTTTATTCTGGCGATCTGGCTGGGGGCATCCATGTTCAGCCTCCCGAATGAAGAAAGCCCAGGGTATACCAGTGACTGCGATCTAAGGCAGCAGAGTTGCAAAGTCGATATGGGAGAGGCCAGCCTCACCCTTGATATTCAGCCCCGTGAGATCCGCTCACTGACACCTTTGAGTTATCGAGTCAGCATAGAAGGAACAAACGCTAGCCAGGTAATGATAAACCTGCAAGGCAGCGAGATGTATATGGGTATTAACCAGACCGAACTTTCCCCAGTCGCAGGTAAACCTGGCGTATTTGAAGGCCAGGGAGAGTTAGCGGTCTGCACTACCGGGGAAATGAAGTGGCGATTAACGGTTTCAGCAAAAACCGAAGCCGGACAATTAAATACATGGTTTGAATTCAGAGCAAAATAATGGCAAATAACCTGACAACTCTCCGTAATCTGTTACTTCTGACGCTGGCACTATTGGGAGGAATTGTCACAGCCTACCTCCTCTCTCCACGCCCTAACACGTCAAACCAGTCGATGCTCCAGACACTGGGAGGTGATTTCACCTTGCAAGGCATTGACGGCGATGTATCCCTCCATGATTTCAACGGTAAAGTGGTGATGATCTATATTGGCTATACGAACTGCCCCGATGTCTGCCCTACCTCTCTGGCCATAATGTCCCAGGCAATAAAAAACATGGATACAGAGCAACAAAAACAGATTCAACCTATCTTCATCAGTGTCGACCCTGAACGAGACACTCCCGAAAGACTAGCGGAATACAGTAGTTTCTTTCACCCCTCAATTCTGGGTATCACTGGTAGTCGAGATAGCATCGACACTGTCGTCAGACAGTTTGGTTCGTTTTATCGAATGGTGGATATGAAGGACTCCGCAATGGGCTATGCGGTAGATCACTCATCCCGAATCTATCTGATCGACAAACAGGGAAAACTCAGTAAAACGGTGATGCATGGCACCATGCCCGATCAATTAGTTACTGAGATTGAAGCCCTGCTTTAAATAAATTATTTTTAACTTTCAAAGAACTGATACTTGAACAAATAAGGACCGTCATGAACAAAGTAATCACACTGATCGCCGCGCTTACACTGTCTGCTTCAGCTTTTGCCGAAGTTAAAGTTGACCAACCTTACGCCCGCGCTGTGCCACCAGGACAGCCAAATAGCGCTGCCTTTATGTCCCTGAAAAACAACAGTGACACAGAGGTTTCACTAGTATCAGCTTCCAGCTCTGTTTCTAAAGTTGCTGAGCTGCACGCCCACACCAATGAAAACGGTGTAATGAAAATGCGTCAGGTTCCACAGATAACCCTGAAAGGGAATCAACAAGTTGAGCTCAAACCCGGTGGCCTACATATCATGTTGATCGGTCTGAAGCAGAACCTGGTAAAAGGCGAAACTGTCGATCTAACACTAAATTTCAGCGACGGCAGCTCTAAATCATTGGATATTAATGTCAAAGATGTGATGTCGGGTATGGGTCAGATGAAAATGCACAATGGCATGCAGAAAAAAGCGCAAGATCAGTAAATAGCTACCCTAATATGATAAAACCGGCATTCGCCGGTTTTTTTTATTTGCCTATAATCTTTTTTACTTACCAACTAAAGAGAACCGATCAGAGGTAAGAGGCTCTATTCCGTAATAACTCTGGAACACCTTGATAAGGCTCGCTGGACGCTCAGGAACACCATTTGCAAGGTAGTTTTGCACTTGCCGGAATACATTCTCCTTAAATTCCTCACTGGCGCCGATATCACTACCTAGATTATCAGCACTGAAATGAAACTTATGACCTGCCGCTTCCGACAGCATCCATTCCAGAGCCTGAGGCTTAACCTCAACCTTTTCAAATTCTGCCTGCTCTTCGGCGGTTCGTCCATCTGGCTTATACCAGTAACCGAAATCTATCAGCTGACGTCGCTGCTCACCGGCAACACACCAGTGACTTATTTCGTGTAGTGCACTGGCAAAAAAACCATGTGCAAAAACAACTCGGTGCTGAGGAAACTCTGTATCAGCAGGAAGATAGACAGGCTCATCATCCCCCCGGACCAAAACCGTATTCAGTGTTTCACTGAATAAATCATTAAAGAGTCTCGTCAGGCTTTCAGTAGTACGTTCTGTCATAATTTATCTTTGATATTACTGCTGATATTTAACCCAGGTCTTTTGATTCAACCACCAGGTATCGCCACTATTTTGATCAACACGGGCTGCCACATAACCTTTCACGTCACCTTTTGCCGGCAATAGTTGCACCTCATAAGAAGAGATAGTGGGTGTTAATTCTTCCGCCAGAGGCTCCCAGCTATTTGCAGTAGATATCCAGCTCTCACCAGAAAAGCGATTGTAACGAATTAGTTTCCACTCTCCTTTTGCTGAATAACAGGTCGCCAGTTTAAATGGATCTCCGCCACCGAACTCAGGCGCAAGTTGCTGCAACTCAAGCAATTGCTGGTCAAGACGCTGCATCATTTCTGAAGTATCAGCAACCGGGGCCTGATTGACTTGTGTCGGGGATTGCTTCACCGCCTGGGCCAAGACTTGAAACTGAGTTAATAACAACTGTACCCGCTCAGCAACCGCGCTATTTTGGACCTTAAGCTCTAGAAACTGCTCTTGCAGCCGGGTAATACGCCCATTAAGCTGTTCAAACTGAGCAGCCTGATCAAAAGCAGCAACAGGCGCCACTACTGGCGTTTCGGGCATCGTAGCACTCTGATCAGGCTGAACTCCTGCAGCATTACAACCAGCTAATGTAAAGATACTCAGCAGAGCAAGCATCGCGATTCGGTTCACAGTTATACCCTTCATACAATTATCTTAAACCTATCCCTCAAACTTGTGCGCCCATTCTAGCGGATGCCCTCAGAGAGTAGAACCGCTTTCACCTCCGCCCTGATAAGAACCATAAAAAAGGGGAGCATATAGCTCCCCGTTTAAATCTTCAGCTATCTATCTCATCAGCTGTAATCCATGATGCCTGGATTACCCGCTACATTTTTTAGTTTAGGGGTATTGAGTTTATCAATACTCGCAACCTTTCGGTCACGCAGATGAGTTGCCACAACATCCCAGATATCAGCACCCTCTGAACGAGACCCCACCGTTGCCCAACCAGATACTTTATAACTTTTCGAGGCCTCAACCTTCTCACCGTTATCCAGGGTCATCTCGCTAATTCGCTTACCGATCGATTGAGTCGGATCACAGACATAATCGAATCCGCCCACCCGTACCATGTCTCCACCTGACTGCAGATACGGATCAGGATTGAATAGGTTATCAGCTACATCCTCCAGAATAAGCTTCAACTCCTCTCCTTTCATCTCCCGGACGTAGGTTTCCGGATAAGTCAGGCAGGTTTGATCCAGAACATGCTCCATCGTTACCATCTGACCTTTGAGTACGGTTGTGCCCCAGCGGAAACCAGGTGATAGAGAGATATGTGCATCATTCACATTACGTAATGCATCACAGATTACCTGATCAAAGGTGCCGTTAAAGTTACCTCGACGGAACATTAGTTCATCAGCCACCGCCAGTTCCTCACTTAACCAAGGCATATGCGGTGCTCGAATATCTTCGATTAATTTAGTCATTTGCGAATCAGCGGGAATCAGATCTGAGAACACTGGCAGCAAACGATAACGGAAATCCTGTACTTTGCCTGCACGAATATCCAGATCCATCACCCCGACAAACTTACCGTTGGAACCGACGTTACAAACCAGCGTCTTACCGCCATTATTTTTAACAATCGTTGGCGCAGGTATCCCGTCATGGGTATGGCCACCCAGAATCACATCGACTCCGCTGACCCTACGGGCCATTTCCAAATCTACGTCCATACCATTGTGAGAAATGACAATAACCGCATCCACTGATTCCGATCCACGAATTTCGTCTACCAGTTCCTGCAAGGAATCATCATAGATATCAAAGGTCCAATCAGGAATAAAGCGAGCCGGATTAGCAATTTTTGTCCGCGGGAAGCACTGTCCAATAACAGCTATACGTGCACCACCCATTTCACGAATGGTGTAAGGCTTAAATACACGACCCGAATCCTCATCATGGATATAATCATCCGCTCCTTCAAACAAAGCATCTTCCGTAATAAATACGTTCTGAGCCAGAAACTCACCATTAAAAGCTTTGATGTTTTTCAACACCTCTTCCTGATGATAAGTAAATTCCCAGTGACCCGTCATAATATCAACACCCAAATCATTGGAGGCTTCAACCATATCCATTCCCCGGGTCTTATATGCAGTTCCAGATCCCTGCCAGGTATCCCCGCCATCCAACAACAGGGTATTTTCACTGCCATAACTCTGCCGCAAACGATTTATCAGAGTCTTGATGTGAGCAAAGCCGCCGACCTTACCGTATTTCAGCGCTGCGCTATCGTAGTTAAGACTAGTAAACGCATGAGCTTCCAGTGAGTTAGCCCGAATTCCAAAATGATTTAGCAGTTTATCACCAACCAAATGAGGAGCATTTCCCCGTGCTCCACCGATACCCAAATTCACATTGGGCTCACGAAAATAGACCGGCATAAGCTGAGCGTGACAATCAGTAATATGCAGTAGTCTTACATTACCAAAACTCGGAACTTCGTAGAGCTCTGAAGACTGTTTCTTAGCAGCAAAACCTTGTAGCGGAAGCATTCCGGCTGCACCAGCCAGCCCCATCAACTGGGCAAATTCACGGCGTGACATTGACATAGCTAATACCTGAATAGATACAGATTAAGTTCTGCGGCCTAGTTGGCCGCAGTTTTGAAATGGCCGCTTTATTGAGGGACCGAAAGCTGCCAGCTTGACTGAGCGTAGTGATACTGTTTGATACCCATCCGTGCATGGTATTTAGCCTGCGCAGCCAGATCCAGAGCCTTGCGATATTCTCCAGCAGTTAAAGCCGATTCTGCATCCTTGATAATCCCTCGGGTAAGTTTCCACTCAAACCCTAGCTCGGCTACTTCTTTATTTTTTGCCTTTGCCTTATCAACCATCATCTGAGCATTCTCAGCCGTTGCTGCAATATCAGCCTCTACTTCCTCCTCGTGAACAGCTGCATACTGTTTACCATTCCACTCAAAAACAGCACCCTGGCCATACATAGCCCGTGCCTGTAAATATGCATTTTCAAAGCTTTCCGCAGCAACGAAAGTCGGAACCAGCGTCAGTGCAGCAGCTAAAATAAGTGCCTTTTTCATGATTCGTTCTCCTTTGAGTTACTTACGCGCACCAGGGCCGTTTATAGCCAGACCATTATTCATATAACTCTGAAAATACTCCAGATTACGGAAAGTTTCAGTCTGCGGCTTAAGTGGGTGGGAGCGGGAATCTTTATGACAACCCGAATAGCGACGATGCAGAGTACCTAGTTCACCCCATTTAGAACGAAATACTGGGAAGTGGCTTGTATGCCCAAGTTGCGGACTTGGCAGGTCAGCACGAATACGAATATTTGCACCTTGTACATGACAATTAGCACAGGAGAGATTTAACTGACCACGCTTGGCGTAAAAGAACTTTTTACCATCCAAATAAGCCGCCATAGCGCCAGCATCATCTTCGGGAAGCTTAATATCGATGACCTGATCGCGAGAGGTCCAGGCCATATATGCTGAAACTTTAGCTATATCCCCTTTACTCCATTTAAGTACTTTCTCACCATTGGCTTCACGGCACTCATTGATCTCCATCTCAAGAGTTTTAACTGTGCCTTCCTCCTTACTCCAGTAAGGGAAATTCTGACGAATACCTATACCACCATTTTCGAAGCAGTCGGCATAACCTTTGCCATTAGCGAATGTCGTATTAAACAGAGCCTCACCCTCCTCAACCGCAAACTCGTATGGAGGAAACTCTTCTATCTCTTCCCACTGCTCTCTTGAATTAGAATCAACGGCATAGATACCATTGACGTAATCATTCAATTCCGCATCAGGAAAACGCTTTTTAAAGTAATTTTGCAGGGCAACGCGATCTGCCTCAGGATTAACAGTTTCCAGAGTAAAACCGGAATCAGCAGCCTGAGATATCTGAGCGCTCAAAACAAGCCCCACGCCGAATGCCATCGTTTTTATTATTTTCATCAACACACTCCACAGCTGTACAGGTAAGGAGAATAGGGATTCAGACTTTCCGCGAAGCCTTCCCCTAAATCATTTAATTGCGGCAGTTTCAGAGCCGGTCTTACCTGTGCTTTCAACCCAGTTAATGGTTAGCTCTTCACCCTTAGCACCACCTGCAAAGGTAAATGCCAGGTATGGGTTTTTTGATACAGCAGTCCCAAGATTAGCCTCAAACACAGTTTTACCACCATGCTGAACGGTTATCCCTTGCAAAAACATTGCAGGGATCGCTTCTCCAGTTTTTTTATCTTTACGCTGACCGCTTTCCATAATGTGCTTAGCCATCAGTTTGACGCTAGTCATCTCTTTTTTTGACTTAGCCTTAACTTTCATAATTCCAGCCATGATTCTTTCCTCTTCAATAAAGCCTTAAATTATCCGCCACAACCACCGATAGTCACTTTAGTCTCCTGAGATGCACTCAGAAGCTGCCCATCAGCTTTCACTACTGCGGTAATATTGGAAGTTTTGCCCATACGAATACGGGTAGATACTTCAGCTTTAGTACCTGCCGGAATCATAAATTCCGCCACCAAAGGTGTTGGGTTGCCCTCAACAAAAATACTGATCGACTCAACATTTGCTACTGCGGTCTTAACGGTAACAGGAACAACAGCCCCGTTTTCAGCAATGCTTGGTGCTTTAAGGCTGACGTCTGCGCTCGCTGCCGGCTCAGCGCCCAACAGTGATTTCATAGCCATCCCCTGATTCTCTGAACCAAAGGCTTCTTTGTTCCATCCTGCTAAAGCCAGACCTGGCATCAACACACTTGCGCCAATCAAAGCGCCACCGGTGGCGAGAGCTTTAATTACTTTACGACGATTCATCATTCTTCAAATCCTCTATCTATCGGTGCATCTGATTATTCTTTTGCACAATCGGTTAAAACTGGTAAACATACTCGACTACAGCATCGATCTCTGCTTCTGAGAGAATCCAGTGCTTACCCAATGGGGGCATTATGGTGATTGGGTTATTAACAGTCGCATCCCACACTTGTGCACGCAGCACAGCCTTATCTGGGAAGCGCTGTTTCATTGCCACTATAGGTGGCCCCTGGTTACCTGCCTGAGTAGCATCAGGGTCATTGATCTGGTGACAAGATACGCAGTTACCTCTGGATTTATTCAGATATACCGCTTTACCCATCTCGATCATTTCCTCCTGACCTGCAGCCTGAGCAGAACCTGCTGACAGCATCGCCAGTAAACCTGTCGCACATAGCAAGGTTTTCAGCTTACGCATTCGCATTCCTCCGGAATTACCGTTCTCATTTTTTGTTATTTTTATACTAAAAACGGCCTCTTCGAGACCGCGTTTAATCCTCTACTACTGGCTTGACTCCACCATATAAGTAACCGCCTGATTAACCTGTTCGTCAGCCAAATCATTCCGGCCACCTTTAGGTGGCATAATACCGCTATTACCAGTAAATCCATTAATAGCATGTTCTACAAGTACCGGTATACCTTGTTCAATTCGTACTTTCCAGTCAGCTTTATCTCCAAGCTTTGGAGAACCCGCAAGACCAGAAGCATGGCAGGCCTGACAGGCATTATCATAAGTTTCACGCCCAGCTTGAGCAGCTTCAGACAGAGCAATCGCATGTGTGGTGTCTTGCGCAACGTCTTCACCCTGCATCTTTCGCTCTTTAAGCTCCTGACCATGATGTGACGCTGCAGGCGCATCAGCTCCTTCGACAAAGTGCCCTACCGGAGTAATACCTGCCACCGTTCCGACGATATTTAGCTTAGAAGGATCAGCACAATTCTCCATACAGCGCTCATTCTTTACATCAGGCCGTGGATCGACAAAGAAACCTTCTCGATTAGGCATTTCTACCTTTGCCAGCGTGTCCTTATTAGCAACAAATTCCTCATCAACAACTTCATTCAGATAAAGCACATAGGCGGCTAACTGATAAGTTTGATCATCACTCAATGAACGAGGCGCCGTAAACGGCATTGCCCGCCGAATGTAATCATAAAGAGTGCTCGCATAAGGCCAGTAACTACCAACCGTTTTTACTGGACGATCCTCTTGCAGAGTGTCTTCACCACCTGCCAGCACTGGCCAGCGCCCTTCACCTTCACCAAACAATCCGTGACAGGTAGCACAGAGCTGTTCATAAAGCTCTTCTCCATCAGCTACAGATCCTTCACCTTTCGGAAGGCCCATTCCATCAGGACGAATATCAATATCCCAACCCTGAATTTCTACATCGGTAGCGGTCTTACCAAAACCATATTTTTCAGCCGCATTCACTACACCTGAAGCCATCAGAAGAGCTGTAGAAACAGCTGTAATCTGGAGAGACGTTTTAACTAATCTGAACATTTTTAACCTCTCCGTTTGCTTCGATTTTCCAGGTATGGATTGAGTTCTTATGGTAGATAGAGTTCGTGCCACGAGCCTCTCTTAACTGACGCAGAGTAGGCTGCACATAACCGGTTTCATCGACCGCCCGACTCTGCAGCAACCAGGGCTGCCCATCCCATTTTGTAACTAGGCTAAAACGGGTTAGCGCCTTATCGAGCACCAAACCTTTTAGCTTTGCAGGCACCCAGCTGATACCGCCATCAAAAGAGATATCAACCTGTTTGATCTTCCCTCTGCCCGTCCAGGCAAGGCCTTCAATCTCGATTAATCCACTCTTTATAATCGGTTTTTCCGGACATGGGCTGGTAATAACTGAGTTAGTTTCCTGCACAAAGGTAAACTTGCGTGCACGTCCATCTGCCATAAGGTCGGTATACTTAGAGGTTTCTTCGCGCTGGTACCAGGGCTTATCGCCTACTTCAATTCGACGCAGCCACTTAATTGAAGTATTGCCCTCCCAGCCCGGGTTTAACAATCGTAACGGATAACCCTGCTCAGGCCGAAGCATCTCACCATTCTGAGCGTAAACAACCAGGGTATCATCTAAAGCTTTTTCGATAGGGATAGAGCGGCTCATGTGGGAGCCGTCAGCCCCTTCCGCCAGTATCCATTTACCTTCAGGTTTTACACCTGCCTCTTCGAGCAAAACCCTCAGTGGAACACCAGTCCATTCACAACAACTCAACATACCGTGAGTAAACTGCAGTGCCTCCATCTGTGCGCCTTTCCACTCCATACCACCGTTGGCTGGACACTCAATAAATTTGATCTCGGAAACCGATGGAAAACGCATCAGGTCTTCCATTGTGAAAATGATGGGGCGATCAACCAGACCATGAATCATCAATCGATGTTCTTGCGGGTTTATCTGCGCTACACCTGCGTGATAACGTTCAAAGACCAGACCATTTGGCGTAATGATTCCTTTCAGGTCCTGAATTGGGGTCATACTGATAGAGGCAATAGATTCGGCGGTTAGCCAGGGAACAGTTCGACGAACTACCCCACTTTCATACTTCGATGGCTCGCCATAAGGCTTATCGATGACACCAGCACCCAAACGACGCCCCCACTCAGGTTCCATTGGCGGAAGGTTTTTAGCATCAGCTGCGCCAGCCAGACCACTAAATGTCGTTGCGGTCATAGCACCAGCAGCAAGCATTCCATGTTTGAGAAAATCCCGACGATCGGAAATTGATAAACCTTCAGATTCTTTTGCTAATTGAGCCATTAGCTCGCGGGTCGACAGATTCTTAATCCGATTGGACATCCACGCCTCCAGACAGTTTGTTCAATATGCACAAAGCATAAGAACACTTTTATATTATTATTTGAAATAACCTTATAGAGAAAAGAAATATAAGAAAACTCGACCAATGTCTAGCCGATATTTTGAGCGTCAGGCTCTATATTCAATATTCATTGATTAGAACCTTATTATATTTCTTATTGTTATAAGCTTATTACTTTATGCAAATATAATAACAGAGTCTGATCGAAATGCGCCACCTGTTCGACTAATAGATAATCACAGTGCAAAAAAAACCGCAGAAGAATCTGCGGTTTTTTTTCAAGAGTTTTTTCCTCAACGATGCTGCCAATCTGGCTTACGTTTATTGATAAAAGCATCAATACCTTCACCTGCATCATGGGTCATCATATTTCCAGTCATCACCTGACTGCACTCTGTATATGCTTCACTAAGAGTTTTATCGATTTGCCGCGCATAAGCCTGTTTGCCTATTGAAATCGCTTTACGGGAACTGGCTGCAATTTTTCCTGCCACTTCCAGAACTTTCTGCTGCAACTGCTCTTCCTCCACAACCCAATTAACCAAACCCATCTCCCAGGCTCGCTCGGCACCAATCATATCGCCAAGTAATAGCATTTCCATCGCATGCTTTTTACTGACAGCCCGGCTAAGCGCAACCATTGGTGTCGAACAGAACAAACCAATATTTACTCCGGGGGTAGCAAAACGGGATTTTTCACTAGCCACAGCCAAGTCACAACTGGCTACTAGCTGACAACCAGCAGCTGTTGCAACTCCGTGGACTTGTGCAATCACAGGAATAGGCAGATTGACAATACGCTGCATCAACGCAGAACAGGTATCGAACGTACACTGGTAGTACGCTTCTTCCCCCTCACCCAGCATCTGTTTCAAATCATGACCAGAACAAAAACCACGACCGCCACCCTGTAGCACCACTACTCGTACAGAAATATCTTCAGCGATATCATCTAAGGTGGCGATAAGCGCCTCCATTAACTCCATAGACAAAGAGTTATATGCACCAGGACGGTTAAGCGTCAGTTGGCAGACTCCGTCAGAGTCTTCTCGGATAAGAAGTGCGTCGCTCATAGCAACCTCAGTTATTATTATTTAATAACCAAGAAGGTAGAACAAATGAGAATAAAAATAAAGGTTTTCCCCTATTCCCTCACCAAAAACACAATTTAGTCAGAACAATAAATAGGGACCTGTTAACTTATCAGGAATTAACTGCGAAGGTGCTTCGAAAGAAAGCGATCAAGCTGATTAGCAAACAGCTGTCTATCCTGCTGCCCCAACTTACCTGGCCCACCGGTATCAATGCCGGAACTTCTCAACTGGTCCATAAAGTCCCGCATATTGAGCCGTTGGCGGATATTTTCAGGCGTATAAAACTCCCCGCGAGGATTCAATGCGTGGCACCCTTTATCCAGTACTTCAGCAGCAAGCGGAATGTCCGCGGTAATAATAAGATCGCCAGGCTGACTTTTTTGCACAATATAATTATCAGCAACATCAAAACCCGCTGGCACTTGTACAGCACTAATAACCTTTGATGGCGGCGTACTCAAAAACTGGTTAGCCACTAGGGTCATCTCTACCGCCAAACGTTCTGCTGCACGGTAAAGAATATCCTTCACCACATTAGGACAAGCGTCTGCATCAACCCATATTTTCATCAGCTATTAGTCCCTATCTTAGGAAAAATTCTTCAATAAAAACATTGCTCATAGAGAAAGAATATCGATCATTTCAGGGACAGGACCTGCAGCCTCGCTGTTTACAGCAGCATTATGATCTGTAATTCCATGGGGATAACCCCGTTCTAAGCTTTTAAAATCAAACAGCTCAGTATCGACCAAGTGAGAGGGAACTACATGCCTTAGAGAACGAAACATCGTTTCAATGCGGCCCGGATGGTTTTTATCCCAACCCTGTAACATCTCTTTGATAACCTGACGCTGCAAACCATCCTGAGAACCACAGAGGTTACAGGGAATAATCGGAAATTCACGTAGCTCCGCGTAGGCAGCTATATCTTTCTCCCGAGCATATGCCAATGGCCGAATGACCATATTCCTACCGTCATCACTCACCAGTTTTGGCGGCATCGACTTAAGTTTACCGCCATAGAACATATTCAGGAAAAAGGTTTCGAGTATGTCGTCACGATGATGACCAAGCGCAATTTTGTTAGCGCCAATCTCTTCAGCAAACCCATATAGGGTTCCACGACGAAGACGTGAGCAGAGTGAACAGGTAGTTTTCCCTTCTGGCACTAATTCTTTTACGACAGAATAGGTATCTCGTTCAACGATATGGAAAGGTATGCCGATTTCAGCCAGATACGCTGGAAGAATATGCTCAGGGAAGCCTGGTTGTTTTTGATCCATGTTAACCGCAACAATCTCAAAACTGATTGGCGCGCTTTTTTGGAGATTCATTAGGATATCGAGCATTGCAAAGGAGTCTTTGCCACCAGAAAGACAGACCATAACCTTATCGCCATCTTCGATCATATTAAAATCTGCGATGGCACGTCCGGTTTCACGACGCAGGCGTTTCTGGAGTTTATTAACCCGGGTTTTCTGCTGCTTTGCCAGTTCTTCGCTCATGTTCACATTCAAAAGGGCTGTTAGAAAAGGCGGCGATTATAGCGGATTTTAATAGAATTAGCAGCTTAGATTACAAGGGGAATATTGCTGTAGCCTACCGACTACAGCAATATTAAGTCTTACTTCTGAAGATAAGCGATCTCTTCCTGCTCTTCACTGGTCAGAATAGATTCACGGTTCAAATTCAATACTGTCAGCAGATCACCCATAGCATTCAGTACCCGGAACTGGGTCAGAACACGATCTTTATCTGCCTCAAGCAATTTCTGACGAGATTCAAAAAGTTCATTTTCAGAATCTAGCAAATCCACCAAAGTGCGACGACCTAGTTTGAACTGCTGCTTATAAGCATTAAGTGTTTTTTCAGCTTCGATCACATGAGCTTCAAGAAACTCCATTTGACGTTCCAACAACTGATAAGCATTCCAGGAAAGACTCATCCCTTCAGCTACTTCACGCTGAGCACGATCACGAATCGCGCTTGCTTCCATCAACTGATAATAAGCTTCTTTCTGGCGGTGTGTATCTGCATTACCATTGAAAAGGTTATAACGCATGCGGATCATTGCGGTCATATCATTGCTATAACCAACCGCTCCGTCGAGATTATTATTAAAGGTTCCACCCAGTTCTAAACGGACATCAGGGTGGAAATCAGAATCTTTTATTTTCAGTTGAGCAACCGCAGCATCCATATCCCACTGCGCAGAAAGCAGAGTAGGGTGAATTTTACCGGCCCGTTCCAAGGCCTCCTCATAAGAGGGAGGCATAGATTGATCAACAGCATCAGGTTTTTTCAGACCTAATGGCTCCTGACCTACAACTTTGTAATAGCGTGTTTTAGCATCAAGAACATTATTATCAGTCGCCAGATAGTTCGAATGTGCACGACTCAAACGACCTTTTACCTGAGAAAGATCGGAAGCTGACCCAAGACCGTGTTCAGAACGCTTGCGAATACCATCCAGAATTTCGATGTGCGCTTCAAGGTTCTCCGCCGCCAATACAGATGCTTCCTGAGCATGAATCACTGTCATATATGCATCAGCAACTTCAAGGGTAGTATTTTCTGCTGCACTCCATAGCTGAAAGCGCTGTGCTATAGCCTCAGCTTGAGTACGATCAATATCATTCTTCGTACGTGCGTAGTCATAGAGAAGCTGACTCATCGTCAGTGATGCTTCACCTCGCTCCAAATTAACAAATTTAGAACCACTCGACGCTGCCGCTGCTCTGGTTGAAGGACTGTTTGTACGCTCTCCACCCCATCCAAGAGCAAGATCAACCGTAGGTAGATAACCCGCTTTCGAAACACCGATCTGCTCAACTCGAGCTAAATACTGACTTTTAACAATCGCCACATCAGGAGAACTCCCTACTGCGTAGGATGCTGCCTCAATCAACGTTTGTGACGAAACTGTGCCCGACCATACCAACAAAGCCAGCGTGCCGAACTTATAAATTTTTCCCATTGAACCGTTCCCCCCGGATAAAGTCCATTTCAACGTTAACGTTCTCGTAATGCTTGCTGCTGAGCCTTAAAAATTGGCTTGAGCAGATAATCTAAAACACTTTTTTTACCGGTCATGATATCAACAGTAGCCATCATACCCGGAATAATTGGCAGAGAGTTAGTTCCTCTACCCAGATCTGTATTGCCAGTTCGCACCCTGATCAGGTAATAGATATTTCCCTGCTCATCTTCGATGCTGTCCGCACTAATATGTTCCAGCGTTCCTTTCAGCCCACCGTATATTGAAAAATCATATGCCGTTAATCGAACCACCGCATCTAACCCCGGCCTGAGAAAAGCGATATCTTTAGGAGAAACTTTCGCTTCAATTAAAAGATGATCCTCAGTAGGAACAATCTCAACCAGATCCATGCCTGGCTGTATAACGCCACCGATAGTATTGACTGAAATAGTTTTAATTGTTCCGTGAACTGGCGAAACCACTGTCGTTCGATCTACCCGGTCTCTGAAGCTAACCTGAGATTCAGTTTTCTGCTTAAGTTGCGCCAGACTTTCATTCAGTTTTTGCTGGCTTTCACTGCGTGCATTTAACGCGATTTCACGACGTTTCGCAACAGCCTCTTGTATACTTAGGCGAACTTTAGGTAACAACAGCCTGGCACCTTCCAGCTCCTGTTTGTAACTATTGACCTCCCTTTGCAGTTTGATCAGCTCAATTTCAGGAATAACTCCCTGATCAGCTAAAGGGCGGGTCATCGCCATCTCTCTCAGACTGAGTTTATAAGTACGATTCAGGTAACTTATTTTAGAATCTAGCTCTTTCTCTTCCTGATCACGTTGCTGAATCTGCCTACCCAAAATATCCAACTGGTTCGTTAGATTCCGTAAATACTCTTCAAGCTGCGCTTGCTCCCGCCCTAACAACTCTGGATTACGCACTTGCCACTCAGCTCCAACACTAATCGGTTGAACCTCAACCCTGGCCTGTTCCTGCCAATCGCCATTTGCAGGGTCGCTACTAATCAGAATACTGGCCAGTACAGCTTTATGCCGAGCAACTGATATCTCCAGATAAGCCTGTTCCTGAGCCTGCCCCCGGTAATCCGATAAAAATTTAGTTTCATCTACGAGAAGCAGAGGCTGATTTGCCTCAACCTTGTCACCCTCTTTAATAAAGAGTTCTTTAAGTATGCCACCCTCAAGATACTGAACTATCTGTATCTGCTGTGAAGGAATAACACTCCCCTCTCCCCGCGTTATCTCATCTAACTCAGCAAAATATGCCCAGACAACCGCAATAATAACAAAACAGACCACACCCCATAAAAGTATCCTTGAGCTTTGAGGTGTATCCAACAAAACACTGGCAGCAGAGTTATCTATGAAATCATGCAACTCATTATCGACAACAGGCTGATCGTGCTTTGCATTTGCCATCGCACTCAAAGCATCTTTTGCCTTCGAAAGCCCATTTTCTGGTGATGACTGAACCTTATTGATAGATTGCTCACTCATCAGGAGTTTTCCTCCCTTTTAGCATTCTGCTGATTAACACCGTCACGAAGCCAGTTAACAACCTCTGCTTTAGGACCATCTGCGAGTAATCGACCATTCTCCAATACTATAATTCTGTCCACTGCATCTAAGAGGCTCGATTTATGGGTACTCAGAATCACCGTTTTACTTCGATCAAGCTCTTTCAATCGATTGATGAGCCGAAGCTCAGACTTACGGTCTAATTGGCTTGTCGGTTCATCCAGCAGCAAAATTGGTGGGTCCATCACCATCGCCCGAGCAGCTGCCACTGATTGTCGCTGACCACCGGAAAGCTGACGTCCGCCCTCACCCACCTGACGCTCAAGCCCTTCAGGATCATGATTAGTAAACTCTGTCACTCCACCCCATGTAGCGGCACGCAACAGATGCTCATCACTGGTAAAAGGAGCACCCATAACAATATTATCGCGGATACTACCGAAGAAAAGATGGATATCCTGAGTCACACAACCGATGTTTCGACGCAGATCAGCAGAGTGCAGTTGTGCGATATTAACTCCATCAATGCGAATATCCCCTTCAGTGCACTGATATAACCCAAGAATCAGCTTTTCAAGCGAACTCTTACCTGCACCGATTCCGCCAATAAGAGCAACTCGTTCACCCGGTTCTATGGAAAAACTAATATCATTGAGTGCGTAATTTTGTTGGTCTGGATAAGCAAAGCTAACTTTATCAAACTCGATTTTGCCTTGAAGCTTTGGACGACTGACATAGCTCTTACCTTCCTCTTGCTCAACCGGCATCTCCATGATCTGATTAATAAGACTCATGGAAGCCTTGGCCTGATTATAACGTGTCGCTAACAACGACAACTGAGCCAGCGGCTGGACTGCCCGTCCACCTAGCATTACAGATGCAATAATCCCGCCCATGCTGAGTTCACCGGCAGCCACCAGGTATACACCCATCACCACCGTACCCACGGTCATCATCTGCTGCAGAAAACCTGACAGAGACGAAGCCCCGTTCGCGAGTTTGCGCGTCTGGATATCATGCTGCCCCATTTTACTAACCGCTTGCTCCCAGATAACCTGATACTGACTTTGAGCCCCATTAATTTTAACCGCTTCAATACCCGTCAGACCTTCAACAAGCGTAGCCTGTTTCTGAGAAGCAATTTTTGATGTCATCTCAATCTGTTTGGCTAGTGGTTTCTGAATGTAAAAGCTATACCCCACCAAAATAATCATCACAACCAGTGGCACAACTACCAGCGGACCTCCAACAGTCCATATAACCAACAGAAATAACAACGCAAAAGGTAGATCAATGAGCGCACTCATAGTCGCAGAGGTGATAAAGTCACGTATGGACTCAAAGGATTGCAAATTGTTCGCGAACGCACCGACAGAGATCGGTCTAGATTCCAACCTAATACCCATTACCCTGGCAAATATCTTTGCCGATAACTGTAGATCGAGCTTTTTACCCGCTATATCTATGAAGTATGAACGAAGGTGCTTCAGTACAAGATCGAAAACAAAAACTATTCCTACCCCAATTGCCAACACCCAAAGAGAATCAAATGCGAGATTAGGCACAATCCGATCATAGACGTTCATGACGAACAAGGGAGAAGCAACAGCAAATAGATTAATCAACAGAGACGCAATCAGCACATCTCTGTATATAGGCATTGCGCTACGAAAGGTGCCCCAAAACCAATGTCCCTCCTGCGTATCCAAAACATCGGGACTACGCTTATCAAACTGATATTTCTTGCGGATGTAGAACAGATGACCAGAATAAAGCTCATCTAGTTTATCGATTGGAAGTTCGATCTCACCGTCACCACTTTCCGGTTGTAATACCCGAGCAACGCCCTCTTGATTGTCGATAGACATAAGGATGCAACAGCTTCTATCTTTTAATAGCAAAACGCAGGGAAGTAGCAATTCATGGATTTGAGATAAAGGCTGATCCGCAAGCCTCGCCGATAGGCCCGCCCGTTCAGCGGCTCTGGGAAAGAGCTCAACGGTTAAACGGTTTTCAACCAGAGGCAAGCCACTGCTAAGAGAATCTTCAGAGGCGGGCATACCATAGTACTTACTGATAAGCACCAGAGCATCCAGCAAAGGATCAACAAACTGTTCACGACTAGTACCGAAAATCCAGTCCGACTGTGATTGTGTCACTGTATTGTTCTGCCTTTATGAAAAAATTTAAGTCTAAAATTTTATCTTATCTATCTAAATCAGTGTTTATATTAAACGTTTGTTCGCTATCTTCAGCCAAGTAAAAAAATGGGTAGCCTTAGAAAAGGGCCACCCATTTCTTATCAAACAATCAGCTTAGTATCATTAATCAACTGATTCAGCAGATCATTATTGGTTGAACCCGGATCCATTGACAGATCAGTTTTAAGATCCTGAATACTGACATTATCGAGAACAATCTCCTGCACAACACTGCCTCCGGCACTGTCCTTAACACTAAGAACCGCTTCATTGGTAGCATTCTCAGTCAAACTAAGATACGACTCCACGACCCCTCCTGAGCTAGTAAACCCAAGTGAATCCAGCATGTCTGATAGATCAAGCTTATCATCAGCTACAGTAAAGTCCTGAACATGATCGCTGGCTGGTGTTGCTATTGTTCCTTCATCTCCGCCATTCCAATCGAAGAAGTCGGTTCCTAATCCACCCATCAATAAATCGTCACCAGCGCCTCCGATCAGAATATCGCTACCTAAGCCTCCATCGAGATCATCGTTACCAGCGGTACCGTTGATAGCAGTCACTGACTCATCATAAATAGTTACATCAAGAGTCGATGTATATTCAGCTCCACCAATATCAGACACAGTATAAGTAAAGCTATCGACAACAGTCGCACCTGACTGTGGTGGGCCAGTAATAGTAAAGTTATCAATCACAGCCTGCTCATCACTGGCTGTTGAATTAACTTCTAGGCTAACCAAAGCACCACCAGAGCTATTAACTGGAACGTCAATTTCATAGGTATAACCGGTAACGCCGCCGGTACTGTAATCATCAGCACGAACAGCTTCATACTCAGTACCGTCTACAAAAACTCTGAAGTAATCTGTGTAGTTCTGACTACCGCTTTCCCAATCACCAACAATACTCATATCAAAGCTAACAGTAACTGTGTCACCGTTGTTACCCAGGTTAGAGAAGTTTTTGCTTACAGTTTCATCTTTCTGAATAAGCATAGAGCCGCCCTGAGACGAGGCATTACTCCACCCACTCACACCAGAATCAAAGTTCTCTGACACTAAATTAATAGGTGCTGAATGATCAATTTCATTATTGAGTACATAGGTATATTCACCTGTAACTTTATCAACCGTCAACGTATTCCCTTCAGCAGTGGTAATCGTAATAATATCTCCACTTACTACTGTAGTCCCGCCACTGATAGCCACATCAGTCAACGCGAGACCACTCGGGATAGTATCGTCTGAAAGAATATTTCCTGAAGCAATTTCTCCGTTTCCTGAACTATTACTACCGCCTGCCATATCCGCCTCATAGACATCATCAGCATTGGCATTCAGTGTCGGAACTGGTTTCGATTCACGACTGACATTCAAAGTAACCGTACCATCTGTTATGTCACCATCCATATCCTGCATGGTATAACCAACAACTTCATCAAAGCTGGTTACAAAAGCGGGGTCAGCCTGATAAGAGTATGCCCCGGTCACCATGTCAATATACATAACACCATTAGACAATGTCGTAATAGAGAAAGAACTTGCTGTTACTACAGTACCAGTAGCCTCATTAGTAATAGTTCCAGCATTTGCATCATAGGTATAAGTAACTAAATCAATTGTGACGGTTCGTACGTGACCATTGCCATCAGCACCAAAGCCACCTGTTGCCAAGGAACCGAACAGATTTCCAGGCAAAACGCTCGCAACAGTCGCTAGTAAGGCATCTGTCAGGTTAGTACCTGCGGCTGTAGCATTGATAGCAGGCCTTTCTTCAGCAACGGGAGAGGCTGAACCATCATAGGCGATAGGCTCCAATGCAGCGACATTTGCGCCGGCAAAGCCCACTGCAAAAGAATCAATATTGTTGTTATCAACAAAGGTTTCCCAGTTAGTTTGATCTGTAGTTGTATCAATTTCACTACCTGAGGTGGGCGAACCATCTGACAGGAAGTAAGATATGTTCTTACCACCTGCGATGTAACCACTAGTTTCAGCGAATGCTGTCTGGGCAGCTGCTAGAGCGGCATCATAATTCGTAACACCACCCATATCTGCATCAGTCAATCCAGTAATGTAAGCCTTAGCATCAGCAACACTAATCCAACCACCATCACCAGGGATATTGGCACTTGAAGCGAAAGTAACAATCTGTACTGCCGCATAGCCAGCGTTATCGTATGAATCCAACATCGACACAACTGCAGTTTTCATATCGATCAACTCTTGGCCCCGCATACTGCCGGAGAAGTCAAGAATCAACATCACGTTCGATAAAGCCAATGGCACTTCAATCGCGCTATTTAGATTACCACTGACAGGCCGATCATCTTCAATCGCAACATTAAAACTAGCACTTGCAGTATTAGCCCCATCAAAAATGGATACTCCGAACTGGAGATCCATGATGTCCTCGGTACTGTTTACAGGATGATCAACAGGCGCTAATAAATTAACCGTGTATGACACATTATTGTTTGGCCCCGTACTAGTAACCGGATCAAGCGTTATGGTCAGAACATCTGTGCCCGTGGAAGTACTACCAGTAAGCGTCTGACTAGAAGCATCCCAGTTCCAGTTATCAACATCATCACCATTAGATTTAAGGCTAATTGGATTATTATTAGATGTAACACTAACCGACTCAGCCAAAGAAAGAGTAAAAGAGCTACTATCTGCGTCGGTGAAGTTTATAGAGCCTGTTGCGAAAGCATCATCTGCGTTATCAACAGGATCCCCCGTACTGTCAATCAAGCCTCCTAATAAGCCTTCTTCGGAAACAGTAACAGCACTAATCGAGGAAATCGTTGGAGCATGATCATCATTTATAATCGTACCAGTGCCTTGAGCAGGCGTGTTGTTCTGTGGAGTTGATGCGTTCAGAATGATTGTCTCATCACCCTCAACCTTAGAGTCTTCAAATGTTGGAATACGAACGACCAGACCAGTTTCTCCCGCCGGAAGATCTACACTGAAGGTACCATCAAGATTAACTACTACAGTTTGGAATGCACCTCCACCGATTGAAACCTCGATTGGTGTTTCTGTATCGATACCGTAAGTACCGGTACCACTATCAAAATCAAGATTAACTGTTGTTGCAAACTCACTTGGATTGCTCAAGATTACAGTGTAGTCAAGTACATCACCTTCATTGGCTGACGGGCTAGAAACACTACTCACTGTTGGTCGATCATCATCGGGCGTGCCCGGACCGGTTGGATCGAATGGACCTGGGCCTGTGCCGTCATCCAGAATCGTACCCGTTGCCGTGGCATCCGTAATACTGCTGCCCGCTGAGTTGTTGCTCAACGTGGCGGTAAAGGTCTCGCCACCTTCAAAGATCCCATCTTGTACGGTCTGTACGGTGAAGGTCTGAGTCGTTACACCGGCCGCAAAGGTCAGCGTACCGCTCTCACTGCCAAAGTCTGTCGCTTCGGCACTATCTGTCCCGGCAATGCTGGTCGCAAAGTCGATGGTCTGATCCGCTTCGGCATCGCCTGAACGGCTCACGGTGAAGGTCATCAAGCCACCTTCACTGATGCTCATATCACCGATGCTGAACAAGGTAGTGTCGTCGTCGGGAGTCCCTGGACCGGTTGGATCGAATGGACCTGGGCCTGTGCCGTCATCCAGAATCGTACCGGTGCTAGTGCCGTTCGTAGCACTCACCGTTGCACCCCCTGTTGGCGTATCCAGTCCAACGGTAAAGGTCTCGGCCCCTTCATACGAGGAGTCTTGTGAAGTCTGTACGGTAAAGGTCTGCGTCGTGACACCAGTCGCGAAGGTCAGCGTACCGCTCTCACTTGCAAAGTCATCTGACTCAGCGCTATCAGTCCCGGTAATGCTGGTCGCAAAGTTAACACTCTGATCCGCTTCGGCATCGCCTGAACGGGTCACGGTGAAGGTCATCAAGCCACCTTCGCTGATGCTCACGCTATCAACACTGAATTCCGTGGTGTCATCATCGGGCGTGCCCGGACCGGTTGGATCGAATGGACCTGGGCCTGTGCCATCATCCAGAATCGTACCGGTTGCCGTGGCATCCGAAATACTGCTGCCCGCTGAGTTGTTGCTCAACGTGGCAGTAAAGGTCTCGCCACCTTCAAAGATCGCATCTTGTACGGTCTGTACGGTGAAGGTCTGAGTCGTTACACCGGCCGCAAAGATCAGCGTACCGCTCTCACTTGCAAAGTCATCTGACTCAGCGCTATCAGTCCCGGCAATGCTAGTCGCAAAGTCGATAGTCTGATCTGCTTCGGCATCGCCTGAACGAGTCACGGTGAAGGTCATCAAGCCACCTTCACTGATGCTCATATCACCGATGCTGAACAAGGTAGTGTCGTCGTCGGGCGTGCCCGGACCGGTTGGATCGAATGGGCCTGGGCCTGTGCCGTCATCCAGAATCGTACCCGTTGCCGTGGCATCCGTAATACTGCTGCCCGCTGAGTTGTTGCTCAACGTGGCGGTAAAGGTCTCGCCACCTTCAAAAATCGCATCTTGTACAGTCTGTACGGTGAAGGTCTGAGTCGTTACACCGGCCGCAAAGGTCAGCGTACCGCTCTCACTACCAAAGTCAGTCGCTTCGGCACTATCTGTCCCGGCAATGCTGGTCGCAAAGTCGATGGTCTGATCCGCTTCGGCATCGCCTGAACGGGTCACGGTGAAGGTCATCAAGCCACCTTCACTGATGCTCATATCACCGATGCTGAACGCAGTGGTGTCATCATCTGGCGTACCTGGACCGGTTGGGTCGAATGGGCCTGGGCCTGTGCCATCATCCACAATGGTACCGACACCGGCGCCATCAATAATCTGGCTGCCGTTCGTTGGATTTGCCAGGTTGACACTAAAGGTCTCATCACCTTCATAAGAGGAGTCTTGTGCGGTCTGAACCGTGAAGGTCTGGGTGGTGACACCGGCTGCGAAGGTCAGCGTACCGCTCTCACTGCCAAAGTCTGTCGCTTCAGCACTATCGCCCGCGGCAATACTGGTCGCAAAATCAACTGACTGATCCGCTGCGGCATCGCCTGAACGGGTCACGGTGAAGGTCATTAGACCGCCTTCACTAATCTGTACATCGTCAACACTAAAGCCGGTACGGTCATCATCTGGCGTACCCGGATTAGCGGGATCAAATGGACCTGGGCCGGTGCCGTCATCCAGGATAGTACCGGTGCCAGTGCCGTTCGTAGCACTCACCGTTGCGCCCCCTGTTGGCGTATCCAGTCCAACGGTAAAGGTCTCGGCCCCTTCATACGGAGTATCTTGAGCAGTCTGTACGGTAAAGGTCTGCGTCGTGACACCGGTCGCAAAGGTCAGCGTACCGCTCTCACTTGCAAAGTCATCTGACTCAGCGCTATCAGTCCCGGTAATGCTGGTCGCAAAGTTAACACTCTGATCCGCTTCGGCATCGCCTGAACGGGTCACGGTGAAGGTCATCAAGCCACCTTCGCTGATGCTCACGCTATCAACACTGAATTCCGTGGTGTCATCATCGGGCGTGCCCGGACCGGTTGGATCGAATGGACCTGGGCCTGTGCCGTCATCCAGAATCGTACCCGTTGCCGTGGCATCCGTAATACTGCTGCCCGCTGAGTTGTTGCTCAACGTGGCGGTAAAGGTCTCGCCACCTTCAAAAATCGCATCTTGTACAGTCTGTACGGTGAAGGTCTGAGTCGTTACACCGGCCGCAAAGGTCAGCGTACCGCTCTCACTACCAAAGTCAGTCGCTTCGGCACTATCAGTCCCGGCAATGCTGGTCGCAAAGTCGATCGTCTGATCCGCGGCGGCATCGCCGGCACGAATCACGGTGAAGGTCATCAAACCACCTTCACTAATGCTCATATCGCCGATACTGAAGCTGGTTGTATCATCGTCAGCATCAGGACCCGGACCAGTACCATCATCAAGGATCGTACCTATGCCGACACCATCAACAATTTCGCCATCTTCAGATGGATTACCCAGGGTTACAGTGAAGGTCTCTGCGCCTTCAAAAATCGCATCCTGAGTGGTCTGCACAGTAAAGGTCTGGCTAATTACACCTGTATCGAAGCTCAGGGTGCCACTGGCAGAAACAAAGTCGTCACTCTCAGCATTATCGCCAGTTTCAATACTGGTTGAGAAATCAATTTTTTCTGCAGATGCACCATTTGTCCGCGTCACAGTGAAGGTCATCAAACCACCTTCATTTACCGTCACATCGGCAACACTGTATCCAGCTGGACTGAAAACCACCTGCTCGCCCTCATACTCGGGAAAGTCTTCTAGATCACGTTCATCCGCACTCGTATCAAATCCAGCTCGAGCGATAACCTCTTCTGCGGTACGATCAACTGTCTGAAAAGCAGAGAAACCTGAACGAGTAGGGGGAGTATTGCCCGCCGCGGTTTCTTCAAGAATTTCAGTTGGATCCTGACCTGCCAAAATAGCTTGCTGAACATCAGTAATATCTAGTCCTTCAGGCCCTACAGAATGCAGAACAAGAACAATTTCACCGGTATTAGGATCAACTTCTAGAATTGCAGCAGTATCAGCAGGCACGGTCTCAGTCGAATCTTTGCCAAGATCCAGCTCAGCAGAAGCATCAGTACGTACAATAATCATGTCACCAGACGCTAACGACTCACCTTTGACTAAAGGCCGCTCGACGCCTTGAGCATCTACTACGACCACTTCACCGGTTATATTTACCGCTGACACTTTTGTAGCTTCTACATTATCCATAACTTCCCCCCAGAAGATTTTGTCTGATTTCAGCTCTGTTTCGCACAGCTAAAATAAAGAAATAAGGCTGGATTATTCCAGTTAGTAAATTTGCGAGACTCAGTCTTCAGCTATATTTACTTTTAATATTGTTTCAATATTAGCACACATAAAATAGCCAAAATACCCTTACATACAAGCAGATATACCCATTTAGTGGATATTTAAAATCCGTTAATATCGTTTAAAGTGACATCATTCAAACAAGAGATAAACACTCAAATAATCAACACACAAAACACCTAACGCTTTGATTACAAAGACTTTAAAGCTAACCAGGCTCTAGCTCCTCAAAATCCCACATAAGAAATAACTTGTTTCATCCAAACTATCGGCGCGCAAAACCACATACTCATTATGGGTATTAACCAAGCAGCTGTTGACCGTCGCGACCTATTCACATGCTCAACCAACCAATTTCATCCGCTGTCTTATCACCGACAACAACATCATCCAAGCTAAGAGGCATTACCAGCCAACCAGGTGAGACCTTTACTCGACCACCCATAATTTCTGCTCTGACTTGAGGCAGCAAAGGACGTTGTTGAGGATCAGCAAAACCATCGGGATAGATTGGCTCATTAGTTTCAAGATCGTACTTGTCTGATGCTCCGAATGTATGCATCAGCTCATGGGTGATTACGAAGTTATTTGTCGCTATATAATCAACACTGGCAAAACCATTCACCAACCCGATCATACCCTTTTGAAGCCCTAACGAATGAGATAACACCTGCTTTTTCTGTGGAGAAAAATATTGCAGGTAAATTCTTACATCAGGCTCAGGCCCTGGCCAGTTATCGTTTTTCCACGACCACCAGCGCATCTTTAAGCTCCAGAAGATACTTTCAAAGACCCCTGCTTCAATGTCAATTTCAGGGGGTAACGCCACCAATGGAGTCGAGAGAAAAACTTCTGCTATTGATTGCCCCACCAGTCCGTAACGGTGCGCTTCTCGTTGCAAAAAGCGCTCTACGTCCTCGAAATGCTCTTCGCTAAGTGCATTAATATACGCCTGAGTATCAGCCCTTCCATCTGCATTAATTGGATAAAGAACAACCCAGACCGGACGACTCCATGACTGAATACGTGCACTGGAAAGCCAGGCATTCATTGCAACAACAAACAGAGTAATCAGTAATACAGTTATCCGCAGCGACCGAAACCAACGAGATTTCAGCATAGCTCCTCCGCTCTCAATACTGACTAATGACTTATTCCTAAGCCCAAACTATATCAGCTAACAGCTAGAACGATTAGTGAGTAGCGCAAGGTTTTACCAACGCAGATCAGCATCAGCGAATAAAACAGATGACATCGTACCCAACCGGCCGCCAAACATAATGGATCACCAATCAAGGGCAACCAGGAAAACAACAGAGATAAAACCCCATAACGCTGCACCCAAACCAAAGCTTGTTTTTGCCTTTTCTTTTCAGGCACTTTTAGCGGCCAGCGAGAACTAATCCACCACCCCATAGCATAGGTCAAAATACCACCCAGACTATTACCGGCAGTAGCTGCAATTAACAGTTCTATCGAACTAAATTCAGACTGAGTCAACAGATAGGCTAATAACACCTCAGAGCCACCAGGCATTAGTGTTGAGGAGATAAAACTACTTAGAAACAACCCCCAGAGGCCAATATCTTCCACGACGATTAATCACCTCGCTCTACACGTTCCATATCGGCACGTATACAACGCAGAACACCATATTCATATAGCCCATCTAACCCCTCATACACCGGCTTTAGTGCAACACCAAAGGATTCCATGCATTCACACATCAACTGTTGAACCTGTCGTAACTGATCTGCGCTTAGCTCTACCACATCTGACAGAATCAATTGACCTTCAGCTATACCATCAGCCAGATGATTGTAAATAACATTTTCAGACAGGTGCTGCTGCCTTGCTACCTGCGTTACCGTCATTCCGGTGCGATAAAGCGTTACCGACTCCTGCACCTGCAGATCTTTATCCTGTGGGTTCTGCTGCTCCGCCTGATACTCACGAATAAGCTCAAGAAACTGGTCGCCGTATAACTCAAGCTTTCGCTCACCGATGCCATTAAGACGCCCCATCTGCTGATGCGTCAATGGCCGGTACATTACCAACTCCATCAAAGTTGCATCATGGAAAATGACATAGGGTGGCACATCCTGCTGCTTGGATAACTTCATCCTGAGAGCCTTGAGTGCATTCCATAAGCCATAATCTTCTGAATCAAGCTTTTGCTGAGGGTCATTTCGCTTACTAAACGACTCCTGCTTACGCTTATCCTGACGCATCTCTATCTGCAGTTCACCTTTCAACAAGGGTCGACAGCTGTCAGTGAGATAGAGGACTCCGTGACTGTTCGCAGCAACACTCAGATAACCACGTGCCACCAGCTGCCTGAATACTGAGCGCCACTGATTTCGATCCAGCTCTTTACCGATACCAAAAGTACTGAGCTGATGATGCTTTAACTCAAGCACCCTTTCACTGGACTTGCCCGATAACACTTCAATAACATGATTGACGCCAAAACGCTGTCCACAGCGGTACACACCTGACAAAGCCTTACGCGCAGCATCGGTTGCATCCCAAACTGGCACAGGCTCTAAGCAGGTATCACAGTTGCCACAAGGCTTAGACTCTGACTCGCCAAAGTAAGTCAGTAGCGTCTGTCGGCGACAACTGGTGACCTCACACAACCCCAGCATCGATTCCAACTTCTGCCGCTCGACGCTTTTGTGTAAGTCATCCGCTTGAGAACCTTCCAGCATCTGCCGAAGAAAGATCACATCCTGAAGCCCATAAACCATCCAGGCATCAGCAGGCAACCCATCCCGTCCGGCACGTCCGGTTTCCTGATAATAAGCCTCGATACTTTTTGGCAGGTCTAAATGGGCCACGAAACGCACATTAGGCTTATCAATCCCCATACCAAAAGCAACCGTAGCTACCATTAGAATATTTTCTTCTGTCAGAAAACGATGTTGATTATGATGGCGCATCTCCTGAGGCAGCCCTGCATGGTATGGCAAGGCGTTATAGCCCTGCTCTTGCAGCCACTGCGCGGTATCATCAACTCTCTTACGAGACAGACAGTAGACAATACCTGTGTCACCGGCATGCTCTGCTTTCAAGAATTTTAGTAGCTGTTCTTTAGCTCGATGTTTCTGGCCGATTCGGTAACGGATATTTGGTCGATCAAAGCCCTGAATGAATTTCCGGGCATTTTCCAGCCCAAGACGAGTGCAAATTTCTTCACGGGTTCGCTCATCAGCAGTCGCCGTCAGTGCAATTCGCGGCACATCGGGGAAACATTCTTGCAGATAACTAAGTTGAAGATACTCAGGACGAAAGTCATGCCCCCATTGAGACACACAGTGCGCTTCATCAATGGCAAATAGCGCCAACGGACATTCCGACAACATTTTGAGCGTGCGGGGCTGAAGTAAACGCTCTGGAGCAACATAGAGCAGGTCTAACTCTCCGCTGCGCAATTGGTGCTCTACCTCCTGCGCCATACTGAAGTCCATCGACGAATTCAGATACCCGGCATTGATACCCCACTGGGATAACGCCTGTACCTGATCCTGCATCAATGCAATCAACGGAGAAACAACCACGGCAACGCCTGGCCGAATAAGCGCCGGAAGCTGGTAGCAGAGTGATTTACCACCACCAGTAGGCATCACCACCAGCGCATCGCCGCCGGCGAGCAGAGTCTCGATCACCTCCTGCTGAGGTTCTCGGAACTGGTCGTAACCAAATATCTGTTTTAGGAGTTGCCGGGCCTTTTCTATCATGGCCGGCATTATCCGGGATGAGAGCCCCAGTGTCATCCAGATTTATCTAATTACGGCAGATAAACACTACGCATCAGCCATCATCGCTGTTAGAATCTGCACACTCTTTTTTTGCCGGATCCGAACCTATGCAAAACCCAATGTTAAACACCCCCCTTACCGATGCTGAACTGGATGAACTTGAAGCATTTATGTTCTCTGATGCCGTATCCGAGGACGCTCTGGATCTGGTGGGCACCCATGGTTATTTCTGTGCGCTGAACATCAGCCCGGTCAAAATCGCTGAAAAACAGTGGCTTCAGGAACTTTTCGATGGCCTACCTGCCTACAGCTCCGAAGAACAGAAAGCTCGCATTGAAGACCTGCTTCGCCGCTTCTATTTCAGCATTGGCAGCGACCTTTACAACGATCAGGATATGCTGCTGCCTTGCGATCTGACTCTTGAAACAGAGAATGATGAAGAAGAACAAAGCGCTATGACTTCATGGGCTCAGGCCTTTATGGAAGCAGTCTTCCTTAAAGAAGATGAGTGGTTTAACCATCAGGCAGAGGAAGAGGTCGCAGAATTTATGTTACCGATTATGATCGCTTCAGAACTCTTTGAAGAAGATGAGTTTCTGAAAATGCGTGAAGATACCCGCCTGTGCGACGAAATGTGCCGTAGCATCCCGGATCTTCTAGTCGACCTCTACTTGCTATTCCACGCTCCTGCAGACAAGAAATAGCCATCTAAGCAAACGATCAGGCACAAAAAAGCCCGCATCGTAGCGGGCTTTTTTACAGCTATATTTAACGTGCTATTCGTGCAGTACCACCTTGACGAAGCACTCTCACCCGCTCTCCCGGCTGGAAGAAACCATTATTATCAACTTCCTGAACCACTGAAATCGTTTTACCATTCTCAAGCGTGACTGTAATTTCTTGCCCCTGCTTTTGGGTAACATTTTTTTCAACCTTCTGGCCGATGATTCCACCAGCTACGGCACCAATAACAGAAGCGATACTGCTACCTTTACCACCACCCAGAGTACTACCCGCTATACCACCAACAACAGCACCGGCACCGGCGCCTAGCGGACTATCAGTACGACCCTCTATCACCACAGGCGTAACCGTATCGACCCAAGCAAATTCAACATTCTGAACCCGTCGAGCTTCACTTCGAGAGTACGTATCACCGCTCAGAGAAGACGCACAACCCTGCAACATCAGCACAAACGCTGTAAAAGTTATAACCATAGCCTTGTTCATAAATAAATCCTGAATACCGTTTAGTAATTAAGAATACTTTTTATCTGCCAAGAAGGATAAAATAAGTCCAATGCGCACTCTGAAAGCCGGAGAAGCAGAAGACCTGTTCATATATTATCTAAGTATAACCTGAGCAATTTAACCCTGCTAAATATTAGTTCAAGTGTAGGCGCTGTTAGCTTAACGGATCTTTAACAGAAGCTGACACAGTAACGACCAGCCCGCCTCCCGCAACTTCTGATACCAGGGACGACTACGCCATTGATCGTATACAACCTCTTCACTCTCTTCCATATCACTCCTTAGCAACGTTTCGACAGCTGCCGCCAAGCTAGGTTCCACCACTTCGAGATTAGCTTCAAGATTCCAGCGCAGGTTCCAATGGTCCAGATTACAAGATCCTGCAGACACCCACGAATCACAGAGCCCCAGTTTGGCATGGAGAAAAGCGGGCTGGTATTCGTAAATTTTGACCCCTGCCTTAAGCAACCGTCGATAATAACGCTTAGATGCATGGTAAACCCAGGGATGATCCGTGTTAAGACTGGAAACAATAATTCGCACATCAACGCCACGCTCAGCCGCTTGTCGCAAACTACGACGCACCGAAAAAACCGGTAAAAAATAGGCTGTAGCTAACCATACCCGGTCAGTAGCATGATTAATATGCTGCACAAAACTGTGCTTTATTTGTTGCAACCTAACACCCTGAGCTTCTGTCACTCTCGACATAGCATCACCTACCCGGGTGTAATCTGGAGGCATTACATTAAATAGTATTTTCCCACCGCAAAGACACCACTGACGAGTAAACAAACGCACCATATCACTCACGACCGCACCTTCGACCCCCAGCATGATATCGTGCCAGGCCAACGCTCCCTCAGCCGGCTTCTCTCTCAGATACTCATCACTAATCCCAGTCCCCCCGATATAACCCAGTTTCTGGTCAACAATCATTAACTTTCGATGGTCACGAGCCAAATTTCGAGCCAACTTTGCTAGACGAAGACGATTATAGAATTGCACCTCTATACTCGCCTTTGCCAGCCGTTCTCGGTCCTGCTGATGGAATTGACGCCCACCAAAATCATCGATTAACCAGCAGACTTTAACACCACGTCGCGCAGCCTTAATCAATGCTTCAATGAATAGATCAGCTACATTGCCCGAACTGACCATATAAAACTCAAGCAACAGTAATTGGCGAGCCTCTGTTATCGCTTTCAACATATGGGGTATAAACTGCTCACCCTCAACCAACAGTTCAACCCGATTACCGCCTGACCAGTGATAACTGCCAGCCATAAATCACTCCATCAATGCTGCTGATGCTGTCCATATAAACGAGCATAGAGACCATTCTGTTTTAATAACTGCTCATGGCCACCCTGCTCAGCAACCTGACCATCTTCAAACACATAAACATGATCCGCTTGTTTAACCGCACTCAGGCGGTGAGCCACTATAATAGTGGTGCGCCCTTTAAGAAAACCAGCCAGATCACGGTGGAGGTTATATTCGGTTTCAGCATCAAGCGCCGATGTCGCCTCATCCAGCACCACCACCTTTGGATCAGCCAAGACCATTCGTGCAATCGCCAATCGCTGTCGCTGCCCACCAGACAGGCGCACACCTTGTCGACCAACCATCGTATCCAACCCCTCACCCAACTGATTAACAAAGGGCTCTAACTGCGCTACAGCCAGTGCTTGCCACAATTGCTGATCGGTATATTCTCGTCCCAGGGTCAAATTGCCTCTGATTGAGTCATTAAACAACGCCGGATGCTGCAACACTGTGACGACATTTTCCCGAACCAGATCCAGACCAATCTCTTCAACAGGAATATCATCGAATAACACTCCCCCTTTTTGGGGCTGATACAATCCAAGTAACACCTGTACCAAGGTTGATTTCCCCCCACCACTGGCACCAACCAAAGCGATCTTTTGCCCTGCTTCAATCTTTAACGACAGCCCCCGAAGAACTTCCTGACCTGCAATATAGCTAAAGTGAATATCTGCCAGTTCAATGGCTACTGACGATTTTCCGGTGAAAGGATTGTTGATATGAGGATAGTCCGGCTCCTCATCCAGATCAGCTAATCGATTAACCCGCTGTAAAGCAGCCTTTGCACCGTAGAACGCGTACTGAATACCCAAAACTTCCTGAACGGGCCCCATCATGAACCAGAGATAACCAAACACTGCCATCATCTGACCAATACTCAGGTCAGAATAGACCACCATTACCATAGACAACGCCCGAAACAGGTCAAAGCCGATGAGAAACACCATAAAGCTAAAGCGACTAGCCGCTTCAGTGCGCCATTCAAAACGCGTGGAATGATCACGTAACGAGCGCGCATCTCCCACAAGCCCCTGGAGGTAGTGATTTTCACGATTAGCAGCACGAATCTGATAGATAGCTTCAAGCACTTCAGTCAAACCACCCTGAAACCGCTCATAAGCTTTGTTTTCTCTTGATTTAAGCTCTTTGACCCGTTTACCAATAGTCATGGTCAGCCAAACAACAAACGGATTGAGCAGCAGAATAAATAACGCTAATTGCCAGTGCATCCAGATCAACACGATCGCAGTACCGATGATAGTCAAAAGCGCTATCAGCATCCGACTGAGCGAGGCGCCAACAAAACGATCCACTGTATCGAGATCAGTAACAAAGTGAGAACTGACGGCACCGCTACCCAACGACTCATACTCCGCCATCGAGATCCGCTTCAAACGTTGTAGCAATCCCTCTCTGATTCGAAATATTACTTCTTTAGAGATAATGGAAAACTGCCGGCCCTGCCAGACATTCAACACTAAGGCTACTGCCCGTAAAAACACGGTGATCAATAACACAGCAGTGATATATAGCACCGGCCCCTGCCAGTCATCTGGGAATAACTGATCGCTCCATCGTACCAAGACACCGGGCTGATTTAACAATACTTCATCAACAAGCAGCGGCATCAACAGCGGCAACGGCACACTAACACACGTCGCCAACAGTGCGATGAGGTTAGCCTTAATCAACAAAGGCCTATACTCAAGTGCTATATTCCAAATATATCCCCAAGTGTAATGAGGAGTGGATCTAGATTTATCCATAACGCGGGGTAGCTCTCTATTTCTGCCAAACCATTTAGTCAGATACTTTAGTCAAAATGCGTTACGCATAATAGCGTAAAGTGGATGCATACTTCAGAGCCCAGAGACAAAAAAACCCGCTAAAGCGGGTTAGAACCGGGGGAGGTTCAAATCAGATCTGTTTAACCATCGTAAACAGCTGATCTTTTAGGTGTAAACGTTTCAGCTTCAACGCCTCTTCGGTTTGAGTACACACCGGCTCTGCCAGGCCTACCATTTTTTCAACCTGTTTGGTTACGTCATGATACTCATCAAATAGTTTAGCAAAATGGTTATTTGTTGTTTTCAACACATGGATACGTTCGCGGTGCTCAGGAAGCTCATGTATCAGGTCGTGATGTTCAGTAGGCATAAAAAACGATACTCCTGTAAAGATTGAGGGAGAAAAGTAGCGGGCGGTCACCCCTGCCCAGTACCTAGTTATAGTCTCTGCCTGATAGCACTATCGAACATTGATTAAGATCAATCTAATGACCGCTTTTAGAGCCACCCATGCAGTTAGGTGATAACGGAATATCACCGTTCTGCTCTTGCCACTCAACTGCAGTATATAAATGCAGTGATAAAGCATGTATCGGGTTATTCATAAGCTCTGATAAAGCCCCATAGATCAGCTGATGCCGGGCAACTGGACGCTTACCGGAAAAATCATCTGCGACAACTGCCAACTTAAAATGGCTCTCTGCGGCCGGACCACTATGCATATGGCTTTCATTTTCAATGACCAGGTGCTGTAAAGTCAGCGCCTGCTTCAGCCGTTGCTCAATCTCTATTGCAATACTCATCTTATTAATGCCTTTCTAGTCTTTATCTGCCGAATCAGCAGCCAGCTTACTAAATTTTGAATGAATCCTTCGGGTAACCAACGCCACAGCTACAATAATTAAGGGCATAGAGATACCCAGCGTGAGACTTTTATCGATCTGTAGCCCCTGATCATAGAGCACTCCGATAAAGATCTTTACCAAACCAATGGCATAGTAACTTATCGCAGCAACCGACAGCCCCTCAACCGTATGCTGCATCATAAGCTGAATCTGAGAACGCCGATCCATAGAGCTTAACAACTCCTGGTTCTGCCCTTGTATCGACAATTCCACCTGCGTCCGCAACATATCACTTACACGATCTATTCGTCGAGAGAGGTCTTCTAGTCTTTCAGCCGTTGCCTGACATGTTCGCACCGCCGGCACCATTCGTCGAGTGATGAACTCATTCAACGTCAGGTGGCCTGAAACCTCATCCTCCCGCAAATCAACAAGCCTGGACATGACCAGGTCTTGATACGCATTGGTAGCATTAAAGCGAAAAGTCGAACGTGCCCGATAAGCCTCTACCCGCGATGCCAGATGCGTTAACCGTCCCAGCAACAGCCGCTCATCACAACCACCGACATCCTCTGATTGCTCAACAGACATTACCTGAGTCAGTTCCGCCAGCTGCTGATCCATCTGCTGTAGCTGGGGGCTTATAGTACGAGCCAGCGGCAAACTGATCAGGGACATCAAACGGTAAGATTCAATCTCTAGTAGACGCTGCACCAGTCGACCCACCTGGCTGTCACTCATCTCACGGTTATAAATCAAAAACCGCCCAAAGCCGTCACTGTGCACCTGAAAGCTAGTCCAGATCTGCGCAGCCCCCTGGGAAGGCTGACTCCCCACCAGACGCATCTCGA
>NZ_JADGEW010000016.1 GCF_016744155.1 Amphritea sp. | reverse complement strand
ATTAATAACTCAATCGAGTGTAATCAAAATTAACTTCAGTTCTAAAAGCGACAACCTAAGCTTTTGACTTTTGGTCAAGAATTAGCCAATATTATTTTTAATTAAACGATCAATTAACAAAAACCAATTACTGATATGCTAACCAGCTAACGCTAAGCCACTTCATCTTTATTGGCGTTAACTGAATACAAACATCGATGTCTGAGTTGCAACTGCTCACAACTAAGGGCATCGAAATAAGCGAGACGAATACCGATGCAAAAAGCTCTATATATAAATGGCCGTTATCAGAACGCTACCTCGGGCGAGACATTTACAACGCTAAACCCAGCCACCGGAGAACAACTGGCGGAGGTTCAACAAGCCTCTCTGGCAGATGTTGACCTTGCCGTTGCAACAGCTAAAGAGGGCTTTAAAGTCTGGTCATCAATGAGTGGTGCCGAACGGGGACGTATCTTAATGCGTGCTGTAGCAATCCTTCGTGATCGTAATGATGAGCTTGCGATGCTGGAAGTGCTTGATACCGGTAAGCCACTACAGGAAGCTAACTGTGTTGATATCGCCAGCGGCGCTGATGTAATTGAATATTACGCAGGGCTCGCTGCAACTATTCATGGCCAGCAACAGGATCTGGGCGGCACTAACTTCTTTTATAGCCGTCGTGAGCCACTGGGAATATGTGCCGGCATCGGTGCATGGAACTACCCTATCCAGATCGCGATGTGGAAATCAGGCCCTGCACTTGCCGCTGGTAACTGCATGATTTTCAAACCCTCAGAAGAAACTCCACTTAGCGTTCTCAAGCTAGCCGAGATATTTACCGAAGCCGGTTTGCCCGACGGCGTATTCAATGTTGTACAAGGTGATTATCGCGTCGGTCAGGCACTGTCGCGTCATCCTGAGATTGCCAAAGTCTCTTTCACCGGCGAATGCGGTACAGGCAAGAAAGTCATGGCTGATGCAGCAGGTTCTTTAAAAGAGGTCACCATGGAGCTGGGCGGAAAATCACCGTTGATCGTTTTCGGCGATGCCAATGTTGAAAATGCTGTTGCCGGTGCCCTACTCGCTAACTTCTACACCCAGGGTGAGGTTTGCACTAACGGCACCCGGGTTTTCGTTCATGACAGTATCTACGATGAGTTTATCCGCCAAGTAGCTGAACGTACCGACCGGATGATTATAGGTGACCCAACTGATCTGAACACTCAGGTTGGCGCTCTGATCTCCACCGATCATATGGAAAAAGTCCTGGGTTATATAGAAGCTGCAAAAGAGGCCGGAGCACGTCTAGTGTGCGGTGGAGAACGTGCAGTAGAAAATGGACTGGATAAAGGCAATTTTGTTATGCCGACCGTATTCGCCGATTGCACCGACGACATGCCAAACGTCAAAGAAGAGATCTTCGGGCCGGTGATGTCGATTCTACACTTCACCGATGAAGAGGAAGTAATACAGCGGGCTAACGGTACCGAATTCGGACTGGCAGCAGGCGTTTTCTCAACCGATTTTTCCCGTGCTCACAGAGTCATCGCCCGCCTTCAGGCCGGTATCTGCTGGATCAACACCTGGGGCGCCTCCCCAGCTGAGATGCCTGTTGGGGGTTATAAACAGTCCGGTGTTGGCAGAGAGAATGGTATTGAAACACTGAATCACTACACCCAGGTAAAAAGTGTATACGTCGAACTGGGGGATGTTGAGTGTCCTTACGAGTAACGGCCCATTAAAGAATCAACATTATGGCCACTGCAATTAGATTTATAGGCACTGCGATACGGCCAGTTATTCCAGCACATTTATTAGCGGTAGTAGTATGACGAATAAAAAACAGTACGATTACATCATTGTTGGCGCAGGTTCTGCTGGCTGTGTTCTGGCCAACCGATTAACTGAGGATGGTAAACACAGCGTACTGCTCCTTGAGGCCGGCGGCAGCGATAAAAGCATTTTTATCCAGATGCCCACCGCCCTTTCCTACCCAATGAATACACCGAAATACGCCTGGCAGTTTCACACAGAAAATGAGCCCTTCCTGGACGGCCGTTCCATGCATTGTCCACGGGGCAAGGTCTTAGGCGGCGGTTCATCTATTAATGGCATGGTTTACGTTCGTGGCCATGCCTGTGATTTTGATGAATGGGAGGAGCACGGTGCCAAAGGCTGGGGCTATCAACAGTGCCTACCCTATTTCAAAAAGGCGGAAAGCTGGGATAAAGGCGGCAATCAGTATCGCGGTGGAACCGGACCACTTGGCACCTGCGGTGGCAACGACATGACCCTCAACCCGCTCTATCAAGCCTTTATTAATGCGGGTGAAGATGCGGGTTACCCGACCACAGATGATTACAACGGCTACCAGCAGGAAGGCTTTGGAGCGATGCACATGACCGTCAAAAAAGGCGTGCGGTCATCCACCTCTAATGCGTACCTTCGTGACGCAATGAAGCGCAGTAATCTTAAACTGATCAGCGGTGTACTGACCCGAAAAGTTGTAATGGATGGCAAGCGTGCTATCGGTATCGAGTATGAAAAGAACGGTAACATTACTGAGGTAGCGGCGATTAAAGAAGTCATTCTTACTGCCGGATCAGTCGGTTCGCCGCAACTACTACAGCTGTCCGGTATCGGGCCGGAAAAAGTACTACAAAATGCCGGCGTCAATGTCGTGCACAATCTGCCAGGCGTTGGCGAAAACCTGCAGGACCATCTTGAAGTCTATTTTCAGTACCACTGTAAGCAGGCGATCACACTGAACGGCAAACTCGACCTGATCAGTAAAGGACTGATCGGCACACGCTGGATGCTGTTTAAAGATGGATTGGGGTCTACCAACCACTTTGAGTCCTGCGGTTTTATCCGTTCAAGAGCCGGACTCAAATGGCCAAATATACAGTACCACTTTCTACCTGCAGCGATGCGCTACGACGGTGGTAAAGCCATAGAAGGCCACGGTTTTCAGGTACATGTCGGCCCCAACAAACCGGAAAGTCGCGGTCGCATATGGATCAAATCGGCAGACCCTAAAGCGAAACCAGGCATCCTGTTTAATTACATCAGCACCGAGCAGGATAAACAGGATTGGCGCGACACTATTCGCCTGACCCGTGAACTGCTGAACCAGCCCGCGATGGATACATACCGGGGCGATGAAATTCAGCCCGGCATTCAGATCACCTCCGATGCAGACATTGACCAATGGGTGAAGGAAAACGTCGAAAGCGCCTACCATCCATCATGTACTTGCAAGATGGGAGCTGATAACGACCCCATGGCGGTATTGGACAGTCAGTGCCGGGTACGGGGTATCGAAGCACTTCGAGTGGTCGATTCATCCATATTCCCAACCATACCCAACGGAAACCTCAACGCGCCAACCATTATGGTGGCCGAAAAAGCTGCAGATATAATTCTCAACAATCAGCCTTTAGCAGAGACAAAGGTTGATAGCTGGATCGATGAGCAATGGCAGTCAAGGCAGCGCCTGGGCACAGCAAAAAGACCATTTATTCCTGACATAACAACTCAAGAGACAGGCTGAGGGCCTGCTCCGCTTACACAGATGCAGCACTGAATAGAGAACTGAATAAGAAAAAAAAGCACACACTTTATTACTTATAAAAGGGTACAGACCAATGAGTACACAACGTAAAGAGATCAGCCCAGGAATGCCTCTACTTAAGAACACTGGAAAAGTGTTAGGCCTTGCCGCCGCAACCATTTTCGCCACATCAAGTGCCTTTGCCGGACAATGTGACAACGTTCGTTTCTCCGATGTGGGCTGGACCGACATTACCGCCACCACTGCCGTAGCCAGTGAGATCGTTTCAGGTCTGGGTTATAAGCCATCAACCCAACTACTGTCTGTACCGGTAACCTATACTTCTCTGGCCAATGCTGACATTGATGTATTTCTGGGTAACTGGATGCCAACCATGGAAGCAGATATCGCTAAATACCGTGAAGCAGGCACCGTTGAAACGGTTCGTGCCAATCTTGAAGGTGCAAAATATACCCTGGCCGTTCCAAAATACGTCTATGACGCGGGTCTGAAAAGCTTCGCAGACATCACAAAATTCAAAGATAAACTGAAAGGCCGGGTATACGGTATTGAACCAGGCAACGATGGTAACCGATTGATTCAGAGCATGATGGACGATGATGCTTTTGGTCTGAAAGGCTTCAAGCTGGTTGAGTCCAGTGAAGCAGGCATGATTTCACAGGTTGGCCGAGCTGCTAAACGTGACCAGTGGGTTGTTTTCCTGGGCTGGGCTCCTCACCCTATGAATTCAAACATTGAGATGGAATACCTGTCGGGCGGTGACGACTTTTTCGGCCCCAACTATGGCGGCGCCAGTGTGCATACCAACGTACGCCAAGGCTACTCCCAAGAGTGCCCTAATATGGGACAACTGCTGAAGAACCTGTCTTTCACTCTGGAGATGGAAAACAAGATCATGGGGGCTATTCTGGACGATGGAATGAAACCCGATGCCGCTGCCCGTGCCTGGTTAAAGACTCACCCAGAGGCCCTTAACAGCTGGTTGGATGGTGTCACTACCCTTGACGGTGGCGATGCCCTTTCCGCCGTTCGCGCACACCTGGAACTTTAATAAACCACTCTGATAATGAGTTCTGAGAAAGAACTCTGATATCAAGCCTGTTCACTGCCAGTATTCTCCCTCTCTGTTGAATACTGGCTGTCTAACTGTAAATAAAGGCTGTCGTATGAACTGGATTACAGAACATAAAATCCCTCTGGGTAGCTGGATGGAAGCTTTCGTCGACTGGCTGACATTTAATGCTGCAGGCTTCTTCGATACCATTTCAGTATCTCTGGAGTGGCTGATTCTCTTTATTGTGGACATTTTCCAGTGGTTCCCTCCCTATGTCCCGATGATATTGACTGCGGCCCTCGCCTGGGCATTGCACCGCAGTATTCCACTGGTCATCTTTGTCGTAGTAGCCCTACTACTGATTTTGAATCTGGGGTACTGGCAGGAGATGCTGGAAACCTTTGTGTTGGTTCTGACAGCAACAACCCTATCGGTAATGTTTGGTATTCCGATCGGTATTCTGGCAGCACATAAACCCAGAATTTACACCTACCTGCGACCGGTATTGGATATGATGCAAACCATACCTACCTTTGTTTATCTGATTCCAACTCTGGTGCTCTTTGGTCTGGGCGTTGTACCGGGCCTGATCTCTACCATTATATTTGCGATCGCAGCGCCTATCCGCCTGACCTATCTGGGCATCAGCAAAGTACCGGAAAATCTCATAGAAGCCGGCAAAGCATTTGGCGCAACACCGATGAAGCTGCTCTTTAAAGTGGAACTCCCCGCCGCAATGCCTAGCATTATGGCCGGCATCACCCAGTGCATTATGCTGTCGTTATCGATGGTCGTTATCGCCGCCCTCGTGGGCGCTGACGGACTTGGAAAACCGGTTATCCGGGCACTAAACACTGTCAATATTTCTCAGGGTTTCGAAGCGGGCCTGGCAATAGTTCTGGTCGCGATCATCCTGGATCGTATCTTTAAAGCCCCTGGCTCCAAAGAGGAAGGTTAATCATGTCAGCTATCAGTATTCGCAATCTGGATGTGGTTTTCGGCGACAATGTTGAAACCAGCCTCAACCTGCTTGATCAGGGTAAAACCCGACAGGAGATCATCGACCTGGGTGGCAATGTGGTAGGTGTACATAACGCCAGTATCGAAGTAGCCGAAGGAGAGATCTGTGTCCTGATGGGCCTGTCTGGCTCAGGTAAATCAAGCCTGCTACGGGCAGTTAATGGGTTAAACCCTATCAGCCGCGGTAATTTGTTGGTCCAGGACGGAGAACAGATGGTCGACATTGGCGCCTGTGATGAGGCAACACTGCGTCATATGCGCACCCGTCGCATCTCTATGGTATTTCAAAACTTCGCTCTAATGCCCTGGCTAACGGTGTTAGACAACGTTGCTTTTGGTCTTGAAATGCAGGGAATGGGCAAGCAGGAACGTCGCGCTAAAGCGATGGAAAAGCTAGAAATGGTCGGATTGCATGAGTGGAGTAATAAATACGCTCATGAACTCTCCGGCGGCATGCAGCAAAGAGTTGGTTTAGCCAGAGCCTTCGCTATGGATAGCGACATACTGCTCATGGATGAGCCTTTTTCTGCTCTGGACCCGTTGATTCGCAGTCAGCTTCAAGATGAACTGATTGAATTACAACAGCGGCTTAATAAGACAATCCTGTTCGTCAGTCATGATCTTGATGAAGCACTGAAGATTGGCACTAATATCGCCATTATGGAATCAGCAGAGATTATTCAGCATGGCAAACCAGAAGATATCGTACTGAACCCAGTGAATGCCTATGTTGAAGAGTTTGTTGCGCATACCAACCCACTCAATGTTCTGAAAGGTCGTTCCCTGATGACTGGTGCGGCAACGTTAGAACGTTTTGACGATATGCTGGTACTTAATCGTAATGATAACACCTGCATCAGTACCAGCGACTCAGGTCAGGTCGTCTCAGCCAGTCGTCAGGGCAAGCCATTAGCGTTGCATCACTGGCAGGAGGGTCAAAATATCGACCTGCTACAGGAAGATACTCTGGTTATGGCGACCCCGGACATCTCAATGCGTCATGCAATTGAGATCCGTTACCGTACCGGACAACCCGTGCTGCTAAACGAAGACGATATTTTGGTTGGAATCCTTTCCGATAATGATTTTTACCACGCTCTACTGGGTAAGCACTTTACCGCCAGCGCCGCGTGACAATAGGGGCTATCAACAGAGCCAATTGCAACACCGTTCTATGCAAAGAAGGTCTGCCAGACAGACCGGTTATATAATAAAAAAAGGAACCATTGCTCATGACAACCATACTGACCTTCGCCATCCTGGTGACACTGCTAACCTCGGCGTACATCGTCGTTCGGGCAGGAAACATCAACTGTAAAGGCCCGATGCCAAGTTCATTGTTTGCCTTTATTGCGATTCTGTTCACCTCCGGCCTCGATGTCGGCCTGATTATGTTCCCGCTGACCGAGTTCCCTACTTATGCTGCCGAAGAGGCATACCAGTTCACTAACCCGCTGGCGATAGAGTTCGGCTTCTGGGGTTTTCTCGTATGGGGGTTCTATTTCCTGACCACTTTCTATTTCTGCGTCATTGAACCCAAAGTAAAGTTGTTTGAAATTCCTGCTATCAAACTAGTGAATAACATAGTGATCATTGGCACCTGTGCTTTCACCGGTTTTTTATTCCTAAGCTACCTGCCAAGTTACGTCGAAGGTATCTCAGATCCCGTCCGCTTTGGTCTGGTCGCGGTGGTCGTACTAATGGCAGTACTCTCCAGTACTGATATCAGTTATGTGAAAATCTTAAGCATAGGCTCTACCTGGCTGTTCTTTGGCTTGATCGCGCTGGTAATGTTCAACACCAACGGCTTAGGGCTTACTGAGCTGGTTGGCACTATGGCGAGTATCGGTGGCTATTTCACCAATATTGATCAATTCACTCACCCGATCTCTGACTATCACGAGTTCTATCTGTTCTGGTGGTTCAGCTGGAGCATCATGATCGGTCAGTTCGTGGCACGCTTTGTCGGTGGTATTAAAACCTGGCAGCTGTGCATCGCCTTGCTGGTTATTCCATCAATCCCATTGGCGATATGGTTCTCAGTCCTCTACTACAACTATGTTAATGCGATTGAAATGACTGAGTTCCTGAAACTGGCAATGGTGTTTGTGGGTATTGTGTTTGTGATTAACTCTCTGGATTCCCTGATCCGGCTGTATACACAGAACCTTTCGCTGACACCTGAGCGATTCGGTAAAGGTAAGTACATTCTGGGTAACTTCATTGCTATGTATGGCCTTATTCTGCTGTACCAATTCACCCCGTTCGATATTGCCTGGATAGGCCTGGTCGTCATTGGACTCTACGCAGCCATCTATCTGCTGCTACTCAAAAAACGCAACCAGCTGGTTGTACAAACCGCCTGATCTGACGCACAAACTCTAACCCCGTTCTGGTCTCTGCCTGATTCGTCAAGCAGCGGACAAACTCTGCCCAAAATTCGGAAATATGCCGAAGAAGGGAATAAAAATATCCTAATCTTGAGGATTAAACATGTTAAAAAAAATTCTATCCACAACTGTAATAATTTCATCTGCAAGCTTCGCATTGCAGGCCCATGCTGATATTTCAGCAACGGCAACGCTGGTATCTGATTACGTTTATAACGGCGTCAGCAGCACCGATGGCGACGCGACCCTGCAAGGTAGTGTCGATTGGTACAACGATGCAGGTTTCTATGCCGGTGTCTGGGCTTCTGGACTGGATGAAGTAGGCTACAGCAGCGCTGAAGTAGAGATAGATTACTATGCAGGTTATGCGGGCAGCATCAATGACGACTTCGGCTTTGATCTGGGTTATGCATTCTACACTTACCCGGGTGCCGACGATGATGGCGCTGAATTCAATTACGGCGAAGTCTATGGCGCGGTGACTTTCAAAGAAAACACTACCGCTAAAGTGCTTTACTCAGATAACTACTTCGGCGATGTGGGCAATTCAGTCGTTGTCACTCTTAGCCATACCATCAGTCTGCCTGAAGAATTTAGCCTGACCCTGGACGCGTCACACACCAAACTTCTGGATGACAAGGGCGCTGCTTACTATGGCCCTAATGCGGATGACGATTCCTATAATCACTGGGGCCTGTCTGTAGCGAAAAGCGTTGCCGGATTTGATCTGTCTCTTGGCTATACGGACACCAATATCGACAAAGACTACTGGGAAGATATCGCCGATGCCCGTGCCGTACTCAGCATCAGCCGTACCTTTTAATAGAATTTTATTTTAAGGATACATATACAGTTCTACCCCTTCAGGGCTGTATATGTGAATGGCAAAGACCCCGGTTATTACCGGGGTCTTTTTTTACGCTTTGCATGTAATGCAGGAAGGCTATTAAGCTAGCTGAAGCTTCAGATAGTCAGTAATCATTCGTTGGGCCAGTTCAGCATTAATACCCTGTGGCGATAGTGCACCTCTTAACCAGATACCATCGATTAGTGCTGCAATACCCTGCGCGGCAAAAAGCGCTTTTTCTGCAGGCAATACCTTTTTAAGCTCCAGTAACAGATGTGAAAGCAAGCGCTTTTCATTAACCCGCTGCAGACGAAACAACGCTTCATCGTGCATCGACTGAGACCAGAATGCCAACCAGGTTTTAACAACTTTACTGTCCATCTGATCAGAAGAGAAATTACCGCCGACTATCGCCTGAATTCGCGCTACTGCATCGTCCGGGCCCACCTCTTGCAGACGGCTCTTTACCCCTTCAGACAGCTGTTTCAGAACCGAACGCATCGTCGCCTCAAGTAAGCCACTTTTTCCACCAAAGTAATGGTTAATAATGGCCGGAGAAACACCTGCATAGCTACTAATCATTACCACACTGGCTTTCTGTAAACCAACAGCGTTAATGGCCTCCATCGTCGCGTTAATTAACTGCGGTTTCCTGATTTCAGGCATTCCAACTTTAGGCATTTAGCTAAATCCATATATTTAAATAGACGTTTAACTAAAAATGCCCTCCAAGCCCTTAACTGTCAAGCCTTTCTGAGCAGCAGAGAAAGAACCTAAACAGACTTCGGTCAAAGACCTCTTTGTCAGTCAACATCAGGAAACAACTCACTCAAACCTAATTAGATAAATCCTAATATAGAACTCTTTTGGTTATTTATTGAGCAATCCAAAAATCTTCTCCTATACTTTTTTAGCCCTGAACAAAAACTGTGAGAGATAGAGATGAAAGCCCTGCGTCAGCGAAACATTCCAAAGCCATCTCCGGCCCATGAAACCCACGAAACTATTCATAATCAAACCAGCCAGTTTCTGCAACAAGGCGGTAGGATTACCGTGCTTCCTTCCGGTTTCAGTGGCATCCCACGAATGCAGGGGCCGCAACAAAGAACAGGCAAAAAACTACTACTCTGACAAGCCTTCAGCTAGTCGGTTAGCTTTGTCTGAACACTCTAATAGTGGATTGACCAGCGCTTAGTTATTTCAATGATAGCCTGCAAAAGCACCATCTAATTGATCACATGCAACACCCCACTAATCCACGACCAGACAGCGGATTACTAAGCGGTATGGATAACTCTCAGCAATAAAATTACTGCTAACTACCGCTAACTACCGCTAACTACTGCTACATATTGTAGCAATTCATACAAAACTTTTAGTACCACTAGTCGAATTTGTGTGGCGGTTCTAGCCCCTGCGCCACGGTTAGCCTTTACTTAACTAAAAGTTACCTGAAAGCTCACTAAAGATCGTTTGTCCCCTGTATCTCCGTTATTGCATCATCGGCTGTATCAAACCTGAGCACTGCGATTAACGAGGATAAAAATAATGCGATTCGAAAATCAGATTACTGTGATCACTGGAGGTGCCGGTGGCGTTGGCCGCACTCTGGTAAAGCTGTTTGCCAGCGAAGGGGCGCGCGTCATGATTGCCGATATGGACGAAGCCACTTGTCGTGAAGTTGCAGAAGAGACCCGTAAGACAGGCGCTGAAGTTGCCTTTTATGCCGGTGACCTGCGAGATAAGAACTACTGCGCTCAGCTAATCGAAGCCACTGTCGAGACCTTTGGCGGTGTTGATATTTTACTTAACAATGCCGGTATCATTCCACGGGGCACCATAGAGGAAACCACTGATGATATGTGGTCTCTGGCAATGGACGTCAACCTCAATGCGGTCTTCTACCTATGCCGTGCGGCTATCCCTCATATGAATAAGCGCGGTGGAGGCGCCATCGTTAATACCTCTTCCGTCTGGGGCACCCATCCGGGTCCTGCCCACGTTGCCTATTGCACCAGTAAAGGCGCAGTCGCGGCACTGACCAAAAACCTGGGCCGTGATTGTGCACCACTGCAAATCCGGGTAAATGCGGTCTGCCCCCACGAGATCAATACACCGATGATCCGTAGCGGCTTTGAACGCCGCGGCCTTGATCCTGATAAGGCAGTGGAAGAACTGAATAAGACGGTACCTTTGGGCCGTATTGCCGAGCCAGAAGATATCGCCGATGTGATCGCGTTTCTAGCTTCAGACCAGTCCCGCTATATCGCCGGTGAAACCATTGAAGTAACCGGAGCAAAACCGGTATCCGGTTGAGGATTTAGAATGAATTTACAAAATAAACTCGCCATCGTCACAGGCGGAGGCCGGGGTATCGGTCGTGGTATCACTGAAAGGCTACTGGCCGCAGGCGCCAAAGTACTGATCGCCCAGCGCCAGGCCCTGGATGTTGAATTGAGCAGTCAAGAGAATGTCTTTTTTATACAGTCTGATCTGATGGAAAAAGACGCTCCTTATCAGATCGCTGCAACAGCTGCTGAGTTAGGTGGCACCGATATTCTGGTAAACAATGCCGGCTTTATGTTCGAGCAGCACATCGAGGACATGGATGAAGCAAGCTGGGACCGGATGATGATCGTCAATATGCGGGCACCGGTATTCCTTGCCAAAGCAGTACTGGAACAGATGCGAGCCAAAGGTGCTGCCAGCATCATCAATATCGGTTCTATCGAAGGCATCGGCGCTAACCCTTACCATGCCGCCTACTGTGGCTCAAAAGCTGGCGTTCATGGCTTCACCCGCGCCCTGGCAGTGGATCTGGGTAAGGACGGGATTCGTTGTAATACTATCGCTCCAGGCTGGATCAACTCAGACCTAAGCAATGACTACATCAATGCTCAGGATGACCCACAGCAAGCCCGACAGGATCTGCATGCCATGCACCCGATCGGACGCACCGGTGAACCATCAGATATCGGCAATATGGTGGCGTTTCTGGCGTCTGCTGAGGCCGGTTTTGTAACCGGACAAACCTTCGTTGTTGATGGCGGCAGGACGGCTAAGTTACCTTTGCCTTTCTAATTTTCAGTCATAAAAAAACTGGTAATAAGAATTACCGGTTTTTTTTATGAAAAGAAGTCCAGGCTGAGCTTTTAGATAAGCTCTTCAGTTCTGAAAATCGCGGTTTGTTCCAGCAGCCAGCGACGTAATAACTTTATCTCTGGCTTATCCACCAGATCATTCCGACAGACAAAATAATGTTTTCGCCCTGGTGCCGAATAGCTTTCTCTCACCGGGCGAATCAGCTGCCCTTCATCTAATAGATTCTGCACCAAATGACACCAACCAAGACCGACACCCACATCCTGTAATACCGCATCCAGCAGCATTGGGAAATGGCTGAAAGACATCTCAGCGGTTACCGCTTTAGCGCCCAGGCCTTGTTGGTCTAACCAGAATGGCCAGTCCACCGCAGACCACCATTTCGCGTTCCAGAACTTAGCATCCAGCTCAAGCAGTGGTTGTTGCATCAACCCCTCTAGGGTGCAAGCAGCCGGATTGGCTTCAATAAACGCCGGCGTACAGACAGGAAAAACCTTCTCTGAAAAAAGAAAGTCAGACTGATAACCCGCATTATCCTCCAACCCAAGGGTAATACCGGCATCAAATTTATCCGCCATTGCCGGGCTTTCTTCTACGCTGATCAGGTGCAGGTGAATCTCTGGATGCGCCCTGCGCAACTGGCTAAGTCGCGGTACCAGCCACAATCGCGAGAAAGAACTGGTGGCATACAGATTAAGATAATTCAGGCTAGAATCAGATTGAATTTCCCGGGTAGTGGTGGCGATATCGACCAGTGATCGGTTCACCGTCTGAAACAGTTGACGCCCCTGTTCTGTCAGATCGACCCGGCGATGACTGCGTAGAAACAGGTTGACCCCCAGCCGTTCTTCCAACTGTCTGATCTGCCGACTCACCGCTGCCTGAGTGACGCATAACTCACCCGCCGCTTGTTTGAAGCTGCAATGCCGCGCCGCCGCTTCAAAGGTTCGTAACGCCGTCAGTGGTGGTAAATTTGTCAATTCATGTTGCATAATTCACCCGGTTTAATACCCTGTAAGGCATCCCCAACATATCAACATTCTATCCCGGCGAGGTACCCGCTGTAGCCTGCTAACGTTTTCCACAATAGCCGGTACTTATGAAGCGGCCCGCTTACAAAGCGATACCTTCAAACACTGCGCTCGGCTATGAAAGAACGATTTTACGCTTTTTATAGTCACAGGCGTGTCGCTAAGCGACGCTCTAGCCAGCTTACTTGTTCGGTGGTTCTAGCTACTAAGAATGCGTAGCAGCCATAAACATAACATTCCTCCCACCACCGGCCAGAAGACACTACGACTAAATTTCGCGATCAAGATAGTCACTGCGGCTGCCAATAACTGCACTGGATCAACCTGATATTCGGTAACCGGACGGGAAAACACTATGGCTGGGATACAGAGTGCTGCCAGAATTGCCGGCGGCAGCAACATCAGAACATTTTTACTGCGCTGAATCAGTGCTTCGGTACTACCATGCAACTGGATAAAAGAGAGCCGCACCAAAAAAGTACCTAGTCCTACGGCAAAAAACAGCATCCAGAGGGTGAGGTTATCCATGGCTATCGCCTCCTTTTCTGCCGACCCATTTCTGCCATAGCCCCGGTATCAACAGACCAGCGCTAACCCCCGCCACGACAGCGACTATGAAGCCAGTATTATAAGGCAACAGCTGGAACCCTATCGCGCAGCTTCCGGAGATAAGCGCCACTATAAACAACTGCCGATTGCTAATAGTCGTCACCAACATCGCCAGAAAGGCCAGTGGAATGGTGAATTCAAGTGACCAGTGAGACGGTATGCTCGCACCCAACGCGATTCCTAAAACCACGGAAAGTATCCAGCTCAGCGCCATTGATACCGCTACGCCCGTCAAATACCAGAGACGTTCAGAATCTGATTTCTGTTGCTGCTCGGGCATAGAACAAAGGCCATAGACCTGATCCGACAACATATATGCCAATGGCAGTCGGTAGCGTTTTTTTAAGGGGCCTAACAATGGTGCAAAAGTCGCACTGTAGATAGCAAAGCGTAAATTCACTACCACTGCGGTAATCATAATAATGATAAAAGGCGCATTATCCTGAATCAGCGAATATGCGGCCAGCTGTGCCGAACCTGCGAAAAACAGCACCGTCATACCCATGACCATTTCAGGCGTCATCCCCAACGAAACCCCCGTAGCACCTGCAATCAGGCCAAACGGCAGCACCCCGGAGACCAGTGGCAGTAAATCCCGTACCCCGAGCCAGAACTGTTTACGGTGATCAGTCATGTATAGATTCCGTTAACGAAAAAAACAGGGCTGCAGCCCTGTATCAAAGTAGTCGATGAACCTTCGACAAAAGCAAAAACTGAAACAGCTAGTAGTCTATCTCTATATTGCCCGTTACGCTGGTACAGCAAGATAATACATAGCCCTGTGCGATCTCTTCCTCTGAAATGCCGCCATTCTGGGCCATTTCGAAATCACCTGATACCACTTTCACCCGGCAGGCACCGCAGATACCAACACCACAAGCTTTGGAGATATTCACTCCGGCTTCTATTGCCGCCTCATTCAGGTTAGTGCCAAGCGCCACCGCCACTTCTTTACCAGCATCGGTAAAGGTGACTTGCACCATATCTTTAGGCTGTAGATCTTCGATCTCTGCCGCATCGGCATGCTTCTCTGCCTGCTCAACATCTTTAACCGGAGTCGCACCAAAGGATTCCTCATGGTAGCGATCCATATCAAATCCTGCATCCTGCAGCATCGATTTAATCGCTTTCATATAAGGCTCAGGGCCGCAACAGAACACTTCACGTTCCATAAAGTCTGGCGCGATCAGGCTCAGCATATGGTGGTTCAAATAACCCCGATAGCCACCCCAAGCCTGACCTATCTCTGTTTTCTCACAAATCAGATGCATCTGGAAGTTATCGATCCGGGTCGACATATATTCCAGTTCCCGGGCGAATATAATATCTTTCGGGCTACGGGCGCTATGGGCAAACACCATATCCACTTCGGAATCGGTATCAAACCACCAGCGCGCCATTGACATCACCGGCGTGATACCGACCCCACCGGAGAGCAGCAATATCTTTTCCGCCGGAAAATCCATGCAGTTAAACTGCCCTACCGGACCATGCACCGCGAGCTGATCGCCGGGTTTGAGATTATCATGCAGCCAGTTCGATACTTTACCATCAACCACCCGTTTCACAGTAATTGAGAAACTGTAGGGGATCGAAGGAGAGCTGGAGATAGTGTATGAACGCATTACGCGCTCTCCCTCAATCTCCAGCTCCAGGGTTACAAATTGCCCTGGCTTAAAGAAGAACAAAACCGGCTGACTCATACCAAATGTAAAGGTTGTTACATCATGGGTTTCAGCTATTACTTTAACGCAACGCACCTCATGACGACCATTCATCCAGGTCTGTGTCATCATAGGATTCATAAAATCGGAGGTATTAAATTCGCTCATCAGTCTCTCCTGACAACCTTATCAAGGCTGCCATGGTTACTATGGTTGTAATGGCTACATAGTTATAAGAAATATCATTTAACATTACAGCTCGATCCCAGCCTGCCACTCTTTCCATTTCATCGAGATATTAGCACCCAAAGAAAGGAAGGGCTCGGGTGGCAATTTAGAGGGTGCCTGATGGTCCAGATACTCGGTTAACATGTCAGATGTCCCCAAGACCGCTTGCTCTGCCGCCATCATACCCGACAACGTGCCTTTGACTGTTCCCAGACCGTTCTGGCAGGCCGCCGACCAAACTCGCTGCTCCACTTCACCGAAAGCGGGCATCGAGTTCCAGGATAGACAAAGACGCCCTCCCCAGCGATGCTCCATTTCAACACCTTCCAGCATTGGAAAACGGTTGGCGAAAGACCGATCTTGTAGTTTCGCCGCCGCACGGATGTTTTTTTCACTCACTTCCATATTCTGATTCAAGGTCGCATGATTACGTACAACCACCCGATTCCCACTACCCATCAGGTCTGAGCTTCTACGTACAGTTGTACCCATGGGGTCGGCGGGTAAGATACCCCAATCACTAACGCCACCCAATCGCTTTACTTCAGTTTGGCTTAACGCCCGAGTCATTGAGGCATAAGTGAAGACATGCAGCAGCTGACGCGGGAAAAAACCGAAAGACTGAATATGACCGTTAACAGCCAAAATCACATTCTTCGTCCTAATTGAACCTTTAGGCGTGGTCAGGCGGTGTACTTCACCGATATCGATTCCGGTAACCGGGCTTTTCTCGTAGAAACTTACCCGCGGACTCAACCCTTGTGCAGCCTGGCGGATAAATGCCGCCGGTTGAATCATCACCGCACCTGGGGTAAATAAACCCTGGCCGTAAAAATCAATACCCGTCCAATCCTTCATATCGGTCGCATTCATCAGCCGGTACTCTTCACCCAAGGCTTCAAGATGCTTGCGGTAACTATCTATATGACCTTCACCCCGAGTTGATCCGGCCGCAGTAACCTTACCGCAAGGGTCAAATACTTTAGGTCCCATGCCGTACTCTTGAGCCATATCACGGGCAAAATCAATCGCCGCCCGGTTCAGACGGATCTGTTGCAGATCATGCTCTTGCGCACCAGCGTAGGTTTCAGAATTCAAATCATGAGGAAGATCAATCATAAAGCCGGAATTGCGTCCTGCAGGGCCATCTGCCAAACAGCTTGCTTCCAGCAAAGCAATCGATTCATCACCCACCAACTGACTTAACCGCCGGGCGGCTGCCAGGCCGGTAAAACCACCACCGACAACCACCCAGTCTACAGAAATATCATCGCTAAGCTGAGGATACTCAGTCGCTGGCGGCAATATTCTATTCCAGGCGGCGGGCCCCGGATCCTTCGGCAGAAGCTTTACATTAATATTCTTAGTCATAAATGTGTTTCCGTCAGAAGCGGAGTAAATTTCAGGTCAGGACACCAACTTTGGCAATACATTAAAGTCGATGCCCTGCCAGAATAAACAACCCCGTTTTAACTTCGAGATACCTTAGTCAACACAATCGTTAACGGCATACATCTCCCTGATCAGGCGAGATCAAGCCAGATAGTTTTTAGCTGCGTAAACTGATCGTGGGCATGGATCGAATTGTCACGACCACCAAAGCCAGACTGTTTATAACCACCGAATGGTGTAGAGATATCACCTTCACCAAAACAGTTAACCGTAACCGTTCCTGCGCGAAGCGCCTGTGCGGCACGGAGTGATTTTTTAGCATTCGCCGTAAATACTGAAGCCGCCAGACCATATTCAGTATCATTGGCAACCGCCATTGCTTCGTCAAAGCTACTTACTGTAATAACCGATAGTATTGGTCCGAAGATCTCTTCCTGCGCCAGACGATCACTATTTTTAACATCGTCATAGATAGTCGGCAGCACATAGCAGCCATCAACAGACTCACCACCATAAATCAGCCGGTGACCATCCTGCTTCGCAATATCAAAGTACTTAGTTACTTTGTCGAAATGGCCTTTATCTACCAGAGCGCCTAACTGATTGGATGGATCAAGAGGGTCTCCCGTTTTCCACTCTTTCGCATGCTGGATAATTTTTTCTAAAAGCTCAGCTTTGATCCCTTCCTGTACTATCAACCGGGACCCTGCAGAACAGTTTTCACCCATATTCCAAAAAGCAGCCGCAACCACTTGCTCTGCAACCGTATCAAGATCTTCAGCGTCATCCAGCACTACGCAGGGATTTTTGCCACCGAGCTCCAGTACCACTTCTTTGATGTTTGAATCAGCAGAATAATTAAGGAAACGGCGTCCAGTCGCAGTGGAACCCGTAAAGGTAACCATATCGACATCCATGTGACGGCCAATAGCCTCACCCACCACACTGCCGGAACCTGTTACAACATTAAAAACACCAGCGGGAACACCCGCCTCAGCAGCCAATTCAGCTACACGTATTGCAGTCAGAGAGGTTTGGGCGGCAGGTTTAAGCACAACAGAACAGCCCGCAGCTAGTGAAGGGGCAATTTTCCAGGCCAGCATTAGAATGGGGAAATTCCAGGGTAATACCGCACCAACGACACCGACAGGCTCACGCACAACCATCGCCACTGCACCGGAACCTACGGGAGCGGTCTGATCGTAGATTTTGTCGATCAATTCAGCATGCCATGCAATCGTGTTAACCACTTCTGGAATATCGATTGTGACGCAATCTACAATTGGCTTACCTGAGTCAATACATTCCAATACCGCCAGTTCATCGCCATGCTGCTCAATCAGCCGGGTAAACTTCAGCAGAACAGCTTTGCGTTCAGCAGGGTGCATTTTGCTCCAGCAACCACTCTCAAATGCATCACGTGCCGATTTAACAGCAAAATCTACATCTTCTTTGGTACAAGCCGCGATATTGGTAATCAATTCACCGGTAGCCGGGTTTATCACAGGGATAGTTTCACCATTACTAGACGGACAGAAACCACCATTGATAAAGCTCATTGACTGAGGCGTCAGTTGCTCAGCAATTTTTTTGTATTCTTCAGTTGTCAGTAGCTCAGTCATTACTTTCCCTCCGCTGCAATCAGTGCAATATTCTGTTTGAGAGTAGTGACTACCTGTGCCATAGCATCTTTCTCTGCAGCATCCAGCCCCAACAGCGGTCGGCGAACCTGGCCGGAGAAACGGCCATCCAGAGTAACCCCATACTTGACGCTCTGGATAAACTTGCCCCCTTGTTCCAGTACGCTCATCAGCGGCATCATTTCCGCCATAATACGACGCCCCTTGGCAAAATCATTTTCCAGTACACAAGCGTTATACAGCGCGAGATGTTCTGTTGGCAGGAAGTTAGAGCCTGCACAAACCCAACTCTTAGCGCCCCATGCAAAGAATTCCAACGCCTGATCATCCATGCCACACGCAATTTGAATATCCGGATAATCATTCGCCAGCATATGCAGGCGATTGATATCGCCAGAGCTTTCTTTAATGCTGCAGATATTGCTGGAGCCAGCAACCAGATCGAAGAATTCAGCTTCCATATTGATACCCATCCGGTCAGGGTAGTTGTACAACATAATAGGGAGATCAGCTGCGCGATCGATTCGTAGCGCATGCTGAGCCAATTCATACTGAGTCGGCAGCGAATATGGAGGCGTCGCCAGCAGTAATACATCAGCGCCATGCTTTGCCGCATCTTCAGCCAATTTCTCTGACGCATCGGGATTAACCGAACCGGTACCAAAAATAATTTGTAACTTATTTCCGCAAATTTGACGGGCAATCTTTAATAATTCAACCCGTTCCTCATGGCTCTCAACGTAGTATTCACCCGTAGTACCACCAATCATCAGGCCCTGAACACCAGAGTCCAGCAGATACTGAACATGAACCGCATAAGCCTCATAGTTAATTGAGTAGTCTTCATTGAACGGCGTGATTACCGGAGTGTAAATTCCTTCGAAGTACATGTGCTCTCACCTGAATTATCATTGTTATTGATGGTCGTTTTAAGGGATAAGAAGCCTTAGAGATACTCATCCTGCTTTATAAAACAGCTTGATAAAATGGTAACGAGGGGGGGCATGCCTCCACAATCAACCTTTTATTAACAGAAAACATAACTTCAGGTTATGAGAGCGCCGCATGGCACTGAAAAAAAACAAGCATAAAAAAGCCCGCACAAGGCGGGCTCATTAGAACTGGAAGCTATGCTAGTTGTTGACCTCCAGCTGACCTACATAGGTTTGCTCTTCCTCAATACAAGAGAGAAACCACTCTTTAAAGGTCTGAAGTGCTTTATTACTCTGTTTACTCTCGGCATAAGTTAGATAGTGCAGTTTCTCCTTGTAGGTTGCTTCCGCATCACCTACCCGAACTAGCAACCCCTGCCTGATCATTGGTTCCACCAACTGATTCCAACCAAGACTTACGCCCTGATGATTGAGCACCATCTGAATCAGCATATTAAAATCGTTAGCATTAAAGACATGACGATCACCATTCGGACCAATATCAATATTGATACCCTGGCTGTTAAACCAGACACCCCAATCCACATGCTCGGCAATCTGGGAACGGCCATAGGGGCTGAGATTTAACAAAGTTGTATCCTGCAACCCTTCAAAGGTTGCGACATCGGGGTTCTGTTTCAGAAATAGAGGTGAACAAACCGGATAGATCAGGTCATAAAACAGCGGAATTGAATGGTAACCCTCTCGCGGATCACTGACCTTATTGATAAAAACATCCGGACGCACCCCTGGCTCCATCTGTAAAAAGTTATTAGTGGTCACTACATTAACGTCGATATCCGGATTAGCTGAGAAAAAACCAGGCAACCGATTCGATAACCAGAATGCTGAAAAGGCTGGTGAACAGCAGATAGTCAGTTCTTGTTTACGCTTATCGCTGTTCTGAATCCGCTGTGCAGCCTGTGCAATATTTACAAACGAAAGATAGGCAGCATCATAGAATATGATTCCAGCTTCCGTCAGTTCCACAGCCCGTCCGGCCCGCTTAAACAACACTACTCCAAGCGACGCTTCAAGCTCGCGAATCTGACGACTAATAGCCGCCTGCGTAACGCACAAGGCCTCAGCAGCCCGAGTAAAGTTCTGATATTTAGCCGCTGCAACAAAGGACTTCACCGCCCGTAGCGAAGGCATTTTCACCAGTATCTGATCAGGCTCTACATGTTTAACCATAACTTCAGGTACTCAATTCTCTAGATAAAAAGTCGCTTTACCGGTTTTCACTCCACCCATACACTGAATTTCAAATCGGGGTAGGCCTACATTTTGTAAGTTAAACCCTTTCAGCTTGTGTCGGCGCCACTGGCAACGACACAACAATGACTGACAACGACAGCAGGTATTCTGGTTACACACTGTATTGAGGAAAAACACTATAGTGCCAATATACCCGCCCAAACCAGTATAAGCATAACAATAATAACGACTACAACAGTGTAGCGTCATGGGAGTACAACAATGACCAGCAAAATTAAAACTCTGGAGCTGATCAATCAGCGTAAACCGCGCCACGCCCTGACCCGGGAAATATACCGTGACGAGGATGTGTACCAGCAAGATCTGGAACAGATCTGGCATAAAGAGTGGATTTTTGCCGGTCATACATTTGAAATCGAGAAAGCCGGTCAATACATGACTATTCAGGTAGGCGACTATCCAGTTGTAATCGTCCGCGATGATGCCGGCAATGTACGGGCCTTTCATAATGCCTGTCGCCACCGGGGCTCCCGTGTCTGCTCCGAATCCAAAGGCAAAACAGCCAAGCTGGTTTGCCCTTATCATAAATGGACTTTTGGACTGGACGGTAAGCTGCTGTTTGCAGGCAATATGGGTGAGAAGTTCAATAACGACGATCATGGCTTGATGCCAGTTAACTGCGAAGTCGTTAACAGCTATATCTATATCTGTGTCGCCGATCAGGCACCCGATTTTGAACAGTTCCGTAATGACCTTAGCCCCTTTATCACGCCACACAATCTAGAAAACTGTAAAGTTGCCTTTGAATCTAATCTGGTTGAAAACGGTAACTGGAAACTTGTATTTGAAAACAATCGAGAATGTTATCACTGCGAGGCTAACCACCCTGAACTGCTTAATGCCTTTGTCGAGAACCTCTCCGTTGCAGGCGTTGGTGGCGATGATGATCCCGAGCTAGTTGCGCACTGGGATAAATGCGAAGCGGCAGGTTTACCTAGCCGTCTGGTGATGGATATAAATGGTCAATACCGTATGACCCGCATCCCGCTGGCTGAGAAAGCAGTCAGTTACACTATGGATGGTCAGCCTGCTGTTAAAGGACGCCTTGACGATACTGATGTCAAAGATATCGGCGCCCTGCTCTACTTCAACTATCCATCCACCTGGAACCATTTCCTGGGTGACTTTGCCCTAAGTTTCCGAATCCTCCCACTGGGCTCAGGCGAAACGCTGGTAACCACTAAATGGATCGTGCCTAAAGATGCGGTAGAAGGTGTCGATTACGATATCGACACCCTGACTAAAGTCTGGCTGGCAACGAATAACCAAGACAAACAACTGGTTGAAGAAACCTTCCGAGGCGTCAGCTCTCCGTCTTATATCCCGGGTCCATTTTCTGATATCGCTGAGAACGGTGTCTGTCAGTTTGTCGACTGGTACTGCGACACCATGAAGCAAAAGCTAACCCGCTAAATCACTCCTCTCTTAAGCCTCTGCCTGCCTTGCATGCAGAGGCTTTTTTGTTACCGCTAACTTTTTCGATATCAGGGGCACAGGATGCAGACACAACTCTATCTGCAGGACTACAGAAAAGGCTTTATTTTAGTGATAATCGCCGCCATCAGTTACGGTCTGCAGCCATTCTTTGCTCATTTCGCCTACAACGATGGTGCTAACCCTGTGGGGCTCCTTATATCCCGTTTTATTATCGCCGCACTGTTGATGCTGTGTTGGTTGAAAATTAAAAAGATTCGCCTGCCGGGAAAAAAATTGCTCCTGCAAAGTATGTTAATTGGCGTTGGTTATGCCGGTGCCGCAATCGGGTACTACAACGCCAGCCATACGACTTCTGTGAGTCTGGCTGTCATTTTGATGTTTTCTTTCCCGGCCTTTGTCACTTTCTACTCAATATTATTTCTGAAAGAAAGAGCCACCACTGGGCGGCTAACAAGCATGATATTGGCAATGTTCGGTGTGATATTGGCTGCAGGTATTGAGTTCAGAGGTGATCTGAATGGCACTTTATGGGCACTGTTTGCCGCTATCAGTTATGGCGCGGCTATTATCTATGGTTCTCATAATGTGAAGCCTGAAAACCCGTTAGCATCAGCTTGCTCTATATTGTTCGGATGCGTCCTGACATTAGCGCTAGCCGGTCTGGTCCAACACATTGATCTGCCACAATCGATCAGCGGTTGGAGCGCTACACTGGGGCTGGCATTGTTTGCCACTATTCTTCCCATCGCTACTTTTATTAGCGGCTCGCCACACATAGGCGCCGCTAATGCCTCAACACTTTCCACACTAGAACCGGTAGTTGCAGTCCTCATTGCAGTATCTCTTATTGGAGAGCAGCTGAGCGTTTCTGTTTATCTGGGCGGTGCAATGGTGCTTATCGCTGCTTTTTTGCTATCCAGACAGCCAGCCACTCATTCGACCTAAACCCAATCGTTTCTAAGGATTGGCCTATTCTTCGAAAACCATCCAATTTTAGAACCATTTTCATTCTCCTCCAACATTTTGTCCCAACTTAGGGTTATGAAAGGCCCGTTTCGATCACACTTTCTCATTAACAATAACCGGAAGTTATGGTTTTTACGCTAAATATGTCGTTGGACGCTTTCGGGCAAAGACCTTAACTTAATAGGCATACCGACAGCAGTAAGAAAGCTTATTTTGTTGTGATACGACACTACTGTCACCGCGATGAACTTCAAAAATAATCATAAAAATGCAGAGGGTAGCATGACAGACAGCACAGATATTCTGTCGATACAAAACGTCTATAAAGTGTTCGGCGAGCAGCCGGAAACAGCAATGAAGATGTTACGAAACGGCTCAGATAAAGATGAAATCTTCGAAAAAACCGGTCAGACCGTCGGCGTTTTTGATGCCAGCTTTTCTGTAAAAAAAGGTGAAATCTTCGTCATCATGGGCCTGTCCGGCTCAGGCAAATCAACAATGGTCCGACTGCTTAACCGCCTGATTGAGCCAACAGCTGGTAGCATCGAACTCAATGGCAAGGACATTACCGTACTCGGCGATGCTGAACTTCTGGATGTACGCCGCAAAGAGATGAGTATGGTGTTTCAGTCCTTCGCTCTGATGCCACATATGTCAGTTATCGAAAATGCAGCATTCGGCTTAGAAATATCCGGCATCGAAAAGAAAGAACGTAACCTGAGAGCTCAAGAAGCACTACAACAAGTAGGCCTGGGAGAGCATGGCGAAAGCTACCCCCATCAGCTTTCGGGCGGTATGCAACAGCGGGTCGGACTGGCCAGAGCACTGACTAACGACCCTACCATTCTGTTGATGGATGAAGCCTTCTCGGCGCTGGATCCACTGATTCGACACGAAATGCAGGGCGAGCTGATCCGACTGCAAAAAGAGCAGGCACGTACCATCGTCTTTATCTCACACGATCTGGATGAAGCTATCCGTATCGGCGACCGCATTGCCATTATGGAGGGAGGTCGAGTGGTTCAGATCGGCACACCAAAAGAGATTATGCGCAACCCTGCCGATGAGTATGTTGAATCTTTCTTTAAAGGTGTTGATGTCAGCAAGATCCTCAAAGCTGGAGATATTGCCTGTCAGGAGAGCGCCTGCAAAATCCGTATTAACGGCACCGTTCAACCCTTTGAACCGGCTAACAGTCAGTTTGGCTATCTTCTGGATAACAGCGATAAGCTGCAAGGCGTAGTTCCCCTTATCTCGATCGATGCGCAATCGAGTGTTGGCTCATTGATAGAGCAACAATTCGATCAACATCACTCAGTTTACAGTGACGACATGATTAGCGATGTAGTCAGAAAAGTTGCTAATTCTGAGTACCCGGTTCCTGTCATAGAACGCAACGGCACTTTTTGCGGCGTTATCTCAAAAGACCTAATGCTAAAAACATTAAGTCATAACTGAGTTTAAGAATAATAATAGTAAGGTAAATTAGAATGTCTGAATTTAGCCTGTTAGATCCATTTCAGTATCTCAGTATCCCACTGGGCGAATGGGTAGAAAGCATACTCAATTATCTAGTACAGAACTTCCGCGGTTTCTTCCGCGCAATTCGCTGGCCAATAGATCAGGTGTTAGACCTGTCAGAAACAATCCTGCAATCAATTCCTCCATCCATCGGTATCATTCTGTCATCGCTAATGGGTTGGCAGTTAGCGGGTAAGAAAATGGGCGTATTCTGCTTCATTACCCTAACGTTCCTCGGCCTGATCGGTGTTTGGTCAGAATCAATGACGACACTTTCTTTGGTTTTAACAGCACTATTTTTCTGTGTCGTAGTCGGTATCCCCCTAGGTATTGTTTCCGCTCGTAGTGATCGTATCGAACGTATTGTGCGCCCGGTACTAGACGCTATGCAGACACTTCCCGCGTTTGTTTACCTGGTACCTGTCGTCATGCTCTTCGGTATCGGTAACGTCCCTGGGGTTCTGGTGACCATTATTTTCGCCCTACCCCCGCTGGTACGACTGACAAATCTGGGTATCCGTCAGGTTCCTGAAGACAAGATTGAAGCGGCGCGAGCCTTCGGTTGCACCCCGCGTCAAATGCTAATTAAGGTTCAATTACCACTGGCTACCCCGACCATTATGGCCGGTGTAAATCAGACTCTGATGTTGTCACTGTCGATGGTAGTAATCGCATCCATGATCGCCGTTGGCGGTTTGGGGCAAATGGTATTACGCGGTATCGGACGCTTGGACATGGGGCTTGCGACTGTGGGCGGTGTTGGTCTGGTGCTGCTGGCAATATTCCTTGATCGCCTGACTCAAGCCATGGGCGAACGTGCTGGCGTAAGTAACACCTTACATTGGTACGAGACCGGTCCTTTAGGATTTTTGGTTCGCAGCTATCGCAGCCTGCAAACTAAATAAGTATGGGCAAGTAAGGCAATTAGATTAAGAAAGAAAGCACTTTTAAATACTCACTAAAAATAAACACAATGAGGAATTAGCGATGATGCAATCACGCTTAAAAGAACTGTCTAAGACTATTTTTAAATTGACTGCAGCGGCATCAATTACTGCCCTGACCATGACAAGTACCGTTTCTGCTGAAGCGATGCCTGGCAAAGGGGTGGAAATCACGCCTATTTTCCCAACCATTGCTGAAGAACGCTTCCGTGGTGAGATCGCTATCGCTGGCCTTGAAGCGTTGGGCTACGAAGTAGAAGAACCTAAAGAAACAGAATACGCGACTATGATGTTGGCTCTGTCTTATGGCGATGCTGATTTCAGCGTACATGCCTGGGAAGAACTGCATAAAACTTTTTATAAGAAGGCTGGCGGTGACGATACGCTGGTTAAAGCAGGCAACATCATTCCAGGCGTGCTGCAGGGCTATCTGATCGATAAGAAGACTGCTGATAAATACAACATCACTCAACTGACCGATCTGAAAAAACCAGAAATCGCCAAGCTGTTTGATGCAGATAATGACGGCAAAGCAGATCTGACCGGTTGTAACCCGGGTTGGGGTTGTGAGCTAGTAATTGATCACCATATGAAAGCGTATGGCCTGGAAGACACTGTTAGTCATAACCGTGGGTCTTACTTCGCCCTGATGGCAGATACGATTACCCGTTACAACGAAGGCCAGTCAATTCTTTACTACACTTGGGTACCACAGTGGATCGCTGGTGTACTGGTTGAAAATAAAGATGTTGTCTGGCTTGAAGTGCCACATACGGACCTCCCAGATGGTAACAACGAAGTTAATACTAGTTTCAATGGTAAAAATTTGGGCTTTGCTGTCGATCAGATCCAGTCAATTCTGAACAAAGAGTTTGCTGAAGAGAACCCAGCGGCGACTAAATTTTTGTCTCTGGTTCAGATCAGTGCCAGCGATGAAAGTGCTCAGAACCTGAGAATGCAAAATGGCGAGAAATCCATGAAAGATATTAAACGCCACGCACAAGAATGGATTGCAGCTCATCAAGAGAGTTATGACGGCTGGTTGGCTGCTGCTCGCGCAGTTAAGTAAGCCTAACTGTCCTGCAAGATAATTAGAGTAAAAGGCACCCTGGGGTGCCTTTTTTGTCTCTGTGTTTTCTTCTGACATATCGGAACAAACGATGTCTCTATATAACTTTGTACAAAATCTACGCTTCAACGATGTACCGCAACATACTCGTTATCTGGTCAGTACTTCATTATTGGATATTATCGGTGTACTTGCTGGCGCCAAAAACAACCAGACCACTGAAAACATCCGTAACTATGCTGCCGATCATTACGCAGCGTCGAGTATGAGCTGCCGGCTGCTGTTTGATGGCCGTGAAGTTAACCCGATGGGAGCTGCCTGGGCCGGAGGCTTCAGCGCCGACAGTCTGGATGCCCATGAAGGTCATTTCACCTCTAAAGGCCACGCAGGCGCGACTGTAGTACCAGCCCTTTTAGCACTCGCTGATGCTTGTCGTGATCAGGGGCGTGATATCAGTGGTGAGGAATTCCTGAGTGCTGTCACCGTCGCCTATGAAACAGGGCTGCGAGCCGGTGTTGCATTGATGGATACCGCAGCCGAATACCACGCCTCAGGAGCTTTTTCAGGGTTAGGCGTCGTCTGTGGTGGGGCCCGTCTGCTAAGGATGAATGAAGAGCAGTTTCTGCACGCTCTAGGCATTGCTGAATATTTTGGCCCCCGCTGTCCGATGATGCGGCTGGTCGACTTCCCCTCTATGTTGCGTGATGCACACGGTGCCGGCGCCTATGCCGGAGTCAATGCGTTGCTAATGGCGCAGGCAGGTATAACAGGAGCCCCCGCAGAAACAGTCGCTGGGGATAATATCAGCCATTGCTGGAACGATCTCGGTTCTCGCTGGGAGATTGATGCTCAGTATTTCAAGCCCTGGCCGGTGTGCCGCTGGGCTCAGCCAGCACTGACGGCGGTCACAGCAATGATGGCGCAATATCCGAAAATCACAGCCGCTAATACTGAAGCCGTTAAGGTCGAAACTTTTCATGAATCGATGCGCCTGCAGGGACACTTCCCGGCGAATGCCGACGAAGCTCAGTATGGTCTGGCATTTCCATTAGCCGCACTGATCAGTCGCGGACAGGTCGGCCCTAACGAAGTAACCGGCGAGGCAATCCAGGCTGAAGATATTCTTCAGGTCAGTCGTTTGATTGAGATTACTGAAGCTGATGATCTGTCAGTTCGATTCCCACAGGAAATCTTGTCACGGGTAACCATCCAGCTAAAAGACGGGACGAGCCTGACCAGCCCGGTTACGCAGGCTAAAGGCGACCCTGAAACAGCGATGACCCAAGTGGAGTTCAGAGCTAAGTTCCGTTTGCTCGCGTCTGTTAATTTCAGTGAGCAGCGAATCTCAGAGATCATCAGCGCTGTCGACGACCTGGAACACGCTAACGACTGTAACCAGCTGTTTAATCAGTTAATGAATCCCTGACAGTCTTTTTAAGGCCTGTTTCACAGCAATATTAGTATGTTTTATTTCGAAAAATAGCACTGCCTTCAACCGCTTCGTTTTAGGCAGTGTGACTTGAAAATGTTTAATCACCAGGCTTGCTAACTGCCCAATGGGTCCGAGGTATAACGATGAATATCACGCAATATAAACACCATTCCGACTTTACTTCTGAGCCTGCCAGTTTGCAGATGCTTGGAGCACCCAGCAAGCTATTACGAGTGGGATTTATTCTGAATGACCACTTTTCGATGCAAGCGTTTACCGCCGCGGTCGATGCTTTAGTCACGGCCAATCTGGTTAGCTCAACTGAACTCTATTCACACCAGACCATCAGTCATGCATCAAACCCGGTAACAAGTGACCTGGGCATAGAAGTATCCGCTAACATTACTCTCGATCAAATACCATTGGAGGGAGAAGACGCCCTGGATATTTTAATCATCTGTGGCGGTTTCAGATCCTCACTCGATGAACTCCCTCCGTTGTCAGACACACTTCGAGCAGCAGATAAACAAGGTCTGACACTCGGCGGCATTTGGAACGGTGCAATTCACCTGGCCCATGCGGGTCTACTCAATGGCTTTGGTTGTGCAGCTCATCCGGATAATCACGCGGTGATGCAGGAACACTTTAGCCAGGTAACACTGTCGGCTAATGCTCTGGTTATTGAAGATAAGCGTGTTAGCTGCGCCACCCCTGCCAGCGCTCTGCAAATGATGTTAAAACTTATTGAGCAGGCACAGGGTAAAGACCTTGTAAGTGGCATACGAGAAATACTCAGTTGTGACCGGGTTGCTGAAAACGGCGAGCTCATGCTTTTCCAGCCAGGCGACAATCCTGCATTCCCCAAAGCATTGCGTCACTTGTTAGAACTGATGCGGTCTAATTTTGAGGAACCTCTACACTTGGATGAACTGGCCGCTTTTGTCTCTATGTCCCGTCGACAGATAGAACGTATGTTTCAGACATATTTAGACTCTACTCCGTGTCGCTATTACCTTGAATTACGCATAACCTATGCCCGGCGCTTATTACAGCAAAGCAATGACTCAATTATCAATATTTCAGTGGCCTGCGGTTTTCTGAGTACCAGCCATTTTTGCCACTGTTTTAAGAAATTCTTTGGCGTTTCTCCCAGTGAATCCCGACAACAGTCCAATAGCTGAAACCAATACAAGAACTATTCAATACCCGCACAAACTGCAAAGATGAAATAATATGACTCAGACACCGGCACAGAATGCATCAAAGAAAAAAGTTGTGCAGGTTAGCTTTATCCTGTTACCCGGCTTTGCCCTGACTTCTTTCTCCCTGGCAATAGAAGCTCTCAGTGTGGCAAATCTGCTTAACGATTCTGAAATTTATCAGTATCAAATCTGTCATGCCGAACCAGTCGATACCGGCAACTCAATTAAAAGCTCTAATAACGTTCCAATCGAAACCAGTGGCAGCCTCGTTTCCTGCCAACATAGTGATCTAGTTTTCGTCTGTGGTTATCGGAATGTTGCTAATTACAATAACCCGCAACTCTTTACTCTGTTACGCAATATTACCCGTCGTAAAGGTCGGATTGCAGCCTTGAGCTGTGGCAGTTTTATTCTGGCTAAAGCCGGTCTGTTGCAAGACAAAAGCTGCACTCTGGTACCTGAGTATTGCAGTACCTTTGCCGAACTGTATCCGAATATCACCTTGCAAGAGAACCTCTATACCGTCACGGAAAACCTGCTAACCAGTGCTGGCGGTACCGCTACATTGGATATGCTACTTTACCTGATAGGTCAGGATCACGGCCGAGACTTTGCCCACCATGTTTCCCAGCAGTTCCTGCAGGAACGGATCCGTAGCAGCGAAGAGATACAGACCACTCGCCGCTACCTGACCCTGCGTATGAAGTCCGCCTGTCTGGGAGCCGCCGTCGAACTGATGGAAAAGCATATCAGTGCCCCCTACTCAATCTCCACTCTTGCCGGAAAAATAGGCACTACCCAACGCAATTTGGAAACAGTTTTTCAGAAATACGAACAAGCCAGTCCAGGACGCTATTACCTGCGCTTACGCTTGCAACATGCCTGGAAGATGATCGAAGAAACTCATCTAAGTATCGCGAACATTGCCCAGGCGACAGGCTTCAGTTCACAAAGCCATTTTAGTAAATGTTTCCGTGAACAGTTTAACCATCGCCCCTCCGAACTACGCCAGGCAAATTCATCGTTTAAGTAACACTGTTCTTCGCTTTTGTTATATATGTGCAACCACCCCTTCAGCGACACTGAACACATATAAAAACAACAATTCGCAGGTATTACACAGTGTCTATCGCTTCCGCTAACCAGCTTGATTGTCGCCTTGAAAGTAAACCAACCTCATTCAGTGAAATTCCAATTATTGACGTCGCTGCATTAATCGATGGCAGCGATCCAATGAAGGTTGCCGCAGAGATCGGCTATGTCTGTGAAAATATCGGTTTTCTATATATCAAGAATCACGGTGTCGATAAGCAGCTGATCAAAAACGCTTATGCTCAAGCCGAAGCTTTTTTTAATCTGCCGCTAGAACAGAAGCAACAACTCAATATCATTAATTCAGGGCAGACACTGCGCGGTTATATTCCGATGTACGGTGAAAATGTAGATCCGGAAAACACTCGTGATTTTAAAGAGTGTTTCGATTTTGGTCTTAATGAAACAACCGTTTCCCCTTTCTTCGGCCCGAACCAGATGCCTGAAAGTCCATCGGCTTTTAAAGCAACTTTCGAGCAATATCATGATGCGATGATGACATTGTCCCGTAAGCTGATCAGTGCCATCGCTCTTAGTCTGGGGTTACCCGCGGACTACTTTAAGAAGTTACAGCAAAAGCCGATCACTATTCAGCGCCTGCTACATTACCCGCCGCAGGAGGGTAATATCACACTGGAAGAGATAGGTATTGGTGCACACACCGACTATGGTTTTCTGACCATCCTGTCCCAGGACTCTGTTGGCGGCCTGCAAGTACAGAACCGTGACGGCGAATGGGTCAGCGCACCACCGGTAGAAGATACTTTTATTGTCAATATCGGTGATCTGGTACAGACATTCACCAACGACCGTTACATTTCAACTGTACACCGGGTAATAAATACCAGTGGTAAAAAACGTTACTCAGTTCCCTTCTTTATTGATCTTGATTTCAATGCTGAGGTGAGTGTAGTGCCTACCTGTCAGGATATCGATAACCCGCCAAAATATGAGTCTTACACCTGCGGCCAGCATAAATATAAGCGCTTCGTCGACAGCTATGCGCACCTGACTAATTAAGTAGGTGCACCAAGCTCGGGTTTAAAACATCGGGCTGATCAGACAGTAATATAAGCCTAATAACTACCGGCTGGCGTTTTACTGGCTCCGAAGAAGAGAACCGGTGTGAACTTGTTTCGCTACCGGTTTTCTATCGACAGTTGTTATACCAAGATTAAAACAGACTCACCCCGACCGGTATAACAAACCGATCGGGGTAATGCACTTCTGACCATTGCAAAATTCTTTAACCAAAGCTGATCAGAGCCGTTTCATCGACCCCTATTCCGGGTTCAATACCTAGCCCTGGACCTGCGGGTAAGCTCAATTGGCCCTGCTCAATTGATATCCCATTATCCTGATCATAGTGACCATCTATATAGGGGGCAGCAATCCACACACCATCGCATAAGTTCGGCTGCATTGTTGCACCCAGCTGCAGGCAGGCGGATGCAACCAGATCACCACCCCAGCTATCATCCGAGGTCATTGGCAAGCCGGCCGACGCACACACATCACGGATAGTACGCATCTGACTGATACCACCAACCCGACTCTGTTTCATGCCGAAACCGTCCGCGGCATTATCACTGATCGCCCTCAGCAGCGTATTCAGGTCGACAATCACTTCGTCCAGATAGAGCGGATGATTGATATGCTGTCGTACAGCCAGACATTGCTCGTAAGTCTGACAAGGTTGTTCCAAGACAAAACGCTGCTCCCGGCATGCATGGGAAAGCTGAATGGCATCCCGCGGTAACAAACCACGATTAGCATCAACCGCCAGCACTGTCCCATTTCCCAACACCTCAGACACTTTACGTACCGTGGCGATATCTTCTTCCAGCTCCCGCCCACCAACTTTAAGTTGCAAACGTCGAAAGCCCTGTGCCTGCTTCTGTCGCGCGATCTCGACAGCCTTTTCAGGTGAAGTCAGACCGATGGCATAATAAGAGGGTACCTGTTCCCTAACAGCCCCACCCAGAAGATCACAAATCCTTGCCCCGTAAACTTTACCGGCAATATCCCAAAGCGCCATATCGATCGCAGACTTTGCGTAAAGACTACCGCACAGGGCCTGATTCATTACATCGTAAGCACGATCAATTAAAAGCGGGTTTAAGCCAATCAGATAGGGGCAGATCTCCTCCAGAGCCGCCCTGCCCCCTAGCATATGCTGGGGCTGATAAGCCGACCCTAGCGGACAAAACTCGCCAAAACCAGTGACGCCGGTATCGGTTGTGATCCTGACCAGGGTTGAATCAAGGCTGGTCAGCTCCTGCAGAGCCATACGGTAAGGCTCTCCATTAATTGGCAGCGACCGGTGAAATATTGAAATTTCTACAATTCTCATATTACTTGTCCTTCGGCGGCAGCAATACCAACTTGCCGATAAATTTCTTAGCCATAAATACCTGCTGTGCTTCACCGATTTCGCACAGAGGAAATACTTGTGACACCAATGGTTGAATCTCTCCCCGTTCGATATAGCCAATCAGATTCTCAAAGATATGGCGAGATTGATGCGTGCAGCCGAAAAAACTCAGATCTTTCAGGTACAGAGTCCGCACATCCATCTCGACCAACGGCCCCCCAATAGCACCGGCAACGGTATAGCGACCACCACGGCATAACAGGTCCGGGAGTTGCGGCCACTGCTCCCCAGCAACCAGATCGATGACCACATCCACAGCATCAGATCCCAACTCAGATAGCAGGTTTTTGCCTCGCGGAATTACCTGGTCAGCTCCCAATTCGCTAATCTGTTGCATCTTTTCTTCACCACAGACTGCGATAACCTTTGCACCCCGTCGTTTCACCAACTGAATAGCAGCTGACCCCACACCACCTGATGCTCCCGTAATCAGAACCGTTTCTCCGGCCTGAACATTAACGCGATCAATCATATTCTCGGCGGTAGAGTATGCGCAGGGAAATGAAGCCAGCTGCGCATCAGTAAGATCACTCTCAACTTTCAGTACCTCGTTACTACGGGCGATCGTGTATTGGGCAAAACCACCATCACATTCTGAGCCGTAAGTGCTGCATTCGTACTTTCTTACACTGCCAAATGCTTCCTGCATAGGCCTTACTAGTATTCGTTCTCCCACCCGGTCAGCGCTGACTTTTTCACCTACAGCAACTATCTCACCGCAGCAGTCTGCGCCCTGAATACGGGGTAGCTGCAATGGTGCTCCAGACCAGCTAGCATCGTCATCAACCTTTGAACCAAAGCCAACTGTTGCACCGGCATTAGTGTCTTCCGTCACTTTCTTGGAATACCAACCGATCCGGGTATTGATATCAGTATTATTGACCGCACTGGCGCCAACCCTGATTAATACCTCATCTTCTTTTGGCTCAGGCACCGGCAGATCAGTTTTATACTGCAACATCTCCAGGCCACCATGACCGGTGAGAATCACCCCTGACATTTGCTTTAGTGTTTCAGAAACAGACATACGACGCTCCATAGCTTGGAAGGGAGTTCCCCGACAATTGATCCCGGTTATCTGATAGTAGTTTAAAGACAGCAACCGGGTACTTGCCTGTTAGATTAAAAAAAAGGCATACTTCAGGCAAACGAATATTAATTAACCATCGATTCAGTTTTGCTAAATCGGTTCATGATATTTACGGAGCCCGTTTTGGAACAGATACTCGACCTTGAACTGCTACGCACCTTTGTCATGGTGGCCCGTACCGGAGAGCTAAAAAAAGCTGCACTGAAAGTATATCGCTCCCAGGGAGCGGTCAGTATGCAAATCAAAAGACTGGAAGAACTCACCGGTAACTGTCTACTTGAGCGGAGCAATCGAGGCATCCGTCTGACTGAAGCGGGCCAGACCCTGCTCAGTTACAGTGAACAGCTACTAAAACTCAGCAGTGCAGCCCTGGCTGCACTCAGTGATACAGACCTGGCAGGAAAGCTTAGCTTTGGAATTCCGACCGATTATGCCCAGAATTTTCTGAGCTTTTTCATGCCAATACTCGCTGCGGAACTACCTAACCTCGAAGCCCGTATTATCTGTGATCGCAGTCGCAACCTCAGGAAGCTAATCTCTGCCGGTGAACTGGATATCGCCATTGTTGCAGGAGAATCTGAACCTTCTGATGAGACTCTGCTCTGGAGCGAAAGGTTATTCTGGGTGGCACCCAACAGTGCCAGGCTAGAAGAACAATCACCGCTGCCCATAGCTATGTATGAAGATAACTGCATTGTGCGAGATCTTTGTCTGGCACAACTAAAAACATCAGGCCAACCCTATCGGATAGTGTTTGGTAGCCCGGTCTTAGACAATGTCGCCACCGCGGTAGAAGAAGGCTTTGCCATATCCCTGTTGCCAGAGTCACTCTTACTCAGTAATAAGACACGAACGTTACCTGCCAATATACTGCACAGCAATCTGGTCATGCGCATGAATATGATCAGCTCACCTGGCATTGATGCGCCGATCCTGAAAAGGGTTTCAGAATGTTTTCGACATGCATCTACAAACCAACAAAAAATAGCTGATAAGTCTGTCAGCCCTATCAGAAATCAATCAAGTCAAAAACAGGTTTCACTGTAAATTATCATCTGAGCGTATAGCCCATCAGCCAAACTATTTCTGATTCCCTTCAGCCTGACGTTGTACAAAGGATTTACGATCTATGCCCCGGTGCCGGGCAAGCATTTTTTCAACTCGCTCCGTATCGAGTGGATCGTTACCCTGCAGAAAGAGTTCGAGATGTTCCAGCTGATCATTACCCCAGAACAATTCATCATCAATGATAAATGTCGGCACACCAAATACATCACGGCTGATTGCCGTTGCAGTTTCCTGTTGCAGCTTGGCTTTAGTCTCTGGTGCTTCGATAGAAGCCATCAGCGCTGCGCTATCTAACTGCAGGTTATCCAGAATACCGACCAGTGTATTCCGGCATGCCAGGTCAGCCCCTTTCGACCAGCCTGCTTCAAAAATTGCACTGATAACGCGGTGCTGTTCTGTACCGCTCACCTCGGGTAATGACAAACGCAAAGCCGGTAAGGGGTTATAGGGATGACAGGCCGGAGGATTAAATTCAAAACCGTGCAATTTGGCGTAGCGATCACAGTATTTATATAGCGCAGCTTTCTTTGGCCGGACTTCAGCCGGACCCAGCTGCCCCCAGTGATCTAACAGTTTACCAAACACCACTGGATGGGCATTCAGGACAATATCATAGCGACCGCAGAGCTCATGAATTTTACGCCAGCTGAAATAGGCATAAGGCGAGATATAATCAAAGTAGAAATCCAGACTTCGAGCAGACATATGTATTCCTCAGTATCAAACAGGCTGAACGCAGTCTGACACTGAGGTGATCTGCTTGTCTATTATGAAAAGGCCTTTATTCGCCCAGTTTTTCCTGTAAATCAGCTATGATTTTTTCTAGTTCAGTGACTCGGTGCTCCAATGCTGCAATCGCATCACTGCTGGCACTGGCACGCACGACAGGCGGGCTATACTCAGACGGATCAGCCGCTTCCACTTCACCGCTAAAGAGATGAGCATAACGAGATTCCCGCTTACCGGGCTCCCGGGGCATACGCACCACCAGCGGAAACTCTTCCCGTTCACTCATTTTCTGTAGCACCGCTTCCGTCTCATGGACATCGCTAAAACTGCATAAACGATTGGTGCGGCTGCGCAACTCTCCAGGGGTCTGCGGGCCACGCAGAAACAGAGTACACACGATCGCTAACTCCTGCTCGCTCAATTTCAGCTCGGAGAATTCGGTATTACAAAATCGATGTTTAAACTTTGGTACCCGGCTACCAAAACTACCCTCTTGGCGAATCATATGCTTTTTAGTCAGTTCATCGAGAACTTCCTGCACCTCAGTATCAGACAGGCTCATGACCGGCTCTCGGTTACTCTTCTGATTGCAGGCTGTTGTCAGGGAGTTAAGGGTTAACGGGTATTGATCCGGGGTTGTGACCTCTTTTTCTATAAGACAAGCAATCACACGTGTTTGTAAAAGACTCAGATCCATATCCATGCTCTACCCCTATAAAAAATAATTAACGCTTTCATAAGGTTACTCTATTTTTGAGAAATGGCACCTTAATTCAATCGAGAAATGACAACTTTAAATACTTCCAAGGAAGCATAGTTATATTTACAGTTAGTTCCTAAACTGATGCAATCATTCGCACAGGTGAGATGAAAAGATGGACGTTTACAACGCTCAGGTTGAAGGCTTATTTATCGGTCAGTTAGCGACCATCGGCCCTGATAAAACCGCAACAGGGATCTATAAAGCCCTCTCCCAGCAACGCCATGAAGTCACAGAAATCGGACTCAGCGGTGATATACAAGTAGATAAACGGGTACATGGGGGGTCAGAAAAAGCGATCTATCATTATCCTGCCGAGCATTACGCCGTATTTAAACAAGCCCTGCCCCACCTAAGCGATAGCTTCGAGCCGGGATCAATCGGTGAAAATATATCTACCCATGGGTTATTAGATACCGAGGTACATATTGGCGACACCTTCCGCCTGGGAAGCGCCGTAGTGCAGGTATCACAACCGCGCCGCCCCTGTTGGAAAATCAACCAGAAATACGGTAACGCCCACATAGCCCCCTTTATAATGTCGGAAGCGATCTCCGGGTGGTATTACCGGGTATTGGAGACCGGCCAGCTCAAAGTGGGTGACTCGATAGAGTTTTTAGACCGGCTGGATAACAGCGTTTCGGTTGCGCAGATATGGCAGATTTTTATGGACCGACTCGAAAGAAAAGCCAGTAGAGAGCCTATACCTAAAATCCCAGGGCTGTCAGATGAATGGCGTTTTGAATAGTCAGTGTTCCTGCTTATAGAAGCAGATCACTCCTCAATCTGCTTTAGCTTTCGATACAGCGTTGCGCGACTAATACCTAACTCGTTTGCAGTGGCTGAGATATTACCCTCATTCTCTTCCAATACCTGTTGAATCGTTAACAGCTCACTGGTTTTCAAAGTGCCACAGGCCTGATTAGGAGGAATACCTCCTTGAACCGCTCGGCCCTTACTGTTGAGCTCTTCCAGAAAATCATCACTGATATGACAATTATCAATCTGCACTTCATCGGGTTCCATAAAGGCGATAGCCACCCTTAATATAGTCTCAAGCTGACGAATATTACCCGGCCAGTTATAGGCAAGTAGTTGCTTCATCATATCGGGAGCAATATCGATCTGTCGTCCATCCGGTGTCAACTGATGAAGAAAGTAACGAATAAAGTCTTTCTTGTCGGTACGATCTCGAAATGAGGGAATTCGCAGACAAACACCATTGAGCCGGTAATAAAGATCTTCCCGAAAAAGGCCTTCAGCAACTAACGCCTTCAGATCCCGGTGGGAGGCACAGATAACAGCAATATCCAGAGCAATCTCATCGCCACCACCCAGCGGGGCTATTATCCGTTCCTGTAGAACACGTAGTAGTCGAGCTTGAAGCGCCTGTGGCATATCACCAATTTCATCCAGAAAAAGGGTACCACTCTGAGCCTGCTCCAATCGCCCTATCATTCCGCCTTTACGGGAGCCCGTAAAGGCGCCTTCGCGATAACCAAACAATTCCGACTCGATCAAGCCTTCAGGTATCGAGGCACAGTTAACAGCAATAAAGGGACCACTACTTCGCCGGCTGTCCAGATGAAGTGATTTGGCCATGACCTCTTTACCCGTACCGGTTTCCCCCTGAATCAATACTGGCAATTCATGGGCAAGAGCGCGACTCCCCATCCTCACACCTTTCTGCAGACGCGGGTCCTGCCCGGCAAGTTCACTCAACGGCGGTGCATTCAGAGGTGGTGGCGCAGGCTTACTACGGTTGGATTTAGCGGGAGCTTTATAAGAGGTTGGAAAACTATTCGGAAAGTGCAGTAATTCACAGTAGAAATCGCCACCACGGGTACGTAGCTCTCCCCGACCTTTACGGTGGAGAGCGGTCAGCAAGGCTTCAGGACGAACGCCAAATAACTCTTCGAGATTACGTCCTACCAACTGTGATCGCTTACGGTTAAGTAGCTGGCAAATCTGCTCATTGGCCGCATGAATATGCCCATCCAATTCCAGTGCCAGTAAACCTTGCCATGAAGAACGAAGATATTCTGGCCGGCTGTGCACACTGAGAACAATGTGTTGCTGGAACTGCCCACTGAACATCCGGTTTTCTATCGAACGAACGGCCTGTTGAACCAGACTGAGATTAGGCGGAAGATCGCGATTATCGGTCGGTGAAGTTAGATCCAGAACTCCTAGAAGCTCCCCTTTAGGATCGGTGATGGGTGCTGAACAGCAAGAAAGATATCCAATGGAATCGAGAAAATGTTCATTGCCACGAATCATCTGAGGGGAACAGTTAACGACTGCTGTGCCCGGGCCATTGGTTCCGCGAAACTCTTCACCCCAGTTTGCCCCCGGTTCCAAAGAATAACGGGTAGCAGAATCCAGATTCTGAGTCTCACCCTTTATTTTAAGAATAGTCGCTGACTCATCGGTCAACAGCACCAACCCACCATCCGGTCTGAAATAGTCTACAAGCTGTTTAATTTCAGGATGTGCGGCTTCGATCAGCCCCCGGTTTTTGTCCCTAAGGTCATCAATACTATCTCGGGAGAGATTTTCCAGATCCAACGGAGACTCGCAGTTAAGTCCGGCATTAACACTGCGCAACCAGGAATCTTCGATTTCACTACGCAATACACCACTAGGAACCTCGCCTTCTTCAATAAGACGATTACGGGCATCCTTGACCGAGTTAATAGGGTCAGCGAAGTGAGTAGAATCTGTCGACTTCTTCATTATGCTGATCACTCACTACTTTTAACTGAATGCTTTAAACACAGGCAATCTATTTTTTTACCGTATCAGTATGATTATAGCAACCCAATAGATTTCACCCTTTTTACTTAAGAAAGCTGATTTAAGAAAAAAAAGCCACGGCACCGGAAACCAGGCCGTGGAAAACGATATAAAAGAAGGAAAGAACAAGCCCTTGCGCCTCAATAGACCCTCTGAATTTTGGGGGTCAAAGAAACTAGAGATCAAGGTAACAATGGTAAACATACGGGTTGTACGTCGACCATAATTAATCCAGAGATTCCGTTTCTTCAATCCCGCCCAAAAGGCTACCTTTAGAACACATTGGACTCATTCAATCCTTCCCAAGTTGGCCGTGAAAACCACCTTATATCGCAGCTGAAGGAGCAGGGCCTTCCTTACAAAAATGGTTAAACAATTAGTATCTAGTAGAAATACATCAATACGGCTTGCAAGTATAAATTGGCATCATCATTACCCTGATTTGCAACAACATCGTTACCATCAGGTTTGTAATAACCCACCATCGGGCTGAAAACGAAGTTATCGTTGATTGACCAAAGTGCGTACAGGTCTACCTCAGTTCCAGCTAGATCTGCAGCATCATCTTCCGTTCCAAAATCCCAATATTGCAAACCAACGGTCAAGTCATCCCGGGGCTGCACCATCAGTTCTAAACGATCAACAGTGTTGCCGCTGTTGGCAGGACCAGCATAGTTTGACGCCACTTCACCCTGGAACCAGGTACCAAAGCCCCGAGTAAAACCGAAAAACAGAGGGTCAAAGGCTTCGTTGTCGGTGGTTGAACTGTCATCTCCTGAGAACTTCGCGTGACGGTAGTTAACCGTGGGTGACCAAGGCAGATCGGTAAAAGTCCAGCCCGCTTCCGCATACCAGGCATTGCCATCATTCTTGACGGCAGTATCGCCACCAGTTTCATTCACGTATTCAAACGACAGGAATAAGTTTTCAACACCCATACTGCCCTGGCCGCGCAGGCTAACAATATCCATACCCTTGCGCTGATCCCAGATACCAAAGCCAGCGCCCTGATCCACATCCAGCACAGACATATAGCTCAGTCCCAGGGTGCCTTTTGCATCATCTACTAACTCAAAGTTAACACCGCCAATCTCTGTATCCTGATGATATGGATTATCAGACTGCAACCAAAACAGATCACCCCGCAGAGCACCCTCTGGGTCTACTTTAAGAACAGCCGTTTTATCGAAGCTTTTCTGTCCTGCCAGGTAGTACGCCCCACCCCGGTCGACATCGACACCCGGAATTCCCATATCACCCAAACTTATCGCATCACCAGCAATGATAAAACCATCGCCTAAGGTGAACTGCTGACGACCGATCGACAGATCAAACAGGCCATTACTACTCTGCCAACCGACAAATGCGTTCTCAAGCTTCAATTCGCTCTCATCACCAGAGGTATATCCACCGGCATCGCCATCACCACCGGTCCCTAAAGCGATCACTCCCAGGCCACCGTAAACGGCACCGTTTGCGATTGTATTTCGCCCAACCAGGTCACCCTTGATATAGCCTTCCTGCCAATTATTACCGCCATCAATACCGGTATAGTTTTCATCGGTTGAGAAAACTCCCGCCATACCCTCAACATTAAACTCTAGGGACTTTCCGTCCTGATCATAGACCGGTGCGGCCTGAACGGCGGCAGCAGTTAAAAGCGCACTCGCCAGTACGGTTAATTTAAAGAACATCGTGTTATTTTTTTTCATGCTCAAACTCCATAAAACTCGATAGAAAAATAGGGTTAAAACCTTATAAAGTAGTTCTTCAGGCAAACGTCCCCCGGACAGCTTCATCTGAAGCTGCCTGAAGGAAAGTGTGCCAATTAGAGAGGGTTGTTTAGCGAACAAATACCTGGGCAGTCGTAGTGGACATATCACCACCGGGAAGCTCGATAGTATTCAGACGTTCTAGAGTATCTCCATCGAATACTGCAACATGGTTATGGGTACCCGCCAGATAGACTTTACTGCCGGTCTGGTTAACGGTGACACAATAGTAGGAGTGGTCCAGTTCCGCCGCTTTTAACAACGTCTGTTTTTCGATGTCATACTTGGCCAGCCGGTTAAGGACACCATACATAATATTGGAATCCTTAGGCGAACGGGTGCCGGTGAAATACAGCTCGGTGATCGGACCGAAATCTTTGGTTTCTGTTTCGCCGGTTTCCAGGTTGATATTGAAGTATCCATAGAGCCAGTCAGCGGTATTCAAGTCTTCAGAGCCTTCCTGAAAGCGTGCCGTGGTGTAAAGGATGGTGAAGTCTTTAGTTGGCGTTTGCACCGCCCAGACGTTAAGCACATCTGGCTGGACATAACGCTCCCGCTGCCAGTTACGACTTGGAACGGCCACCTCGTATTTACCAGTTTTGACATCCATTTTGTAGATGTCTGCACCGGCCATATACAAACCGCCATCTTTACCTACCTGCATAGCCGTCACAAGTCGCGGCGAAGGGAACATACGAGCAGGTTTCGCATCTAAACCTGCATCGGTGTTGTACACCGCCAGACGGGGCGGCTGCACAACATAGTGGTCGCGCTCCATTAGTGTCGGATTCTGTACCGTGTACAGCTCTTTACCGTCATAACTCAGCGCAAAGGCATAGATTGTTTTGGTCCGCTCTTTTTTGCTTTGCGCCATCTTTGCATGGAATGTTACATCGCAGGTGTCCATATCCACACCGTAGATATCTTCATAACCGTTATTCAGGATATAAGCGGTTTTTTTATCCGGAGCGACCTGTAGTGCACCGGGACCAAAACGTCCCGGCATATCACAGGTTTTATAGACAGTCTCGCTCGCCAGATCCAACACATGCATCTGGTTTGGATAGTTCGCCACCACCATGTATTCGTTGCCTGACTTAAGCGCAGGCCCTTTTGCGGCAGTAGCAACACCAGTAGTGAGTGTTGCTAAACCTAACGTCAGCGTCGTCAGCATCACAGTCATGCTGCGAGGAAGCATTTTTCTTTTTCTCATCGTTAGCATCCTGTTTAGTTAGTCTTTATCAGCAGGGAACACGGTTCCCAGGTTGCGCCAGTTATCAGCAGAATTAGCTGCTTTTTCATTCCAGTCTGGATAGGTGTTCATCATGTCCGGTACCTGTGCAGGCCACCAACATGGATCAGCACAACCATAGAGATCAGATTCCATCGGCTGACAGAGGGAGGTGACGCCACCAAAGGCATCAATTTCCCAACCTGGGTCGGTGGTGGCAGTACAACCAGCGATAGACTGCATCGCTACGACTTCTTCTACCTGATCTTCGGCAACGGCCTTAGTCAGAGTGTGTGCTTTATTATTAACAGGCTTGAGATGCTTCATATCAGTGAGCCCTCCGGGGAGATATGTAACTGTCGATAAAGGCCGGATTTTCGGCCATGATGCGGCTGTAGACTTCGATACCGAAATCTACCCAGTCGCGCATCAGATCGCAGTAGTGATAAACAGGTTGAGTAGGGTCTTCAAAACGGGCATAGCTTTCGTGATAGCAGCCACCGGAACAGAGATTACGGATGCGACAACTTGAGCAGCCGGTATCGGTACGATCCAGGCGCTGTTCGAGGAAACCGCCCAGACGCTCTTTATCGATACCGGTCTGTACATCGCCAAAGGTACCCAGTTCAGAACCAGTAAACCGATGACAGAGGTTTAATCCACCTTCGTGATCAACCGCCAGTAATGCCACACCCGCACCACAGGGCAACGCTTTCTTATTGCCTTCATGGAGATCGGTAATCAGCTGATGCATATTGGAAAAGCCGATATTACGGTGCTCCAGTGCGGCTTCTAGATACTCTTTACCCAGCACTTTCATGTTGTGGAAAACATCAATCAACTCCTCATCACTGAGGTTGTAATAGCTGATATCACCGGAGGTCACCGGCGCAAAACCGACTTCAGAAAAGCCCAGTTCATTAAATAGATGGTCCCAGATCTGGCGCACATCGGTCACTCCTTTAGTCAGGGTAACGCGGGCACCGATCGGACGGGCACGAAAGCGGGATAAAAGCATTTTTGCTTTACGACTCACCACATCATAAGTCCCCTGCCCACCCACGGTGATCCGGTTTTTATCGTGGATCGCTTTTGGCCCATCCATACTGACTGAAAGTCCAAAACGGTGTTCATTAAGCCAGTCAGCAATATCTTCCGTCAGCAAGGTTGCATTGGTGGTCATCGTGAAATCCACCGGTTTACCCAGTTCAGCAAAGCGCTGTTCCGAGTAGGCGACGACATCCTTAATCAGTCCGAAATTTGACAACGGCTCACCCCCAAAGAAGACAATGTTATAGCGTGCTTCGTTGGGTGATTCCGCAATCAGCATTTCGATCGACTGCTTAGCGGTGTCGAACTGCATCTTCTTGCCTTCAGAAGGCTTATCCAGATCCTCCTTATAGCAGTAGCTGCAGCTGAGATTACAACCGGTGTTCACATTCAACACCAAAGTATTGAGCGGAAACTCGGTGATCTTTTTCAACGCAATCTCAGGCGTCAATGGCGAACCATCACTCACCAGTTCCAATGCAATCAGTTCTTTCAGCGTTTCAGCCACCTGATCCATCGGAAACTGCTCTGATAACTCACCAATCAACTGCTCTGCTGTTTGCTGAGGTCTATTACGCAGCTGGTCAATTAACTGCTTGGTCAAGCCATCCAGCTCAAACAGACTGCTGGAAGGTATATGGAACAACATCTGCCGTGAACTAACAGCAACCAGATGTAGATTCTGCTCTACCAGATTCAATTGGGCGCCCATAGAACGACCCTCCTCACTATTATTATTTTCGTGATGCTGCACAGGTTCACAACATCCCTCTTGAGTAGTCAGGAACTCCTTATGGAAGTGGAGGATTATTCCAGCGCTGTATAGTAACGATCATCTGACCTTCAGCACTCAGAGCATTAGCGCCTTCCATAACCTCAGCAATCACTTTCAGATTACCGGCATTATTGGTCGACATGCGACGCTCTGGGTTCGGCCCTGAACCTGCCGTGGTAAACAGACCAGATTTTTCATCCATACGTCCGGCAAAATGAGTATCACGATCCGCTTCGGCCTGAGCATCGAATGGCTCGACATGCCATTTAGCAGGAACAAAACCGATGCGCATATCATCCTCTGTTCCAGGCTCACCATCCGCGCCATTCATCCACGCTTCCGCTTGGAAATGAGCGTTATATTTAGGTGTGGAACCTCCGTTGCCACCGACTCGCGCTACCGCAAAGTCAGGTACAACTTTCACGCTATCGATCTGGTCATAAACGTTAAGCACAGCACCCTCGGCCTTGCCCGCTTTAACATCGCGAGAACCTGGCTTAGCTGTAGCGTTCGCCGTTACCTGAACAACAACTTTGTTATCGTCCCGGTACATTTCGCTAACAACTTTAATGCCGTCGCCCAGTGAGATTTTTGTACCCAGGCCTGCGCCTACGATGGTCAGCACTTCAGTGCTACCTGCGCGGATATACCCAGGTTGGATAGAAAGAAGTTTTGCCTTACTGCCGGTACGAATCGCTGAGAAATCCATCCCCGCTTCATCGTGCACCGCTTCAAACATACGGCCAGTGAGCTCAGATCCATCAGCAGACAGCGCAAATACCTGACGCATTTTTACGCCATCAACAGCCAGATTGGCTCGCCACTCATAACCGGTATAAACGATAGCTGTGCCACTACCTTTCAGTGCAGAGCCATCAGCGTACTCACCCTCGATGCTAACTTTGTACTGGTCATCCTTACCACCGGAGACAGACATTACACCTCGAACATCACCTTTCCCGGCTATCTGGGCACTGAAGCTCCAACTACCGCTGACAGGGACACTCTTAACGCTTTGCCACTTGTCCCAGCTAGCAGACTGAAGTGGGAAATCTGCGGCGAGTTCAGGCACCATCTGTTTGAATGCCAGATCCATCCAGTCACGGTCCCGTGACATCGCCTGATACTCCAGCGTTGGCCACTGTCCCAGATGGAAATGAACCAGATGTTCCCATTCTGACGCCGGACGGCGCTGCAGTTTCACCCGCGCACCGGAGTGGCAACGGGAACACATCTCTTCAAAACTGGTAGATTCAAAGCTTTCCATGGTATTCAAGCGTCGTTCCATCGCGTAGCGGGAGCCTTCAGTTTCTTCCGGCGCCAGACCTTGCTTATCTGCAAAATATTTCACCAGCGTACGTCGTTCGTCATCCGTTACTTCAAGACCATGCATCACCTGCATTCTGGCGATTGTCATCAACCAACCTTCAGGGGTTTTCCGCTGATGACTCATACGACTCATCTGCAGTGGTTCGGCCTTCTCTTCGGTATGGCATGCCACACATTTATTCTGAATAATGGTTTCAGCATCACTCGCCTGTACGGCTCCTGTTGGCAAGATCATCCCCGCCAGCAGAAGCCCACCCGTCAATCGGGGTAGTTTAAATTTCTTCATCAAGGCCAGACTCCTTAGTTGTTGTTTATATCGTTGAGCAGCTGAGCGCAGCCCAAAGTTCTAACCTGTAGAAATACAAAGCACGGCTTATGCCAATATAGATAATTTCTTATTTTTCAAAGACGTAGAAAAAAATAGGGGTAATCCTTTAGATAAATAACAGCTTGCACTGTTTTATTACGCAACACCGCTGTTCAGAAATGCAACAGTCCGGTAAAAGTGAAACTGAATCAGCCCAGCCACTCCCTCTCACTTAGTTGTAAAGCCTGCACAAACTGACTTATTTTTTAACACCCTGTCTCATAGTAAAACACTGAGGAGACTCCACCCCCTACCCAAACAAATCAACATAATCATTATAAATCAATGAATTAAGATCATTTACACACTCTGGCACAGCACTTGCCATATATAACTACTAAGTGTCGGGTTGCCTGAGCAGTATCCAGGTATCTCAGTCTCTATAATTACAACTATAAGTAGGTTTATACATATGAGTGATTCACAATTCTCACCATCGGCTGCTGCACTGGACTTTATTCAGCATCCACATAAATGTCTGATTGGAGACCAATGGCTGAACGCCGAAGATGGCCGAACCCTTGCTGTTATCAACCCAGCGGATGGTGAACAGATCACCACGGTTCCCAGTGGCAATAAAGCGGATATCGATAAAGCAGTAGCGGTAGCCCGTAGAACTTTTGAAGATTCTGACTGGAGCCGTATCAAACCGGTAGATCGCCAAAAGCTATTGTGGAACTTCGCCGATCTGATTGAAAAAAATGCAGGCCTTCTGGCAGAAATTGAATCACTGGATAACGGCAAGAGCGTGGTTATCGCTGAGCACGTCGATATTCGTCTGGCCATTGATTTCCTGCGCTATATGGCTGGTTTTGCGACTAAGATCGAAGGCAGGAGCGTTGATGTATCAGTTCCCTTTATGCCGGATGCACAGTTCCACGGCTATACCCGCCGGGAAGCGGTCGGAGTAGTGGGTGCGATTGTCGCCTGGAACTTCCCTCTGCTACTGGCTTGTTGGAAGCTGGGTCCAGCACTGGCATCGGGTTGTACTGTGGTACTCAAACCGGCTGATGAAACACCCCTCACCGCACTAATGTTGGGTAAGCTGGCACTGGAAGCAGGTTATCCACCGGGCGTTCTAAATGTTGTAACCGGTACGGGTATCGAAGCAGGCTCAGCCCTGGCGCACCATCCGGATGTCGATAAGCTGACCTTTACCGGCTCTACCGAAGTAGGCAAACTGATCGGTAAAGCCGCGATGGATACCATGACCCGGGTCACCCTTGAGCTGGGAGGTAAGTCCCCCACCATCGTACTCGAAGATGCGGATATGCAGACCGCGGCGGCAGGTGCTGCGAATGCAATCTTCTTCAATCAGGGACAGGTATGCTGTGCCGGCTCCCGTCTCTATGTGCAGAAGAAGCATTTCGATAATGTTGTCGCGGATATCTCTGCTATTGCCGATGGTATGACACTGGGTCACGGCCTTGATCCTAACTCACAAATGGGCCCTTTAATCTCGGCGAAACAACAGAACCGCGTGTGTAATTACATCGAACAAGGTCGCAGCAGCGGCGCGACTATAACCGCAGGTGGCAGTGCTATAGCAGGCCCTGGTTTCTATGTTAAGCCCACCGTTATGGTTGATGTTAATCAGAATTCTAGTGTGGTCCAGGAGGAGATCTTTGGCCCGGTTCTGGTAGCAATGCCATTCGATGATATTGAAGAGGCCGTACGAATCGCCAACGATAGCCAATACGGACTAGGCGCAAGTATCTGGTCGAATAACCTATCTCAAGTACATCGGATGATTCCCCGGATTAAGTCAGGTTCAATCTGGGTGAACTGCCATACCGCACTTGATCCGGCATTGCCTTTTGGTGGCTATAAGCAATCCGGTCTGGGCCGGGAGATGGGTAGCGATGTCATTGAACATTACACCGAGGTTAAATCGGTACTGATGAGTATTTAACCTTGAACAACCAGTAAAAAAAACCCAGAAAAAAGGAGGCCTAGGCCTCCTTTTTTAGTTTTTATTTTCCGCTCTTAACCAACCATTTTGATATAACCAGCGAGTCAGCCCTACGGCATTTTCAGGGCTCATTCCTAATTGAGTTTGCAGGCAGGATTGCGGACTTGTTTCTAGCTCTTTCTGCTGTAGTACGCGCACCACCGGAGCCATCGGAATGCCATTCAGGTGCCAGATACCCAGAGGCTGATCATTGGTAATCACCACCTCATGTTCCTCTATCAGGCCGTTGTTAACCACCGGCATCTTCACCACTTTCAGAGAATCAGGGTCAGTTTCCTGATGCAGTGGTTCACTGTCAGGCCAGTTTCTGCGGGTAGCCCAAAAGGGGTTATCCCACCAACGCTCTTCAGAAGCGTAAAAATCACGTCCAATACGAGCAAAACGGTGAAACAGGTGATCAACCCGTTGTTGATAAAACTGTTTCGCTAACCCAGCACTTTCTGAACGCTGCAGCAGTGTATTGATCACTGCAGGCGCTTGCAGTGCACTGGATAGCGCCTGAAAAATACCATTACCAGAAAGCGGATCTACCGCCATCGCGGCATCCCCTACTCTGATCCAGTTGTCACCGACCGCTTCGCGGCACAATATCGGCGTACTGGTACGGGCATGGATAATACCGGTCGGCTGAGCATTCTCCAAAAAGGGCTGAGCGCTGGACAGCGTTTCTAATATTCCATTACAGTGATCAATCAATCCGGCTTTATCCGGCAGATTGGCGGAAGCCACATCAAATGTCAGCTGCAGATAGCGCGTGCCATCCGACCAGGCTGCCATCCAGGCCCAGCCATCCTCAAAACTTTCAGCGGCAGACTGCGGTTTACAGGGCTTTCCCTTCCAATACTGCAGCAGGGAAACGGTTTCACTCCCGCGCAAACGTTCAAGTCCGCCTCCCGGTGCACTTCGCCCACGGGCTTCAACCAGAAAATCAGCCTTTAACGAATCAGCATCAGACTCTTTAAGCAGGATAGAAAAACCTCTAACTTCCTCACTCACTTTAGCCACTCTGCCATTAATGACGGTAACACCTGCCGCCTGTAGATCCTTGCAGATTCCCTTGTCCAGTTCACTGCGGTTAATCAGCATCTCGGTATTCGCGCTGTTAGTTGCACCGTTCCAGCTGGCCACCCGTGGAGAGGGATCAGGCAGATTCGCCAGCGCCAGTTTAAACCCGGCATTGCGCAGCCCTTCTAACACCCGCTCAGAGATCCCTTCAACCGCTTTGAAGGGTCTTGGTTCCGCTATTACTGTCACTTCATAGCCAAGAGCTTTCAGCCCTAGAGCAGCTGCACCACCGGCAGGCCCTCCGCCTAAGACAACAATATCAGCCTTGTTAATACAGGCTTTGTTACTAAGATCCTTATTAATAGAGGTCTTATCTTTCACTCTTACTGCCCTCCACTTCTCTGTTCTTTTGAACCGGGTGGAAAGCGGACTTCAACACCAAAGTAGTCCGCCTGAGTTTCCAGCCAATGGGACACAGAGTTCAGATCAGTGGCACCCCCTGCGCTTAGATAGCGACCAATATGCCCCGTTAACTGGGCACACCCGGCACTCGCGCCAATGACACCATTACGGGCTTTAACATAGCCACCAAAATCTGCATATTGAGTTTTCAGACAGGAAAGCTGCGCTGGCCCTGTACATCGGGCATCACCGGTCATACGAAAGACACCGGGATACGCCGAGGGGTAAACTGGATCGCCTTTAGCGGGAGAAGAGGCACAGATAATAACCCCGGCTTTAATCGCGTTCTCGCAGGCGACTCCCAGAATGTCACGATCATTCCGCAGCCCCAGACTCAAATTAATCAGATCGACCTGTTGTTCCACTAACCAATCTATTGCCGCAGCCACCTGCACCGGTGTGGTAGTCAGTCGTTCGGTAAAAATCTGAGCGATAGCAAACTCAGCCAGAGGTGCCTGCTCTGCGATTACCTCTAACAGAGCAGAACCGTGTCCAAGCTGATCATTAATTACTGGTGCTAAAATAACACCCTGATCAAATCGGAATGCCTGTGAGGCAATAACTCGATCGACTCCAACGGGCGGTGATGGCTCAAAACCATAACCGCTGTCTACAATACCAATAGCAACTCTACCGGTTGTCTTCAATCCCATATTACTCAGCCTCAGGCAAGGTATTCTCGGCAACTAACAGACCATTGTTTAACTCTATTCGCAGATCTACACCGCTTAGTGTTGAAGCCCTGTGACTAATCAGGATGCGAGTCTTGCCGGCAAAGATACGATTCACATTAGCGATCACTTCAGCTTCAGTAGATTCATCCACCGCAGAGGTTGCCTCATCCAATATAAGGATTGCCGGCTTTTGCAGAATCGCCCGGGCAATCGCCACCCGCTGCTTCTGGCCACCCGACAGTTGGCTGCCACGCTCGCCTAATGGTGTTTCCAGCCCCATTGGCAGGGATTCGATCAACTCAGTTAACTGTGCCTGATCTGTAGCAGCCTGCACCTGTGCATCACTGGCTTCGGGTGCGGCATAACGAATATTCTCCATCAAAGTGCCACGAAATAGAGTAATTTCCTGGCTTACCAAAGCAACCCGCTTGCGCAGTTCCATCGGTGCCAGTTGTTTAAGATTTACGCCATCTATCAAAACACGCCCCTGTTCGGGATCATAATAACGCATCAGTAGGTCAATCAGGGTGGACTTACCCACGCCGGAAGGCCCGATCAGCGCAATACTTGCCCCCGCGGGAAACACCGTACTAGCATGATTAAGAATAGGCTCATTTCGACCCTGATAACTAAAACTAACCCGATCAAAGCAGATCTCCCCACGCATATCATCGGCTAGCGTAGCCGGATGTTCCGGGGCGGTTATATCCGGCTCTGCACGGCGCAAATCCATGACCCTATCCAGACTCACTGACATTCGCTGAATCGCTACATACAAGCCAAGAAGGCTTTGTACCGGACCGGTAGCCATCCCCAGATAGCTAGAGAAAGCAATCAGAGAACCCAGTTGCCATTGCCCCTCTATCACCCAGTAACCGCCGATCAAAAAAGCAGTTGCACGGGTCAGAGAGGTCAGGGTTCCGGGAATAGCCTGGGTAAAAAATTCGGTGACCTGTAGCTTTAATAAGTCAGTTAGATAACTATCGCTCAGACGATTCAGCTTACGGGATTCCCGTTTTTCCTGGGACACCGATTGGATAAACTTCATCGCTGGCAAGGTTTCTACCAAAAACGAGCTAAGATCGGCTGAACGCTCACGAATAATCCGGGCCTGACGCTCGACTTTACGACGCATCCAGCGTAACCAAAGTATTTCTAACGGAATCAGTACCAGTACCAGCAGCGATAGTTTCCAGGACAGGGTCACTAGTAAAACCAGCGCTCCCACCAATCCCAGCACACTGCTGAGAGCGGAGAACATGCTATCGACAGCAAAACGCTGAATCTGGGATACATCACCATCCAGACGGGAAAGAATATCGCCGATCCGACGGCCACCAAAAAACTGTGGCGACAAGGTTTGCAGATGTTCATAGAGGTGTTCACGCAAAGAGAAGAGGATCTTGCCTGACAACTGAGTGTGCAGGTAACGAGTAATACCGGATAGTCCGGTACTGATAATCCCAACCAGAATCATCGCTACCGACATAGTCACTAGCATGCCGTAATCTTTTGCTAACAGGCCATCATCGATCAACAACTTGGTCAGCCAGGGTTGTAACAACACCAGAGCAGATGCAAATACAGACAGCAACATCAGGCCCATTATCGCCTTCGACTGTGGCCGGACAAAGGTATAGAGCCAGCGAAACGCGTCTTCTAAACGCCCCCTATCCTGCCCATCAATTGCAGCACTTAACCATCTGAACATTAGCTTCTCTTTATTTCCAAACGTAAAAAGGGCTGTCATCGACAGCCCTTAGTGGTTAACCATTAACACCAAACATAAGGGTTAACCCTAAACTACATGCCTTAAAGTAGTCGTGCAATACGTAAATCTGAAGTAGACATATCACCTGTCAATTGGATCGATCCGATCTTCTCCAGCGTATCCGGATTATGAATGGATATATCACTTGAAGTACCACCAATATAGATGGTCCGGCTACGGTCCATATTGATGCTATAGAAGGTATGATCCAGATCTATTACATCAACAGTCTTATTCTGCGATAGGTCATGCTTAGACAGTTGATTGAAAGCGCCATAGAGAATATTGCTGTCATTCGGATCAGTAATCCAGTTGAATACAATAAACTCAAAAGGCACTGTTTCACGTTCATCAACCTCACCCGTTGCAATATCGATACGGCTCATGCCCCACCAAAACTCAGCCTGTTCCATATCACCCGGATCGCCATTCCACTTAATTGTGAAGTACGGCATGATGTATTCACCAACGTGTTCACCCTGAGTAAACATGGCAAACGCGTCTGGCGGAATCCAGTCTGCACCGCGAGCCCAGTTCTGCAGCGCACTCAACATTCGCACTTCACCGTTCACGGGATTGATCGCTTTAATGTCAGCCCCACCCAGAATCACTTCGCCATTTTTCATGGTCATGATTTTGGTAATGCGACGATCCACCGGAAAATTCCGTACCGATTTTGCATCCAGACCATCCGCTGTATTAAAGACGGCCAGGCGTGGCGCAAGTACTTCATAACGATCGTTCAGCTTACGGGTAGGGTTTTGCACCGTATACAGTTCTTTACCATCATTACTGATCGCCAGTGAGATAAAGGTTTTCACCTTTACACCGTTCTGGGACTGCTTAGCAGAGAACGTAATATCGCAATTAGTGATATCAAAGCCATAGACATCTTCGGCACCGTTGGTTAGTACATAGGCGATACGTCCATCCGGAGAGGGCTGAACCGCGCCGGTGCCAAATGTTCCAGGCACATCACAACTGCGCACAACCTGCTTGGTTTCAGTGTCAATCACATGCAACTGATTTGGGCGGGTTACAGTCAACAGGTATTCATGCCCATCCGCAGCCATACCATTGACCGACACAGCCTGATTCGCAGCACAGCCAGACATCAGAGTCACAGCCCCTGCAGCACACAATAAAGTGGCTGTTTTAAAAATGTTCGAAATATTCATCAATTACTCCGTTACTTCTGCTCTTCCGGAAAGATTCCTTCCAGCTTACGCCAGTCCTCATTAGCCTTGGATACATCCATAGACCAGTTAGGTTGGCTACTCATGGTGTCAGGCACCTGAGCGGGCCACCAGCAGGCATCGGCACAACCATAAAGATCTGATTCCATTGGCTGACACAGCGAACCCAGGCCACCAAAAGGATCAACTTCCCAGCCCGGATCATTAGTAGAGGTACAGCCGACAACAGACTGCATCGCTACAACCTCTTCTACTTCATCCGGAGAAGTAGTCTGATCGAGCATTTTCGCTTTTTTATTAAACGACTTTAGATGTTTCATTTAAGCACTCCTTCTAGGAGAGACATGAGCTTCAAAAAAGCCCGGATTCTCTATCATGATGCGGGTATACGCTTCTACACCGAAATCGACCCAGTCACGTAACAGGTCGCAGTAGTGGTATGAAGGTACGGTCGCATCACCGTATTTTGCGTAACTTTCGTGATAACAACCGCCGGAACAGATATTACGGATACGGCAGGTTTCGCAGCCGGTATCGGCTCGATCCAGACGGGTTTCAATAAATTCAGCCAGAGCCGGCTTATCCAACCCCTCGCTGACATCACCAAATAGTGGCTGATCAGAACCAGTAAACCGATGGCACAGGTTGATCCCGCCCTGGGTATCCACCGCCAGTAAACCGACTCCCGCTCCACAGGGCAGCTGTTTCTTGTTGCCCTCATGAATATCGGTCATCAGCATATGCATATTGCCGTAACCCAGGTTTTTGCCTTCCAGCGCAGCATCCAGATACTTGCGACCCAAACGCTTCATCCCTGCAAATACCTCGACCATTTCGTCAGCGGTGAGATTGAAGGAAGTGATATCGCCAGAGGTTACCGGACCAAATCCGACTTCGGAGAAACCCAGATCGTGATAGAGGTGATCGAAGATAGATTCCACATCAGTGATGCCTCGGGTCAGAGTAACCCGACAGCCAATAGGACGAGCGGTATAGCGAGACAGCAACATCTGCGCCTTTTTCTTAACCACATCGTAAGTTCCCTGGCCACCCACGGTAATCCGGTTCTTATCGTGCATCGCCTTAGGCCCATCCATCGAGATAGTCAGGCCAAAACGGTGCTCATTGAACCAGTCCACCAGCTCTTCGGTAAGCATGGTAGCGTTGGTGGTCATCGTGAAGCTCACATCTGCTTCCAGCGCTGCAAAACGCTCTTCACAATAAGCCACAACATTACGAATTAACGACATATTCGTCAGCGGCTCACCACCAAAGAACACCACATTGTACTGACGCTGGTCCGGAGACTCTTTTAGCATCATCTCCACCGACTTAACCGCTGTATCAAAGTTCATCTTGTCACCCTTAGATGGGGTGGTCAGATCTTCTTTGTAGCAGTAAGTACAGCTGAGGTTACAACCCGTATTGGTATTCAATACGATGGTGGTCAACGGAAACTGTTTCACCGGTTGAGGCTCATTATTAATCTGAGCCCAGGTACCCGCTTCGGCAATGATCTTCAGCGTCTTTAACTCTTCCAGAGTATCCACTACATCACCGGCATTGAACCGGCCATCAAACCGTTCACGGATCTGTGGTGCAGACACCTCTGCTTCCGAAGAGAACAGTTCGATAAGCTCTCGACCCAAATCATCCAGCTCAAACAAACTGCTGGTTGGCACATGGAACAACATCCGTCGTTCCGCCACATCTACGAGATGCAGATTGGGTTTTACCAGAGTTAAAGATCCCATAATCAACCTCTTTTCTTTATATCAGCAACAACGACAATTGGCAGTTGTTATCAGCTTCACTTACTGGATTGCGCGTTTGACAAACACAGGCACAGTCACCAGCAGATGCGCATCACCCTCAACCGCTTTATCACCATCCAGAACCTGAGCAATCACTTTCAGATTACCCACATTGTTGGTGGAAAACTTACGTTCAGGATTGAGACCGGCATCGCCCGGTGTAAACACACCATTGCCATCAATTGAGCCTGCGTATTTCAGGTCTTTCTCATGTTCTGCCGCTTCATCAAAAGCTTGCAGAGACCAGAGGGCCTGCATATAGCCCAAGCGCAAATCATCAGCGGTACCTGGCTGTCCATCTTTACCAGCACTGAATGCCAATGCACGATAGGTCGATTGCATCTTCGCAATATTCCCTCCATTACCTCCAATTCGGGCAATAGATTCATTCGGCAATACCTGAACGGCAGCAACTTCATCGTAAACAGCCAGTTGTGCTTTGGCCTTAGCCTTACCGACCGAAACATTACGCATACCTACAGAGGCTGAACCTGTCGCTTTTGCCAGGACCACGACCCTATCAGCATCACGGGAGAGGACTTTAACTACCTGAACACCGTTGCCTAGGCTCACACTGCCTTTAAGATCAGCACCGATAATGGTGATCTCCTTTTGCTGCCCTTGCTTTATGGCTGACGGTGACAACGCAACGACAGCACTACCATGGACGGCGGTCAGCTCACCACCAATCTCATCATGAGCACTCTGATACATCCGACCTGACAAAGAAGAACCATCTTCAGCGGCCGCCATCACCTGGCGCATCTTGATACCATCAATTGTCAGGCTTGCACGCCATTCGTAGCCGGCAAATACTTTTGCACTACCCTCGCCCTGCAATGGCGTACCATCGGCATAATGACCCTTCATAGAAACACTAAAGTTATCTTTAGACGTCTCTTTAGTCTGAAGAACAGCACTGTAATCACCTTTGCCCGGCATAAAGCCCGCAACGCTCCAGCTGCCATTCAGCGAAGGCTTAACCTTTGCTTGCCACTGATTCCAGGCGGGATCATTGAACGCATAATCAACCGCCAATTTCGGCACAACATCGTTATAGGCTATGTCATACCAATCCCGGTCCCGTGCCAGCGCATGCAGCTCAGTCGTCGGATTAATCGCCATATGCGTATTTACATGTAGCTGCCATTCACCCAGTGTCCGGCGCTGCAAGCCAAAACGAGCATTAGAGTGGCAGCGCGCGCACATCTCAACATACGCCGGGTCAACCTCTTCAACTACATTTGGCTTTTGCTCAAGTACATAACGAAACGGTGCGGTTTCAGAGGGAGCCAGTCCCTGTGTATCAGAAAGATACTTAATAACAGCCTGAACCTCGTCAGAAGAGATCACCAGACCATTCATACGTTGCATACGATTAAGCGTCATATGCCAGCCTTCAGGGGTCTTGCGCTGTTGGCTTATTCTGGAATATGGCGCTTCAGGGTTACCGGTATTGGTGTGACAAAGCAGGCATTTTTCCTGAATCAGCGTCTCACCATCCGTCGCCCAAGACGCCGCAGGGGTCAGCATAGTCCCCATCAGAGCCAGTGCACTAACACTAAGCAGTGCATGCTTGGATTTCTTAATTTTCAAGGCCAATCACTCCTGTAAGAATTTTCTTTGCAGCATCTGTCGCTATAAACCAGAACAGATGCAGGCCCTCATCTTTAATTTTTATATTCGCCGGTTTTCCGACTTACACTAACCTAACGGCCCGGTGTAAATGAGTTTCTGGGAATTTGTGCTAAGTTGTTTGTTAATGTAACAGGATGTAACGAACGCTGCATCAGCATCGTTATAAGCCTTTGTCTGATAAAGAATTTCTACAGTTTTCTATCCACGTAAGCTTTTATTTAGGATCACTGTCATCGGGTCTAACTGCTTGCTAGACTCAAGGCATTGGAATTATAAAATCACATTAATAGTTGCAGACCATGATCTCTCATACTGAACAGTCACATATCTTAATCGTAGAGGATGATTTTGCATCCCGCTCTTTGCTGGTCAGTTATTTCGAAAACGAAGGTTATCGGGTAAGTGAAACCGATCATGGCGAAAGCCTGGTTCAAAGGGTTATAGATGAAAATATCAACCTGGTGCTGCTGGATATCAATTTGCCTGGAAAAGATGGGCTTACCCTAACCCGCGAACTCAGAACCCATTCAAAAGTGGGGATTATCTTAGTCACCAGTAAAGGGGATGAAATTGATCGTATCGTGGGTCTGGAGCTCGGCGCTGATGATTATGTAACTAAGCCATTTAACCCCCGCGAATTGTTGGTAAGAGCTAAAAATTTGTTATGGCGGGTCACAGATGAATCCCCATCATCGGAAAGCCCAATTAACCGATTAATCCGATTTGAGGGCTGGACGCTGGACTGTAGTCGACGATTACTGGAAAGCCCTGAAGATGGATCTGAGCGCTTACCCGAAGGAGAATACAAGCTCCTCCATGCATTAATTACCAGTCGTGGACAGGTACTCAGCCGGGATCAATTAATGGATGCGATTCATGATCGTGAATGGACGCCAAATGATCGGTCTGTCGATGTCCTGATAGGCAGGCTACGACGTAAACTTTATGACAACCCTAACGATCCCCATTTCATACTCACCGCCCATGGAGCCGGCTACATGTTTGCCGGCGTGATCGGATAATTGATGAAGCATTTCCCGGGCTTTCAGATCCAGACAATTATTCACCGTGGCAAACACTGTACTGTCAGTCGCGCTCTTCGGGACAATGACCTTCAACCGGTCATCATTAAGCAACTCAACAGAAATACAACAACCCCTGAAGATATCGGCCGTTTTGAACATGAATATGAGTTACTTAGCTCACTGGATATTGAGGGAGTTGTTGCTCCACTACCCCTAAACAGTGTTGATAATCAGACAACTCTCATATTCCCTGACCGGGGCGGCCTTTCCCTTAGGCAGATGATGCAGAAAAAGCGCTACCCCTGGGAGCAGGTATTACCCATGGTGATCTGTCTCTGCGATCTATTGGGCCGGTTGCATAGTGAACGGGTTATTCATAAAAAGTTATCCCCGGACAATATCCTTTGGTTACCCGAAACCGAAGACGTTCAGCTGATCGACTTTGCTATTTCTACGAGGCTTACCCGGGAACAGGCCAGTTGGAATTCACAGCAACTATCCATCGATGATCTGCAATATATGGCACCGGAACAAACCGGGCGTATCAATCGACATATCGATTATCGCAGTGATTTTTACAGCCTGGGCGTCGTGCTGTATGAGATGTTTTGCGGACGCCCTCCTTTTCGGGGAGAAGATCGACTACAACTCATTCACTGCCATATAGCAAAACAGCCCAAAGCGCCGAATGATATTAATCCAGCATTACCTGAGATGCTAAGCAGAATCATTCTGAAACTGATGGCCAAGGATGCATCAGAACGATATCAGTCAAGCTTCGGTATCTCAGAAGATCTTAAAAACTGCCTTAATTGCTGGAATCAGCAACAGGACATTCCACTCTTTAACCTGGCCCGCAAAGACATCTCTGAACACTTTTCCGTACCCCAACGTCTTTATGGACGCGCGGCAATTATTCAGAAGTTACGCAATAGCTTCGATCATAGAGCGGCGCAAAGTCAGGAACTAATACTGATTACCGGCTATGCGGGAATTGGTAAATCAAGTCTTGTTCACGAACTACGCCACTATATCCATGAGCAAAACGGACGTTTTATCAGTGGTAAGTTCGATCAGTTTCGCCGCAACCGGCCCTACTCAGGAATATTTCTCGCATTGCAGGGGCTCATCAGACAGCTATTGACAGAGAGCGACCAAGATATCTCTGTCTATCGTGATCTTATTTGTAAAGCACTGGGGCAAAGCGCTCACACCCTTATAAGTCTGGTACCGGAACTTGAACTGATCATTGGAAAACCATTAACCTCTCAGCGGCTGTCTATCTTTGAAGAACAGAATCGATTCTCTCTGCTGGTAAAAGCACTCATAAGCGCATTTGCAACACCCGAAACCCCACTGCTTCTGTTTCTCGACGATCTTCACTGGGGAGACCTGGCATCTTTCAACCTGATATCCTCTCTGTGTGAAGATGGAGATATGTCTAATCTACTGATTGTCAGTAGTTACCGTGATCAGGCTGTCGGCCACTCACACCCCCTGGCACTGACAATAAACCGATTAAAACAGGGAAACTGTCGCATTAGCGAGATACTCCTTGAACCGCTGAACAACACTCAAACGACCCGATTGATCGCAGATACCTTACGCACCGAGCCTCAGCATTGCACAGAGCTGGCTCAGATATGCATGGAGAAAACTCAGGGAAACCCCTTCTTTTTAATCCAGCTACTCTACTCACTGCATGACGAAGGACTAATCAGTTTCCATCAAAACCGCTGGCAATGGGACGAAACTAAGATTCAATCACGGGAGATGAGCGATAACGTTATCGACCTGATGGTCAGTAAGATTCAAAAACTCTCAAACGAAAGTCAGAAAACCCTGCAAATGGCCGCCTGTATCGGTAGCCCTTTTGATCTTAATACCCTGTCGATTGTATTAGAACAAAGTGAAAGCGACACTACAGAGAACCTGATGGATGCCGTTCGTGAAGGCTTATTAATCCCTTTGGATATCAACTACGCCAGCAGTTCTGGCTTAACATTTGATCGCCACCGGTTTCGCTTTATACATGACCGTATTCAACAAGCCGCCTACTCTCTGATTCCGGAAAACCTGCGACAAGAATTACACCTGAAGATCGGCCGACTTCTGCAGCAGCGCGTTTCAAATAAGCACAAGATTCCGGTATTTGAGGTCACTAATCACCTGAACAGTGCCCGAAACCTGATCGAATCAGAAGATGAACTGATAGAGCTAGCTTCGCTTAACTGTCAATCAGGTATACAGGCACTGGATTCGGCCGCCTTTGATGCTGCCCAGGAGTATTTTCAGACGGGTATTGAATTACTCTCAGACGACCGTTGGCAACAACATTACGATCTCACATTAACGCTTTATACCAGTGGCACAGAAGCCGCTTACATTAGCTCCCAGTTCGAACAGATGAACTATCTGATCGATCAAGTCATTGAGAATAGCAATAACATTCTGGATCAGGTGAAAGTCTATGAGATAAGAATTCAGTCTCATGTCGCCAGAAATCAGTTCGAGCAAGCGATGCAAGTTGCTCTGCAAGTGTTACGAATGCTGGGCGTTGAGCTGCCCGTCAAACCCAGTAAAAGACAGATCTGGCAAGGAGTGCTTCGCACCCAATGGCTGTTGCATCGTCGCAACCGGGAGCAGATTCTGGAAGCCAAACCGATGCAAGACCCCTACGATCTGGCGGCACTATCGATTCTGGCCAGCATGTTCGGGGTGGTAAAATTTTCCAGTTCTGCCCTGCGCCCCTTGGTTATGGCTAAAGAAGTAGAACTCACACTGACCCGAGGTTTGACAGCACACTCCTCGATGGCCTTCGCTGGATATGGCGGTATTTTGTGTGGTACATACTCAGCAATAAATCAGGGTTATGCGTTAGGCAAAATCGCCATGGAGCTTGATCAGCGTCAGCCGAATAGACTGATTCATCACCGAACTAGTTCTCTGTTTGACACCTATGTACGGCACTGGAAAGAACCCCTAAACCTATCGCTTGAATCTTTGCTCGACGGACATCAACAAGCTTTGGACTGCGGAGATATCGAATGGGGCAGTTACTGTCTGGCAGCCTGGATTCAGTTTTCGTTTAACCAGACTAATAATTTCGCAGAACTAAAGCCCACCATAGAAAATCACACAGCCTGCCTGCGACAGTATGGGCAAAAACAATCCACACAATATTCGCTGCTGGCCCTACAGGCGATTGATAACCTGTTGGGGAATAGTGATGATCCAACCCGCTTATTTGGAGACTTCTTCAACCAGCAATTACTAGATGAAATCCACCAGGAAGATCATCGTACAGCGATCTGTCTCTATCACTATCACAGTGCAACACTCTGTTTTATTATGGGGGATTATCAACAGACACATCACCATTGTGAAACAGGTAGCCCCTACCTACCCCACATCGGAGGAACCTTTACCGCCCCTTGCTTTGAATCCATAATAGCGCTTTCCCAGATAGCGCTTATCCCTGAAACCAGTATTTTGCAGCAAAGCCAAAAGCTGAAAAAAGCACGTCAAATTCTGCGACGATTCAAACGTTGGGCACGCCATTGTCCAGAAAACCATCAACATTTTGCATACCTTCTACAGGCCGAGCTGTACCGCGTTAATCGCCATTTCAGTAAGGCGATGGATTTTTACGATAATGCGATCGATGCCGCCCAGAAGAACCACTTTTACCTTCAGGCCGCCCTTGCCAGAGAGATGGCAGGTCGTTGCTACCTGGAATGGGATAAACAGAATATTGCCCGCACCTATCTTAATGAGGCCTGGAACGGCTACCTCCACTTACAGCTCAAACCAAAACTACACCAACTACAGACGCAATACCCTGAGCTATTCGGCGGTCGCAATCTCAGCGAGAAAAACAACAACACGCTTGTTAGCGTCGATCAAGCTGAGCATTTCTCCAATCAACAACTGGACACCATCTCAGTTATCCGTTCGTCCCAAGCTATTTCCGATGAAATCGTACTTGAAAAACTGCTGGGCAGACTAATGGCACTAGCGCTGGAAAGTGCCGGCGCCCAGCGGGCAATCCTTATTCTTAAAGAAAAAGGCAACCTCTATATTGAAGCGGAAACCGTGCTTGAAAGAGCACCCCAGTTTTTTAACAGTCTGGCTCTGGACGACAGCACAACATTGCCGGTTAGCATTGTTCACTACGCCGCCCGCACCAAAGAGATTGTGGTACTCAGTGATGCCCATCGTCACGAAATGTTTATGCAGGATAGTTATATCCGCAAGCATAAACCCCGTTCGTTACTTTGCATGCCGATTTTGTATCACGGTGAACTAACCGCCCTTCTCTATCTGGAAAATAACCAAAGTCGAAATGTATTTGACCCTTCCCGAATGGAAACCCTGCAAATTCTCTCGGCACAGGCGGCAATCTCCATCGAGAATGCAAAACTTTACTCAAGTCTGGAACATTCAGAGCAGGAATTCCGCTCACTATTTGAAAATACCGTAGAAGCTATTTTCAGAGCGAGTGCACAAGGTCACTTCATCTCAGCCAATCCCGCCTTAGCTGAATTACTCGGTTACCGAAACCCGGAGGAATTTCTCAATACCATTACAGATATTGGTAGTCAGTGCTTTATCAACAGCCAGGACCTGCATCAGTTCCTGAATCTTTTATCTGATGATAACCGGGTGACGGGGTTCGAAACCGAGTGGCAACGGCGGGATGGCTCGCCGGTCAATGTCTCCATTTCGGCACGAAGAGAGCTAGATGACCAAGGTAAGCCGGTCTACTACGAAGGCTCTCTTACCAATATCACCGAGCGTAAAGCAAAAGAGCAAGCCCAGCTAAACCTTCAAAAATCGGAAGCCGCCAGTCAGGCGAAGTCTGAGTTCCTGGCAACAATCAGTCACGAGATAAGAACGCCTATGAATGGCATTCTCGGTATGGCTCAGTTGCTTGAGAAAGGCCACCTTCTCCCTGACCAACAGCAACAAGTAAAGGCAATCTATCAATCCGGGCAGACTCTATTGTCGATCCTCAATGATGTACTGGACTTTACCAAAGCAGAGGCCGGCCAGGTCGAACTGGACCAGGCTCCCTTCTCTGTCAGTCAGGTACTCGATGAACTCGAACTGATGCTACGACCAATGATGCTGGAAAAACACCTGTCATTTGAACTGAACATCCTTGACCCTCTACCCGACACGATCTTCGGTGACCGGCGAAGCCTGGGACAAGTTTTGATGAACCTTTGTGCCAATGCGATTAAATTCACCCAGCAAGGTTTCGTTAAAATATCAGTCAAATGCACCCTAACCGCTGAATCGGCAACCATCAGTTTTATTGTTGATGATAGTGGTATAGGTATTCCTGAAGAATCACACCACCGTATTTTTCAACATTTCTCTCAGGCGGACTCTTCTATTACGCGTCGCTACGGCGGTACTGGCCTGGGTCTTGCTATTAGCAAAAAAATTGTTGAACTTCAGCAGGGACAGATCGGCTTCAGCAGCACCGAGGGGCACGGCAGCCAGTTCTGGTTCAGTATCCCCTATGTATTAACTTCTGCAGACCAAAGCGATACTCCCGCGGTGTCAGCACCAAAACCCGGGCACCCCCTGCATATTCTCTTGGTCGAGGATACGGTCATCAATCAACTGGTTGCTCAGGGGCTACTGGAAAGTGATGGCCACCAGGTCGACATTGCAGAAAACGGTTATACCGCCCTGCAAAAGCACAATCAGAATAACTATGATCTGGTACTCATGGATATTCATCTTCCCGATATGGATGGCATGGAAACCACACGCCGAATACGGGCACACCTAAGCCCTAAAAAAGCCAATATAAGAGTGATAGCACTCACCGCTAGCATTACCGAAGCGGAGATCAATAACTATCATGCCGCTGGCATTGATGCGGTGGTTGGTAAACCGCTTCAGTATAAAGAACTGCAGCAGTTAATTGGCAAACACAACACTATTCTGGGAACCTCTAATCCTGTGATAACAATTCCTGTTGAAGAAAAGTCCGATAAAAAGGCTATTTCCTCCACCCGTAATGACGCCCCACTGCTGGATCAGCATCTGGTTGACCAGCATTGCTCCATGCTGGGCCGGGCGAAATTTACCAAGTTGATCGATCAACTACAGCAACAATGTGAACAGCTGACAGATAAGATAGAAGAGGCACGTCTGCAGCGTAATGACAGAGAATGTCGAAACATTGCTCACCAATTGGCAGGGGCATCTGCGAATTTTGGCCTTCTGGCCCTGTCTCTAAAATCTAAAGCATTGGAAGAGGAAAACGAAGCGGTAACTGTGAGTACAAACGAAGAACTGAAAAACCTTCTGGGTATCAGTCTGAAAGAACTACGCCAGCATACCCAACAGGACAATTCAGACAGCTAAGAGAGTGCATCGCTTAGATAAAAAAGCCCCTCGAGCGAGGGGCAAAACTTCCGTTTATAGCCAGGAAGCAAGCGCACGGGTACCTCCCGGCAGGTGAGAAAGAACCAATAAGAAGTTCGTCGAACTAACTGACCAAGTAGTACGCATTGCTCCGTTTCAATAGTCTGAAGACTCTTAAGTAAAAGAGCCTTACTTATTGATATTAATAACCTGAGCCGAGGTATATTCCAATAAGCCTTCCTGGCCAAACTCAACACCGAACCCAGACATCTTACAGCCACCAAATGGCGCATATGGCAGCAGCTCGGCATGGCCATTCACCCAGGCGGTTCCACATTCCAGGCGAGTAGCTATCTCGGTGGCTTTAGCACTATCAGAAGACCAAACTGAGCCCCCCAATCCAACATCGGCCGCATTAGCCCTTTTAATGGCATCCTCAACATCGCTGTAACGAATAACAGGTAGTACAGGGCCAAACTGTTCTTCATCAACAAGACGGCAGCCATCGGTAATATCAGCAACAATGGTTGGTGGATAGAAATATCCGACACCTTCCATCGGCGAGCCGCCACAAAGAACACGTGCACCATTAGCACGGGCATCTTCGACTAACCCATTAACCAGATTCAATTGTTTTCTATTCTGAATCGGGCCAAAGGTAACTCCCTCTGTCAGACCATTCCCTACTACTTGTTTAGCTGCTACTTCTGCCAGTTTTTCACACAGCTCTTCATAAATAGAGTCATGAACATAAAGACGCTTCAATGCAGCACAGGTCTGCCCCATATTAAGGAATGAGGTCTGGAAGATAGCTTCAGCTATCGCAGCAGGGTCAGCATCCGGTAGTACAATACCTGCATCGTTGCCGCCCAGCTCGAGCGTCAAGCGTTTGAGGTTATCAGCTGCCCCTCGCATGATGGTTTGACCCGTTGGTGTGGAGCCCGTAAATACAATCTTACGAATACCCTTATGTTGAGTCATGCCGTTACCAATATCACCTTCTCCGGTAACAACATTCACCAGTCCCGGCGGCGCAACTTCATTGATAATTTCGACCAAACGCAGCGTATTTAAGGGGGTCAGGCCAGAGGGTTTAGATACAACAGTATTACCTGAACGGATCGCAGGCATAATATGCCAGACAGCGATCATCAGCGGCCAGTTCCACGGCGTTATAGAACCGACAACGCCGAGCGGCTTGCGATGAATTTCAACCCGCTTACTCTCGCTATCTTCAAGAATATCGATTGGCAGCTCAAGATCTGCTGTAGCACGGGTCCAGGCAACAGCCCCTCCCACTTCAGCTTGCGCAAGAAACATCGGTTTACCTTGTTCCTCAACAACAATCTGAGCCAATTCTGCAGCATTAACTTCAATACGGTCAGCAATATCATGTAGCAATTTTTTTCGTTCATCATGACTAGAATACTGCCAGGTTTCAAAGCAGGCCTGTGCCGCGACTACTGCCTCATCAAGCTGCTCTAAACTGGCTTGAGGACAGAGAGCAACAACTTCTTCAGTCGCTGGGTTCAAAACGTCAAAATTGCCACCGTTACCGGCGACTTTCTGACCTTTAATAATCAGTGAATACTCTTTCATTCTCATATTCCTTTATTACCAAACACCGGGATTCCTAGAACCCCGGCTTGTTATAGTTGAACTCAGTAATCAGAACGGTACGATCGCGATAACCTGAGCGTAAAAGTTATCAGAAGTAGTATTCTGAGTTTTATTACCCTTGTCTGGAGAGTAGACACCAACCAGAGGGCTAATGATCAGATGTTCATTAACAACCCACTCGGCATAAAGGTCTATTTCCTGTCCTTCAGAATTAGAACCAAAAGTGGTTGAATCGCTGAAATCAAAATACAGCGCGCCGACAGATAGCATTTCTGTTGGGGATGCTTTCAGGGCAAGGTGCTGAATCGTTGCCGATGAGCCAAATGGCCCTGCATAGTTGGCTGCAACTTCACCCTGGAACCAGGTGCCGTAGCCACGGTTAAAGCCAAAGAACAACGAGTCAAAGTTCTCTTCATACTTCGTGTAACGGTAGGTCAGCTGTGGCGCCCAGGCTACGTCAGAAAAGGTCCAGCCGGCTTCTGCATACCATGCATTTGCGTCATCAGAGTTGTCGCCCTGTGACTGGTCAGCATACTCGGCTGACAGGAACAGGTTTTCGACACCGGCATTACCCTGAAAACGAACGCTGACAGTCTTCTGCCCATCACGCTTGGCATTGTCGACAGCATCAAGACCTTTAATGTATGTCGCACCGAAAGTACCCGTTTCAGTAACATACTCAATGTTTGCACCGCCAAGCTCTACTTCAGACTGCGCCGTATTGTCTGATTCAAGATAGAAAAGGTCGCCGCGCAGGCCATCTTCGCCACCAATACGTGCAATCGCGGTTTGGTTAAATGCTTTACGGGCTGCTAACCAATATGCGCCGCCGCGGTTAGAGTCAGGGAACACACCCTCACCCAGGTTTAATGCATCACCATTGATAAGAAATCCGTCACCAATGGAGAAATTCTGGCGACCAAAAGACAGGTCTAGCATATCCGTGCGGAAACCAATGAAGGCGTCCTCTACTGCAGTACGACGTTCGCTACCGTCAGTATTTCCGCCGGCATCACCGTCACCCCAGGTGCCTGAAGAAACGAAGTTAAGTCCACCGTATAAAGAATTTACTTCACTTAGGGCATGACTGCCGCTGAAGCCGGCTTTGAGATAGCCTTCTTGCCAGCTGGAACCGTTACCCGTTTTACCGAAATAGTTTTCATCGCTGCTGAACGTGCCTACAACAGCTTCGATATCCAGGTTCAGTTCAGAACCGTTTTCACTGTAAAGATTGTAAGCCTGTACTGGCATAGCCATTGCTGCGGTTGCTGCTGCAACAGCTGCTGTCAGCAGATAACCAGACAAATTCCGGCCATTTGATTTCTTCATCGATATTTCCTCCGCGAGCGCGCGATATTTTTATAATCTTTAGGCCCTGAAACCTGCTCAAGGTCTTATAGTGACTGCCAATCAACCAGCCAAAACATAAGGGGAATAGTTCTGGACGGTCATACAGATAAACTAAGTACAGGAAATAGACTACCTTCAGGGTGTAAACCTGATTCCGGGGAAATGTAGTAAGTTGTTTGGAAATGTAATGAGATGTAATAGCTAACTATTGATGTGCTTTATCAGCCAAACGAACCTGTGGCTGTAGCAGTACAGAATGCTTTCTTGAGAAAGACCGCCCTCCTTGACTAAGTAGAGCGAGTCAAAGAGTAGAAAAAATTATTCTAAGTCGACTTGGGTGATTTTACAGCGTTAATTCCTGATGAGCTCAGTCGATAACACCCTGCGCTCTGCAATGACTCAGCAACATTCTGGTAAACAGTTACCCGGGATAAGCTGTTTACTGGTGATTTACCCCACCATAGATCGCATACTCATGACCGCTCAAATAAGCCCAGAATCGATCACCGTAAGAAAAGTGCCACCACTCTTGCAAGTAATTTACGAAACCTGCGCTGGTCATCACATCAACCAGCAACTGGCGATTTGCTATCACGGTCTCGCTAATCCCGGATGCATGGGTAAGACAAAGATCAGGATCTGTTTCAGTCCATTGATAAATATCCATCCCGAAATCCAACATTTGGCCACACTCATCAACCAGAAACAGATCAACGGCCGCGCCAGTATTATGCGGAGGAATATTCAGCGTTCCATCGGGATAAGCTGGCGCTGATACCATTCGGGTAGTTTCCTCAAACAACTCTGATTCAGGTAACGCTGGCTGGCGTTCACGTACTCTGGCAAGCTCATCAGCAAATAACATACCCTGCACTTTCAGACTACGATAACCCTCATAGAGCCGCAGAGTTATACCCTTCGGCAACAGTGACTGAGCATGCAGTAACCGCTCATAAACCCCCTGCCGAATAAAAGTGTAATCACCCTCGGTTTCAGGACATTCCGGTGGAGGGCCATATTCCAGCCCACCCAAAAACTGGATGTTAACAAGCGGTTCACCGCATTCACGCACGGGAATAGCGAGTACTTCTGAAGAGGATGGTGTCAGTCGGTGCATCAGGCTCTCGATCAGTCGGTTCTTATAATGAAGTATAACGGCTGAAATAGAGTAATGTGCAGGAGAAAACAATTTGAATATGCAAATGAAGTGGAACTGATAATCAAAATAGCTGAGTTATGGACCAGCAATGAAAACACGAAGTCCCCCCCGGGCTTCGTATTAAAAGTAACAAACGGTTAACTGGCTGCAAGCAGCTGAATATTAACAGCGTGAACGCCTACCTCTTTTGGTGCCGCTTCAAACTGTACTTCCTGACCCGTTTTGAGACTTTTATATCCTTCGCTAACAATAGCTGAATAGTGAACAAACAGGTCTTCACTGAAATCTGGAGACACTATAAAGCCAAACCCTTTCGCATTGTTAAACCACTTAACTGTACCCGTGTGCATGCTCAGCTCCTTAAAGATCATTAACAGTCAGTCGTCAGAGCATTTCAAAATCCTTTTCGATCAAAACTACTCTCTATGACTATTTTCAGAAATCGAAGCAGAGGGGTATATAAGAAAAATTCCTATATTCACACCACAGCCCAATAAAATGCAACACAGGTCAAAACATAAGCAATTATGCGGCTATTAATGAATTTATTAACACTCATAGCAACCCTGTTGAGCCTATTTCAACTCAGAACGTTTCAGCAATGAAACCGCATCTCTCCTGTATCACCAGGCTCGCGATAAAACCCCTCTCTGTTTTCTCAACTAAACTGATATAAGACCAGATAACGGTATTGAAGATGAAATTTTCGCTCTACAAAAGCACCCATATGCTGACCGCCATTCTGGTTGCCGTGATGTTAACCGTTATCATTACGACTATTCAGCAGCTCTATGAAACAGCTTTTCAGCAAGCGTCCGATCAACTGACAGAAACAGTAAGAAGTCAGACCCGATTAATCGAATCAACAGCGTCTAATACCCTGAAGAATAAAACCTTACCCTATACAGTTGAAACGGAAGCTATAGCCCTCGCCCTTATTCGGCAGACCTATAATGATCACCGAGGGTTCGGACAAACCGGGGAATTTGCCTTAGCTAAGAAAGCTGAAGATAAACTTCTGTTTCTTCTCGGGCATCAACATACAAATCCAGACAAAAGCACAGATCCAACAACGTTAGATCTGACTAACGATTTTGCGATTCCAATGCAACGCGCTCTTGCTGGAGAATCCGGTACCATGGTAACCGTAGACTACCGGGGCGTGGAAATACTCGCTGCCTACCAACCCGTTAGGTCCCTCAACTATGGCATAGTCGCAAAAGTCGACCTTTCAGAATTTCGTAAACCCTTTATCAGAACATCGGTGATCAGCATCACTCTCGGTGTCATTTTAATTTTCATCGGAGCGATCGGCTTCCACCTGATCACGACTCCCCTTCTTAACCGGATTCACAAAAGTGAATACCGGATGCGCTTGCTGCTTAATTCCACAGCTGAAGGAGTATTCGGAATTGATTTTTCTGGCCGCTGTACCTTTGCTAACTCAACTTGTCTGAAGCTATTAGGCTACGCTGATGAAAAGTTGCTACTGGAAAAATCGCTGACTGAGATTCTCCAACGATCAAACCTCACAAAAGGTGATTTAGATTACCCTCTTCCCCTGGATATTCTGAAAGATTTTCAAAAGAAACAGGCAGAACGTCAGTGTGAAATCCCTTTACGTAATCAACATGGAAGGGAGTTCTTCGCTGAACTTAGGTTGTCACCTGTAGTAGAGCAAAACCGATGTATTGGCGCAGTGATTTTATTAACGGACATTACTCAGCAACGGGAAGCACAAGAGCAGAAACAGCTCGAAAAAACAGTCTATGAAAATATCGAAGAGGGCATTATTGTTACCAACGCAAAAGCGGAGATAGTTTCGGTCAACAGTGCCTTTCTAGAGATAACAGGTTATCAGCAAGCTGAAGTATTAGGCAGAAACCCCCGATTTCTAAAGTCAGGTCAGCAAGACCAAAGCTTTTATGCATCGATGTGGCGACAGATCATCAAGGAAGGCTGCTGGAAAGGCGTTATCTGGAACAAAAGAAAGGACGATGAAATAATCCCCCTTTGGAGCTCAATCAGTTCTGTAAAAGCCCCTAGTGGGAAAATAATTAACTTCGTTGGTGCCATCTCTGACATATCAACCTTGAAAGCTAAGGAAGAGATGCTTGAGCATATGGCACACCATGATCCACTTACCGGCCTCCCCAATCGCTTGTTGCTTGATGCTCGATTCGAACTGTCCCTACAAAATTCAGCCCGTCGAAACTCTATGCTTGCAGTACTGTTTATCGACCTTGATTATTTTAAAGAGATCAACGACCAGTATGGCCATAAAGCAGGAGACCTGCTGTTAATTGAAACAGCCCAACGGCTTCGTAAATTGCTACGCGAAGAAGATACTATCAGCAGACTAGGGGGAGATGAGTTTGTTATCTTGTTAGCCGAAATCACTCGGAAGGAGTCCGCTCTCGAACTGGCACAGAAAATTAAAGAATCCATTAACCAGAGTTTTACCATAGAAGATGGGACTGAACTTAATATTGACTCGAGTATTGGAATAGCGCTCTATCCCGACCATGGCCGGGATGCTTCAAGCTTATTAAGTCGGGCTGACCACGCTATGTATAAAGCCAAGAAGAAAGGCAAAAGCTGCATCTGCTTTTTTCAATTCGATGATACCGATGAAGCACAACTCTAATAGTTTAAAGAAAACCTAAAACGCTATGGTACGACGCTTACTCTTCCGCCAGAATCGATAATGCTTCTCTGATCTCTGGCTGCATTGCCTTTGTATTATCCTGAAGCTCAGTCACCGTGACGGCAAACTGTGTACGGACAACATCATTTTGATCTACCAGCCAGGCAACAGTTGCCTGACTACACTGCCGTGGCGTCCAGCTATGCTTCAATGGGACTCCAGAACCTTTCAAAAAATCATAGAAGTCATTCTGATCATTCAATACAGAAATCATGCTCGCGTGCTCCTGTAACACTCCGGTTACTTTATTTTTATTTTTTTTATTACAGCTTGGCAAAGACAAGAAAAGCCAGCAGAGCGCCAGCAAATCTTTATACCTTAGTTGTATACCATACGACTAAAGTCTTCAACTTTTATTAAGATATTAACGGTACGTTAAGAAAAGAACACAAATAGTGATTGGCGAGCCCCATTTTCAACGCAACCTTCTTGTGCCTGCATGTATTTCTACAAAGCCACAATATGTTAATAAGCCTTAATATGGTTTTTCTAGTAACTAGCAAGCCCCTTTACTAAGGAACCACGGAAAACCTGACCTCTTGCCACCCCCCTTGCTGGTCAATTACCCGTAACAGGTGACTCCCCTGAGGAATGGGCACGCTTAATTCATGGAACGTCCGGGTCGTACCTAGATAATGTTGATCCAGATGCCAAAACAGCTGGGCCCCATCCTTTTTTGCGGTGGCGCGGAAAATCACTTCGCCCTGTTGGCCATTCATATATTTCGGCACGCTGATAATCTGACCAACGCGAGGATAAGTAATTTCAAAACGCCCGTTCAACAGGCGTCGGTCAGGTGTACATGATTTATCAAAGTCAGGCACGGGATTATAGGATGCGTGGGAGATTTTATAGAAAGCAGCTTGGGAAGGAGGCAGCTGAAAAAAGGTTTTGCTGATAATACTACCCAACTGATTGCAACCCACACTGCTACGCAACCCTGTTTTTCGATCAATAGCCACCTGAAAATGATGCGGGCTAATCTTCTCGAATTGCGCTGCCCGAGGTATCAACACACTCTCTCTCACACAGCCAAATTTAGGCAGATAACCATTATCCTGACAGATATCAATTTGCTTCAAAGCCGCCGCTGGCTCTTCAGGCCAACTAAGACCGGCAATGACATTGAGTATATCAAACAGAACCGGCGCAGCAGCCCCTGTACCGGTGAGTAGCTGCCGGCCTTCACCATTAGCATTACCAGTCCAAACACCCACTGTCGTACCCTCAGTGGTGCCCACAGCCCAACCATCACGTAACCCATAGCTAGTGCCAGTTTTCCAAGCAATTTTAGAAGAGTTTGCAAACAATCTATGGATCTTATGCAGACCCGGACGGGTCACATCAGACAGCGTATCCAGTGTGAGCCATGCCGCCCCCTGGCTAAAGGGATACTCCTCTATTGCAGAGGCCGAAGCATTCCCCTCTTCCACACCATACTGAAGCGGCATCACACTAAGCGTTTCTGCACTCTGTGACCGTCTACTTAAGTTCGCATAGGCTGCTGTCAGATCAGTCAGACTCACTTCTGCCCCACCTAAAATCAGTGATAGACCATATTCATCCGGCTGACGAAAAAGGTTCTGAAAACCCAGCGCCTTTAGTTTGTCGTAGAACGACTGATAACTATAATCATCAAGCATACGTACCGCAGGAATATTGAGGGATGCTGTCAGCGCGGTTCGGGCGCTAACGGCCCCCCGGAAACTTTCGTCATAATTCGTTGGCTGATAACTCCCGTAGGCTGTCGGGACATCTGGGATAAGCGTCTGTGGCGTAATATCACCATTATCGAGCATCGCCGCGTAAAGAAAGGGTTTCAGCGTGCTACCAGAGGAGCGCGGTCGACTAGCAATATCAACGTGTGGTGCATTTTCCTGCCGATTATTAAAGGAGACATTACCGAAATAGGCTTGCACCTGCATACTGGCATTATCCACCACAACCAACGCCAGGTTATTAATTCCAACAGCCCCCAAGCGTTTGCTATGTTGCTTGACGATGAATTCAATTCTCTGTGTTAAGCGGTGGTCGATCTGGGTATAAAAAACTGCCTGAACAGGGGATTTCTGGCTAAGTTGATCCAGAAGATGCTGCCCATATCTAGGCCATTTTTTTGGCCGTACTGGAATATCTTCCAATAGAGATAACCGATAGTTCTGCTCGCTTAAAAAACCTTTCTGCCAGAGTTTATGGAGTAAAAAATCACGCTTTTGTTGCAGTTTTTCACGACTTTTAGAGAGATGCATCGCCGCTGGATTGTTTGGTAAAACTGCTAAAAGTGCCGATTCAGCCCAACTAAGTTCAGTTAAACGGCGACCAAAATATCGCCAAGTGGCTGCATCTATCCCTACCGTGTTCCCGCCCATCGGTGCATTAGCTGCATAGAGAGACAGAATCTCAGCTTTAGACATCTGCGCCTCCAACCGCAGCGCCAAATGCAGTTCTTTCAGTTTCTGCCACAGTGTCCGCGATTGATTACCATACGCCATCCGTGCCAACTGCATGGTAATTGTGCTGCCGCCACTGACGATCCGGCCCGCATTCAAATTAAGATAGAGTGCCCGGCCAATCGCGACTGGATCAACGCCGGGATGGTTCATAAAACGTTTATCTTCATACTGGATCAGCGCGGTTTTATACGCATCTGATAAAAGCGTAACAGACTGAAACCGCCACTGCTGATCCTGAGCTATTCGAGCACTCAGTAGCTGTCCTTCCCCATCCAACAATAAGCGGGACAGGGGCTTAGTGAACAATGGCTCAGGCAGCGGCCACCAAAGGGAAATACCGGCTAAAACAACCAGTAAACCACCAATGATTGCCCGACGCTTACTGAATAACCTCAACACTCAACCCTTTTAACTGCGCTTTAAGGTTATCGTTGTACATAGCACTGGCCGAGATAGCAGGAAGATAGTACCGCCCCACAAAGGAAGCATTCAGCTGCAGGGACAACGTTTTCTGCTCGCCCGCTTTCAATCCCATATAGGCGCTAGCCCGAGCATCGCGGATGTCAATGTAGTCAAACTGACAAGCCGCTTCCGTACAGGCTTCTCGTTCATTATCGATCTGCCAGCCGCTAGGCGCCCTGAAGTTTAGTGCAACATTGCTGATCTCACCTTGGGTCTTATTACTGAGTTGTAACTGTGCGGTGAAATTACTACCTTGTGGCAACCTTGCGATATCCACCTCGTCACCCTCGTTATTAAGATAGCGTACGTTAAGTTGCAACCCTTCGGCATAGGTCTGTTCAGAGCCAGGCTTCGCAATACCCGTTTGAGTCAGGGTTAGCCAAACAGGGGATTCCCCGTTGTTACGAATGGTTGCCTGTTTAGCCGTGTCAGAACCGCTTTGTAGCATAGATTCCTTCACTTGCCGGCTAACCTGCAGCTTCTCTTTGTTTCCTGCCTGCTGCAACACGACTTCAACCGAGTCATCATGGTTGTCTGTCTTGCTCTGTTTATAGATCTGCTGATAATTGGCTAGCGCGACCAGCGCATAGGCAGTTGTCTGAGTACTGTGCCAACGATCATCCGCTAACTGATCGGCGATCTCATCCGCTAACGTGGCAGCCTCCATCGGCTCTGCGATGTTGGCATAGAGTATTAGGAAGAGAGCTTTATCTCGAAGTGCAGATCCAAAGCTAGGCGAATTGACGTCATAGGTACTCTTGTCAGATAAACCATCGCCAATCAGTGTCATGGCGACATCATCCTGCCCGGCATACAGATAGGCCAGGGACAGCATAGCCAGACTGGCACTGTCCTCAATCTGCAGCGTTTTAAGACGATACATCGCAGACCAGTTCGGTTTCCCATACAGACTCAACGTCAGTAACCGATAGGCCTGCGCTTTAATTTTCTCATTATTAGTGCTGTCGACCGCAAACTCAGATGCCTGGTGCTGGTATGCCAACCACTGGTGCATCAGATGCTCCGGCACTTCATAACCCGCCTGTTTCGCCAGTAGGAGGAAGTGTCCGGCATAGCTCGTGCCCCAGTCATGACTCTGGCTCTGTCCGGGCCAATACGAAAAGCCCCCTTCCAGCGTCTGGAATGACTGTAAACGGTTAATCGCAGCGATAATATTTTGCTGAACCTTAGACTGCTCTTGTGTCTCCAGATGACTCAACTGATTCAGGTATAGCTGAGGAAATACAGAAGAGGTGGTTTGCTCAATACAGCCATGGGGATACTTAATTAGATAATCCAACCGGGAGCGAAGATTGATCGGTTTAAATAAACTCAAAGCAACTGACGCACCGTTACTGCCTGCAATACCGAAGGGCTCCAGATTAATATCCAACTCTGATTCAGCATTAACAAGATAGGACGAGGTACGTGTCGACTGAATATTCGGCGCATTAATATCCAGATACAAGGTCTGGCTGCTATTGCCCGTTACCGATTTAGTCTCAAAGGTGAAAGCTGTTTTGCCAACTAGATCGCCGGTTTGAATAGCAAAGGTCACCATCGCCGATGAATAGGGTTCCAACGTAACACTCTGAGACGGTTCAGCAATCTGGACAGGGTTATCATCCGCCGTCATCGTAACCTGCACGGTAGATAGCTCAGCAGTATTGTTAAACAGCTCAACCGGCACCTGTGCCTGTTCCTGCGTTCTCAACACCCGCGGCAACGTTGGGAACATTGAGATATCATCACGCACCACGATTTCGTGCTCCGCTTTACCGTATGCGCTACCGTCTTCCGCGATCACCATTACTCGTACCGCTCCCAGATACATCGGTAGCGTGACAGCGTGGGTACGCTGCTCCCCTGCGGCTAACTTAAAGCTGCCCAGGAATTTCACCAAGGGAGGGAATCGACGATTTTTCTTACTCTTATCATCATCTTTCTGCGCATCACTACCACCGACGGATAAAAGCCCATGCAGCTCGCCGCTGTAGGCTCCCACTACATCTTTGTAGATATCCCAGGTTTTCACTTGTAACGCCTGACGACGGTAAAAATAGTTGAATGGGTCCGGTGCTTTATAGTTAGTCAACCCCAGTAATCCTTCATCCACCAGCGCTAGTGTATAAGCCATCGGACGGCCATCGGATTCAGCTACCTGAATATCAAAGCTAGCTCGAGAGCTAACCTGATCCTCGGTTGTGATCTTCGGATGCAGATGGTTCTGGGCATCTTCAACCTGCAGTGGAATAATGCCCATCAATCGCATGGGCCGGTCATTATCACGATCAGCATGGGGTTGTAGATAAGTAACACTGACATAGACGTTAGGCGCCATCTCCTTACCGATTTCTAACGCTACCTGTTGTTGCAGTTGCTGATTAGGCCCATCACTTTTCACCCAGAACTGCTGCAGCAGATTATTCGCCGATTCCACCGTTACCAACGCTCGCCCATTATGCAATTCCGGCAAAGTAATCGTTGCCGTTTCACCCACCTGATAGGTTTCTTTATCACTAAATAGCGTCAATCGATCAACGTTATCACCCTGCGATTCCTGTTGTCGCCCAGCCCAGCCCGGCCAGTCGATATAGACAATTTTACCGGTGCAGTGCGAATCTTCACCGGCTATACACGCACGCACTAGATAACGACCCCATTCAGGATAATTAACCCGCAGTGGCCACTCGGCCAAACCATTATCATCGGTGACCGCACTACCGGACGCCACAACTTTGCTATGCCGACCATCAGCATAATGAGCTAGTGATTCATTGCTCTTCTCATACCACCACTTCCATTCGAGCTTATATACACTCACATCAATATTGGTATTGCTGACTGGCTGCCCGGTTTTGTCGAGTACGACTAAACGGGTTTTATGATCTTCATCGGTCAGCAGCATTCCCCTCGCGGCGTCCCCTTTGGGTAGCTGTAAACCAAGATAACGATCGTAGTAATCAAACGGGCGAGAGAAACGATTGCTACTAAATTGACCGCTCTCTTCAAACACCCGGTTCGTAAACAGCGCTTTAAGCATCCCCGGTGGCGGTGTTTTGCTCTCAATCAACAGATTGAAACTGGTTGCTCCTTCCTTACTCAAAACACCTTCAAAAAGATTAATCTTATTTGACCGATAATCGCGGGCCGGGTCATCAAAAACATACTCGGGGAACTTCCCTGCAAACTTTGTTTTCACCGGCACCAGTGCAACCGACACGTCCGCTTTTAAACTGCTGGCAGGAGCGCCATGCAACCATTTCGAAACAAGCCCAACTGATTGTTCCACTCCGTTTTGTAGCGATTTCCCCTCGGCCAGATCTAATTCAACCTTAAGACGGTTTGGCACCACGGTTTCTATTCTTAATGGGTGATGGAAGTCTTGCCCACCCACACGAAGTACTGCCTCCCAGTTACCCGTTGGAGCACTCTGAGGCGTAGACAATGTAAAGTTGTATAGCTGTCCAACCGGTTGATTACTGTAAACCGATTCCACCAACTGCCCGGAGGGATTAAACAGATCAGCCACAACCGGATGCTCCCGGGGCAACTCATTCTGCTTATCCTTCAAAATGAAGGTCAAAAAGATATCATCACCGGGGCGCCAGACATCTCGCTCACCGAAGATAAAGCCATCAATATTGCTCTGAAGATGTGTCCCGCCAATATCAAACTGACTGGTTGTCAGCGCACTGGCATCATTCAGTTTAATATATCCAATCTGATCAGCCGCAGCAGCTTGCAGATAAAACGCTTTGCCACTCAACTCAACCGAGGCAAACCCATCGCTGTCTGTTTCAGCTTTACCGACCGACTGCCCCTGAAAATTAAATATTTCAACCACCGCGCCTGAAATAGGCTCTGACGTTTTCAGGTCAGTGATAACTACATGGGAATTTTTTGCATCGGGGACCTGCTTAACAATGATGCCGATGTTGGAGCGCAGTAGATTTTTAGCTGCTTTTGTATCCGCTGAGCGTTCGTAATATTGATCACCACAAGCACTGAGATTACCTCCGTTCTGGGTGCCTGGTTCAAAGTTATTCCATGAGCTGTAACCATCGAAATATTTAAGCTCATCTGAATTTTCTGGCAAGCGACTTGGCGGCACTGGCTGTTTGTTCTCGGCTACCGTACAGGGGATAAGGGAATCCCCACGATCAAGAGAGATATAAAGTCGAATCAAACTACCACTTTTCTGAGTCATTAACTCGGTTATATCCAGGCGATAATCCTGCCAGCTACGCAGACTGCCCTCCTCTAGTGGTACTGATTTCTGCCAGATAAAACGTCCCACTTTATCGAGAGAGTTAGCCTCTTCCAGTCTATTTTCCTGCAGGAATTGATGAACATTATTGTCAAAGACTTCGAACGCAGTCACGGTGACCGCTTTAGCACTAACAGCCTGAAACGGTAATTCAATGCGCATGGCATCCGGTAAAATAACTCCGCTACCGGTAAACCTGACTCCAGGCTTTTTCGGTGCGATGCTAAACGATTTAGCCAGACTGGCTGCTAATCTTGTTCCACATTGATCTTGCAGCTCCTTATGAATTGTAAGCCGCAGACCTTCAGCATTTGAATTATTCAGCCCAAGGCGTAATTTACTGCCATCAATCTTATATCGGGTAAAGCGATATTGACTGGAGATTAAGTGCTTAAGGGCTTGGTCTTTTTTTAGTGGCCGATTAAAAATAAGCTCCAGCACCTCGTCGGAATCACCAACAATTGCACTGGAAATCAATTCTAATGGAGTACCACCTTCACCCGAAATACTGGGAATCGTGAAGGACTGCGTCTTAGCATTGCCTTCACCCCAGCTAACGCTGACCTCCTGGCCACAGCTATTTGCACGGGTAATATTGCTGATGACAAGCTGTAACGGCTCGCCCTCAGGCTTCGAAATGGAAACTTTTGCAGTACCGTCAGAAACACGTATCTGTTGTTCTAACTCACTCAACGAGAGATCGCCTGCAGCCGTTACCTGCCCGTGAATCTCAACAGTGCCAGCAGCGCTATCCCGAACAACCGGAAGACGATTGTGATAGTCCAGCCATTTCAGATTAAACTCTGTACTGACGGAATTAGGGGGCTCTATAGGATCAACGCCGGTAACAGCGGGAGATGAATCAGAGGAAACAGCTGCAGCAGGTTCGGGGAGAGCAACGACGTCAGTCGTTACAGGCTTATCTTTATAAGTCTCCGTAGAGGTTGCAGTGTCATCACTACAACCCACAATAAGCACGACTAACAACAGAATCAATGCACGTAGAGACAAAGCCCCTGAAAAGGAGGCACGTAAAGATGACAGAAGTGAAGAAGCGGCGCGTAACATATACAAATCCCTTTAGAGAGTGAGCCACCAAAAGCTATTTATCTTTAGCCTTTGATAAGGAACTCTACAAACAGTTCAGTGCAATGTTATATACCATTCAGGTTGGATCGAACACCCCGCCAGAAATCTAGAAGCGGGGTTTTTACGACGTTATAGCCACCGTTTATTTTTACTTCTTCTTGTTCTTAGCTGCCGGTTTCACCGTACCGCCTTTAGTACGAACAATCTTAGTACGACCGGTTTTATTAGTCCGGGGTTTATGGCTCTTTTTACTCAGCTGTTTACGCAGGTTATCCCGGCTGCCTACCTCGAAGCCTGGCATATAGATACGTTCAATACGCGTACCGACCAGACGCTCAATATCATCCAGTGCCCGCTCCTCTTCACGACTAACAAAAGAGATCGCTTTACCTTTTGCTCCGGCGCGGCCGGTACGACCAATACGGTGTACATAATCCTCTGCCAGGTAGGGAAGATTGAAGTTCACCACCAGCTCCAGACCCTGAATATCCAATCCACGAGCCGCGACTTCAGTAGCCACCAGCACCTGAATTTTTCCCGCTTTAAAGTCAGCAATAGCACGACGACGTGCACCCTGAGTTTTGTCACCGTGACAGATCGCAGCTGAAATATTATCGATCTTTAGATCAACCATTAGGGAATCTGCTTGCGCCTTAGTACTGGTAAACACCAACACCTGAAACCACTGATGTTTATTAATCAGTTCCGCAAACAGATCAGCCTTACGCTTTTCTTCTACCGGGTAAACTACATGTTCCACAGTATCAGCGGTGGCATTCTGTTTTGCTACACGGATAACATCATGGCGAGCCATCAGTTTCTTAGCAAAAACGTTAACCGTCGGGGTAACGGTTGCGGAGAACATCAAAGTCTGATGTTTTTCGGCAGTCTGTTGTAGCAGAGTACTCACATCGGCGATAAAGCCCATATCCAGCATCCGGTCAGCTTCATCCAATACCACAAACTCAACTTTGGCGAGACTGACATTGCATTGCACTACATGTTCAAGCAAACGTCCCGGTGTAGAGATAACAATATCGACTCCGGCTTTCAGCTTCTTACGCTGACCATCCATGTTTACGCCGCCATATAACGCAGTAACGGTTAATGGCATGAACTGAGCATAACGCTTAATGGTTTCAGCCAGCTGCTCGGCCAATTCACGAGTAGGTGTCAGAATCAGTGCCCGAGGACAACCGGACTCAGTTGGCTTAGGCCGATCAGAGATCTGCTGCAAAATAGGTATGCTGAATGCCGCCGTTTTACCGGTACCGGTCTGGGCATTCGCTAATATATTTCTACCCCGTCGGGCCGGAACAATGGCCTGCTCCTGAACCGGCGTCATCTGGCTATAGCCACAGGCATCCAGAGCCTGCTGAATCTCAGGAGCCAGATCTAATGCTGAAAACTTCATGGTAAATCCTCTGTATGCCTTGCTATAGCCAAGGAAGGTGTGAATAAGCCCAATCTATTATCTGCAGGCATTCTAAGTCACTAGAGACTTTATTTTCACAGCTTCCCCAAATTCTCGGGCGCATATGATAAAGGATTTTTGGCTGTTTAGTGAGGATGATTACAGTTCATTCTCAATTTGAAGAAAATTAGCGGCTAACTGTCTCCATAATCCCTTGTAAACCAGGCTTATTAGCGAAGATCTCTGATTCACTCAGGCCAACCATTTCGTAAGGCAGCACCAGCCACTTATCGGTGGTATGCGTATAAAAGTCCGGTTCTCTCTCGGTGAGATTATTTTCCGGCTTAAACCAGGGAACTGCCACTTTTACATCTTCCGGCATATTGCGCTTAGCGCGCTGGGACAGCTGTTGAATCACGGCATCGATACTTTTGCCTGAACCAAATACATCATCAACAATCAATAACTTATCGTTACGGTTCAGGTTTTCGAGCAGGTAGCGCAGCCCATGGGCTTTGATACTTGCTTCACCATCAATCATCTCCTGATAACCTGGTAGCCCCCGATAGGATGTCCTGATCGAGATATGATCGGTCTTTATTCCCAGGTACTGCAGGCACTCCTGCACGTAGATACCAACGGTACTACCGCCACGCCAGATCCCGACAATAAAATCGGGACGGTAACCACTTTCAAAAATCTGCGCACCCAGACGAAAAGAATCGCAAATCAATTCCTGTTCAGTAATAAAATGTTTTTCCACAATACTCACCTTCTCAGACGGGAATAGTCAGGGTAATTTACCGATCAATCCGCTTTCGGAATCAGATGGCCGATAATATCGAACAGTTCCGGGCGATGCTCTTTAAGCTCTTCAGCAGTCAGCCCTTCCAGTGAATGCGGGTATTTCAACCAGGCTTCGGTCTCATGAAGGTAATACTCAGGATCGACCCCGGTTTTATTTCGGGTGGGCTTAAAATAAGGCACAGCAATACGAATATCTTCCGGTGTATTCAAGCGACATTTCGACCTGAGTTCTGCGATCACTGCCTGAATTGTCAGCCCTGTATCATAGACATCATCAACGATAAGCAGACTGTCGGTGGCCTGAATATTTTTGATCAGATAATCCATCCCATGAACCTTGACCTTCTTCGCCCGCTGGTCGATCTCATCGGCGTATGACGAGGTTCGTATAGCGATATGATCACTCTGTATACCGTAGTATGCGAGAAACTCCTGTACGGCGACGCCGATAGGTGTACCACCCCGCCAGATAGCAATAATATAAGTGGGTTTGAAACCATCATTGATTATCTGTGCTCCCAATCGAAAGGAGTCTTCCAGCAATGTTTGGGCATCAAGATAGGTTTTGTTAACCATTTAGTTCACTCTGTCAGTCAATCTGTTGCGGTTACAAAAGAGGCTTTCAGACTAGCCGTTCCAACTTAAAGAGCAAGTCGCCGGGCCAGTTTTTTCTGCCGTTCGATCAATGCATTAAGATCAAACCCTTCAATACGGCCATCGATAACTCTCCAGCGACCCGCCACCATCACTCGATCCGCCTGATGTGCACCGCATAGCACCAGCGCTGCTAACGGGTCTCCAGCACCAGCAAAACGCAGTTCGTCCAGTTTGAACAGCGCAATATCTGCCTGCATGCCCACTTTTAGAGCGCCGAGGTCATCACGCCCCAAACAACGGGCTGAACCTTCGGTCGCCCAGGACAGAACTTTTTGATGGGTAATTTCCGATGCCGCATAACGCAGCCGCCCTAACAGGAACGCCTGACGCACCTCCTGAATCATGTTGGAGCCATCGTTAGAAGCTGAACCATCGACCCCCAAGCCCACCGGGCTACCCGCCCGCTCAAGATCCAGAGTCGGACATAGCCCAGAAGCCAGTAACATATTTGATGTCGGGCAATGACTAATCCCGGTACCCGCCTCACCTAAACGACGAATTTCATCTTCATCGAAATGAATACCATGGGCCAGCCACACCCGATCACTCAACCAGCCTACTTTCTCAAGATAATCCAGTGGCCGCAGGCCAAACATCTGGATACAAAAATCTGTTTCGTCATGGGTCTCTGCAAGGTGCGTATGCAGCCGCACATCATATTTTTCCGCCAGGGTTGCACTGGCGGTCATCAGGCTTTCACTCACAGAGAAAGGCGAACAGGGTGCCAGCGCGATCCGGGACATAGCACCGGCATCAGGGTCATGATAGCGCTGAATCAGCCTTTCACTATCATCCAGAATAGTATCTTCATCCTGTACGGTAGACTGAGGCGGCAACCCCCCATCCTCTTCACCCAGACTCATGGAGCCCCGGGTCAGATGCACCCGAACTCCCAGAAGTTCAGCCTGAGCCATCTGAATATCGATCGCATTTTCCAGCCCCCGGGGAAACAAGTAGTGATGATCACTGGCGGTTGTGCATCCGGAGAGTAACAGCTCAGCCAAGGCTACCTGAGTAGAGACTTCAATCATCTCCTCACCCAATTTCGCCCATACTGGGTAGAGGCTCTTAAGCCAGGGAAACAGTGGCTTATTCAATGCCTGTGGAAAAGCACGGGTAAGAGTCTGATAAAAGTGATGATGGCTGTTTACCAGTCCAGGCAACATCACATGCTGGCTGGCATCAAACACCTCGTCAACAGGTTCTGCAGGCTGTGCACCACTGGCAAGCACCTCAGTAATCAGCTGATTTTCAATCACTACGCCACCAGCGCAGTCACTATCGAGAGTGGCCAATGGCGCCTTAATCCAGATACGTCGGGTACTATTCACTTATTCTCATCCACCAAACATTATTATCTATCACGGCCTTAAACAGTGCCGTACTTCTCTACTGACGTTTCTACTGATCTTTTACACTGGTAACGACAGGAAGCGGTAAACCCTGATCAGGCTATATCTCACATGGGATTTTACAGTTTTATTGAAAACCTAACCAATCGGTCAATTATTTCACAAAACACTAATTGTCTACAATATTCATAATAATTAAATACAATATTTAGACATTTTTTCTATTACAATTTTATTTACCTGACCATAAGCGACTAACATTGAGCAGACAGGAAAGCTGAAATTCCTTTATTTAGTGCATCAATCTTACATTCCAAGCATATCGCCCTGAAAAATAGCAAAGCAAAATAGATATAAATAAGTGTATACAATTTAATAAAATATTTTTGAAATCCCTTAACTCATCTTATCTAGACTATATTACTTAACATTAGAAAATAATAAGGATAACTATCTAAGTAAAAGCCTAATCGAAAGACAATAAACCTATCTGACAAACCAACTATAAGAATATTGAGCTTAGCCCGATGTTGACTTAAAAGTCAGGTTTCACTTTAATCATTGAATACCCATAAAACGACACCTCAACCCTAGTCAAAAAGGAGGCCGCCTTGATCAGGTTCTTAGTCAACAAAGAACTACGGGGTGAGCAACACTTAGACCCCAACATGACAGTGTTGAATTATCTGCGCTCCAAACTTGGTAAAACCGGTACCAAGGAGGGCTGTGCGTCAGGCGATTGCGGTGCCTGTACCGTTGTTTTAGGCGAACTCCAGGGTAATCATATCCGTTATAAAAGCATCAACGCCTGCCTGACCTTTATTTCAGCCCTGAATGGCAAACAATTGATCACTGTAGAAGACCTGAAACAGGGAGACCAACTCCACCCTGCCCAACAGGCAATGGTCGACAGCCACGGCAGCCAATGCGGCTTTTGTACTCCGGGTTTTGTTATGTCGATGTTTGCGCTGGGTAAGAATACCGGTAACCCAAGCGAAGATGAGATCAATGAAGCACTGGGTGGAAACCTGTGTCGCTGTACCGGTTACCGCCCCATTATCGACGCGGCAAAAAAGATGTATGGCGATCACACCCCCGATATATTTGAGGCAGAATTGAATGAAACGGTTGCCAGACTGCGCAAGATACAACCACAGCAACAAGCAGAACTGAACGATGGCAGTAAAAAATCGTTCAACCCAACTGATGTAACAGAACTATCCAGTCTGCTTGAGCAATATCCTGATGCACGCATGGTTGCCGGCGGCACTGATCTGGCACTCGAAGTCACCCAGTTTCATCGAGAAATAGAAACCCTTATCTATATCGGTGATATCGCCGAACTTCAACAGATCAACGTGAATGATGATCAGATAGAGCTAGGGGCTGGTGCATCACTCACCGATTGCTACCAGTCGCTGAATAGTGATTACCCTGATTTTGGCGCCCTACTGCACCGTTTCGCCTCACGGCAAATTCGGAATCAGGGAACCCTCGGGGGAAACATTGGCAACGCATCACCTATTGGCGATTCACCGCCAGCGCTTATCGCACTGGATGCGAAGATAGTACTCCGCAAAGGTGAACAGAGCCGCACGATCGATCTGCAGGACTATTTTGTTGATTATAAGGTCACCGATCAGCAGCCAGGCGAATTCATTGAAAAGATAATAATCCCGCGTTCAACAACCAACGGCAAGTTCCGCAGTTATAAAATATCCAAGCGTATCGACGATGATATTTCAGCCGTTTTGGGGTGCTTTAACCTGAAAATTACTAATGGGAAAATTGAATCCGCCCGCATCGCTTTCGGCGGTATGGCAGCCATTCCTAAACGTGCTAGCCTCTGTGAACAAGTACTAACCGGTGCTGCATGGAACATGGCGACAATTGAAAAAGCAAAAAAAGCACTCCAACAGGATTTCAGTCCCATCTCTGATTTTCGGGCCTCACAGGAATATCGTATGTTGGTAGCAGCCAACTTACTGACCCGTTACTTTGTCGAAATTGAATCCCCAGAAGTAGAAACACGGGTGACCGCCTATGTTTAATCCCGTGAACAATGGAAAAAACCACGCCGAGAGCGTGGCACTGGCGCAACAGGATCTAAAAACAGGCGTTGGCCGCAGCGTTAAACATGAAAGTGCAGCTAAGCATGTCAGTGGCGAAGCGATCTATATCGATGACCGCCTGGAGTTTCCCAATCAACTGCACGTCTACGCCCGCATGTCTGAAAAGGCTCATGCCCGGATTATCCGCATTGACACATCACCCTGCTACGCATTCCCCGGCGTCACCATTGCGATAACCGCCAAAGATATCCCCGGTATTGTCGATATCGGCCCCCTCAAACCCGGCGACCCGCTACTGGTTGAAGACTTAGTTGAGTATTACGGCCAGCCGATACTCGCTGTTGCAGCAGGCGATCATGAAACCGCTCGTAAAGCGGCGATGGCAGCCATCGTAGAATACGCAGAACTAGAACCGGTTCTCTGTGTCGAACAGGCCCTGAAAAACAATCATTTTGTTAGCGAACCTCATACCCATAAACGGGGTGACTCAGGGGCGGCGCTATCAACAGCCAAACACAAGATATCTGGCAGCGTCCATATCGGTGGTCAGGAACACTTCTATCTGGAAACCCAGGTGGCTTCGGTCGTCCCCACCGAAGATGGCGGCGTGCTTGTCTACTCATCCACTCAGCATCCAACCGAAGTACAAAAGCTGGTAGCTGCTGTACTGGGTATCTCTTTCAATAAAGTTCAGATTGATATGCGTCGCATGGGTGGGGGGTTCGGCGGCAAAGAGACTCAGGCAGCAGGCCCGGCCTGCATCGCAGCAGTAGTTGCAAAACTAACAGGCCGTCCAACCAAAATTCGCCTGCCACGCATGGAAGATATGATGATGACCGGAAAGCGGCATCCGTTCTTCAATCAGTACGAAGTCGGTTTTGACAACGATGGACGTATCACTGGCTATGAGATGAAACTGGCGGCTAACTGTGGCAGTTCACCGGATCTATCGGACTCTATCGTTGACAGAGCGATGTTCCACAGCGATAACAGCTACTACCTTGGTGATGCAACTATCACCGGATATCGCTGTAAAACAAATCAGGCATCCAATACTGCGTTTCGTGGTTTTGGCGGCCCCCAGGGCGTTATCATGCCAGAGATCATTCTCGATGATATCGCCCGGCGCTTAGGTAAAGACCCCCTGGAAGTACGTAAACATAATCTTTACGGTGATAAAGGCAGAGACACCACACACTACTATCAGAAAGTGGAAGACAACGTGCTGCCTGAGATGCTCGCCGAGCTAGAACATAGCAGTGACTATCAAAAACGTCGTCTACAGATCAGAGAGTACAATGCCAGCAACCCGATCTTGAAAAAAGGCCTGGCGCTGACGCCGGTAAAATTCGGGATATCCTTTACTGCGAGCTTTCTTAATCAGGCCGGCGCGCTGATCCACATCTACACTGACGGCAGCATCCATCTGAACCATGGCGGCACCGAAATGGGACAGGGACTGAATACCAAGGTCGCCCAGATTGTAGCTGAAGAGTTTCAGGTAGATTTCGACACCATCCAGATCGCCGCAACTAACACCGAAAAGGTGCCAAACACCTCGCCCACCGCCGCTTCATCCGGGGCTGACCTGAACGGTAAGGCCGCTCAAAATGCAGCGCGCACTATCAAGCAGCGACTGGTTGAGTTTGCCTCGCATCACTTCGAAGTATCAGTGCAAGATATCGAATTTCGTAATAACTATGTGGCGATTCGTGATCAGCTGATGCCTTTCGCTGAGCTTATACAGCTGGCCTATTTCAATCAGATTTCACTATCAAGCACTGGATTCTACCGCACACCTAAGATCTTCTACGATAGAGACAAGGCCCGCGGCCGTCCTTTTTTCTATTTTGCCTATGGTGCTGCCTGTAGCGAAGTAGTGATCGACACCCTGACGGGTGAATATAAGATTTTGCGGGTTGATATCCTCCATGATGTCGGCGCATCACTGAACCCGGCAATCGATATTGGTCAGGTTGAAGGGGCATTTGTGCAGGGCACCGGATGGCTGACCGCTGAAGAGCTGGTATGGAACGATCAGGGACGCCTGATGACCACCGGTCCTGCTGGCTATAAGATCCCGGCTATTACCGACATGCCGATCGATTTCCGCGTTCGCTTGGTTGAAAACCGCAAAAACAAAGAAGACACCGTCTACAACTCTAAAGCGGTGGGCGAGCCCCCTTTTATGTTAGGAATATCGGTATTCTGTGCCATAAAAGATGCCATCGCCAGCCTGGCCGATTACCGGATCAGCCCGGCCATTGACGCTCCGGCCACACCGGAACGTGTGCTCTGGGCCGTACAGGAAACTCAGCAGTATAAAGCTAAGCTGTAATAGCAGAATCTTGAATAACGATAACGGAGCGTACCGATGAGCCATGAGTGGATAAGAGCATTGAATCAGCTCGATGCCGACGCGACCCCCGGGGTAATGATCACCCAGGTGAATGAACGCGGCTCAACCCCTCGCAACGCCGGTACCAAAATGGTTGTCAGCCAGGATCATCAGTTTGATACCATCGGTGGCGGCCACCTTGAATACAAGGCGATTAAGATTGCCCGGCAGATGCTTGAACAGAAACAGAGCAAGCCACGACTGGAACGTTTTTCTCTGGGTGCGAGTCTGGGACAATGTTGCGGCGGCGCCACAACCCTGCTATTTGAGCCGTTGAATACCGGTACTGTACAGATCGCGTTGTTCGGTGCAGGCCATGTTGCCCGCGCCCTGATACCCGTACTGGCAAGCCTGCCCTGCCAGATTCGCTGGATCGATAGTCGTGAAGGTGAGTTTCCGGCGAATATCCCAGAGGGTGTCGAAAAAATCGTTAGCGAGTATCCGGTTGATGAGATAGACAGCCTGCCCGCTAACAGTTACTTCATTGTCATGACCCATAACCATCAACTAGACCAGGCACTTGCCGAAGCGATCCTGAAGCGTAATGATTTTGAATACTTTGGCCTGATCGGTTCAAAAACAAAGCGCAATAAATTCAGCCATCGATTACAGGCAAAGGGCTTCACTGAATCTCAGATTGCACGGATGATATGTCCCATAGGGATTGGTGAAATACAAGGAAAACTCCCGGCCGAAATCGCCGTATCTATTGCTGGCGAGATTATCGCCCACTACAACGACGCTTTTGGCAGCGATCAACAATCAACACCTGTAGACGCCTCAATTGTTGAACGGCTGGCCATATAGATGCCGGGCAGCCCTCGTAGAAAGACACTAATAAATAACACCGAGATACCTGAATGACAGCAATTTCTGTAACTGCATACCGTGCAGCTATCCTCGACAGCCTGGGCGACCCAGCTGAGCTGGGAATTGAAAACAGTTACCGCTATTTTGAAGACGGTCTGGTGATCGTCGAAGAGGGTAAAATCAGAGCCCTCGGCAACGCCAGTGAACTGTTACACACCCTCCCTGCAGAAGTACCGGTTCAACAGTATGAAAATGCGCTGATCATTCCTGGCTTTATCGATACCCATATTCACTATCCCCAGATCGGAATGATCGCGTCCTATGGCGAACAACTACTGGACTGGCTGGAAAACTACACCTTCCCCGCCGAAGAGAAATTTGTCGATAAACAACATGCCCGAGAGGTCTCTGAAATATTTCTCACCGAGCTACTGCGAAACGGCACCACCACAGCATTAGTGTTTGGCACTGTTCATCCGGAATCGGTCGATGCTTTTTTTAGCTGTGCCGAACAGAAAAATCTGCGAATGATCGCCGGTAAGGTGATGATGGACCGCAATGCACCCCCGAGTCTGATCGACACTCCTGATAGCAGCTACAGAGACAGTAAAGAGTTGATCGAACGCTGGCACGGTAAGGGCCGCCTGCACTACGCCGTCACCCCGCGTTTTGCACCAACCAGCACCCCGGAACAGCTAGCCATCGCAGGAAAGCTATTAACTGAGTATGACGATCTGTATATGCATACCCACTTATCAGAAAACAAAAATGAGATCGCCTGGGTTAAAGAGCTATTCCCGGAACAGACAGGCTACCTCGATGTATATGATCACCATAAACTATTAGGTAAGCGTTCCGTGTTTGCCCACGGAGTTCACTTGTGCGAAGACGAGTGCCAGCGTCTGGCCGATACCGATTCCGCTATCGCTTTCTGTCCCACCTCTAATCTATTTCTTGGTAGCGGTCTGTTCAACCTGCCCCAGGCAGAACAGTATAAAATAAAGGTAGGCATGGGCACCGATGTCGGGGCTGGTACCAGTTTTTCTATGTTACAGACTCTCAACGAAGCTTATAAAGTGATGCAGTTACAAGGTAAAAAACTGCATCCGTTTAAATCGTTCTACCTGGCCACTCTGGGCGGAGCCCAAGCCCTGGCCCTGGACCAACATATCGGCAATCTTGAGCCGGGCACTGATGCAGATTTTGTAGTTCTGGATTACCACGCGACACCCCTGCTGAAATACAGAATGGCTCAGGCCTCTTCGCTGGAAGAACGGCTGTTTGTGATGATGACACTCGGAGATGATCGAGCAGTTAAGCATACCTTTGCGATGGGACAGCCGGTACACAGCCGAGACACACCACAAAAAAACGCCCCTCAGAGCGTTTAATAGGCGCTATCTAAAAGATAACTACTTACAAACATTGGCGAAAATAGCTTTCAGATCACTGGTTGCAGCATCACCATCAAGATTCAGCTTGTCCTGAATATGATCCAGATGATGCATCATTAACTGAACCGCCAGATTCTTATCACCTTTGGCAATCGCATCAATCAGTTCGAAATGTTCATCGTAGGAACAGTGTGACTTAGCATTACTCTCATACTGGGCAATGGCCAGAGAACTGAGGGAGACCAGACTCCGCTGGAAACTGAGCAGCGGTGGATTGTTCGCCATTTCCGCCAACAGCAGATGAAACTCTCCGGAAAGGCGAATACCGGCAGCCCGGTCGCCACTGTCAAAGCAAGTCTGTTCAGCACGAACACACTTCTTCAACTGCTCAATTTGGGCGTTGTCTGCATGATCACAAACCAACTCTGTAACGGCTTTCTCCACGACTCTGCGGGCAAAGAGAATACCTCGGGTATCCTCAATCGATGGGCTGGCTACCACCGCCCCTCGATTAGGGCGTATCACCACTACCTGTTCATAACTAAGACGCGATAGCGCCCTGCGGATAATCGTCCGGCTTACACCGAAGATCTCACCGAGGGACTCCTCGTTCAGCTTGGTGCCCGGTGCGAGACGCTGCTCCAGGATCGCATCGAAGATATGCGCGTAAACAATATCATCCTGCGTTTTTTTACCGCCTTTCTTAATATCAACTTTCTTCATTTCAGATAACTGACTCATAAAGCTTTTTTGTCTCCAGAACGCAGCCAGAAAAAGACTCAACAAGCGTAAAGTTTACGACTTAAATGATGGCTGAAAGGTATAAGAATGATACAGAAAAGCTTAAATTCTGTACACAGGATGGAGGCTTAATCGTCTTAACCACACTCTTTCATCACCACTTTCACATGCTGGCGAAGCCGTTCAAGTATTGGAAAGATAGAGATTCCGTGACAAACAGGGTTAAAGATATTGAAAGGCAGCTACTCAAACCTGATGAATAATTTGTATACAATTTATTCTGGAAGGTTAGTACTAGCCTGTAACAACCCTAATCACGCTTCCAAGATTTGAAGCACACTAAGTCTAATTATCAGACGATAACACTGTGGAGGAAGAGAGGTTATATCACAGAGGACACAGAGAGCATCCAGGGTGTTACGGACTAAAAGAATTGAGATCTCTTATTTCAGATAGACATAGTAAAGGTTTCTCATGGGCAAAAAAACGGGGCCCGAAGGCCCCGTTATATTCCCCCAGTTACGGGTTCTTAAATTCAGCTTTTGGTCCCAGGTAGTACCACCAGTTCAGAATCAAACAGATAAGGTAGAACGCTGCAAAACCGTATAGCGCATTTTCAGGAGTAGCCAGTTTAATCTGCTCACCGAAAATCTTAGGGATAAGGAACGCACCGTAAGCGGCTACCGCAGAAGTCCAACCCAATGCAGGGCCAGCAAGTTCTTTCGGGAAGATCATGGCGATAGTACGGAAAGTCGAACCGTTACCGATACCAGTTGCAGCGAAGAGCAGTAAGAACAACAACAGGAATGGTACGAAGAACACTTCCGGAGTATCAGACTGGTAAGCCGCTTTCAGGAAGTATGCCACACCCAGTGCACTACCGATCATAACAATACCGCAGTACTGAGTAACCTTAGCACCACCCATCTTATCGGCCATCCAACCGCCGATTGGACGAATCAGGGCACCAATGAAAGGTCCCATCCAGGCATACATCAGAGCAGACGGACCATTAGCATTAACAACATTGTGTGTCATTGCTCCGTCAACCATCAGGTGCTGGTAACCAAATACTACTTTGATTGCCAAGGCAAAACCTGCAGAGTAACCGATAAAACTACCAAAGGTCATGGTATAGATAACACTCATCACCCAGGTGTGCTTGTTATCAAAGATCTTAAACTGACGCTGAAGATTCGGTTTAATATCACCCGGAATCATCTTCATCAGCATGATGGTTGAGAATAGAATACCCGCGATGACAGGCCACTTAGCCCATCCAGGTGCGCCAATACCGATAGGTGCTGGCAGGATGATGTACAGGCCACAAGCGGCGGTGAAGAAACCGATCAGTAACAGACCAGCAATCTTACTCATAGAGCCAAGCGGAGAACCGATATCGGGAGAAACAGCATCGGTACGGATGTTGTTCATACCGAACCAACCAGCAATAGCCAGAGGAATCAGCAGCACTAACCATACAAAGCCAGCATTGTGGATATAGGTTTCAGATCCAGCAGGAATCTTACCAATCAGCGTACCGGAGGTGTTTTCCAGAATCATCGGCTCACCACCGAAGATACCAAATGTCATCACCAACGGAATCAGGATCTGCATAGTGGTAACACCAGCGTTACCCAGACCTGCGTTCAGACCCAGCGCCAGACCTTGCTTCTTTTTAGGGAAGAAGAAAGAGATATTAGACATTGAAGAGGCGAAGTTACCGCCACCAATACCAGACAAAAACGCTAGAATTTGGAATACATATAGTGGTGTATCCTTATCCTGCAACGCGAAACCTGCACCAGCTGCCGGCAGCATTAGTAATGCAGTAGTAAAAAATATAGTGTTCCGACCACCCGCTATACGGATGAAGAAGCTACTAGGTATACGCAGCGTTGCTCCGGTCAGACCTGCAATACCGGCAAGCGTAAATAGTTCCGCTTTATCAAAATCAAACCCCAGATTAAGCATCTGTACCGTAATAATACCCCAGTACAACCAGACAGCGAATCCCGACAGTAAACTTGGGATAGAAATCCATAGGTTACGATTGGCGACCCTCCTCCCTTCTTCTTCCCAGAACTTATCGTTCTCGACATCCCATTTTTTTATATCAGACATAACTGACTCTCCAGAATAAAGCAGTCAGGAGTTCGTCTCCTGCTGCCTACGATTTCAAACCCTACCTGCGTTGGCGTAGCCCTGACTCTGTGAGTCAGTGCTACGCCAAACAATCAGGAATCAAGCTTTTCTTGTAAGAAGTTATTTCGGATAGCTTCTTGTAAACGATTTTGGTTCTCTTGCCGGTTGATGCCGTAATACATGACGGTCATACACAGCGCTAACAACCCGTAAAGCAACATGAAACAGGCGCTACGAATCCCAAACAGGTCTGTCACCAGACCAAACATAATCGGTAGAACAAATCCTCCGATCGCACCCAGCATTCCTACCGCGCCTCCTACCGTTCCCATACGGTCCGGGTAATAATCGTAAACGACGCGATACACACTGGAGCTGCCAAACCCCATAGCGACACCCACCACCATGATCAACCCAGTAAACAACCAAACAGGCATCTCCAGTGCAAAGGTGAAGTCTCCGTCATAGCCATGAATAGTCATCGTGGTCGGGGGATAGGAAAGAAAGAAAAGGCAAAACAAGCAGACCCAGAAAACACTCCAGTTCACTTGCCGTGCACCCATGTGATCAGCACACCAGCCGCCGAGTATCCGGGCTAATGCCCCCGGCACAGTGAATAAAAGAGTAATGAATGAAGCGGTTTTCAGATCAAACCCATAGTGATGTACATAGTAATCTGGAAGCCAAAGAGTCAGGGCGACATAGCCACCAAACATAAAGAAATAATACATACCAAAACGCCACACCCGCAGCTCCCGCAGCGGAGTCAGTATTTCGCCCAGAGACAGTGCCTTTCGCTCTTGACTACGGCGCTGATGCACCGGGTCATCCTGAGTCAACAACCAGAAAAATAGCGCTAGCAGTACCAGCACAAAAGCATAGGCAATCGGCGCCATACGCCAGCCATAAGCTATAATAATCAGCGGTGCCACCAGGTTGGTCAGGGCTGCGCCTAGATTGCCAGCACCAAAGACCCCCATTGCCAGCCCTTGATTATCCCGTGAAGCCCAGGATGAAACATAATGGATACCAATAACAAAAGTGCTACCAACAAAACCGATACATAAGCCGAGGGCCAGGTATTGCCAGTAATATTGGGCATAAGCGAAACCATACAGAGGTATGCTCACTAGCAGCACCACCCCCAACATTAGCCTCCGACCGCCGAAGCGCTCCGCTAGAATTCCCATCGGTAAGCAAGCTAAGGCACCACTTAAAATCGGCGTTGCCACCAGCAAGCCAAACTGAGTTTCGCTCAGCTGTAAATCCTGTTTAATCTGCAGACCAATAACCGAAATAAGCGTCCAGGTTGCAAAACAGGCCGCAAAAAGCAGGGTGCTCATGATCAAGGCAGAAATCTGTTTTTGTGTATCCTGGGGAGGCATTGGTCAATATCCGGTTTATGGACTTGCTGCTAAGCTAAACCCTCTACCGCATACGGGTATTGACCCAAATCAATACACAACTCACTGAAATTAGTGCATTTTTCTCTCAATACCTCTTTAGTGGTACCACCAGCAATAGTTGTAACTTTATGTTTTACCTTGTATTTTTGATACCTTGATTCGATCCTGAAGAAACACCAGATAACACACAGGTTCTTTGTGAGTACAGACGTTTTCTGAGGACAGGAGCCCAAATGAATTTTCTAAAAAAGTCTATCATCACCCGTTTGGGTACGGCGATGTTCGCGATCAGCCTGATGGCACTCATCAGCATGATCAGCTCGGTGATAGTGGCAGAAAGTACTCAAGGGGACGCCGCGGGTATAAATTTGGCAGGCTCTCTGCGGATGATGTCTTATCGAATCGTTGCCGAAACCCAACAGTACGAGAGTATCCCATCGGATAAAGCCTTAGCCAG
>NZ_JADGEW010000015.1 GCF_016744155.1 Amphritea sp. | reverse complement strand
TTGCTCGTTGCTCGTTGCTCGTTGCTCGTTGCTCGTTGCTCGTTGCTCGTTGCTCGTTGCTCGTTGCTCGTTGCTCGTTGCTCGTTGCTCAGAATTATCTATCCCTGCCCAATCAACACAACCATTATTATTGTAGGAGCGGCTTCCAGCCGCGAATAACATTCTCCTGATATTGCTCACGGCTGGAAGCCGCTCCTACCCATATAAAGAAGGCTTTTAGCGAGCAACGAACAAGTCACGATCTTTGTGACGATCGAGCCACAGCTGTTAAAGCTTTTTGTGACGCTCGAACCACGAGCTACGGCTATTAATGACCTATGACTTATTAAAGACACAAAAAAGCCGCTCTTCTGAGCGGCTTTTTAAATACACACAAAGCTTAGCCTACAAACTTAATCATCACACCTGCAGCAACCGCAGAGCCGATTACACCGGCTACGTTTGGTCCCATTGCATGCATCAACAAGAAGTTCTGAGAGTTAGCTTCCAGACCCAACTTGTTAGATACACGGGCAGCCATAGGTACTGCAGACACGCCTGCTGATCCGATCAGCGGGTTGATGGAGTTACCACCTTGCAGGTTGTTCATCACCTTAGCCATCAGAACGCCACAGGCAGTACCGATACCAAATGCAACTACACCCAATAGCAGGATACCCAAAGTTTCCAGATCGAGGAACTTATCAGCGGACAGTTTAGAACCCACTGACAGACCCAGGAAGATGGTTACAATGTTGATAAGAGCATTCTGAGCTGTATCACTCAAACGATCAACAACACCACACTCACGCATCAGGTTACCGAAACAGAACATACCCAACAGTGGCGCTGCATCTGGCAGCAGCATAGCTACCAACATCAACAGTACGATCGGGAACATGATCTTTTCAGTCTTAGGCACATGACGCAGCTGAACCATAGAGATCTTACGTTCAGCTTCTGTGGTCAGCGCACGCATAATTGGCGGCTGAATCATAGGAACCAAAGCCATATAGGAGTAGGCTGCTACCGCAATCGCCCCTAAGAGATCTGGAGCCAACAGAGAAGCAACATAGATCGCTGTTGGACCATCTGCACCACCAATGATACCAATTGCAGCTGCATCCTGGATTGAGAAGTCCATCACTCCCAGAGTAGTCAGACCAACCGCACCCAGTACTGTTGCAAAGATACCAAACTGTGCAGCGGCACCCAGGAACAAAGTCTTAGGATTAGCCAGCAGCGGACCAAAATCGGTCATCGCACCTACACCCATAAAGATCAGCAGTGGCGCAACGCCAGACGCAATCGCTACGGAGTAGAAGTTATACATCATGCCATTATTGTAGCCACTATCATTGGCAGCATAAACAGCAGCAGTATGCGCCTTGGCAGATGCAGCATCATAGGCATCATGGATCGCATACGTATCCATACTATCTATACCCACTGCATCAGCAATGGACAAGATTACCTCAGGCCCACCCAGATGCAGCGCATTCTCAACTGCTGAGAAAGCAAGGCCTGCTTCCGGAATGTTGGCCATAATGCCGCCAAAACCGATAGGTACCAGCAGTAAAGGCTCAAAGTTCTTGCGAATAGCAAGGAACAAAAGCAACAGCCCAACCAAGATCATGACGATCTGGCCTGGGCTTACATTGTATATCCCTGACGCGTGCCAGAGATCTAATAGCTTATCCATTGAGAATCCGCCCTTACACCAATGTCAGCAGACTGTCGCCGACCTGTACAGAATCACCTTCCTTAACATCAATGGTAGAAACCGTACCCGCGCGTGCTGCGCGAATCTCTGTTTCCATTTTCATCGCTTCAAGGATAACCAGTACATCACCTTCCTGAACTGCTTGACCCGGGGATACCTCAACTTTCCAGATATTTCCAGCCAGTGGCGCAGGAACTGATTCAGCAGGACCAGCAGCAGATGTTGCAGCAGCAGGCGCAGCGGCAGCAGCCGGTGCAGCAGCGGTGATATCACCACCCTCTGAAACCTGAACAACATAGTTCTGACCATTAACATTGATAGTGTAAGTCTGTGGACCAGTATTCTTAGGTGCAGCCATTGCTAGGGCGTCCTCTAATGTAGGTGCGGGTTCAAATGCGTCTGGATTACCGCGATTTTCAAGGAATTTAAGACCAATTTGTGGAAACAGTGCGTAAGTCAGAACATCATCAATTTCGTTCTCACCTGATGCAAGGCTAACGCCTTTCTCAGTCGCCAGCTCTTTCAGCTCAGCAACAAGCTTTTCCATTTCAGGCTCAAGCATATCTGCCGGACGACAAGTGATCGCTTCACCACCATCCAGAACACGCGCTTGCAGTTCAGCGTTGTAAGGTGCCGGCGCTGCGCCATACTCACCTTTCAAAACACCCTGAACTTCTTTAGAGATAGTTTTGTATCGCTCGCCCATCAGGACGTTGATCACAGCCTGAGTACCAACAATCTGTGAAGTTGGTGTTACCAGTGGGATCAGGCCCAGATCTTCACGAACCCGTGGAATCTCAGCCAGCACTTCATCAAATTTGTCAGAAGCACCCTGCTCACGAAGCTGACTTTCCATATTGGTTAACATGCCACCCGGAACCTGAGCAACCAGGATACGAGAATCAGTGCCACGCAGAGAGCCTTCAAACTTAGCGTACTTTTTACGTACTTCACGGAAGTAAGCAGCGATCTCTTCCAGCTGAAGCAGATCAAGACCTGTATCACGGTCAGTACCTGCCAGCGCAGCCACAACAGATTCAGTCGCTGTATGACCGTAAGTCATAGACATAGAAGAGATGGCAGTATCAACACGGTCAATACCCGCTTCCACAGCCTTCAAGATAGTCATGTCAGACAGTCCTGAAGTCGCGTGAGCATGCAGTTGAACTTCCAGATCTGTCTGAGCCTTCAGGCGAGAAACCAGATCAAATGCATCATATGGCGTCAGGATACCGGACATATCCTTAATCGCGATGGACTCAGCACCCATGTCTTCCAGAGTTTTCGCATACTCAACCCACATATCAGTGGTGTGTACATGACTCTTGGTATAGGAGATTGTACCCTGGGCGTGCTTACCGCTTTCCTTAACTGCTTTGATCGCTGTTTCAAGGTTACGGGGATCGTTCATCGCATCAAAAATACGGAATACGTCAACACCATTAGTAGCAGCACGTTCTACAAACTTACTAACCACATCATCAGCATAGTGACGGTAGCCCAACAAGTTCTGACCACGTAACAGCATCTGCTGCTTAGTATTCGGCATCGCCTTTTTCAGTTCACGGATACGATCCCACGGATCTTCACCGATATAACGAATACATGAGTCAAATGTCGCTCCGCCCCAACTTTCCAGGGACCAGAAACCGACTTTATCCAGTTTCTCAGCAATTGGCAGCATGTCATCAATGCGCATGCGGGTAGCAAACAGAGACTGGTGTGCGTCCCGTAATACTACATCTGTAATGCCAAGAGGTTTTTTATCAGACATGGGTATAGGCCTTTTGTCGATTAATGCTCTTAAAATAAATTCTTGGTTTTGGCTGCAAATCAGTGCTTGCGATACTGATGTACTGCCGCAGTCATTACTGCGACTAACTCATCACTACCTGAAGCGGCTGGTGCAACAGCTGCTGGTTTGGCTGGCTGCGGAGCAGCCTCTGGCGCCACTTTGGCAATTACCTTCGACATGAAGCCAGTTGCAAAAACCAACAGAGTCAGGAATACGAATACGAATCCCATACCAAAGACCATCAAATTCAGGCCTTCCGACATTAGATTATCCATCTAACGGGTGCTCCTTCTTTGTAAGAAAACCATATGTCCGCTGCCGGCTTGTGGCCGCAGTATTACCCTCGGAGTTTAAATCCGATTGCAGCAGAACAGATGAACGTTAATAAATGGCCAACAATTAAACCTGAATTCTCTACATCAGGCAACTATTTAGATGCTATTAGCTGTATAAAAACTGCTCCTAACGTCTGTAAATAAACTACAAAAAACAGCGAAAAAGCACCTATTTACGATGTTAATTACTCAAAGATCTACAACCTTAGTCAAAGCTCTGGACGATATACTTTGACGTTCAAAAAGCCCTTTTCCTGCAGGCTCTGAGCATGCATTTGGCTCATTACACCTTTGTCACAGTACAAAAGATACTCTTTGCTCTGATCCAGCTCCTGAAATTTTGTTCCAAGATGAAAGAAAGGGATTGTCAGCACTTCGACCTTAGGCATATTAAGCGGTTTACGCTCCTGCTCATTGCTGTGTCTGACATCAATAATAACCTGATTATCACTGACCTTAGTTAACGCTTCGATTTCTGCATGAACATTAATGTCATCCACGATTTTATCGATAGTAATTACCTGAGCATTTTCCAACGCCTGATCTAAAACATCAAAGTCGAAGTTTACTTCCTCTTCTTCTATACGCTCAAGCTTAGCGTTCGTCGTCGGTCGATCGGAAATAACACCACAATACTCAGGAATATTCTTAGCGAAATCATAAGCACCGAGCTGCTTTGTAATATCAATAATATCCTGCTTATCCATGGTAATCAGGGGGCGCACGACCAATTTACTGGTAACAGAGTCGATCACCTGCAGGTTAACCAACGTCTGACTTGAAACCTGAGCAATACTTTCACCGGTCACAATCGCCGGCAGTTTCATACGATCAGCTACTTTTTCAGCAGCGCGCATCATCATCCGCTTAAGCACAACGCCCATATGAGTGTGATGCACGTTTTGTAATATTTCACCGACTACTTCATCAAAAGGCACAGAGATAAATTTAACCCGAGCAGCACTGCCATACTTTTGCCACAGATAAACGGAGATCTGTTTTACACCGATCTCATGGGCACGACCTCCCAGGTTAAAAAACAGGAAATGCGTTTTACTACCGCGGCGCATGGTCATATAGCTGGAGACTACGGAATCAAATCCGCCCGATATAAGCGAAAGGACATCTTCTTGTGTGCCTAACGGATAACCGCCCTGCCCCTTATGCTGATGGGAAACCAAGTAGAGATTTTCATCCCGAATTTCTAGCTTAACCGTATACTCAGGGGCATGCAGATCGACCCCTTTAGTATCACAATGCTGCAGTAATCCGCCGCCAATATAGCGTTCCAGGTCTACAGATTTAAACTCATGCTTGCCGGCACGCTTAACACGAACCACAAAAGTTTTGCCTTTTACTTTTTCTCCATAAGTCTCTTTGATGAGCTGAAACACCTCATCAAAAGACCCCAGCGGATATTGATCGACTTCCAAAAAGTGTGAAATCCCAGGAGTGCAGCTCATCAGATCGATGACCTTCTCTCTCAACTCAGCATTGTCGGAGGGGACTTCGACTTCGACCTTATCCCATAATCCGCGTACCTTAATATCGTTATCCAGACGTTTAAGAGTTACCTGTAAGTTGGACTGTAATCGCTGTATAAAGCGTTTACGCACGGGCTTACTCTTGATGGTAATTTCTGGGAAGAGTTTAACGATAATTTTCATATTCGATTTCTGTACCGGATTAAAAGGCGGCCATTATACATTGGTGTGCAGAGGGCACAAAATTCATACGATTAACGGCTTACTACGTGTTTTAAATCGCTAACCCTACACACTCTGTGCTCGGGCATACCATACGTCCCTTTCGCCGTTCCTGCGCATCCATGCGCCCACGGCATACCATACGTCCCTGTATATAAAAAAAGAGGCCGGAGCCTCTCTTTAGAATTGCGAGATACCTACCACTCAATTTTTTCAATACCCTCAAAGCTAAGCTCACTACCATCAGCCATAGTTACCACGCCTGAAGTATCCGGATTCAACTCCAGCGCCTGAGCAGCCATATCATATTCCAGCTCCTGACCATCAACCGTAATGGTCCAGGGGTTATCAGGATCAGCAGAGCCATCAGCACTCAAAGCGATAGTATCTGCCCAACCACCACCGGTACCCCCGGAGAAGTGATCATTACCTTCAAATGGATTATAAACATAGGTATCTGAACCATCACCGCCTTCGGCTTTATCGTTTCCTAAGCCACCAGTCATCAGGTCATCGCCATCACCACCTTTCAGCTTATCGTCGCCTTCTCCGCCAACCAGATAGTCATTACCGTCACCACCATCCAGCTTATCCTTACCGGAACCTCCATCCAGATAGTCATTTCCATCACCACCTTTAAGCTCATCTTTATCTGCACCGCCATATAGCGTGTCGTTACCTGCACCGCCATCTATCTTATCTTTGTCATCGCCACCATCAAGAACGTCATTTCCATCACCGCCCTTAAGATCATCCTTATTGCCCCCTCCAGAGATAAAGTCCGCTTCACCACTTCCCTCCAGAGTATCCTTACCTCCATCACCTAAAATTTCATTCATCTCAGAAGTATCGGTATTTTCTTGACCGTATAGATCAAAGTCGATGCCACTGGAAGTAGTCTCTATTGGAGTACTTTCAACAGACCCCGATTCTTCTGCAGCCCCATTGACAACAATTTGGAGCTGCTGAGAGTCATGAGCCCCCTGTTCATCTGTTACAACTACAGGAATAGACAATGTCTGACTTTCACCTGCAGCTAGGTGACTATAAGCGTCATCCGCGGGGTCAAAGCTATAGCTCCCGTCTGACTCTAATACAAAGCCTGCAGGTAGTGTTTCGCCATCAGCCAGACTATAAATCAAATTAGTACTATCTAAATCAGCAGCACTGAGCTGACCATTAATCTGCGAATCTACGACTGACTGTGAAACCGTCTCAGTTAACTCGATATTATCCAGCCTCATGCCCCGACCGTTTCTAACGGCATCACCCGTAGAAACAAACGCAACATTCATAACTTCACCATTCCCTGTAAAGCTTATGGTCTGGCTATCCCACTGATTATCGTCATTATCTGATGCATCGTGACTAATAGTGTCAACAACTTCACCGTTTATAACCACCTGTACTTCGTTTACATTTTCGTCATAACCGGCACGGCCTGAGAAATCGAAAGTAAGCGTATAAGTCGCACCATCTGCTGTATCCACATCTCGATCAATGCTTACTGCGTCGTCATAGCGATTATGAGAATCATCATTCAATTCAACATATTGACCTTCCCCACTATGGCCACTACCACTTTCCCACATTTCTATAGCTTCAGAATCCGTACCCCAGCCATCTGCCCCCTGAACAAACCCTGACCCATCCATATCAACACTATCAAAATTTGTCGAAAAAACAGTGGTAGTAACCGGTTCTGCCTGCGGCACCGAAACAGTTATAGGCTGAGTTACAGAAAACTCTGGAGCATCATTGGTACCCTGCATAGCTATCTGTACTGTTTCTGCAGTAGAAGCACCATGCTCATCGGTAGCTGTAACTGAGATAGTCAGCGTCTGACTATCTCCGACCCCCATGCCATCATAAGCACTGTCGGCTGGATCAAAACTGTAGGAGCCATCACTCTCTAAGGAGAAACCAGCGGGCAGACTGTCGGCGCTGAAGCTAACGCTATCGCCGTCCACATCAGACGCAGTTAATTGTCCGGAGATCGCTGAATCACCTTCGGCAACATTAGCCGTGACATCCGCACCCGCTACCGGCGCATCGTTGGTACCCGTTACCGTTACCTGAATTTGTTGGCTATCAGTCGCACCGTTCTCATCAGTCACAGTGACCGGGATCGTCAGGGTTTGGCTATCACCAACCCCCATGCCGTCATACGCTGCATCGGCAGGATCAAAACTATAGGAGCCATCACTTTCTAACGTGAAGCCAGCAGGCAGACTATCCGCACTGAAGCTAACACTGTCGCCATCCACATCAGACGCAGTTAATTGTCCGGAGATCGCTGAATCACCTTCGGCAACATTGGCCGTGACATCGGCACCCGCTACTGGAGCATCGTTGGTACCGGTTACCGTTACCTGGATCTGTTGTGAGTCAGTCGCACCGTTCTCATCGGTCACAGTGACCGGGATCGTCAGGGTCTGGCTATCGCCCACACCCATGCCGTCATAAGCTGCATCGGCGGGATCAAAACTGTAGGAGCCGTCGGATTCAAGAGAGAAGCCCGCAGGGAGACTGTCGGCGCTGAAGCTAACGCTATCGCCGTCCACATCAGACGCAGTCAATTGGCCGGAGATCGCTGAATCACCTTCGGCAACATTGGCAGTGACATCCGCACCGGCTACTGGCGCATCGTTGGTACCGATAACCGTTACCTGGATCTGTTGACTATCGGTCGCACCGTTTTCATCGGTCACAGTCACAGGAATCGTTAGGGTCTGGCTATCGCCAACCCCCATACCGTCATACGCTGCATCAGCAGGGTCGAAGCTATAAGAACCATCAGATTCAAGAGAGAAGCCTGCAGGCAGGCTGTCAGCACTGAAGCTGACACTATCACCATCCACATCAGAAGCACTCAACTGACCGGAGATCGCAGAATCACCTTCAGCAACAGTCGCCGTGACATCCGCACCGGCAACCGGCGCATCGTTGGTACCGGTAACCGTTACCTGAATTTGTTGGGAATCTGTAGCGCCGTTCTCATCGGTCACGGTGACCGGGATAGTTAACGTTTGTGAATCGCCAACGCCCATTCCGTCGTAAGCACTGTCGGCTGGGTCGAAGCTATAAGAACCATCGGATTCAAGAGAGAAGCCAGCGGGCAGACTGTCGGCACTGAAAGTAACAGCGTCGCCGTCTACGTCAGATGCACTCAACTGTCCGGAGATCGCAGAATCACCTTCAGCAACAGTCGCCGTGACATCCGCACCGGCAACCGGCGCATCGTTGGTACCAGTAACCGTTACCTGGATCTGCTGGCTATCGGTCGCACCGTTTTCATCGGTCACAGTGACCGGGATTGTTAAGGTCTGGCTATCGCCAACCCCCATACCGTCATACGCTGCATCAGCAGGATCGAAACTATAAGAGCCATCAGATTCAAGAGAGAAGCCTGCAGGCAGGCTGTCAGCACTGAAGCTGACACTATCACCATCCACATCAGAAGCACTCAACTGTCCGGAGATCGCTGAATCACCTTCAGCAACAGTCGCCGTGACATCCGCACCGGCAACCGGCGCATCGTTGGTACCAGTAACCGTTACCTGGATCTGTTGGCTATCGGTCGCACCGTTTTCATCGGTCACAGTGACCGGGATTGTTAAGGTCTGGCTATCGCCAACCCCCATACCGTCATACGCTGCATCAGCAGGGTCGAAGCTATAAGAACCATCAGATTCAAGAGAGAAGCCAGCGGGCAGACTGTCGGCACTGAAAGTAACCGCATCGCCGTCTACGTCAGCTGCACTCAACTGTCCGGAGATCGCAGAGTCACCTTCAGCAACTGTCGCAGTGACATCCGCACCGGCAACCGGCGCATCGTTGGTACCGGTGACCGTTACCTGAATTTGTTGGCTATCGGTCGCACCGTTCTCATCAGTCACAGTGACCGGGATCGTTAGGGTCTGGCTATCACCGACACCCATGCCGTCATACGCCGCATCGGCGGGATCAAAACTGTAAGAACCATCACTCTCTAATGTGAAACCAGCAGGCAGACTGTCGGCACTGAAGCTAACACTGTCGCCATCTACGTCAGATGCACTCAACTGACCAGAGATCGCAGAATCGCCCTCGGCAACTGTCGCAGTGACATCCGCACCGGCGACTGGCGCATCGTTGGTACCAGTAACGGTAACCTGAATTTGTTGTGAGTCAGTCGCACCGTTTTCATCGGTCACAGTGACCGGGATCGTCAGGGTCTGGCTATCACCCACACCCATACCGTCATACGCTGCATCAGCAGGGTCGAAGCTGTAAGAACCATCACTTCCTAATGTGAAACCAGCGGGCAGACTGTCCGCACTGAAGCTAACACTGTCGCCATCGACATCAGATGCTGTTAGTTGTCCCGAGATCGCAGAGTCACCTTCAGCAACATTGGCGGTCACATCCGCACCGGCAACCGGCGCATCGTTGGTACCAGTAACTGTTACCTGAATCTGTTGTGAGTCAGTCGCACCCTTCTCATCGGTCACGGTGACAGGGATCGTCAGAGTCTGGCTATCACCCACACCCATGCCGTCATACGCTGCATCAGCAGGGTCGAAGCTATAAGAACCATCGGATTCAAGAGAGAAGCCAGCGGGCAGACTGTCGGCACTGAAAGTAACAGCGTCGCCGTCTACGTCAGATGCACTCAACTGTCCGGAGATCGCTGAATCACCTTCAGCAACATTGGCAGTGACATCCGCACCGGCAACCGGCGCATCGTTGGTACCAGTAACCGTTACCTGGATCTGCTGGCTATCGGTCGCACCGTTTTCATCGGTCACAGTCACAGGAATAGTCAGCGTCTGACTATCTCCGACCCCCATACCATCATAAGCACTGTCGGCTGGATCAAAACTATAGGAGCCATCACTCTCTAAGGAGAAACCAGCGGGCAGACTGTCGGCGCTGAAGCTAACGCTATCGCCGTCCACATCAGAAGCACTCAACTGACCCGAGATCGCAGAGTCGCCCTCAGCAACATTGGCCGTGACATCGGCACCCGCTACTGGAGCATCGTTGGTACCAGTAACGGTTACCTGAATTTGTTGTGAGTCGGTAGCACCATTCTCATCGGTCACAGTGACCGGGATCGTCAACGTTTGTGAGTCACCGACCCCCATGCCGTCATAAGCACTGTCCGCCGGATCAAAACTGTAGGAGCCATCACTCTCTAAGGCGAAGCCAGCAGGGAGACTGTCGGCACTGAAGCTAACACTGTCGCCATCGACATCAGACGCACTCAACTGACCGGATATCGCAGAGTCACCTTCAGCAACATTAGCGGTCACATCGGCACCCGCAACCGGTGCATCGTTGGTACCGATAACCGTTACCTGGATCTGTTGACTATCAGTCGCGCCGTTCTCATCGGTGACGGTGACGGGAATCGTTAGGGTCTGGCTGTCGCCAACGCCCATACCGTCATAAGCGCTGTCCGCTGGATCAAAACTGTAAGAACCGTCACTCTCTAATGTGAAACCAGCGGGCAGACTGTCCGCACTGAAGCTAACACTGTCGCCATCGACATCAGATGCTGTTAGTTGTCCAGAGATCGCAGAGTCACCTTCAGCAACATTAGCGGTCACATCGGCACCCGCCACTGGCGCATCGTTGGTACCGGTGACCGTTACCTGTATCTGTTGGCTATCGGTCGCACCGTTTTCATCGGTCACGGTGACAGGGATTGTTAAGGTCTGGCTATCGCCAACCCCCATACCGTCATACGCTGCATCAGCAGGGTCGAAGCTATAAGAACCATCAGATTCAAGAGAGAAGCCTGCTGGCAGACTGTCGGCACTGAAGCTCACACTATCGCCATCCACATCGGAAGCCGTTAGCTGTCCGGAGATCGCTGAATCGCCCTCAGCAACAGTCGCAGTCACATCCGCACCGGCTACTGGCGCATCGTTCGTACCGGTAACCGTTACCTGAATTTGTTGGCTATCGGTCGCACCGTTTTCATCGGTCACAGTGACCGGGATTGTTAAGGTCTGGCTATCACCAACGCCCATACCGTCATACGCCGCATCGGCGGGATCAAAACTGTAAGAACCATCAGACTCAAGCGTAAATCCTGCAGGCAGACTATCCGCACTGAAGCTAACGCTATCACCGTCCACATCAGACGCAGTTAATTGTCCGGAGATCGCTGAATCACCTTCGGCAACATTGGCGGTCACATCTGCACCGGCAACCGGCGCATCGTTGGTACCGGTCACCGTTACCTGGATCTGTTGGCTATCGGTCGCACCATTCTCATCCGTCACGGTAACAGGGATAGTTAACGTTTGTGAATCACCGACACCCATGCCGTCATACGCACTGTCCGCAGGATCAAAACTATAAGAACCATCGGATTCAAGAGCAAAACCGGCGGGCAGACTGTCGGCACTGAAGCTAACGCTATCGCCGTCTACGTCAGAGGCACTCAACTGACCGGAGATCGCAGAATCACCTTCTTCAAGAGTCGCAGTAACATCAGCACCAGCCACTGGGCCATCATTGCTACCAACCACCTTTACGCTGGCAATCGCGGTGGAGCTGCCACCATTCTCATCGCTAACTGTATAACTGAATTGCAACTCTGCTGTTTCGCCTTCCGTCAGGGCATTCATCTCTTCACCCGGCGTGAAGCGTACCTGACCATCTACTATCTCGGCCATACCCTGCACATTACCCTCGCTGTCGACCACATCGCCTACGGCGGTTATAGTCAGCGCATCACCATCGGCATCACCGTCATTAGCCAGCACATCAATGATGATAGCACTGTCTTCATCAGTGCTTATCGCATCCCAATGACTGTGATTGGCTTCCACGCTATAGAGACTGCCAACCTCCGCTTCGCTCAGGCTGCCATCAAAGACTTTAACCTCATCCATGCTGCCTGAGAAACCATAGTTATTGTTGTACCCCCAGCCGCCAAAATTAATGCCATCATCACTGGCTATATTAGCGTTAGAAGCACTAGGTGTTCCGCGTAGCTGAGTGAGCTCCTGCTTCTCTCCATCAATGAACAGACTGTTCTGGGCCACATCACCATTAGTAAATACTGCAACCACCTGATGCCATTCACCATCGTCCAACACACTGGCATCGGTGCCAAAGAGATCACCACGGGCGGTATTGAAGCCAATATCTCCATTTAAGGTGACCAGATCATATGCTTTCGAAGAGGCCATCATCTCCCAACTACCGCTGGGATCTGTTTTCACCCACATGGAAACAGTCGTCTGCGCTCCATCTTCTGCATTCAGGTCAATTCCATCAAGGCGTACCTGTGCATTATGCAGGTCAGCACTATTATCCACCTGGCCCTCAGACGCGCCCGTCACGCTGCCAAACTCAGCAGCAGGCACCCCATCATCAAAGTTCAGTTCACCGATAAGCGTCGCCGAAACCGGTATAAAGCCAGTATCATCCACCGCTACCGGAGCATCATTAGTTCCGGTCAGGGTAATCCGGACCTGTTGATTATCACTGGCCCCATGCTCATCAGTAACCGTAACGGGGATCGATAGAGTTTGAGACTCGCCCACACCCATGCTGTCATACGCAGTATCCGTCGGATCAAAGCTATAAGATCCATCACCGTTCAGGATAAAACCTGCAGGCGCAACGTCGCCCTCGCTGATGGAGAACGTCAAGGACGCGGCATCATCCGCATCGCTGGCACTCAGCTGGCCATTAATGGCGGCATCGCCTTCATTTACACTTACTGTTACATCAGCTTCAGCCACCGGACCATCATTACTGCCAACCACCTTCACGCTGGCAACGGCGGTGGAGCTACCACCATTACCATCGCTTACTGTATAAATGAATTGCAGCTCTGCTGTTTCTCCTTCCGCCAGGGCATTCATCTCTTCACCCGGGATGAAGCGCACCTGACCATCTACTATCTCGGCCGTACCCTGCACATCACCCTCGCTGTCAACCACATCACCTACGGCGGTTATCGTCAGCGCATCACCATCGGCATCACCGTCATTAGCCAGCACATCAATAGTGATAGCACTGTCTTCATCGGTACTTATAGCGTCCCAATGACTGTGATTGCCTTCCACGGTATAGAGACTGCCAACTTCCGCTTCGCTCAGGCTGCCATCAAAAACTTTAACCTCGTCCATACTTCCGGTGAAACCATAACCACCACCGTAGCCCCAGCCACCAAAGTTAATGCCATCATCGCTGGCTATATTGGCGTTAGCAGCGCTAGGGGTACCCTGTAGCTGAATGAGTTCTTGCTTCTCTCCATCGATGAACAGACTGTTCTGGGACACATCACCATTAGTAAATACTGCAACCACCTGATGCCATTCACCATCGCCTAACACACTGGCATCGGTACCAAAGAGATCACCCTGGGCGGTATTGAAACCGATATCGCCATTCAAGGTGACCAGGTCATATGCATTTGAAGAGGCCATCATCTCCCAGCTGCCACTGGGATCAGTTTTCACCCACATGGAAACAGTTGTCTGTGCACCATCTTCTGAATTCAGATTAATCCCTTCCAGGCGTACCTGTGCATTGTTCAGTTCAGCACTATTATCCACCTGACCTTCAGATGCTTCGGCCACGCTGCCAAACTCAGCCGCAGGCACACCCTCATCAAAGTTCAGTTCACCGATAAGTGTCGCTGAAACCGGCATAAAGCCAGTATCATCAACCGCGACTGGTGCATCGTTGGTACCGGTAACCGTTACCTGAATTTGTTGGCTATCAGTCGCACCGTTCTCATCAGTCACAGTGACCGGGATCGTTAGGGTCTGGCTATCACCAACACCCATGCCGTCATACGCTGCATCGGCGGGATCAAAACTGTAAGAACCATCGGATTCAAGAGAGAAGCCTGCGGGCAGGCTGTCAGCACTGAAAGTAACAGCGTCGCCGTCTACATCAGATACACTCAACTGACCGGAGATCGCAGAGTCGCCTTCAGCCACAGTCGCGGTCACATCTGCACCAGCCACTGGGGCATCGTTGGTACCGGTGACCGTTACCTGTATCTGTTGACTATCGGTCGCACCATTCTCATCGGTCACAATGACCGGGATGGTCAGGGTCTGGCTATCGCCAACCCCCATGCCGTCATACGCTGCATCGGCGGGATCAAAACTATAAGAGCCATCACTCTCTAAGACGAAGCCAGCAGGCAGACTGTCGGCTCTGAAGCTAACACTGTCGCCGTCCACATCGGAGGCGGTGAGCTGACCAGAGATCGCTGAATCACCTTCAGCAACATTGGCGGTCACATCCGCACCGGCTACTGGCGCATCGTTGGTACCGGTAACCGTTACCTGAATTTGTTGTGAGTCAGTCGCACCGTTTTCATCGGTGACGGTGACCGGGATCGTTAGGGTCTGGCTATCACCAACGCCCATACCCTCATAAGCACTGTCGGCTGGATCGAAGCTGTAAGAGCCATCGGATCCTAAAGAGAAGCCTGCAGGCAGACTGTCGGCACTGAAGCTAACACTGTCGCCGTCCACATCAGAGGCCGTCAACTGACCGGAGATCGCAGAATCACCTTCAGCGACATTGGCGGTCACATCGGCACCCGCAACCGGCGCATCGTTGGTACCGGTGACGGTAACCTGGATCTGTTGTGAGTCAGTCGCGCCGCTCTCATCGGTCACAGTGACCGGGATCGTCAGGGTCTGGCTATCGCCAACGCCCATACCGTCATACGCTGCATCGGCGGGATCGAAGCTGTAAGAACCATCGGCTTCCAGAGAGAAGCCAGCAGGCAGACTATCCGCACTGAAGCTAACGCTATCACCATCCACATCGGAGGCCGTCAACAGACCGGATATCGCTGAATCACCTTCGGCCACATTGGCCGTGACATCCGCACCGGCTACTGGCGCATCGTTGGTACCGGTGACGGTAACCTGGATCTGTTGGCTATCAGTCGCACCGTTTTCATCAGTCACAGTGACCGGGATCGTTAGGGTCTGGCTATCGCCAACGCCCATGCCATCATAGGCCGCATCGGCGGGATCAAAACTGTAAGAACCATCACTCTCTAACGTGAAACCAGCGGGCAGACTGTCCGCACTGAAGCTAACACTGTCGCCATCGACATCGGAGGCACTCAACTGTCCCGAGATCGCAGTGTCGCCTTCTTCAAGAGTCGCAGTAACATCCGCACCGGCAACTGGGGCATCGTTGGTACCAGTAACGGTTACCTGAATCTGTTGTGAGTCAGTCGCACCGTTTTCATCGGTGACGGTCACGGGAATAGTTAGGGTCTGGCTGTCGCCCACACCCATACCGTCATACGCTGCATCGGCGGGATCAAAACTGTAAGAACCATCGGATTCAAGAGAGAAGCCTGCGGGCAGGCTGTCAGCACTGAAAGTAACACTGTCGCCATCGACATCGGAGGCACTCAACTGTCCCGAGATCGCAGTGTCGCCTTCTTCAAGAGTCGCAGTAACATCCGCACCGGCAACTGGGGCATCGTTGGTACCAGTAACGGTTACCTGAATCTGTTGTGAGTCAGTCGCACCGTTTTCATCGGTGACGGTCACGGGAATAGTTAGGGTCTGGCTGTCGCCCACACCCATACCGTCATACGCTGCATCGGCGGGATCAAAACTGTAAGAACCATCGGATTCAAGAGAGAAGCCTGCGGGCAGACTGTCGGCACTGAAAGTAACAGCGTCGCCGTCTACGTCAGACGCAGTCAATTGGCCAGAGATCGCAGAGTCGCCCTCGGCAACATTGGCGGTCACATCCGCACCGGCAACCGGGGCATCGTTGGTACCGGTGACCGTTACCTGAATTTGTTGTGAGTCAGTCGCACCGTTTTCATCAGTCACAGTGACCGGGATCGTTAGGGTCTGGCTGTCGCCAACGCCCATACCGTCATACGCTGCATCAGCAGGGTCGAAGCTATAAGAACCATCGGATTCAAGAGAGAAGCCAGCGGGCAGACTGTCGGCACTGAAGCTAACGCTATCGCCGTCTACGTCAGCTGCACTCAACTGTCCGAAGATCGCTGAATCACCCTCGGCAACAGTCGCCGTGACATCCGCACCGGCAACCGGCGCATCGTTGGTACCAGTAACGGTAACCTGAATCTGTTGTGAGTCTGTCGCACCGTTCTCATCGGTCACAGTGACCGGGATTGTTAAGGTCTGGCTATCGCCAACGCCCATACCGTCATACGCTGCATCGGCGGGATCGAAGCTGTAAGAACCATCGGATTCCAGAGAGAAGCCGGCAGGCAGACTGTCAGCACTGAAGCTCACGCTATCGCCATCTACGTCAGATGCACTCAACTGACCAGAGATCGCAGAATCGCCCTCGGCAACAGTCGCCGTGACATCCGCACCGGCGACTGGCGCATCGTTGGTACCGGTCACCGTTACCTGTATTTGTTGGCTATCGGCCGCACCGTTTTCATCGGTCACAGTCACAGGAATCGTCAGGGTCTGGCTATCACCAACACCCATACCCTCATACGCTGCATCAGCAGGGTCGAAGCTGTAAGAACCATCACTTCCTAATGTGAAACCAGCAGGCAGACTGTCGGCACTGAAAGTAACCGCATCGCCGTCTACGTCAGCTGCACTCAACTGTCCGGAGATCGCTGAATCACCCTCGGCAACATTAGCCGTGACATCCGCACCGGCAACCGGCGCATCGTTGGTACCGGTAACGGTTACCTGAATCTGTTGTGAGTCTGTCGCACCGTTTTCATCGGTCACAGTGACCGGGATCGTTAGGGTCTGGCTATCGCCGACACCCATGCCGTCATACGCTGCATCGGCGGGATCAAAACTGTAAGAACCATCAGTTTCAAGCGTAAATCCTGCAGGCAGACTGTCGGCACTGAAAGTAACAGCGTCACCGTCTACGTCAGATGCACTCAACTGACCGGAGATCGCAGAATCACCCTCGGCAACATTAGCCGTGACATCGGCACCGGCGACTGGCGCATCGTTGGTACCAGTAACGGTCACCTGAATTTGTTGACTATCGGTCGCACCGTTTTCATCGGTCACAGTCACAGGAATAGTTAGGGTCTGGCTATCACCGACACCCATGCCGTCATACGCACTGTCGGCTGGATCAAAGCTGTAAGAACCATCACTCTCTAATGTGAAACCAGCGGGCAGACTGTCCGTACTGAAGCTAACACTGTCGCCATCGACATCAGATGCTGTTAGTTGTCCGGAGATCGCTGAATCACCTTCAGCAACATTGGCAGTGACATCCGCACCGGCAACCGGCGCATCGTTGGTACCAGTAACCGTTACCTGGATCTGCTGGCTATCGGTCGCACCGTTTTCATCGGTCACAGTGACAGGGATCGTCAGAGTCTGGCTATCGCCAACGCCCATGCCCTCATACGCACTGTCGGCTGGATCAAAGCTGTAGGAGCCATCGGATTCCAGAGAGAAGCCAGCAGGCAGACTATCCGCACTGAAGCTAACGCTATCGCCGTCTACGTCAGATGCACTCAACTTACCGGATATCGCAGTATCGCCTTCGGCCACAGTCGCAGTGACATCAGCACCCGCCACTGGCGCATCGTTGGTGCCTGTTACCGTTACCTGAATTTGTTGGCTATCGGTCGCACCATTCTCATCGGTCACAGTCACAGGAATAGTTAGGGTCTGGCTATCACCGACACCCATGCCGTCATACGCACTGTCGGCTGGATCAAAGCTGTAAGAACCATCACTCTCTAATGTGAAACCAGCCGGCAGATTGTCGGCACTGAAGCTCACGCTATCACCGTCAACATCAAAGGCGATCAGTTGACCTGAGATTGCACTATCGCCTTCAAGGACATGAGCCACAATATCAATGCCGGCTACCGGTTCATCATTAGTACCACTCACTGTAATCTGGATCTGTTGGGAATCCTCAGCACCATGTTCATCAGTAACCGTCACTGGAATTGACAAAGTCTGGCTATCACCTAGAGCCATGCCGTCATATGCTGCATCAGTAGGATCGAAACTGTATGAACCATCAGATTCCAGAGAGAAGCCTGCTGGCAAGTTGCCTGCACTGAAGCTAACGCTATCACCATCCACATCAGAGGCAATCAACTGCCCAGAAATAGAACTACCACCTTCATCTGTGACAACAATTACATCCGTATCAGCAACAGGCGCATCATTCGTTCCGGCAAGACTAATCCTAATCTCTGCACTACTTTCCAAACCGCCAGAATCTACAACTTTGACAGGAATAGTCAAAACTTGAGAATCGCCTACTCCCAGATGCTGATAGGCCGAATTTTCCGGATCAAAGCTATAATCCCCATCGACCGTCAACTCAAAACCTGGTGGCAAAGAAAAACCGTCAGCTATGACAAATGACAATTGCTCGGAAAAATCCTGATCTACCGCTTCCAACTCTCCATTAACAACCGAATCGCCTTCGTCGACTTGAAAGGAAGCTGAAGATAAAACCGGGGCTTCATTAATATCATTAACATCAATAGAAACAGTTTCAGTAAAACTCTTCCCACCAACGTCGGTAACTGTAATCTCAACTGGCAGACTTGACTGAGCTTCATAATCAAAGGAGGCACCAACCTTAACGACCAGCTCATTACCTATTATCTCAAATAGATCAGCCCCCTCGCCGGTTAGCTCAAACTGAAATCCATCAACATTGTCAAAATCAGTGGCTGTAAGCATTGCCACTACATCACCGGGCTGTAATGTCTCATCAATAGACATTTCACTGAGGCTTATATCGTCCGGAGCAACATTAACAATGCCGGCATTAATCTCATTTACAAGTTCCGCCAGCCCATCAAAACTCACAGTAAGCGGAACGTCTATCGCGAATTCACTCGTATTGCTGACCGCATTCACATTGAGTGAATACTGCTCACCTAGCTGTGCTGTTAGCTCACTCTTCAGAAAAAGAGCATCTCCATTAATAATGAATTGACCATCATCCAGAATAAAAGAGAAATCGGCACCTTCAACAGGAATAGAAAGAGTAGCAATTTGAGTACCTGCAGGCAGGGACCCCTGCGCTGTCAACGATGACAACAGATCATGATTCAATTCAAAATTAAACCCATCCGATTGCAACTCTGAAAGAACCCTATCATCCAGATCATCATCAATCCGACCTTGAATATTTTGCTTGAAAAGCTCTTCCGGACTAAGAGCGTTGTGTCCAAAGATCTCTTCAGACTCAGACCGGTTAGGGTTTATATGCGCAGTCACTTCCCGATTAAATAGATCCGCAGATGCCGCTTCGCGTAAAGATTCAGGGGAAGTGTTTTCTTGATCAGCCATATCTTGCCTCAACTACATATAAATCCAAATAACCTATTTAACAAAATAGTCTATTCAGGGTACTTAAAAATTTCGAAGGCCTTGAGAATAAGGCCAAACAGATGCAATATAACGCGAGACAAAATTGTCTCAATTCAATATGTTGCATTACGCCCTGGTATATAAGAGCTCACATGAGTAGGAATAGGTCAGAACAGTTTTCAATTAAACAACTAAAAACACCGGGCACATGGAGTCACCCCGTTGTGTTGCTCTCTTCTTTGGCCATTAACATCCTAGCCCTTGCCCTTCCCACAGTTATACTTCAAGTGTATGACCGTATCATTCCTAATCAAGCAACTGAGACCTTTATATTCCTCATATTGGGCATGCTGGGTGTAGTTGTACTGGATACAGCCCTGCGGATTTTTCGCTCCACTATACTCAGCTGGAGCGGCGCACAATTCGATCATCGCGAAAGCCTTAAAGCGATGAATCACATATTGAATACCGATAACTCAGCTTTTGAGAAAGAGCCAGCGGGCTATTATCTTGATAAGACCCAAGCTCTTGAGCAGATCCAGGAGTTCTATTCTGGCCAATCTATTTTGCTCGTCATGGATCTACCTTTTGTCCTGTTGTTCTTAGCACTCATCTGGGTCATCGCTGGCCCACTAATACTGATACCTTTAACGCTATTAATGATTTTCTTTATCGTTGCAATAATCACCGGCCGACAGTTACGCAGCGCACTTGAAACCCGCTCTACGATGGAAGACAGACGGCAAAACTTTATTATTGAAACCCTGAAAGGAATTCACACCATCAAGTCTATGGCGATGGAAGCACTGATGCTGCGACGCTATGAACGATTACAGCACCAATCAGCTGAAAGCATTTACGATCTAAGTCGGATAAACAGCATAGTTCAGGGTATAGGCGCCACTTTTTCGCAGCTGGCTGTAGTCGCATTTGTTGGCATCGGTAGCATCTCTGTTATCAGCGGAGACCTAACTGTCGGCGCGCTAGCTGCGGGAACAATGCTATCCAGCCGAGTCCTGCAACCGGGCTTAAAAGCCATGGGGTTCTGGTCTCAGTTCCAAACGCTGCGTATGGCGCTGAAAAAAATCGAAACCCTTTACCAACAACCGAGAGAAAGTGGTGGCGAGATTCGTAAAGAATCAGGCTTAAGCGGAAAAATAGAAATCCGTAACGTCAGCTTCAAACACCCAGGACAAGAGTTCGATCTTATTAAGGATCTCTCATTGGCGGCCTACCCCGGCGAAACCATTGGTATCACGGGCAATAACGGTAGTGGTAAAAGCACGCTAATCAGCCTTCTTTCTGGCTTCCTGAAACCCGAGCAGGGCGATATATACCTGGATGATCATGATATAAGAGAATATGACCTGGAATTTCTTCGCGCTCAAATCGGCATCATGCCTCAGCGAGGCATTCTATTCGAAGGCTCTATTCTAGAGAACATGACTCTGTATCGAGAAGGAGAAGCTCTGCAGGAAGCTCTCGAGCTATCAAAAACTTTAGGCTTAGAAGAGATTGTGGCTCGACTACCAGACGGATTAGATACACAGGTTGGCGGCGCTGCTGTAGACACACTTTCTGAAGGCGTGCGACAAAAGATAATTATGGTGCGATCATTGGTTGGACACCCAAAAATCATTCTGTTCGATGATGCCAATGCTAACTTCGACATCAAGAATGACGGGCGTTTACTCAATGTAATCAAAAAAATGCGCGGATCTCGCACAATGATTATTGTCACCCATCGCCCCTCATTTTTACGCATATGCGATCGCCAATATATTCTGAAAGAGGGACACCTTGAAGAGTATGTAGATCCCTATATTGCTTTCCAGGCTGCACAAGCCAATTCACAGGCAAAGGTATAATTGAATGAGCAGTAGCCCGCGTCCAATGATGGCCTCAGAGCAACTTGCCGATGACCTTCGAAACAATACCGAAACAGCATTTAAAGAGGTATCCCCTTTTTCTGCCTGCCTACTTCCTCTATTACGAGAGCTCGGCTGGAACAATTATGCGAAAGAGCTTGTCGAGGCACTACCGCACTTTTCTGCGCAGATAGACCTGATTGATCTGCGCAACATATTGGCCACATTAGGCTATGAAAGCACGCCAGTTAAAACCACAATTTCCGATCTTAAAAAAGAACTTTATCCAGCCCTGTTCATCTCTGATAATAACCAAGTACTACTACTTCAAGGCTTAGAAGAAGAGAAAATATTCTTCTATGACCCACAAAATGACAGCTACGAAACCACTGAAGAACTAAACCTGCAAGGCACCGTTTATCTATTTACAGATAACCACGCCCATCACGGTAGCAACGCCCCAGAACTCAGTAACGACTGGTTTGGCAATCTACTGCAACGCTTCAATAAGATGATCATTCATCTGCTTGGAATGACCTTCATTATCAATCTTGTAGCTCTTCTTGTGCCTCTGTTTATTATGGTGATTTATGACAAAGTCATCGGTGCAAAATCGGCAGAAACCCTGCCCTTTCTGATCACAGGAGCAGCCATTCTTTTAGCCGCTGATCTTGGCTTACGCTATCTACGCGCAAAACTACTCGGTGTAACTGCTGGACGACTTGATTACCTAATAGGCGTAGAAACCTTTAAACGCATGCTCTACCTGCCACCGCTCTACACTGAACGTTCAACTGTAGCAGCACAGCTGTCACGTCTAAAACAATTTGACTCTGTCAGAGACTTTTTCACAGGCCCCAGCGCAGCCATTGCCCTCGAGCTTCCATTTGTCATTCTATTTCTTACTGTCATCGGCATACTCGGCGGCGTGATAGCACTGATACCACTGGCAATGGTGATTGGTTTTATCATGCTAGGGCTGTTCTGGATGCCTATGCTCAACAGCAAAATAATGCGTGCAGGCAAAGCCAGAACTGAAAAACAACGAATTATTATGCAAACTGTCGCCGGACGTAAAGAGATCAAATCCATTGGTGGCGAAACAGTCTGGTGGGAACGTTTCAGAGAGAATTCAGGTGAATCAGTTCTGTCCAACTATCAAACATTCCTCTCTAACAACGTGATGAACAATATTGCCCAGGGCATGATGACTTTTACCGGCGTAGCCGTGCTTGGCGTAGGAACCATGCAAGTAATGGCAGGGGATATGACCATCGGCGCGTTGATAGCTATCATGGCCCTAGTGTGGAGAGTACTGTCCCCTCTGCAAAGCGCATTCCTCTCATTTTCTAAATTTCAACAAACCATCAAGGCGATCCGACAGATCAACCAACTGATGAAACTGAAAAACGAACGCTCAAGCGGTAAATCAGGACTCATTCTTGAAAAGCTCATCGGCGATATCCGCATAGAGCGGGTCAGCTTTCGCTACGGACCTGACAGAGACCCTGCGCTCCTAGGCGTATCATTCCAGATCAAACCTGGAGAAATGGTAGCAATAAGCGGCAATACAGGCTCCGGGAAGTCAACACTGATCAAAATGATTGCCGGCATGTATGCACCACAGGCCGGATCGCTTCAACTCGACGGAATGGATCTACGCCAGCTTAATGCGATGGATCTGAGACGAGCCATTGCTTACGTCCCGCAGCAGATACATATGTTCCACGGTACCATTGCCCAAAATATTCGCCTGAATAACAGCTTAGCCACCGATGAGCAGGTGCGTAGCGCTGCAGCAGAAGCCGGCGTACTGGAGGAAATTATGGCACTGCCAGAAGGCCTTAATACAAGAATTGGCGATACTACTATAGATAGGATGCCCCCGGGCTTTCTTCGCTCTCTATCAATGGCCAGAGCCTTTGTCAGCCCGGCAAAAATTCTCTTACTGGATGAACCCGGAGCCTCTTTGGATGACGAGTCTGATAAGCGTTTCGTTGAACAACTTAAGAAAATCAAAGGCAGTCGTTCAATCATTATGGTGAGCCACAGACCTAGTCATATTCGGCTCGCCGATAAAGCAATATTGATGGAACAGGGAGCCGTAATCCATGCAGGCTCTCCTGATGAAGTAGTCAGCCTATTGCTGGAGAACGCAGCATGAGTAGTAAAGAAAATAATGTTTTTTCCTCCCGGAGCGGAGCCAGTTTGCCACGAGCCAGGGCTCGATTTCTGGCTCAGGCAATTCAACTTGAAGAGCACCACCCTTCTGCCATCATTAATGCGGCTATCTATTTCACAGCCTTTATCCTGGTGGCAGCCATCACCTGGGCATTCTTTACTAAAGTTGACGAAGTCACTTCCGCCCGGGGCGAAGTAATTCCTGCAGGCCTTATCCATGACGTTCAACATCTTGAAGGAGGCATTGTCAGCGAAATCGTTGTTAGAAATGGCGACACTGTACGCGAAGGCGATCTTTTATTACGTTTTTCACCGCCCGCTAGCCAGTCAGAGCTCACACAAACAGAGATCCGCCGTGCCTCTATGATCCTCGAAGGAGAACGACTTCAGGCCATTATTGATAACCGTCCGCCTGATTTTGGTGAAATTGGTGAACAGTACCCCGAGCAAACCAAGAAACAACTCACCATTTACAGCGCAGAACTGGCAAGCCATGCCAGCGAGATAAGTGTTATCGATGCCCAGATACGCCAGCGAGAGCAAGAACTCCGACAACAGGAGAACAGAGTCACCTCCGTTAAGAAAAAAGTTAAGCTGCTCGCTCAACAAGTGCGTATGCGTAACGAGCTATTTGAAAGTAACATCGTTTCCGAATCCGACCTGATCTCCAGCCAGACAAACCTAGCTGATGCCCAGAGCGAAGAGCGAAATCTTACTGACGGAATCAGGGTTTCAAAATCAGCACTGGCTGAAGCAATAACCCGCAAAAACGAGCTAAAAACACGTTTCAATAAAGACACAGAGCTAAAAGCAGGTGAAGTCGGTGAGCAACTTGCAGAGGTTGAGCAAACGCTAATTCGAGCTAAAGACAGAGTTAGTCGCCTGGATGTCTACGCCCCCCTCAGCGGCATCGTTCAGGACCTGTCTATCACCCGGATTAATGCTGTTGTTGAACCAGGCCAGGTCATTATGCAACTGGTACCAACCGGTGATGACATGGTGGTGGAAGCACGTGTATCCCCTAGCGAAATTGGTCACATCCATCCAGGCCAGAAAACCGAGGTAAAGATAGACAGTTACGACTCAGCCCGTTTTGGTATTGTCACTGGAATAGTCGAGCGAATTTCCGCCTCAACGTATCTGGATGAAAAGAAAAACCCATACTTTAGAGCTGAGATCAGTCTGAATGATAGTGTCGTAGGAGGCAATCAAGCGATGCCTATATCCCCCGGCATGACCGTAACAGCTGATATTAAAACAGGGTCAAAATCCATTCTCGATTATCTGCTGAAGCCTATATCACGCGGCTTAAACACCGCCTTCAGAGAGCGTTAGCCGTAAATAGCCTAGCTATATAAAACCGCTATCAGGCGGTTTTTTTATGCACGTAGAATTCCCGAATGCATGAAAACTCAGCTCTGAAAGCATCACATAATTTTTAAGCAGAGAAAGGTAAACTGAAAGAGGAGATGTATGCGGAAGTAATTCTAAGAAATGGTGCGCCCGGCACGATTCGAACGTGCGACCCCCTAGTTCGTAGCCAGGTACTCTATCCAGCTGAGCTACGGGCGCTTAAGGTAGTAAATATTGAAGCAGCAAACATAAAATTACATTTGGGAAGGATTGGTGCGCCCGGCACGATTCGAACGTGCGACCCCCTAGTTCGTAGCCAGGTACTCTATCCAGCTGAGCTACGGGCGCTTATCAAACCCAAACTTGTTGTATCAACCATTTATAACCAACTTCTGAGATTAAAGATCAATCTTAGAAAATGGTGCGCCCGGCACGATTCGAACGTGCGACCCCCTAGTTCGTAGCCAGGTACTCTATCCAGCTGAGCTACGGGCGCTTAATGGCGGTGAGCGAGGGATTCGAACCCTCGATAGAGTTTCCCCTATACGCCCTTAGCAGGGGCGCGCCTTCAGCCACTCGGCCAGCTCACCTAAACAACGGCGCGTATAGTACAAGATTGATTTTAAAAAGAAAAGCGCTAATCCTAATAAATAAAAATTATTCGCTGTCTTGCTCTTTTTCTTTCTGAATCCGCTGATAAATCTCTTCGCGGTGAACAGAAACATCTTTAGGTGCGTTTACACCGATCCGAACCTGGTTGCCTTTAACACCCAGCACAGTAACCGTAACATCATCACCAACCATCAGTGTTTCACCAACTCGACGAGTAAGAATAAGCATAGAATAAATCTCCTTATTTAACAGACAAGTACTACTGACCTGACCGCTCCTGTTTGCTCTAAAGCGTAACAACGGGCTGCCGCAGGATAACCTTGCGTTAAACATTAATTGTTGTGCAACAGCAATCTAACTATAGACCACTGTTGATAATTTTATTCGCTAACAGTATCTGCTGCGTCAAGATCAAAAGCGGAGTGCAAACCACGCACAGCTAACTCCAGATACTTCTCTGCAATTACTACGGAAACTTTAATTTCAGACGTCGAGATCATCTGGATATTAATGTTATCTCCTGCCAATGTATCAAACATCTTAGTCGCAACGCCAGCATGGGAACGCATTCCAACACCAACAATTGAAACTTTGGCAATTTTATTGTTACCAATAACTTCACGCGCACCTAGCTCTTCTTTTACTTGCTGAAGAATCTCTTCTGCAACAGTAAAGTCGTTGCGGTGTACCGTAAATGTAAAGTCAGTAGAGTTATCAGCAGAAATATTCTGCAAAATCATATCTACTTCAATATTGGCACGACTTATAGGACCCAGAATACGTGAAGCGACACCTGGAATATCTGGCACACCCAAAACTGTCAGTTTCGCTTCATCGCGGTTAAATGCAATACCTGAAATGACCGGCTTTTCCACTGTATCATCTTCCTCTGTTGTTATAAGTGTCCCCGGACCTTCCTGAAAACTATGAAGAACCCGAAGCGGCACATTATATTTACCTGCAAATTCAACAGCGCGAATTTGCAATACCTTTGAACCGAGGCTAGCCATTTCCAGCATCTCTTCAAAGGTAATTTTATCCATACGCTGCGCACCTTCTACAACCCGAGGGTCCGTAGTGTACACACCATCAACGTCGGTGTAGATCTGGCACTCATCAGCTTTCAGAGCCGCAGCCAATGCCACACCCGTCGTATCAGAGCCACCTCGCCCAAGAGTCGTGATATTGCCATCAGGATCAACTCCCTGAAAGCCTGCAACCACAACCACACGTCCCTGATCGAGATCGGTACGCATGCTATCCACTTCAATATCCTGAATCCGTGCCTTCATGTGCACATCATCAGTCAAAATCTTTACCTGTCCGCCGGTATAAGAGCGAGCACTAACACCTCGAGCCTCAAGAGCCATACAGAGTAACGCTATTGTTACCTGCTCACCTGTTGAGACCAACACATCCATTTCACGAGGACTAGGCTGCGTCTGCATCTCCTTAGCCAATCCAATGAGACGATTTGTCTCTCCACTCATAGCAGAGACAACGACCACAACATCGTGACTAGCCTCACGGAAACCTTTGATCTTATCAGCTACTGCCTGAATACGATCAACGGTACCAATAGAGGTTCCACCATACTTCTGTACATATAGGGCCATATTTACCTGTTCCCTTCATCAGCCTCACGACTGCAATTATTACAAATTCTGTTCAATCAGTGTCTTCACACCAGCAAGCGCCGCAGGTAAAGCAGCAACATCTGTACCACCGCCCTGAGCAAAGTCAGGACGACCTCCACCCTTTCCACCAAGCTTTGCAGTCAACTCACGCACTAGATCACCCGCTTTAACCTGACCGGTAAGATCTTTAGTAACGCCCGCAGCCAGACTTACTTTACCTTCAGAAACCGTTGCCAAAACCACCACACCACTACCCAGCTTATTTTTCAGCTGATCAATTGTGTCACGCAGTGCTTTTGGATCAATACCCTCAAGCTGCTCAGCCAGTACTTTAACGCCTTTAACTTCTACAACATTACCAAGAAGGTCTGCACCTTTTGCCGCAGCCAGCTTTACTTTCATCTGCTCCAGCTCTTTTTCAAGCTGACGGCTTTTACCAATCTGTTCCTGCAATTTGGTTTCAAGTTGCGCGGCAGACTGATCAACATATTCTAACGCTTTAGCACCGGTAACCGCTTCAATACGACGAACACCTGCTGCAATACCGCCTTCTGATACCATTTTCAGCAATGCAATATCACCGGTACGTGTCGCATGAGTACCACCACAAAGCTCGACAGAAAAGCCATCACCCATAGTCAATACACGTACTGTCTCGTCATACTTCTCACCGAACAATGCTGCAGCACCTGTTGCTTTAGCAGACTCAATATCCATGATATCAGTACGAACGTCAGAGTTAAGACGAATCTGTTCATTACAGATCTGCTCAATCTTTTTCAATTCTTCTGGCTTTACGGCTTCAAAATGTGAGAAATCGAAACGTAAACGATCAGCATCACAAAGCGAGCCTTTCTGCTGAACATGCTCACCCAGAACCAGACGAAGTGCTTCATGAAGAATATGAGTCGCTGAGTGGTTCACTGCAGTTGCTTGACGCCTGGCCTGATCTACCTGTGGGGTCACTGTATCACCCACTTTCAACGCGCCACTATTCAGCACACCATGATGCAGATGATTCTTCGACTCTTTTGTACAATTCTGAACACTAAACTCGACATCAGATGCCAGCAGCAGACCGGTATCTCCAACCTGGCCACCGGACTCACCATAGAAAGGAGTCTGATCCAGCACGATCATACCTTTGTCACCCGCTTCAAGCTGCTCTACCGCTCCACTATCACGGAACAGAGCAACGACTTTCGCAGAGCCATTCAACTGGGTATAACCTGTGAACTCAGTCTGACCATCCAACTGGATCGCATCGTTATAATCAACATTGAACTTACCCGCCGCACGAGCCCTGCTTCGCTGATCTTCCATAGACGCGTCAAAGCCGTCCATATCAACAGTGAGTTGGTGCTCTCTTGCAACGTCAGCTGTCAGATCTACCGGGAAACCATAGGTGTCATATAACTTGAACAACGTCTCACCAGGAATCTCCGTACCAGGAAGGTTAGCAATAACATCTTCAAGCAAGCGCAAACCATGATCCAGAGTCTTGGCGAACTGCTCTTCTTCTTTCAATAGCACCCGCGCAACTTGCGCCTGCTTTTCAATTAGCTCTGGATAGGCTTCACCCATCTCAGTGACTAAAGCCCCAATCAGAGTATTGAAGAACGCACCTGAAGCACCGAGTTTATTACCATGACGAACAGCTCGACGTATGATTCGGCGAAGGACGTAACCCGCGCCTTCATTGGAGGGAATAACACCATCACAAATAAGAAAAGCGCAGGAACGAATATGATCTGCAATCACTCGCAAAGATTGAGTATCAGTTTCTTGACAACCTACAGCGGCTGAAGCAGCTTTCAGCAGATTCTGGAAGAGATCAATTTCATAGTTTGAATGTACGCCCTGTAGTACCGCAGCAATGCGCTCAAGACCCATTCCTGTATCAACAGAAGGCTTAGGCAGAGATTCCATTGCCCCATCTGCAGAACGATTGTACTGCATGAAAACTAGATTCCAGATTTCGATGTAACGATCACCATCTTCTTCAGGACTTCCCGGAGGGCCACCCCAGACATCCGCACCATGATCAAAGAAAATCTCACTAGACGGACCACAAGGACCGGTATCACCCATAGACCAGAAGTTATCTTCATCCAGTTTGGAGAAACGCTCTGGGTCGATGCCGATTTCATCTTTCCAGATTTTTTCGGCTTCATCGTCTGAGATATGAACAGTAACCCAAAGCTTTTCCTTTGGCAGCTCAAGCACCTCTGTCAGGAACACCCAAGCAAAGCGAATCGCATCACGCTTAAAGTAATCACCAAAGCTGAAATTACCCAGCATCTCAAAGAAAGTATGGTGACGGGCAGTGTAACCAACATTATCCAGATCATTATGCTTCCCACCGGCACGAACGCAGCGTTGACTGCTCGTAGCCCGGTTGTAAGAGCGCTTATCGCTACCCAGGAAAACATCTTTAAACTGAACCATTCCCGCGTTCGTAAACATCAGAGTTGGGTCATTTGCAGGAATCAGTGAACTACTTTCCACAATTGCATGCCCTTGATTCTGGAAATATTCCAAAAAGGCCTGACGCAGTTCAGCACTTGTCATATTTTTCATGGTTTTAATCGCTCGTAATACCTAACCGTCACCAACACCGTTTCCGATACAATACAAAAACTTAGAAACAGTCTGGAAATCATTATAAAAATGGCGAGGTAGTATATAACGAGACGGTAAAATCTACGAATTTTTTTGTTTTACCGCTATTTTTAAGGAAAAGATATGCGGATAAGTCTTATTTACAATCAGATACTCTCATTAGCCGCATCTATTGCGTAATTAATCTGATCAGAACTAAAGCCTCTTTGCGACATAAAACGCATCCGCTTCGCCCGCTCCTTATAGTCACACGCAACCAATGCAGCTTTGTATTTGCGACGATACTTATCTGCCGCTATCTCAAACCAGTCGATTTCAGCAGCTTCAAATGCTGCTGCAATCAATTCAGCATCAACGCCTTTACGCTGAAGCTCAAAACGAATTTTTATCACTCCCTGCCCTTGAGATCCGCGCATCCGTATAAAGCTTTCGGTAAAACGTTGATCCGACTGGTAGCCACGACTAATCAGTTCATCTAACACTAAATCCAGGTCTATCAATTCACTGCGGGCTGCCAGCTTAGTCTGCAGCTCTTTACGGGAATGCTCTCTTCTCGCTAAGAGGTAGATAGCTGCGTTTTTAGCTTCATTTATAGTTTTGAACATCTCTTATGCTCTCTTTACATCCCTTCTTAAAGCTTATCATCTATAAAAAAAGGAGCCATAGGCTCCTTTAAATTAACAATTTATCATTGATGATTCGCTTATTACAGATCTAACTGAGGCTCCGCTTCTTTGCCCTCTTTTTCCTCTTTTGTTTTCGGGGCTGCTAACAGTCTTTCTCTGATAGCCGTCTCAATCTCATTAGCGATCTCTGGTTTCTCTTCAAGATACTTAGCTGCATTAGCCTTACCCTGACCAATCTTATCGCCCTTATAGGCATACCAAGCACCGGATTTATCAACCAGACCTTCCTTAACACCCAGGTCTATCACCTCACCCATATGGTAGATACCCTTGCCATACAAAATCTGGAATTCAGCCTGACGGAACGGAGGAGCGACTTTATTCTTAACAACCTTAACTCGGGTCTCGTTACCAGTAATTTCATCGCCCTGCTTTACTGCGCCAATTCGACGAATATCCAATCTAACTGATGCATAGAACTTAAGCGCATTACCACCGGTTGTAGTTTCAGGGCTACCAAACATAACGCCAATTTTCATCCGGATCTGGTTAATAAAGATCACCAGAGTATTGGCATTTTTAACGTTGCCCGTCATTTTACGCAGCGCTTGTGACATCAAACGCGCCTGGAGGCCCATATGGGAGTCACCCATATCGCCTTCAATTTCTGCCTTAGGTGTTAGAGCAGCTACCGAGTCAATGACTACTACATCAACTGCGTTAGAACGTACCAGCATGTCGGTAATTTCCAAAGCTTGCTCACCCGTATCAGGCTGAGACACAAGCATCTCATCAACATTAACGCCTAATTTTTCAGCATAAGTAGGATCAAGTGCGTGCTCAGCATCAATAAAGGCACAGGACTTACCCATTTTCTGAGCTTCCGCAATAACCTGAAGTGTCAGCGTTGTTTTACCAGATGACTCAGGACCATAGATTTCAACAATACGACCAGTCGGCAGGCCACCTATACCCAGCGCAATATCCAGCCCTAAAGAACCGGTCGATATTGCAGGAATCGCTTCCCGGGGATGATCACCCATCTTCATTACAGCGCCTTTACCGAACTGGCGCTCAATCTGAGTCAGGGCAGCATCAAGTGCTTTCTGTCTGTTTGTATCCATTGTAATGACCTATCTCTGCTGGGCAGTTATAATACTGTACGTTTGGACAGTATTATTAACAGAGCTCGCCCGCTTTGCAAGTAAAAAATATGTTTTTTTATACAGTATTTTTATTCAGTTGTTTTATAAGCCCTTTTAGCGCTGCTGTTACCGCCTGTTGGCGAACACTCTGTCGATCACCTGCAAACTGAAAACAGAAAGCTTCCGCCTCATTCCCTTCGTAGTACCATGCTATCCATACTGTTCCAACGGGCTTTAACTCAGTTCCACCACCCGGGCCCGCAACCCCACTAATAGCAACACTTAGCTGCGCCCGGCTATTCTGGACAGCCCCCTCTGCCATAGCGACAACCACAGATTCACTAACAGCACCATCGCTGACAAAGAGAGATTCAGACACGCCTAACATTTGTTGCTTAGCTTCATTACTGTAAGTAACAAAACCGCACTCAAACCAATCCGAACTACCCGCCAAGGCAGTCATTTCCTGAGCAACCCATCCACCGGTACAGGACTCTGCTGTCGCTACCCGAGCTCCCTTGTCCTGCGCCAGCTGTGCTAATGTTTCCACCAGCAATTCTATTTTTTTCATGAATGCTCCGAGCCATCTGCATTAACCACATACCCGAACGACGTACGAAATTTTTATCTGATTCGGGTGTATTGGTATAAGTATTTTAATTCTTCACCTTAAAATACTTATCTGGAAACTCCCTTTCGAGATTAAGCCTAGCTAACCAGTACCAATCGGCATAATCCTCTTCTAACCATTTCCCCAAAATAGTATTCAAGCGTACTGCTAATTCAGTTGCGGATTCATATTCATCATTTCCTGGGCAAATAGGTTGTTCAACAACGGCTTCGAACTGTGCACCTCCCTTTCGCTTTAAGTGAATGGGAACAATAGGAACCTGAAACTTTACAGCGAGCCTTGCCGCCATCATCCGGTTTCCGGCGAAAGGTATCTTTCGACCCAAAGCAGGCGACCAAACTAATCCACCTTTATCTTCATCAATAAATATGACCAAGTTCTCGCCAGCTTTCAAACAGCCTACCAACTCTCTTGCTGCACTTGCCGACGCAGGAATAAACTTATTCCCTTTCGCCTCTGGACAAAGATGCTTACGCACCTCCATTGCCACCTTCAGAAAGACCTTGTTCGGGATAGGGTCATAAAGTAAAGCGGTAGAAACCTGAGATCGTCGCATAACCTCTAAAATCAATTCCCACTGCCCGGTATGCGCACTAACAAAAATAGCAGGCCCCGATAAACCCTGAAGATATTCTTCCCCCTTTACCGTTAACCTCTTGTTGGCGATTTTATGTAATACCGGATACTCAGCATAAAGCCGCCCTAAATGCTCTGCATGCTGAAGAATACGCTGCACTCTACTATTGGAGTCCTTTATACCTTCTAATTGCTCGAAATTATGGTGTAGACGCATCACCCATTTTCGCTGCAGCTTGAGCGCCCGAGTCACCTCATATCGTGCAATCGCAGCTCCTATTCCTGATGCGACATCAATTGGCAAAAGACTAAAAACTCTGGCTAAGAACAGCTCACTCCAGTAACGCAGAAAAAGAACAAATTTTGACATTTCAAACCCTTTTCTCAAGGATCATAGGCAGTCCATCTTTCGGTCTAAGCGTCAGGCGACACTCGATTTCGACATTGTGCTTTTCTGGCAACTTCAGCTTAAATCGCTGAGCTAACGTGGCCAGACATAAGATGCCTTCAGTTAGCCCAAAGCGCCCACCTAAACAAACGCGATGCCCCACACTAAAGGGAATATACAAGAATTTATCTGGCCGCGGCACTCCAGGCAAAAATCGCTCAGGATGAAATGCATCGGGGTTATCCCACTCTTTTTCATGACGATGTAGCAACCAGGGAAGCGCTAACATAATGGTACCGGGCTCAATCTTTGTTCCTCTAATCTCATCCTCTTCTCTGGCTTGCCTGCTGAGCAAAGGCACAGGAGGATATAAACGCAGTGTCTCTTCGAATACAGCCCGTGTAAACGGTAGATTAGCGACATCTTCAAGTGTCGGTGTTCGGCCTTGCAAAACCTCGTCGATTTCAGCATACATTTTATTTCTAGACCGCTCACACCCATCAATCAAATACCAAGCCCAGGCCAGCGCATTAGCCGTTGTCTCATGTCCCGCCATAAACATAACAATCGCTTCGTTTCGCGCTGCTTCAGCATTCAACGGGCAACCGCCACGTCCAGAAGATGAACTATCTCCATCCAACAGTACCGATAACAGCGTCAATCGGTCTGGTTTCTCTCCCTGCTTATAACGTTCGATTATCTGATCAATTACTTCATGAACTTCTGCAGTGGCCTTAGCCGCTTTCTTACGCCGCAAAGGATTGTACAAACCACGTAAAAAAGGCAAGCCAAAAGTATCCGCATAATCGAGCTGATTTATGGTCTTTTGATACACACTAAAACCATTAACGACTTTAGCGGCATCCGCATCGGAGACATCATCACCAAATACAGTCCGCCCAATTATTTGAGCCGTCAGCCGGGCCATCTCATTTAAAACATCGACTGAGCTACCATCCGGCAAGCTCATCCAATCATTTGCCATCGCCTCGGCAGATCCTGACATAATCGCCGAAAACCCCGGTAAAAAGGAACTTTCGAAGGGCGGAGAACAGGCTTTGCGCCGTTCTCGCCAAAGTTCACCATCACTTACGAACAAACCGTCACCTAACAATGGCTCCAGGGCATGTCGCATCTGCGGGCTTTTTTTATCGTAAATATCGTGACGATCCAGAAACACTCTTCGAACTGTATCGGGTGAATTACATAGAAAATACTTCTGATTTAGCAAACTAAAGGATAACGATCGGGCTTTATATGCCTTATCAGCCCACACGGACAACATATTCCGTCGAACACCTAGTATATTTATTGGCGAAAGCCCAAAATACTTAGGCCGAGGCGTCGCTACAGGGACAAACAGTGGTTTAATTATGTCCATTATTAATGATCTGACCTATCAATCAAAATTTTCACTTATCGTTTCAAAAATCACACTAACAGAATAATAACCATCTGCGTAAACCAATACGTATTCTTTAATACGCTATTTATATAAAACCTCTTATACCGCCCATACATTTCATTTAGAATAGGCAATTTATATATACTGAATGGATGCACTGCTTAAATGGATAGACGCGTTGCTCTCGTAGGTTTCTCTTTTCGCCTGCCACAAACCACTACAAACTCGTTCTGGCAAGATCTGGTTGACGAAAAAGACCTAATCACTGAAGTAGAGTCATCTCGCTGGTCATTTGATAACCACCTTCATCCTGATCAAAACCATCCTGGTAGTAGCTACACCTTCAAGGCAGGATCTCTAGGTGATATATCTGGTTTTGACGCTGACTTTTTTGGTATTTCTCCACGAGAAGCTGCTGTAATCGATCCACAGCAACGTTATTTACTTGAAATGACCTGGGAAGCTATAGAGCACGCAGGTATTAAAGCATCATCTTTGAAACAGTCTGATTGCGGTGTCTTTTTTGGTATTTCTAGCCTCGATTACGGCAACCGGATGTCTGATGATCTTTGCAGCATAAATGCATCTACAGCAACCGGTAACACCACCAGCATTGCTTCAAACAGAATATCCTATAGCTTTGATTTAACCGGCCCCAGTATCTCTATGGATACAGCCTGCTCATCTTCTATGGTAGCCTTCCATCAAGCTTGCCAGTCAATCCTCAGCGGTGAAGTAACCACAGCTCTGACTGGTGGCATCAGCCTGCACCTTCACCCGTTTGGCTTTATCATTTTTTCGAAAGCAACAATGCTGTCTCCAGAAGGTCGTTGTAAGGTATTCGACAAATCGGCCAATGGTTATGTTCGATCAGAGGGCGGCGGTGTATTTCTGCTTAAAGACTATGATCTTGCTGTTCAGGACGGCGATACCATCCACGCAGTGGTGGCAGCATCTTCAGTAAATACCGACGGCCACAAATCAGGTATTACTATCCCGTCATGCCATAGCCAGGCTCGGCTGATGGAACAAACTTGCCTAAAAGCAGGCATCACCGCTGATGATATTGATTACCTTGAGGCTCATGGAACAGGAACACCTGTTGGTGACCCTATTGAAACCCTGGCAATCGGTAATGCTCTAGGTAAAAAACGAAAGTTCCCACTACCTATCGGTTCAGTTAAAAGTAATCTAGGACACCTGGAGCCTGCTTCTGGTGTAGCCAGTTTGGTAAAGGCACTACTGATACTTAAACACCGCGCTGTACCAGCTACAATCAGCATGAAAACGCCAAACCCGGATATTAAATTTAAGGATTGGAATATCCAGGTGGTTGATAAATTACTGCCATTAAAGCAAGAAGGCCCTCTCAACATAGGCATTAATTCCTTTGGGTTCGGCGGTTCCAATGCCCATATAATCCTTCAAAGTGGCCCAGCTAGTCCTCTGAAGGTGCTTCCATCACTATCACCCGAACAGAGCCTTCCAATAGTCATCAGTGGTCGAAGTAAAGAGGCCCTGAAAGCGAATGCAACTTGCTTGGCTCAGTATATCAAAACAGAGAAAGGTCTCTCTGTGTATGATCTCGCCTGGAATTACAATACAAGTAAAGAGCGCCATTCAGACACCGCTTTGCTTTACGCAAAGAACAGTGATGAAGCTTACTCGAAGCTACAAGGTTTTATAAACACAACGGGACAGCAAACTGAATCATCAGTATTTACTGGACAGGGCTTAGAGTCATCCCCCGGAGCCATTTTTGTTTTCTCCGGCAACGGGTGTCAATGGGAAACCATGGGCAAATCCCTACTGGACTCATCAGAGATCTTCCGCCAGTCAGTTACAGAAGTTGACCGATTATTTAGCCAGCATGCCGATTTCTCTCTCCTAAAAGAGATTAAGGGCCACAATGGCGATAACCGATTCGAATATACAGAAATTGCCCAACCGGCACTGTTTGCCATTCAAGTGGGTATTACTGATTATCTCAAACATCAGGGAATCACACCTGTCGCGGTTATGGGCCATAGTGTCGGTGAAGTTGCCGCCGCTTGGGCTTCTGGTGCATTAACCTTAGCAGACGCAGTCAAAGTCATCTATTTCCGCAGCCTATTACAAGGTACGACCAAGGGCACTGGCGCAATGACTGCGGCAGGTCTCAGTCAAGATCAGGCAGAGTTACTTCTGCAAGAACCCTGTTTTAACGAAGTAGAACTGGCAGGCATAAATAGTTTCAAAGGTGTTACTTTGGCAGGTAATCCAGGGCAACTCGAACAACTCGAAACAAAATTACAGCAAGACAATGTCTTCAATTTACGCCTTCCTCTGGATTATGCCTTCCATAGCCTTGCTATGAACCCAATCGAGTCCGAGCTAATTCGCACTCTCAAAGGCCTAAGCCCATCCTCTACGACTATTCCGTTTATATCTACAATCACTGGAAAGCAGGTTACCGGCGAAGAATTAACCAGCGAATACTGGTGGGAAAATATTCGCAAACCAGTGCTATTTTGCCAAGCTCTGAATACGTTGCTTAAAGAGGGAAACAACTTTTTTATTGAGGTTGGGGCGCACCCCGTTCTGCGCAGCTACCTGAACGATCAGATACGTCAGCACAACGTAACCGCACAGATCATACCGACCCTTAGGCGTAACCAGGATTCTATAGAAGAGCTACAAAAATGTGCCGCGGCCGCAATTATGGCTGGCGCGGTTGATCTACAACATTGGTTCCCCAAACCCGGAAATCGTCTTGAGTTACCCTTATACGCATTCCAGCGTGAACGACACTGGCTCCCTATCACAATAGAATCACATCAGCTTCTCCAACGAGACTCTGTTCACCCACTACTGGGGGCTAAATTACCGTTACAACCACTACTCTGGGAAAATCAAATAGATACTGCCCTATTCCCTTGGCTGGCTGACCATAAAGTTGGCGATAGCGTGGTTTTCCCTGGAGCGGGCTTTGTTGAGTTGGCCCTCAATGCAGCGGCTTATTTCCATCCAAATGAAACGATTGAAGTAGAAAGCCTTGAAATATTATCTCCTCTTATCCTTGAACAAAACCAAAGTAAGGTAATACAAACGGATACAGACCCCGTAACCGGCGATATATCCATTGCTAGCCGCAGTCACACCCTGTCACAAGAGTGGTCCTCTAACTGTAAAGCCCGAGCCACTCATCAGAGTACAGGCGTAACTCTGGAACGAACGGCCCCTATAATTCCATTGCGAGAAGCAGATTTTAACGGCGAGTCCCACCTGAAACTGACTCAAAGCGCAGGCCTTCAATATGGCCCAGCATTCAGCGCAGTAGAATTAGGCTGGTACAATGAGAACCAAGTATTAGCCAAACTAACTTGCCCTGCATGCTTACACCAGCAAACAGATAAGTTCATTCTTCATCCAGGTATCTTTGACAGTGCGATTCAACTCGTTGTGCACTTCCTCAGAAATGAACTTGAAGAAAACAGTGGCACAGCATTCATTCCGGTGCGCTTTGGTCGAATAGCAATAAGACGGAATACCACAAATCAGCCTACACTGGCCTGTTTACAGTTATTACGAAAATCACCCCACTCCCTTCTGACACGAATGGAACTTTTTGACGATCAGGGTGTGTGCATAGCGGTAATGGAAGACATCCGTTTCAAGTCTGTTCGTTTACATAAATCTGAACATCATAAGCTAGCTTTTCTGAACTATCATCTAACGCCGGTCAACTCGACTGCTCTTGCTGATACTTCTCTAAATTCTCAGCTACAACAACAAATAATAACTGCGGGCCTGCAACAAACAGAAGCAGCTAATCGATTCAGCAACGAAGTTGAACCGTTATTGGAAAACCTAGTTTTCCATACATTGCATGAAACCCTGCAACAGATTCAGGGCGAGTTAGGCACTTTAGATGTTAAGGATCTCGAAGTATTACAACTAAAAAATCCAGATCTGGCGTCGCTCTGCCAACAAGTAATAAAGCATGCTTCTGATTTACAGATCATCGCCCTGAAAGACTCGATCTATCAAATCGATACAGAATGGCAGGACTCCGAAATCGACAGTTCTCTCATCTGGAATACATTAGTAAGAGAATATCCGGATCACTTTAGCCTGACAAACCTGGCTGGCCGTTGCAGCCTGACTCTGGCAGATAAGATGCTGGGGCAAGCTAAAAATAAAGCCCTTGAACCAGAAGAAATATATTCTCGCCTGTTCCATGATTTATCAAACCAAACAAGCTACTCGTATATAACCGAGGGTTTGAATAAATTACTGAATCTGCAGCAATCTTCATTACCAACAGGAGGCCGCTTACGCATTCTCGAAGTCGCCTCAAGCCAGGTACACTTTGGCCATAGCATTTGTAATCAGATTGATTTTGGAATCTGTGATTATAGTTTTGCCAGCAACAACATTGCAGCAATTGAGGACTACAAGCATCTAAATGAACGCTACCCATTTTCGAGCTGCATTGAGCTAGACAACTTAGATTCAACGTCAACAAATATCTCAGAACAGAAGTTTCAACTGGTATTGATCAGTCTCGACAGCCATCGAATTCAAGATAACCTCAAGTTGCTGCAGCAAGTCTCTCCTTTATTATCGGCAGGAGCCAGCATACTCATATACGGCATGAAACCAATTTTCTGGTTAGATTTTTGTTTAGGAGACAATCCCGCTTGGTGGTCAGAAGAGCAACAATCACAAGTTTCAGCTGAACAGTGGAAAGCCACACTAGCACAATATAAGTTCACTCAGCTGACAACGCTTTCTGAAGAGCTACCGGACAGCGGGTTCTTCTTGATAAGCGCCTGCAAACCTGAAGACATACATCTAGAAAAGGAAAGCAGCGATCAAAAACATTGGCTCATAACAAGCAGCAACAGCGACAAAGAACTGCTGCTAATTGATCAACTGGTTAATACCGGTTTTTCGATAACGGTTATTCCGCCAACAGATCGCCCCACACTTGAACAGCAGCTCAGAACACTGAAAGATAATGGCACCGCTGTAACCGATATCATTGATTTGAATCTTTTCGGTTTGAATGCTGACCCACTACACAATCAAACCGCACGCTGCCTCAGTGCAACTAATACATCAATGGCAATCGAGCAGTCTGGATCTGATGCTACCTTATGGCTATTGACTGAAGGGGTCGGTGCAACAATTCCCAGCGACCAGGTAGTACCTTGGGAAGTGTCTCAATTATCGCCAGCTGATGCCGCTCTGTGGGGGTTTGGTCGAACGCTGATGAACGAATCAATCACTCATGACACTCATCTGGTTGATCTTCCTCTTGGGTTCGACAACAGTGCAATCAAAGCGCTGACTGATGCGCTGACGTCTGAATCGGACGAGCATGAATTATTCATCACGCCACAAGGCGCTTGCTTCGCGCCAAGGTTGAGATTTGAGAATGAACCGGGAGCAATCAAGCTTCCAACAGACGATGAAACAATTTCTCTAGGCTTTGAATTCCCAGGACAGTTGCGAAATTTGGAGTGGCAAGCAAGCCCATCAAAGGCGATAACTGACAAGGAAGTAGAGATTGAAGTAGTCGCTACCGGCCTGAATTTCCGCGATATCATGTACGCTTTAGGCATGCTTTCCGATGAGGCTATCGAAAATGGCTTTGCCGGCGCATCGCTTGGACTGGAGTTTTCCGGGCGCATAATCAAAACAGGAAAGGAGGTAACCGAGTTCTCTATAGGAGATTCGGTAGTAGGTTTTGGTTCTTCATGCTTTAGTAACCGCTTAATAGCGGCAGAAACCGCCATTGCGCCTATGCCCGAAGGACTTAGTTTTGAGGGTGCAGCAACCATTCCCACCACCTTTTTAACCGTATATTACGCCCTGCATCACCTTGCAAGAATTCAACCTGGTGAGAAAGTCCTTATTCATGGAGCAGCGGGAGGAGTCGGGATTGCAGCTATACAGATAGCTCAATGGCTAGGGGCGGATATTTATGCAACTGTTGGCTCCGATGAAAAACGAGCGTTTATTGAATTACTGGGCGTCAATCCCGAACAGATCTATAACTCACGCGCTCTGACATTCGGGGAAGAAATACTACGAGACTCTACTGATGGCAAAGGTGTTGATGTCGTCCTTAACTCTTTATCAGGCGAAGCTATTAACCAAAATCTCAGAGTCCTGAAGCCATTCGGCAGGTTCCTTGAGCTCGGTAAACGCGATTTCTATGAAAATACTCACATCGGCCTGCGCCCTTTCCGAAATAACATTAGCTATTTCGGTATTGATGCTGACCAGTTGCAACAGGAACTTCCTGAACTAGCAGCTAAACTATTTAGCGAATTGATGGAACTGTTTCGCTCAGGAACCCTTTTCCCATTACCTTACACTGAGTTTAACTCTGATCAGGTCGTAAATGCTTTTCGCTATATGCAACAGGCCAAGCAGATAGGTAAAGTGATTGTCACCTATGATAAGGGAATCAATGCAGATCAGCTTTCTGCAGACAAGACACAGGAAAACAACTTACAACTCTCACCTGATGGCACCTATCTTATTACCGGAGGCTTAGGCGGATTTGGATTAAAAACAGCTCAATGGCTTGTAGAAAAAGGTGCCAAGCACCTTCTCTTAGTGAGTCGCCGTGGTGCTCAATCCGAAGAGGCTCAAGATTTCTTGCAACAGTGTGAGATTAAGAAAATTTCTGTCAGAGCGGAAGCCTGTGACGTCTCCAACCGGGAAGCACTTAGCGAAATTATTAAGCTGTGTGATCATGAGTTACCCCCTCTTAAAGGCGTAATTCACGCAGCGACGGTCATCAATGACAGTTTAATCAGAAACCTCGATCAGGAGCAGATTAAAGCAAGCCTTGCTGCCAAACTTTGCGGAGCACAGCATCTTGATGAGCTAACCCGTCCGTTAGATCTGGATATCTTTGTGCTCTTCTCTTCAGTAACAACACTATTGGGCAACCCGGGACAAGCCGCCTATGTGGCTGCGAACCATTGGCTGGAAGCATTAAGTTCGACACGAAAGAAGTTAGACCTACCAGCAACCTGTGTCCGCTGGGGGGCAATAGACGATGTAGGCTTTTTGGCTCGGAATGAAGAGATTAAAGATGCCTTACAAAATCGCCTGGGCGGTAGCGCTCTGAATTCAGTAGCCGGGCTAAGCATACTTGAGCAGATGATTGTAAATGACAGCCCCTCCTTAGGTGTAATGGAGCTAGACTGGCACACCCTTAGCCGTTTCCTGCCAACCTCATCTCATAACAAATTCCGTGAGATCAATCTTGTTGTGGGGGAAAGCGAAAAAAACGAAGAAGATGCTCTTGATCTAAAAGCCATGATGTTAGAAATGTCAGAACCTGAGTTCAACGACGCTATTCTAGAAATTCTTACTATCGAATTAAGTGAAATACTCATGATTCCTGCCGTCAAAATTGATCCTAATAAATCAATCTACGATATGGGAATGGACTCGCTCATGGGAGTGGAATTGATGACCGCTCTTGAAGCTCGCATGGGGATTCAAGTACCGGTCATGGCCTTAACTGAAACACCTATGCTGTCTCAACTTACCACCAAAATTATCAGTTTGGTCAAACAAGATGAGAAGGAAATAGAAGTTACTCATGACGATAAATCGATACGACATCTGGCAAGTCAGCATGGAATAGAGACCAATTCAGTTCAGTCAGAGGATATTCTTAACAACGTTAAATTGAAAAGCAGTCATCAAAGGATTGATAACTAATGAGTACCAAAAAGCTGACCACGGATCTTAAACAAAAACTGATTCAACAGTCTTTACGACGCAAATATGAAAAAGTAGACAAGGAAGCCGGTAAACCGCTGAAAGCCCTGACTTCATCAAATATCCCTGAGAAGTTTTACCGCTTTGATCAACATCCTGGTTACAAACAGGTACAGATCATGGAACAGGGCGCATCTATGCTGAAGTTAGAAAGCCCTTATTTTAGAGTTCATGACGAGCTAGCCGGTGCCACTACAAAGATAAGTGGCCGGGAAATGATAAATTTCGCCAGTTATAACTACCTGGGGTTATCGGGACATAAAGAAGTTAATAACGCCGCTATTGAGGCTACACAACGTTATGGAACTTCGGTCTCAGCCAGCCGTATCATGGCAGGGGAGCGGCCAATCCACGGCGAGCTGGAGAGCGCCATTGCTAAAACCTACGGCGTTGACGATGCCCTTGTTTATGTCAGTGGGCACGCAACGAATGTTTCCACGATTGGCTACCTGTTTAACGACAAGGATCTCATCATACATGATGAATACGCTCACAATAGCTCCATAGTCGGCGCGCAGTTATCAGGGGCTAAAAGGTTATCGTTTAGCCACAATGATATGACCACACTCGAACAACTGTTAGCGCAACACCGACACCAATTCGAAAGGGTAGTGGTCATCGTTGAAGGGCTATATGGTATGGACGGTGACTATCCCGATCTACCTCGCCTGATCGAATTAAAAAAGAAATTCCACTGCTTTCTTATGGTCGACGAAGCTCATTCATTTGGCGTACTTGGACAAACAGGTAAAGGGTTAAAAGAAGTATATGGTACGCCTGGTACCGACGTTGATATCTGGATGGGGACTCTAAGTAAAAGTCTGTCTGGCTGTGGAGGATTTATCGCGGGTGAAGCCGCTCTCATCGATAATCTGCGTTATCTGTCACCCGGCTTTTTGTATAGTGCAGGCCTTCCCGCGCCTACCGCAGCGGCAGCAATAGCATCTCTGAAAATAATGGAAAGTGAGCCGGAAAGAATCACTCAACTGCATAACATCTCAACATATTTTCTTGAGCAAGCTCAGCTAGCTGGATTTAATACCGGAGTGAGCAAAGGGGTCGCCATCATCCCTGTCATTATCGGCAGCTCAGTTAAAACAACACGTGTCGCAGAAAGCCTATTCCAGCAGGGCATTAACGTGCAATCAATTGTTTATCCTGGCGTACCGGAAAACAGTGCTCGACTCCGCTTTTTTATCTCCTGCGAGCATACCCAAAAGCAAGTCGATCAGACCATCGAAGCATTAAAGCAACTGCTCTGAGATCAATCTATAAGGATAGTAAATTGCATAGCAGCAAAAAAGTTTTTCTTTTACTGCAGGGGCCACCATCCAGATTCAGCTCCGAACTCAGTAAAGGCCTGCAAAGTCGTGGCGTTAAGTGTTTAAAAATACACCTTTGTCTGGGGGACTGGTTATTTTGGCAAGGACAAAACTCATGTAACTATAGAGGCACACTTTCCGACTGGAAAAATTTTCTAGCCGACTTCATTAAGCAACATAAAGTCACCGATTTGGTCTATTACGCCGACTGTTTGCCGTATCACCGCCTTGCAATAGAAACAGCCAAAGAGCTCGGCATCAATGCCATCACCTATGAAAACGGTTACCTTAGACCTTATTGGATAACTCTTGAACATGGGGGGATGTCTCGTCTGTCACACTTTCCTACAGATCCTGAACACATACTCCATGAAGGTAGAAAACACCCTGCCCCGATAATACAAAAAGGCCTGGAACATCCCTTCTGGCAGGAAGCCTGGAACGAAGTCATATACAACCTGGGAAATTATTTTGATTTCATCTTCTTCCGTCACTATCAAGGGGACAAGGTATACAATCCATTATATGAATACTTGAACTATATTCCCCGTTTACTGAAGAGTAAAAAGAACGCCAAGTTAGCGCTTACTGTTGCCGAAAAGCTGAAAAATAAAAGATATTTCCTGTTCCCATTACAGATGCAAAATGATTATCAGCTAAGAGAGAACTCGCCTTTTAATCATCAAACCGAAGCCATCACGCTTGCCATAGAAGCCCTCTATGAGAATGCAGAAAAAAACACACATCTGCTGTTTAAAATTCACCCTATGGATAATGGCATTGAGCCCTGGCCTGAGATCATTCACCAACTGGCGGTCCGCTTTAGATTAGAGGATAGAGTATGGTTCATCGACGGCGGAAATCTCGATAAGATCATGGACAACTGTGAAGGCGTTATTACCATCAACAGTACGGTCGGCGTCCATGCCATCCAAAAGATAAAGCCCGTGATTACCCTTGGAGAGGCTATGTACGATATTCCGGGGCTTACCAGTCAACAAGCTCTAGATACGTTCTTCCAAAGTCCCGACCTCCCATCCGCAGAGTTGGTAGATAGCTTTGTAAAATTTTTGGCCGCCACAATACAAGTTCATGGCAGTTTTATTTCTGAAAAAGGGCGAAAGCTTGCCATTGTAGAGATGTGTGACAAACTAATTAACAATCAAGTAAATCAACCCGGCGCAATGTCATCATCACCTCCCAGATTACAGAAAGTGAGTTTTCTTATTCCCTAAGCAAAAAGAGATAAGAGATCAATATTTCAAAAGCTTAAGGATTTTTTGAGATACAGAAGCAGGTAAAACGATAAGAAACCAACTCCCCATATTTAGCGGGAACGGAAAACTAACCCGGGCAGCGCTACGTTCAATCCCTCTTTTAATCAACACAGCAGCTTTCTCGGGCTTCATAAGAAAAGGTTTAGGGCCTAGCATCGCATCGCACATTGCTGATTCAATATTCCCTGGCATAACGACCGTAACCCCTACGCCCGATCCAGAAAGCCATCCTCGCAAGCCCTCACCATAAGCTCTTACTGCTGCTTTACTTGCACAATAGCTGGGCATAATGGGCAAGCCATAGAAACCAGCTAGCGAACTAATTAATGCAATATGCCCCCGGCCTCTTTTCCGCATCTTCTTGGCTAAATACCCGCTCATGAGCAAAGTGGCCTTAATATTCAAATCCAACAGTTGAGTCATCTCTTCTGCAGACTCGCCTTCACTATCAAGACCTATATTTATGTTCATCCCGGCATTAGCAATAAAAAGACCTATGGGAAGCTCTTCGTCAATCTGTTGCAACCAGGCTGATACCAACTTAGTATCCAACAGATCAATGCTATGGGCCTGGACTTCAGCTCCCATTGAGCGACATTCTTGTGTGATATTCTTTAGCGCTTCTACCTGCCGGCCCTGCAAATGCAAAGTAACGCCCGGTGCCGCGTAAAGCTTGGCCAAGGCACTGCCTATCGCGCCAGTAGCGCCGGTAATTAATATGACGGATGGTGTATCGCTGCAACTGCGACGGTGATTAACAAGGCGTGACAGCACTATAAATATCCCTTTGATGTTACAACAGTAAGCAGCTCAAGAAATAAGAGTATACGAGAAACCTATCCTATTAGGCGAAAGAAGAGTTCTCAGGAAACCCATTACTTAGCAGAACAGGATTATCATTTCGAACCGACCTTTTCATTCAGGTTTACGAACCCGTTGCCATACCCATGAATTGAGCGTCGTTCGTATAGGTTTCTTCCGTTGCAGGTCAATAAGATCAACAGCAGTCTCAACGTTGATCTGGTCGCCCGAGTCAGGATCAACATATACGGGATACAATATCAGAGTCGCTGCCACCATTTCGTCCAACGACACTCGACGTGACCTGCGAGAACAGTGATGACGATCTGTTGTCAGACCCCAGCCCGCATAGAACGGCAATCCATAAGCATAAACAGTAATACCACGTAACAGCGCTTCAAAACCCGTTAATGAGGTCAGCGTATGCACCTCATCCACACTCTCTAACAACGTCGGCATAGCAATATCAGTCACCAACAGGTCGTAGTGCAGGGCCATCTTCTGGCTGTTAGTTTCAGCCAATCTTGCGCCAGTTAAAACATCAGGGTGAGGCTTATAAAGTATAAAGGCATCAGGGTTTTTCTGTCTTACCTCATAAAGCAGCTCTGAATTAGTTTTAATATCAGACGCACCTCTGCGAATTGATGCGTCCGTTTCAACCTGACCCGGTACCAAAATAATTCGGCGGTCCTCAGGTAGCGCCAATGAACAGCTAGCACCGACGTTATACTTACTCATTTTTAAGGATACCAGCCGCTTGCGTAACTGTTCCGCACGCCGTATCAGGTCTTCAGAGAAGCTACCGGTTTGTAACAACACTTCTAAATCTGAAGGGCCAGTCGCGTCGTAGTAAATTCCCTGACGATCGATCACTAAGGAGAGAGGGTCAACCGCATCCGCCCCCAGGCCAACTGAACGGATAAAACCGTCCTCCATATAACTTACAGACAGTCTGCTACCCTCTGTATTGAGCTCCGCTACCGCTTTTTCATCAGAAGACCATATAAGAACCTGCTTAGAGGAATCATTAAACTGTTTCTTAAACGTTTTAGAGAACTTAAGCTGTGCATTTCCCCCCAAAAAAGAAGCAACAAATCCTTTCTTCCAATAGCCAAAATTGATGCCTAGCCACTTTCCCTGAAACTGGTCTCGCTGCCGTTTCTGATCTGCCAGTAAAGCCACTGTTTGCTCGAATTCACACCGCACACCGGTATAGGGATTGATGTAACGGCAGTATCTCAAATATGCCGCAGCAAACAGCTGGGCAAGCGACCGGGCAACCTTACGGCGAGCCACCGTTTTCTGATCAGTTGTTAACCCCCAACCGGCATAAAAAGGCACACCAAAGCAGTAAACTTTTTTACCCGCTAACAAGCCTTCAAAGCCCATCTGGCTAGTCACAACATAAACTTTATCCACCGCATCAAGTAAAGCCCAAGGGGATAGATCTTCGTTGATTAAGGTACAGCCACGCGCTTTAGCCATCGTCAGTAGATGGCCTTTCTTCTTACCGGCAATAACATCCGGATGTATCTTTACAAGAATTTCAGCATCTGGATTATTAACACAAGCAGCCTCAAGCATCGCGGCAAAGCTATTAGCATCGGCCAAACCAAACTCAATAGAAGCATCGCCGCGGGTCTGATCCACAACCAGGACTTTTCGCTTTTCAGCCGACAAACCACTTGGAGGAAGGTCAGGCGCATGATTATATTTAGACAAACGATAACGCCGTAACAACTCTATACCCTCTTCAGCTCTCACAATATCTGCTTCAGAGAAATCCGCCTTCATGATAAGTAATTCAAGATCACTTGGACGTGTCGCATCATAATAGATACCCGTCTTGTCGACGATTAAACTATGAATAGGTGAGTTGTTAACGCCTAACCCTAAAGAGCGAAGAAAACCATCTTCCAGTGATATATAAGGCAGCTCAAATTTTGCAGCAAAGCGCCGGGCCTTAGCCGTAGTAGGTTTCAAACCCCAGCCGGCAATTGCTGTAAGTCCCTTACTGTTTCTTCCCAGCCAAAGTTGCTTGCTGCATTGCTCTAGCAATTGATTCAGATGCCGTAAACGACCTATACCCAGAGAGAAAAAACCAATCACAGACTCTTCCTTGCTTCTTTCAAAAGCGCTTCCCGGGTGTCACTCTGCCTACTCAATTCAAGTATCGCATCGACCCAAGATTGTTCATGCATTGGAACGAGTAAACCATTTTTTTGATGGTTAATCACTGGCTGGTAAACAGGATGATCTGCATAAATACCGACAGCACCGGCCAGAGTAATATCGTACAGCTTGGTGAAAGATCGAGCCTGATTGAATCTACTATCTAGTAATGGAGCTAACCCTATTGTCCGCCCGGGTCGACTAATCAAAGCTTTGTATGACTCCCAACTCATGGGGTGCAAAACATTGACTCTGGGCAAAGCAGAAAACATGCGCCTTATTTTATGATCACCAATAATTTCAAAAACCAGAGAACTATCCGTTTCGAGTACTGTTCGGATCACCGGTAATAACCAACGCATCTCCTCAATATGCGATGAAGACCCATGATAAAATACTGTTTTCACTTCATCTAAAGCGATATAGGGAGACTTAGCACTGAGTAATGTTGGCTGCCAGTCTTGATACTTATCCACAAGCCAGGAGGTCGATAACCACAAGCAGGCATTCTGAGATTGTAACCATGACTTATAGCGGCGTGCATTATAATAAAGCTTCCAGCGATAGATCATTGATAAACCACGATGAGTCGTGGTATCAAACAGATCATCATCCATAAAGTAAATCAGCTCATTAATAAGGTGCCGGTGACGTTCAACCCAGCGCACCCATGCTCGACTCAGGTACCGAACAAAGATTAATGAAACGCCAGCCTCCGGCGGGGTTGAAGGCGGTCGCTCAAAGCAGTGAAAATGACATGCTTCAGCATTATTTAATTCAGGCTTGATAAAAAAATCAGTAGAAGGGTTTTCACCTGCCTGAACTATCCAAAACTGCTGTGCCATATAAACACCTTTTTGTTATCAACCTAGATAAGAAACAGATCCATACAATAGAACCCTTGTACATATAGAGGTAGCTCTGGCAAAACGTCAGCTACCGCTAAAACGCCAAAAACCTGATTGTTTATGCCAGGGTTTATCTACCAGCGGTGAATTACTTAACGTAAAGTCGGGCCGTGAATAATTCAAATTAGGATTATAGAAAGGATCATTTTTAATAATATGCTTCCACCGCTTTCTCATATAGTCAGCTTCACTTTTAGAACGTGCGATTTTAACGGGGCTATCGTCCTTTCCTCTGGAAGCAGATTCATAATGAAACAACTGTGCATAAGGTGTAAATACGATACGCTTACCGTACTCTCTTACGCGTAAGCAGTAATCGACGTCGTTGAATGCAACAGCAAGGTTTTCTTCATCCAGACCGTTCAATTGATCAAAAAGTGATTTTGAAGTAAGCAGACATGCCGCTGTAACAGCGGACAGGTCCTGGGCAATAATAGCCCTGGATTGATACCCCGGATCATTGCCACCGATGCCTAAATGAAAGTGATCTGCACAGCCTCCTGGACCGACTGCATCACCTGCATGCTGAACTGTTCCGTTGGCAAACAGCAGTTTCGCGCCAACAGCGCCCACATTCCCCTGCTGTAACTGCCCCAGCATGATATCTAACCACTCGGGAGTAATCACTTCCGTATCATTATTTAATAAACATAAAACTTCGCCTTCCGCTTGAGCCGCTGCAAAGTTATTTATGGCCGAATAATTAAAAGGATAATCATAATAGAGGACTCTGACTCTCTCATCTTTAACTATCTTTTCAAAATAGACCGATGTCTCTTCCTGTAGACTCTGATTATCTACAATCAAAATCTCAAAATTAGAATACATCGTTTTATCCAACACACTGGATACACAGAGTTCCAAATGGTGAAGCATATCTCTGGTAGGAATAATGATACTCACCAGCGGATTACCGACAGGCCTGTAGATAACTTTTTTAAACGTCTCTTCGTCAGAAACAGCGGCAGAAATACCCTGCTCATCAAATGTATTTTTAATGACACTCAGGGAATGTGCCTGATTGCACGGCTTAACGGCCTGATGATACAACACTGCTGGAATACGTTTAACGTCATGACCCGAATCGATATAAGGTTTCGTTATCAGAGCACAATGTACGGCAAGTGTATCAAGCGATAAATGCTCACAGAATTCAAATGAAGATAAATACTTCAAATTCACAGCGATAAGACCACCTAAATAATTGGTGGCAAAGAGCAACTCAGGAGACCATTCAGGCTTAAACACGGGGTCTATCCGCGTGCCAGACTCATCAAGATGATCATGGTCTGCATATATGACTGCCAGGTCTGCATTTCGCCTGATCTCAAAGTTTACCCAAAATAATGCATGACACCTAAGCTGTACGTGGTCTTCAACGAACACAACCCAATCCAAACGAGTCAAATATCGATGTTCAGCAAGCCACTCCCTCAGAGTCCAAACCTTAAAGCCCTCATATAGCTGCTGATTTAATGATAGTTTCAAAGCCTCCATACTGCCGGAGGAGTCCAACACTACGATATCCAGCGAGGTATGCTCAGGCCATTTTCTAATGGCCTTCCTAATCTTTTGCTTATCTCTCGCATCGACTTTATCAAATCGTTCAATCCAGTTGGGATAGGCGACAGTAGGGCTATAAGATCGAAATCCATTGGCCAGCGTATAAGCCTTCTGTAAGTTTAAAAGAGGCGTATACCAGTGTAAGCCTGATTTATAAACCCTATCAGAAGGCTGATCAACATAGGTTGATATAACTCGAAAGTACTGCCTGCACAACCGCTCCAGAAAACTAATTTTTATAATTTCAAACGGCTCTACCCTAAAAGTTCCAACAGAACTCATCGGTTGGAACTCAATACTGGTAATGTTATCCGGTAAACAAATGACTTCGAGTAAAGTCCCTTTTAAGCTGACGGGAAGATCAAATACAAATAGTGAATCAGAAATTGAAGTGCTAACTATCAATTTAGCATCAAAATCAACGCCTTCTCTCTTGAGAATCGAGCGGATTAAAACCCAGCCTGTTGGAAACTCAGTGTTATCAACGGGCTTTACAAGCACACTTGCAGGGACAGAATTCACAATCCATGTAGAGGACTCCTTATCAAAGCTAGCCCCTTCCTTGTCGGACAAATCAAATATCATTATCTATAAACACCAATACTGGCTTTAAATACTTATAATTAGCCATCATTTTACCACTGCATGAAAGCTTATCAGCTTATGTATTTGTTCTAAATCATTACCATCAGCAGAATAAAATAAAATAAAAACGGTTTTAAAGAAACAAGGTAAATCGACCAGCATCAAGCATTTGGAATGACTAACTTTGTCAATAACGCTCTGCTATCAGCAATTTCAGCGTAGAGTTTAACGGTCTTGAAACATCCCGGAATTTCAAATGTAAAACCGCAAAGGTCATGACGATTAGACATTGACCCTTCACACATTTCCCTGAGAACATCAGGACGCTTAATGGTTAAAGGAACCCGCCACTCACAACCTTTTTCCACTTGAATGATAATATAAGCAGTATCTTCAGCGTTTTCAGTCAACAACCAGCCCGTAAGCTTCCAGCCTAATTGAGTATTCTCTATCACGCCTTCATGCGATGGGGAGTCTATATGCCATTTATAGACACCTAAGCCCTTTACCTGCCTGCTTTTAGTAGAAGCGACCAATCGAAGCTCCCCCGCCATACTCAGATAGCTACTCGCAGAAGAGTCTAGTGGGTCAGGACACAATAATGATTTTAAAATGCCATGAAACTCATTTACCGCTTTAAGCAATTTTTCCGAATAATGCCATGACACTTCATTTCGGTCATGGCTTTCAAAATACTGTTTATGCTTCTTCCGTCCTTTAGTTGCGGCGCTACCATTCCTTGATTTACCGAGAACGAACTCTTCCAGAGACTTAGTTACATAGTGATTAACCCGCAGATGATCCCAGACCAGTCGCTGCGTAACTCCAGGTTTACTCTCAATTATATCCAGTGACTCACCCAGCGTATTAATATAGCGCCCGCCATAGAGGTTGATATGATGAGGGTTCATAAAGTTTACGATCGATTGACGGCGGGCTATCGACTTGTAGTTTCGGTTAGCCGTAAACTTAGGAGATGACTGCTGGGTAAATCGCTCAATCACCATCCCATCTTCCCGAAACAACTGACCGGCTGAGCCAAAACACGCCCAATTCATCGCCAGAGCTGAAACCTCTGGGTCAGCAAACAATCGATCTAGCACAGGGTTGATGGTTACAGCATCGTCGGTCACCGTTATATACTCATCAGCATCAATAAAGGCTATCAGCTCGATCGATTCAGGGCACCGGTTCACCAGTTTTTGATAGGCCGGCAGCTGCGGCTTCGCATCCCCTTTAGTTGGTACATCTATTGTCGTCACCAGACCGATGTCAGCGAGTTTTCGTAGCAGATCCCGCGTCTCATCAGTACTGTCATTATTAGCGATCAAAAAATGAGATACACCAATAACACGATGATAGGCGATCCATTCCAAAAGACAGTCAGCTTCATTTTTAACAATCGCGGCTATTGCAATTTCCAAGCTCAGTTCCTATTAGCAGACAAATTCAGTATTCACTACGCATTCTCACGAGTCCGCAATAATTTCACTCATTAGAGAGCAGAAGCCTTTGTTATCCCAATATATTCAAATTAATTAAGCGTCCTGCTGGTTTCAACTTAGATAAGACTAGCGTCAACAGAATAGAAATCTCGATTTTGCAAAAAAATCACATCAGCCTTGGATATAACTAAGCAATAAACTGCACCTATTTTAACAGGTGTAGCCACAGTGATTCTACGGCCGATTATTTTCATGAAAGTAAACTTTAACAACCATTAATATTTCTTGAGCAGCGGCAGGGCCAGCTTTCACTACCTCAGTAGCGAGCATGTTCACCCGTTACGTTGGATCAAAGGGGACCACACCCGTTTGTAAAATCCCCAGTACTGTTTAGCCATTGCCTGACAGGTTTGCTCTGAACCCTGCGTTTGCTGCCAGTAGATAACTGCTTCCCTTTTTTTGTGCCAGTCGGACTGCTCAATATTTAAAAGCGTAGACTGTATGGTCTGCACATCTATCGAGTCCAATAACCAACCAGCTTCACTCCTAGCAATACGCTGTCCTACAGCACCCAACTTAAATCCCATAACAGGAATACCATACGCCCAATATTCGGTTAAGGCGTGGCACCAGGTTTCCGGCCAAATAGACAAAACTGCACCAATATGAGGTTTAATCTGAGATATAACATGACATAGTTCTTCTCGTTGATATTCGCCATGGCATACCACCTTCGGAGGCAAATTTAATAACGGAGATACATCACCCAAAATATGAATCTCCAACTGTGATAACGGCACTTTTTCCGCCAGTGTTTGCAGCAAGTAACCGCCTTTCGCAGGAGTAATATTACCCAAGATCAACAGCCGGATAGGTTTACAAGGCTCAATTGGCACAGCAACTTGCTGGAAACAATTAAAATCTCGGCCATGTTCAACAACCTCGAAAGGTTTATGATTTAAGTAAGGGTAATGCTCTAGCAGTAAAGACTTTGCCTGTACATTGGTGGTAATAAAACCATCACATTTGAACAAAAAGCTCTCAAACATTGTTTTCCAGGGTTTAATCTGCGTATGTTTCAAAGCAGAAAAACTATCTTGCGGCCACAACTCATAATCACAGGCCCCTTGTCCTGCAGTACAATTCCCTCCGCAATACTGTAGATGGTTATCCAACAACTTTACACTCGGACAAATGCTATAAAAGTCATGGACTGAAAATATGCAAGGAATACCTAGCGATTGAGTCACCTCTACCAAACCCAAACTATGCCAGGCTATATGGCGAATATGTACTAACTCAATTGCCCACTTAGCTAACCAAACTTTAACAACCTGGTCATACTCATCACTACGATGTATTGAAGCTTGAATCGTCAAGGACAATACGACTCGAGCCACCTCTTCATAATACCCACCACAATAATGATGCAAACTTAAGGTTTTGCTGTCACAACGAAGTACATAAGCATCAATCTCATCCGACAGACTGCTCATTAAGTCCTCATTGGTCTGAGGAGTACCTCCAGTTAACGTTGAAATAACATACAGTATTCTTGGTCTTGGATTTACAGGGTCGATTGAGTCATGAGCAGTGTGATACAACTGCGCGGCACGTTCACGAATGGCAGAAATCTTTTCAGAAGAAAAGGCCTTTCTGACCAAATAGCTGTAGTCAGGGTAGCGAGCATCCACAATCTGCCGCCCGGCTTTTATTAACTCCGTCTTCTCTTCACCGAAACTCGCGGAACGCACATGGTAAATCCAAGTAGAGTCATCAATGATGTGCCGCCACCCTTGCTTAAGCGCACGCATACAAAAATCGTTCTCTTCGCCATAACCACGAGGAAAAGCTTCAGCATCAAATCCCCCAACGTCTTGCATACAGTCACGTCGAATATATAAACAGAAACCATTTCCCGTAGGGGTTTGCGGAAAATACCTTAACGAATTCTGACTAACCAAACGCCCTGTCTGAGTAATTGAAAGGCTTACAGGTAAATCATTACTGCCAGCGTGTGGAACCGAAAAAACCCCAGCATTGTTCGACACAGGTGTAACTGTGCCAATGTCAGATTGCTGATAAGCTGCAACACGTAAGCGACCTAACCACCCCGGCACAACAACAGTATCTGCATTTAATAACACGACATCGCTGTCTCCCGCCAGACCCAGACCACGGTTAATCGTCCCGCTGAAGCCAAGATTATAATTGTTACGATAAACCTCAAAGTGGTCAAAAGAAAGAAACTCTTCCAAAAGAGAACTAATCCTTGAATCAGGACTTGCATCGTCAATCAGAATAATCCTGCAAGGAAAATAAGTGTGCTCAATCAACGATTGCAAACAAGCGCGAAGCTCATCCAAAGCGTTATAAACTGGAATGACTATCGCAACTGAAGACGGCTGCTCTATAGATGAAACATCAGTTTGATTTAAATCCAGATCCAACCCTGTTGGAGGAAAACACTTTAAGCCAGATTTCTGCCCAATAGTTAAAAAATGTAACAACGGATTGCCCACCTGCCGTTGCAATTCGGGTAGATTAGAGACTTGAGTAAGATAATACTGTGAGTCGAAATTCGGACCAGGATCTCTTCTTTCTTGAGCGCCATGATTCAAATAATGTGTAATGGGATCGATACCAGAAACTTCGACATCGGGATTCTTACTTAAATACCAGCAAGGGTCGAAAAAAACGCTTGTTTCAACAAGAAAATAAGCCCGCATTTGTATGCGTTCAACTTTGGACAGCAGTCCAACTTTATATAAGTATTTTTTTAATCTATTTTTCATTAATAACTTAATTGATTCTTTTGCGGAAAACCATCCTTTGAAGCTTTTAGAAAACGACATCATTTAAACAACCTAGTAATCGGAGATTACCGTACTTTCCAGCAACCTTTTCCCACCGGGCATATATATTTGACTCGGTCAGACATCCTTATGACTTCACTCTATTGTACTCATAAGGCATCTGCCGATCCCAACCCACATTACTCTTTACTACTTTGGCTGGAAATCCAGCTATAACACTATTCTCACTAAAGAAGGCTTTTGTAACGACAGAAAACCCACCAACTATTGTGTTACATGGAATAATCGAACCTTTTAAAAACTTAACATCCTCTCCTACCCATACATGACTACCAATCGTTATATTCTTAGGCAAATTAATCGCATTTCCTGTTTCAAGATCAATTACAGAGTGACCATCAGATGTCCTCATTTTTATTCCCCAAGAAAAAAGACAATCATCGCCAATCGTGAGAGTCTCATATCCATCGTTCATCTGAATCTCACAACCACCACAACTAAAATCCCGACCAATAAGAACTTTCTGACACTCACCTCTTATAGAAACAATTTTTAAATTATTTATATTTTTTTTACTCTCACTAACAACAATTTCCTTATCATTCCCGCTAATATTTATAAAGAGTGTCTGATGTAAAAGAGCTTTACTGATTTTCACTTTATTTCCAGTCCCTTGAATGTAGATTCTACTAGTCTGAAAATTGCAATCAGCATCAATTTCTATAAAGTTACCTTCATCAACTCGCAAATCCAATCCATTAAAGCTCATCATCAACTTTTTTCCTTACTAGACAAAGAAAGCAACAATGTCATTGAAGCTTTATTAATTGAAAAATTTGATGCCGTTTCAAGTGACTTAATCTTTAAAGAGTATAAATCATTATCTTCTATCAACTCTTTTACAGTAAGATAAGTTGCCTCTTCATTAAACACATCAACCACGGCACCATTTTCTTTATTCCGAATATATTCATATACACCTCCGTAGGCTGTAACAACCGAAGTTGCACCGCAACTCATAGCCTCTAAAGCAGTACGACCAAACGCTTGATAGTCTGATAAATCAATGAATATATCTGAACTTTTCAGAACATTAGCCACACCATTTCTCGTTAAAATGCCACTCGATTTATACTTATAATTACGTTCCAATTTACCAAATAATGGATCACTGTCTTCGCAACCAAAAATATTGATTTCAACTTTTCCACCAAGTTCATCATGCAGTTTTTTAAGCAAACGCATAGTTCGATCAGCCCCCCGCCTAGGGGTTTTTGGACGAATCATTGCAGATATTTTAATTGTATCTGTATTAAAACAACCTGGTTTTGGTTTATACACATCATGATCTATACTAGGTGCTACCTTATTCACCACTACCCCATGAAGATCAAAGACTTTATTGCAAATCCAGTCCGTCTTCGCAAATAGTATTGTGCCAGGCACTAAGGTGTATGAATCAAAGGCTTCTTGCCAAGCCGCTGTGCCTGGTTCTGAAAACAATGGCTCATAATCTTGAATATAGTAGGCAGTCGAAATTTTATTATTTTCTTTTTTAATCTTCTGAACTTGTTTCATAGATGTATAGATAGTACCTATAATCACATCAAATTTTCTTGATATATTAACCAGATCCTTTTCATCGAAACCTAAAAAAAGGTCTTCTCTTTCGGCAATATCTTCATAAACTTTTAAAAACTTGTGTAGATGTTTTTGAGGCACTGCGATTTTAACCTTTACACCTAACCGTCTCATGCCCATTGTTTCTTGGACAATAGAATGTACGCCACCGCCACCGCCAGAAACAGGAAGCAAGAATAGAATACGTTGAGATAAAGGCTCTTTAAATTGCTTTTGATCCTTAGATTTAGTTAACCCTTTTTGAACACCTTCGCGAATGTCATCAAACACCTTCATATCACGAATTTTTCCAGCAAGGTTATTTACTTTATCCTTGCCGTGCTTTGCTTTTAAACTTTGCGAGCCTCTCTTAGAATATTCTTTTCTTTTTTCATGGCCGAAACTTTTTGATTTAGCATGAAATACATACGAATCATCAGCAATAGCTAAATCAAAACCTGCATCTGCTGCGCGTAAGCAGTAATCATTTTCTTCACCATACCCTGTAGGGAAAGTACCTTCATCCAAATAACCAACTGCATCAATTACTTCTCTAGCAATCATAAAGCAGAACCCATTAACAAATGGAACGCGAGGATAAAAATGGCGAGATATTCTATTGACATACTCGGCCATTTCATCAACGGACATTCCATTTGGGACATCATTTACTGCAAACTGATCATTTTTATCTAACAATACAGGAACATTCTGCCAACTTGCAGCATTAGATAGCGGGCCAACAATTCCTATTTTTTTATCCGAAAGAATGCATCTGACAAGAGCTTGTAACCAACCTTTCGAAACGATGGTATCGCTATTCAGGGTTACAACATAATCTGCAGTCGAAGCTCTTAATCCATCATTGACTGTTCTTGTATACATTTGATTGCTTTCATGCTCAATCAAAATGAAATCATTCTTTCCTTTGCAAAACTCTTTCAGGTAAGAAGATGTCTCTTCTTCTGATGCATCATTGATAATATAAGTTGTGACACGAAACCCGTCCGTATTTTTCTCAACAGATTCCAGACAGAGTTTCACATCTTCAAATGCGTTATATACAGGTATGACCAGATCTACCGTATAGACCTGATAGTTCATTAAATATGGTGCCGCAGGATGGCCTTTTGCGGAGTAGATCAGCTCTTTATTTTTTACCTCTTGCTTGCTTGTTGCAGGCAGGCTTTTTAGAAATGAATCCGATGCCCCATTGAATTTTAGTTTAGACTTAGCATATTGCCGATTAAACTCCACAACAGTTTTCAAGGCAGGGCTGTTTTTAATTACCTCATCATAAAGATCAATTGCTACGTGATAGTCCTTCTTCCGCAAAGCCTCATTCGCTTTTTTGAGGTAGCTCATATCTATTCCATTACGTGTAAATGTTTAATTAAATTTCAAATCAATTAGCAAGATATCCTTTTCAATATCTTTATGATCAGTATCACCATTGGGTTGCTCATTGTATTGCACCAACATGGTTAATACTTGCTCTTTTTGCCAACGAATACGGTCAATAATCGGCTCCGCCTGACCCACTGGTTCATCCCAGAGTATTAGAGTATTCTCTGAATAGAACTCATAACTCGGCGCTGTAATATAATTAGCCACCAACTTTTGTTCCGTGTCTTCTGCTCTGTAAATTATGTAAACCGTATCATCTCTATCAATAATAATTTCAGGACGACTAATCGGTATCTGCAAAGTACCGCCGCCTACGAGTTTAAAACCTTCTGTACGCTCAGAAACCCAACTATGCTGCCAACTAGTCCCGTTAAACCAAATATGTTGGTACTGCGGAACGTCATTCATATCATTGGCATAAAACACAATGTGAGGATAGCCTTTAGAATCTAATGCCATACTGGTTTGATTTATATGATTTGAACCAGGTGATATCGGCCAAACAGTTTCGCTATTGACTTGAGTAATAGGCAAATTGTAGGGCTGATTTTTCGACGTTAGCCAGTTAAATCCTTGATTAAAACTTTTAGCGTAATCAATATTAATATTATTGATTAACTGCTCATCAGAAAAGTAGTCGGTTCGCCAGGTGTAAGAGAGATGTAAACAGCCATATTGATCCATTACCGGATTATTCCAATAAGCATTACTTGTCCAGGGTTGCTGGTCAGCGCCACTTAGTATCGGGGTAAAATAGTCAAACCAACCTTGCAACGACTCATCGTAATACTTGAGATATGCACTCCCTCGCTTCCAGTTTCCATCACGGTAAAGAATGAGTAAAGGCGTATTGTTTTGAGGCATAATAAATGTCGGATAGGTGACTTTTTTCTCATTCTCCCCCGTCATCGACAGCTCCTCACTCCAGCCGTCAATTTGATAAGATTTTATACTACGCCGGTAATGTAGAGTACTGCCATGATGGTCATAAGAAAGATGCAGATACCCTTGTCTATCCATAGCAAGGCTTATGCTATTATGTGCATCTTTAAGATTGTATTCGCCTTTAATATCAAACGTTTCAATCTCATTGCTTTTAGAGCTATTATCTAAATTACGCTTCACCACTCTTAATGTCCGTGTATCAACATAGAAAGCTGTGTATTGGTAATTATGTGCAGTAAATATTGCATGGTGTCGGAAGATAACAGTGTTGATGGTATTACCCGCCCAGGCATAACCAAGGTTTAGTGTTTTAAGCCGTGTAACTTCTTTAGCTTTATTGTTTCTGCTCGCTAGGTGTTGAATCAATTGAAAAAAATGAGTTTGCTGTTGCAGGTAGTTTTGCTGTGACAATTCATCTAATACGTTTATGTTATCGCTAACTTCATTCGCTTTACAAAAAAGAAGCTCAGCAGTGGAGGTATCATCGATTAATCTAGCTAGTGCTAGTGTATTATACACCCCCTTAATTAAATAGCGGGCTTGTAGTTCTTTACTTGCACCCCATTGCTTAGCCCATTGCAAAGCTTGTAATGCTTTTTTATTTTCAGCCACTTGAAGGCAAGCAACTGACACCATTAAAGCCGCTTCGGCCTTATTATCAATATCCGACAATTGAGCCTGCTGAAATTCGCTTATTCTTACCCAATCTCCAGCTTGCCAGTGTATTGCTAACTTTAAAGCATAGTCATTTACTAACATTAAGGTACCAGTAGCTCTTTGATCAGCTCAATTTGATATTCAGCTTTTGTTAACTGACCTTTATGTATAGTATTTTCCTTTTTAAGCTGCTCGTTTTCCATATTCAACTTTGAATTATTGTTTTGAACTCGACTTATTTGCTCAAATTTCTCATTTAATAAATTATTTTTGGCTTGTAATAATCTCAAAGTTTTCTCTAGCTGACTTTTGATCTCATCTCTTTCCGATCCCACAGACTCTCTTTCCTTGGAAGCGTTATCTCGCTCTTGCTGGAGTGTCTTCAATTCTGCTTTTAGGGTCTCGTTATGCGCTTGAGTACTATCTGTTAGCTCACGCTCATTGTGGAGATCAATTTGCACTTTCTTATTTTGGCATTGCAACTGATTAAATAAGCTTTGCTGCGTTTCTTGCTGGCCTGCATGTTCCTTCAGCGCTCTATCAAGCTCTCTCTGCTTACTCTTATATTGTCCCTGTAAGGTAGAATTTTCTGCTTTAAGCAACTTCTGTTCTGATTGCGTTGTTTTCGCTTCTTCCTGCACCTTACTCACCTGTGTTTGCAAGGCCTTAATTTCTTTACTTTGTTGTATGTTTCGTTTTTCGTAAGCTATTAAATCTTCTGTTACCTGTTTATGCTCTTGTAATAATGAACTTTGTCTATAAACACTCGTTTGATAATCAAGACCATTTCGCTCAGAGAGTAAGCTAACAAGATCGTAGTCGAACCTCGCTTGCTGTAATTTATGGGTAAGTGAAGAGTTGGCCGCTTTTACTTCATGATTGATTGTCGGTGTGCTACAAAGTATCAATGAAAATCCATTCAGCACTTCGGCTTTAATAACCTCATCCAGTAAAGATTCTACTTGAAACGGAATATCTACGACTAAAACAATATTTTTCTCTGCGTCTAAGCCAATTTGTTCAAGTAACGGTACAACACCAATTGTTTTGACTGACGTATTCTCTAAAACCCTTAAACCGGGATAGAACGTCTTTAAGTTCTCTACAGTAACTAGACCGCTCAGCTCTATTAAGTTATATATATAAAACTCAGTGTCAGCTTCGTTACCTGCAATTACTTCATTGATAACAGTGATATGTTCCATGTCCTGAAAACGCTCTTGCAGCGATTCGCACAGTGAACTTTGAGCCTCTACCAGTGTAACTTTAGGTATTGTTTCTAAAAAGCGAACCGTTTCTTCATTTAAATCACCAGCCCCCAGATAGACTAAATGATCAACTTGTAAATGAGCTAGCAATTCCAGTTTCATATCATGCCTTGCTTTCGCTGTTGCCCGGTGCTGGCAAACGTTTTTGCAGAGGGTCTGCCATGCGCCCCTCAAATTGGCCGAACTGGATAAAGTGAATAATAGGTTGCATTCCGGCTTCTGCTACATCTGCATATGTTTGAATATAATTCAACGTATGGAATTGCCCCGATGGATTCCGAGCTTCAAATGCTCCAAACAGAAGATAATGTATTTTCAGATCGAGCTTTGAACCTTCAAGATCAGGATAAGCTTGCAGGTACCACTGTCCATCAAATACTTTATCAGTATTTAGCAATTTAGCTTGTTGCTTGAGTTTTTTTCTAAATCCCCTACTTTGATTAAACAGTTGTTTATGCGCAGCATGTAACAAAGCTATTAACCATTTTTGATAAATTAATCCTGCATCTAGTAGTTTATTTAGTGCGTGAATTTCACGATCTTTTTCAGACACCCTTTGATTTAGGGTCTTCTGAATACCTGCCGAATTTTCTGTTTGTATCAGTTTATATTCATATAACTCTTGGACATTATGTAACTGCTCAATTAACAGCTCATTTTCCTCTTGCTGAAAGGCAAGTGTCTGACGAACTTTAGTAACTTCCTTGCTAAGCCCTTGGGTCTTCTCATTAGATTTTTTACAATCTGCTTCACTTTTTGTTTTTTCAATCATTAGCGATTGGTTAGCTAATTCCTTCGTTTGTAAAGATAAAGAAACCTCTTCTAATGTTTCCTGCACAAAATGCAATTGCTCTACAAGCTCTTTATTTTCAATCTTTGTTTGCTTAAGTTCCTGTTGTAAACCCGTTACATGCGACTCTATTGTATTTACTGTGTCTGAATGCTGTTGCACTGTAATTTTCTGTGATTTCTGGGCCTCATCGAATGCACTTTGTAGCACAAAGAGCTGATGCAGAACATTTTCTATCTGGCCATTTTTTTCATCTATTTGCCTCTGTAACTCTTTATTTTCAGTCTCAAATTTATTAAATGCTAAACGCCCTTCCTCTTCACACTTTTTCAACGATTCTTCAGCAACATATAGTTTTTTGTCAACTTCCTGCTTTTCCGTAAGGTAGTCGTTTATAATTTTTTCAAGATTATGTACATCTGAGCCTTCATAAGCAATCACTGAGCAAGCTTCCAGTTCTGCTGCAAGTTTTACAAGCCGCTTATCCGAGTTTTGAAGTTGTAACGCCGCCAATGAGTAAAAATCATCTTGAATAATAGTTTTCTCAAACGTTTGCACTAAAGCTCTGATTTCTTCAGCTGGGGCATCTCCAAATTGCTGGATAATTGAATTTTTATCCGCCGCCAGCAGCCCACGCAATGAAATTAACTGGCATGTTGTACGATTTCTTTTGAAGAACTCAATTAAATCACCAAACGCGGATTGACAATAAAATTGAATATCTGCCAGCGAGTCACCTTGTCGCAGGCCATTAGCTAATTGAGCGGTGAAATCGTTGTAGATAACCATGTTATCTGCATCAGCATGCCGGTTCAGATTCGCTAATACATTCAATTCCAAGCCAATCCCAAAAAATGCATTTGAATTCGCCGCAATTTCTAGGTGTTTCAAATTGATACTTTTATCTATAACAAAAATCGCCATGCGGATTCCTACTAGGCTTATTAGTCTTAACCGAATCATCGCGGGCGTAAAATTTGTCCGCTACATCTGTTATTTTTAACCAATCAATTAGCTACAATTACATCATTATTAACTTTTTATTTAACTAAACCGCTTCACGCTCACGACTGATAGAATTTCTTCTCACCCTGTTGATTCGTAGTGTGCTCTTCCAAGGCCTTTGACATAACGCCCAGAAAGCTACTAGCACTGAAATCAGTCTCGATGATCTCTGACAATCAATACCAACATATGCATGATCAGGGTTATAAACAAACCAATCACTACAAATACTATAATGTTATACAGTCGTTTCGGTTTCACCGGATACTCAGGTAACGTTGGGCTTTGCAGTACAGAAATCTGCTTAAGTTTTCGCGCAGATTCTATTCTCGTACTTTGCAAAGCCGCCAATGCTCCGGAGTAACTCTCTTGTGCAAATAACACCTTTAGCTCAAGCGTCTGATATTCGGCTGACAATGTATTCAGAGCATTACCTGATTGCTGGGCCATACGCGCCCTTTCCTTTGCAATCTGCTGACGCAAGGCTGAAATTTCACTCGCTACTCTTATCACTGCAGGTGAGGTGCTACTCTGATAGCTCGCCATCATCGTTTGCTTCGCTTGCAGGGTCGCTAGTGATGATTCAAGTTCAGCTACTACCGCACTTAAACTTTCGACGGTGCCTGTTGGTGAAATCAACCCATTTAAATTTTGGTAATTAATAAGGTCCTTTCTGGTATTTTGAAAATTATCACTTAACTCAGAAACCTGCAATTCAAGAAATCTAACCTGCTCCGCAGCGAGTCGCTGACCCATGGTATTCATATGAGTCTCTCCTTCTCGCAGTAACATTGACGAAATATCTAACGCAACTTCCGGAGTGAAGGCTTCTACTTTAATACGTAATACCTGGGCATATTCATCAAGTTCAACAGAGATCCGGCTCAAATAATATTCATGCAGTTCTTCAAGAGGAACGTTAACTGAACTCAGGCGGGAAAAGAAATCAACGTCATTACTAGCGTAGTGACTTCGAAACCCAAGCTCCTGGTCTATCTTGCGCAGCATATCTACAGACAACAGATAATCCCGCAGAAGTAACATGTCGTTATTCCCTCCGCTTCCCCCCCCTAACAGTGAAGAGAAGTTTAGGTCCGGCATTGAAATTTGAGGGCTTTCTAAAACAATATTACTTTCTGAAACATAGCGATCTGTTGCCCATACAGCCCAATAACCCGAAACAAGAACGACTGAAACTATATACAGGAGCCAATAAGGGTGTTGCCTTAAAAATAATTTCATTGCTATCTTCTATCTTACTTAATTTTCATATTATGCTTAGGCTTATCAGTACTTTCATGATATGCCGCGATCGCTTCATTTATATCATCAAACCAATGAGCCTTTCCCTGATCAAGCCAAATTCCCGCTTGGCAAAGATCTTTTAAAATAGCCTCGCCATGGGAAACAATAATCAAGCCAGCCTGGCCTATTCGTTCCTTAAACGCTTTAGTTGCCTTTTCCTTGAAAGCACGATCACCTACAGAGGTAGCTTCATCAGACAAAAAAACATCGAAATCAAATGCTAACGACAAACCAAAAGATAATCGACTTCGCATACCACTTGAATAGGTTTTAACCGGCTCATCGAACGCCTTACCAATCTCTGCAAACTCTTCGACAAAGTGAATAATACGTTCAATATCTTTTCCAGAACCATGAACCCGCGCAACAAACTTTACATTCTGTCGCCCTGTCATCGAACCTTGAAAACCACCACTGATTCCGATTGGCCATGAAACTCTGCAATCTCGTATGACTTCGCCCCTATCCGGCGTATCCATTCCCCCGATAATGCGTAACAAGGTTGATTTTCCCGCGCCATTTCGCCCAAGTAAGCCAACACTTACCCCTGTGGGTATATCAATACTGATATCTTTTAAAACCCAGTCACTGCCGTGATGATTATGATAACGCTTATAAAGGTTACGAATGCTTATCATTGAGCTTTCAACCTCATCGCAAAACGCAAGTGTAATAACAATCCAAGCGAGACTGAGCCCAATGCCCATACACTTAAATACACAATACTAATTCCCTGAATTGCACGATAAGACTCAAAGAAACAGGCACGTAAACTTTCAACACCATGAACTATTGGGTTTAACATCAGATACTGCTGTATCTCGTGGGGCAAATAATTCAACGGGATCATTACACTGGAAATCAAAATAAGCGGCATCGAAGTAAGCTGAACTACTCTTCCAATCTCAGGCACCAACTCAGACAAAACAGACAGGGTCAATCCCGCTCCTATGCCCAACATCCAAAGAAGTAACCAAATGAACAATGCACCCAACGGATCTGCAGGCACCAAGTCAATTTCAAGTAACATTCCAACTATAATAAAAAGAATAAAAATAAAGCTTTTTAGCATTCCTTCCAAATAACAGCGAATAAATACTGGGTCTATCGGTTTAACCTGACGATAAGCAAAAAGCCCCTTATTCGCGTTGATAGCGCCTATTGAGCGCATCATATTTTCTCGAAATAGAAAGAAACTAAATAGGCCGCAGATAAGCCAAGGGATAAAGTGGACTCCACCTATATGTTGACCACTGGAAATAACTGCCCGAATACCGACCATCATTGCAATCAATGCAATAGGTTCCAGTAACATCCAAAACCAGGCCATGCGGTCCATGGTTGTCCGCGCTAGGGCCTCACGCAAAAACAACGCGTGCCATACAGCGCGGGTAACTTGCCAGGGAGTACGAGGTAATAGCAACTATCTACTCCTTTAGATATTCACAAACTCTCACCACAATAAAACTCTATTGTGATAAGAACCAATTAAAGATCGAGAACCACTTTGGTTGCTACTGCTAGTTGGTATAGGATCTGGGTGATACTGGTGGCCAGCTGTAGGTTTTTGGTCGGTACTTCTGGCAATACGAGGATCTCGTCACCGGCTTTTAATGTCACATCCCCTGCACTTCGTACTTCACCATTCTGACGAACAATAAGGATCTTCGATTCATCTGCATGTTGACTAAAACCACCGGCGCCATCGATATAATCTTTTACACTTTTATCGGTTTGGAAGACAACAGACTGGGGAACAAGCACTTCACCGCTGATCAGAAGCGAGTCAGATTTTTCAGGAATGGTGATCACATCTCCATCCTGTAAACGGATATTAGCTATATGATCATTTGCTGCAACGACGAGCCGTCCGTTCGGTTCAGCTTGTGAGGCTTTGGCAATAAATCGACTAATAAGCTCCGCTTCCTGCAACCGAATACTCGCTTCTTGCGAAGTCGCAGATGAAGCGCCAAGATAAGTCGTTTCTAACCTTTTTAAACTTTCGTTGAGAGACTCCTTCTGGCGAATCGCGACACTTTCCCGGCGCATAGAGATACTAGTGGTATCGGTTATCTTTTCTGGTACGGCGATGGAGTCAAGAAAGTCCTGCAGCATAATATCTCGCGGCAGAGAGTAGCGCGAAGGGCCCCAAAAACTCCCTTCGATCTCAACCACTATTGTTTCGTGACGCTTATCAACACTCAAAACAACCACATCGCCATTCTGTAGCGCTTGTTGCGTAAACTCTTGCAACGGGAAGTAACCGGTTAACGGGCCACTAGAGCGATCTCCACGCAGCAATACATGAGAGACACCGGCCTTCATATGCGTCAGTTGAGTCAGGGCACTGCCATTCATCTCATTTTTTGTTAGCTCATATCGATACGAACGTTCAATATCTCCGGTGACTATAACGGAAGCTTTCCGCTCGCCTACGACCAAAGTGTCTCCATCGCGGAACTGTGGTCGTACCATCTGACCATTTATAAGAAAGTCATAGAGGTCAATAGTTTCAATAACTTTGCTGTTACGAATAACTTTAATGGCCCGGTATGTGCCCATCTGGTCATCAACACCCCCGGCCTGATTAAGGAAGTAGATAACAGAGTCATTTGGAGTCCCGGCGTAGCGCCCAGGACGCGGCACAAAACCTGTAACAAAAACGCCAACAGGCTGCACACCCTGAACTTGTGTGTATACATTTACATTTTCTGGGTAAATCGAACGAACTGAACCACGAATTCGTGCATCCAGACCTTTATGACTCAAGCCCTGTACTCTTACCGGGCCAATTGTTGGAATGAATACATTACCTCGCGCATCAACTGGAAGAACTCGCTCCATCTCGATCGCGCCCCAAATTCGAAGAACAACCTGATCGCCCGGAGTGACCTTATAGTCGGCGTTAAGACCATCAGACCGCAAGCCACTAAAACCACCATCAAATAATTGACTACCGAAGGGGCGAATGTCATTTAGCTTAACTGATTGATTAGAATCCAGCCGGCCATAAGTCCCGGAATTCCAATCGATATTATGCGGCACCTGCTGTGTAGCGGCACTTCCACTCTTGAACTGCTGAACTGCAGGGTCTAGATCACCCGCATTTTCTAACGCAGCGTTTGCTAGGCTGCATAACAACAAAGTGAACACTGCTACGAAAAATTTATGAGCCACTGTGTTAAAACTGATACTGTTCAAATTCATGCATAAATTCCATTTAACATTATCACTAACGGTTACTTCTATATTGGGCATTATTTATGGAAATCAGATTGCTACCGGGGTCAATTCCCACATAGCAGCGTCAGCCTTACATGCTATATATAGCTCTTTTGAAAGACTATCTCTGATCTCAACCTTACGACAAAACCGGCCACTCGCAGCAAAATAAGTCACCTCGGCCGTCAGGGCTTTACCTTGCCTTGGCCCAGAAGGAATAAGAAAAGACAACTCTTCAGAATTACTGGTCAGTATTTCACTAACTTCTTCTAACAAAGTGCTATCTGCTGCAAATGTTAACGCTAAAGAATCGGTGCCAGACGAATGTTTGGGTTGAGAAGTACATGCGGCTAAGAAAGTTACTAAGAAAAACAGCACTATTGAATTGACTATACGAGAGGTATTAAGCTTCATTTATTCGCTATCCATAACAAAGTTTGCAGGACGGATCATACAATACAATCAGACCAACTTCACTTGTCGCTAATCAACACCCGATTTTATTATCGGGTGATGCTATCGACATCTCTTCCATAAGTTTTCGCGCGATTATACCTAGGCTGACAGATAAATAAACCGGACTGAGCTTACATCTATATCTGACACGCTCATAACCTAGCCCAGCTGATAGAGAAAATAGCCATCAAAGCACCAGAAAACAAAGCAAAAAACAAAAGTTTATCTGCACATAAAAGTTATTTTGATAAACTACTTTTTTGCCGCGACATCAAGCCCTACTCTGTCTTCATAAGGTATCTACCAAGCTTCAAAGTATTCAACGTAATAATTACATTAAATAGAAATAAGCAAAAGACCATAGTTCCTATAGAATCAAAATACTAAAGCATGTACAACCTGTTCCTAATGACAATATTGAGTTCCGATGAGTAAAACCACAGCAGCAAAGAAACCCGAACACACCCCAATGATGCAGCAGTATCTGAAGATCAAAGCTGAGCACCCTGATCAGCTGGTTTTCTACCGGATGGGTGACTTCTATGAGCTGTTCTTTGATGATGCAAAAAAGGCATCCCAACTGCTTGATATATCACTGACAGCTCGGGGGAAAGCCGGTGGCGAACCGATACCTATGGCGGGTATTCCTTACCACTCTGCTGATGGTTATATTGCAAAAATTGTACGGGCTGGTGAGTCGGTCGCTATCTGCGAGCAGGTGGGTGACCCTGCCACTAGCAAAGGGCCTGTCGATCGCAAGGTTATGCGTATTGTCACGCCAGGTACTCTTAGTGACGAAGCTCTTCTTGATGAACGTAGTGACAACCTGCTTATCGCTGTCAACACCAACTTACAAGGCTATGGCATCGCCATTGTCGACATCAGCACCGGGCGTTTCAGCCTTCTTGAAATCAATGATGAAGAAGCTCTCCATGGCGAACTGGAACGACTCAAGCCCGCCGAAGTGCTATTCAATGACGGTCACAATCTGGCAGAGCAGCTAAAACACTATAAGGGCTTACGTCCACAAGCTCCCTGGAACTTTGAGATTGAAACAGCTGAACGCTTACTATGTCAGCAGTTTCACACTAAAGACCTGAGCGGTTTTGGTTGCGATCACCTGCCCGTTGCTCTTGGCGCTGCCGGCTGCCTACTGCAATACGCTAAAGATACACAGCGTACATCTCTACCCCATATTCGCCGCTTAACACTGGAACAGCGGGATGAAAGCGTCATCCTTGATGCCGCAACCCGTAAAAACCTTGAAATAGATATCAACCTCGCAGGTGGACGTGATAACACCCTGGCCTCTGTGATCGATAAAACCGCCACCCCGATGGGCAGTCGAATGTTACGTCGTTGGTTAAATCGGCCTCTGCGGTGCTTGAGTACACTACAATCCAGACAGGCTGCTTTGCAGTGGCTCATCAGTGATTACCGCTTTGAGCAGCTCTCACCTTCGCTTAAACAGATCGGCGATATTGAACGCGTACTTGCTCGGGTAGCATTACGCTCTGCCCGGCCCCGTGATCTGGAGCGTCTAAAAAACGCTTTTCTAGTACTACCTGAGCTACAAGAACAACTAGCAACAGCACAACCTGTGCTTTTACTCCGACTTGCAGAAACCGCCAGCACCTTTCCTGAACTTAGCGAACTGCTGGAAAAGTCTATTATTGAAAATCCTCCTGTGGTCATTCGTGACGGCGGGGTGATTGCCAACGGCTATGATGCAGAACTGGATGAACTGCGAGGCCTTAGTGAGAATGCTGGCGCCTACCTGGTTCAACTTGAAACCCGGGAACGGGAACGTACCGGCATCTCCACGCTTAAAGTGGGTTATAACCGAGTGCACGGCTATTTCATTGAAATAGGCAAAGCCCAAAAAGCAGAAGTGCCAGCCGATTACATCCGCCGCCAAACCCTGAAAAATGCTGAACGCTATATTACGCCTGAACTCAAAGAGTTTGAAGATAAGGCATTGAGCGCCAAAAGCCGCGCTCTAGGACGGGAGAAAGTGCTTTACGAAGCGCTGGTAGAGACCCTTGCCGCACAGCTGGCTGATTTGCAGGATAGCGCAGCGGCACTGGCAGAACTTGATGTACTCGCCAACTTAGCCGAACGTGCCGATAGTCTTGATTATGTCGCACCGAATTTGACTGAAGCGCCTCAAATTTTGATTACTGCCGGTCGCCACCCGGTGGTAGAAGATGTTCTTGACGATCCCTTTGTCGCGAACAGTCTTAGCCTATCTCCTGAACGACAGATGCTGATCATCACCGGGCCAAACATGGGCGGTAAGTCGACCTACATGCGCCAGGCTGCTCTGATTACCCTACTGGCCCACATAGGTAGTTACGTCCCTGCACAAGCGGCGACCATCGGCTTGGTAGACCGAATATTCACTCGCATGGGCTCATCCGATGATCTGGCAGGCGGCCGCTCTACCTTTATGGTAGAGATGACTGAAACAGCTAATATTCTGCATAATGCCACCGAACAAAGCCTAGTACTGATGGATGAGGTTGGCCGTGGCACCAGCACCTTCGACGGCCTGTCGCTGGCCTGGTCTGCGGCTGAATACCTTGCCAATGAAGTTAAAGCGATGACACTGTTTGCCACCCACTATTTTGAACTGACCGTACTCCCAGAACTCTGCCAGGGCGTCTTTAATGTTCATCTGACAGCGATGGAGCATCAGGATCACATCGTCTTCATGCATGAAGTACAGGAAGGGCCAGCCAGCCAGAGCTACGGCCTTCAGGTAGCTCAACTTGCAGGTGTTCCGGAGCACGTCATTCTCCGCGCCAGACAGAAACTGGTACAATTGGAAGAAGACACCGGTCAGACCGAGCAGCGCCGGCAACCCCCTCCGGTGCAAGATGACCTGTTTGTCGCGCCCAAACCCCATCCGGCTCTGGAACAACTAAAAGCACTTGAGCCTGACAATCTAACCCCCAGACAAGCACTGGAATTGATTTACAGTCTTAAAAAAGAAGCCAACAGACGCTGATTCAAATAAAAAAAGGGCCTTGATTTCAGTGAATCAAGGCCCTTTTTTTTGTAAAACGAAACGCTATTCTTTTAGCAGGTCTTCACCACTCAAACCATTACGCTCAACAATTTCTCGCAGTTTACGTAGTGCTTCTACCTGAATCTGCCTTACCCGCTCTCGCGTCAGGCCTATCTCTTTGCCAACCTCTTCCAAGGTGCTCATCTCATACCCTCGCAAACCAAAACGGCGGGACAGCACTTCTGAATGCTTCTCAGGCAATAAGCTTAGCCAGTTTTCAAGATTACCGCTGATATTGGATTTCTGCAGTAATGTCTCCGGGTCAGAAGACTCTTCATCGGCGATCGTCTCTAACAACATTTTGTCAGAATCTTTACCCACAGGCACATCTACCGAAGTCACCCGCTCGTTCAAACCGAACATCTTTTCAACATTTGCTACCGGCTTATCTACGGCATCTGCGATCTCTTCTACAGTCGGCTCATGATCAAGCTTCTGCGCCAGTTCACGGGCAGCACGGAGATAAACATTCAGCTCTTTTACAACATGGATGGGCAAACGTATGGTTCGGGTCTGATTCATGATCGCCCGTTCGATAGTTTGACGGATCCACCATGTTGCATAGGTAGAGAAACGAAAACCACGCTCAGGGTCAAATTTTTCGACCGCGCGTATTAGGCCCAAATTACCTTCTTCAATCACATCAAGTAGCGTCAATCCACGATTGATATAACGTCGGGCAATTTTAACCACTAGCCGTAAGTTACTTTCAATCATTCGCTTACGGGACGCTTCATCCCCTTTTAATGCACGACGGGAGAAATAAACTTCCTCTTCCGCTGTAAGCAGAGGAGAGAAGCCGATCTCATTCAGGTAAAGCTGTGTTGCATCCAGAGATTTGGCATTAAGCAGGTCATTATGCGCCATACTCCCCTTGCCGCGCCCGCTGTTCAAAAACGCTGGATCAGCAGCTGGCTTACTACCTTTCAGATCAGGCTTTGTCTCTTTTGCATCTGTATCAAGCGCCACCTGATCCAGATCCTGCTCGCTATTTTCTACATTTTCCATTGCGATAACCCCGAGTAACCAATTTTTATATTATTATTAGTTACAGATTTTGACAATTAATCATGTGCTTATCTTTTACGCGGCAGATACTTCATTGGATCCACAGGCCGGCCATCTTTGCGGATCTCAAAATGCAGCATTGTACGAGTGGCTCCACTGCTACCAATCTCAGCAATTTTGTCACCTACTTTCACCATATCATTTTCTTTTACATGAATGCGACTGTTATGGGCATAAGCACTCAGGTATTTCTGATTATGGTTAATAATCACGAGATTCCCATATCCAAGCAAACCGCTTCCGGCATAAACAATCTTACCAGCTTCCGCCGCTCGCACCGGATCACCTTTATTTCCCGAAAAATTAATCCCTTTGTTAACTTTCCCGCGACTGCTGTAACCCTGAATTATCTTGCCAGATACCGGCCAGCGCCAGCTCAATGTGCGGTTTGCAACAGAAGAAGTAACAGATTTGCGGGCTACAGGAGGGGATACGGACTTCTTCCTGGCTGGCGCCGCTGGTTTTACGCTAGCCTTTGGTTTTGTGCTCTTTTGGGGTGCTACGATTTTTTTCGAAGAGACCGCTTGCTGCGCAGATACGGCTTTCTTAGTGGAGGATTGAGAAGTTACCGCCCGACTAGGAGGGAGCACTTTTAGCTTTAATGTCTGTCCCGGATAGATCGCATAGCGATCGCTGATCCCATTACTGCGGGCCAATTGGCGGAAATCGAGACCATAACGAAATGCAATTGAGTAGAGAGTGTCACCCTTACGCACCCGATACAGGTCGGGACGAGGCTGGCTAGTGACAACCTTCACCGGTTGACGACCACCAATGGAGCGCTCGTCCACTGGCGTGTAGATACTGCTTGAGCTACAAGCAGACAACATCAGGGTAACGGCAACCACTACCGCTACTTTGACGCAATCTGCACCTGCTCCCACCATGGTTTATCCTTTAGCTGCCTGAAAGCGCTCCATAACAACAATAATCGCTATGCCCAGCAGCATCAAGGCGCCAGCCAGAATCAGATAAGAGGGACTGCCGGTCATACTCTCGAAGTGCCAGGGCAATATATTTTCCTGTTGCAGTGGCACCTGTTCCCCATGCCTATTGAGGGTATAGGCCAATGTATATTTCCAAGGCCAGACTTTATTAAGAGAGCCCAACATGAAACCAGCAAGCAGAGCCAGCGTCATCTGGCGGTGATGACTAAACATCCAGCTCAACATACGCGAGAAACTCATAATACCTACAACACAACCCAGTAAAAACAAGCCAATCAGTTGCAAATCTACCCCTTTGACCGCGGCAAGGATATGCGCATACATACCCAACAATAAAAGGATAAAGCTGCCAGAAATACCTGGCAGTATCATGGCACAAATTGCTATTGCACCCGAGACAAATACCATTAGAGCCGTAGGTTCAACGCTCACGGGGGCTAAGCTAGTCACCAGATACGCCACCAGAGATCCCAATACAAAGCTGGATATCAAATTCAGATCCCACTTCTCTATATGACTCATGACCAACCAGACAGACGCGAGAATTAAACCAAAGAAAAAAGACCAGAGATGAATCGGGTAATTTGCCAACAGAAAAATCACAGCACTTGCTATGGTCGCGATACTGGTAATAATGCCCGCCAACAGCACTAGGAGAAAAGTGCCATTCACTTGTTGCCAGAAAGCTTTAGGGCCCTCAGCGAATAACACTTTCAAAGAACCTAGATTAAAACTCTTAATCGTATTAATCAGTTCTTCATAGATCCCGGTTATGAAAGCAACCGTGCCCCCAGAAACACCAGGAACAACATCCGCAGCACCCATCATCATCCCTTTAAAAAACAGGGCTAGGTATTGCTGCATTGTACGCTTAGTATTCATTCGATATTCCATTACATCTATCAGTTCAGCGTACCGTACCACTTAACAGCGGTACAAACTTAACCCCTTCAAGCACCGAGGTTTCATACTCAGTTTCTGTGACCCGAACAACCAGTTTAAGTTGCTGGTTCTTACTGCCGCCAACAGGAATCACTAGACGCCCTCCCACTGCCAACTGAACCAGCAGTTCCGGCGGGACTTCTTCAGGTGCTGCAGTCACCATAATGCCGTCAAACGGACCACGATCAGGCCAACCCATACCTCCGTCACTGTGCTTTAAAGACACATTCCTGATTTTGAGTAGAGCGAATCGCTGCCGGGCTTTATCCTGCAATGGCTTTATACGCTCAACACTGAAAATCTTATCTACCAGCTGGGCGAGTATAGTGGTTTGATACCCAGACCCGGTACCCACTTCAAGCACGCGCCCTAGAGGGCCCGCAGCCAATAGAATCTCAGTCATCCTGGCGACAATATAGGGTTGTGAGATCGTCTGATTAAAGCCGATAGGCAGCGCTGTATCTTCATATGCCCGGTGAGATAAGGCCTCATCAATAAAGATATGGCGGGGAGTGCCCGCTACAACATCCAGCACCTGCTGATCAGTAATTCCCTGATCCTTTAGCCGCTGCACCAGCCTGCTGCGGGTACGCTGGGAGGTCATCCCGATACCCTGCAACTGCAACTTATTCACGTTAATTCCTCAAGCCAATTGCCCAGGTTATCCATACCGGAATACTGGGTCATATCAATATTTATCGGAGTAATTGAAACATAACCGGATTTGACCGCAAAAAAGTCGGTGCCCGGCCCACAATCTTCTGCCGCACCCACACCTGAGATCCAGAATCGACGTGTCCCTCTGGGATCAATTGACTCAACCGGCGCATCCGCCAGAGAGCGATGCCCTAAGCGAGTCACATGAATTCCTTTGATCTGATCAAGCGGCAGATCCGGTACGTTGATATTCAGAACCGTACGCGGCGCAAGCACCAGAGTGCGAATATCTTTTACCAGCTGTCGAACCACTTCCGCTGCAGCTTCATAGTGCTGAGGGTTACTACTGACAAGAGAAACAGCAATCGGCGGCAACTGAAGATGACGCCCTTCCATCGCTGCCGCAACAGTTCCTGAATAGATAACATCATCGCCAAGATTTCCGCCACAATTGATTCCGGAAACCACCATATCGGGCGCAGCATTAAAGACAGCAGAGGTTCCCAGATGAACGCAATCGGTCGGTGTACCGTTAATACCGATAAAGCCATTTTTATGATGATGAGTTTCCAGGGGACGATCAAGAGTCAGCGAGTTACTGGCACCGCTCCGATTGCGGTCAGGGGCGACAACATCCAGTTCAGCATCCTGCCCCAGCACCCTCGCCAGAATTTCTAATCCCGGCGCATGAACCCCATCGTCATTCGATAGTAGAAGTCTCATTACTCTGTCTCCGTCTCCTTAGGACCGGCTGCTGAGCTGACTTGAACCAGCTCACGCAATAAACTAGTCGCAAAACTGCCCACAGGGAGGTCAAATGACACCATAAACTGATCATCCGCCTCTCGCTCAACAACCAGATTACTTGGCAACAATCGAGCTGAACGACGCTCCTGATTCAGCCCCAATCGCTCCAGGCCCTCTAGTTGTTCTTGCCAGGGCTGTAACTGTTCGGCTTCCCACTCTACTGCAACATCGGTACAGATTGAACGACCCCGCCCCCACATGGCTGACGTGAGATGCAACTCACCGTTTAATAAGCGCGGCAGAATAGTGCTATCTTCCGGATCATAGACAAAGCAACTCTGGCTACCATTGATCATCAGCACATCGCCAGCCATTGGAGCGGCATAGAAATCTTGCTCGATACGCTTAGAGACTAACTGGTTAAACATAAAAGAGCGTACTGCGGATATATAAAGACCTTTCTTATGCCGTTGACGCTCTTTCAGCTTACCGGCAATCAAAGCTGCACCTTTTGTCAGGTTACCTTGATGATGACCAAAGCGTTGCTCGCCAAAATAGTTAGGCACACCATCTTTAATCTGCTCCGCTCGACTTAATAGCGCTTCAGCCTCGGTTACCTCACGTAGACGAATCTGAAACCGGTTCCCGGTGAGACTTCCCAGACGCAGCTTACGATTGTGCTTAACGGATTTTAGAACTTTAATAGTATCGGTTTCAAACAGCGACCAGGTAAGCGGTGAACGCCCCGGCAGGTGCACACTAAACCATTGTTCAGTGACAGCGTGGCGATCTTTCTTACCGGCATAACCGACTTCTTTTGGGCTCACCTGGCAAAAGTGCGCTAGCTGGCGAGCAACCCAATCTGTATTTTCTCCGGTTTTACGGATATATAAAAATACATGGTCACCGCTGCCTTCAGGCTCAAATGACAGATCTTCCGTGACTCTGAAGTCATCGGGCTGAGTGCGGATAACAGCAGTAGATGCCGGCTCACCGTAGAGGTAATTTAATTCTGATGGAAAATTCATTAACGCTAAGGGTTCCATTACTGGCCGGTATCAGTCGGCGATCGTCCCGGCAAGGCGGGAACCAACTGAAAGAAGGACTCACCCTCTTTCACCATTCCCAGTTGATTTCGAGCCCGCTCTTCCAGCGCCTCCAGTCCCTGCTTAAGGTCTTTAACCTCAGCATCTAACTGATGGTTTCTATTTACCAGAAGGTCATTTTCAGCCCGTTGCCGTTCGATCTCCTGCTGCAACGCCTGCACTTCGCCCAGATTGGCTTCACCAAACCATAGCCGATACTGCAACCCGATCAGACAGATCAGCAGTAACAATATAATCCAATGAAACAAGTTCCAGCGAAACACAATCAGGCAGCACTCTTACTCGGTATTTAAAATCAAAAAAGGGAGCTTCAAGCCCCCTTAGTATTCCACAGATCAGTTAAAAATTAACCCTGACCTTTAATTTCAGACAATCCATTATATACCGCGTCTGCACCCAGCTCTTCTTCGATGCGCAGCAGGCGGTTATATTTAGCGACACGGTCAGAACGACAAAGAGAACCTGTCTTGATCTGACCCGCAGCAGTACCCACTGCCAGATCGGCAATGGTGGTATCTTCAGTTTCACCGGAGCGATGAGAGATAACCACTGTAAAGCCTGCATCTTTCGCCATTTTGATGGCATCCAGCGTCTCAGACAACGAACCAATCTGATTAAACTTAATCAAAATGGAGTTACCGATACTCTGCTCAATACCACGGCTAAGGATCTTAGTATTGGTTACAAACAGGTCATCACCGACCAGCTGAACTTTATCACCAATAATCTTGGTCAGATACGCCCAACCATCCCAATCAGACTCATCCAGGCCATCTTCAATAGAGACAATTGGATAATTCTCAGTCAGGGCCGCCAGGTAATCACTGAAGCCTTCAGCATCAAAGACCTTACCTTCACCAGACAGGTCATACTTACCATCTTTATAGAACTCAGAAGCGGCACAATCCAGCGCCAGAGTCACATCTTTACCCAGTTCATAGCCCGCGTTAGAGATCGCTTCTTTGATCACTACCAACGCTTCTTCGTTAGATGCCAGGTTTGGCGCAAAGCCACCTTCATCACCTACCGCAGTATTCAGGCCGCGACCTTTCAGTACCGCCTTCAATGCATGGAAGATCTCAGCACCACAACGCAGACCTTCGGAGAACTTATCAAAGTTAACCGGCTGCACCATGAACTCTTGAATATCAACATTGTTATCAGCGTGCTCACCACCGTTGATGATATTCATCATCGGTACAGGCAATGAAAACTGACCCGCCGTGCCATTGATCTCGGCAATGTGCGCGTACAGAGGAATTCCTTTCTCAACCGCTGCCGCTTTTGCTGCCGCCAAAGAAACTGCCAGGATAGCGTTCGCACCCAGATTTTCTTTATTCTCGGTACCGTCCAGCTCCAGCATTTTATTATCCAGCGCTCGCTGATCGGTTGCATCTGTACCAATCAGGGCCTCACGGATAACACCGTTGATAGCAGCAACTGCTTTCAGTACACCTTTACCCAGGTAACGACTCTTATCGCCATCCCGCAGCTCCAATGCTTCGCGAGAACCGGTCGAAGCACCGGAAGGTGCGCAGGCAGAACCGATAACGCCAGAGGTAAGAATTACGTCAGCTTCAACGGTTGGGTTACCACGGGAATCCAGAACTTCGCGGGCTTTAATGTCAGCAATCTGTGCCATTGTTCAAACTCCAAAAATTTATTTATTCTTTACTTTTCAAGCTCTGCATAAGTGAGTGCAGCCTCGATAAAACCACTGAACAAACCGTGGCCATCTCTAGGGGTAGAGGTAAATTCAGGGTGGAACTGACAGGCCACGAACCACGGATGATCCGGCGCTTCCACAACCTCAACCAATTCGCCATCAACAGAACGGCCAGAAACAATCAGACCGGCCTCTTCTAGTTGGGGAACAAAGTTATTGTTTACTTCATAGCGGTGACGATGACGTTCTTTAATCTCTGTAGAACCATATGCCTGATGAGCGGTAGTCCCCTCTTTCAGCATACAGACCTGTGCGCCCAGACGCATAGTGCCGCCCAGATCATCGGTATACCCACGCACCTCTTTGGCACCTTCTTCGGTCATCCATTCGGTAATCAAACCGATCAACGGTGCAGTGGTATCCGCATCAAATTCAGTACTACTTGCTTCGGCAATACCAGCAACATGCCGGGCATACTCAATAACAGCAACCTGCATACCCAGACAGATACCCAGATAAGGTACTTTATTTTCCCGGGCATATTTAACCGCTGCAATTTTTCCTTCAACACCACGCTCACCAAAGCCGCCAGGCACCAGTACAGCAGAGACGTCTTTTAGCAGATCTGTTCCATCACGCTCGACTTGTTCTGAGTCGATATACTTGACAATAACCTTAGTGCGCAAAGCGATACCCGCATGGGTGATCGCCTCAATCAGCGACTTGTAGGCATCCAGCAGCTCCATATACTTGCCGACCATCGCAATGGTCACTTCACGATGCGGATTCAACTTAGCATCAGAAACACGGTCCCAATCAGTCAGATCGGCTGGAGGGCACTCCATATTAAACTGCTCGATAACAATCTGATCCAGTTTCTGCTCACTCAACATCCGTGGAATCTTGTAGATGCAGTCGGCATCCGGCAGAGAGATAACAGCGCGCTCTTCCACGTTAGTAAACAAGGAGAGCTTACGGCGGGAAGAGATCGGCAATGCAAAATCGGAGCGACACACCAGAATATCAGGTTGAATACCGATCGAACGTAGCTCTTTAACAGAGTGCTGTGAGGGCTTGGTCTTAATCTCACCTGCAGTGGCGATATAGGGCACCAGAGTAAGGTGCATAAACATTGCACGGCGCGCACCCAGCTCTACTCTCAACTGACGAACCGCTTCCATAAACGGCAAGGATTCAATATCACCAACAGTGCCACCGATTTCCACCAATGCGATATCAGCATCACCAGAACCTTCCAGCACCCGGCGTTTAATCTCATCGGTAATATGGGGTATAACCTGAACGGTACCGCCCAGATAGTCGCCACGACGCTCTTTACGTAGCACGGTCTGATAGACTCGCCCTGCTGTAAAGTTATTTCTTTTAGACATTGTCGTCCGAATGAAACGCTCGTAGTGACCCAAATCAAGGTCAGTCTCGGCGCCATCTTCGGTAACAAATACCTCACCATGCTGAATTGGGCTCATAGTGCCCGGATCTACGTTGATGTACGGATCCAGTTTCAGCATTGTCACTTTCAGCCCTCGGGCTTCCAGTATTGCTGCTAGTGAAGCGGATGCGATGCCTTTGCCTAATGAGGAAACAACACCGCCTGTGACGAAAATATATCGCGTCATGAGGAACCTGTATCTGGTCGTGAAAAGTGGGTCGAGCTGCTCTGAAAACAGCTAGTAAAGATGGGGCTACAGGGTATCAGAATCGCCCCTGACAGACAATGCAGTTGGCAACCATTTCAGTGTAAAACCGGTGCCTTTTTTTTCACTCTGCCAGCCATCGCAGACACAAAGTCCCGGCAAAGCCACTATTTGCTCTCCCACGACACAGATCGGCCATGAATTTCGCTGCCAGGCAGGAACCTTATGCTCCTGAAATATTTTCTTCAGGCTACAGGAACCACCACGACCAATCGGTTGACACCGGTCGCCATCGCGTCGATTGCGCACTACTACTCCCGACAGAGAGTTCAAACCGATTTCGCCGGTATTTTGATCCACACTCAGCAGACCTTGCTTAACCCGAAACCCGCTCTTAGTCAGAGGTTCACTTACCCACTGCATATCAGGCAGATCTGGGTGCAACAATATAGCGCCCTGATAGCGCAGTACCCTTAACCCAGGCAATTTTAGTTCCGGCTGCCGATCTCCAGCGGCACTGATCAGTTGCTGAACACTCTGAATCTGCCGCTCACCAATGGAGAAGCCAGCCTGTTGAAACCAGTAGCGCAATAAATTGTTCCTGCGCGGACGATTTAGAGCAATCAACGACGTGCAGTTAAGCGACAATCGATCTCCCACTGAGGCCAGATCGATCTCAGCTAACTCATTTTGTAACTGCTCAGCATCACGAAGATAACCTGCAGTCTCACCCCAGCGCTCAGCGAACCCAGGCCACCGGGCCTGTAGCAGCGGCATGACCTTATGCCGAAGGTAGTTACGATCAAATGTCAGCTCAGTGTTACTGGGATCTTCTATCCACTCCAACTGCTCCGACTCCGCCCAGCTCAGAAGCTCGTGCCGCGGTATATTCAGTAATGGTCGCAATAACCTAGCCTGGCCCAACAAGCGCGTCACAGGTATACCTGCCAGGCCACGTAAGCCTGTACCGCGTAATAAGCGGAACAACAGCGTTTCTGCCTGATCATTAAGATGGTGGGCTAGTAGTAGACAATCATCCGGCTGAAGAATTTCACCAAACGCCTGATAACGCGCTTCCCGGGCAGCACGCTCTAAACTGGCAGAGGAATCAACAGAGACTTTTTTACATTGGAAGGGCAGATTAAGCGAAGCAGCCTGTTGTTCACAAAAAACAGCCCATTGGGAAGATTGTTGCTGCAGTTGATGGTCCACATTAACAACCAGCACTCGATCAGCCGGTAGTGATCTCGCCGCTAGGTGAAGCAAAACGATAGAATCCAAACCACCGCTAAGACCTACTACCCAACGCCCTGTCCCGTTACGGCAGGTATCGAGTTGTTGATTGAATTGAGACCGTAGGTTATTCATAGGCGTTCTGAAGGCAAAAAAAACCGTCGGACTGGCCGACGGTTCCGATGTTACTGGCTGATGCCGTAAGACATCAGACGCTCATAGCGCCGCTCAAGAAGCGCTTCTTCTTCGATACCAGACAAACGCTCCAGAACCTCCAACAGATGCTTCTTCAAATTCGCAGCGATGAGCCCATGATCCCGATGTGCACCACCTAATGGCTCATCAACAATCTGATCAACCAATCCGAGCGCGTGAAGGCGATCTGAGGTTAATCCCATCGCCCGGGCAGCATCTGGTGCCTTATCAGCACTCTTCCACAAGATTGAAGCACAACCCTCTGGAGAGATAACCGAATAAGTCGCGTATTGCAGCATCATCAACTCATCACAGACACCGATCGCCAACGCACCACCAGAACCACCTTCACCTACCACCGTAGCAATGATGGGTGTGTTCAGGCGCGACATCGCTGCCAGGTTAAAAGCGATCGCTTCAGATTGTCCACGTTCCTCAGCATCAATACCCGGATAAGCTCCCGGCGTATCGATAAACGTAAGGATAGGCATTTTAAAACGCTCAGCCATCTCCATCAGGCGCAAGGCCTTACGATAACCTTCAGGGCGCGGCATACCAAAATTACGACGAACCTTTTCCTTCACTTGACGACCTTTCTGATGACCTATAATCATCACCGGGCGACCTTCCAGGCGAGCAATGCCTCCGATCAGCGCCTGATCATCCGCAAAATGGCGATCACCGTGCAGCTCTTCGAAGTCATCAAAAATCAGTTTCACATAATCCAGCGTATACGGACGTAAAGGGTGGCGCGCTATTTGCGAGATCTGCCACTCACTCAAATCACTGAACAGGGATTTAGTCAGGCTTCGACTTTTACCCTGCAGTTTAGAAATTTCTTCCTCAATATTCAGCTCATTGTCATCGCCAACCAGGCGTAGCTCTTCGATCTTTGCTTCCAGATCAGCGATAGGCTGCTCAAAATCCAGATAATTGGGATTCATATATTGATCTTCCGTAAGTTTTGCTTCGTTTCGGCCATGATTCAGTGAAAACAATGTTCGACCAACGATAAAAAATTGGCCTAATTCTACTCTTTGTTGGGTTTAAGAACCACCCCGATCAATAGCGAATCCGCACCGCATCACCACCGAACTGATCTTTAAGCTTAAGCAACAGCTCGTCGGTTGGCGGCACTTGCCATGCATCACCCAGCGAAAGCGTTGCGGAGGCATCTTTACGACTATATCTCAGTGCAACTGGCATTTTGACGTTGCCTTTATTGGCTTCCAACAACTCACCAAAAGCCTTCAACGGACGCTCCCGTAGCTGCTGCTCATCGCAGTCAATCTCTATATGTTGCCCATAACGTGCCCGGCACTGAGTAATATCTACCACCGTACTACCCCGCACTTTCAGCTTATCAGTACCGGAATAGCTATCGACGGTAATCTCTCCTTCGATTAACAATATCGCATCTTTTACTAGTGCCGCACGGCATTCGTCATAGGCTTCACCAAACAGAGAGACCTCAATCCGGGAGGTACGATCATCAAGAGTAACAAAACAGAGTGGATCGCCTTTCTTTGTTTTCATCACCCGAATATCAACCACTAAACCCAGCATTTTCTGTTGCTGCCCTCTCTGCGGCTGCAATTCACCAATTCGTTTAGAGATAAAATGCGGCAGTTCCGATTCATATTCATCTATCGGATGACCGGTTACATAGAGGCCCAGGGTGTCTTTCTCACCCTGCAAACGCTCTTTATCGGTCCAGCTGCGCAGTTTCATATACTCGGCGTAGGGATCTCTCGGCTGCTCAGCCTCAACTTCGCCAAACAGATCAAACATGCCCGCACTTTGATTGCGCTCTGACTGGTCCGCCGCTTTCAAGGCTTCAGGTATACAGGCCCATAGCTGCGCCCGGTCAGGCCCGACATGGTCCAGCGCCCCGGAACGAACCAAGGCTTCCAACACCCGCTTATTGAGTTTTTTGCTTCCCACCCGCTTACAGAAATCGAAAATATCGCTAAATTCACCTCCCTCATTGCGGGCTTCGACTATCGACTCAATCGGGCCTTCACCGACCCCTTTTATCGACCCCAGACCATAGACAATTTCACCCATTTCATTAACGGTGAACATATATTCGCCAAAATTCACATCCGGCAGCACCAGCGGCAACTTCATGTTGCGGCACTCTTCTATGAAGATCACCACTTTATCGGTGTTCTGCATATCAGATGACAGCACCGCCGCCATAAACGGAGCGGGGTAATGCGTTTTCAGCCAGGCGGTTTGGTAGGAAACAAGCGCGTAAGCCGCCGAGTGTGATTTGTTAAAGCCGTAACCAGCAAATTTCTCTACCAGATCAAAGATATTTCCAGCCAGATCAGCATCGATATTATTGGTTGCCGAGCCTTCTAGGAAAGAGGCGCGCTGCTTAGCCATCTCTTCAGGCTTTTTCTTACCCATGGCACGACGCAACATATCCGCACCGCCGAGGGAATACCCCGCCATCACCTGGGCAATCTGCATTACCTGTTCCTGATACAGAATAATACCGTAGGTAGGTTCCAACACCGGTTGCAAGCTATCCAGCTGATAATCCGCATGGGGATAAGCCAACTCAGCCTGACCATGCTTTCGCAGGATAAAGTCATCTACCATGCCCGACTGAAGCGGGCCGGGACGGAATAACGCCACCAGTGCGATAATATCCTCAAAACGGTCAGGTCGAAGACGGCGTACCAGATCTTTCATACCACTGGACTCAAGCTGAAATACTGCAGTGGTTTCGGCTGATTGCAGTAGATCAAAGGTCGCCCTGTCTTCAAGGTCGATCAGTGCTATATCTAGCGGCTCCTCATCGCTCTTAGCCCGAATGCGATCAATCGTTTTGACCGCCCAGTCCACGATTGTCAGGGTTCGCAGGCCGAGGAAGTCGAACTTAACCAGCCCCGCCTCCTCAACATCATTCTTATCGAATTGAGTTACCAACCCCTGGCCAAGCTCATCACAATAGGTTGCAGAAAAATCGGTCAATTTAGTCGGCGCTATTACCACACCGCCGGCATGTTTACCCACATTTCGGGTCAGGCCTTCTAACTTAAAGGCCATCTCCATAATTTCCTGGGCCTCTTCGTTACCTTCAACGAACTCCCGCATCAAAGGCTCTTCATCCATTGCCTTGGTCAGCGTCATACCGATTTCAAAGGGAATCAGCTTAGAAAGCTTGTCGGCCAGGCCAAAAGGCTTACCTTGTACCCGGGCCACATCTCGCACTACCGCTTTTGCCGCCATAGTACCGAAGGTAACGATCTGCGATACCGCATCGCGACCATAAGTTTCGGCCACATAATCGATAACCCTATCCCGGTTATCCATACAGAAATCGATATCGAAGTCGGGCATAGATACCCGCTCTGGGTTCAAGAACCGCTCAAACAGCAAATCATATTCTAACGGATCAAGATCGGTGATTTTCTGCGCATAAGCCACTAATGAACCTGCACCTGAACCCCGGCCAGGACCCACAGGCACGCCGTTATCCTTGCCCCACTGAATGAAGTCCATCACGATCAGGAAATAACCGGGAAAGCCCATCTGAGTGATAATGTCGAGCTCAAAACGCATTCGCTCTTCATAAGGCTTACGCTTTTCAGCGTACTCAGGATCATCTTTATCCAGCAAGATCTCAAGCCGATCTTCCAGCCCTTTCCAGGACACATCAGCAAAGAATTGGTCCATCGTCATTCCTGCGGGAATCGGATATTTCGGCAGGTAGTAAGTCCCCAGATCCAGCTCAACATTACAGCGCTTCGCAATCTCAACACTGTTTTCTATCGCGGAAGGGATATCACTAAACAGCTCAGTCATCTCCTCTGCGCTTCGCAGATACTGCTGTTCAGTGTAGTTCTTCGGGCGGTTAGGATCTTCCAATGTCCGACTTTGGTTAATGCAGACACGCACCTCATGGGCCTCAAAATCCTCAGGCCGGATAAACATCACCTCGTTGGTAGCAACCAACGGGCATCCGGTTTCATGCGCCAGCTGAACCGAAGCATGAACACAGCTTTCATCGCCAGCACGACCTGTACGCTGAACTTCCAGATAGAAACGATCTTGAAATACCTGTTGCCACTGCTCTACAACCGCGCGAGCAGAATCATTGTCCGATAAGGCCCTACCCACCTCGCCCTCTTTTGCACCGGACAGTGCTATCAGCCCTTGGGAGCGATCAAAAATCCAGCTTTTCTTCAGTAGTGCAAAATCTGGCTGCACATTCTGGCCTTGCTCATAAGCCAGCGAGATCAACTCCATCAGATTTCGATAGCCCTGCTCATTCATCGACAACAAGGTCATTCTATGGGGTGTAGATTCTGGCTCAGCCTCGTTTTCTACCCAAACATCAGCGCCAAAGATAGGCTTTATGCCGGCTCCGGTTGTCGCTTTAAAGAACTTAATCAAAGCAAATAGATTAACCTGATCGGTAATAGCGATCGCCGGGATCTGTTGATCCTTCGCCACCCCAATAAGGTCTTTTATGCGCACCAGTCCATCGACCAGCGAGAACTCGGTATGCATGCGCAGATGTACAAAGGCTGGATCAGTCATTTCAGCTCGTTTAATAAGTTTTAGTTGAAGTTTACAGTTCAGCAACCGGTCTAAAGCTACGCCGGTGTTCCGGGAGAGGCCCAAGCAGACGCAGCTTTTCCATGTGTAGCGCTGTCGGGTAGCCCTTATGTCTTGCAAACCCATAGTCAGGATGGAGAAGATCCAGTGCTTGCATCTCCCGGTCACGATAAACCTTCGCCAGGATGGACGCAGCACTAATGGAAGGTTCTTTCAGGTCACCTTTTATAATTGCTTCAGCAGGGCATGGTAGACCAGGAGGACAACGATTACCGTCGATCAAAGCGAATTCAGGTGTCACACTCAGCTGATTAACAGCCCGCTGCATCGCCAACATGGTCGCATGAAGAATATTCAGTTCATCGATCTCTGCGGGTGTCGCCCAAGCGATTGCCCAGGCCAGAGCACGTTCTTGGATCAAGGGAAACAACAGCTCACGCTTCTTTTCGCTAAGCTTCTTTGAATCTGTCAGCCCATCAATGGGGTTAGCCGGATCCAGAATAACCGCAGCAGTTACGACATTACCGATAAGAGGACCACGGCCCACCTCATCAACCCCTGCAATCAGTTTTATCCCAGAGAAATCAGAATCCTGAGTCCGCATCCAACCTCCCTCGTGCCTGTAACAACTTAACAATCGCGTCGACCGCTTTTTTACTGGCATCCTGGCGTAACTGATGATGAATATCAATAAACTGGTGTTTCAGGTTACTGCTGTCATCACTATCCAATAATGCCTGTTCAACAGCAGGCCCAAGTATCCCAGGTCTGACCTCATCCTGAAGAATTTCCGGAACCAGCGGTGCATCGGCTAAAAGATTAGGCAGAGAGATATAGTTACTTTTCACCAGACGCGAAAGAATACTATAGGTAAGCGGCGCCATCCGATAAGCAACTACCATAGGTTTCTTCAGCAACAACGCTTCAAGAGTGGCTGTACCTGATGCCAGCAACACAGCATCTGCCGCTGTCATAACCTCACGGGACCGTTTTAATACAAGCTCTATCGGTAGGTCACTGTAATCCCTATCAAGCAACTCTCGTAGATGATCAAACCGCTGCTGGTTAGCCGCAGGCATAACAAAAACCAGATCGGAGTGTCGCTTTAACAACCAGCGAGCCGTATCTAAAAAGGGCTGAGCCAGATACTTGAGCTCTCCACCCCGACTCCCCGGCATTAATGCAACTATTCGCTGTCCCTGAGGCAAACCAAGATCTGACCGAGCACCTGCCTGATCTGCTTCCAACGGGATCATATTCGCCAGAGGGTGACCGACAAATTCAACCGGCATTGCATGCTTCTCATAGAACTTCGCCTCAAAGGGAAACAGAGTCAGCATCAAATCGGTGGTTTTAAGAATCTTAAAAACCCGCTTACTGCGCCAAGCCCAAACCGAGGGGCTTACGTAATGTACCGTTGGGATACCGACACTGCGCAATTTACCTTCAAGATTGAGGGTAAAGTCAGGTGCATCGATCCCGATAAACAGATCGGGTCTATGCTCGTTAAAATGGGTCACAAGTGATTTACGAATACCCAACAGCTCTCGCAATCGACTTAAAACTTCAACCAAACCCATGACGGACAAGCGATCCATAGCGTAAAGGCTTTTACAGCCTTCTGCCTGCATCAGCTCACCACCAATACCTTCAATCTCTATACCTGGAAAGCGACGATTTAGTTCGGCCAGCAGTCCGGCACCGAGAATATCTCCCGATGCTTCACCTGCAACGATACCTATGCGGAGGGGACTCATCGGCACCCTATCGAATGATGCCTCGAGTCGAGGCCTTAAGAGAGTCCGTCAGCAACTGTATTTCAGGACTGGTCATCAGCTCAAGCTGTTCGATAGCCTGATCCAGTTTCAATCCCTGACGGTAGATGATTTTATAAGCGCGTTTAATATTCTGAATCGCTTCAGAAGAGAAACCGCGACGCTTCAGACCTTCAGCATTAATGCCGTGGGGCTGTGCACTATTTCCATTGGACATAACAAATGCAGGTATATCCTTAAGCACTACGGTACCTGCACCACACATACTGTGAGACCCTATTACGCAAAACTGATGCACAGCAGTAAAGCCACCCAGAATGATGTTATCACCCATCTGAACATGACCCGCAATCGCACAGTTATTAGCCAGGATATTATTGCTACCCACGACACAATCATGGGCTACGTGAACATTCGCCATAAACAGATTATCGCTACCAATAATGGTAACGCTGTTATCCTGAATCGTGCCACGATGAATAGTACAACCTTCCCGAAAGACATTGTTATCGCCAATCAGAAGCTCGGTAGGCTCACCGTTGTACTTTTTATCCTGACAGTCTTCACCAATACTGGCAAATTGAAAAATATGGTTACCCAAACCTATTTTGGTCGGCCCTTTGATAACCACATGGGAGTTGATTCTTGTCCCAGACCCGACCTCAACATTAGGGCCTATAACAGTCCATGGACCCACCTCGACATCATCAGCCAGGCGGGCAGAAGGATCAATAATGGCGCTAGAGTGGATCAAAATTAAACCTTTCTATCTGCACAAAGAATAGTAGCAGAGCTTGCTAGCTCACCGTCTACTGTAGCACGAACATCAAATTTCCAGATACCACGCTTTTCAGAAACAATCTTCGCTTCTAATTGCAGTCGATCACCCGGAATAACCGGACGCTTAAAACGCAGTTTATCAGAACCGACAAAATAATAAATCGATCCGTCCTGAGGCGTTTTGTCCATGGTTTTAAAACCCAGGATACCCGCTGCTTGCGCCATCGCTTCCTGAATCAATACGCCAGGCATGACCGGATGATCTGGAAAATGACCATTAAAGAACGGCTCATTCACGGTTACGTTCTTATACGCAACGATTGATTCTCCCGGAATCAATTCAACGACCCGATCAACCAATAGGAAAGGGTAACGGTGTGGTAAATATTTGCGGATCTCGTTTACATCCATCATCATTAAGGCTGACCTTCAGTGTTCTGCTGCTTTACAGTTTTTTCTAAATTTTTAATTCGACGAGACATCTCATCTAACTGACGAAACCTCACCGCATTACGCTTCCATTGCTGATGCGGCTCTGCCGCTGTCCCAGATGAATAAGCACCTGGTTGTAAAATCGATCTGCTAACCATCGACATCCCAGTAATATGAGTGCCTTCTACCAAGGTTAAATGCCCTGCTATCGCACAAGCTCCGGCGATAGTACAGTTTTTACCAATTCGGGTGCTACCGGCAATCGCGGTACAGGCCGCTATCGCAGTACAATCACCAATCACGGTGTTATGACCAATCTGAATCTGATTATCAAGAATCACACCATTACCAATGACCGTGTCATCCAAAGCGCCTCGATCAATCGTTGTTCCGGCACCTATCTCAACACCATCACCAATTATAACGCCACCCAGCTGATGGATTTTAACCCACTCACCGGCGTCATTAGCAAAGCCAAAGCCATCTGCACCAATCACTGCCCCACTATGAATAAGGCAGTCTGTTCCCACTCTGATGTCACTATACAGGGTTACGTTAGCAGAAAGACGCGTATCTTCACCGATAGAGCAAGCAGCCCCGATGACACAGTTCGCTCCGATAGAAACCCCTGATGCGATAGTGACCTCTTCACCTATCACAACATTGGGGCCAATAATTACACTATCCGCAACCTTTGCATCCGGACTAATAATAGCCGAAGGACTAATCAGCTCACTAGAAGAACAGCGGTTAACCGCAAAAAGAGCCGTAGCCTTGGCATAGGCCAGATACGGATCATCAACAACAAGCGCAACCGATCGCACATTGTGCCGATGTTCTTCTCTCACCAATATGGCACCCGCTACACTGTCCGTCAGTTGCAGCTGATAACGACTATTATGTAAAAATGACAGCTGCGTTTCAGTTGCAGATTCCAGCGTCCCGATCCCTTTAATAAGTAGATCCGACAAAACTGGCTCCGCACCTAATAGCGCTGCCAGCTCAGTTACAGAATAACGGGAGTTAGACATCGGCAAATTACTGCTTATTCAACAGTTCAACAACTTTAGCTGTGATATCCAACCCAGGCTTCGCAAAGATGGTAGCTTCTTTGTTGACGACAATATCATAACCTTCACTATCGATCAGACCACGGATTACTTTATCCAGCTTAGGACGCATCTCTTTCAGAAAAACTTCTTCACGTTGACGCTGTTTCTGCTGCAACTCCTGAGCTAGGCGCTGATATTCACCGTAGGCCTTCTGAAACTGTACCCGCTGCTGGTCTTGCACTTCTTTAGACTGAGTACCCTGACCTTTTTTAATATTTTCCTGAATCTTTTTAGCCTGAGCCTCTAAATCCATTAGCTGCTTCTGATCACCGCTAAACTCGGACTTCAATTGATCACGGAACGCTTCCGCAGCTTTACTCGTCAGCAATGCTTGCTGAACACTCAGGGTACCCATTTTTTCCGCCATCGCATTAAGGCTGAACATCAGTCCGGCGATGATCATCAGTGATCGAAACATATTTTTTTCTCCTTAGAAAGATCGGCCAAGCGCAAACTCAAAGAATCTCGTATCATCCGTATCTTCTGCATTAAGCGCTCGAGATAGCGCTATTGAGATCGGACCAATAGGCGTGAGCCAGCTAAAACCAAAACCAGCAGAATAACGTAACTCATCAAACTTAATACCATTACCACAATTGGTACTACCAGCGGGGCATTCTGTCTGGAAAACATTACCTGCATCCGCAAATATCAACGTCCGCATTGAGTCCGTATTTTCCATAAAAGGTATCGGGAAGATCAGCTCGCCACTGACGTCTACTGCCACATTTCCGCCGAATGGGTCGTCCTTAGAATCACGAGGCCCCAGAGAGTTAGATTGAAAACCCCGTACAGAACTCAGGCCACCGCTGTAATAGTTTTTAAAGAAAGGAAAAGCGTTATCGCCTAACTTACCAGCATAGGCCAGTCGACCACGCACAGACGCGACAAGACCGGTTTCATTCAGAGGGTAGTAGATACGCCCTTTATATTGTTCTTTATGGTAAGACAGGTCACTTCCGGGAATACCGATCTCAATTGATGCGCTCTGAGAGTAGCCATCGGTAGGAAAGATCTTTCGATCAAGGTGATTATCACTCCAACCAAACCTCGCATTAAAGATATTGTACTCATCCCCTTCTGCGGCGATAAAGTCAAACACTTCCTGTGACGTATCCGCCACGGTTTTCACTGTCAGCCTTTCGTAGTTAAAGCTAAAGTTAAGGCGCTGGTAGTCATCCATCGGGTAACCAAAATTAACACCGCCGCCTATGGCATCAGTAGAGTAATTACTCACATTTTCTTCATCGTAGTTAGTCTCACGAGAATAAACGTTATAACCCCGGCTAACACCATCGACAGTATAGTAAGGTTCTACATAGCTGAATTTATACTCAGTAATGGTATCACTTTGGGTAATACCGAAACCTACGCTGTTACCTGAGCCAAGGAAGTTTTCCTGCTCGACACTCAGGTTAAAAATCGCACCACTGGTTTGAGAGAAGCCGACACTGGCAGCAAAGTTACCGGTATTATCCTCAATAACACTGTACTGCAAATCAACCTGATCATCAGTACCAGGTACCGGTGAGGTTTTCACATTTACATCTTTAAAATATCCAGTTTGAGCAATTCGTTGCTTAGACCGCTCAATCGAAGCGGTTGAAGCAATTCCGCCTTCCATTTGAGAAACGGAGCGACGCGTCACCACATCAGCAGTTTTGGTATTTCCCTTGATAGAGATACGCCGAACATAGGTGCGTTTGCCTGGGGCAACGAAAAACTGCAAATTAACAGTGTTATCTTCACCTACTTTCGGTACTGGGCTTACATTCGCAAAGAGGTAACCGTTATCACCCAACTTGCGGGTTAACGCATCCTGTGACGCAGTCATCTCTCGACGAGAGAAGGTTGCACCCTCTATAACCGTAATCTCGTTAAGCAGCTCCTGCTTATCGACAACCAGCTCACCTGCAACGGTGATTTCCCCAACACTAAATTTCTCACCCTCAGTAACACTGATAGTAACGTAAACATGTTTTTTATCCGGCGACAATGACACCTGAGATGAATCAATTGTGAAATTGATATATCCCCGATCAAGATAATACGATCGTAGACGCTCTAGGTCTCCCGCCAGCTTTTCCCGGGCATACTTATCGGAATCACTGAAAAAATCCCAAAAGCCAGGAAGCTTCAGAGAGAATTCTTCTTGGAGTTCTTCATTAGTAAATACTGAATTCCCAACAATATTAACATGTTGAATGGTGGCAACTTTGCCCTCTTTAATGTCTATATTCAAGGCTACCCGGTTTTCAGATAACGGCTCAACTTCCGCCTCTATCGCGGCGCCATACCGTCCCTGACCTGCATAAAGTCGCAACAGGTCCTGACGAATTTTATCTAGGGTCGCCCGTTTGAATACATCGCCTTCACGAAGACCATTCTGCTTCAGACCATCCAGCAGCATCTCGTCTTCCAGTACCTTATTACCCTCTAGGCGAATAATACTGACTGCGGGGCGCTCCTGAACTTTGACAATCAACACATTACCATCCCGGGCAATTTGGATATCATCAAAATAACCCGTACGGAACACCCTACGGGTCGCTTCCGCAAGCGCTTTCTGATCAACACTCTGACCCGAATCAACATCAAAGTTACGCAGGACAAGGCCGGGCTCAACACGCTGCAGCCCCTCCAGTCGCACATCTTCAACAGTAAATGATTGCGCCCACGCAATCGATGACAGTAGAGCCAGGGAAAAGATAAGTCCGATTCTGATCTTCATGAACTAGTTCTTATATTGAAATAGAAAAATTTAAAGCCGCATCAAGTCATTAAAAATAGCGACGCCCATAATCGAAAACAAAACTGCCATCCCGATTCTTAAACCGATCATCTGTACCTTTTCAGATACAGGCCTTCCCCTCAGCAGCTCTACTGCGTAATACAGTAGATGACCGCCATCTAGCATAGGAATTGGCAATAAGTTAAGAATACCGAGACTAATACTCAAGTACGCCAAAAAACCAGCGAACGCTTCCACACCTGAAGCAGCAGAAGCCCCCGCCACTTTAGCAATGGTTATCGGCCCACTCAAGTTTTTTACCGATAAGATCCCTTCAAACATTTTCCAAATAGAATCAAGAGTTAAACTAATCATCTGCCAGGTTTTAGAAAAAGCCTGCTGAATCGACTCTATTACGCCATAGCGAACCTGCCGCAACATTTCTGGTGGCCATTCGGCCGGAGCAACCGCAGCACCAATTTTACCGACACTTAGCTCTCCTTCAAAAACCTCAACAGGAGTCATTGCTATCGACATTAACTGACCGTTGCGCATCAATTCAACGGCAAGTTCTTGACCAGCACTTTTTCGGACAAGCTTTACCAGATCAATCCACTCAGGTACCGATACTCCATTAACAGAGACAACCTGATCAGCAACTAGTAAACCGGCACGATTGGCTGCACCGCCCTCTATAATCTGACCGATCACCGCAGGATATATAGGGCGATAAGGCGTTATACCTAAAGCAGATAGAGGACTTTGCGCCTCAGGATTAAAATGCCAGCCATTCAGGTTTAACTGGAAATCCTGTCTAAGCCCTTGGGCCGACTCGCGTACGGTTAGCGGCACAACCGCCGATTCTCCAATATAGCTTGCCATCGCTAGGTTGACATCATCCCAGGAATGAGTCGCCCGACCCGCTACAGAAAGAATCTCAACCCCTGGCTGTAATCCAGATTGCTCAGCAATACTATCAGATACAACGCTTCCGATAACCGGCACAACCTTTTCAACACCGGAAACAAACATAGCCCAATAAACAACTACGGCAAAAAGAAGATTAACGACAGGGCCGGCAGCTACAATCGCGATTCGTTGCAATATCGGCTTTCGATTAAACGTCTGATCCTGTAGTGCTGGCTCGACCTCAGACTCCCGCTCATCAAGCATCGAAACATAACCCCCAAGAGGGATCATGGCGATAACGTATTCGGTATCTAATTTGTCACGCCAGCGAATCAAAGGCGTACCAAAACCAACCGAAAAGCGCAGCACTTTGACACCACAGCGGCGTGCTACCCAGAAGTGCCCATATTCATGAATTGTTACCAGAATTCCCAAAGTAACAATTAATGCGAATACAGTATTAAGAATATCCATCAAACCTCAAATTCAGGAGATTGCCAGCAACTGCACACCCAATACAAAAACGGGTGCAGCTGAGGTAATACTATCAATTCGGTCAAGTATGCCACCGTGACCAGGCAGCAACTGACTACTATCTTTAATGCCGCGATGGCGCTTTAACATACTCTCAAACAGGTCACCCAATACAGAAGCAACCCCGGCAATCATCGCTAGCAGCAACAGATAGACTCCATCCAGCAGCCCAAGTTCCAGATAGATAACAAAACCGAGTGCGATCACCGCACAGGAGGTCAGACCACCCCATAAACCAGCCCGTGTCTTGCCGGGACTGACATTAGGCGCAAGCTTAGCCCGCCCCCAGGCCTTACCTGCAAAATAAGCACCTATATCAGCGCCCCAGACTAGCAACAGCAACATCAACATTAGAGCTCCGCCGGACGGAAGATTTTGCAGACTTACCAAACCCATCCAACAAGGCAAAAGAACAACAACACCAATCAGAGCGCGTTGCCATTCTGAGCCCCAGGCGCCCGCTACGGGGTAACGAATTACCCAGAACAGAGCAACCAGCCAGAAAATCACCGCAACGGAGAGATACCCAACAAAGTTGGCCTGAGGGGAAACATAGTTTAAAACTGCCATTAAAGCAGCGATCAGAGAAGTGTATCCAAAACGAGAGGATAATGAAGTCAGGCCGGCTAGATTTGCCCATTCCCAGGCACCCAGCAATACGATACCCGCGACAAACACTTTAAAGACGTCAAAACTGGTGAGGAAAAGCCCCGCCAAAACCAGTGGAGCCAATAGGACCGCAGTCCAAACCCTCTCTTTAAGCATCATCTGCCTCTAATTGTTCGCTAGTCTTACCAAAACGACGTTCACGAGTTGCATAACTCTGAATAGCAGCGCCCAACGCATATTTATCAAAGTCAGGCCATAGCAAGTCACTAAAGAAGTACTCACTGTAGGCCATCTGCCAAATCAGAAAATTACTTATTCTCTGCTCACCTGCAGTACGGATACAGAGATCCGGCGCCGGTTGATCACTTAAAGAGATCATTGAACCCAGCAGATCTGCATCTAGTTGATCGGGCGTATACTGGCCATCTAAACAACCCTGAGCAAAGCACTTGGCTGCCTCAACAATATCCCACTTACCGCCATAATTAGCCGCCACATTGACGATCAAACCGGTATTTTCAGCTGTCATCTGCTCAGCTTTGCTGATCTTCTTTTGCAGTGTTTGACTGAAACGGCTTCTATCACCAATGACATGCAGTTTGATATTATGCTTATGAAGTTTTTTTACCTCACGATCAAGCGCAAACGCAAACAACTCCATCAACCCTTTAACTTCAAGAGGAGGTCGCTGCCAGTTTTCACTACTGAAGGCAAACAGCGTCAGTACTTCCACGCCTAACTCAGCGCAACCTTGCACTACGCTTCGAACACTATCAACGCCAGCCCGATGACCCGCCAGGCTTCCTTTTCCGTGCTTTTTCGCCCACCGATTATTGCCATCCATAATGAGTGCAATATGACGAGGTACAGATTTACCCGCAGGTAAGCTGAGCTGTAATTTTTCAGACATATCAAATGCCGGCAACTTGAGTTACCGGCTATTCCCTATCAAATTTCCATCAAATCAGCTTCTTTCGCCTGAAGCAACACATCCACTTCGGCGATAAACTTATCCGTCAGTTTTTGAATATTATCTTCACTGCTACGAGCATCATCTTCAGTGATCTCTTTTTCTTTCAGCAGATCTTTAACATCACCGTTAGCGTCACGACGAACACTACGGATCGACACCCGGCCATTCTCAGCCTCCTGACGAGCCTGACGAATATAACCTTTTCGGGTCTCTTCTGTCAGCGCAGGCATTGGTACACGAATAACCGCACCCGCCGTAGATGGATTCAATCCCAAATCGGACTTCATGATCGCTTTTTCAATGTCCGGAACCAAATTTGATTCCCATGGAGAGATAGACAAGGTACGACCATCTTCAACACTAATGTTGGCAACCTGACTCAGCGGCACATTAGAACCGTAATAGTTCACCTGCACTGTTTCCAGAATACTTGGATGAGCACGACCTGTACGAATTTTCTTCAGGTTAGTAATCAAAGCTTCCAGACTTTTACCCATTCGATCCTGGGCATCCTGAGCGATCTCATTCAGCATATTTATCTCCTACGGCCTCATTATTTTCGATGAGGGTTCCCTCGTCGCCACCAACAATAAGGTTGGCCAGCGCACCCGGTTTGTTCATATTAAATACCCGAACCGGCATTGCATGGTCCCGGGCTAAGCAAATAGCAGTCAGATCCATAACCCCTAGCTGCTTCTCAATAGCCGCATCAAAAGTCAGATGACTATAGCGTTTAGCGGAAGGATCTTTCATTGGGTCTGCGTTATACACACCATCGACTTTGGTCGCTTTAATCACAACATCGGCATCAATCTCAATGCCCCGCAGACAAGCGGCAGAGTCGGTAGTAAAGAAGGGATTACCCGTTCCCGCAGAAAAAATAACCACATCACCCTGTTCAAGGTAACGGGTTGCATTACGACGATCATAATCTTCGACAACACCTGTCATCGGAATCGCAGACATAACACGGGTTGGGATATTGGAACGTTCCAACGCATCACGCATTGCCAAAGCATTCATGACGGTTGCCAACATACCCATATGGTCGCCAGTTACTCGATCCAGGCCTGCCGCACTCAGCGCCGCACCACGAAACAAGTTACCACCACCGATAACCATACCGATCTGTACACCAATACCTACCAACTGACCGATTTCCAGGGCCATGCGGTTCATTACTTTAGGATCGATCCCGAAATTTTCTTCTCCCATAAGGGCTTCGCCGCTTAATTTAAGAAGAATGCGCTTGTACTTGGAATGCTTATTTGAAGCCGGCATTGGTTCGTCTCCACCCAGACTGAGTTCGTACCAGTGTATCAAGAAAAAAAGAGATTGCGCACCCAGAATAGGCACGCAATCTGTGCAGGATCAGTATTTAACCCTTCAGCTGCTCAGCAACCTCAGCGGCGAAGTCTTTGTGCTCGACCTCAACACCTTCTCCTACTTCGATGCGAGTGAAAGATGCAACAGAAGCGCCTGCGTCTTTAACCAGCTGACCCACTTTAACATCTGGGTTCTTAACGAATGGCTGTTCAACCAGACTATTCTCAGCCAGGTACTTGTTGATACGACCAACAACCATCTTTTCAGCGATTTCAGCAGGCTTACTAGCCATATCAGGCTGAGCCAGAATAATCTCTTTCTCTTTAGCAACAACATCAGCAGGCATATCTTCTTTGCTAACCACTTGCGGG
>NZ_JADGEW010000014.1 GCF_016744155.1 Amphritea sp. | reverse complement strand
GACTAATAAAACAGCTTTGTTTTCAGTGATCTCAAAAATTGATTCAACGATCGCCTGCGGTACACTTTCTACCACAAAGATCTGTGACAAAATCATGCTGAACAAGATCATCAGCATAATAGTACCGACTGAGGTTGATGCCTCTTTTGCTGCAGCTAAGAAGGTTTTCAGATCAAGCCCTTTATAGATCCAGAAACCCACCGGTATAGCGTATATAACTGCAACAGCCGCCGCTTCAGTTGGTGTCATAATGCCACCGTAGATGCCGCCTAAAATAATCACGGGCATCAGTAACGCAGGGGTCGCATTAAATCCGCGAGTCGTCGCTTCAGCAACAAACTCTTTTCCTTTTAAGCGTTCATTCAAAACCAAAGGAAACTTTCGAGCTAACCATACGTTAACCACGGAGAAGTTAAACATGATCAACAGACCGGGCCCTAATGTCGCCAGGAAGCAGGCCAGAATCGAGGTGTCCGTCACCCAGCCATAAACAATCATCGTGACGCTTGGTGGAATCAACAGCCCTAGCAAAGAAGCGTTCGCGATGAGCGCTGTTGCATATTCACGGGGGTAGCCTTGTTTTTCCATTTCAGGAATGAGTAGCGGGCCAATGGCTGCTACACCTGTTAAGCCTGAGCCTGAAATAGCGCCAATCAAAGCGCAGCTGACGGTCGCTACCACACCCAGACCACCGCGTAAGTGCCCGACAAAGATATTAACAAAGTTAAGTAGGCTGGCGGCTATCCCGCTAACACTCATGATAGTTCCCGCAAAAACAAACAGCGGTATCGCTAATAGAACTGGATTACCCAGCTGCTGGAATCCCCACAGCATATTGCCTTTCATGAAGACATCACCTAAGTAATACATCACCATCAGGCCAGCGCCAAAACAGTAAGGAAGTGGCAGGCCCAAGGTCAACACAACAACCAGAACAGCCACTGCTATCAGTGCAACTTCAATCATTTTATTGCTCCTTATCAGTAGTCAGGTCGCAGATGTGATTCCACAAGTGCCACGCGGTATAAAGCATCATCAAGACCATGCCGGTCAGCAAGGCCACATCGACATAGAAAGTTGGAATGTAAAGCGTTGGGCTCTCTTTCCATACACGCAGAGAGTATTTGGTAAAGTCCCATGCCCAATACGTTAGCCAGCAACCAATCACCAAACTCAGTATCTCGCCAACGATGGCTAATGTGGTTATCTGGCGTTTAGTCTTCAAGAAAATTTCCAGCACATTGGCTCGAATATGCGTATTCTCACGCGAGGCATTCACGGCACCTAGCATGTATAACCACAGCGTTGGATACAGCAGGGATTCTTCCAACCCCATAACTGGAATCTCTAACACGTAACGTGTGATTACCTGGAGAAACTGACCACCTGCCACTAGGCAGATCAGCCCGGTTAACAGATAGCTAGCAAACTTGTTCATCAGAAAGCTCCTTGGCCACTATTCTTATCGTTATCAGTCCATGAATTGTTGCAACGGGAAGGCATAAAATCAATTTCAAAATATTGATACTTCCATAATATTAAATTATGGTTAGTAATATTTCTTATGAATAACAGTTAGTTAAAAATCACAAATATTTTGTGAAAAGCTGATCTATCTTTTTAGTAATGGTTTTTCAGCGGATTCAGCCTAGGGGAAGGCAATATGAACATCACTATTCGCCAGTTGCAGTGCTTTCGTGAAGTTATGCGAACGGGATCAATTTCAGAAGCTGCCCGAACATTACAGCGAACCCAGCCTGCCGTGAGTAACATGATCGCCACGCTTGAAGACGAATTGGGAGTTGAGCTTTTCGAGCGACAACGTGGTCGACTGATTCGAAAGCCTGAAGCTCACTATTTTCTAGAAGAAGCTGGGCACATTCTTGATCGGCTCAGTAAAACCTCAAGAACAATGAAGGAGATCGCCGGGCTTGAACAAGGTCGACTGAGAATCGCCTGTATGCCTGCCGCAGCAAATTACCTGATGCCGCGGCTGGTAGCAGACTTTGTGCGGGACAAACCGAAAGTGAATGTGTCGATGATGATGCGCGCCTCTTCAGTGATTGAGGAATGGGTAGCTTCACAGCAATACGATATCGGGTTGGCAGAAACGCCACCTATTAACCGGGCTCTGTCGATGCGCACCTTTGTTCTTAAGTGTGTATGTGCCCTGCCATCAGATAGTCCTCTTGCAAGTAAAAAGTTCATTACGGCTAAGGATCTCTCGGGCGAGCCAATGGCAACCCTACATGATGACCATCCAAACTATCATTCAACCCGACAAGCATTCAAAAAACAGGGTGCAGAATTGAATCAGCGGTTTGAACTACGTAACTTCCAGCCGGCTTTGAAACTTGTAGAAGAAGGGCTTTGTTACTGTATCTGCGATCCGATGACCGCCAGTGGCTATCTTGAGCGATTTGATGATAGAGCCAAGCTGGTATTCAAGCGCTTTGAGCCGGAAGTTACCCTCTCTATCTCAGTTTTAAATCCAGCACATCGACCGGCATCTGTTCTGGCCAGTAGCTTTATTGATCTGCTGTTAAGTGAGATACAACGTCTTAATGATCAGTTCATGTGATTAGGTCACTTATGCTCTAGGTTGAGATTAAAGCCCTCGCGTAACTTTAATAGCCGCTAAGGGCCCGTGGCAGTATTAACAAAGGGTGAAAACTTTGACGATCCACCGTCTTGAGTCGATAGGTTCGAGCCTTGCTCCTTCATTTGCAATAAATACTGCTAACAATCGGGCTTCAGATGTTTTGCTTGGGTTTGATGTTGTTAATGGAGAAATTAAGCACGGAAGCAGTCCCCAAAAACAGTTATAGCTGCGTATTTCATCCTTAAATTAGTGGTTCACTGAAATCATTATTGTATTTTTTGAGACCGCCACAGTGTCGCTTCTCTTGATAACACCTCGGTATGATCCAAAATATAGTTCTATTAGCGTTAAAACTGTTTCAAATCACTTATATCTCTGTTTAAAATGGCGCTCTCAAAAGCTTCAGTCACTACTCTTTCTTCAATTTTTAGCCATCAGCTTATTAGTTGCCGCTTATCCTGATGAAAGAGCGGCTATGGAATCGCGTCACCATGATAAATTTTGCCAAGTTACAGTCTAAACTCACAATCCTGCGCAGTAATAAAGCGTTCGAGCTGTTTGTGGTGTTTGTCATTATCAGTTCGGCGCTTCTTGTTGGTGCGAAGACCTACGAGCTTTCCCCCCTTTCGCTCGCGCTTGTATCCTGGATGGATCGCTTCATTACGGCGTTCTTTCTGATTGAGATCACCATCCGTTTTCTGGGTGAGGAGAATAAGAAAGACTTCTTCAAAAACCCCTGGAACCTTTTTGACACACTGATCGTGACTATCAGCCTGATTCCTATTGATAACACTGATATGGCGCTAGTCGCCCGATTAGTCCGTGTATTCCGGGTGTTGCGGATGATATCTGTGATACCTGAACTGCGACTATTGCTTAACTCACTGATTAAAGCGATGCCTCAACTAGGCTACATTATCCTATTGATGTTTATAATATTTTATATCTATGCAGCTATCGGAAGCACTTTGTTTGAAGACATCAATCCAGTGCTTTGGGGTGATATTACTATTTCACTACTGACGCTGTTTCGGGTGATGACTTTCGAGGACTGGACCGATGTAATGTATGAAACGATGGAGGTATATCCACTTAGCTGGGTCTACTACCTGACTTTCATTTTCTTCACTGCGTTTGCGTTTTTGAATATGGTGATCGGTATTGTGGTTAACGTCTTAGATGAAGAGCACGAGAAGATCAGAAAGCAGGAAGCGATAGATGCACACGAGCCTACAATTGCTGATCTTCAATTGCAGCTGGAACAGATTAAGACGATGTTACAGCAGCAGACAAAGTAGTAACCTCTTTCGCCAAATACTCTAGCTGCGTTTTTAAACGCAGCTAGAGTCTGCTCTTCCACCATGACGCATTTCTTTCAGATAGTTACGTTGGTAATAATCGCTACAATCGTACTAAAGCAGCTCAGTTTTACTCAAGTCAACGTCACCTGAAAGGTTCACTTTTGCGAACTGTACTGTAGACGTATCTCTTTCTTATTCAGCTTCCCAACGCTGGTTTTAGGTATTTCTGTGACAAAGCTGATCTCCGAGGGTACCGCCCATTTATTAATTCGACCGCTCTCAACAAACTGCTTCAGATGTGTCTGAATTTCCCCGGTATCGACCTTTTCACCGGGCACTGGTACAACTAGAGCAAATGCACGCTCGTCCCATTTCTCATCGGGAACCCCTATAACGGCTACTTCTGCGACCTGTGGGTGCTGGCTGATCAGGCTTTCCAACTCAATAGAGGATATCCACTCACCTCCGGTTTTAATCACATCCTTTATCCGGTCTTTAATCTGCAATACACCGTTTTCATCGATGGAGGCAACATCGCCGGTATGCAGCCAGCCGTTTTGCCACAGCTCTTCGCTTTTTTCGGGCTCTTTGTAATAGCCCTGAGTCAGCCAGGGGCAGCGAACAACAACTTCACCGACGGTTTCACCATCATGGGGGAGATCATTGCCTGCCGGGTCTGCAATTCTTAGTTCTACCAGAGCGGTGGGTACGCCTGTTTTTATCCGTGCAGGCAGCTGTTCAGTTAAATCAAGCTCACGTTCTGAGGGACTTAAGCTGGTCATCGTCAGTATCGGGCAGGTTTCTGACATTCCATAGGCGGTATAAAGCAGTATCCCCTTGTCGGCCATCTGCTGTGCCAGTGCCATTGTTGGTGCGCTGCCGCCGGTGAGCATCTTCCACCCGCTCATGTCAGTATGTTCCGCTTCTTCACAGTTAAGAATCATCTGTAGCACGGTCGGTACGCCGTGGGAGAAGGTCACCTTCTCTTCCCGGTAAAGTTTAACTAATTTGTTCGGCTCGTAGCGCCCGGGATAAACCTGTTTTACACCGAGCATGGTAGCCAAATAAGGAACACCCCATGCATGCACATGGAACATGGGCGTCATCGGCATATAGACATCATCAGAGCGCATTAGCGGCTGACCATTATAGGCACCCATCGACACCGCCTCGGCCAGCGTATGCAGTACTAATTGACGGTGAGTAAAGTACACCCCTTTCGGATTACCAGTTGTGCCCGTGGTATAAAACATCGTCGCGACCGAGTTTTCATCGAAGTCGGGAAAGTCATATGCCTCACTGGCATCCTGCAGCAATGCTTCATACTCGCCTAGAGTATTCAGTGATGTTGTTACCTGTTGTTTTTCATCGCTCAGCTGAATATAACCACGCACGCTGGGTAGCTGGTCGGCTAATTGCTCAGCGATGACCACAAAATCATCATGGACCAATACAAAATTGTCTTCTGCATGATCCATGGTATAGCGAATTTGATCAGGACTAAGGCGGACATTTACGTGGTGCAAAACCGCACCGATCATCGGTACTGCAAAATAGGCTTCCAGATAACGGTGACTGTCCCAATCCATAACGGCCACGGTCTCTCCCGCCTGTACGCCTGCATCACTTAAGGCGTTTGCCAGTTTGCAGATACGCTTATACAGGGTTTGATAATCGTATCGAAACAGATCGCTATAGACGATCTCCTGGGTGGGGTTATATCGCTTCCCCGACAGCAATAAACTTTTGATTAACAACTGAGACGGATGGGCGTTAGCTGCAGGCTCTATTATTTTTGTTTTCATTGTTGTTCCCTTAATTAAATCATCGCGTCCTTCATGACAGGTTGCGTCATATGGGGCTCCGGTTCTTACAATTAGTCAGGGCTGGTGTTGGTCAGACCTTAAGTCTCTGGCTCTATGTTTTTCAGGTACTTTATTGAGATAGAGTATAGGCATAAATGAGGGGGGATCTGCAAATCATTATGTCGCGGGGAAAGCAGATTATGGGGTTCGTGTGCTGTGAGCCTAATTACGATGTTGTGTACTTAATTGTCCTGGATCAAACAATTTAAGCTATTAATTAATATGGATCAAAAAATAGGAATAACTCTTAGATACATTCTCCTGAGCGACCCTTACTATGCCGCACAAGTTCAGGACAACCAAGGATTAGGTTGTGGAACTCAGCAAAGTAGCTAGAAGGATTGCAGGAAGCATAGGCTACATGGAAATGGATCGCTGATCGGGGGAGGGTTTTATGGATATAACGCTCCCTCACCCTCTTTTTTATATTTATATCATTCCTCTTTTTTACCCGCACTTTTAAGCTTATGCTATTGGTACTTATGCCCTTTGTGCATTAACCAACCATCGGTATGGCGACCTCTCGGGTCATGATGGGTCCAATGCACAACGCCACCTTTACTATTCCACTCATATTCACCATTGAAGCTAACGCTGTCACCCTCTTCCAATGAGTTGATGCGCGGAGCCAGGTCGATATTATGTGCGATTAATATCGTTAGCCCGGATGACATACGCAGAATAAACTTCTGATGGCGGCTACCCTCTAGATCGTCTGGCAGTATTCGTGTGACAGTTCCTGTCGCGCTGATTTGAAGATTACTTTGGCGGTTCTTATACGCCTGTTGCAGGCCCTCATCGTTATTAACTAACGCCTGATCATTTGAATATTGTGACGCAAACTTAGGTTGATCGCGAAAGCTGTTGTAGCCCATGCCCAGAACAACGAGCCCGATCACTATAATAGCGATACTCAGCGGACTGATTCCGCCCTTGCGCTTAGATGATATCGCGCCTCGCGGGTTGTGTGAGCTGGGCTGGGAATGCTTCTGAGGCTTTGCTGGTGATGTGTTGCGGGTAACGCCGGAGATATGGGCATCAGCAGCCCGAAGTCTGCCATCGCTGCCCTTCATGGGCTGATAATGGATTATGTCGCCGGTGCGAGGTTTACGGGGGATGTTGCCGAAGTCTCGAATATGCACGAAGACGTCTTTGCTACTGTCTGCTGGCTTGATAAAGCCAAATCCTTTGTCATTTTTCCAGACCACCAACGTCCCTGTCTGCTGTTCCATTGGTCGTTATCTTCCTGTTAGGTACCTGCTGCTTATTACTTAGATCTCAACCCCATAGCGGCCTAGTGATTAATTGGCAGCTGCATATGGAAAGTTGACCCCAGATCAGGGTCTGAAGTGACTGCCATATGGCCCTGATGTTGTTCACTGATAATATAGTATGAGAAAGACAGATGCTGCCCGGTATCAAAATCTTCAGCCTGAGTACTATTGCTGAAAAACGGTTCGAACAATCGCATCTGCTCCTCGCTGGTCAGGCCAACACCGTTATGCTGAATCTTTACCCAAAGGTTGTCGTAGCTCTCTGAAAGAATGATTTTTATGGTTGGCTCGAAGCCTTCTTTTACCAGGCTTTCATTTCCAAGTTTCTTCTGCATCGCAATACAGGCGTGACGGAACAGGCTAAGGAAAACCTGCTGTAATTCGGTGATATAACAGGGGACCTGTGGGAGGCCTTTTTCAATCTGCCATTCCAGCTTCACCTCTCTAAACATCAGCCCTTCAGAGATTGTGATTACCTCTTTACCCAGGTTAACCGTATGCTCCATTACATCAACAATGTCGGCCATCTGTTTTTCAGCTTGGCGATTACGGGCGAACGTCAGCAGGTTGTGAATAATGCTGGAAACCTGGTCGCCTTTATCGGACATATCCCTGAAGATCACATCCATCTGAGCTGATGTATCACTATCGCCCTGCTCTAGAGCTGGAACGGACGCCATGATGTTTTTAAATCGCTTTATATCCATCAGGATCGACTGCAATGGGATATTAATATCATGGGCCATAGTTGAGGCCAGCTCCCCCATAAACGACATCTTGTCGTTATGGATTAGCAGGTTTTCAGCTGTCGTTTGTTTTGAAACGTCATCCACCAGAATAACAACCCCGGCTTCGGTGCCCTGCAATGGATAGATGGTAATGTCAAAATGAGACAGGCTTCGAAGGCTCTGTTTCAGGTGGATTGTTTTGTTCTGTTCAATCGCCTGCTGAATATGTTCTGGTACCACGGTCATGGTTGGGTAGGCTTCCCAAAGCGTTTTTCCGAGCGCCTTCTCAGAAGATACGCCAGACAATTCTTCAACTCGCCTGTTCCACTGGGTTACCTGCCCATCTTTGTTTAGTCCTACCAGCATCAGAGGCATCGAGGTGAGTATGTCTTTGACATATGACTCAGACGCACGTAGCTGATCAGAGGTGATGACATGCTCTGAAATCTCGGATTCCAGTAACAAGTTGCTCTGCGTTAGCTTCTTGTTTGATTCGTCTATAGTTGCTGTTCGCTCTTTAACCCGCTGTTCCAGTTCTTGCTTAATGGTGGTCAGTTCACGATTAGCTCTGTGGGCACGCCGGCTATAAATAAACAGATATACCGCTGCGATCGACAGAATAATGATTAGCGTTGCGCTACTAAAATTAGCCAGATGTTGCCACTTGGTTTTACCGTTTTCATCTTTAAATAAGTCGATGCCAGCGGCAGCCCAAGGGCTATGTAAACAGAGTGCGAGTACAAAGAGTGCATGTTTAATCATATGTATTTTAACTAATCCTGATGAATAACGGAGAGGAAGTTCTGCCATGATAATAATTGACCGATAAGAATAATAGCCGCTTTAATTGCCTGAATATAGCCTTAGTCGGATTTTGATATCCGTTTTACTCTATAGGAGCTGGTGCTGATGTGATTATTAACATTGCATCTTGCTCAAAGGAAATTGCTCTATAAGCCTTAATTTATGCTTTCCCGGAATAAGGATTTTACGTCTATTGGTCAATTGCCGTCATTTGTGAACCTGGCAGACGGCCGCTTCGGCTTTGACGTAGACGCTTAACCGGACGCTCATCAATGAAGATATGAATAACCGCAGTGAGTAAGGCTATTCCTGCGGCAGCCCACCAGACGCTGTTATAACTACCAGTTTGATCGAACATGTAGCCGCCCACCCAGACACCTGTAAACGAGCCCAGCTGGTGATTCAGGAAAACAATGCCGTATAGAGTCCCCATATGCTTAAGACCAAACATCTGTACGACTAGGCCCGAAGTTGCCGGAACGGTTGCCAGCCACAGAAAGCCGGTCGCAATTGAGAATAGATAAACGGAGGTTGTCGTCATTGGCAACAGCATGAATAACGCTATAGCCACTGCCCGAAGCGCATAGATAATACCCAACAGATTTTTCTTTGAATAGCGGCCTGACCAAGAGCCGAAGAGCAAACAGCCAAAGATATTAAACAACCCAATGAGCGACAGACTGGTCACGGCGACTGAAGCGTCAAAACCTTGATCTGACAAAAATGAAGGCATATGCACCGTAATAAACGCAAGCTGAAAGCCACAGACAAAAAAGCCAGCGATCAATAGCCAGTAATGTAGATGGCCCCCCGCTTCCTGCAGTGCTTCTTTAAGGGGCTGTGATGATTCTTCCTGGTCAGCTTCACCTCCCTCTGAATCCTTGCGAAAAGGCGCAGCAAATATCAGCATGCAAAGCGCCCCGCCGCCCAACAGCAGTAAGGCTGTTTGCCAGCCATAGCTGGCAATAAAGGCCTGAGCTACCGGGATAACCATTAGCTGGCCAGCAGAGCCGGCCGCGGTACCCAATCCCAATGCGAAAGCACGTTTTTCAGGCGCAACCATACGCGCTAGTGCTGGCAGAATCACGCCAAAGCCGGTTCCGGCAATGCCCATCCCAATCAGAATGCCCGCCCCGCTGTGAAGTGCCCAGGCGCTATCAGCCGTGGCTGTCAGATACATTCCCAATGCGTAGATCAGCGCTCCGATAATCAGTGTTTTGAACGTACCAAAACGATCAGCAAAAGCGCCAGTAAAGGGCTGAAACAGACCCCAGCAGAGATTCTGTAACGCCAGAGAAAAGGCAAAAACTTCACGGCCATACCCAAACTCACTGGATATAGGCGCCATAAAGAAACCCATTGATGAGCGCAAGCCAAAGTTGATGGCAAGTATCAAACAGGCGGCAACGACGAATATGCTCAGAAGCTTTACATGATTATTCATAGGATTGTATTCGATAAGGTCCAAGCATTGAGATGATATGGCGTTAACTAAGCGCTCATTATACAGATCGAAAATGGCAATCGGCAGGTACAGATGGTGATAGAAATGACGTAAAACTGATTAACAGCCTTGTACCCGCTTTACTGAAAACATTCTCTTCCAGAGAGTCGTTTCAAACATATATGTATTCCCTTGCTGTTTTTCTACTACGCTTATCTCTGTTATAGGCATTATTTAAAGAGGTAAAAGGTTATGTCTGATCACCATACTTATAAGAAAATTGAGGTTGTTGGTTCCTCGCCAAAAGGGACTGATGATGCGATTCGTAATGCGCTGGCGGAGTGTAGTAAATCGTTAAAAAACATCGATTGGTTTGAGGTTATTGAAACTCGTGGACATGTTGTAAATGGTGAAATCGGACATTTCCAAGTAACTCTGAAGGTCGGTTTCAAACTGGAGCATAGTTAGAATAAAACAGGAGCATGAGTTTTTTGCTTCTATAAAAATCAATTTAAAATCAAATTTATAAGAAGATTATCTATAAATTAGTTTAACTCATGATAGTTTTTCTTTATCGGGTGTTTTTTTGACTTTGTAATTGTTTTTTGGGGTCAATTCAAGCTAATCGCCTAAGTCCTGATTTTTGATAAAGTACGTGTATTAGTCAGGTGCGGCCAAAGAGCAAAAACTGAATATAGCTTTAAAAAACAGAACCGCTTCCCTTCTATCTCATGCCCGGTAAATCGAATTCTCCAGCAGGTCTAAAGGCTACAATGCCCGCTGTCATAGCGCTATCGATATATAGTTTTCAGTCAGCTGACGGAGAGCCCGCATTTAAAGTCAAACAACAACAACAGACCCAACCCCTGCACGAGTCATATATTTAGGTGGTAGATCGCCACAGGCAATATCGATCAATTATGTAGCATTTAGATTCATCGCTCCCATTACTCGAGTTCTCCCAAGAAAACTCACCAACGACCCATAAATAAGCGGCTCCTTAATCCAGGGAATACTTTGTTGTGGGCTTTGATAGCTGCAGATACAACAGGCCCTGCCGACCTTTGGGTCTAGCAGATATAAGCGTTATAGATCTGACTGCGAATACAGTGTCGCTAACTAGATAATCAGGACATACGAATAAAAACATAATATGTATTCTGTATTTATAATACGAATTATCGATCTAATCGACAGATAACGCCCATTAAACAGCTTAACCTGCTTTACTCAGATGCAGTCCGACTCTAATATGCTGTTTATATATACAGTATGGTTTACAACTTATGCATATTTCATTGCTGGGGCGTTATTTGCGCCCTTCCGCCTCGATTGCTCTACCTTTGTTTATGAACAGTGTTGCTGCAGGGTTTCCTTCGCCCGCACAAGATTACATTGAGCGCACTCTGGATCTGAATGAGCTCTGCGTCCAGCATCCGGCAGCTACCTATTTTGTCCGGGCAGATGGCGATTCGATGAAAGGGGCTGGTATTTTTTCCGGAGACGTTCTGGTGGTCGATCGTTCATTGACCGCGGTTCATGGAGATATTGTCATCGCCTGTATCGATGGAGAGTTTACGGTTAAAGAATTGAACACGCGCCCTGTATTACAGCTGGTGGCCCATAACCCTGCCTATGCGCCCATTAAGCTAGGCGAAGAAAGTACCCTTGAGCTGTTTGGTGTGGTCACGACGGTTGTCCACTCCGTACGTCAGCGGGGTAAGTAACGGTGTATGCCCTGGTCGACTGCAATAATTTCTATGCCAGCTGTGAAAGGCTGTTCCGACCCGACCTGCAGGGACGCCCCATCGTCGTGCTATCTAACAACGATGGCTGCGTGGTAGCGCGCAGTGCAGAGGCTAAACGGTTAGGTATCAAGATGGCGGTGCCGCTGTTTCAGGTACAGGAACAGATCGATCGGGAAAATGTTGCCGTTTTTTCCTCCAACTATGCACTCTATGGCGATATATCCGCCCGGGTTATGACCGTTCTGGAACAGCAGGCTTCTGCTATTGAGGTTTACTCAATCGATGAGGCGTTTCTCGATCTGAGCGGCCTTGAAGCTAATCATTCGCTGGTGGAGCACGGTCTACAGTTAAAGCAGCGGGTATATCAATATACCGGCATCCATGTATCGGTGGGTATCGCGCCGACGAAAACCCTGGCCAAGCTCGCAAATCACGCCGCTAAGCAGTACCCGGCGACTCTGGGCTCGGTGGACCTGAGTGACCGGCACCGACAGCGTCGCTTACTCAGTTTGTTGCCGGTGCAGGAGGTATGGGGCGTGGGCCGGCGTTTGTCACAAAGATTGAAGCAGCAAGGTATAGAAACCGCTTTGGCCCTCGCTGATTGTGATCCAGCGTGGGTTCGCAGCCACTACTCCGTAACGCTGGAGCGTACCGTGCGAGAACTGAACGGTCAGCCCTGCATGGAGCTGGAAGAGTGCCCTCCACCTCGGCAACAGATTCTTTGTAGTCGTTCTTTTGCCCATCGAATTACCGAGCACAAGGATATGCGCTCAGCTATCGCGCAGTATGCGGCCCGGGCAGCTGAGAAACTGCGGGAGCAAGATAGTTTAGCCAGAGTGATTACTGTGTTTATCCGTACGAATCCTCATAGTCAGCACGAACAATTCTATAGCAACAGCGCGAGCCGAATTTTGAGCGTGCCCAGCGCAGATTCACGACGCCTATGTGGTACCGCACATCGATTACTGAAATCGATCTGGCGACCTGGTTGTCGCTATATGAAAGCAGGCATTATGCTGTCCGACCTGTATCTGTCGGGACACTTTCAGCCCTCCCTTTTTGAAGCTCCGGAATCACCTTCCGCGATGCGATTAATGCAAGCGATCGATAATATCAATCAGAGTGGTCGGGGTCAGGTTCGCTTTGCTGGAGAGATGCTTAGCACCGGTTGGCAGATGCAGCGTAATCACCTCTCACCAGCCTACACGACGCGCTGGGATCAGCTACCTTTGGTTAGAGCATAACAAGCTATTGAACACAGAATTTATATTTTAAATTATATAAAACAATATATTACTTAGTTTTATTAATCTAACTTAGATCTATTTGTCAGGAAATAAACAGGGCTTGTCAGCTGCTTTCCATTGCGGGTACTTTGTCATTACTCCGGTAAAAAGAGTCGATTCCAGATGATGATCCAACCAGCGTTGCAAGGCTGTATATGGCGCACTATAAAACCAGTTTCTATCCACATGGGCGAACTGACGGACAAAAGGAAAGATCGCTATATCAGCCAGACTACAGTTCTCTCCAGCAAGAAAACTGTGCTGTTGTAGCAGCCGCTCCAACTTAACTAAAGTTACTTCACACTGCTCTCGATAATAGCTCTGCGGATGACTGGGGTGGCGCTCAAAGTACTTGTAACGGTCCAGATGCTGCTTGAATACGAAATCATTTTCCTGAATCAACCCCTCAATCTGCCAAAGCAGGTCGGGATCATCACTACAGAGCCAGTTGTTAGGGTCACTCTGTCGCAATGCCCAGCGCATAATATCCCGACTCTCGTCGATTACCCTGCCCTCGAGTGGCACTAAAACAGGTACGGTGCCCTTTGGAGAGGCCTCCAGCATCGTAGCAGGCTTATCTTTTAATACGACCTCGCGCAGCTCCACGACTAGCCCGCTGCCAGCGATAGCTAACCGGGTGCGTATCGCATAGGGACAGCGGCGAAATGAATAGAGTATGGGGTGGTTTGTTTTCATAAGGCTAGTGTACAACAGATGGCAAAAAACGCAGTCTATCGGTTTGGTGGAAGAAGTCACTTTAAACTGTTATCAAGTTATGCAACCATGCCCGCCAGTAACTTATTTTTAGGAAGTAAATGTGGAATTACTTAATCTGGATTATCAGGGACAGAGCCTACGGCTGGAAGGCTCAATGGCGGGCTGGCAACTGTTGTTCTGGAATAATACACCGATCTCCCGGCGCGATGCAGATGGCGACTTTGATGGCATCAGTGAGCACCTGTTTGAGCTACAAAATGAGCAAGGTGAAACTCTGCAGTGCCGCTTGGAAACGGAGGTTCAGTGGGACCCGGTAAACATCAGCTATCGCTTTTATATGGGTGAGCAGCTGGTTGCAAACGGAGGGCATGGACGCGAACTGATGGAAAAGCAGGTCCCCCAAGGGCCTATCCGGCAGGAGAAACGTTCATTCAGTATTATAGGCCTTGGTGCTCTGGGCCTGAAACTACTGAAAAGTGCCAAGATCATCAAAGTGGTTATGGCCGGCGCCAGCTTAGCTGCCTATTCATGGTTTTTCTCTATCCCCTTTGCTCTGGCGCTAATCTTCTGTCTGGTGATACATGAGTATGGCCATATCCGTGCGATGAAATACTTTGGTATGAAGACCAAGGGGATCTATTTGATCCCATTCGTGGGCGGTCTTGCTCTGAGTGATGCGCGTATCAATACCCGCTGGCAGGATGTGTGTATATCTCTGATGGGACCGTTTTTTGGTTTGGGGCTTTCTCTGCTAAGTCTGATTGCTTATTGGATAACCGGTTCAATGTTTTTTGCCGGACTAAGTGCTTTTAATGCTCTGCTAAACCTGTTCAACCTACTACCTATCCTGCCTTTGGATGGCGGTCATGTATTAAAAAGTATTGCCTTCTCAATGAGCTCACTGGCAGGGCTGTTGCTCTGCGGGGCTGCTGCCGCTGGTGGCGTCTGGCTTAGTTATACTTTTGGGCTGGCGCTGCTGGGTTTTCTGCTGATTATTGGCAGCATCGAAGTATTTTTCGAATGGCGTAACCGCCATCACAGCTTACTATTACCGCTGGATCGGTATGGCAAGTTAGTCGCCAGCGCCTGGTATCTGTTAACCGTGGGTGGACTGATCGCAATCATCTGGTACTTCAGTGGCCTGGGTGATGCCCTGCTGGGGCTTCCGCTAAAAGTATTACAGAGCTAAACTGCTGGTTAAGTTACCATGGTTTAACAGTGTATGAGTGCCGGAATATGAGTGATAACGTCGTCGATATCAACAGTAAGCGGGATGATTTGCGCCATAAACGCAAAGAGAAGCAGCTCAGTGAGATGAAAGATAAGTTTGAGAAGGCTCTGCCTACTGAAGAGCAGGATCCAAAGCAGAAACTGCTGAATATTTTCAAGAAAAAACCTAAAAAGTAACGAAAAAAGCAAAAAGGCAGCCCTGCAGGCTGCCTTTTTTGTATAAGAACGACAGAGATTGAGGCTTATAATCAATGAATATACCCACATTAAACAGAAAATAGGTAGTAAAAAAACACCCAATTGCTCTTTTTAAGAGCGGTATCAATACTTTGATTTTTCCCCTGTGATAATTTTCCTCTTTTTCAAGTTTATAGAATAAGTCTTATTTTAGAATTTATCTGAGGATGCAGTCCGGATGTCAGAAGTAGCGGTAACCCTGAACACTATTTGTAGCATAGATGTTCTCCATGCGGCCCCCTTAGATTCTATTTTAAGCATCCTTCACCGGATGCGTCAGTCACACGTGAGTTCAATTGTCATCATTGAACAGAACACTCCGCTGGGCATCATTACTGAAAAAGATATTATCAAGCTTGTCAGCACCAGTGAGCCAGATCTGGAATCACTAACCGCCGCTGATATTATGACCTCCCCTGTAAAAACCATGTATGCAGACTGTGACTTTCAGCAGGCTTATGAGCAGATGCAGAAAGAAAATCTGCGCCATATTATAGTGATCAACCGGGATGGCAGTCTCAAAGGGATTGCTACTGAAACAGATTTTGTCCAGCACCTCGGTTTTGAATACCTGGCAGAGATTAAGCATGTAGAAGCAGTAATGGAGCAGGTCATCCTTTTTGTGGACGCTGATAGCACCCTGCGTCATGCATTCAAGATAATGAATAACAAGAAGATTAGTAGTGTCGTAGTGGGTAGCAGTAAGGAAGCTAAAGGCATTCTCACCGAACGAGATGTTGTACGACTACTAGATGATAAGATCGACCTGAATAAAGCCTTGGTTAGCCAGTATATGAGCAGCCCGGTAGCAACCATTCTGGGCGGCACATCATTGCTAGAAGCCCGGCATATCATGGAACAAAAGAAAATCCGGCGGCTTTTGGTATGCGATGCTGATGGGACAACCATTGGTTTACTCACGCGGCAGCATCTGATTGATCGAATGCAAACACACTTTATTCGTATGATGCAGGAGGCAATTGAAAACCTGAATCATCAATTGACCAGTAGTCGTCATAAGGAGATTCATTACCGTGGCTTTTTTGAAAACTCCCCTCTTGCTTATCAGTCACTGGATGCTAATGGAAGTATTCTTGAAGTAAACGCCAGCTGGCGAAAGATGATGGGGTATTCAAGTAATGAGGTAACCGGAAAACCTTTTAAGACACTACTGACTGAAGGACAAGAAGAGAAATTCAATCACTGTTTTTCTATCTTCAAACAGAAAGGTTTTGCCTCCGATATCCATTATCAACTACTGACAAAATACGGCAATGTGGTTGACGTTCAATTTGATGGTCAGTTGGTGCGTGATGAGCAACAACGATTTATTCAAACCCACTGTTTGCTGACCAATCTGACGGAGAAACATCGGATTGACTCACAGCTTCATCTTTTCAGGCAGCTGATCGACCGCAGTAATGACGCTCTTTTTGTTATCGATGCTGAAACGTCCCAAGTATTAGATATCAACCAGGCTACCTGTGACTACCTGGGTTACAGCAGAGAGCAGATATTACAGAGATATATCACAGACTTTAGCGAGAAAGCTTCTAGTCTGAAGATGTGGAAAGCGCAGGTAGAGAAGATTCAAGCGGATGATAACGGTTCTGTATTTGAAGCCGTTCATAGCACCTCAGACGGGCAAAGCGTACCCGTTGAAATTAGCGCAACCCTGCAGGAATCCGATGGACGGTTAGTCGTGCTCTTCACTGTTAGGGATATTACAGAGCGTAAGCAGGCAGAGTTAAAGTCCCGCGAGGAAAGCGACTTTCTACAGGCGGTGATCGACTGTATCGGTGATCCCGTTATGGTTATCGATACCGACTATCGAGTTATCAAGTCTAATCGTACTGCAAACGACTACTTTTTTAACTGTCAGCTAAAAGAGAACCTACCCTGCTATTTACAAGTGAACGATACCGGTAGTCCCTGCAAGGTTTGTCCGCTTAAAGAGGTTATGGCTCATAAACGCCCAACCACCCGGGTACATGAATACACGATAAGCTCAGGAGAGAAACGAACCTTTGAGCTAATGGCCAGCCCTCTGTATGACGCTGAAGGTCAGGTTACTGGGCTGGTAGAATCCAGTCGGGATATTACTGAGCATATCAGGATACATAAGAAGCTTAGAGATAAAGAGAAGAGTCTGGATTTCTTGGCTCACCACGACCCGTTGACGAAACTACCCAATCGACTGCTCTTCTCTGACCGTTTGAAACAGGCGCTACGTCACGCAAAGCGGACTAAAACCGGGCTGGCGTTACTCTTTATCGACCTGGATGAGTTCAAAGAGATAAACGACAGTTTTGGTCATAACCTAGGCGACCAGCTACTGAAAAAAGTATCGGAGCGGTTGAAAGATCATGTACGTGAAAATGACACCATTGCCCGCTTAGGCGGCGATGAGTTTACGATCATAGTAGAGGATCTCTCCCACCCGGATGACGCAGCAGTCATCGCACAAAACTTGCTGGATGCATTTCATAACCCTATCGAACTGGATGAGCATCAGCTACATGTCAGTCTCAGTATCGGTATTAGTCTCTACCCGAATGATGCGGAGGAAATAGAAGCACTCATCCGTAATGCTGATACCGCCATGTACAGGGCAAAGGCATCGGGTAAGAACCGCTATGACTTCTATACCCAGGATATGACCGACCAGGCCTTTGAGCGAATTCTGATGGTCGGTGCTATGCGCAACGCCATAGAGCACGAACAGTTTGTTCTACATTATCAGCCTCAAATTGACGTGCGAGATAATCGTATTATTGGAGCTGAAGCACTAATTCGCTGGAAAGATCCGCAGATGGGAACGATAGAACCAGGGCGTTTTATTCCGATAGCAGAAAAAACCGGCATGATACAGGTTATCGACCGCTGGGTGCTCGACACTGTTTGCCGAAACATTAAAGAGTGGCAGCAAGCGGGGTATGAGGTTCCACGAATTTCGGTCAATATCTCAGCGCGCCATTTTGGTTCGAATACTCTGGCAGCTGAAGTGGCAGAAATCCTCAACCGAAATAATTGCTCCAGCGATATGATCGAACTTGAGATCACAGAAGGTGTCATCATGAACAACCCTAATCGCGCAGGCAATGAGCTGAAACAGCTACGTGAGATGGGCATTCGCTTGGCTATAGACGATTTTGGTACTGGCTACTCATCTCTGAGTTACCTGAAAAAGCTCCCGCTCGACCGGTTGAAAATAGACCATTCCTTTATTACCGACATACCAGCTGATAAGAATGACCAGGCTATCTCCAGAGCTATCATTGCAATGGCAAACAGTCTTGGTTTGGAAGTTATCGCAGAAGGCATGGAAACCGAAGAGCAGCGCCAATTCCTGATCGATGAAAAGTGTTTTCACGCCCAGGGCTTTCTTTTCAGTAAAGGCGTTCCTGAGCATTCCTTCCTTTCAATGTTAAAACAGCACTGATCACCAGTAAGTGAAAGAAGCGCTAGCCTCATCAGTACAGACCCCTTAGTATCTGCAGCTATTCAGATCTAAATTTAAAGCTATCTGTAACACTCTAAGGGACGCAGATGAAAACTGTACTGATTACCGGTTGCTCCAGTGGTATTGGCCAGCATGTCGCTATCGGCCTGCAAAAACGGGGCTATCGCGTTATTGCCACAGCAAGACAGCTCAAAGATGTTGAGCTGCTGAAACAGCAGGGACTAGAGTCTACTCAACTTGATCTGGAGCGATCTGAATCAATTCAGCAAGCGATGGACTGGGTTGAAGCTGAAACCGGTGGTGAGCTTTATGCCCTTTTTAACAATGGCGCGTACGGCCAGCCTGGAGCCATTGAAGACCTCAGCCGCGACCTGCTTCGGCAGCAGCTGGAAATCAATCTCCTCGGCTGGCATGAGCTCACCTGTCGGGTATTACCGCTGATGCGCCGCCAGGGTTTTGGCCGGATTATTCAGAATAGCTCGGTGCTTGGATTGATCACTATGCGCTTTCGGGGTGCCTACAATACCAGTAAGTTTGCTCTGGAAGGCTACACTGACACTCTGCGCCAAGAACTGGCAGATACCAATATCCACGTGTCTCTCATCGAGCCAGGCCCGATAAGAAGTCAATTCCGAGTCAATGCACACAAGGCATTTCGCGACAATATCAATATAGAGACCAGCCCTTTTCACGAGACTTATAAGAGAGTACTGCAGCGATTAAGCAAAGAAGACAGTGGTGATGATCCCTTCACCCTGGGGCCTGAAGCGGTGTTAGACAAGGTTGTTCTCGCATTGGAAAAAAAGCGACCTAAAGCTCGATATTACGTCACCTTCCCCACCCACCTGTTTGGCTTTCTTCGACGGGTTCTGTCGACCAGATTACTCGACTGGATATTACTGAAGGCGTCAGCATCGGAGAATAAATAAGAGCCGTAGTCCGTGATCTGAAAAAAGCGTATCAACGTAACGATCTGACGTCGACTTCCTTTGTAGGAGCCCCTTCCAGGGGCGATTCATGGCTGATAGCTTTATCGTGACGAGGGCGGCGCTCCTACAGGACTAATACATCGTTTCTACGAGATCTGGACAAGCGCAACGATCGGACAAATGTAGCGTAGTGATCGGATTTTCTGGAGGAGTTTCAGGGCCTGTAAAGCTCTTCATAAAATCCGCTGACTTTCAGATGAATAGTAACAGGCTCTGCGCCATTGTTTTTCCAATACCAGCCATGCGTCCCTGCAAACGGGGCTACAAAGGAGCCGCTGGCTGTGGATCTCGCCCGCTCCAACCAATAGCTGGTAAATTCATCGCCTGCATTCAGTTTTTCCCCGTGCATATCGAAGTACAGATCCCCTCCTTCTGTTTTCCAGTTGAAAACAAAGTTTTCACCGATTTTCATTCTGGCTTTAATTTCTGTCCCTTTATTTGGCTGTAAAATTAAAGACATCTCATCAGAACGATAGGGAGAAGTGCTTACCCAAACAGGCGGAATGGGCGCACTTAGCGAAGTAGTGACTAGATTAGAAGATTGAGCGTTACTTTGTGCTTCTACCACAGGTTCGGCATTTAACAGGGTCAGCCCCATCTTATCTCCCAGTCCAGTAGGATCAATGCCATATTCTGCGGGCAAAATGAAAGTAATAAGAATTAAAAGACCCAATACAGCCGCCAGAACGGTGGCTTTAATTAGGCTTGTCGCAGATGGCAGCTCATCGTGGTTAAGATCAGATATATCTCGCATATTTGATACCTCAGGAAAGCGTTAAATAGCCTGTTAACTGATAGCCAATCAGAATAAAACCAGCAGACATTAAGGCGACATTAGCGGTAAAAGCCTGCCGGGCAAAAGCGTCTGTTTTACGCCAGAAATTCATTAGGATGAGAATGCTACCCAGTGCCAATAGTTGACCTAATTCGACACCAACATTGAAGGCTAAAATATTGGCAATCAACCCTTCCTCAGGCAAAGCAAAGTCCTGAAGCTTAGTTGCAAGGCCGAAACCATGAAAGAAGCCAAAAACTAACACAGCGCCTTTGGCATTGGGTTGAAAACCAAACCAACGCCTGAAGGCTCCCAGATTATCTAAGGCTTTATAGACAACAGAGAGACCAATAATTGCGTCAACAATATGAGCATTAACCTGCACCCCGCTAAGTACGCCATATAAAAGTGTTACGCTATGGCTTATAGCAAACAGCGTCACATAGATGCACACCTCTTTCATTTTATAGAGGAAGAATATGACGCCTGTCAGAAATAGGAGATGATCGTATCCGGTCACCATGTGTTTCGCGCCCAGATAGGCAAAAGGAAGCAGTTGCATCCCACTGGCCTGCTCAATAAACAAAGCATCGCCGTCGGAGACTCCGTGAGCCAAACTTGATGGCACGAACCCAGTGAACAACATCAGTAAAATGAACAGGAAGATAAATACCTGCATTGGAGAAAAAACCGAAACCCACCGCAGAAACGATGATTTATAATACATAGGGAATGTCTCAGTTATAAAGTCACAGGCATTCAGAGACTATTTTAAAGAAAGTATTTAGGAACAATACGCAGACGCTATCTGTATGACACTCTATCATTGACAAGATAAAAGTTCGGCTGAACTTTGGTGCCATCTATATCGGATAATAGATCCTAGCCTTAATCTTTTATTTTATTGCTTCGCTGGTCAAACCTGGAAGACAACGAGAGTAAGCATCGTACACCTCCCCCCTCCATATTTATATTGGTGATAGCTTTATCGATCAGTCACCAAGCTCGACTCCCATCTCTTTCGAGACTTCATTGCACTCAGCGATCAAATCAGGGAGGTTTGAAATGAGTTGGTCAACATTAAAATCTATGGTGGGCCAGTTTTTATGTATGCAGTCTTTGATAATACGCTCTTTCAGTATGCTGTCAGACCAATCACGCCATTCTGGATTTCGCTGAATTAAGGTACAGATAGAATCTGCAAACTGTACTATTGTCAGACGTTGTCGAAACTCAAGAGTGCCTTCTTCTTTCTGCCATAAATCGAATTGATGATGATGCTGTATGACCTGGGAAATTGTTTCAGGTAGCTGCCACTTTTTTGCTGCAAGAGTGCCTGTTTCTACATGGGTAAAACCGAACAACTTATACTCAATATCAGATAGCTGATGGTAGGTATCCCAACCCAGCGCCTCTATTACATCTATGATTTTTGAAGATATCTGTAGAAAAACAAAACGGCCAAGATCGTGTAGCAGTCCGCAAAGGTAGACCAAGCCTTTGTCTACATGAAAATCAGGCAGGTTCTCTGCAATGTGCCTACTCAAATAAGCTGTTTCTATAGAGTGGCTCCAGATCGCTCTATATTGAGGCTTAGATAACGGAAGATTCCGGGAAACAGAAGCCATTGTTATCATCGATAGTGTTTTAAAAATACCTAGGCGTATAAGTGCATCATGAATATTTATGATAGGCGAGCTCGGGGCAGAAGCTGCTGAGTTTGCAAAGCTAAGGATTCTGGATGCTAAGAGAGGTGACTTTTCGGCCAGATTACCCATCTTCTCAAAAAAGCCATCGGCATCATGGGCGAGTTCCATTAACTCACACACCACAGTAGGAAATGCTGGGATACTTTGAATGCGGTTCTCTATCATTTCAAGGGTCAGCTTCGTTCTGACAATTTCCTTTAGCATATGCACCTATATGAAACATAAGCTCCAAAAAAAGGAAGCGAACTTGTGTCTACTTATTAATTTAAGTTCCATTATCTCTAAGTGTTAGAGAATGACAGGGAGCTGTATATAGGAAAAAGTCTGTTTTTTATAACTACTTATGCGGGAGAGACCTGATGCTGCTAATTAAAGCTATGTAAAAGGCGCTGCCCAAGGTCTTCTGGAGAATCCAGAATGACGATCAAGCCACGGGTCAATCATGCTTTATCGATCGATAAACAATTACTCTAAAGGAAATAAAAAAGGCAGCCAATAGGCTGCCTTATTAGGTAGTAATTCTTTTATCAGCTTACCAGGCCATTACGCCCCATAATCTCCTGAATCTCTGGCAAAGATGCCGGGTCATCAATAGTAGAAGGTATAGAATAATCATCGCCGTCTGCGATCTGACGTAATAGCTTACGCAAGATCTTACCTGAACGGGTTTTCGGCAGGCGCTGTACGACGATTGCGCGTCGGAAACAGGCTACTGCGCCGATCTCTTTACGTACCATCGCCACTAACTCAGACTCGATCTGAGCATCATCGATCTCAACACCATTTTTCAACAGTACCAAACCAACAGGCTGCTGACCTTTCAATGGGTCATTGATACCGATTACCGCACACTCAGCTACTGCTGGATGATCAGCAACGATCTCCTCCATCTCGCCGGTCGACAGGCGGTGACCTGCAACATTGATAACATCGTCAGTACGGCCCATGATGAAAACGTAACCGTCATCATCTTTGTAGCCACCATCACCAGAACAGTAATAACCTGGGAACTCGGACAGGTAACTAGTACGGAAGCGCTCAAAATCGCCCCATACTGTTGGTAAACAGCTTGGAGGTAGCGGTAGCTTAAGCGCGATATTGCCCTGCTCACCACTAGGTAGTTCATTACCCTCATGATCGAGCACCCTAATATCAAATCCACTAACGGGTACGGTTGATGAACCAGGCTTAGGCTCAAGCATCTCTACACCGGTCAGGTTGCCACAGATAGCCCAACCTGTTTCAGTCTGCCACCAGTGATCGATAACAGGCTTACCCAGAGTCTCTTTGGTCCAGTGGTACGTTGGTGGATCAAGTCGTTCACCGGCCATGAAAACAGTTTCCAGCTTGCTCAGGTCATAGGCCTTGAGTAGCTCTGAATCAGGATCTTCCTTCTTGATTGCACGGAATGCAGTAGGTGCGGCAAACAAAGCCTTAGCACCATATTCTGCGCAAACCCGCCAGAATGCACCTGCGTCTGGTGTTCTAATCGGCTTACCTTCGTACACGATAGTGGTACAACCAGCCAGAAGCGGGCCGTATACAATATAAGAGTGACCAACAACCCAACCAACATCCGATGCAGCCCAGAACACCTCACCGGGCTCCATGTTGTAAATCGCTTTCATGCTGTACTTCAATGCCACGGCGTGACCGCCGTTATCACGTACAACACCTTTTGGCTTACCAGTGGTGCCAGAAGTGTAAAGAATATAGAGAGGATCTGTCGCTTTAACCGGCGTGCAATCAGCCGGCTCAGCAGAAGCTACGGCCTCAGCCCAATCAAGATCACGGCCTTCAATAAGAGTGGCAGTTACTTCAGGACGTTGGAAAACGATGCAGCTGTCTGGTTTGTGGGCAGATTTTTCAATCGCCTCATCCAGTAAAGGCTTGTATGCGATTACTTTAGCGATTTCAATACCGCAGGATGACGTAACAACAACTTTTGGTTCAGCATCGTCAATACGAACAGCTAGTTCATGTGGAGCAAAACCGCCAAACACAACCGAATGAATCGCACCCAGGCGGGCAACGCCAAGCATCGCGATAACGGCCTCAGCAATCATCGGCATATAGATAACAACCCGATCGCCCTTCTCTACGCCTTGCGCTTTCAGAACGCCGGCAAACTTGGCTACGGCATCACGGAGTTCAGAATAGGTATAACGCTGTTTAGTATCCGTTACAGGGGAATCATAGATTAGAGCATCCTGATCACCACGGCCTGACTCAACGTGATAATCCAGTGCTAAATAAGCAGTGTTCATCTCCCCGTCAGCAAACCAGCGGTCGATACCATTTTCATCCTTACTTAGGATGGTTTGTGGCTTTTTAAACCATTGTATCGCTTCTGCTTTTTCTGCCCAGAATGCTTCTGGAGTTTCGATTGATTTTTTGTATTCGTCTTTATAGGACATAGCACTGGCCCTTCGCTGTAACCGTTATTATATGTTTCAGACCGGTAGCCCTGCTTATTATTATCAATACCTATCTGCAGGTGTTACCACTTGATAACCACTCTAACGGAGAATGACTAAAATTAAACTACTACAAAAGGCTAAATTGTCTACTATGTTCTAGTTATTTCCCAATAAACGGCAGTTTATTGATCTAATACAGTGTAATAATCAGATTAATACTTAAGATTGTCGACAATCTAGAGTTGTCGTTCCTATGAGTTGTTAAAAATAATGCATAAAAAAAGCTACCCGAAGGTAGCTTTAATGAAGCGGGTAAAAAAGCCTCTTAGTTACTTTTCTGAACTGAGATGCTGTTTTTAATGCCGGTCATAATGTTGCGCTGGTGAAGCTCTTCATCGCTAACGCGGTGAGCATCATTTTCATTCTTTGCGTTTTCAAAATAACAGAGTGTTGGCTGAAAGGTTTCGGCTTCCTGTTCATCCAGTTGTACATAAGATCCGATGATTAACAGATCACCTTTAGACGCTAAGTGTGCCGCCGCGCCATTTACAGAGATAATGCCACTGTTATCTTCCCCACGGATTGCGTAGGTTGTGAAGCGCTCGCCATTATTGATGTTGTAGATATGAATCTGCTCATACTCCTTAATGCCGGAGCTTTCGAGCAGAACGCCATCAATAGCGCAGGAGCCTTCATAATGAAGTTCCGCATGGGTGACTGTTACTCGATGCAATTTAGCTTTTAAGAATGTTTGCAGCATATTAATGACCTGCGTCTCAATTTGCCGGCATAGCCGGACATTAATACCGCTGAGCCAGAAGCTCAGCATCTCTCTACCGTGACCCCCTGGTGATACTTAACCGTCACCATTAATCATCGGCACCAAACCCCAGCATTGCTGCTGAACCATCCATGCGGGTTAGTCTCTTCACAACCTCAATTGTGGGATTGATAAAGTTAAGCTTAGTCTTAACCTAAGTTAATTCTTTACTTACCTTTAAGTGGTGGCAATTGTACCAGCAAATTTTGAAAAATTAAGAACAAATCCCTATAACTTTTGTAGATATTGAATGATGATCGGCTGGATTCACTACTGATAAGCGCTCGGAGGCTGTTTCAGACCCCGACTAACCTCAAAGTTTTTCATACATAGATGAGTCTAACTCACCCAAAACCTGTGAAAATCCTATAAAATAGCCGCCTTTACAATAGGTTATAGATAGGTTTTCACCGTGGTAGTAGCAATTCAGACCGATAAGACCGAGCAGCTTAAACAGGCAATGGCAGAACGAATTCTGGTTCTCGATGGTGGTATGGGCACCATGATTCAGGACCGTAAGCTCGAAGAAGAGGATTACCGTGGTGAACGGTTTGCGGATTGGGATATCGATCTGAAGGGTAACAACGACCTTTTGGTACTGACTCAGCCGGATATTATCAGTGAGATTCACCGTGCTTATTTCGAAGCCGGTGCCGATATAGTCGAAACCAATACCTTCAACGCTACCAGCATTGCTATGGCCGATTACGGCATGGAATCAATCAGCTATGAAATGAACTTAGTGGCCGCTCAGCTAGCCCGTAGTATTGCTGATAAGATAACCGCTGAAAACCCAACTAAACCTCGCTACGTTGCCGGCGTACTCGGGCCTACCAACCGTACCTGCTCTATCTCACCGGATGTTAATGATCCGGGGTTTCGTAATGTTAGCTTCGATCAACTGGTGGAATCCTATACTGAGTCCATCGACGGCTTGGTAAAAGGCGGGTCTGACCTTATCCTGATTGAGACTATCTTTGATACGCTGAATGCAAAAGCTGCGATCTTTGCTGTAGACCAATACTTTGAAGATCATTCCATGCGGCTGCCCGTCATGATCTCCGGTACAATTACCGATGCATCAGGACGTACCTTGTCTGGCCAGACGACAGAGGCCTTCTGGAACTCTGTACGCCACATTAAACCACTGTCAATCGGTTTGAACTGTGCCCTGGGGCCGCAGGAACTGAGACAGTACGTTGAAGAACTGTCCCGAATTGCCAATACATTTGTCTCTGCCCACCCTAACGCCGGATTGCCAAATGCATTCGGTGGATACGATGAAACTCCCTGGCAGATGGGTAGCGAGATTCGCGAATGGGCTGAAGCGGGTTTTCTAAATATTATCGGTGGTTGTTGCGGCACAACCCCTGCCCACGTCACTGCGATGGGTAACGCCGCCAATGAGCACCCTCCCCGTCAGATTCCTGAGATTCCAGTTGAATGTCGCCTGGCAGGGCTTGAGCCGCAGAACATCAACAGAGACACCCTCTTTGTAAACGTTGGTGAACGTACCAATGTCACAGGCTCTGCAATGTTTAAACGCCTGATCAAAGAGGGAGACTACGAAACCGCTCTGGATGTTGCCCGTCAGCAGGTTGAAAACGGCGCTCAGATCATCGATATCAATATGGATGAAGGGATGCTGGATGCTGAAGCGGCGATGGTTCGCTTCCTCACGCTAATCGCTTCTGAGCCTGATATCTCCCGTGTGCCGATCATGATCGACTCATCTAAGTGGGAAGTAATTGAAGCGGGCTTGAAATGCATACAGGGTAAAGGCGTAGTGAACTCTATCAGCCTGAAAGAGGGTGAAGAGAATTTCATCAGGCAGGCAAACCTGCTGCGTCGTTACGGTGCTGCGGTTGTTGTTATGGCCTTTGATGAAGATGGCCAGGCCGATACCGAGAAACGTAAGATCGATATCTGCGCACGCTCTTATAAAGTGTTAACGGAAAAGGTTGGTTTTCCGCCAGAAGATATCATCTTTGATCCGAATATTTTTGCTGTAGCCACCGGCATTGATGAACATAACAACTACGCAGTGGACTTTATTAACGCCACCGGCTGGATTAAGAAAAACTTGCCACATGCGATGATCTCAGGCGGCGTATCGAATGTTTCCTTCTCTTTCCGCGGTAATAATCCGGTGCGCGAAGCGATCCACTGTGTCTTCCTGTATCACGCCATTCAACAAGGCATGGATATGGGTATCGTCAACGCAGGTCAGCTGGCTATCTATGATGACTTGCCGGAAGAGCTCCGGGTAGCCGTTGAAGCGGTGATCCTCAATACCGACGATCAGGGAACTGACAAGCTGCTTGAAATTGCCGAAAAATATCGCGGTGACGGTAGTGCTCAAACCGAAGAAAAGGTATTGGAATGGCGGGGACTACCGGTTAAAGAGCGACTCTCCCACTCCCTGGTTAAAGGGATAGCCGAATTCATTGATGAAGATGTTGAAGAGTGTCGGCAGCTGTTTGAACGCCCTATTCAGGTAATCGAAGGCCCATTGATGGATGGTATGGGCGTCGTTGGCGATCTGTTTGGTGCCGGTAAAATGTTTCTGCCCCAGGTAGTTAAGTCGGCCCGGGTTATGAAAAAGGCGGTCGCCTACCTGATGCCTTTCATTGAATTGGAAAAAGAAGGTGCCGGCAGCCAAACCAATGGCAAGATCCTGATGGCCACTGTAAAAGGTGACGTGCACGATATCGGTAAGAACATCGTTGGTGTGGTCCTGCAATGTAATAACTATGAGATCATCGATCTCGGTGTAATGGTCTCCGCAGAAACAATTCTGCGTACCGCCCGTGAACAGAATGTTGACATCATCGGTCTGTCGGGACTGATTACCCCTTCTCTGGATGAGATGGTTCATGTAGCCAAAGAGATGGAGCGCCAGGGCTTTGATATCCCATTGATGATCGGGGGGGCTACTACCTCTAAAGCGCATACCGCTGTGAAGATCGATAAGGGGTATAACCGCGACCAGGTTGTCCATGTTACCAACGCGTCCCGTGCAGTAAACGTTGCCAGCACCCTGCTTTCTAAAGAAAGAAAACCTGCTTATGTCAAAGAGATACAGGAGGATTATGAAGCAACACGTAAACGCTTTGCCGAACGTCAGAATCAGGCGCGCCGCGTTTCACTAATTCAGGCAAGAGAAAATAAGTTCAAGATTGACTGGGATAGTTATACCCCTCCAGTACCCGCTCAACTTGGCATTCAGCAGTTTGAAAATATCGATCTGAATGAACTCCGGGATTACATCGACTGGACTCCATTCTTCCATTCATGGGAGTTGGCAGGCCGCTATCCACGTATTTTGACCGATGAGATTATCGGCGAAGAAGCCACTCGCCTCTTTGATGATGCGAAAGCACTATTAGATGACATCATCAATAATCGCAAGCTTGAGGCGCGTGGAGTTGTTGGTTTGTTTCCGGCAAATAGCATCGATGATGACGATATCGAGTTGTATACCGATGATAGTCGTTCTGAGGTGCTGATGACTCTGCACAATCTGCGGCAGCAAGTTGAGAAAGTCGATGGTAAAGCGAATATGTGTCTTACCGACTTTATCGCACCTAAAGAAAGCGGTAAGCCAGACTACTTTGGTGCCTTTGCGGTGACCGCAGGCTTCGGTGATCAGGTAATGATTGATGCCTATGAGGCCGACCACGATGACTATAACAGCATCATGGTGAAAGCATTGGCAGACCGACTTGCGGAAGCACTGGCTGAATATATGCATGCCCGCACCCGTCGCGAGTCCTGGGGATACGCGTCAGATGAAAATCTGGATAACGATGCCCTGATCAAAGAGAAATATCAGGGTATCCGCCCTGCTCCAGGCTATCCAGCCTGCCCAGAGCACACAGAGAAAGGCCTACTGTGGGATCTGCTGGACGTAGAGAATCGAATCGGCATGACCATTACAGATAGCTATGCAATGCTGCCTACCGCTTCTGTCAGCGGCTGGTACTTCAGCCACCCACAGTCGCAGTACTTTGGTGTAGCGAAAATTGGTGAAGATCAGGTCGAATCCTACGCCCGTCGTACGGATATGGAAAAGCCGGTCGCTGAACGCTGGTTAGCACCAAATCTGGGGTACGAGCCTGAGGATGGTTAATAAGGCCTTAAGTTAAATTGTTTATAAAAAACCGCCATTGGCGGTTTTTTTTGCTTGATATATAACACTCTAATTAGCCAGATACTGACTCTTCTTAACCCAATTGGCAGAGGCATAACGCGTGGTGAATTTTGAACCGGTGTTCTGCCAGAAGAACTCATTGTTGAACATATAAGTCGGATGGTATTTTCGCTGTAGGCTGGCTAAGGGAAAAACCTTTAACCGCTTTATGCCACGTTTTTGGGTGGCTTCAAGCAGATACTCACTACCTTCAACAAATAGCACGACCCAGGCGTGCCCTTCACCATTGTAATCGCCTACCGCAACCCGAGCATCGTAACCCAAACCTATTAACCAATCGGCCAGGAGAATCGCGTGATCTTCACAATCGCCAACCTTCTGGTAGAAAGCTTGTCGACTGCTTTGCCATACCTCAGGACGCCCTGGATAGGTTATATGGTCATACTGATAACGTTTACGTTGCGAAATGGCATAGAGCGCCAGAATAGGATTCTCAACCCGAAAAGGCAGATAGCCATCAAAGAAGCTGTTAACCAGGTAGTATTGCTGGTCAACGCCCGGTGCGATCATAGTATAAGTACCGGTTTTGCTATTTCTAAGGGTATAACTACCCGCAGAAGCCGAGCCTCTTTTTTTACTTAACAGTCGCTTGATATCACTGTCTTTTAGCGTCAGACGCGTATCAGATATATGCAGACGCCCTTGCCTGAGGAGCCCGGGAGATGCCTCTGGATTATCAGGTGACGGAAGTTGTTCGGTTGCCTCTGAAATCATAAGGTCAGTAGAGTCTTTCTGCTCCTGCAACAGTGAGGTAAGTACCACAAAGGCAAGAAACAACACGCCCTGACCCAGGCGTTTCAGCATAACCGATTAACCTTTAAGGCCAGATGCCACAATGATCGCGACAAAGAGCAGTATTGTTGAAGCGAAGATAGAGACCGCAAGGTTACCTTTTTTCATCTCTTCCTCTAGATCGATATTTTTAAGCAGACGTTTATCGATCCATAACAAAGCATAGACACCAACAATTAATGCGATGATGGTGTAGCTGAGATTCAATAAAAGATTAATAAGAGAAGCACTGAAAAATTCCATCTCCATGAAGGCGTTCCTGTTTTGATGAGCTTGTTATTGATGAGTCGGAAAGCAGAAGGGTTCCGAGAAATATTGATTCTCTATCAATAGAAGAAAATTATCTAGGGACGCCAGTGTTCAGAGCCTAACAAACGCATCTGTTTTCTAATCCAGGCTGTTCTTTGCCAGACGTAGCTACTTGGCCGTTCTGCGCTCATTCGGTAGGGGTTGGGCAGCACCGCGGCTAAACGGGCAGCTTCTGTAGCCGAAAGTTTTTTGGCAGGCTTATGGAAGAAGGCCTGGCTGGCTGCTTCAACACCGTAGATCCCCGGGCCAAACTCAACAATGTTCAGATAGACCTCGAGGATTCTCGGTTTATTCCACAAAGTTTCCATCAGCATCGTTAATCCCGCTTCAAGCCCTTTACGAAAATAGCTTTTTGCGGGCCAGAGAAATAGGTTCTTGGCGGTCTGCTGACTCAGGGTACTCGCCCCTTTGATTGCCTGGCCCTTTTTGTTATTACTCAGCGCTTTTGAAATAGACGCAAAATCTAATCCCCAGTGCTGTGGAAAGTTCTGATCTTCAGCGGCAATAACCGCTAACTGCATCGCCGGCGCTATCTGCTCCAGGGGTACCCAATGGTGCTGGCTTTCGGCTGGATAGTATTTCGGCGGATTCAGCTCACGCTGAACTTGCCACATCCAAAGAGAAGGGTCGACAAAACGCAACATCAATACCAGCAGTACCGGCAGGAGAAGCAAAGCGATAAGACTACGTAGAAGCCATTTACGTAAAGAAAAACGGAATACTGTCAATTTGAGGAACCACATAAGTCAGGAGTGGTGGATCATACCTAAAGCTGGCTATTTTTTGAACAGCATAAAGGATGAATAGTCCTTTATACTGTGATTAACTAAATAAACTTACAATTCAGTCCCCACAATTGTCGGAAAGCGATCAATGACTATCGATCTTGAAAAGGTGCTGGTAATCGGCATTTCCAGCCGGGCACTATTTAACCTTGAGCACGAGAACAGTATCTACCAGCAACAAGATATTGAGGCCTATCGACGCTTTCAGTTAGAGCAGGAGAACCGGGTCTTAGAAAAAGGCACAGCCTTTCATCTGGTGGATGCCCTGCTTAGCCTTAATAAGCTGTCTGAAGAGAGACTGGTTGAGGTTGTGGTGATGTCTAAAAACAGCCCCGATACCGGCTTGAGGGTGCTTAAGTCGATACAACACTATGGTCTGGATATAACCCGATCAGCTTTTACGGGGGGAGAACCACTAGCCCCCTTCCTCACCGCTTACAGTGTTGATCTTCTGCTTACTCGTCATTCTGATGATGCTCAGGTAGCCATCGATACTGAAAACTGTGCAGCGGCACTCATCTATGACCCACCCGAAAGCTTCCAGCCAGATCGTGACCAGATACGCATCGCTTTTGATGCGGATGCTGTGCTGTTCTCTGATGAGTCGGAATATATCTATAAAACAGAGGGACTAGAGCGTTTTCAACAAAATGAATCGGATAATGAAGATGTAGTACTACCCGATGGCCCTTTCGCCAAGCTGGTCAGGTTACTGGCTCGGTTGAATGAGAAACTTGGTGTTGATCGCTCCCCCTTGAGGCTATCCATTGTCACGGCTCGAAACGGCCCAGCCCATTTACGGGTTATTAAAACGCTAAGGCAATGGGGAGTTTTTGTAGATCAGGCGTTCTTTCTCGGAGGAATGAGCAAAGAGCAAGTGCTCAGCGTTCTACGACCGCATATCTTTTTTGATGATCAGCCAATCCATTTGATCAATGCATCAAAGCAAATTCCCAGTAGTCAGGTGCTCTATCGCAGTGACTCCCTCATACAAACATTACCGGAGCATGCTGAAACAAATGAAGCCGTTAGCCGCTTCGAAGGAGCTGAGGAAAAATAGCTCACCCTCTAGAGTATGGGATCTACTACCGGCTTGGTCGCAGCTTCCCGCTTACCCGTCATTGCCACAATTCCGGCGCAGCTAATTAGCAAAATCCCCAACAGGGTATTCAGCCCCAGTACTTCGCCCCACACCAGCCAGCCCAGCAGAGAGGCCATGGCAACAGAGTCATACCGTACGCCTTACTTAGCAGAAACTGAGCTCCCGTAAAATTAGCGGCCAGCAGAACCAGTCAAGCCGGTCGCGCAAAAAAAAGGGTGGAAGAGAAAGCAAAATAGAAAACAATCAACTGCGGTGATTCAGTATCTCGTATTCGCCATACTGTTGCGTCGCCGGTTCAGTATGGGAAATTAGCAATTTAATGTATCCGGTATTGTTGACCAGAACACCCATCACACAAGATAGCGATAATGTTGATGTGTTTTTAAAAAGCTAACAACTAATGAGAGCCAGATTCAAGAAATGCAAACGCAGTCATAAATGCCAACTCTTGAAATTGTTTCATGCCTGTATCTTTAAAATTAAGAATAACGCGACTGTCTTTCAGTACTTCTTTCGCTTTACTTGCAGAGAGTAAAGATACATCAAACTCACTCGCCAATTGAATTGCAGCCTCAAGCCTAAAACTGGTCGCACCACCGGCAAACTTACCTTTTGTCATACGTTCACGAATAACGACAGAATCAACATTGTAATCCTGCATTAACTTAATGAAATTAAATTGAAATCCACTTAGTTCATCGCGATTAGACGAGTCCGAAATTGACAGTTTCTTAACACGACAATCCGGCAGGGTATACAAACCTTGATCAAGAACCATTAAACAGATAACTGCATCATTACCTTTTAGCTCGACACCACATACTCTCATTTTAAAAACCCGCAAATAAATATGTATTATACTAAAGCTTAATAACAAAAAATGTTACTAAAATTGATCAATTGGCCCAAGGTATTTGAGTCACTTAAAAACTATTAGTTTAGGGAATTGTAGTTTTCGACGTTGGCTACGAGTATTTAAAATCTGAAGATAGGAACAGCGGCATAAGATTCTCATGCCAAGAGTGAAAGGCCTAATTTAATCAATATTGCACCCGTCAAATACTCTTAACTTAGTATTCCTATCTGATATAAATTCCGCCTAAATAAACTCTGCTTAAAGTAAATACTACAGACTCGGGTCAACGATCACTTTGGTGGGGGTGTCCCGCTTCCCCATCATTGCCACGATTCCGGCGCAGCTAATCAGCAAAATCCCCAACAGGGTATTCAGTCCCAGTACTTCGCCCCACACCAGCCAGCCAAGTAAAGCCGCCATCGCCACAGACCCATAGGTGTATGGCGCCAGTTGCCCAGCCGGTGCCATACCGTAAGCCTTACTGAGCAGAAGCTGAGCTATCGTGGAGGTAGCCGCTAAGAGTATCAGCCAAGCGAACTGTATCAGTGTCAGACCGGCGCCACTCAACCAGGCCGGTATTGCAGATAAAATAGCCGCAAAGAAAGCGAAATAGAAAACAATCAGCTGCGGCGACTCGGTTTCCCGCATCCGCCGCACCGTTACCTTCGCCAGCGCCCCCAGACACGCGCCTGCCAGGGCAATCAAAATACCTAGATTGACGGTAGTTTCCTGAGGATTAAGAATAAACGCAACACCTATGAATCCAACTAATATAGCTACTTTTACCTGCAGACTAATGCGTTCTTTCAACCACCAAAAAGCGACCAGAGGCGTAAAGAAAGGAGCGGTCTGTTTTAATAACGCCGCCTGTGCCAGCGGTAACTGCCCCCAGGTATAAAAAAGACAGGTCATTGCCGTTACCCCGACAGCGGCGCGCATCATGTGAAAACGTAATTTCGTAGTGCGTAAAACACCAGTGCCTTTTCGCAGCAGCCACGGCAGGAACAACGCTAAGCCCAGTAGGTTACGGAAAAAAACAATCATCTCGGTAGGCAGCTCTCCGGAGAGTTGCTTAATAACCATCCCGGACAACACAAGGAACATCTCTGATACTAATATCAGCACTGCGCCGATTAAAAAATCATTACTTTTCATAAACAGAAAAGCCTCACTGCATCAGGCAATGAGGCTTATTTTACTCCTGTAGAACCTAACGAAGATTAAATGGCGATCACTTCAAACTTGTCACTCAGCTCTGCTGCAACAGCCGGGCTTGTGACTACTGCCACACTGGCGTTTTCAGGCTTAAGATATTGTGAAGCAACACGCTTAATATCTGTCACTGTTACCTGCAGAATGCGTTGTCGAAAACTTTTACGCTGCTCCGGTGAGCGACCAAACAGAGTGCTGTGATAAGTCTGCTTAGCTTCGCCGGCAGGTGAGCCAGGTTTGTCGATGCTGCTGACAATACCCAGGATCGCTTCTTCAAGTTTCTGCTCATCATCTTCTGCAGTGAGCAGCCAGTTTAGCGCTGCATCAAAATCTTCCAACGTTTCACTCAGGCGTGGATCACGGTATGAGAAAAACCGGAAAACGGCGTCTGCAGAATCCTGCCCGGCACCACTACCATATGCTCCGCCCTGCTCTCGGACTACGCGATGAAGGAAACCATTACGCAAGAAGTCTCCCAGTACCGTTAACGGTGCTGAGTCGGGATGCTCAACGGCAACTGTCGGGTAGGCTTTCGCGCAGAAGTTAACCTGGGTACTGGTGGTCCAGGCTTGCTGAACCCCCTGGCGTACCGGCGCTAAGTTGAACGCCTCAAAATCACTTTCGTTAACAGTAGCCTGGCTCCACTGCTGAGCAAGCGTTGCAGCAAGCTCCTGCTGATGTTCAGGTTCAGCAACAATCAGAAAGCGACGTGGGGCGGCAATAATCTTCTGATGAATCTGCTCTAGCTGATCCGCGAGCTGTGTCAGGTTCTTCTCATCATTAAGGCTATCATCCAGTGCTTTAACCGCGCGAATGCTTTGCAGGCCACGAGTATTGTGTGACAGCTGCGACGCAGGAGAAAGCTGACTAACTGCCGCCATAATGGCCAGACTATGACCTTGTCCAGTGACACTCTGTTCCTTGCGGGTACGTTGCTGAGACACCAACTCTCGAATCCGACTATGTTCGTCGAAGCGAACGCTATTCAGGGTTTGATGCATTAACTCTGTCAGATTGGTCTGCTTATTCAGCAGCGCCTTACCGGACAGTGTCATATATCCACTAACCTTTTGTTCATCGTCGATGCTACCCCGAACAGAAGGATAAGCACTGATACTGCCACAAACCTGTGACTGCAGTGCCTGAGTGTCCTGATAACTCATTCCATTACAGCCAAGCTCTGTCAGGCAGTGACTATAGAGCGGAAGTAGTTGTAACTCTTCATCAGTCAGGGCGGGTAGATCCATAATGACTTGCTGATATACCAGACCGTTAGTGCCCTGAGCATAGAAACTGTAGTTAAAGTCCGCCAGAGAAGTTTCACTCCCCTGAGGAATACTCATCTCAGCAGGCACGTCGGCGATGGTAACCTTTGGCAATACCGATTCATCATCGATCTGGCTTTGTCGCTCTTCAAGGGCCTGGGCCTTCGCGATTACCGCTTTAACCTGGCTCTCATCAAGTGACTGGCGGATCTTTTCAAGGGCGGTTGCCTCAGCTTGATCACGACGATTAGCCAGCTCTGCATCAGGCCTCAAAGTCAGGCGAACACGATGAGGGTTATCCAATAAGAGTTCGCGAACCATTGAAGGAATAAAGTCGGGCGATTTTATCTCTTCACGCATCTTTTCAAGAACAGGGTCCAGGTTGAGTAGTGCAACCGGATCACCGTGATGAATTGCAGAAGATAGCGACTTGAGAATCAGACTCATGCCGTAAGGGTAACCATCACCATTTATCTCTCGCTGACTGAGTTCCAGTTGATGAAGAGCCGCTTCAAGTTGGATCTGCGGTACACCATTTTCAGCAACCTCAGTCAGTGTATCTAGTACCAGTTGCTCAAACTCTGCTGCTTTTTCCGGCTCACTACCCTCTATACCACACATAAAGGCCATCTCTCGGTTGGAGTCTTCCAACCCGCAGAGGGGTGATGGAGAAAGTCCTAGATCGGTTGATTCCAGTGCATAACGTAGCGGTGAGGAACTGTTATCTAACAGAACTTCAGACAGGAGGTGAGCTTTGAGTTGTTGCTCCAGATCGATACTCGGTCCGAGAAGCCAAGCCAGCACGTGATGGGTTTTAGCACTGCTCTCTTCCTCATCTAAAGCATAAGCTTCCTCGACGCTAATCGGTGAGAAATAACGCTTCTCATCACCAACGGTAATCTCTTCCTCAAGCTTCTCGAATCTGGCCAGCGCCTGTTCATCAAAGCGCTTTTGAAGTTCCTCAACGGGGATATCACCAAAGGTCATAAAGACAGCATTTGAAGGGTGATAGTGGCTCTTATAAAACGTAATCAGCTCTTCATAACTCAGATCAGGAATCGCTTCAGGGTCACCCCCAGAATTGTAGTGATAGGTGGTTGATGGAAACAGGTAGCGTGTCATCGTTTGCCAAAGAGTAGAAACAGGTGAGCTCATGGCCCCTTTCATCTCGTTATAGACCACTCCTTTATAGACCAGAGGGCTATCAGGGTTGCCCGCTTCACTGTACTCGATGCGGTGGCCTTCCTGAGCAAAGTCTAATGGATCAAGCCGGGAGAAAAATGCGGCATCGAGATAGACATCCAATAGATTAAAGTAATCTTTACGGTTCTGGCTGGCAAATGGGTAGGCGGTCCAGTCACTGCTAGTAAAAGCGTTCATGAAGGTATTCAGCGAACGGCGGGTCATCATAAAAAATGGGTCGCGAACCGGGAATTTCTCACTACCGCAGAGCGCGGTGTGTTCTAGAATATGAGCGACACCTTTATTGTCTTCAGGCACCGTACGAAATGCTACCAGAAACACATTCTCTTGGTTATCAGCTGCAATATGGTAATGCAGAGCGCCTGTTTTGCTGTGCACATATTCCTGTACGTCGATTCCCAGTGATTCAATTGTTTCAGTACGTTTAAGCTGAAAAGCCGGTTGACGAGTCATGTAGTTATCCAGTGTCTGTAATATCTTATCGATCTATCCGTTGCGCTCATTGTAACCAAATAAGCGGGTTTTGGCCTGCCCAGGGGAAAGTAAATTACAACTTCCCTTATCTATTTAAAAATAAGAACCTGCGCCTCTTTTATACAAATACGACAGCTCAGTTAAAAGATTCCAGAATACTTTCAAATTTTTGTCATGATTTGTTCACGATAAGCATTTAGGTTACTACAGCAAAGCGTATCTGCTATAAATGATGAGTGGTAGCCAATCCACTCTTTGCTGCACTGCAACAATATAATTGACTTTATTATGCGTGAAGAATATAGTATGGAAAAATTGCTGCAACGCACAAAGATTAAAACTCTTGCGACCACAGGTGAAAAACATGTACGAAGATATGATGAAGGACGTTCAGGAAAACATGAAGCCAGTTGTTGATATGGCTGAAATTAACAAGAAAGCTGCAGAGAAATTAATTGAACTGCAATCTCGTTATGTTTCCGACTTTGTAAATGCCACCATGGCGCAGATGCAGGCTCTGTCTTCTATCAAAGATCCTAAAGAAGCAATTGACCTTCAGGTTGAGTACGTAAAGCAGCTAGAGACAAGATTGACCAGCGTTGCGGAAGAAGAGATGGCTGCATTGAGTTCTGCTAAAGTAGAGCTGAAGGCTGTAATCGATAAGAGCTTTGAAGGTTTAGGCCTTAAAGACATGAACTACTTTGAAGACCTTAGCAAGTTCATGACTCCTGCTACTGAAGCTAAAGCAGCACCTAAGGCTGCGCCAAAAGCTAAGCCAGCAGCAGCACCTGCTAAGAAAGCAGCTCCTAAAGCAGCAGCAGCTCCTAAGAAAGCAGCTCCTAAAGCAGCAGCAGCTCCTAAGAAAGCGGCACCTAAAGCAGCGGCACCTAAAGCAGCGGCACCTAAAGCAGCGGCACCTAAAGCAGCAGCTCCTAAAGCAGCAGCTCCTAAAGCAGCAGCTCCTAAAGCTAAGCCAGCAGCACCAAAAGCTAAGTAAACAATCTTATAAACATAGGTTTATAGGAAAAAAAACGGAGCCATTTGGCTCCGTTTTTTTGTTTTACTAGATCGGTATGTAGGAATTACTCATAAGTTAACGCTTCTCGCTTTTGGCAAGGGCTGGTAATCGCCCCTCCAGCCCCATGGCAAAACGCATCACTCTGTTTTTAGCAGGCTTCAACCTTTCAGCCGCCCCCAGTCCCAGATTACGCAACAATTTCAATGGCAGCAGGTCATTAGAAAAGATTCGATAGAAACCGTCCATTAGCTGCATCATCATCAGATTATGATTACGTCGCTGCTGCTCATAGCGCTTCAATAGTCTAAGGTCGCTGATGTCGGTCCCTTCTTTATGCCCAGCCAAAATAGTTTCAGCAAGTACTGCAGCATCTAAAAGCCCGATGTTAACGCCCTGGCCAGCTAATGGATTAATCATATGCGCAGAGTCCCCTGCCAGAGCAACGCCCTCCTTCACATATTCCTGAGCATGCTGTCTGCGAAGCGGAAAAGCGCCTCGTTCCAGAATAGACTCAATCTTGCCAAGACGATCCGGAAAGGCCTTAACCAACTCATTGGTAAATTGCTGGTCATCCAGCTGTAAGAGGCGTTTAACCTCAGCTGGACGGTTATACCATACCAGCGATGCCCGATTTCCTGAGAGAGGCAGAAAGGCTAATGGGCCATTCGGTGTAAACTGCTGCCAAGTGATGTCCTGTTGTGGCAGTTCAGTTACTACTGAAGCAACTAAAGCATGTTGATCGTAATCCCAGCTATGCACACCAATACCGGCTGCTGCTCTGACTTTAGACATGCCGCCATCAGCAGCCACTAGCAACTTACCAATTAACTCCCTACCATCGGCCAGTTGAACCAAGCTACAACCAGGCGAGTAATCAATTGAAATAGTATCGCCTGGACAGATCAATTCTACGTTATTAAACTGTTTTAACTTTTCTAATAAAGACAGCTGTATAACTCTGTTTTCGACAATATAACCAAGATGTTCAGCGCCGATATCATCACTATTAAACTCGGTAGAGGCCTGATTTTCATTGCTCTCCCATATCTTCATGCGACGATAGAGGCAACTACGTCGAGCCTTAATACTGTCCCAAATCTCAAGGTTTTTCAGGATCTGTTCCGAGGCAATGCTCAGTGCAGATACCCGTAAATCGTGTTCTGAACCTTGCTGGAATTCAACGGGATACTGTTGCTCAACTACGGCAATTTTAAGGTCTGTATTACCCAGGGCTGCAGCGATGGTTGAGCCGACCATACCTCCCCCAATGATTAACAGATCATACCGATTTTTCATTTTATCTCCGCAGCAGCTATATAGCTTTTTTGATCGTTTGGAATTGTACCTTTGCCCCTTAGCTTTCTAAAGAGATTTAGGTAAGCCTAAAGAAATACTTCATTAAGTAAAGGAGCGAATAATTGCAATGCATGCTACTGAGTAAAATATATCACCACTGAATAACCCGATCGATTACCAAGCACTGTCAAAGCTATTTGACGCTCTATGGTTGCTCTTAGAGGCTGGCAGAAACAACCTAGTCTCAGCTTTATCAATCAGAGATAAGCAATGAACATACTTTTAATTGCTGCTTTGATCTTCAGCCACTTTGAAAGCCTGTATCCACAGGGTATGCTAAGACGGCATGGACTTGTTTGAATCGCCCTCAGTTACCTGAATCGGGGAATGTATTCATGCAAGATTGGGGTTTCTGTGTTATTTGTGAATAGATGGGGCGTGGTGTTTGCTGTACTCGCTGAGTGAAACGAATCATTAGGCATGATCAATTGAATTCAGAACAACAAATAGATACATCCAGGGAAACAAGCGGTGGCCTGATTGTCAGGCAGCCTATCTTTAACGAACAGTTGAAGGTTGTTTCTTATCAATTACGCTACGAAGACAGCTTAGAGCCCGGAAACGCTATACTCTCTGATGGGCCATCTACAGCCACTATCCTACTCAGCACTTATGCCAGTCTCAGCCAGGACGGAACCGTCCGAAAAGTCCCCCTGTTTTTACCCTTTTCAGCAGAACTCCTGACAGAAACTGAGCTGCCTCAACTACCGAAGAGAAGCATGCTGATAGAGCTTCCCGCTACCACTAAAGTTACCCGCAGCTTGTTATTCAGCCTGACTTCATTGCGCCAGCATGGCTATCGTATTGTGTTGGATGGTTTTGCATTGCAAAAGGAACTATTCCCGCTGCTTCGTTTCGTCAATATTATCAAAGTCGACATGTCGCGAACTCCCCGGAATAAGTTAATAGGAATGTTAAAAGTTTTAAGGAAGCTTAAAAGCACCCTGCTGGCTCAAAACATACCCGACTTTAAAACTCTACAGCTCTGTAAAAGCGCCGGATTTAAACTCTTCCAGGGAGGCTTTATCAGTAAGCCAACCGTGGTCGAAAGGGACTCAATATCAACTAAAAGTGCGGCGTTACTTCAGTTGGTTCAGGCATTACAAAAACCTGATATCACTGCACAACAGATCGAAGGGATGGTGATTCTGGACCCTATCCTCAGTTTTAAAATGCTCAGGGTTATTAATTCAGCAGCGTACAACTTAGAAACGAAAATTGAATCCTTACAGCAGGCTGTTGTAATGTTGGGGCTGGATCAGATTCGCAGCTGGGCGATGATCATTATGCTCAGTAATCAAGACGGCAAGCCTGAAGAGTGGTCACGTAACCTGATCGCACGGGCGCGCATGTGTGAACTACTGGCAGAACTCACTAATACAGGCAAACCAGAGATCGCTTTTTTGGTGGGTATGCTCTCACAACTTGATCTGCTATTAGAGACACGACTTGAGGTTATTCTGGACCAAATCTCCATAGATGATGAAGTCAGAGAGGCTGTTTTGAATCATCATGGACCCCTTGGTCAGCTGCTTCATGCGGTTATCAGCTTTGAAAATGGCGAATGGGGCATTGTAAAACGTAGTGGTATTCCGATGATGCTATTTAAGCCGGCGTATCGCCACAGCATTAACTGGACTGAAAGTTCGATGCAGGCGATGCATGAGTAATTAAATCAATTATGAATAGATATTAAAAAAGCGCCCTAGGCGCTTTTTTAGTTTTAAATTCAATAAAAGAGCTTAACCTGAGAGTATTACAGTTCAGTAATACCGCCCATATAGGGTAGCAATACTTCCGGCACTTTAATGGTGCCCTCTGCAGTCTGGTAGTTCTCCAGAACAGCTACCAGTGTACGGCCAACGGCCAGACCTGAACCATTCAGTGTATGTACCAGCTCAGGTTTGCCTGTTTCCGGGTTACGCCAGCGAGCTTGCATTCGACGCGCCTGGAAGTCGCCCATGTTACTGCAAGAAGAAATTTCGCGGTACTTCTGCTGGCCTGGCAACCAGACTTCGATATCATAGGTTTTAGCAGCACTAAAGCCTAGATCGCCGCCACAGAGAATAACCACTCGGTAGGGTAAATTTAGCTTCTGTAGAATTGTTTCCGCATTACCAATCAGCTCTTCCAAGGCATCAATAGACTTAGTCGGCTCTACAATGTGAACCAATTCAACTTTTTCAAATTGATGCTGACGAATCATACCCCGGGTGTCACGGCCATGGCTGCCCGCTTCACTTCGAAAACAGGGTGTATGCGCAACAAACTTAAGCGGCATCTGATCAGCATCAATGATCTCATCACGGACCATATTGGTAACAGGCACTTCAGCCGTAGGGATCAGATAGTAATCACGTTCGCCATCACCGGGAACCTTGAACAGATCCTCTTCAAATTTTGGTAACTGGCCGGTACCACGCAGAGAGTCCGCGTTTACCAAATAAGGAACATAGGCCTCTTCATAACCGTGTTCAGCTGTGTGTGTATCCAGCATGAACTGAGTCAGTGCTCGATGCATACGCGCAATACCGCCACGTAGTACAGCAAAACGCGCGCCGGTAATTTTAGAGGCGCTGGCAAAGTCCAGCCCACCATTTTGCTCACCCAGATCGACATGATCTTTCGGCTCGAAATCTTGTGGGGTCGGCTCACCCCACTTGCGAATCTCAATATTGTCATCTTCCGTTACACCGGCGGGTACCGATTCATGCGGAATATTTGGCATGCCCATCAGCAGAGCATCCATTTTATCCTGTACGGTTTTCAACTGCTCTTTAGCAGCATCTAACTGCTCGCCCAGGGTGCTTACTTCAGCCAGCAATGGCTGGATATCTTCGCCGGAAGATTTGGCCTTGCCTATATTCTTGGATCGGGTATTTCGCTCGCTCTGCAGGCGTTCTGCGTCTACCTGAAATTCACGACGCTGATTTTCCAGAGTGTTGAACTCATCGACCGGGAATTGATAGCCCTTTTTGATCAGTAGCTGTGCTACTTCTTCCGGGTTTGAACGAATATTTTTCGGATCTAGCATGATGTCAGATACAACCTTAAAGTCAGAACAGGCGAGTAAACCATAAACCGCCGTACAGGGCGGTTATGCAGAGCACTACGCTCAATAAAATGTAAATTACGGCCGACATTATATGCCCTTCTTGCAGCATGGTCACGGCCTCCAGTGAGAAGGTAGAGAAAGTTGTAAACGCACCGAGAAAACCAACCATCAGGATAGGTCTGAATTCCGGACTGATGCGTGCTTTTTCCATGATAATGACGAAAAAAACGCCCATAAGAAAGGAACCCAGTACATTACAGAGCATGGTTCCATAAGGAAGCCTGAATTGCGCATTGTTAAGAGCGATAGCGCTAACCCAATATCGGGCAAGTGCACCAAACGCACCGCCAGCAGCGATTGAAAACAGCTGTAGCATGAACTATTCCTTATATCGTTGTTTATGGCTGGAGAGGTCCAGCGCTTCTAAGCGCTTTAGCTTTTCACCTATGCGAATTTCTAAGCCGCGAGGTTCCGGCTGGTAATATTTTCGATCAGCAATCTCTTCAGGCAGATATGACTCACCTGCCGCATAAGCATCGGGTTCATTATGGGCATAACGGTATTCTGCACCATAACCCAAATCCTTCATAAGACTGGTCGGTGCATTACGAAGATGCTCGGGCACTTCATAGCCTGGATCGCTGCGTACATCGGCCATAGCTTGATTAAACGCCTGGTAAACCGCATAACTCTTAGGCGCGCTGGCACAATAGATGGCTGCTTGAGCGATTGCCCGTTCACCTTCTGCGGGCCCTACCCGTTCAAAAACATCCCAGGCCGACAGTGCAACCTGCATCGCACGGGGATCGGCATTGCCGATATCTTCGGATGCGATTGCTACCAGGCGACGTGCGATATAAAGCGGATCGCACCCCCCATCTAACATCCGGCAGTACCAATATAAGGCACCATCAGGGGATGACCCCCTAACCGACTTATGGAATGCCGAGATCATATCGTAAAACAGATCACCCTGTTTATCGTAACGTCGGGCACTGGACTTGAGCACTTCCTCAATTATCTGTGGTCCGATTCTATATTCAGAGCCATCATAGTCGGCCAGATCAGCAGCAATCTCCAGTAGATTCAGCCCCCGTCTGCCATCGCCATCGGCGGCCGATGCCAGTTTTTCAAGCGCACCGTCTTCAAAGACCAAGGGCTGTTGGGTTATACCCTGCTCCTGGTCATTGAGCGCTCGCAGTAGCAGCGATTGAATATCTTCAAGCTCAAGGCTGCGTAACAAATACACCCTGGCCCTGGAAAGTAACGCATTATTTAGCTCAAAAGAGGGGTTTTCAGTCGTCGCACCGACAAACAGGAATGTGCCATCTTCGATAAAAGGAAGAAACGCATCCTGTTGGGACTTATTAAATCTATGCACCTCATCAACAAAGAGGATGGTTTTACGTCCCGATTGAGCTTTAACCTGTAAGGCCTGATCCACTGCAGCACGAATATCCTTAACACCGGATAGGACCGCAGAGAGGCTAATAAAGTGTGCATCAACCTGATGAGCCAGTAAGCGGGCCAACGTGGTCTTTCCAACTCCAGGAGGCCCCCAGAGTATCATTGAGTGAATCGCACCCAGTTCCAACGCTTTACGCAGGGGTTTATCAGCACCGAGCAGGTGCTGCTGACCGCAATATTCTTCGAGACTCCGGGGTCGCATCCGGGCGGCCAGTGGTTCATAACTGGGCTGGAGATCATCAAATAGATCAGCCATTAACTGGCACTCTCCGCTTGATTCTCAACAATGACATCGGTCCCTTCTGGCGGATTAAAACGAAAGTCATCATCAGAATAGGATGGATTAAGCTCCTGATTTGTAAACAGTATCGATGTTCTTTGGCCCAGAGAATCTTCCAGTTGTAGTTCTTTGATAAGACCATCGGTAAAGAGTAAGCGAATTCGTGTAAAGACACTTGTTTCATCAAATGGCAGAAGCTCAAACAGCTGATTAATCCCCTTTTCCTGTATCAAGCGTATCTTATATTGAGCCTCAAGCTCATCAATTTGACCATTAAGAATCAAAGCCGGTACACCGGCATCATTTTCGGAAACTTGACGTCGAGTTGCTTGCTCAAGATCAGGATCGTAGATCCATAGGGTTTCACCATCACTGATGAGCGTCTGGGGAAACGGCTCTAACGCTATCCAGCTGAAACGATTAGGTTTAGCCAGCAGCAAAGTCCCTCGGGACTCTTCCATACGGCGAGAACCCTCACTACCAGAAACCTGATCAAAGTCGGCCTTGAAACTTTCAAAACCTGCTAACAGACTATTAAGCTGAGGGCCTGCGTTCTCCTGAATATCAGCCAGGACTGAAATACTCAGCGTACAACCCAACAGTGCGAGGGCTATTTTCTTTAACAACATCTCTAATCCTTTGGTGGCGGTGGTGCCAGAACTTCCCGGGCACCATTATGACCAGCCTGAGTAATGACTCCTGCCGCTTCCATTGTTTCAATCATCCGGGCAGCCCGGTTGTAGCCGATTTTAAGCTTGCGTTGTACTGATGAGATAGATGCTTTACGGGTTTGAGTGACAAAAGCTACCGCTTCATCGTACAAAACGTCCTGCTCATCATCCATATCTCCGCCAGCCATACCTCCACCCTCAACAACTTCAGACAGGTCGGTAATCAAGTAATCCGGCGCACCGATTTTCTTCCAAGCTTCAACGACCCGGTGAACTTCATCATCACTGACAAATGCACCATGCACTCGATTTGGCAGACTGCTACCTGCGGGCAGGTAAAGCATGTCACCATTACCCAGCAGATGCTCTGCGCCACTCTGATCAAGTACTGTACGAGAATCGATCTTAGAGGACACCTGGAAGCCGATACGTGTGGGTATGTTGGCCTTAATCAAGCCGGTGATGACGTCCACAGAGGGGCGCTGAGTCGCTAGAATGAGGTGAATACCCGCAGCACGTGCTTTCTGTGCAATACGGGCAATCAACTCTTCTACTTTTTTACCAACCACCATCATCATGTCGGCAAACTCATCGATACAAACGACGATATAAGGCAGCGTTTCCAAATAAGGAGCCGGCGCATCAGAGGGCAAGCCCTCCTCTTCTGGATTCCAAAGAGGATCTACCAATGGCGTCCCCCGATCACGGGCTTCAGTAACTTTATCGTTATAACCGGCGATATTCCGCACGCCCATTTTGGACATCAGTTTATAACGTCGCTCCATCTCTGCAACGCACCAGCGCAACCCACCGGCGGCCTCTTTCATATCAGTGATAACCGGCGCCAACAGATGTGGAATGCCCTCGTAGATAGAAAGTTCCAGCATTTTCGGGTCAACCAGCATCAAGCGGACTTCATCCGGGGTTGCCTTGAACAACAGGCTTAACAGCATGGCATTTACACCGACTGACTTACCAGAGCCGGTGGTGCCGGCGACCAACAAGTGCGGCATCTTAGCCAGGTTAGTAACAACCGGGTTACCCGCAATATCATTACCCAGTCCTAGCGTTAGCTTAGATGAGGCCTCTTTGTAGGGTTTAGAGTTGAGCACCTCACTAAGGCGAACCATCTGTCTCTCTTCATTTGGAATCTCAATACCAATGACAGATTTACCGGGAATAACCTCAACGACACGAACACTCATGACCGCCATAGAACGGGCCAGATCCCTTGATAGATTAGTAATTCGGCTGGCTTTGACACCCGGTGCAGGCTGCATTTCGAATCGAGTGATTACCGGCCCTGGGTTTACTTCAACAACTTCAGCAACGATGCCGAAATCCTTCAATTTACTTTCCAACAACCGTGACATCTGTTCTAGCTGTTCATCGGTGTAGCAATGCCCCTGCTTAAGCTCAGGAGCATCAAGAAGATCCATAGATGGAATTTTTCTGCGCGGCTGACGTTTTCGGGCAGCAGGCGAGATATGATCTAGCCCCAGTTCACTGTCTTTCATCGGGGTATGTGCCTCAGAGAGAGGGACTACCCTGAGACTTTTCCGATCAAGGGATTCAGAATCAATATCAGCAAGTGGATCAAACGCTTGGCCAGGACTCGGCTCTACAATATCCGAAACCAGTGGAATAGCCTGTACGTCTGATTCAAAAACATCTTCAGGAGCCATGTCCATCGAGGTAGATGTTATTGTCGAGGGTCGCGGCGATCTCGATTCTACCTTCTCGGAGTGAGCGACCATTGGAGCTGATTCTGGTTGGAAATCTGGCAACGGATCATTAAAGTCCTGATATTCGCTTTCCTGATCGGTAGGCGCGGAGAAAACAGGCTCTCTGCGTACCGGTCTTTTTGTCATTGCTGCAGGCTCTTCCTGGGTTAAACTGTCTGACGGGCCATGACGTGCGGCTGCTCTAAGCAGGTTACGTTTCTCTTCATCTTCAGCAGCATAAGGATTTATTGCTTCGGGTTGTGGTTTCTCACGCGGAGTAGGCTTCAACTTGGCCCCCAGACCAAATACAGCTTTACCAAGCTTCTCCAGTAGTTGAGACCAGGACAGCTCAAGCAGCAACGTAAAGCCAAATAACAGAGCTGTCCAAAGAACAACAGAGCTACCAATCAAACTAAATAGAGAAACCGCCAGATCCGACACCGCCTGGCCTACCAGCCCCCCCATGCTAAATGGCAGTTGACCGTCAGCATTCGATAGATGGGTAGCCGCCAGAGTTGCCAGGCTTAACAACACCAACAGAGCGCCGGTAATCCTCAGCATCATGAACGGTATGCCATCAAGCAAAGAGACTTGACTGCGCAGCATAAAACGCAGCGCCGGAAGAAACAGCATCAGAGGTATTAGCCAGGCCGCCAGACCAAAAACTGAGAAAGCCAGATCGGCCAGCCATGCACCAGCATAACCGGTAAAGTTGCGCGCTTCTGGTTGGTACCCTAGATGAGACCAACCCGGATCACGATTATCGTAACCTGCGAGTGCCAGTAACAGGAGCACCGCAAAGCCGATAATAACAATGAGGCCACCCTCTTTTGCTATCCGGCCGAGAAGATCAGAAAAAGAAGCATCTTTGATGTCTTTGGTGCCCGCTTCCGTATTGTTTGTATCGCTACTATGAGCCAAGAAAAATATCCTTACGCCTATCCATAAAAATTCCTTCAAAAATAACATATTTCAGCCCAGCTCCCCAGCCACAAAGCCGACTTTTACGCCCTTTATGCAGCATACCTGCAATGTCTGAGCAGAAACTGAACAATCGAGCATATTTACAACGCTAAACACGGGCTGACTGTGTGACCAGCGCAATAATAAAAAATTCAGAGTTAATCTCTATTTTGTCCTTTACAGGAAACGGGCATAATAGGCGCCAATAAACTCTGCGCCTTGATAACGGATCACCGATGAGCGAAATACAGCACCATAAATTGATTATTCTGGGTTCTGGCCCTGCCGGATACACCGCTGCTGTCTATGCAGCCCGTGCCAACCTTAACCCAATCGTCATTACCGGCATGCAAGCTGGCGGACAACTGACCACGACTACTGATGTAGATAACTGGCCCGGTGATGTCGAAGGGGTCCAGGGGCCAGAGCTGATGCAGCGCATGCAAGCCCATGCCGAGCGTTTTGATACTCAGGTTATTTTCGACCACATTAATGAAACTGATCTGCAGAACCGCCCTTTCCGTCTTAAAGGCGACATGGGCGAATATACCTGCGATGCATTGATCATCTGTACAGGCGCGTCAGCACAATATATTGGACTTCCTTCAGAGGAAGCCTTCATGGGTAAAGGCGTGAGCGCCTGCGCAACCTGCGATGGATTCTTCTATCGGGGACAGAAAGTAGCCGTCATTGGCGGCGGAAACACAGCCGTTGAAGAAGCCCTCTATCTGTCAAACATCGCCGCCGAGGTCACACTGATTCACCGCCGTGACAGCCTGCGTTCTGAAAAAATCCTGCAAGATAAGATTCTTGAACGTGCCGAGAACGGCAACATCAATATTCTTTGGAATCATCAGCTTGATGAGGTCCTTGGTGATGAAATGGGCGTCACAGGCATCCGTATTAAGAGCACTGAAGATGACTCGACAAAGGAACTTGAACTTCAAGGCGTCTTTGTTGCTATAGGTCACAAACCTAATACAGAGCTTTTTACCGACCAACTTGAAATGAAAGATGGTTATCTAAAAATTCACTCAGGCACCGAAGGTAACGCAACCCAAACCTCAATAGAGGGTGTTTTTGCTGCTGGAGATGTGGCTGACCATATCTATCGTCAGGCGATTACTTCTGCAGGCTTTGGTTGTATGGCCGCACTGGATGCTGAGCGTTATCTGGATGACCAGGATTAATACTGGCCTCCTATGATTCCCTGGCTTGATCCATACAGTACCGACTTCCCTCCTGTTGGCGATGCATTAGATGAACCTAATGGGTTACTCGCTGCCGGCGGTGATCTCAGCGCACAGCGTCTGATCGAGGCATATCGACGGGGAATTTTCCCCTGGTTTAATGCCGGCGAGCCTATTTTATGGTGGTCGCCAGATCCTCGCTGCACGCTGGTTCCAGCCGAGATTCATATCTCCCGCAGCCTTCGTAAGGCGATCCGTAAAGCTGAGTTTGAAATTACCTTTGATCAGGCCTTTACTGAGGTTGTCGAGGCCTGCGCAGCCCCCAGAAGCTATAGTGATGACACCTGGATTAGCGATCAAATGTTACAAGCCTATTCAGACCTGCATCGCCGGGGATACGCACACTCGGTAGAGTTTTGGCAAAATGGCGAGCTTGTCGGTGGATTATACGGGATAGCGATGGGGCAGCTTTTTTTTGGTGAATCTATGTTTAGCAGAGCAACTAATGCCTCTAAAATCGCATTTGTATTCTTTGCCAGACAATTAGAAAAATGGGGCTATGCTTTAATTGATTGCCAGATTGAAAATGATCATCTGAGCAGTCTGGGAGCAGGCGCTATTTCCAGAGCAGAGTTTCAGCACTACCTAAAGCAGAACTTAGCACCGGAAAGCAGCCATAGCTGGTGTTTTGATATAGATAAAGAAGATGTGGTGAGAACTGAGTGACCAACCTGAAAACCCTCCACTTTTACGCTACACCGGAACATGAGTGTAGCTACCTTGAAGGATTCGAAGCAAAGACGCTATTTGTTGATCCTCAGGAGATTATCTGTACCGACGCATACAGCCAGCTGTCCGATCTTGGCTTTCGTCGTAGTGGTAAGCATATCTACCGACCCTACTGCAGTAGTTGTCAGGCGTGCATTTCTGTTCGGGTTAACGGTCGTGAATTTGTGCCGAGCAAAAGCCAAAAGCGTGTAATCAGTAAAAACAAGGACCTGACAGCTATCGCTGTACCCCCTCAATTTACTGACGAGTACTATGAGCTTTATGCAAACTACATAAATACCCGCCATAGCGACGGAGATATGTACCCTCCTACCCCGGAACAATTTAGTGCATTTCTAATTGAAGGGGGTCAACAGGGCTGTTTCTACGAGTTCAGAGACTCACAGGGAAAGCTGGTAGCCTTGGCGGTAACCGACTATCTCACTCAGGGGCTTTCAGCAATCTATACTTTCTTTGACCCAACTGAGAGTCGCCGTAGTTTAGGTAGCTATGCTATTCTCTGGCAGCTTCAAGAGGTCAAACGCCTGGAACTTGAGTATCTATATCTGGGCTACTGGATCAGAGAATGCCAGAAGATGTCCTATAAAGTCGCCTACAACCCCCTCGAGATGCTACTTCATGGTCAGTGGATTGTTGTTGATTAGTAAAATCCGTCAAATCTCTTTGATAATTATAGAAAAGTAAGGCAAAATACTGCGCTGCAAAATGTAGAGTTTGCAATTAATTTAATTGGGTAGGTAGAATGGCTAAAGAAGACAGCTTTGAAATGGAAGGCGTTGTGACCGACACTCTGCCTAACACAATGTTTCGGGTAGAACTCGAGAATGGTCACGTTGTAACCGCGCACATCTCAGGTAAGATGCGCAAAAATTACATCCGCATCCTGACCGGCGACAAAGTAAAGGTTGAGTTGACGCCTTACGACCTTAGTAAAGGGCGCATCACCTACCGCGCACGCTAATAAAAAAACGGCCTACGGGCCGTTTTTTTATATCTAATTTTAAGAAATATTGAAAGCTCGGTGAATTAAGCAGCAACCACCGCATAAATCTCTATTTCATTATCAGCATTAACGGTGATATCCACTTCGCCTCCACCCTCAGACAGCTCGCCAAATAGAATCATCTCGGCTAACGGCTTCTTCAACTCCTCCTGAATCAAGCGCTTCATAGGTCGCGCCCCCATAGTGGCATCATAACCTTTTTCGGCAAACCACTGACGCACATCATCATCAATATTCAACACCACGCTTTTATCATCCAGCTGAGCCTGAAGCTCCGTCAGGAATTTATCTACAACACCGGTGATAACTTTAGGCGACAGCGCCTTGAACTGAATAATTCCATCCATGCGGTTACGGAACTCGGGAGTGAATAGCTTTTTAATCGCTTCCATACCATCCGTCGTATTATCTTGCTTACTAAAACCGATCGAGGTCCGGGCCATCTGCTCTGCACCCGCATTAGTTGTCATAACTAATATGACATTTCTAAAGTCAGCTTTACGCCCATTGTTATCAGTCAGAGTACCGTTATCCATCACCTGTAGCAGCAAATTGAATACTTCAGGGTGAGCCTTCTCTATCTCATCCAGCAGAAGAACCGCATGGGGAGACTTGGTAACCGCTTCAGTCAACAATCCACCCTGATCATAACCAACGTAACCAGGAGGCGCGCCGATAAGACGAGAGACAGTGTGACGTTCCATATATTCAGACATATCGAAGCGAATTAGCTCAATACCCATAATGCGTGCTAATTGAGTCGTTACCTCAGTCTTACCAACCCCTGTTGGGCCGGAAAACAGGAACGATCCTACAGGCTTGTTTGGCTCATTCAGGCCGGCGCGGGACAGCTTAATCGCTGCTGACAGCGTATTAATCGCCTCGTCCTGACCTAAAACAACCATTTTAAGATTGCTATCAAGCTTTTTAAGCTGTTCTTTATCCGAGGCCGTCACGCTTTTAGCTGGGATGCGCGCTATCTTAGCCACTACAATCTCAACATCACGGACATCAATAATAGTGCTGCGCTCACTCTCTTTCAGAAGCTGCTGATAAGCGCCTGCCTCATCAATCACATCGATTGCCTTATCGGGCATATGCTTATCATTAATGTAACGATCAGCCATCTCCGACGCGACACGCAAAGCTTCGTCTGTGTACTTAACGCCATGATGAGACTCAAATCGACTCTTAAGGCCCTGCAGGATTTTGTAAGTATCCTCAACCGAAGGCTCCAGAATATCCACCTTCTGGAAGCGTCGCGCTAACGCTCGATCTTTTTCAAAAATACCGCGAAATTCCTGGTAAGTCGTAGAGCCAATACAGCGTAACTGGCCAGAGCTTAGTAAGGGCTTCAGTAGATTCGAGGCATCCATTGAACCGCCAGAAGCCGCGCCAGCACCGATAATCGTATGAATCTCATCGATGAACAGGATTGCATGCTCCTGGTTTTTTATTTCATTCAGCAGGCCTTTGAGGCGTTTCTCAAAGTCACCGCGATACTTTGTGCCCGCCAACAATGCGCCTAGATCAAGGGAATACACAATACTGGAGGCGATTACATCGGGCACGAGCCCCTCAACAATATGCTTAGCCAAACCTTCCGCTATAGCTGTTTTACCCACGCCTGCCTCACCAACAAGCAATGGATTATTCTTGCGGCGTCGAGAGAGGATTTGAATAACGCGCTCAACCTCATCATCCCGACCCACTAAAGGATCGATGCGACCAGACATTGCCTGTTCATTTAGATTAACCGAGAAGTTAGCCAGTGGGCTTTTGTCTTTTTCGGTTGCAGTATCGCCTTCCAACAGCCCTTCTTCGCTGGTATGACCATCATTTTCTTCAATTTTCGAGATACCATGAGAGATGTAGTTGACGATATCAATCCTCTCAATACCCTGCTGGTTCAGCACATAGACAGCCTGACTCTCCTGCTCGCTAAAGATGGCAACCAGAACATTAGCACCGTTTACTTCGCCTCTACCGGATGATTGAACATGAAAGACAGCCCGTTGTAGAACCCGCTGGAAACCCAGAGTTGGCTGCGTTTCAACATCAGGAATATCTTCAGGCAACAAAGGTGTCGTATCTTCAATAAAGGTGCTGAGCAAGCTGCGCATTTTATTGAGATCAACACCGCAAGCATCGAGTACAGCTCGTGCTTCAGAGTTATCGAGCAGCGCCAGTAGCAGGTGCTCAACTGTCATAAATTCGTGGCGTCTAGCGCGCGCACTTTTAAAGGCGACGCTAAGCGTATCTTCAAGCTCTTTATTTAACATACCTAACGCTCCGCTACGCTTTTTCTACTTCACACAGGAGAGGATGATTACTCTCTCTGGCATATTGATTCACTTGTGTGGCCTTGGTTTCAGCGATGTCTCGGGTAAAGACTCCACATACACCCTTCCCTTTAGTATGGACCGCCAGCATCACTTGTGTAGCTTTTTCCTGATTCATTGCGAAAAAACCCATCAAAATCTGTATCACAAAGTCCATAGGGGTATAGTCATCATTCAATAAAACGACTCTATACATAGAGGGGCGTTTAAGCTCCGGTTTGGCTTCTTCCGTGACTAGTCCGGTATTATGATGGTCAGGAGACTCGTCTGAATCTCCTGACATATTTATTGCATAAAGCCCTGTTTGCATATCATATCTCAAAAAAATGTACAAAAATTTACAACCCATTTTGGGCACCCCTTATTGCATGGGGGTTACGGGCGAATGTTATACTCAATATTGCAGGAGTAAGAGTATAAGTAGTATCGGTTGTCCCTGCGTTTGACAAGGAACTTTCGCTCATGTTGCATCATTGTAGCAAGAGAGTTTGTTGCGGTAACAGGCCTAAAGGTAAATACAGGCCTTGGTAATTCGGATATTGGGGGACACCAATGCACACAGGGAAAGTCAAATGGTTTAACAACGCGAAAGGATTTGGTTTTATCGTTTCGCCGGATTTTGACGAAGATTTATTTGCTCATTTTTCTGTTATACAGACCGATGGCTACAAAAGTCTCAAAGCAGGTCAGGAAGTCGAGTTTGAAACAACACCAGGGCCTAAAGGAACGCATGCGGTAAACATTAAACCAATAATGCTAACCGAAACGGAGGAAGCTTAGCAGCCAGATAATATTGGCAATACAAACAAGACGTTATAATCGCAGTTCTATATCCCCTGGATAGTAAGAGAGGCAGAAATACTGCCTTTCTTATACATCTACCTTTAGATTTTCTCGTTTCAATCTGATTAATCTTGCAAGACCTCTATAGACACTGTTAATCTGCCCTGCTTATCAGCCAAGCCGGTTAAGTAGGCCAGAACAATGTCTGAAATAATTGTATTTAATAAGCCTTTTCAGGTACTTACGCAGTTCACTGACACTGAAGGCAGAAGCACTCTTAGCGACTTTATAAAGCGTAAGGGAGTCTATGCTGCTGGCAGATTAGATTATGATTCAGAAGGCCTCTTAATTCTCACCGACGACGGCAAGCTTCAGCATCAGCTTGCCGACCCCAAGTTTAAACTAGAAAAAACATACTGGGCCCAGGTTGAGGGCGAGATTAGCGATAGCGCGCTGGAACAGCTACGCAAGGGCGTTGAACTTAAAGACGGCATAACTCGCCCCGCGCGCACAAAAAAACTATCTTCACCATCAGTCTGGCCGCGTAACCCACCTATTCGTGAGCGTAAAAATCAGCCAACCAGCTGGATTGAACTAAAAATCAGTGAAGGGAAAAACCGCCAGGTCAGGCGGATGACGGCGGCAGTGGGCTTCCCTACTCTTCGATTGATACGAGTAGCGATCGGGAACTGGACAGTGGATGGATTAGCGCCTGGAGCGTTTCGAACAGAACAGGTCAATATTCCTGTATCCAAATCTAAACCAAGACCCAGGCCAGAAGCAGTCAAAAAAACCAGAAGAAAGCCTGAACGAAGAACCCGCTAAGATTACCAATTATCAGCAGCATCCAGATCCGTTTGCTTAGCTTCTACCCAGTGCTCGCCCTCAGTGGTAATCTCTTTTTTCCAGAATGGTGCGTCACGTTTAAGGAAGTCCATAATGAACTCTGCCGCTTCAAACCCCTCACCCCGGTGAGCACTACCTACGCCAACAAAAACAATATTTTCATTCAACGTCAGCCGACCAATACGATGAACAATAACTATATTACCCAAGGACCAGCGTGCACGAGCCTGCGATGCTATTTTGGCTAGAGCTTTTTCAGTCATCCCTGGGTAATGCTCCAAATACATAGCTTCAAGCGACACATCCCCTTCAAGCTCCCGCACAATGCCGGTAAAGGTGACTATCGCCCCATTACTTGCATCGTTTGCCCGTACCTGTTCAGACAATTCTGCAATCGAAAAGTCATCATTCTGAATCGAAATACTATCTTTAAACAAACTCACTCCAAACTACTCCTTAAACTACAGCCAAAAGCGGTCATAAATGATAAAGTTGCCAACCTGAGCAGTCTGCTAAACAGCCATAAAAGATGGCGCGGTTACAGAAATTCATGACTCTGTCATAGCAGACTTAGTCCCAAGCTTTTAATATACGGAATTGCGAATGCGTTGGACACCCCACGCCACTGTGGCAACGATAATTGAAAAGGATGAAAAGTTTCTTTGCGTAGAAGAACAATCAGTTTCACGCGGAGAGCTGGTTATTAATCAACCTGCAGGTCATTTAGAAGCAGGCGAAACTTTTATCCAGGCGGCCATTCGTGAAACCCTTGAAGAAACCGGCTGGACAGTAACGCCGACCGCACTGGTGGGCATCTATACCTATACAGCCCCGGCAAACGGCATCACCTATCATCGTTACTGTTTTGTTGCTCAGGCAGATAGCTATGATGCAGACAGCCCTCTGGATACAGGCATTGAGCGCGCATTATGGCTTAGCCGGGAAGAGCTGGAACAACGAGAAAAGCAGCTACGCAGCCCTATGGTGATCCGATGCATCGACGACTACCTTAGCGGCATACGATATCCGCTGGAGTTAATTGTAGAAGATGATACGGTTTAACCTAATTCTATCTACACAGCATTGAAATCGGCGACTCTGGTCGCATATTAATTAGAAGCACTTAACAGTTTTAAGGTCATTCAGACGCCCTATGTCAGATCCAGCAAATATTAAAGTTATCGTCGGCATGTCCGGCGGCGTTGATTCATCAGTCTCAGCTCTCCTGCTTCAACAGCAGGGATATCAGGTTGAAGGCCTGTTTATGAAAAACTGGGACGAAGATGATGGTACAGATTACTGTACCGCCATGGATGATCTGGCTGATGCCCAGGCCGTTAGCGATAAGTTGGGTATCAAGCTACATACAGCGAATTTCGCTTCAGAGTACTGGGATAATGTCTTTGAGCACTTTCTTGAAGAGTATAAAGCGGGACGCACCCCAAACCCGGACATTCTCTGTAACCGAGAGATTAAATTCAAAGCGTTTCTCGACTACGCCAAAGTACTTGGCGCCGATATGATCGCCACCGGGCATTATGTCCGCCGGGCAGAACTTAACGGCAAAACCGCCCTATTCAAAGGCCTGGATAACAATAAAGATCAAAGCTATTTCCTCCATCAGGTAGGCTGTAATGAGCTTGCCCTCACCCTGTTTCCCGTGGGTGAGCTGGAAAAACCTGAAGTACGTCGATTGGCTGAACAGTATGATTTGATAACCCATGACAAAAAAGACAGCACGGGTATCTGCTTTATTGGCGAACGCAGGTTTACCGATTTCCTTAAGCAATACCTGCCCGCTCAGCCAGGTAAAATTGAAACCCCTGGTGGCGACGCCATTGGTCAGCATCAGGGGCTGATGTACCACACCATCGGTCAGCGACAGGGCTTAGGCATCGGAGGTTTGAAAAACTACCCCGAAGAGCCCTGGTTTGTTGCAGAAAAGGACCTTGAGCGAAATGTATTAATCGCCGTACAGGGACAACAGCATGAGCTGCTGTTCAGTAACTGGCTGAACGCCAGTGACATCTTCTGGATCAATGGTGAAAAGCCGGCACTGCCGATGAGCTGCAGAGCAAAGGTACGTTACCGTCAGGCTGACCAGGCTTGTACGGTGATAGCTGATGGCGAGGGTTACAGAATTGAGTTTGAAGAACCACAGCGGGCCGTCACTCCAGGCCAGTCTGTTGTTATCTACAGTGACGAAATTTGCCTCGGCGGTGGTGTAATAGAAACCACTGGCAAAGCATAGGGATACAGGTAAACAGTATGTCCAGAATAGATGATCAACAGGCAATTGCACTAGCAGGACTATTTCAGGCAGCCAGCCTGGTTGAACAGATATCCACCCGTGGAATGGTGCCGCAGAACAGCTTTGAAACTTCTCTTGCAAGCATCTTTGTAACAAACCCTGAAATAACAGAAGAGATCTATGGCGGCGCAGAAAACCTGCCAATTAATCTTAGCCAAGGCTTTCGGGGGCTGCAGGAGCTGCTTGATAAAAGCAGAACAGAGCAGAACCCGGACACCATCCGCTATGGCTTAAGCCTGATGCATCTTGAGCGTAAGCTGAGTAAGCGGCCCGATCTGTTACAAAAAATTGGGGAGAAAATTGATAAAATTTCTCAACAGGCTAACTATTTTGCCGATCCGGACACTGAGTTAACCGATAATCCGGCAGCATTTACCCATCCTTCAGTTGTCGCTAACCTTGCCAGCCTCTATCAGGATACGCTAAGCACCTTCAATTTTAGAATTCAGGTTACCGGCGAACCACGTCACCTTCAAAACACTGAGAACGCTGCAAAAATCCGCGCTCTATTGTTGGCAGGCATTCGCGCAGCGATGCTTTGGCGTCAGGTTGGCGGGAAGCGTTGGCATCTACTGTTTTTTAAATCCAGACTGCGTCCAGCGGTTAAAAGAATCAGTCGCCGCGACTGATCATTCAGCTCATCTTGACCCGGATGAGCCAAACAGACAAAAAAACGCCCTGCACATTTTCCCTGCGCCCTGAATTTAGCTATAATTCGCGCTCAAAATTTAACCCAGTCAGGTATTTACTCGATATGGATCTTTCTTCTCTTTCTGCGATCTCTCCAATTGATGGTCGTTACGGCAGCAAAACAGCTGATCTGCGCCCTGTATTCAGTGAGTTCGGCCTGATTCGCGCACGCGTTACAGTTGAAGTTCGCTGGTTGCAGAAACTTGCCGCTCTCCCTCAAATTACAGAAGTTCCAGCATTAAGTGATACTGCTAATGCGGTTCTTAATGCTCTGGTCGATAACTTTAGCGAAGCTGAAGCTAACCGAGTAAAAGAGATTGAACGCACCACCAACCACGACGTTAAAGCGGTTGAATACCTGATTAAAGAGCGCATTGCTGATAATGCCGAGCTGGCAGCAATCAGTGAGTTCGTTCACTTTGCCTGTACCTCTGAAGATATTAATAACCTGTCCCACGCACTGATGCTGAAAGAAGGCCAGGATGTCATGCTGCCGGTTATGCAGCAGGTGACCGACGAGATCGCTCAACTGGGACGCGCTTACGCAACTCAACCTATGCTATCCCGTACCCATGGTCAGACCGCATCACCTACCACTGTTGGTAAAGAGCTGGCTAACGTTGCTTACCGTCTGCAGCGTCAGATTAACCAACTTAAAAAAGTAGAGCTACTGGGTAAGATCAACGGTGCTGTAGGTAACTACAACGCGCATATCTCTGCTTACGCAGATGTTGACTGGGCTCAGAATGCTCAGGAGTTCGTTGAAGGTCTGGGTCTAAACTTTAACCCTTACACGACTCAGATTGAGCCTCACGATTATATCGCTGAGCTCTTTGATGCCGTGTGTCGTTTCAACACTATCATTATCGATTTCGATCGTGATATCTGGGGTTATATTTCACTGGGTTATTTCAAGCAAAGAACCATTGCTGGTGAAGTTGGCTCATCGACTATGCCGCACAAGGTTAACCCGATTGACTTCGAAAACTCAGAAGGAAATCTGGGTATCGCTAATGCCATCATGCAACACCTGGCAGCCAAACTGCCTATTTCTCGCTGGCAGCGCGACCTGACCGACTCTACTGTTTTGCGTAATATGGGCGTTGGTTTTGGCTACAGTCTGGTCGCTTATCAGTCTAGTCTGAAAGGCATCAGCAAGTTGGAACTTAACCCGACTCGCCTTGATGCAGATCTGGAAAACAGCTGGGAAGTACTGGCTGAACCAATTCAGACGGTTATGCGTCGTTATGCTATCGAAGAACCGTATGAGAAACTTAAGGCGCTGACCCGCGGTCAGGATATGAACAAAGAGACCATTATGGCCTTTGTTGATACGCTTGATATGCCTGATGCGGCCAAAGAAGAGCTTAAGCAACTGACACCTCACAGCTATATCGGTAACGCTGTAGATCAGGCTAAAGCTATCTGATTATTCAGTTTTTATCGTAAAAGCAGAGCATTGGCTCTGCTTTTTTATTGCTCTAATAAACACATTAAGAATCAATGGTAACCATTTGTTATTATGGAAAAAATAATATCATCTGATAATGTTGAAATACGTTATTTAAGACTTGGTAAGGGTAGCCCTGTTATCTTCCTGCACGGCTGGAGTGCCGGTGCCAGAGACTGGTTACCTTTTGCATCTGAACTGGCCGATCAGCATGAAGTCTTCTGCTGGGACGCTCGGGGACACGGCGGTCACCCAATAGCTGATTCCGCCAGCACCCATGTCCGCGATATGGCCAGCGACCTCCAACAGTTGATCGAACACCATCAATTAAGCAACGTTACACTTGTCGGCCACTCAATGGGAGCCCTGACTCTTTGGCAATATATTCGTGATTTCGGTTGTGACAAATTAGCCGGAGTTTGCATTATCGATCAGTCACCAAAGCTAGTGACTGATGATAACTGGCACAATGGAATCTATGGGAATTTCAATCAGGCAGCCAGCAACCGTCTGATCAGTAAGCTCAAAGAGGATTTTGCCGAGGGTCTGCTACAGCTAGTCGCTAATGGCTATAACCGTAAATCTTATGAAAGTTATCAGCGAAATTCCCGTGGATTTCAGCAGATGCGTGAACACCTGCAGACTCTCAAAGGTGACCCTCTGGTGCGTTGCTGGGAAAGCCTGACCGAAGCTGATTACCGTGACGTACTGCCACAGATGGATATCCCCGCGCTGCTGATCTACGGTGATGAAAGCCAGTTCTACAGCTCTAAGGTTGCAGACTATGTCAGAGATAACATCAGACTCTCCGAGCTCCATACCTATGAGAACTCAGATCACTCGCCGCAGCTCTGGCACCGGGAACGGTTTATCTATGATTTACGGACTTTCATTGCAAAATTACAGGACTGCTAACTGACATCCACAAATGGTGTCAGAGTTTTTACATAGCCTGATAAAGAACAAGTTTTCTCAACACTATTAGCGATACAATCGCCGCCTGTTACTTCAGGCTGACAGAATATATAAACGGATACAGCGCTGACATGCTTGAAAATATTCGCATCGTACTGATCAATACCTTTCATCCGGGCAATATAGGTGCCGCCGCCCGGGCCATGAAAAATATGGGTCTGAGCCAGCTTTACCTGGTCGATCCCCGTGTATTTCCTGATGAAGAAGCCGACTCCAGAGCCGCCGGAGCAAAAGATCTGCTCGAAAAAGCTGTGGTGGTAGGCACAATGGATGAAGCGATTTCTGACTGTCAGTTAGTAATAGGCACCAGCGCACGCAACCGCACTTTTGATCTACCAATCTTTGATGCCCACGACTGTGCTAAAAAAATTGTTGGCGAAGCCAAGCTGGGCAAAGTGGCGATTGTGTTTGGCCGTGAGACGATGGGACTGCATAACTCAGAGTTACAGAAATGTAATTACCATGTCTATATCCCGGCAAACCCTGAATATCCGGTACTAAACGTATCCGCTGCTATTCAGCTTGTTTGTTATGAGATCTGGCAGGCACATAATAAGCAGGACTATGAAGAACATGAACAGCCCTACCCTCTAACCCGGGACATGGAGCTGTTTTATGAGCATCTTGAAAACGCTCTGCGTGGAACAAATTTCATCATTCCACAACACCAGGGCAAGGTTATGGATAAGCTGCGACGCTATTTCAATCGCTCCCGCCCGGAGCGAACAGAACTGAACATGCTCCGTGGTATTTTGACATCAATTGATGAAACCATAGCAAAAACAGTTACTTCAGAGACAGACAATAAAGGATCAGAATCATGAGCGAATCCCCTTTCGGCGACATCTCGATCGAAGAATTTCTAAGGGACTACTGGCAGAAAAAACCTTTATTGGTTCGCAACGCTTTCCCTGATCTTGAAGCCCCCGTAGGTGCTGATGAGCTGGCAGGCCTCTCCCTGGAAGAGGATGTTGAATCCCGCCTTGTTGTCCAGAGCCCTGATGGTGCTGATTTTGATATTAAGCACGGACCCTTTGACGAAGCGACCTTCACTAGCCTACCTGAGACTCACTGGACACTACTCGTTCAGGCAGTCGATCATTGGGTACCTGAAGCCAGTGATATCGTTGAGCAGTTTCGTTTTATACCTAACTGGCGTTTTGATGATCTGATGGTCAGCTTTGCTAGCCAGGGTGGCGGCGTTGGCCCCCATTACGACAACTACGATGTCTTTCTTATCCAGACCCAGGGTAAGCGTCGCTGGGAAGTCGGTGGTTTCTTTGACCAGAACTCACCCCGCCGACCCAATACACCGGTAATGATAATGACCGAGTGGGAACCCGAATTTAACTGGGTATTAGAGCCCGGTGATATGCTCTACATCCCACCACAGGTTGGTCACAACGGGATTGGTGAATCCGATGACTGCATGACCTATTCAGTTGGTTTCCGCGCCCCTTCTCACGCAGAAATTATGCGGAGCTTTACCGATTTTGTAGGTGAAAAGCTAACATCAGAATCACGATATACCGATCCAGATCTAACCCTTCAGGATAACTCAGGCGAAATTACCCCTCAGGCCATTAATAAAGTACGCCAGATATTCACCGACTATCTGGCAGACGATGCCAAGCTGGGACAATGGTTAGGGCAATATGTAACGGATCCTAAGTACCCGGATCTGGACCAGGCACCTGAAGAGGCAATCACCACAGACCAACTTCGGACAGCGCTTAATGAAAGCGACCTGTATTTTGTACGTAATGAGGGGGCACGTTTCTCTTATAGTTTAAATAGCGAAAGCGCATTGCAATTCTTTGCCGATGGTCGCAGCTTCCAGCTCTCTGATACTAGCTGCGCATTAGCGGCAAATCTTTGCAGGAATCCTGCGATTGTTATTAATCAAGGCGAGTGGTCCGAGCAACAACTGCAACTATTGGTAGACCTCTTCAACCAGGGCTCGATCTATCTGGAAGACTGAAATGCAGAGGATATAGGCTAACATTATAGCCGCCAGTTTCAATCGGGGCTCCGCTATACCTATTTATTGCCGCCTATGCTCAGCTCGCAAGAAGACCACTTATCCGTGGTCTTTTTTTTAGATCCAGCCTACTCGCTATATGCAGCTATAAATCTTATGCGTAACGAACGTTTCGCTGTTTATGTAGTGACGGCTACATATAATTTTTAAGAATATATATGCCTATATATATAACTATATTTTTTTGTAAAAAGCGTTTTTTCCATACGGCCATAAACTTATTAGACTTTCGTCTACAAAGACCTGAGGCATGATGATTAAAGGCTTTGCTGCAACGCAACAGATCACGCCTTATGTAGTTAGACTACAAAGACCAGCATATAAGGGCTTGTAATAGATTTACAGCAATTGTGCTCTGCACAAAAAGGCTTTGACAGCCTCCCTATAAAGCCCGATTATTAGCATCTCTTTTAAGTGTCAGCCACTTCGACAATTTGCTGACGTAAGATGCAAACCGCTATAAGCAAAGCCACCTATTAAAATATAACGGCCTTAACAATAGCGACCAAACAGAAGGATTAACTATGTCTAGTCTGAATCAAGATATTCAAACCGTTGCAGGCCTGAAAGAAACCCACGGTTCTGCCTGGGATGCAATCAACCCAGAATCTGCTGCTCGCATGCGTGCTCAGAACAAATTCAAAACGGGCCTGGACATCGCTCAGTACACCGCTGATGTTATGCGCGCTGACATGGCTGCCTTTGACGCTGACAAGACTAAATACACTCAGTCTCTGGGTTGCTGGCATGGTTTTATCGGCCAGCAGAAGATGATCTCTATTAAGAAGCACTTCAATGGCCAGACTGATCGCCGCTACCTCTACCTGTCTGGTTGGATGGTTGCAGCACTGCGTTCTGACTTCGGTCCTCTACCTGACCAGTCTATGCACGAGAAGACCACTGTTGCTAGCCTGGTTGAAGAGCTTTACACCTTCCTGCGTCAAGCTGATGCACGTGAACTGGGCGGCCTGTTCCGCGCACTGGATGCTGCTCGCGAAGCTGGCGACGCTGCTGAAGAAGCTAACATTCAGGATCAAATTGATAACCACGTGACTCACGTAGTACCAATTATTGCTGATATCGATGCCGGTTTCGGTAACGCTGAAGCCACTTACCTGATGGCTAAGCAGATGATTGAAGCCGGTGCTTGTGCACTGCAGATCGAAAACCAGGTTGCTGATGAGAAGCAATGTGGTCACCAGGACGGTAAAGTAACCGTACCTCATGCTGACTTCCACACTAAGATTCGCGCATTGCGTTATGCTTTCCTAGAGCTGGGTATCGACAACGGTGTTATCGTTTCACGTACCGACTCTGAAGGTGCTGGTCTGACTAAAGAGATCGCTGTAGTTAAAGAGCCAGGCGATCAGGGCGATCGTTACAACTCTTACCTGGACGTTGAAGAGATCGACGTTGCTGACATGGCTGAAGGCGACGTATGCTTCAACCGTGACGGTAAGCTGGTTCGTCCTAAGCGTCTGCCTTCTGGCCTGTACCAGTTCCGTCAGGGTACCGGTGAAGAGCGTTGCGTATTTGACAGCATCGAAGCAATTAAAGCCGGTGCTGACCTGCTGTGGATCGAAACAGCCACACCAAACGTTCAAGATATCGCTGATATGATGAACGAAGTGCGTAAAGAGATTCCTGATGCGAAGCTGGTTTACAACAACAGCCCATCGTTCAACTGGACGCTGAACTTCCGTCAGCAAGCATTCGACATCATGGTAGAAGCTGGTGAAGACGTTTCTGCTTACGATCGTGCCAACCTGATGAGTGTTGACTATGATAGCTCTGCTCTGGCTGAGCTTGCTGATGATAAGATCCGTACCTTCCAGGCTGACTCAGCTCGTGAAGCGAACATCTTCCACCACCTGATCACTCTGCCGACTTACCACACTGCTGCGCTGTCTACTGACAACCTGGCTAAAGAGTACTTCGGTGATGCAGGCATGCTGGGCTACGTTAAAGGCGTACAGCGTCAGGAGATCCGTCAGGGTATCGCATGTGTTAAGCACCAGAACATGTCTGGTTCAGACATGGGCGACGACCACAAAGAATACTTTGCTGGTGAGAACGCTCTGAAAGCTGGCGGCGCGAAGAACACTTCTAACCAGTTCGGTTAATAGTTACTCACTAAAAAGGCAGCCAATTGGCTGCCTTTTTTTTGTCTTCAGCCTAGCCTGAAAAAATAGTTATCTTCCTGTTGTTGATTCGTTTTAAATTAAGCTTTTGTCACATCAGCAATCAAATTCCTCAACCACTGGTGGGCTACATTGTGTTGAAGCAAAGGGCTCCATGCCATTTTTAATTCAAAATCAGGAATATCAAATGGGGGAGGCTTAATTACCAGACGAGGGTTGTTCGATTGTGCCGTAGCCGCTCGGGTTGGAATTGTCGCTATCAAACCTTTCTGCTCGGCAATCAGAGCGGCAGACTGATAGTGACGGGTAAACACCCTGATCTGGCGCTTATGGCCGCTCTTCTCCAGGGCTTCATCTACCCAGCCTAGTCGTTTCACATCCTTTGGAGTGATGCCCATCCCGGCGCCCATGCCCGTCTTGCTAACCCATACATGCTTCGCCTGAAGATAAGTTTCCAGGCTAAAATCATGAGAGATGGGATTATCTACCGCAAACAGACATGAAAAACTGTCCCGCCATAAAGTTTTCTGATGAAACGATTGGGGCATCGTATCGAAACGATTAATAACCAGGTCAACCAGTCCCTGCTCGACTTCAGTAAAGCTCATATCACTGGGGGTCAGAATATCCAGTACAATATCCGGCGCTTCTTTACGTAGCCGTTTAAGCAACCGTGGCAGTAATGTCGCTTCACCATAGTCACTGGTCATAATTCGGAACACACGATCACTACTGCTGGCATCAAAAGCACTGCTGGGCTCTATCACCTGCTCTACCGATGAAAGGATCTGTCGCAGCAAAGGCTGAAGTGCCTGAGCTCTTTCAGTCGGAGCCATGCCCTCACCTGTGCGTACCAATAATGGGTCACTGAACGTATCCCTCAGGCGGCGTAGGCCGTTACTCATCGCAGGTTGAGTTATTCCCAACAAACTCGCCGAGCGGGTTACATTTCGCTCTCTAAGCAACACATCAAGGTATACCAATAGGTTTAAGTCGATCTTATCTAGATTCATACAAAGCCCCGTATGACAGAGTATTAGCTGCAATATTTATTTAATGAATAGTCTATATAATAGCCATTTATTTCCTTTATGTTAATAGCAGACATAGAATAGATCACATACTAAATACCAGAGCGGCAATTCAGCTGCCAAGCTAATGAGAGAAGGAGACGTCCATGTCTACTCTGAATCAAGATATCCAAACCGTTGCAGGCCTGAAAGAAACCCACGGCTCTGCCTGGGATGCAATCAACCCAGAATCTGCTGCTCGCATGCGTGCTCAGAACAAATTCAAAACGGGTCTGGACATCGCTCAGTACACCGCTGATGTTATGCGCGCTGACATGGCTGCCTTTGACGCTGACAAGACTAAATACACTCAGTCTCTGGGTTGCTGGCATGGTTTTATCGGCCAGCAGAAGATGATCTCTATTAAGAAGCACTTCAATGGCCAGACTGATCGCCGCTACCTCTACCTGTCTGGTTGGATGGTTGCAGCACTGCGTTCTGACTTCGGTCCTCTACCTGACCAGTCTATGCACGAGAAGACCACTGTTGCTAGCCTGGTTGAAGAGCTTTACACCTTCCTGCGTCAAGCTGATGCACGTGAACTGGGCGGCCTGTTCCGCGCACTGGATGCTGCTCGCGAAGCTGGCGACGCTGCTGAAGAAGCTAACATTCAGGATCAAATTGATAACCACGTGACTCACGTAGTACCAATTATTGCTGATATCGATGCCGGTTTCGGTAACGCTGAAGCCACTTACCTGATGGCTAAGCAGATGATTGAAGCCGGTGCTTGTGCACTGCAGATCGAAAACCAGGTTGCTGATGAGAAGCAATGTGGTCACCAGGACGGTAAAGTAACCGTACCTCATGCTGACTTCCACACTAAGATTCGCGCATTGCGTTATGCTTTCCTAGAGCTGGGTATCGACAACGGTGTTATCGTTTCACGTACCGACTCTGAAGGTGCTGGTCTGACTAAAGAGATCGCTGTAGTTAAAGAGCCAGGCGATCAGGGCGATCGTTACAACTCTTACCTGGACGTTGAAGAGATCGACGTTGCTGACATGGCTGAAGGCGACGTATGCTTCAACCGTGACGGTAAGCTGGTTCGTCCTAAGCGTCTGCCTTCTGGCCTGTACCAGTTCCGTCAGGGTACCGGTGAAGAGCGTTGCGTATTTGACAGCATCGAAGCAATTAAAGCCGGTGCTGACCTGCTGTGGATCGAAACAGCCACACCAAACGTTCAAGATATCGCTGATATGATGAACGAAGTGCGTAAAGAGATTCCTGATGCGAAGCTGGTTTACAACAACAGCCCATCGTTCAACTGGACGCTGAACTTCCGTCAGCAAGCATTCGACATCATGGTAGAAGCTGGTGAAGACGTTTCTGCTTACGATCGTGCCAACCTGATGAGTGTTGACTATGATAGCTCTGCTCTGGCTGAGCTTGCTGATGATAAGATCCGTACCTTCCAGGCTGACTCAGCTCGTGAAGCGAACATCTTCCACCACCTGATCACTCTGCCGACTTACCACACTGCTGCGCTGTCTACTGACAACCTGGCTAAAGAGTACTTCGGTGATGCAGGCATGCTGGGCTACGTTAAAGGCGTACAGCGTCAGGAGATCCGTCAGGGTATCGCATGTGTTAAGCACCAGAACATGTCTGGTTCAGACATGGGCGACGACCACAAAGAATACTTTGCTGGTGAGAACGCTCTGAAAGCTGGCGGCGCGAAGAACACTTCTAACCAGTTCGGTTAAGCTGAATAAGCGTTACCTAAAGTGCCCTGATGACCGCTTCTGCATAATCAGGGTACAGTCCATACTGGACATAAAGGCGGCCCCTTAAATTAAGGTGTCGCTTTTTTTATGAATAGGTTTTGTTCTACAGGCCCCGGGGAGGAATCGAATGGTTTTTTACGTTAGAATTCCAACCTGCGTTCTACTGCAAACTGATTAAGTGATTTCGAATATGACTGATACACCTACTTTTCTTCAAGATGCTAAAGATTTGTTAACCGAACAAGGTTTTACTTCCAGCGATACCTGGTATCACGGCACTTCATCCGCCCTTGTCGACTCAATCAATGAGCAGGGTTTGAAATGCTCCGGTGATAAAGCGTTAAAAGATGCCGCTAAAAAAACCATGGCAACTATCGGTAATAACTATACAGAATCGATTGAGCCGGTTTTTCTGACACAAAGTAAAGAGTTAGCCTTTTACTGGGCTGAACAAACAGTGAGAGACCGCAGTGTGCGGGTTGAGGGTGATGAGCAGCCCGTCGTTTTTGCAGTAAATCTACCTGAAGAATTGAATGCCCAGGTAAAACCCGATGTAGGTGCCGCGAGCTTACTGCTAGTGAAAGAAGGTGAAAACTTTATGGCATATCTAGCGGGAATTTATCAGGCACATGGTTACGGTGCACCTGAAATAGATTTGATGAAAGCAGATCGTTTAGAGTACTTAAGTAAACTGGGCATGGCTTATTTCAATGCTGATATTGATGCTTCATACCTAGATATAATCACAAGCTAATGATAGCTGTCGAATGATGGCTTCAAAGGCATTTCATATACCTGAAACAGTTTGTGCTTATAAGATTTGAATGCATTATCAAGCTGTTGAAAGAGGTGTGTTACTTTTGCCCCTTCACCAGAACTTACTAATCTTTATTTATAACTGATGGTTCCGGGGCTCTAAAACTCATATGTCGACAGCACCTCAAACGCCCTCCTCTAGCAAAAAGCTGCACTATGCATGGGTCATTGTCTTTTCCGGCATGCTCACTCTCTTTTGCTGCATGGGCCTTGGACGCTTTGCACTGGGTATGTTACTGCCCTCTATGGGAGAAAGCCTACAGTTAAGTTATTCCGAAATGGGGTTTATCGGTACCGGGAACTTTATCGGCTACCTGGTTTCGGTGTTCCTCTGCGGTAAAATGATTACCCGGCTGGGCGAGCGGAAAACCATAGTAACTGGTTTGATATTGATATCAGTGAGCATGCTGATAGTGAGCCTGAGTGAACAGCTGTGGTTGATTATCCTGATGTATTTTATCACCGGTATTGGCAGCGGCGCGGCAAACATTACTGCTATGACTCTGGTGGCACACTGGTTTACACAAAAATACCGTGGCCGGGCTGCCGGTTATATGATTGTCGGTAACGGTTCAGGGATTATGGCCAGCGGTTTACTTATCCCCTGGTTAAACAGTGAATGGGCGGATATTGGCTGGCGTATTGGCTGGGCCGCGTTTGCCATAGTAATTGCATTGTTAACCGTATTCATCGGGTTACTGATTCGTAACAAACCTCAACAGCTCTCTATTGAGCCTTTAGGTACCGATCCAGCTGACTCAACAATTAACGCTGCAGCGCATCCAATGAGTGATAAGCCTTCGCGTCTGATAGCCCATATTGGCGCCATCTATTTCGTGTTTGGTTTTACCTATGTGATCTATGCAACGTTTATCGTTACTACCCTGGTGACCGAGTATGGATTCAGTGAAGCAAAAGCCGGGCTGTTGTGGACCGCTATTGGCGTACTTAGCGTCTTTTCAGGGGCTCTCTTTGGCTGGGTTTCAGACCATTTCGGACGCAAAACAGGGCTTATCACCGTATACAGTATTCAAACTGTCTCCTATCTCTTGGTGGCATTAAGCCCAGGTGAATTTGGTCTGCTTTTATCAATGTTTCTCTTCGGCCTTACCGCGTTCAGTATTCCAGCCATTATTGCTGCTCTGGTCAGTGATATGCTGCCTGCCACAGAAGCCGGTAAAGTCTTTGGGTATGTAACCTTCTTTTTCGGTGTTGGGCAAATTGCCGGCCCTACCCTGGCAGGATATATGGCTGAGTTGAGTGGCACCTTCGCTTCCGGCTATTTATTGGCCGCCCTATTAACATTGTCTGGCATTGTGCTGACCTCCTTCCTTAAATATAAAAGTAGCACCCAGGCATAAAGCCATGCCGAAATATCACTTAAAGCACCTGATACTTACGCTATTCCCCTCCCGTAACGACAACCTAAACTCCTAATATTTTCAATTCCCTTACTTATTGCATGGTTAAAATTGATTTAGCTCAATTTTTAGTCAAGATACAATTCCTGGGGTTTTTAAAACTGTCTTAAGTCAATATTTCCTAAGGATAAATAACGTCAAATAGCTGAATCTTTATCACTGACGCTTAACAAGGGAAAATGTTCATGAACAAAAAAGTAATTTCAGCACTAGTAATGGGTGCTTCACTAGTTACCGCCGCAAACTGTATGGCATATGAATCAGGCGATATGGTTTTACGCGTAGGTCTAGCCAACGTTAATCCAAATACATCAAATAATACTGTTGTTGCTGGCTTAGATGTTGAAGACAACACTCAGGTTGGTTTAGCTGGAACCTACATGTTAACCAACAATATAGGTGTTGAGCTGCTGGCAGCGACCCCGTTCACGCACGACATTACACTAAACGGTGCTAAGGTTGGTGAAACCAAACATCTGCCGCCTACCCTATCCTTGCAGTATTACCCAATGGAGAGTGGTTCAGCTTTCCAGCCTTACATTGGCGTTGGTATAAACTACACAGCATTCTTCTCAGAAAGCACCACAGGCGCACTTGCCGGTACCAAACTTGAACTTGAGGACTCCTGGGGACTGAGTGCTCAATTGGGCGTCGATTATTCCATTAATGATCAGTGGTTAGTCAACGCTGCCGTATGGAGAATGGATATCGATACCAATGTTGAAGTCGATGGAGCAGACTTGGGCGGCCTTGAAATTGATCCAACCGTTTTCATGATTGGCATGGGCTACAAGTTCTGATTTAAAAAGTAATCAGTCCTGATGCTGGGGTGAGAAACTCATCTCAGCATTATTCAACTCAACACCCTCTTATCCCTAATTTTGTACCTAATGTCACCCCGCTTTCTCCCCTCGCTGATCTACAGCGTTGTGTTACTGAGTTAATTTGAAGCTGTATGAGTAGATGAATCGACTCAAACCATCAACTTTGCCATTTATGGTCTACCCTTGATCTTAAAAGTTAACGGGCAAATCAATGCAAAATCTATTAACGAATATTCCAACACAGCTTCCCGGCGAACTATTCACCACCCTTTTGGAAAACAACCATCTGAAAATAGAACGTATTGTTTCCCGGGGTCATCACTCCCCTGAAAGCTATTGGTACGATCAGGACCAGCATGAGTGGATTCTGGTTATTCAGGGGGCTGCACGTATTGGCTACCCAGATAGTCCGCCAACCGAATTGAATACCGGCGATTATCTCCATATTCCTGCGCACAGGCGGCATCGGGTTGAATGGACATCACAAAACCAGGACACCATCTGGCTGGCTATTCATTACAGCTGACCGTCGCTAATAGTTCACCCGCCTCGTCTCTGATAGACTGTAAACCTGAAAGAAAACAGATTTCTGCAATCATAAAAAAGACCACAAATACAACGGAATGCCCATGAGTGATAATGTAAAACTGCCTGCATTAACTGACAGTGAATTAACCCTGTCGAATCGAATCGCCACCCTTACTTTCAAACGCCACGATGTCCGCAACGCCCTGACGGGTACAACCCTGATTGATGATCTGGTCAGTGTTGCCGAATGGGTCAATCACACGCCAGAAGTTTCTGTTCTTATTATCACCGGTGATGGCAGTGCTTTCTCTGCCGGCGGCAACATTAAAGAGATGAGTGAACGTGACGGTGAGCACAAAAACGGCGCGTTTGCCGGTGATGTGTATACCGTACAGAACAAATATCGGTTGGGAATCCAGCGTATTCCACTGGCGATGGCTAAGATCGACATACCGGTGATTGCCGCGGTAAATGGGCCGGCTATTGGTGCAGGCTTTGATCTGACCTGCATGTGTGATCTGCGTATCGGTTCTTCTAAAGCGCTGTTAGGCGAGACTTTTGTTAACCTGGGAATAATTCCTGGCGATGGCGGAGCTTGGTTTTTACAACGTTTAATTGGCTATCAAAAGGCTGCGGAACTCACGCTTACCGGCCGTGTAATCGGAGCCGATGAAGCGAAAGAGCTTGGTATTCTTCTTGAGGTAGTAGAACCTGATCAACTGATGGAAAAAGCGATAGAACTCGCTAGCCGAATGGCGGAGAAGCCACCCCAGGCACTGCGGATGACTAAGCGGCTGTTAAAAACCGCACAGAAAATGGAACTACCTGAATTCTTAGAGCACTGTGCGCTGATGCAAGGTATCTGTCACAACACCGAAGATCATTTGGAAGCGGTGAACGCGTTTGTTGAAAAACGCACGCCAAACTATCAAGGAAAATAACCCTTAGAGGCTTCGGCTTCATCACTATGACTGCGATGACTCCTGAATAGCGGAGTCACGCTTGAACTGCAGTTTAGCTAACCGGGAATAAAGATCGGAGCTTTGTAGCAGCTCCTCATGGCTTCCCATCCCGACAACCCGTCCCTGGTCCATCACTACTATTTGATCGGCGTGCAAAATAGTCGACAGGCGGTGAGCAATGATAACCGTTGTTCGGCCCTGCATCAGCGTATCCAGCGCCAACTGCACTTTATGCTCACTCTCAGTATCCAGAGCACTGGTCGCTTCATCCAGTAGCAATATTCGACGATCATTAAGGATGGCCCGAGCAATCGCGATACGCTGCTTCTGACCACCGGACAAACGTACGCCCTGCTCACCCAGGTCGCTATTGTAACCCTCCGGCAGACGCTCGATAAATTCATGGGCATAGGCAGCTTTTGCTGCAGCGACCACCTCCTCTTTACTGGCATCGGCTCTACCGTAGCGGATATTATCTATGACATTGGCGGTAAAGAGCGCCGGCTGTTGTGATACTAGCGCCACCTGACGCCTCAGTTCTCGGGGGTCAAAGTCCCGCAGATCTCTGGAATCAAAACAGACTCGGCCTTTAAGTGGGTCGTAAAAACGTAACAAAAGCTCAAATACTGTTGATTTACCTGCCCCTGATGGCCCAACCAGTGCGGTTATAGAGCCTTCTTTCAGGGTTAACGAAAAGGCTTCAAGCGCCGCTTGATCCGGGCGTGAAGGGTAATTAAAGGTAACCTCATCGAAAGAGAGTTCCGCCTTCAAAGATGCGGTAGCTGTCTCAGCCTTCTCAGGTCTGTTCACCAGTTCGTCTGGGGACTTTATCTCACTCTCAGCATGCAGAAGCTCCATCAAGCGTTCGGTGGCTCCGACAGCTCGCTGTAACTCACCGTACACCTCAGACAACGTACCTACACCCATGGCCACTATTAGCGCATAAAAGACAAAAGCTCCCAATTCACCGGCAGACATCGCGCCGGTAATAACATCATAACCACCAACCCAGAGCATTCCTGACAGCGCACCAAACACTAGTAATATGACCATCGCCATCAAAAATGCCCGCTGACGAATACGGTGTTGTGCAACACTGAATGCACGATCAACTCCTACACCAAAAGCACTGCTCTCCTGGGCTTCCTGGGTATAGCTCTGAACGGTTTTAATCTGTTGAATAACCTCTCCTGCATAGCTGCCAACATCAGCGATACTATCCTGACTTTTACGGGCCAGCGATCGCACTCTGCGACCGAAAATAAGAATCGGCAGGAGAATCAGCGGAACACCAGCAACAATAATCAGAGACAGCTTAATATTAGTGACAAACAACATGACCAGCGCACCGGACGTGGTGACCAGACTGCGTAGCGCCATCGAAAAGGAACTACCGATGATAGACTGCAACAAGGTGGTATCGGTGGTCAGGCGCGACATGATCTCGCCACTGCGGTTCTTTTCAAAGAAACTCGGATGCAGACCGATTACATTATCAAATACCGCCTGACGGATATCCGCAGTCACTCGCTCACCAAGCCATGAAACCAGATAAAAACGGATAAAGGTGCCGCAGGCCATCAGGATAGCCATCACCACCAGCAAAAAAATCGCTTGATTCAACTGCGATACCGAACCGGCTACAAAGCCATTATCGATCACCAAACGCACTCCCTGTCCTATTGCCAGGGTAATACCCGCAGTAAATAGCAACGCAATCATTGCACCGATCCAATAGCGCCGATAAGGCAACATAAATCGCAATAGCTGTGTCAGGGTAGAGAACTTATTCATCGGTAAAATCCAATAGAGACAGCCGTTAAAGGCGGTTGCAGGAATGATTAAAGAGAGACTATTTTACTTTTTAATAGCCGCCAAAACGGTGGCAACGCCTGCTTAATCCAATAGAGCTGATAGATCAGCGTCAACCTGCCCCAACCGGTCACTGCATACTTTCGCGCACTGGTAGTCAACACTGAGCCGGTATTGGCTAATTTGACACGCTTTTGATGGGCACGCCAGACAAACAGATGGTCTTCGCCGTAAAGCGCATCAACAGGATAGCCACCCAAGTTTTCAAATTGATGAACCGACAGACAAAAACCCTGATCACCAAAGGGCAAACCTAACCAGCGGGAGCGAAGATTCGCTCCCTGACTGTTGAGCCACATCGGCCCGTTTCCATCGGATTGAAACCGCAGATCAAAATAGTGCAGACAATTGGGTTTACGTTTTAGACTCTGGTTAAGTGTTTGCCACTGAGTATTAGTAATCAGGCTATCCAGATGCAAAAACCAGATAAAGCCAGACTCAACCCGCTGTGCTCCGGCGTTGAGTTGGATTGCACGTCCTGCTTCAACCGTTAAGTACTGAATCTGATGATCAGTCGGTAATTGCTGTTTTAGTGATTCTGACTCAGGGCAAAAAACAAAGATGATCTGTCGTGCCAGTTTCAGATAAGACAACTGAGAAAGAAAAGGCTGCAGATCAGTTTCAGCCGGACCCACAGGAATAACAACAGAGATATTATTCAAACACCCACTCCAGTGCTTAAGTCAGCGAGATGGTGCCGTTTTGGCAAGGCAAAATCGAGAGAAAAAGCGGAGCTTATTGGAATAAGTGAGCATTTAGATCGAGATTTTAACGCAGCCAAAGCGGTTCCAGACGCTGATCCAACTATGTTTCGCTGCATGAGGCCCCATACTTAAAACAAGAAAAACAACGATGGTGCTTCATACTGACCTGTTGTTCTAACGCTTGTCTCAAATCCCCACCCAGATCATATTCTGGATCATCATCCACCAGCGTACAGGCATATACCCGCATTCGACCATTGTGCTTAACAACCATCTTACTGAAAGCGCACATGAAGCTATTTCGGGTTTCTTCTGTATGGTACTGCGTCATACAGTTTGTACTGATATCCGGCCCGTGCCCATGGCTGCCAGGAGGCAGAAAATCCGGGAAGGCGACAAATTTGATATCCGCAGGCAGCTCTCGAGAGCCAAATATCTCCCGATACTGTTGCTCCACGACAGGGGTATCTTCACCCTCGGCCATATGCCGTGCCACTGACACATTAAACCCCATATCAGACAGCGCTTTCATTCCAGTTAAGGCAAGATCAAACATCCCTTCACCGCGGCCTTTATCGTGATCCGCAGCAACCGGTGAATCAATACTGACGCGAAAGTTGACTGGGTACTTGCTCTCTTTAAGAACAACCAGTTGATGCAGACGTTTCTGCAGTGCATCAGTACCGTTCGTCAGCACCAGACAAGGTGCATACTCGGAAGCAAGCTGCAGAATTTTTACCAGATCTTTAGCCAGGAATGGTTCACCCCCGGTAAAAGAGAACTGCTCCACTCCTAACTCAAGAGCTTGGTGGATGAACGGCTCAACATCTTCTAGTTTAACCAATCCGAGGCGCTGATCACCGGGGCCTGCCCCCTCAAGGCAGAAGTCGCAACTTAGATTGCAGGCAGTGCCGGTATGAAACCACAACTCTTTAAGCAGATGCGGACGAATATAACCACGGTCCGAACCATCCCCTGTTGTATACCAGTCACGACTACGAATCAGTTCCATATCAATCCTTAACCTTCCCATCAAATAGTACTTGTATTAGCTGTAGCAGCTGTCTTCTGGCCGGCCTGAGATCGTTTGTTAAAGATTCCCGTAAACGACGCAGATCAGCCTCTGTATCTACATCGTATCCAGCGGAGCTGAAAGCAACCTGAAAACCCGAGTCTTTACAGGCACCTGCCAGCTGTTCACCTAATTGTGGTGTACTCCAAGGCAGGCTATCCAACCGGGGCCAGGGACAACTCCCTCCCATTGCGGTAACGCCACCATCAGCAGCAGGGGAAAGAACAATATCATGCTGCTGTAATAACTGGTCAAACTGAAGGTAACATTGCTCTGTATGCTCAGGAGCATCGGTGCCAACAAACAACAGTCGGGAAGCCCCCTGCTTTCGCAGCAACTGATCAACATAATTAAGTTTCAGCCCCAGGTTTCCTTCGCACTGAGGCACCACCTGGTAGTTAAAGAGCAACAGATCTTCTGCCCACTCTCGATCAGATTCACTACCCGGAGAAAGAACCACCAGTCCTGGCCAGCTTCGTGCGTCCTCTAGGGCGCAATTTAAAAGCGCGCAGGCAATCTGATAGGCAGCACCTTTACCCAGGGTTGCAGCGATCCGTTGTTTACCCTGGCCGTACAATGGTCGTTTACAGAAGATAACCAGTGTTGTCTGTTGACTCATTCACTCATCCCTTAAACATAAAAAAGGCAGCCACAAGCTGCCTTGATATAACGAAATTAATTGAGCCTTCTCCAAACCCAAAAGCCGTTAGCTTTCTCCAAACCAAAAGCCTTTAGCTCTCCCGGAACCAAGAGGTCCCTTCACGGCTATCTTTAAGGATAATCCCTTGCGCTACCAGATCTTCACGTATCTGGTCTGCCGCAGCAAAGTCTTTGCCTTTCTTAGCATCAGCTCGCTGCTGAATCAGAGCTTCAATTTGCTCAGGGGTTATCTCACCCGCTTTGCTTTCGCCTTGTAGGAAGGCTTCTGGCTGCTGTTGTAGCAACCCCAGAATACCGCCTAGTTGCTTTAATTGAGCCGCTAATGCAGAAGCTTTAGCATCACCAGCGCGTTTGGCAGAGTTCAGTTCATTCACCAGATCAAATAGAACAGCCATTGCCATCGGCGTATTAAAATCATTATCCATTGCTGCATAAAAGCGTGTTTCGTAATCGTTATCCAATTCGGCGGCAACCGCGTCTACACCATTGAGAGCCTGGTAGAAACGTTCCAACGCACTACGCGCTTCTTTAAGACTGTTTTCTGAATAGTCGATATAGCTGCGGTAGTGTACGGATGAGAGGAAGTAACGGACCACTTCGGCATCGTACTTTTCTAACACATCACGGATAGTGAAGAAATTGCCCAGAGACTTAGACATCTTCTCAGCATTCACCCGCACCGCACCAGCGTGCATCCAGGTGTTTACATATTTAACACCGTTAGCGGCTTCAGACTGAGCGATCTCGTTTTCATGGTGTGGGAACGGCAGATCCGGCCCACCACCATGGATATCAAAGGTATCACCCAGGCAGCATTTAGACATAGCTGAACACTCAATATGCCACCCCGGACGGCCAGCTCCCCAAGGGGATTCCCAGCTCACTTCACCCTCTTTTGCAGCCTTCCACAGAACGAAATCCAATGGACTTTCTTTAGCATCCTGCACTTCAACCCGAGAACCGGATCTTAGTTCATCAACATTCTTATTGGTTAGCTTGCCGTAATCAGCAAATCGCTCAACCCGGTAATAGACATCACCATTAGAGGCAGCATAAGCGAAGCCTTTACCGATCAGTACCTGAATCATATCGATAATGTCTTGCATATGAGCCGTAGCACGGGGCTCCTGATCAGGACGCAGCACACTAAGCTTATCCTCGTCTTCGTGCATCGCATCAATCATACGCCCTGTCAGTTGATCAGGTCGTTCACCATTCTCAGTTGCACGTTTGATAATTTTATCATCAACATCGGTGATGTTACGGATGTAAGTAACATCCCAGCCACGCGCCCGCAGGTAACGAGTTATTACATCAAACGACACCATTACCCGTGCATGGCCGATATGACAGAAATCGTATACGGTGATGCCGCACACATACATGTTGATCTTGCCCTCTTCCAGTGGCTGAAATGGGGCTTTCTCTTTGGTCAGGGTGTTATAGATCTGCAGCATCAGGATTCGCTTATGGCTCAGGCAAAGTTGAAAAATAGAGTAAAAATCAGCTGCCCATTATAGAGGAAACCGAGCAGGAGTTAACAACCTGATGAAAATTACTTTCAGACGATGATAACTATTTAGCCAGGTGCTCAGGTTGAAGGCTAAAACCCTTGATCCGGAGCAGTCTCTACAGCAAAAGTTAATTCATCGCAGTTTTATAAGAATAAACTAATATTCATATAGTTTTTATATGTCACGAAAGTGTTTATCTGTTCAGGAGCATCATCATGGGCATAGCCAAATTTCGTATGATGGATGGCAATGAAGCCGCCGCTTATATCGCTCACCACTTAAATGATGTTATCGCTATCTACCCGATAACCCCAGCCTCGCCGATGGGTGAGATGAGTGATAGCTGGAGCTCAGAAGGCGTCAAAAATCTTTGGGGCGTGGTTCCGGAAGTGGTAGAGCTGCAAAGTGAAGGCGGTGCTGCAGGTGCCGTTCATGGCGCATTGCAGGCCGGCGCTAAGACCACTACTTTCACCGCTTCGCAGGGATTGCTGCTGAAAATCCCAAATATGTATAAGATCGCGGGTGAACTTTCCCCCACCGTTTTTCATATTGCCGCCCGTTCACTGGCTACTCATGCCCTGTCTATCTTCTGCGATCACAGTGACGTGATGGCCACCCGGGCTACCGGCTTTGCGATGCTATCATCAAACTCAGTACAGGAAGCCATGGATATGGCTACCATTTCAGAAATGGCTACGCTCAAAGGCCGTGTACCTGTACTGCACTTTTTCGACGGTTTTCGTACCAGCCATGAAGTCAGTAAAGTTGAAGTCGTTACCGAGGAGATGCTGCGGGAACTAATTGATATGGAGCTGGTACGGGATTGCCGCAACCGAGCTCTATCCCCTGACCATCCCGTTGTGCGAGGCACATCACAAAATCCTGATATTTTCTTCCAGGCCCGCGAAGCCTGTAATCCCTATTACGATGCGTTCCCGGAAATAGTCCAGCAGGCGATGAACCAGTTTGCTGAGGTCACCGGGCGTCAATATCAACTCTACGAATATGAAGGTGCGGCCGACGCAGAGTCGGTGGTTATTTTGATGGGGTCCGGGGCTGAAACTGCGAGTGAGACCGTTAACTACTTAAATAGGCAAGGCGGTAAAACCGGTGTTCTGAAAGTCAGGCTGTTTCGTCCCTTTGATGCGACCCGTTTACTTAACGCCCTGCCTGACACGGTTAAACAGATCGCTGTACTTGATCGCACCAAAGAACCGGGTGCTGATGGCGAGCCCCTGTACAAAGATATCGCCACCGCCTTCATGCAATCACTCCTGTCCGGTCAACTGTCCGCAGACGACCTGCCTAAGCTGATTGGTGGCCGTTTTGGCCTGTCATCTAAAGAATTTACCCCGGCGATGATTAAGGGGGTATTTGATGAACTGATGAAACCTCAAAGTAAAAACCTGTTTACTGTCGGTATTAGCGATGATCTAACCCACACCAGCATCGACTACGATGAACAGTTCATCACCGACGTCCACAAAGACGCTTATCAGGCAGTATTTTATGGCTTGGGTGCCGATGGAACTGTCAGTGCCAACAAGAACAGTATTAAGATTATCGGTGATCTGGAGGGCTATTACGCCCAGGGTCACTTTGTTTATGATTCAAAGAAATCCGGTGCCGTCACGGTTTCACACCTGCGCTTCGGCCCCCAGAAGATTCGTTCGGCTTATGAGATACAAGCAGATCAGGCCGACTTTATCGCCTGCCACCAACCGCGCTTTCTAGATCTGTACCCGATGCTGGATAAAGCACGTATCGGCGCAGTATTTCTACTCAACAGCAGCGCATTGCCCAATGAGCTTTGGGATACGCTTCCAGAACCGGTACAACAGACACTGATAAAAAAGCAGATCCGTCTATTCGCAATAGACGCTTATAAAGTAGCGTTAGAGTGCGGTATGGGTAAGCGGATCAACACTATTATGCAGAGCTGTTTCTTTAAGATCTCCGGTATCCTGCCTATAGAGCAGGCAATAGAATTGATCAAAGGTGCCGTGCGTAAATCCTATAGCAGCAACCCGAAAGTAGTCGAGCTTAACCTGAAAGCGATCGATGCCAGCCTGAGTCAGCTTCATCCAATTACTCTGCACACCCAAGCGACTAGCCGGATTCCCATGCATGAACTCAGTGCTAACAGCGCTAATGATTTTGTTCGCCAGTTAACCGCCGAACTGATATCAGGCCATGGAGATAACGTACCGGTCAGTGCACTGTCCGCTGACGGCACCTGGCCTACCGGCACCACTGCATTTGAGAAGCGCGATCTGGCCACCGAGCTGCCTCTGTGGGATGAAGATCTGTGCACTCACTGTGGTAAATGCGTATTGGTCTGCCCCCACAGCGTCATTCGCAGCAAAATCTTTGACCTTTCCTTACTGCAACAAGCGCCCGATGGATTCAGGGCTGTGCCCGTTAAAGGTGCTAAGGACTTCCCTGAAAACAGTTATATCAGTTATCAGGTTTCTCCTGCTGACTGTACCGGTTGTACACTCTGCGTCGATATCTGCCCCATTGCAGACAAAGAGCATCCAGAGCACAAAGCCATCAACATGGTGCCGAAAGAGCAAACCTTTAAGGTAGAGAAAGATAACTGGGACTTTTTCCTATCACTGCCTGAATTCGATCGCACCAGCCTAAAAAGCGCGACCCTGAAAGGCTCAATGGTATTCCAGCCGCTATTTGAATTCAGTGGTGCCTGCTCAGGTTGTGGTGAAACTTCTTATATCCGACTGGCCAGTCAACTGTTCGGTGACCGGATGCTGGTTGCAAACGCCACCGGTTGCTCATCTATCTATGGCGGTAATCTGCCCACCACTCCCTGGACTAAAAATGCCGATGGTCGCGGGCCAGCCTGGAACAACTCACTGTTTGAGGATAATGCAGAGTTCGGCCTGGGTATGCGGGTAGCACTTGATAAACAGAGAGAGTATGCGGCCAGTCTTCTGCTCGAGCTGCAGGATCATCTGGACCCCCAATTAGTCAGTAACCTTACTAACGAAAAAGAGACCGATGAAGCCGGTATTGAGCGGCAGCGTCAATCCATCGAAAAACTGAAACTAGCCTTAGATGGTTTGAGTGACGCTATTAATATCGGTTCTCAGGCGATTGAACTGCGTCACCTCGCCGATCAACTAAGCCGCAAGAGCGTATGGATCATCGGAGGTGATGGCTGGGCCTATGATATTGGCTTTGGTGGTCTTGACCACGTCTTAGCTTCAGGTCGAAACGTAAATATTCTGGTACTGGATACCGAGGTGTACTCCAATACCGGAGGTCAGACTTCAAAAGCCACACCTATAGGAGCCGTGGCTAAGTTCTCAGCATCAGGTAAATCTGTCGCCAAGAAAGATCTGGCCCGTATCGCTATGGATTATGAACATGTCTATGTTGCTCATGTAGCCTACGCCGCTAAAGATGTACAAACACTGCGGGCATTCCTGGAAGCAGAATCCTATGACGGACCTTCTCTGATCATCGCCTACTCCCCCTGTATCGCACATGGCTTTGAAATGAAAGATAACCATCTGCACCAAAAACTGGCGGTTGAAAGCGGTCACTGGCCGCTGTTCCGATATGACCCCCGTCGTGCCGATCAGCATCAGAATCCACTGAAACTGGATTCTAAGCAGCCCTCTATTCCTTATGCTGAGTTTGCCAGTAAAGAGACCCGCTTTAGCTCACTGTTAAAAGCTCATCCGGTTGAAGCCGCTGTTTTTCTGGATAAAGCGCAACATGATGTGAGCGAGCGTTATAAACGTTACCAGCAAATGGCAGAGATGGACTGGGAGGAAGCACCAACACCGAAGTAACCACAACCAGAAAAATGTAATCACTTTAAAGCCCCTCTATGGGGCTTTTTTATGTGGCTACTTTTGCGTTATAACGCGATACCGGGAGATTATTGATCAATATCAGTTAACTTATATCGCACGCGTACTACTATAGTTAGAGTAATTCCACGGCGATATCTTAACGATAGCCGATGAACGCGTAGCCTGCAGGTAACTATATGAGTACAGAGATGCAAAGCCCAGTTGATGACTTTTCCCAGTGTCACGTAGGCATTATCCAAAACTTTGAGGCTTTAAAAGTCCTTGGAAATTCAGACATATCTGACCCGGTGCAACCTGAAATTCAAAAGAGCGCGAAAAAACTGGTTCAGTTTTACAAAGAAGTGGTGCTGAATCATCACATGGAAGAAGAACAGGAACTGTTTAATATGGTTCTTGACTGCGCCAAGCCGGGTGCCGAGCAGTCTGAAGCTAAGAGCATGGTTGATCGATTGACAAAAGAGCACCGCAACCTGGAAAAACAGTGGAAGACGATAGAAGCCGACATTAAAAAGCTATCTAAAGGCAAGTTTTCCAAGCTGGACAAAGACGCTTCCGTAAGTATGGCCCAGAACTATCTGGCCCACGCACACTATGAAGAGCAAGAATTTCTCCCCCTGTCAGCGGTGATACTCAAAGATACTGGTTTGGAGTCACTCGGTTTCACCCTGCATACCCGACATAACGTGGATAAAATCCCAAGTTATATGTAAGGCGTAATAGAACGTTGCTACTAGCGACGCTGAGCAAAAACGAAAAAAGGTCACGCTAGGTGACCTTTTTTATGCCTAAATAGGAAGCTCGAATCATAAGCTCTGAGCTTACTTCTTCCAGGTATCCCGCAGACCAATCGTCTTGTTGAACACTGGCGTCTCTACAGAGTGCTCATAACGATCAGCAACAAAGTAACCTTCACGTTCAAACTGGAAACCCGTTTCAGGGGCAGCATTTACCAGGCCAGGCTCTATCCAGCAGTTTTCAATGACGGAGAAAGAATCCGCATTGATATTGTCGAGGAAATCACCCTCGCCTTTATCCGGAGACTCAACTTTAAACAGACGATCATAGATTCGTACTTTCGCCTGCTTGCCCTCTGTAGCTGATACCCAATGCATTACGCCGCGGGGTTTCATTCCTTCCGGAGGATTTTCACCAACAGTACCCGGGATAAAAGAAGCATGGACTTCAATAATCTCGCCGTTACTGTCTTTAACTACTTCTTCAGCTTTAATCACATAGGCACTGCGCAAGCGCATGAAATCACCCGGAACTAATACCTTGAATTTCTTACGTGACAGCGTGGTATCTTCATTGAAATCAGATCGGTCGATATAGATTTCACGGGTAAATGGCAACTCACGAGTACCAATCTCTTTCTGCGGATGAACCGGCGCACTCAAAATTTCAACTTCACCCTCAGGGAAGTTAGTTATGACCAGTTTCAGTGGGTTCATGACACACATTGCCCGGGCAGAGTTTTCGTTGAGATCTTCACGGATAAAGAACTCAAACTGCGCCATATCAACAACGCCATCGGTCTTGGCGACTGCCAGGCTGTCACAAAAATTACGTACCGCTTCAGCGGTGTAACCCCGGCGACGCATACCCTGAATAGTTGGCAGACGTGGATCATCCCAACCGCTTACATGGTTCTCATCAACCAGCTGCTTCAATTTACGCTTACTGGTTACCGTATAATTAATGTTAAGGCGGCCAAACTCGTACTGCCTCGGCGTACTCGGTACCGGAAGATTAGCCAGGAACCACTCATACAGCGGCAGATGGTCAGCAAACTCCAGGGTACAGATAGAGTGCGTGACGCCCTCAATCGCATCTTCCTGTCCGTGGGCAAAATCGTAGCTCGGATAGATGCTCCATTTATTGCCCGTCTGATGATGAACCGCCTTACGAATACGGTAAAGAATTGGGTCTCGCAGATTCATGTTCGGCGATGCCATATCTATTTTGGCACGCAATACCCGGCTACCTTCATCAAACTCACCGGTTTTCATCCGTTCCAACAGATCAAGACTCTCCTCTGCGGTACGGCTACGAAATGGGCTGTCTTTACCTGGTGTAGTCGCCCAGCCACGGTATTCGCTAGACTCTTCCGGACTCAGATCGCAGACATACGCGTTACCTTCACGAATCAGGTGCTGTGCCCAGGCATAGAAGGTATCAAAGTAATCAGAAGCGTAACGCACATCACCTGACCAGTTAAAACCGAGCCAGCGCACGTCATCCTTTATCGCATCAACAAATTCCTGTTCCTCTTTCGACGGGTTAGTATCATCGAAACGCAGGTTACATTCACCGTTGTACTTATCCGCGGTACCGAAGTTCACACAGATCGACTTAGCGTGACCAATATGCAGGTAACCGTTAGGCTCAGGTGGAAAACGAGTAACTACTTTTTCCAATCCCTGTTGCAAGTCCTGTTCGATAACCTGGTGAATGAAATTGGTAGGCTGTTTAACAGTATTGCTGGCGTCGTTGTTGCTCATAGAGGCGTCTTAACTTCCGTCTTAAATCGAATAGGCGAATATTATAGACAGATGCCCTTAAGACAACCATAAGTAAGCTGAAATTAATGCTTTAGTTATTGAAATTAGGGAAGACTGGATAAATCCCGCTTCTGCAATAAATTACGAGAGACAAGAATTTAACCAGATTGATATCTAATCATTCAGAAACTAAAGAATTGGCACTGAAGCACTTAGACTTGTTACACCTTCACTGATTCTTTAGTATAATCGCCGCCAGCTAATAAAAAGCCAAGAGAACGTCTAACAACTCCCTTGAGCTTTAACATGTCCTCTGGTTATTGGCCTTCAGATAGACTTGACACCAATACATTGGACTTATTCGTACCTTCCCGAAACAGAGGAACCGTAAGTATGATCGTACTGCACACTAACTTCGGCGATATCACAATCGAACTGGATTTTGAAAAAGCACCGGGGAGCGCAGCTAATTTCGAAAATTACGTTAAAGACGGCTTCTACGACGGCGTTATCTTTCACCGTGTAATCGACGGCTTTATGATTCAGGGTGGCGGTTTTGAGCCTGGCATGGTTAGTAAAAAAACCGGCGGCAACATTGAAAACGAAGCTGATAACGGCCTGAGTAACAAGCGCGGCACCCTGGCAATGGCACGCACTATGGATCCACATAGCGCTTCAGCCCAGTTCTTTATCAATCTAAGTGATAACACTTTTCTTGACCATACAGCCAAAACCACTGAAGGCTGGGGCTACGCAGTATTTGCAGCTGTGACCAATGGCATGGATATAGTCGACCAGATCAAAGCGGTATCAACCACCTTCCGTGGCGGACATCAGGACGTACCGGCTGAAGATGTAATCATCACCTCTGCAGAGGTTGTGGAAGCAGATACTGCTGAATAATGCGCATACTGTTTATTTCAGATCTTCACCTCTATAGCGGACGCCCGGATCTTACCCGGGCGTTGCTTCATTTCCTCTCTACAACGGCTCAAGACTGCGACCAGCTCTATATACTGGGCGATCTGTTTGAAGCCTGGATTGGCGATGATTTTATTCCCGACGATCTAAAACCGGTTATTGATGCCTTAAACAGCCTGTCTCATTCCGGCTGCGAAATCTTTTTTCAGCATGGCAATCGGGATTTTCTGATCGGCAATCAATTCGCAGAACTCACCGGCGCTAAGCTGCTGGGCGATAGCAAGATCATCAATCTAGCTTCTGGCCCTGCGTTGTTGATGCATGGTGATCAACTTTGTACCGACGATTTGGAATACCAGGCCCTGCGACAGCAACTTAGAAACCCTCAGTGGCAAGCAGCTGTACTGGCTAAATCGGTCCCTGAACGCCTGGAGATGGCTAAACAACTGAGAATGGCTAGTGAAACCCACACTGCGGGCAAAGAGATGGCGATAATGGATGTAAATCCACAAGCCGTTCACGAGGCTATGTCTGCCGCATCAACCAATCTGTTAATTCACGGCCATACCCACCGCCCCGCTGTTCATCAACTAGACACTAATAAACGTCGTATAGTGCTGGGTGATTGGGATAAGACCGGATGGTATCTGGAAGCATCAGAACAGGGTGAAAAGCTAGTAGAGTTTGATCTCAACTAATCACCACTCGCAATAAGACATTCAAAAATCAGTATTGATATATCATTCACGCCCCCGCCTTAGCCTTAAGGCAGTTGTATCAATAACGCGCAACCCTGATAGATCTTTAATTAGCGAATAAAGAAAACCACATATAGTGTTTCAAATCTTATAAGTGTTAGCATAGCCTTATTATTTTCAAATAAACCTTAGAAATAACAGCCACTTATTTATTATGGACTTTATCTGGATCCTGTTTGCCTATCTGTGCGGCCTGTCTGTAAAAATGATAGGAATGCCACCGCTTATCGGTTTTTTATTAGCCGGCTTTCTGCTCCATTTCCTAGGCGTTGAACCCAGTGCCAGCCTGGATACCCTGGCCGATCTTGGCATCACCCTGATGCTGTTCACCATCGGCCTCAAACTGCATATCGACGACCTGCTTCGACGCGAGGTATGGGCCAGTACGCTGAGCCACATGGCAGTGTGGATCGTACTGTTCGGCTCTTTCACATTACTCATGGCCGCTGTGGCAGTTCCCTATTACACAGATATCGATCTGACGACCGCTGCCTTAATTGGCTTTGCGCTGAGCTTCAGCAGCACCGTATGTATTGTAAAACTCCTGGAAGAAAATGGAGAGATGCAAACCCGGCATGGCCAGGTGGCCATCGGTGTTCTGGTTATGCAGGATATCGTCGCGGTGCTTTTCCTGGTGGTGGCTACCGGAAAACTGCCCTCGCTGTGGGCCCTACTGTTATTCGGCCTTATCTTTGCCCGCCCTGTTCTATACAAACTGTTGGATAAAGCCGGCCACGGTGAGATGCTGCCGCTGACTGGCTTTTTCTTTGCCTTAGGCGGCTATGAGCTTTTTCAGCTGGTCGGCGTGAAAGGAGACCTGGGGGCATTAGTATTTGGCATCCTGCTTAGCCAGCATGCTAAAGCCACAGAGCTAACCAAGTCTCTACTCAGCTTTAAAGACCTGTTCCTTATCGGCTTTTTCTTGTCGATCGGCTTTACCGCACTACCTACCTGGTCAATGTTAGCAACCGCTAGTCTGATCACATTGCTGATCGGTATTAAATTCGTTTTGTTTTTCGCGCTGTTTACCCGCCTTAAACTGCGCAGCCGCACCGCCTACCTTGCATCACTTGCTCTGAGCAATTTCAGTGAGTTTGGGCTCATTGTTGCTGCCCTGAGTGTCGATTCCGGCTGGCTCAGCCGCGAATGGCTGGTGATTCTCGCGTTAGCAGTATCGCTCTCATTTATTCTAACCAGCGTTTTGTACCCGGCTGCCCATCGCTTCTATATGCTGCACAAAAAACGGCTCAAACGCTATGAGAGCAGCGATCGTCTTCAAACCGACATGGTTCAGCAACTACCGGATGCAGAAGTACTGGTAATAGGTATGGGCCGGGTTGGTAAGGGTGCCTATAAGGCTCTGCAAAACATGCTGGACTATCGCGTTGCGGGGTTGGATTCCGACCGCTTTCGCGCCTCTGATCTACAGAAAAAAGGCATGAACATCTGTTTTGGTGATGGAGAAGATGCCGATTTCTGGGAAAGTTTCGACACCTCTGAAATCAAACTGATAATGTTGGCCCTCCCCTCAATTCAGGACAGCCGGAATATCACTCTGCAATTGATTAATGCAGGCTACGAAGGCCGTATCGCAGCTATTGCTCGCTACGAAGATGACCGGAAAAAACTGCTGGATACAGGCATCCATAAGGTATTTAACTTCTATAAAGAAGCCGGTACCGGCTTTGCCGAAGACAGCTTACAGTTGATAGCACAACATTATCCGTCCGAAGTATCAGGCCACAACAAATCGAAATAACCTAATACTGCCAGACGGCTTATTGATCGGATCACTTATGTATCTGACCACACAGCAAACTCATTACCGCCGGGCTCTTTGAAGTGGAATCGTCTGCCACCGGGAAAATCAAATACCCCTTTGCAGATCTCACCGCCATTACTTTCAACTTTTGCCAGTGTTGATTCAAGGTCATTGCTGTAGAACACCAGCAGTGCACTACCCATTCCCTGACTCGCCACTCGGTCTGAAGCAAAGAAACCACCTTCCAACCCCTGCTGATTAAAGGCGCTGTACTCAGGGCCGTAATCGGTAAAGCGCCAATCAAATACCGATGTAAAAAAAGACTTAGACCCTTCCAGACTGACTGAACCAAACTCTACATAATTCAGCTTTTCATGCTGCTTATCCATGGGATACCTCCTTGTTCTTTTAACTGAGATGCACGCTCCCAGAACCCTTACATTATCGGTGCTAATTTAAGATAAAAAAAGGCCCCATACTTTCATATGGGGCCTAAGGTGTGAAGTGAAACGCACAGCCCTTGATAGGGAGGTCTGAACGCCTGACTGCCACTTCGACATCGGTAGTATCCTGAAACACTCAGGAACAAATTCTCACACAAACAATTCGATTAAAAAGTATCCCCTGGAATGCGAACAAAGCCTTCCATCAGGACACGGGCACTACGGCTCATAACGGCTTTAGTCGCTGTCCAGTCACCATTGGCTTTTTGCTCTGCTGCAGCACCTACTTTCAGGGTGCCTGAAGGATGACCGAAGGTTACTGAATCTCGGTCACCACCACCGGCGGCAAGATTGACCAAGGTGCCAGATGTTGCAGCTGCGGTTGCAATCGCGACCGAAGCAGTACCCATCATGGCGTGATGCAGCTTGCCCATGGACAGAGCGCGCACACACAGATCGATATCAGATTCGTTGATCTGCTTGCCACTTGAAGCGACATAAGAGGTCGCTGGCGTAACAAAAGCGACCTTAGGGGTATGCTGACGGGCAACAGCCTCTGAAATATCACTGATAAGGCCCATCTTTACTGCGCCATAGGCACGGATAGTCTCAAAACGTTCCAGAGCAGCAGCATCAGAGTTAATATCTTTTTGCAGCTCAGTACCGGTATAACCGATATCTGCAGCATTAAGGAAGATGGTTGGGATACCCGCATTGATCATTGTTGCCTTGAAGGTACCTACTCCCGGAACCTCAAGATCATCGACCAGATTTCCGGTCGGGTACATCGAACCTTCACCATCAGCCGGATCCATAAACTCAATGACGACTTCAGCCGCTGGGAACGTAACACCATCCAACTCAAAATCACCGGTTTCCTGAACTTCACCGTTAGTAATCGGGACATGGGCGATAATGGTTTTCTTAATATTCTTCTGCCAGATACGAACGATGCAGATACCATTTTCAGGAATGCGCTCAGGATCTACCAGGCCATTGGTGATCGCAAATGCACCCACAGCACCTGTCAGGTTACCGCAGTTGCCAGACCAGTCGACAAACGCCTTGTCGATCGCTACCTGACCAAACAAGTAATCAACATCGTGATCAGGCTGTTCACTCTTGTCCAGAGTGACTGTCTTGCTGGTACTCGAAGTCGCGCCACCCATACCATCGATCTGCTGACCGTATGGATCAGGACTACCGATCACCCGCATCAGAATTTTATCGCGCGCTTCACCCGGCTGCTGCGCAGCTTCAGGAAAATCCTGACGACGGAAAAATACACCCTTACTGGTACCGCCACGCATGTAGGTCGCGGGAATTTTAATCTGAGGTACAAAAGCCATAATATTTAATCCTGTATCTCTGAGTAGCTACCGGCCACTCTTTTGGTTCAGAAAAACCTTAATAAAATCATCTGACTAGATGAATGTATTAAGAGTTCTCATTAATTATCTTTAACGGTAAAAGGTTCCGATGTACACCCCCGCTCTTAGTGCCAGCCTACAGGCTGGCACTAAGGACTTCCGACGGCATACACCGGAAATCTATTATGCGTTAGCTTCCAGGAAGTCCTGAGCAAAGCGCTGCAGTACACCACCGGCGCCGTACACATGAACCTCTTCAGCAGTATCCAGACGACAGGTCACTGGGATCTCAACAACCTCACCATTACGGCGAGTCATCACAACCGTCAGATCACTACGCGGGCTGATATCGCCAGTCACATCGTAGGTTTCAGTTCCGTCGATACCATAGGTATTGCGGTTATCACCGGCTTTAAACTCCAGTGGCAACACGCCCATGCCTACCAGGTTGGTACGGTGAATACGCTCGAAGCCTTCAGCAACAATCGTTTCAACACCCGCAAGACGTACGCCTTTAGCAGCCCAGTCACGGGAAGAACCCTGACCATAATCCGCACCGGCAATGATAATCAACGGTTGCTTACGCTCCATGTAGGTCTCAATCGCTTCCCACATACGGCTTTCCTGGCCTTCAGGCTCAATACGCGCCAGAGAACCCTGCTTCACTTCACCGCTGCCATCACGACACATCTCGTTAAGCAGTTTAGGGTTAGCAAAAGTCGCTCGCTGAGCTGTTAGGTGGTCACCCCGGTGTGTTGCGTAAGAGTTGAAGTCCTCTTCCGGCAAGCCCATCTTGGCGCAGTATTCACCGGCCGCACTAGACGCCTGAATCGCATTTGAAGGCGACAGGTGGTCAGTGGTGATGTTGTCACCCAGAACCGCCAGAGGCACCATACCCTTCATGGTACGCTCCCCTGCCAGTGCACCTTCCCAATAAGGCGGACGACGAATGTAAGTCGTCTCAGGACGCCAGTCGTACAGTGGGCTTATTGATTTAGCTACATCGCCCAGGTCAAACATCGGAATATAAACCTGCTTGAACTGCTCAGGCTTAACCGCCTTGGCAACGATCGAATCGATCTCTTCATCACTAGGCCAGATATCTTTCAGAGTTACCGCATTACCGTTTTTATCAGTACCCAGAACATCTTTTTCGATATCAAAACGCATAGTACCGGCAATCGCATAGGCCACAACCAGAGGTGGTGATGCCAGGAACGCTTGCTTAGCATGCGGATGAATACGTCCATCAAAGTTACGGTTACCCGACAATACTGCAGTCGAATAAAGGTCACGGTCGATGATCTCCTGCTGAATCTTAGGATCCAGCGCGCCACTCATACCGTTACAGGTAGTACAGGCATAACCAACGATACCGAAGCCCAGCTGTTCCATCTCTGACAACAGGTTCGCTTCTTCAAGATACAACTTGGCAACCTTGGAGCCCGGTGCAAAGGAGGTCTTAACCCAAGGCTTACGTACCAGTCCCAGCTCGTTAGCTTTCTTGGCAACCAGGCCAGCGGCAACAACGTTGCGCGGGTTAGATGTATTAGTACAACTGGTAATAGCTGCGATAATCACGGCGCCATCAGGCATCAGGCCATCAGCCTCTTCTACCTTAGCGGCGGCCAGCATTTCATCACTCGCAATGCCACGCTCATTCAACGCTGAGGTTGGTAAACGACGGTGCGGATTAGATGGGCCAGCCATGTTGCGGACAACAGTCGACAGATCGAATTCCAGCACTCGACCATACTCAGCTTCAACCAGATCATCAGCCCAAAGGCCGGTTTCTTTAGCGTATTGCTCAACCAGTGCAACCTGTTCAGGTTCACGACCGGTCAGCTTCAAGTAATCGATAGTCTGCTCATCGATATAAAACATACCGGCAGAAGCACCGAACTCAGGTGTCATGTTAGAGATAGTGGCACGGTCACCGATGGTCAGCGCTTTAGCACCTTCACCGAAGAACTCAAGATAGGATGAAACCACTTTCTGATTACGCAGGAATTCAGTAATCGCCAGCACCATATCGGTGGCGGTGATACCCGGCTGACGCTTGCCAACCAGCTTAACGCCGATGATGTCCGGTAGGCGCATCATTGAAGGGCGACCCAGCATAACGGTTTCAGCTTCCAGACCACCGACACCAATCGCGATAACACCCAGTGCATCAACGTGTGGCGTATGGCTGTCAGTACCAACACAGGTATCAGGATAAGCAACACCATCACGCGCCTGAATCACCGGAGACATCTTCTCCAGGTTAATCTGGTGCATGATGCCGTTACCGGCAGGAATCACGTCAACGTTATCAAATGCTGTCTTACACCATTCAATAAAGTGGAATCGGTCATCGTTACGACGATCTTCAATATCACGGTTCTTCTGGAATGCATCCGGATCGAAACCAGCGGCTTCAACAGCCAGCGAGTGGTCAACAATCAACTGGGTAGGTACAACCGGATTAACTTTAGCCGGATCACCGCCCTGATCAGCAATCGCATCACGCAGACCCGCCAGGTCTACTAATGCCGTCTGACCAAGGATGTCGTGGCACACAACACGTGCCGGATACCATGGAAAGTCTAGATCTTGCTTACGTTCAATAAGCTGCTTCAATGAATCGGTCAGCGCAGTAGGCTCACAGCGACGCACAAGCTGCTCAGCCAGTACACGGGAGGTATAAGGCAGAGTCGCATAAGCACCTGGCTTGATCGCATCGACAGCCGCACGGGTGTCGAAGTAATCCAGGCCGGTACCTGCTAAGGATTTGCGGTATTCAGTGTTCATATAACACCTGTATTAGTCGTTATTTTCATCAGAGCGAAGGGGCATAACCCCTTCCCTGCTTTTGCTATGCGCGATTAAGGGCGCTCAGCAATATCGATCCACTCAGCACTTTCCGGGCCGGAATAATCAGCCGATGGGCGGATAATGCGGTTATTAGCACGCTGTTCCATCACATGCGCTGTCCAGCCTGCGGCACGTGAACATACAAAGATCGGCGTAAAGAGTGCGGTAGGAATACCCATGAAGTTGTATGCCGACGCATGGAAGAAGTCCGCGTTACAGAACAATTTCTTCTCACGCCACATAACCGCTTCTACACGCTCAGAAACGGCGTATAGGTACTCATCACCGGCTTGAGCTGAAAGCTTTTCAGACCACTCTTTGATGATCGCATTACGTGGATCAGAGTCACGATAGATCGCATGACCGAAGCCCATGATCTTATCTTTGCGTTCCAGCATACCCATGATTTCAGCTTCCGCTTCTTCAGGTGAGCGCCAGTTTTCAATCATCGCCATAGCCGCTTCGTTAGCACCACCATGCAGTGGCCCACGCAGAGAACCGATAGCAGCAGTTACGCAGCTATGGATATCAGACAAAGTCGAAGCACACACACGTGCAGTGAAGGTTGAAGCGTTAAACTCATGCTCAGCATACAAAATCAGCGATGCATGCATTACGTCAACATGAAGGGGTTCTGGCTTCTTATCATGCAGAGTCCAGAGGAACTGTTCGCCGATAGAATCAGCATCAGTTTCAACATTGATACGCTTGCCGTTATGGCTGAAGTTGTACCAGTAGTTGATCATGCCTGGGAACACCGCCAGCATACGATCGATATGATCGTGCTGCTCGGTAAATGCCATCTCAGTTTCGAGGTTACCCAGCATAGAACAACCGGTACGCATAACATCCATCGGATGAGCGTCTGCAGGAATCTGCTCAAGCACGGTTTTCAGTGCTTCTGGCAAAGCACGCATGCCTTTAAGACGAGCTTTGTAGGCAGTAAGTTCGCCCTGATTTGGCAACTTCCCGTACAACAAAAGATAAGCTACTTCTTCAAACTGCGCTTTATCAGCCAGTTCTTTAATATCGTAGCCACGGTAAGTAAGACCTGCACCGGTCTGACCTACGGTACAAAGTGCTGTTTCACCTGCGGACTGTCCACGCAGACCAGCACCGCTTAATTTCTTAGCTTCAGCCATCCTATCTCTCCTCTCTGCTTTCGGGCCTGATTAGTGTGTTTACCCGTTACAGTATTTTTTGATCTATCTTTTTTAAAACCTATCGGCTGATTCAATACAGCTATCGATAGATTTAAAGCGTTATGAGCGCAGGAAAGTGTCGACAAAACATCTGAGACCGCGGCACTTACTTTAGTAAGCGCGTATGCCGATCAAATTTTTAACGACCTCTTTCCCAGCGCAATAGCTTTAATTACTTATTTTTACCTTCTTTGAACAGTGCATCTAGCTTTTGCTCAAAATCGTGGTAGTTCAGGAAGTCGTACAGATCCATACGCGTCTGCATGGTATCAACGACTGCCTTCTGGTCACCGTCACGCAGAATTGCTTCGAATACGTTCAGGGCAGCAAGGTTAGCTGCGCGGAATGCTGACAATGGGTACAGCACCATGGTTACGCCGTTATCTGCCAGTTCTGAAGTATTGAACAGCGGAGTCGCACCAAACTCAGTGATGTTAGCCAGCAGTTGTGCACCGTTGATGCCATCAGCAAAGGCTTGATAGTCATCCAGCGTATGAACAGCTTCTGCGAAGATACCGTCAGCACCGGCTTCAAGACATGCCTGAGCACGGTCAACCGCAGCATTCAGTCCATCCATCTGGAACGCATCAGTACGGGCAATAAGGAAGAAGTCATCATCGGTCTTGGCGTCTACTGCTGCCTTAACACGGTCAACCATCTCGTTAACAGAGACGATCTCTTTATTAGGACGGTGACCACAGCGCTTCTGAGCAACCTGGTCTTCGATGTGACAACCTGCTGCACCGGCCTTAATCGTTTCTTTAACAGTACGGCTAATATTGAATGCGCCACCCCAACCTGTATCGATATCGACGATCAGAGGCGTTTCAACAGCACTGGATACACGGCGAACATCTTCCAGAACATCGTTCATAGAGGTCATACCCAGATCAGGCAAACCATAGGAAGCATTGGCAATACCACCACCGGACAGGTAAACCGCACGATGGCCAACACGCTCAGCCATCATCGCGTGGTAGGCATTCACAGTACCAACGATCTGTAGTGGATTTGATTCTTCAAGCGCTTTGCGGAAACGGCCGCCTGCGGTTAATTTGCTCATGGATTACTCCCTCTCTTCTTTGTTCTTTGGATTAAGACGTTCTTCAATATTTCGACGCGCCCTGCCTATATGGCGACGCATCAACATTTCCGCCAGCTCGCCATCCCTTTCTTCTATCGCATCAAGAATACGATGATGTTCCTTCAAGGCGTGCTGCGGACGTGATTTGGCAACGCTAAATTGATATCGGTACATACGTACCAAGTGATAAAGTTCGCCACCCAGCAGTTCAAACAATTTGATGTTCTTGCTGGATTGAACAATTCGGTAGTGAAAATCCAGATCGCCCTCTTTCTGAAAGTAGGCACGACCATCTATTTCTTCAATATTTTTTTCGTGTTGATACAGCAGCTCACGTAAGCCTTGTATCTCAGCTGTCGACATATTCTCAGCCGCCAGGCGACAAGCCATGCCTTCAAGCGCTTCACGAATACGATAGATCTCAACCAGCTCTTCTGGCGTCAGCGATACAACCCGGGCACCGACATGAGGAATGCGTACAACCAGACGCAAACCTTCAAGGTGACGAATAGCTTCGCGAAGAGGCCCTCGGCTAATACCGTAAGTACGCGCAAGTTCTGGCTCACTAATCTTCTGACCCGGCGGGATATCACCCCGAACAATCGCTGTTACCAGCTGCTCACAGACTTTATCTGCAAGGGTGCGTAACTCACTCGGACTATCTGCTGTTTCTATGATCTGTGTCATTACAACCTTCTCTCTGGATTGTCGACAATCTGAATCTTAGAGTAACAATACAGCCCAATAAGCGTATCGTCAACACGACTAAAGACAAAAGTTGTCAACATACTACAAAAGTATAGGGGTATGCCCTTATTGGCATTGTGAATACAAAAAAGCCCCGTTACCGGGGCTTTAAGTCTAGTCGTTTAAGACGGTTCAAGCGAGGAAACGTATCAGTTCCTGGTCCATAATACGGGAGATCTGACGCGGTTTTTGAAATGGGAGTGAGTGATCCGTGCCAGCCACCAGGAAGTAATGCCAGTTAGGCAGCCGTTCTGCAAGGTCTCGCTGATACTGATGCATCAGGTCAACACTATGCCCGCCAATAAAACTGCTGACATCACCCTGAGCAGCCACCAATGCTTCCCTATCGATGCTGTTAATAGCATCAGTGACGCAATTAAGCGCGTTTGCAAAACCTAAGGGCCGCTCGGCAAGTCGCTGGATTGTCAACAACTCGGCCTGAGGAGCGACTTTTCGGTTTGGCGAAATAGTATCGAGAAAACCTTTGATTCCCGTTTCTGCCTGATTACCTTTAAGTTGCTCCGCGGCAGTACTAAACTGATGACGCAAATTCACAGTCGATTCCCAACTGGGGCGATCAAGTACCGCCGCTTCCAATAGATACTGCTTTTTGACCCGATCATGATAGCGCTGTTTATAAAGCAGCGAGACCATTCCGCCCATGGAGTAACCTGCCAGATCAAACTGCCACCAGCCAAGATGGTCCACCAGTGCACTGATATCATTAACCAGTTCATTCACCGTAAACGAATACTCTTTACCATCGGGATAGCGGGTATTACCGGTACCACGTTGATCGGGAATCAGAATTTCATCCCACTGGGTTAACATCATCGCTATCGCAGACCAGGTATATTCTCCGGCCACGCCCGCGCCATGCAACATCACCAGTCGACGAGGCGCCCCCTCACCAGCTTTCTTATATAACTGATAACTAACCTGCTGGTCAGATAGATTAAGCTGATGCTGAGTAATCTTATAAGGATGTTTCATCATTACGAATGGTTCTGGTTACTATTTAAAACGTGGATATTATCCTGTTGAACAAGATAATTCCCCTCTCTAGCGGAGAAAGAGCGAAATAACAGAGATCAACCTCGCTTTAAGTCTATTGGCTAGCTACAATCGATTTTTCCGCCAAGCTGATATTCCGCTATTAAGATCAGCGTGGCGAGCAATCTATAACGGCCTTTATTCGTTAATAAAGGCAAGCATTAAGGGTTACCGGGTGTATAGACTTTTCCCACTCCTATATCTGGCAAACAGCACTCTCTATTTCGAACGTATCCGGCACTTTTCTGCCCCGGTATATCTCGACAGCGGCAAACCCGCTGGGCGCTATGGTCGTTACGATATCATCGCAGCAAATCCAGTCGTCAAGCTCAGCTACAGTGACACAGTCACACAGGTTACCAGCAGCTCCCGTAATGAGAGTTTAAGCGGCAATCCTTTCAGTCACCTGCAAACGGTGTTTGAGCAGTATCAGCAGCAGTGCCCGCCTCCCCAACAACCGAAGATTAAAGCGCTGCCGTTTTGCGGTGGGCTGTTAGGCTACTTCGCTTACGATCTGGGCCGTTGCCTTGAAACACTGCCTGAACAAACCGCCAAGGATATCGACCTTCCTGATATGCAGGTGGGCATCTACAGCTGGGCAGTGGTAGTCGATCACCTACGACAAACAACGGTACTGGTCACTTCTCCCCTGGTTGATGAAGCTGAAGCACAGCACTATCTGCAGTTGATGCAAGCGCCTCCGGTTAAAGAGAATGGCAATTTCACGCTAAAAACTAAATTCCAAAGCAATATGACTGAATCGGAGTACCACCACTCGCTCAGTCGTATCAGTGACTATATTCAGGGTGGCGATTGCTACCAGGTTAACTTTTCACAACGCTTTACCGCAGACTGTCAGGGAGACCCCTGGAGCGCCTATAAACAATTGCGCGAACATGCACCGACCCCCTATTCCGCTTTTATAGAAACCGAGTTAGGTGCAATTTTGTCGCACTCACCGGAACAGTTTCTGGAAGTGAACAAAGGACGGGTGACCACCAAGCCGATTAAAGGCACCCTGCCTCGGGGTGCTAATCCGGCAGAAGATGCGCAGCTAAAACTTGCACTGCATGACAGCGAAAAAGATCGCTCAGAGAATCTGATGATCGTCGATCTGATGCGTAACGATGTGAGCAAAGCCTGCGAGTACGGCAGCGTCAGAGTGCCTAAGCTATTCGCCGTTGAATCGTACGCCAATGTTCATCATCTGGTGAGCACCATTACCGGTAAGCTTTCCAGTGATCAGAACCCTCTGAGCCTGTTGGAGCATAGTTTCCCCGGTGGCTCTATCACCGGCGCACCTAAGATCCGTGCGATGGAAATCATTGAAGAACTGGAACCCCATCGCCGCTCTATTTATTGCGGTTCAATCGGCTACCTGAGTTTTTCAGGCAAGCTAGATACCAGCATCACCATCCGTACACTGATCTGCCAGAACGACAAGATCCATTGCTGGGCTGGCGGTGGTATCGTCGCAGATTCAATTACCTCGGCCGAATATCAGGAAACCTATAACAAGGTTAACAACCTGCTTCATGGGCTCGAAAAGACGATGAAGAGCGATTAGAGCAGTGGCTAGACCGCCTTAAAAAGAAAGTGGCTAGAACGCGCTTCGCGCTCGCTCGTTGCTCGACGCGACTGCGTCGCTTGCTAGAAAAAGCATTACTCCGTAGGTTGGGATGAGGTACGAATCCCAACAATAGCCCCAACAGCCGTCATTGCTCTTCTAACCCTTAATGTTAAAACCATCACTAGCCCCTCAAACTATCAAACACATCAATTTCCCCCTATATTTTCGGCGTACCAAAAAAGGCTAATTTTACAAAACCGCTGGTGCACCACTTCATCTGATTTTTTGCTTGATGGCTATCAAATACATCTCTCGTTGGCGTTGTTAGGCTAGCGTCTCTGAAACATGTTGGAGATGCGATCGTGGAGTTGATTTGTCCTGCCGGAAGTTATCCTGCCTTAAAAGCAGCCGTTGATAACGGTGCTAGTGCTGTTTACTTTGGTTTTAAAGATGCGACCAATGCTCGCCATTTTGCAGGCCTTAATTTTGACCGACGCAAGGCTGAGAAAGGTATAGATTATGCCCGTAAGCATGGCGTTAAAGTGCTCTGTGCTGTGAATACCTATCCGCAGCCTTCCGGGTGGAAAGCCTGGCAAGGCGCGGTTGATCTGGCCGCTGATATGGGGGTTGATGCCTTAATAGCGGCAGATATGGGGGTGTTAGGCTACGCATCGGATACCCATTCAGCGCTTAACCTACACCTTTCTGTTCAAGGCTCAGCGACCAACTATGAAGCCCTCGCTTATTATCACCAACAGTTCGGTATTAAGCGCGCGGTACTACCTCGTGTATTGTCACTCGCGCAAGTCGAGCACTTAGCCCAGCATAGCCCGATTGAACTGGAAGTATTTGCCTTTGGTAGCCTTTGCATCATGGTAGAGGGCCGCTGCTATCTTTCTTCGTATATTACTGATGAATCGCCTAATACCTGTGGTGCCTGCTCTCCGGCAAAAGCGGTGCGCTGGCAAGAGACCGCATCAGGCCTTGAGTCGCGTTTAAATGATGTGCTGATTGACCGCTACAAAACAGATGAAAAAGCAGGCTATCCCACCCTGTGTAAAGGTCGCTTTGATGTGGAAGGCTCGGTTTATCACGCCATGGAAGAACCGACTAGCTTAAATACGTTGAATTTGATTCCTGAGTTAAAACGAATGGGCATTAAGGCGTTAAAAATTGAGGGACGCCAGAGAAGCCCAGCCTATGTCGCTAAGGTTGTGCGTATATGGCGAGAAGCCCTGGATACGGCGGCGCGTAACCCTGATCACTTTGACATAAACCCTGAGTGGAATAACGGCCTGTTGGAACTCTCTGAAGGCTCAACAACGACCATCGGTGCTTATCACCGCAGCTGGCAGTAACGGGAGATAGCATGATGAATCAGGTTGTGAATAAGCAAGCACCTCAACAAGCGAATGAAAGCGTCGATAAGGCCATGAAGCTGTCATTAGGCCCCATGTTATATTTTTGGCCAAAACAAGATGTCTTTAATTTCTATGCGGAAATGGCAGAGCTGCCACTAGATACAATTTACCTGGGCGAAACCGTCTGCTCTAAACGGCGTGAACTAAAACTGTCTGATTGGTTAGAGATAGCGCAGGAGTTAACCCAGTGCGGTAAAAAAGTGGTGCTCTCCACCCTGTCTTTGCTTGAAGCCGAATCAGAACTAAAAATGCTGCGGCGTATCTGCAGCAATGGCGAGCTGATGGTCGAGGCCAATGATATGGCCGCCGTGCAGTTACTGAGTCAACAAGGCATCCCCTTCGTTACCGGCCCTTCTATTAACGTTTATAACTTACCGGTTCTGAAACAGCTGTATAGCAGTGGCATGCGACGCTGGGTGATGCCTGTAGAGTTAGGCGCACAAACCCTTGAAGAGTTGCTGCAGCAAGCCACCGCTGATGGTGGTTTCCCAGAGCTCGAAACAGAAGTGTTTGCTTATGGCTGTTTACCCCTGGCTTACGCTGCCCGCTGCTTTACCGCACGCTTTAAGAACCTACCCAAAGATAACTGCAATTTTTGCTGTATCGAATACCCCGATGGCATACCGATGAAATCTCAGGAAGATGATAATCTTTTCATCATCAATGGCATTCAGACGTTATCGGGAGAGCACTACAACCTCGAAAACGAGTTACAACGGATGCGTGAGATCGGGGTAGATCTGGTGCGCCTTAGCCCTCAGCGGGAAGGCATGGCTGACGTGGTGCAACGCTTCGCCAAGCGTTTACATAAGCCTTCATCAACGAGTATCCCGCTGCTGAATGAGTCCCAGTGTAATGGCTATTGGTATGGCGAGCCTGGCATGAAGTGGATAGATTAGGCCGCGTCTAAGACGCGTAACCGACTGTCAGCTACGACCTATTACGGCTAAGTGATGGGATTCGACTTAACAGGAATAAGCTTAAAGGAATAAATCCACAGGAATAAGATGAGGTATGGCCTTCAGCTTATTCCTGTTCGAGTTACCCAGCCCAACTAAATCGTTGAGCGCTGTGCTAACTGAATACTACGCTGGAACACCGCCGGCATTTCACTCCAGTCCACGCTATCCATTAGATTCTTAATAGCTAAACCGAGTTCTGTATTACCTTCGATAACCAGTTTTCGTTGAAAGAACAAAGTGTCAGGGTCAACGTCCTGAGAGGCCATTTTGATGAAGTCGGGTGAATCACCTCTAATCCAGGCATCAGGTTGTTGTGCTGGCAGCACCACGAGCTTTTCGTTCTCGCAGGTAAACGCCACCTGTATACCTAAATCCCTGACCTCCAGACCTAACTGCTGCCCTTCAAGAAAATAAAACTCATCATCCTGAAGCTGCTCTTTGAATAGATAATTTAACAGCTGCTCCGCCACTTTTTTCCGCAAGGAAAATGGCAGCTTTGGCTCTGTAAATTGAATAAACTTAGAGAAACTAGGTGTCGGTAGAGATTTTAGCAGCCGAGATGGCGCCAGGTCAGGCAGAGTGAACGAGGTCATGGGAGACTCCTTAATCGATGCCTGATAGTAGAGGAAAATCTTTATTTAGCCTTTGATGACTATCAATTTTTTAAGAGCAGTGGTTCAGTGGGTAGGTGAGCCCCGTAGGTTGGGATGAGGAACGAATCCCGACAAGACAGAAGCGAAGAAACAATTCAAATCACCAAATCAATTATTCTGACCCCATTGATTCCCCATTAATTCGAGACAATACTTATGAGAATTTTTTCCAGATGAGCTTTGTTTCATAAACATTTCCTGATGGTGATGTTTCAGGTGTTGTAGAAAGCTCAATCTCATCTTCATTGTTGAATCGAATACGCCGAACAAAAGTCGTCCCTATCTTTGACGGTGCAGAACAAAATTCAACAAAGTGATGTATTTCATCTCCCTTTACTTCCCATTGGCCAGCATACGAAAAGAACAAGTCGGCTTGTTTTGATGCATTAACGCCCACTTTTTCCCAACATGGGTCCATTAGAAATGCAGACATACGGCCCTCATTCGTATACTGAATTTGACCTGACGGCGGATCCCCAAATGTTTTAGATGAAATACCGTTCCGAGATTGAACCGAAGAAAACAGCGACCACGCACCGGCTAATTTTTTTTCATTCATACCTTTACTCAAACATTTCTTGTAGGGTCAAAGATAAGCGACAAGGCTAACGCCTGGCTTAGCGTTCGCCTTTATCGCGTCTGCTGGATCTATTTTTTAGGACGTGTTTTCTATAAATACTGATCATAATTAGCAATTTTTATATTTAAACGATCGGCAAGAAACGGACTAGACTCGCCGAGTTGCTCCAATATAAACCGGGCTTCATTTTGATATTTAGCTATTTTTGCTTTATCCCAATGCTTAGGTGGTGGCTGTAGGTTGGTAATTCGGTCACATAATTTAACCATCCACACTTCCTTAGGCTGATTCTTTATTCGATTAATGCTGTCTTTCATCTGCTCTGATTTTGATGAAAGCTCTCTGTTTTTTGTTAGTGCCAGGACACCATTCGC
>NZ_JADGEW010000013.1 GCF_016744155.1 Amphritea sp. | reverse complement strand
AATGTCAGCGTTGCCTTGTTGTACTTCAAGCAGGCAGCGTTTCCAGTTATAGCCCGCCCGGAGTTTTACACTGTAACCAAGTTCGGCAAATAGCTGCTGGGTGACTGCAGGGGCAAGCCCTGTCAGCTGTTTGTTACTGATCCAGGATACGGGGGGGTAAAAAGGGTGGCCGCAAGCTGTCAATGTGCGGCTGTAGCTGGTGGTGGGCAATAGAGCTAATACAGCGCTTAATAGCGTGATCAGTAGCCCCTGCCCACTATAGTTCATGACATATCTACAGGCTTGGGTGTAAACAGGTAACCGGTACCGTGCACAGTGAGAATCGTTCTGGGATTGGCGGGGTCATCATTCAGCTTACGCCGTAGCCGGCCAATCAGTACATCAACGGTGCGGTCACTCGGAACCCATTCCCGGTTGCGGATCTGTTCAAGTATTTGTTCCCGACTCATCACTCTGCCGGAGTTGATCATCAGCGTATTGAGCAGTTGGAACTCACCTTCTGTCAGTTGAATAATTTGTTGCTGCTCATCAATGAGCTGACGTCGGTCCAGGTTGAGTTTCCACCGTTCGAAGCTTTTTAAACTATGGGGTAGGGAATCGGTTGGTTTCTGATCTGTACAGTGGCGGACCCTGCGAACCAGATTTTTGGTACGAGCCAGAATCTCACGGGGGTTAAATGGCTTGGTGACATATTCATCGGCACCGCATTCCAAACCGATTAAACGGTCCACTTCATCCAGTCGACCGGTTACCAGAATAATCCCTACTTCGGTATTGACTCTCAGTTCACGGGTCAGGGTCAGGCCATCTTTGCCGGGCAGGCGTATGTCCAGCAGAATAACATCGATCGCTTCGCTGCGAAGAATCGCTTCAGCTTGCTCAGCCGTGTCTGCGGTAAATACAGTGTAGCCTTCCTGTTCAAAATAACTGCTCAGACAATGCCGGGTCAGTTCTTCATCATCGACTACAAGAATTCGGGCATCTGTGTTCATAAAGGAGTGTTTTCCTCGGCACAGGTAGTTGCGTTATACCCTCGTGCCTTATTATTTTTATAAATCCTTACGATCAATGTGAAATCCTAACTACTGAAAGTAGTGCTTCTTAGGGGGGCTTGGCAAGTCTGTTTACATATTGTTTACAACGTTTTACATCTTGAGGTTTAAACCCGGAGATGGTTTTGTTGCTTTTGATAAAAGCATCTTTAATTAGTTTTTTGACACAATTGGCCACCTTAATTAGTTAGATAGGTACAAGTTACTGTATTAGGAAGGCGTGAATAGGCTTTGTTAGTTCGTTTTAAGCACAAAGGGGCTGGCACCAAAAGGGTATGCTAAAGTTAAAGGGTGTTGTACCTGATCTTCTGGGAAAAGGTCCCGCCGTTAATTTACCTGAATGATAGTTCTTCAACTAAATCGTTGTAATCTTTGGATAAAGAGTTCTCAATTGCAGAGATTGATGTTAAATAAGGGGCTAATAATAAGCGCTGATTTAATACTCGCTTTCAGATATCAACTAACAGCCTATTAAATTACGCAGGGAATGCGATGTAGGCACAGGTTTACATATGACTCTTGAAGTTAATAGTGGCCAGCCCCGTGCCATCGGCTTTCTGCTACTGAATAATTTCACTATGATCTCACTGGCATCCGCCGTTGAGGCCTTGCGTATGGCCAATCAGCTCAGTGGTGAGGAACTGTACCTTTGGTACACCCTGACGATGGACGGTCAGCCTGTGAGTGCCAGTGATGGCATTACCATAACGCCTGATGCCAGTGTCGAAACCTGCCCGAAGCTGGATACCGTCATTGTTGCCGGTGGTCTGAATATTACCAAAGGCTATGACCGTACCCATATCAACTGGCTACAGGAAATGGATCGTAAAGGTTGTAAGCTGGGTGCGATCTGTACCGGTGGATACCTGTTAGCTGATGCTGGATTGCTGGACGGTTATGAATGCAGTACCCATTGGGAATATCTGGCGGCACTGCAGGAAGCATTTCCCAAAGTGAACTGTTCCAACCGCCTGTTTAGTCTGGACCGGGACAGGATGACCTGTACCGGTGGCACTGTGCCGCTGGATATGATGCTCAATGTGATAAAATTGGAGCATGGTTATCAGCTTTCTGCGGCTATCTCTGAGATGTTTATCTGTGACCGTGTTCGTGATGATAAAGATCAGCAAAAAGTACCCCTACGTCATGTATTAGGCACTACCCAGCCTAAACTGCTGGAATTAGTGGCGCTTATGGAGGCCAATATTGAAGAAGTGATCGAGATGGATGAGCTGGCCCATTATGTGAATCTGTCCCGACGGCAGATGGAGCGGCTGTTTCAGAAGTTTCTCGATTGCTCCCCCTCCCGTTATTATCTCAAGTTAAGATTGTTGCGGGCGCGGCAACTGCTTAAGCAGACCTCTATGTCGATTATAGATATCGCCGACGCCTGTGGTTTTGTTTCCAGCCCTCATTTTAGCAAGTGTTACCGTGAGCAGATGGGTATTCCTCCCCGGGAAGAGCGCTCTGTGGTGGGCAAAGGTAATGAGAATGAGCGAGTTAATAAGGAAAATAAACAGACACTAGTGGCGAGTAAACCCCAACCCACGGCTAAAGAGTTTGTCTCCAGCGGCGCCTTTACGGAGGCTAAAACAGAGTCTACTTTTGGCTCAATTCCCCTGAAGGATAAACGGGAGAAGTAGTCCAAGGTGACGTTGGATCCGGTACCTAGTGGGCATCTTGTTGGACGGGTTAGAATGTTTTTTAAGAGTGACGCCGCGTTGCAGTTTGTTTTTTGAATGTCGCAGTACTTTTCTATTTTTTGTTTTATTCTGTTTTACCTGAACGATTCTTGTCTAAAAAGGATAGTTCTGGGGCTGCTCAGCAGTGATAAATTTATCTGTAATTTTAATTACTAGTTAGTTGTAATACGCTAAAAACTTTATACATATACTTCATATCGAGAACTTGCTCTTGTGCGAATGCTTCAAGTTTTGGGTGGCCCTCAATGACTCGAGGGTGCCAGGGGCTGGTACTCCAACTTGAAGTTTGAGTTTTTATTCCAGAGAGTTCAGGGTTAGAAAAATAATATGCTGTCAGGGAACTATTTTGGTCAGCACGGTGAAAGGCTGAATTGATAACAACTTCAGGAGCGTGGATACCTTTCTCTTTTAAACGAAGGTAGCTAAGTTTAAAAATAGGTAGCTCCCAGGGCTTGGTTGAATGTTCCACCCAAAAGCAGTTTTGGGGACCGAAACTTTGATTTGAAGATACTTCACTGACATAACCCCTCTTAGCTGAACAAGCACTTTTCTGACGAAAGCCTTTTCCATTGGTGGAAAGGATAAATCGTACAGCGTATAAATTTTTTAGCTGTCCTGCTTCTTGCTGAAAGAAGATAATTGCTTTGTCATCTTCACTTTGCTGAACTTTATAGAATGCCAGGACTTCCCAATCACCTGCGGGAAGGGGTAATGAGAAATTAGTTATATTAAAACTATCGGAATATCGATTGCCGAGCAGATCATCTACCTTTAGCTTTGCTGAAGTAGGTTGAATACTCGGAGTAACTCTAGAAACTGAGAAACTACTAACTTGATACTGACCTTGGAAGCTTGTAATGGCTATACCTGTTCTATCTAGCAGGGACTGCTCAAGCGTTTTGTACACCTTCGAGGTTCGTTTATAAGTGAATGGAAGTCTTGCTTCTAAAATGCAATTACTGCAAGCGGTTGAAGATATATAGGAGCCGATTTCTACAGGTATATGATCAGGAATGCCTGTGACTTCCTGAGCGTGATAGCCTGAAATAATTACTTTTTTGATGTTATCGATATTACGACTATGGACCTTCCATTTAACCGGTTCATATGCCATGAGGACAAGGACTGAAGGGTTTATAGGATTGAACTGGATAGTGATCGGCTTTGTTTCATGGACAGCAGTCCACTTACGGTGACATTCGATGGCTTTTGAAGGGTCTTCCGTATGATCTAATCCGCATTTTGACCACCAGGGTTGCTCCTTTTTTCCACCGCTTCCTTCATAAGCACTCAACACATGAAGCTCGGTGTGTGTTGGAAATTTATTCAGACGTGTAGACACATCAAAGTTAAAACTGTCGTCATGGTGTGGATTGATACCACTCTTATCTACAGTTCCGTACGTGGGTGGTACGGATGGTTGGGATAGCGATGTTTTTGATGGCGTAGTTGTGCTCGCCACTGAAGTAGGGGGGAGCTGAGCCGGTGTTCCGTGATGCCGAAAACTCATATACAACGTTAAGCAAGCAAGGAATAAGAGAACAATCCAGGATTTTGTTTTTATCCATAATGTCATTTTGAATACTAAGCTTTTGCTGTTGTGAATTTTGCTTTTATTGAACCATCATCTTTCTCGATGATAGATACATAAGATGCGTTATGCTTTTTTGCATCGATTAAAGAATCAGCAATCTTATCTTCAATACTCCTGACCATATCCCTTGCGGAGCTTGATTTTCCCATTTTCTGAAATCTGTACATTAGGCTTAAAATGATATCAGGATCGATGCCTTGGCTGTCTACTTTAAGTCCGTAGTTATGGATCATCTTTTCAATTTCTAAAGCAGTTATTCTAGCCAAATCAAGCCCTTCAAGCTTTCTGAATACAAATATACGATCAATTCGATTTAGTACTTCAGGTGCAAACTTGGCTTCTTTTAACGTTTCAACTGCTGCAGATCTCAGATTGTCAGGATCATCTTTATAGATGTCATGAAGTTGGGTTAACCTATCAGTTGCTGAATTACTGGTTAAAACAAAGGTGGCTTGTGTGGTTGAAATACTTTTACCGTCAGAGCGTTCAGTTATAAAACCATCATTCCAAGCGGTTAAAAATGATTTTAGAACATCAGGATGTGCTTTTTCGATTTCGTCAAGCAGGACTATAGCGTTTGGTGTGTCTCTCAGACCTGAAGTTAACAGACCGTAACTGTCTGATCCGACATAACCCTTAGACATGCCGAAGAGTTGTGATAATCCATAACTGCCAGAAGAGAACTGAGACATATCCAAATGAATCAGTTCTCTATCCAGTTCATTCGCTAGCACTTTGGCTAAGTAGGTTTTGCCTGTTCCTGGGGGACCTGCCAGAAGAAATACACCAATAGGCTTGCCTCTTCTCACAAGTGCGTGACGTCTTCGTATTTGAGATGAGATATCATCACAGACATTATCCTGACCAATAATTTTCTGTTTGAGAGCGTAAGTTAAAGCTTCAGAATCGATAAACGTATCTTCTTTTATCTTTTCTATACCCTCAGTGACTTTAGTTTTATTGGTAAGGCGATCTAAAATGTCCATAAAAAAACCTATCCGTAGGAAAAAAGGAAGCATGTTGTTTTTATGTAGCAAGGCTGAGATAACCAATACCCATAAAAAAACAGAGATATAAAGTAGTTCATTTGTATACTTTTCAGAAAAATTATCCATTGATGCTAGATATTTGCTGAAAGGTATTTTTTCCATGAACTGAAACAACATAATCATAACCATGATGGTTATGATCAGAGGCATGTACCGATTCAGTGTATGAAGGAGCTTATGCATGATATGTCTAGTACATCAATGAGACAGGATAAATCTGACCAGGAGAAAGTCTTAGGAGAATATTATCGACTTGATTTAAAGCGACGGTTATACCGCCTCCTCCATCTGATACTCCCTTCATTGTAACTTGACCTCCTTTTCTAACAGGAACAGCGATGACTGCAGGCTCTTTCTTCAGCAGAACCTGTACTCGGTATCCTGCGCTTTCTATCTCGACAATATCTCCGTCCTGACTGGCAAAGTCCCATAGCTTTATCCAGACTAGCTCAGTCTTAGTTTCTTCAAGTTGTAATGAGTATTGATTTTCAGTGGGCTCGTGATTTGCCAGTGTCAGCTTTGGTTGGTGACTGTCAGCAATGGCTTTAGCTATAGGCTGATTATTAGGAAAGGTAGCAAGGGCTCGGGCTAAATCTTCTGGACGGACCCGGGTCGCTGGTATTTCAACAGGGCCGCTCATCGTTTGATGTATGCGTGCAATCTGTTCGGCTGAAAGAGTATCATCAGATGCCGTAGGTGGAAGTAGGTTTAAGATACCCGCAGTGGCAACTGATACTAAAATAGCTAAAGACATCCATTTAGCTGTTGTATTTAGTGGTTTTTTCTGACGTTTTGGGGTGGGTTGGTGAGGGCTGTCCATAGTATTATATTAACCTTACTTCCATGTTATTTTGGTGCTGAATCTCCATGGATCCATCGGATATGTAGCTCCGATGTACCCGAGCCTTTATTCTCTAGATTTATTACTTTATTTTCAAGGTCTGTAGCAATTAATAACAAGGACAGTTAAAAGGTTGGTTTTTTCTAGTATTCCAGCACTAATGGGTCAGAGATCATTGATCTATGTCCCCATTCTCCAAGTCTTATGAAGATCGTTCAAACCTCACTCTATATAAAGTGATATTTTTTTAAACTCATTCCTAGTAAAAATAGGTAGGCCCGCTCGGACAGCCTTTAGTTCTCTCAGATAAGTTTCGTATGCGTTCTTACCGACACTCAAAGTAGCAAAGCTACACTAGCTCATTGCGGCTTTTCTATATCTGTATAGCCAATCCTTGGCATGCAGGCGCACGGATTCCATTTTCTTTTCATCTGATTCATCACATACCCATTGAACAGATGTAACAGTGTCTGAGAACAATAGGGTCAGATGTTTGTTGCTATCAAGATTTGTGATGGCGGTATTAACTTACTGGATTTTATGAGGTTCGCATTAGTTAACCAGGTAAAGCAGAAAAAGAAGGTAGAGGCCAACCCTCTACTCAGGCTCATCTATGTATCTGTTCAGGTACATGTCGTTTACAACTCTTTACAGGCCATTAACCACTGATTTATTCCGAAGTGTTAGTGTTTCTCCTTTGATGGGCCATCATCATAGCAAAAACGCTATGTTATGAGGCTGCTTCCGAAGCTTGAAACTGAACCAGGAACAGAATATGAATAATAAAATTCCCAAACCCAGTCTCTCCATGGCATTACTGCCGATAGTACTGACACTTGCTATTCTGGGGGTCCAGCTTTTCTATTTTGGAGACTTTACACCCCATATACCCTTGGCCGCTGGCCTGGCCATTACAGCGCTGATAGGCTGGTTTAGAGGTTATCGTTGGGATGATATCGAAGACGGTGCACTTCACGTAGTGCGAGTGGGGCTCCCATCTATCGCTATCCTGATGACGGTCGGCATGATCATAGGTATTTGGATTGCCAGTGGCACTGTACCGCTGCTGATCTACTACGGGCTAAAGGTTTTGAGCCCGGAAATTTTCCTTGCCGCTGGTATGGTGCTGTGCGCCGTGGTCTCGGTTTCCCTAGGCACCTCCTGGGGTACTACCGGTACTGTGGGTCTGGCTCTGATGGGTATCGGTTCTGGTTTTGATATCCCTATGTACTGGACCGCTGGCGCGGTAGTTTCCGGTGCCTTCTTCGGCGATAAGATCTCACCGCTATCTGATACCACTAACCTGGCACCCGCTGTCACCGGTGTTAACCTGTTCGACCACATTCGCAATATGTTACCAACGACTGTACCTGCAATGCTGGTTGCCTTCGGCATTTATACGGTAGTCGGTTACACCCTGATTGGATCGAATGATGTTGATTTTACAAAAATTAAGACTATCACTGAGGGACTCGAGAATAACTTCAACCTATCCCTGATGCTGTTATTACCACCGATAGTGGTTATCGGTTTGGCCCTGAAGAAAATGCCTGCGATACCGTCGCTGTTTACCGGCGCGGTGTTGGGTGCGGTGATGGCTGTAATAATTCAGGGAATATCGGTACACGACATCTTTAACTTTATGCACTCAGGGTACAAAATTGACACTGGCATAGCGGAAATTGATGGTCTACTAAACCGCGGTGGTATTACTTCAATGACTTGGGTCATTACGCTGGTATTGATCGCCCTGAGCTTTGGCGGTGCACTGGAGCGCACCCGTTGTCTTGAAACTCTGATCGATGCGATAGTTAAGCGCACTCGCACTTTCTTTGGTCTGCAAGCAGCTGCAACAGGCTCAGCGGTAGTTACCAATCTGGTTGCTGGTGACCCCTACCTATCGATCGCGTTGCCTGGAAGAATGTTTGCACCGGCTTATACGAAAATCGGCTACTCCAAGTTGAATCTTTCACGGGCTGTAGAAGAAGGTGGCACTCTCATTTCGCCGCTAGTGCCTTGGAATGCTGGTGGTGCCTTTGTTATAACCGCTCTGGGATTAGGCATTGGCGACGGAAATTTCGAAAACCTACTCTATATTCCACTGGCGTTTGCTTGCTGGTTATCGCCGATATTCGGCTTGATCTATGCGGCAACCGGACGTTTCTCTCCCAAGGCATCTGAGCAGGAACTAGCCCAGGCCAAGGCAGAAGAACAAGACGCTCTGGACCATGCAAATATAATGAAGAAAGAGACTGTTACCTCCTAGTAAGCGACAAGGATCACAGTATTAGTCTCTGTGAAAATTGGATTCGACGCCGTCACTCTCGACGGCGTCGTCTTATGAAATTCTACACAAAGAGATCCGGTCGCCGTTCTGATTGCAGAACAGATTGAGATTTTTGCTACAAAACCCTATACGCATCAAAGGGAGAATACAAAGGGGGGCATATCTATCTCTCAGACGTAAAGCGTCGGGTAGAGTGCTTTGTTTTTTTAAATGTTTTCTATATCGAACTGACCTGTTCTGGTTGGTGAAAAAACAAAAAAAATCAAGACTGATGCTGCAATATAAAAACCGGTTGCTTCAAGGTACGAATTCAGAACTTGATGACATATAACCGATCTTGATTAGCTTAATTCTAATAAGTAGTGCTGTTGACCCGTCAGATAAAAGCTATAAAACCAGCCCGTTCATATTTAATTGAGCAAGATTAGTAGTAAGATGACAGCCCTCATTTCAAAGCCAAGTGGTTACCATGATAGTTGATCTAAATAGCCGCTATGGCTTAAATCCTGCGCATAGTGAAGTGGTAGAAGCGTGCAAAATTATTGAGCCCTGCGATACGTTAGATATGGGTTGCTCGAATGGACGTAATGCTGTTTACCTCGGCCAACTCGGATTTAGCGTGACCGCTATAGATGCTAATCCCGGTGCCATTGATATGCTGCAAAGCATTATTGTTGAAGAGGGGATGAGTATTAAGGCTCAGGTGTACGATATTAACAATGCGAGCCTTGGTGAGGACTATGACTTTATTGCCTGTACCGTAACCTTAATGTTCATCGATCCAGCTCGTGTTGATGCTGTTATTGCCGATATGCATAAGCGCACTCTGGCTGGCGGTTATAACCTGATTGTTTGCGCCATGAGCACTGATGAGAACCCATGCCCAGTTCGGTTCCCTTTTACCCTGAAAGCGGGGCAGTTGCGTGAGGCTTATGAGGGATGGGAGCTGATTAAGTACAATGAAGATGTCGGTACTATGCACAATGGTGCGAAATTGCAGTTTGCTACCCTATTGGCGCGCAAACCTGGCTAGATAAAAGGTGTGGATAGATAAAGGGGACAGATTTCTTTCTCTTAGTAGTACATAGCAGCTTAGATTTTTTTATTCGAAGGTCATAGGCTGTCCGTATACTCAGGTGGGGTTGTCCCCTTAATTTCAGGTTTTAATTCGCCCCGTTGTTGGCCGATACTTCTGTTTTAGTTCTCAAAAAAATATACAGGGGCTCCTTGTTCTCTGCCGTTTTTTGAATTTTTCTAACGCTTTATCCCTGTTCTATGTGCCCTCTGTGGTAGCAAACGCTCTAGCGCTTTCCCCTTCTATTACCCTCCACAAAGCACTTCGAGAACTTAATTCAATCACCCCCGTCGCTTTTGGTATTGGGTAAGTCGTTTCCAGCCCCTTTTAAATTTCCATGAAAAACTACACTGATTCTAATGATGGAAAGGTCTGCTGCAGTCCTTTTTACCTGCGGGCCTGTGAATTTACCGGGTACCGATAAATCTGATTCAAAAGGATAACAACAATGAACCCAGTTGATCTGCACAATGACTCCATCGTTATCGATGGCTTGATCTGCGCTAAATGGGAGCGCGCTCTGTTTGAGGATATGGCAAAAGGTGGCCTGACCGCTGCTAACTGTACCGTTTCATTCTGGGAAAATTTTGAAGGCACTGTTCGTAACATCGTTGAGATGAACGAGTTGATTGAAGAGAGCAGTGATCTGCTGCTGAAAGTACGTACCACTGAAGATATCCACCGGGCGAAGCGAGAAGGTAAAACCGGTGTGATGATGGGCTTTCAGAACGCCAATGCGTATGAAGACCAGATCGGCTATGTAAAGGTCTTTAAGGATCTGGGCGTGGGCATTGTGCAGATGTGTTACAACACCCAGAACCTGGTAGGCACGGGTTGTTATGAGCGTGATGGTGGTTTGTCCGGTTTTGGTCGTGAGATCGTCGCTGAGATGAATAAGCATGGCGTGTTGTGTGATCTGTCTCACGTAGGGCCGAACACCGCTAAAGAAGTTATCGACGAATCCAAGCAGCGAGTTGCTTACTCCCATTGTTTGCCTAACGGACTTAAAGAACATCCCCGTAACCGTTCCGACGAAGAGCTGAAGTATATCGCTGATAAAGGTGGTTTCGTCGGCGTTACCATGTTTACCCCGTTCCTGCGTGCCGGTGTGAACGCCACTATTGATGATTACGTTGAAGCGATTAAGTACATCTACAACATTGTCGGTGAAGACGCGATCGGTATCGGTACTGACTTCACTCAGGGCCATGGTCATGACTTCTTTGAGTACCTGACCCACGATAAAGGCTACGCCCGCCGTTTGACCCGTTTTGGCGAAATTATTAACCCGAAAGGTATTCGTACCGTGGGTGAATTCCCGAACCTGACTGAAGCACTGTTACGCAATGGTTTCTCTGAAACCCAGGTGCGTAAAATCATGGGTGAGAATTGGGTAACCCTTCTTAAAGATGTTTGGGGTTCCTGACTACTGCGCTTGATCATACAGCGTTAAAAGCTGACTCGCGGTGCTCACTTAGTGAACTAAGCTCCGCGCCGCTCGCCAACTTTTGCCTTGTGTGTTCTGCGCTCGTTACGTCAGGAATAATGGATAAAAGAATTTAGTTGTAGTTAAAAAATAAAAAGAATTTGAGGTAAAGAACTATGGGTGTACATGCGCCAGAAATGCCAATTGAAGTAAATGATGAAACCGGAGTATGGACCACCGATGCACTGCCGATGCTGTATGTGCCACGCCACTTCTTTGTTAATAATCACATGGGTATCGAGGAAGAGATCGGCGCTGATCGCTATGCCGATATCCTCTATAAGGCGGGTTATAAGTCTGCTCATTACTGGTGTGAAAAAGAAGCTGCGGAGCATGGGCTGAGCGGCGCGGATATCTGGCATCACTACCTCAAGCGCCTGTCTCAACGGGGTTGGGGTTTCTTCATCACTGAAGAATTGGATCTGGAAGCAGGCACCGCCAAAGTTCGCCTGGAAAACTCTGCCTTTGTTTACCAGTACGGTAAAGTAAATCGTAAAGTTGATTATATGTTTACGGGCTGGTTTGCCGGTGCCCTTGATCAGATCGCTGAAAGCCTGGGTTATGACGTTCGAACTAAGGCTGAGCAGACACAGTGCGCTGCCGAAGAGGGTTGTGAGGTAGGTTACTTTGAAGTAACGCCTCTTTAAAAGGCTGTTGAAAGCTACTGCGCTTGATCATACGGCGTTAAAAGCAGGCTCGCAGTGCTCATTTAGGAAACTAAACTCCGCGCTGCTCGCCAACTTTTGCCTTGTCTGATCTGCGTTCGCACGCTTTCATTCACCCTTTTGGGTAAAGAAAAAGATAAGCGGTAAAAACCGTTTATACATAAATTTAAATATTTGAATAGAGGATTGTTTGAAGCGTAGCGCTTTAAACAATCCCTTCCATTTAATAGGTATCGGGGTGAAGAATCATGTCCCAGTTTGATGTTCTGTTTGAGCCTTTAAAGATTAATAATCTGACAATCCGCAACCGTATTGTCAGTACGGCTCACGCCGAGGTTTATGCGACCGATGGCGGTATGACTACTGATCGCTACGTTAAGTACTACGAGGAAAAAGCCAAAGGTGGCTGTGGCCTGAGTATTTGTGGTGGTTCCAGTGTGGTATCCATCGACAGTCCTCAAAGCTGGTGGAGTTCGGTTAACCTGTCTACTGATCGTATTATTCCGCATTTCCAGAATCTGGCGGATGCAGTGCATAAGCACGGCGGTAAGATCATGATTCAGATTACCCATATGGGACGTCGTTCCCGTTGGGATGGTGAAAACTGGACTAACCTGATGTCTCCCTCCGGTATCCGTGAGCCTGTTCACCGGGCTACCTGTAAAATTATTGAAGAGGAAGATATCTGGCGGGTCATCGGTGACTTTGCGCAGGCTGCGCGACGTGCCAAAGAGGGTGGTCTGGATGGTGTCGAACTCTCTGCTGTGCACCAGCATCTGGTCGATCAATTCTGGTCTCCACGGGTTAACAAACGTACCGATAAGTGGGGCGGCAGCTTCGAAAACCGTATGCGCTTTGGTATGGAAGTACTGAAAGCCGTGCGTGCAGAAGTTGGCCGTGATTTTGTTGTCGGTATGCGTATCACCGGTGATGAATTCCATCCTGATGGCTTGAATCACGAGGATATGAAAGAGATCGCCGCTTATTATGATGCGACCGGAGAGCTGGACTTTTTCGGTGTGGTTGGCTCGGGTTGTGATACCCACAATACCCTGGCGAACGTTATCCCAAATATGAGTTATCCACCGGAGCCGTTCTTACATCTGGCGGCGGGTATCAAAGAAGTTGTGTCTGTTCCGGTGATTCATGCCCAGAACATTAAAGATCCAAATCAGGCTAAACGTATTATCGAAGCCGGTTACGTCGACTTTGTTGGTATGACTCGAGCCCATATTGCTGACCCACATATCATTGCCAAGATCAAAAATGATCAGGTCGATCAGATTCGTCAGTGCGTTGGTGCGAACTACTGTATCGACCGTCAGTATCAGGGACTGGATGTACTTTGTATTCAGAATGCTGCGACCTCTCGCGAGTACATGGGACTGCCCCATATTATTGAGAAAACCACCGGTCCGATTCGTAAGGTTGTCGTTATCGGTGGTGGGCCTGGTGGTCTGGAGTCTGCCCGCGTGGCGGCTGAACGGGGCCACGAGGTTATTCTGATTGAGAAGGCTGATGAACTGGGTGGTCAGATTACGCTGGCATCTAAAGCGCCTCAGCGAGATCAGATCGCAGGTATCACTCGCTGGTTGGCGATGGAAGTTGAGCGTCTGGGCGTTGATGTCCGTTTGGGCACCGAAGCGAATGAAGAATTGGTTCGTGAGCTGAACCCCGATGTTTGTGTGATCGCTACCGGTGGTATTCCCTTTATTGATCAGAATCCTGAATGGGGTGCTGCAGAGGGATTGGTTGTCTCTAGCTGGGATATTCTCAGCGGCAAGGTTGAGCCGGGTAAAAACGTACTGATCTACGACACCATCTGCGAGTTCTCCGGTCTGTCGGCTGCTGATTATCTGTCGGCGAAAGGCTCTTTGGTTGAGATCGTTACCGACGATATCAAACCGGGTGTAGGCATTGGTGGTACAACCTTCCCAACCTACTACCGTTCTCTGTATGAGAAAGAGGTAATCATGACCTCTGACTTCTTGCTTGAAAAAGTGTATCGCGAAGGCGATAGCCTGGTGGCCGTTCTTGAGAACGAATATACCGCGCAGCGCGAAGAGCGGGTAGTTGATCAGATCGTAGTTGAAAACGGTACCCGTCCGAATGAAGAGCTGTTTTACGCTCTGAAAGAGGAGTCCCGTAATAAGGGCCAGATCAATAATGAGGCGCTGTTTGATATCAAGCCGCAGCCTGTTCTCAGTGAAACCGGTGACGGTCTTATTCTGTGGCGTCTGGGTGACTGTGTATCGCAGCGTAACGTGCATGCGGCGATGTATGATGCTTTACGCCTGTGTAAAGATCTCTGATCGCATCTGAGCTATTGCGCTTGGAATTGCAGCGTTAAAAGTTTACGGCTGGTGCTTACATGAGCGCTGCTCATCCGTAAACTTTATGCTTTGCACTTCCTGCGCTTATGACGCTCAGATTCGACCAGACTAGATCTGAAAGTTTATGAACTCTCGTACCTGCCTAATCGTTTACAACGTAGGGTAGGTCGGTAAGCAGAAGGGCATGTATAACAGCCCGATACCTTTTTATGAGGGTACCTTATGATTTTTGAGTGGTTACATCCTTTTCTGATTGTCACGGCGCTGGTGCTTATGGTGATCGGTGCCGTACGCCGGGTTAATCTGTGGCGGGCAGGGCAGTCGGATCAGATTGATCTGATTGCCGGCCTGATGGCGATGCCTGGACGCTACCTGCATGATCTGCATGATATCGTTGAACGTGACAAATACATGTCCAAGACCCATGCGGCAACCGGTGGAGGCTTTGTTCTCTCTGCGGTGTTGATTATTCTGGTTCATCTGCTGGGTATCGACAGCCAGATTCTGGCCTGGGCGCTGATGGCTTCACTGGCGCTGATGTTTGTTGGCGCATTGTTCGTATTTAAACGTCGTTTAAATCCTCCCAGCCGGATCTCCAAAGGCCCCTGGATGCGTTTGCCTAAGAGCTTGCTGGCCTTTGCCTGTGCGTTCTTTGTGCTGACACTGCCTGCTGCAGGCGTCTTGCCTGAAGGGACTGGTGGGGTGTTGTTAACACTGGTGCTGACGGGGTTAATTATCTGGGGTATGGGTGAACTGTTCTTCGGAATGACCTGGGGCGGCCCGATGAAGCACGCCTTTGCCGGCGCACTGCATCTGGCATTTCATCGGCGCCAGGACCGTTTTGGGGCGGGTCGCTCTACTGGCCTGAAACCCGTTGATCTTTCTCTTGCTCACGAAGTGGGTGGCGTCTTAGGTGTCGCCAAACCAACAGATTTTAAATGGAACCAGTTACTGGGCTTTGATGCCTGCGTTCAGTGCGGTAAATGCGAAGCGGTGTGTCCGGCGTTTGCGGCAGGCCAGCCATTGAATCCGAAGAAGCTGATTCAGGATATGGTGGTCGGCCTGGCCGGTGGAACAGACGCTAACTATGCTGGTAGTGCTTACCCTGGTAAAGACGTGGGCAATGCTAAAGGCGGTCCTAACCAGATCATTACTGAGGGTCTGCTTGATCCCGAAACTCTCTGGTCTTGTACTACTTGCCGTGCCTGTGTCGAAGAGTGTCCGATGATGATTGAGCATGTGGATGCTATCGTCGATATGCGCCGCTATCTGACCATGGAGAAAGGGCAAACGCCAAATAAAGGGGCAGAGGTGCTGGATAATATTATCGCCACCGATAATCCAAACGGCTATGCACCGGCCAGCCGAACGAATTGGGCTGCAGATCAGAATTTGCCGCTGATGCGCGACGTAAAAGAAGCGGAAGTACTGTTCTGGGTTTCCGATGGGGCATTCGATATGCGCAGTCAGCGTATATTGAGGGCTTTTGTGAAACTGATGAAAGCGGCGAACGTAGACTTTGCTGTGCTGGGTGATGAGGAACTGGACTGCGGTGATGTTGCGCGCCGACTAGGTGATGATGCGACGTTCCAGAGCCTGGCAACGCGTAACTTGGCGGTGTTATCGCAGTATAAGTTCAGCAAGATCGTCACTACCGATCCACACGCTTATCACTGTCTGCGAAATGAATATAACGATTTTGGCTCAGATGCTCTGAACGGAGTGGAGGTGCTGCACCATACCTCTTTCCTGAATGAGCTGGTTCAGCAGGGCAGCCTGAAACTGAATAGCTTCAGTGGCGGCAAAGTCACCTATCATGATCCCTGTTATCTGGGGCGCTACAATGGTGAATACGAGGCGCCCCGTGAGCTGCTACGCTCAATGGGTATCGAGATTGCTGAGATGGAACGCTCTGGCTTCCGCTCTCGCTGCTGTGGCGGTGGCGGTGGTGCGCCGGTTACCGATATTCCGGGTGAGCGTCGTATCGCTGATATGCGTATGGAAGATGTAAACAGCACCGGAGCAGAACTGGTTGCTGTGGGTTGCCAGCAGTGTACAGCGATGTTGGAGGGTGTGGTGGAGCCGCGGCCACAAGTAAAAGATATTGCTGAGATTCTGGTAGATCAATTGGCCGAGGAGCTGCACTAATGACCGATCAAAATTCATTTGATGTCTTGCGACGTGACCCTCGTGCCGAACGGATCATCCGTAACCGTTTGCATCCACTGCATGATACTTATATCAATACGGGTGCTGGCGGTGAATTAACCGAAGTCCGCGGACCATCGGGGCTGCTGCGTAAAAATCCTCATAATGTAGGCTTTATTGGGCCAAACGGGATCAAGCGAATTGACCGTTTGAAAGGTAATGCAGCGGCTTCCGGTAAAGGTCGTCGTAGTAGTGCCGCTCAGGAAACTCTACTACCGCTCCACCAGGTTGAAAATCCTGATTTTTATGTGGTGGTTGTACCGGATATGGTGGGTGGACGCCTGACCGGTCAGGATAAAGATGTTATTGGTCAGGCACATAAACTGGCTGTGGGCATTGAGGGCAATGGCGCGGTTCTGGCGGTTTGTTTTGGTCAGAGTAAAGAGGAGCATTTCGATACCGCCGGTGTTGACCGGCTGTTGCTGCTCGATGACGACAGCTATGAAGGTTACTGCCCAGAGCAGCGATTAGCTGCGCTGGTACAGGTTGAGTCTGCGTATAAACCACCTTTCTGGTTGTTCCCAGATAGTGTGAATGGGGGTTCAGATCTGGGCTCTCGGTTGGCGGCACGTATCGGCGAACGTCCTGCTGCGCAAGCCTGGCAGGTGGACAATCAGACGTCTATCTGTCGAGGTGCGGCAGGTACCATCGATATCACTCGTACGACGCCAAGACTGTTATTACTGGCCGAAGAGTGTGCGGATCAGATTGATGAAACCCGACATGAGGCCTTGCCAGTTGAGCTGGGGGCTGTTCCTACAGTAATTGCTAAGCTGCAGGACCAGGGACAGGTTGCCGTTGATCCAAATGCGATCTCTCTGGCAGAGGCTGAGTTCATCCTTGCTGCCGGTAACGGTATTCATAACTGGGATCAGTTTCATACTGCGGCATCCATCCTGGGTGCAACCGAAGGTGCTAGCCGGGTGGCGGTGGATGATGGCTTTATGCCACGTGTCCGTCAGGTCGGTGCTACGGGTACCTGGGTGACTGCACGGGTTTATTTAGCGGTGGGGATCTCTGGTGCGATTCAGCATATGCAGGGTATCGGTCAGTGCGACAAGGTTATCGCCATTAATACCGATGCCGGTTGTGACATGGTGAAACGTGCTGCGCTGAGCACGATTGGCGACAGTCAGGAAATTCTCAATGAACTGATGACGTTGGTGCAGCAATTCCGCACTCAGCAATCTGAGGGAGGTGATCAGGATGCAGCCTAAGCAATCTATAGCAGCAACGGGTAATAATTTGAAAATTGTATCTCTGATCTCTGTCGGCAAGCATCCGCAGTCTGGGCGTGTACGCCGGGCTGATCAGGATAGCCGTGCGGTAGAACTCGGGATGAAGCTACTCGATTCGGGAAACCCCACGGGAGGCGATAGTCTGGTTGTGTTGCATGCGGGTGATCCCAAGGAGCCGGGATTAAGAGGTTATGCTGGCATGGGACTGAATTCGGTTCAGGTGCTGGAACTTGATCCGGCAGCTGATGCTGTGGCGCCCTTAGGAGAATATCTGCAACAGTTCGCCCCGGATATTGTGCTCACCGGTGTACGTGCAGAGGGTGGCGAGTCATCCGGAATGGTGCCTTATCAATTGGCAGAAAAACTGGGTTGGCCTATTGTGCCACGGGTGGCTGATATTATTTCTGTTGAGGCTGGGGTCGCGGAAGTATTGCAGGCACTTCCCAGGGGGCAGCGACGTTCACTCAAGATTCGATTGCCGTTTATTGCCAGTATTGACTCTGCTGCACAGGATGCGCGTCAAAGTGCTTATGGTCCTGCCAGTCGCGCTATGATGGATATAGAAATCGTAGATTCATCGACCGATCAGTTGCGTGAAAACTGGAGCGAAGCACCAGCCAAAAAGAGACCCAAACGGTTAAAAGTTATAAAAGCTAAAACCGCCGCTGAACGCTTTAAAGCCGCCACTGCTAAATCTCAGAGTGAGGGAGGTAAAGTGATGCAGAATGAATCTGCTGCAGAGCAGGCACAAGCGATCTTTGATCTTCTGTTAGAAGAGGGTGTGTTGCGCTGATTTGAATTTGCTTAATAGAGTTATGTAGGTAAGTTATTAGTTTTTTAATAAAATCTGGTTAATGTCGTTATTTGCATAAATTGTGCCGCTAAATATGGTCTTAATCGGTTTTTATTGTGTAATATTAAGTTCGTTTCTTGCACTTTGCTTTGATTTGAAACGGCCTGACCCGAAAACTGAATTTACTGATATGTTCAGACCCAGGCATTTATAGCCACTCCAAAGTTCACGGCTCTGGAGTGGTTTTTTTTGTCTTTTTTTTAAGATGATTTATAGGCTTTTTTCATGTGCCGTTTCTAACGATTAAATATCTTAATGTTCTCTGCGACGGCAGATTTCCAGATGAAATTCTAGCCTGTCGAGAATAGGCATTTTACTGTTCTTTCTGTCGTAATAAGTCAGCTATCAAAACCCTACTCCTCATAAGATGGACACTTCTTGCGCAAAAATTACCGACAGCTTTTGCGGGCTTAAAGGTCAATGTTTGATGCGGGAACTGTCAGGCAGGGTTGCAGAAAATAACACTATTTGGCTCTGGCGATTCATGGGTGATCTGCATTCCGTCTGATAGCAATATAAAAAGAATCTGGAGTAGTTTTATGAACCAAAAAGTTCAAAACGGTCCTAAGTCAGCTGAGTATACCTCTGACTATAAGGCCGGGCAGGATAATGTTCAGGTACTGGGAATGGATATTCACAATCCGGTTTTTACCACCAGCGCACTAGCTATCCTGACCTTTATTGTACTTGCCCTGGTGTTTCCTGCTGACGCTAAAGTGATGCTGGAAGGCGCTCGTACCTGGTCAATTGAAACCTTCGACTGGCTGTTTATGATTGGCGGTAACGTTTTTGTGTTGTTCTGCCTACTAATGATAGTGCTGCCGGTCGGTCGGATACGTCTGGGGGGAGCTGAGGCTAAACCCGATTTTAGCCGTATGTCGTGGTTCTCTATGCTATTTGCTGCGGGTATGGGTATCGGTTTGATGTTCTGGAGTGTTGCAGAACCGGTAGCGTACTATACCGACTGGTGGGGTACTCCGCTAAATGCTGTGCCAAATACGCCTGAAGCTGCTGCTTCAGCGATGGGTGCAACCCTGTTTCACTGGGGTTTACATCCCTGGGCTATCTACGGTGTTGTAGCGTTGGCATTGGCCTTCTTTACCTACAATAAAGGCTTGCCTCTAACGATTCGTTCAGCGTTTTATCCACTACTGGGCGAGCGGGTATGGGGTCCTATCGGTCATGTGATCGATATTATTGCGGTATTGGCGACCATCTTTGGTTTAGCGACCTCTCTGGGCCTAGGTGCTTCTCAGGCTGCTGGCGGATTGAATTATCTGTTCGGCATAGAGAATAGTATCACCACTCAAATCGTTATAATTGCTGTGGTATCAGCAATAGCAATTATCTCCGTTACACGTGGTCTGGAAGGCGGTGTAAAGCTGCTTAGTAATATTAATATGCTGATCGCTGCAGCGTTACTGCTGTTTGTAATAATTGCAGGTTCCCTGGGTGGATTCTTTAATAATCTGGTACTAACAGTCAGTAGCTATGCGACTGATATTGTTCCCTTGAGTAACTGGGTAGGACGTGAAGATGAGAAGTTCTACACGGGCTGGACAGTATTCTACTGGGCATGGTGGATATCCTGGTCTCCGTTCGTGGGGATGTTTATCGCACGGGTATCTCGGGGCCGGACAGTACGTGAGTTTATGATTGCGGTATTGCTTATTCCTACGGTGGTATCTGCTATCTGGATGGCAGCCTTTGGCGCGCAGGCGCTTGATCAGGTGCAAAGCGGCACTGGCGCTCTGGCGAGTGGTCTGAGTGATGTCTCCCTTGCAATGTTCCAGATGCTGGACAATTTACCATTGTCAGGTATTACTTCGGCATTGGCGATTATTCTGGTATTGGTGTTCTTTATCACTTCATCTGATTCAGGTTCGTTGGTAATCGATTCGATTACGGCTGGAGGTAAAGTTGATTCTCCTGTGCCGCAGCGTGTTTTCTGGGCGGTGCTACAGGGGTTGATTGCCGCGGTGCTGCTATATGGTGGAGGCGCTGAAGCGCTGAAAGCGCTGCAGGCGGGTGCTATTACAGCAGGATTGCCATTTACAGTCATTCTGTTGCTGATGTGTTTTAGTCTCTATAAGGGATTGAAGACTGAGGTGTAAGGACACCGCTGGTCTAAAACTCTGAAAAGATAAAGCTGGCTTAATGCCAGCTTTTTTTCGTTCTGATACAGTGCTATAAAGCACCAGTATTGACGGTTTGTTTACAGGAGATAAACACTATGATGATCACTGATCTGATTGACCAGGATGATTACTTTGATCTGCTAGAGCAGGCAGGTGTACCTTTGGAACCGGGCTGTTCACCCCAGCAATGCAGTCAGGCCGCTTTGCTATGGTTGGAAGATCAGAATGACGAAGTACGTGACCAGTTTGGGGCATCGATGCATGAACTGAAAACGCAGATTACGGTGATGTTACCGGAGGTGCGTGATGCACTATCGTTATTGATAGATGTGGAATGAGTTAAAGATTTAGAGCAGACGGGTAGTTATCTTAACTGGCTATCTTTGCTTCCCCGGCGGTTGAAACTGCCCGAATTCGATTCTGTGCTTTCGAGTGCGCTCTGGCAGGTAATACATAAGCGAATTCCAGGAATAGCCTTGCGACGGTTTTCTGGAATCAAGCAATCACATTCCTCACAGTACTTAGCGCTTTCGCCAGCGTGCAGGCGACTGCGAGCCAGTTCTACCGCATCATCGACACTGGCATCAATTTGATCTTGCACTGCGCCATCGCGGGACCAGCCTCCAGCCATAATTTCTACCTTTATTGATTCAGATTGTTAGTTGCTAACAGCTGTCTGTCTACAGGGATCTGTTGATAACTATAGACGTATAAATAAAAAAGGCTGATGCAACTAAGCATCAGCCTTTGTTTAATAATGTAAGCTTATTTTGCCTTCAGGTTCTTCTGTACGGTATCGCTGTACCATTCCATGAAGTTAACGATGCCGAACTCAAAAGTTTCTGAGTAGGGGCCTGGCTGATAACCGACAGAGTTGATACCCCGCTGGTTTTCTTCACCTAGAACACGGTCCTGTTCGTTGGTTGCATCCCAAACTTTTCGCAGCTGTACTGGATCGTAATCAACGCCTTCAACGGCATCTTTATGGACGAACCATTTAGTCGTGACAATCGATTCCTGAGCAGAAATTGGCAGTACCCGGAAGACGATGAAATGATCCGACTGCATGTGGTTCCACGAATTTGGCAGGTGCAGAATACGCATGGAGCCCATTTGTGGATTTTTGATGCGTCCTAGCAGTTTATTGCAGCCGGCTTTGCCATCCATCGTCATTGCCTGAGTGCCTTTCTTCAGCGGCATACGCACGATACGGTTGCGCAGCCCGGGGCCAAAACTCTGGTGCTCGTGAGGGATGCCTTCGGCGTCCCATGCTGCGGCCTGGTCTTTGCAGTGGTCTTTGAACTCTTGTGAAGCACGGGGATCGTTAGTGTCATCCCACTCCAGCAGGCTGTTCAATAGTTCCGGGTGGTTAGCTGAACAGTGGTAGCATTCACGGTTGTTCTCAAGCACCAGTTTCCAGTTGGCTTTTTCATACATGCTAGATTCCACCGCCAGCTTGGTGTTCTCTACATCATAAGGCTCCATGTACTCTTCAAGGGTAGATAGAAACTCATCGAAGTCACCTTCTGGTTCCTCTTTGCCCAGACAAACGAAGATAAAGCCTCCGGCTGTTTTACAGAAGGCTTTTTTGAGTCCGTGCTCCTGCGTTTCAAAACTGTCGCCCATTTCAGTGCCGGCGAATAACAAGTTGCCTTTCAGATCATAGGTCCACTGATGGTATGGGCAGACCAGGTTAGCCACTTTACCCCGGTGTTCTGAGCAGATACGCGAGCCACGGTGACGGCAAGTGTTGTGGAATGCATTGACGCTGCCGTCGGCATCCCGTACGACTAATACTGGGTTTTGCGCAACCTCAACAGTAAAGTAATCGCCACGGACTGGTATTTCGCTGGTCATACCAACAAACAGCCATTCTTTTTGAAATACCTCCTCGACATCAATCCGAAACATCTGTGGATCGTTATACAGAGGTTGGTCAAGGGAGTAGTTGGCCGGGCGTGCCTCAAGCCGTTCAGCCATCTCCTTCCGTGCTTCATGGATCGTAGCGCAGGTTGAATTGAGTAGGTCGTTTTGGTTCATCAGTCGGATCATCCTTCAAGGCACCGTTGTGCATCTAAAAATTGATCAGGAATAACCCTGATCGGAATAGTGGTATTGCATGGGTTCATCCTCTACCAGGCTATGTTTATGAGATTGACCATTTGCGACAAAAACGAATACATAATCGACCAAAATTGCATGACATGTCGGGGATGGTCGCAATAAGCAAATAAATGTCGTTAGTGGTTAATATTCGAAAACCGGCTCGACAGACAATGTGCTCAATGAGTATGAATTGGTGGGGCGCTGTTTTAGCAACCATCCGATTGAGTTCAATTTTTAAGCCCAATAACTGAACCGGTGCATTACCGCGCACCGATGAGAGATACACCATGACTAATACCGTCCCTGCTACTGTTGGTTCCGACAGCTTTATCCCGGTAAATACCCAAACCTGGGTCAACGGTCGTCACAATGTTCGTTGTGTCAAAGTGATCCGTGAAACCTGGGATGTGTGTACCTTTTGCTTTATGTCAGAACAACCGGTGATGTATTTCTTTAAACCGGGCCAGTTTGTCACCCTTGAGTTAGAAATTGAGGGCAATCAGGTGATGCGTTCCTATACGATTTCAAGCTCACCTTCGGTGCCTTATAGTTTCTCTATTACCGTAAAGCTGGACGCTAACGGATTAGTTTCAAGCTGGTTGCATGAGAATATGAAAGAGGGTGACCAACTGGCGGTACACGGTCCGGTTGGGCAATTCAACTGTATTGATTTTCCTTCCAGGAAAATACTGTTGTTATCCGGTGGCGTAGGTATCACTCCTGTTATGTCGATGGCGCGCTGGTGGTTTGATACCAACGCGGATGTAGACATCGCCTTTGTGCACAGTGCCCGTACACCAAAAGATATTATCTTCCAGCGTGAGTTGGATCATATGGCTTCAAGAATCAGTAACTTCAGCCTGCACCTGATCTGTGAACACATTGAAAGCGGTCAGGCATGGCATGGCTATCGAGGTTACCTTGATCAGTCCAAACTGGAGATGATTGCAACGGACTTTATGGAGCGGGAAGTGTTCTGTTGTGGCCCCGCACCCTACATGAATGCGGTTAAGAAACTTCTGCAGACTAATGGTTTTGACATGAGCCGTTATCATGAAGAGTCCTTTGGTGAGATGCCGGTCGGTGTCGAAGAGGAAGCGATTGAGAATGCTGATATTGCACAGGACGAAGCTGATGCGCTAACCCAGGCTGATATGCTTAGGGTTGAGTTTTCTAGTAAAGGTAAGAGTATTCAGATCGCCCCCGGTGAAACACTTCACGCAGCCGCTTCTAAGCTTGATCTGCTGATTCCTAAGGCCTGTGGTATGGGAATCTGTGGTACTTGTAAAGTACTGGTGGTAGAGGGTGAAACAGAGATGTCCCATAACGGCGGTATAACCGATGAGGATGTAGCAGCCGGTTATGTCTTGTCTTGCTGCAGTGTGCCAAAAACCGATGTTGTTCTCGATTTTTGATAGTACTGAGTGTTGTTGAAAATCGCCTGCGGGCGATTTTTTGTTGTTAGAGCTATCAAAAGTGCTATTAAAGCGCGATGAATAGAGTTTTAAGTTGTGCTCTAAACTGAAATTTTAAGCATTATTCCGGAATAATCGATGCAAGCAGAACAGGTAGAAATAGCTGGGTTTCTGAAGCAGTACCCGCCCTTTAATACGCTTCCTGAAACTGTTGTAGATGATATAGCCTGCCAGGCGGAAATTTCATATTACCGTTCCGGTAATGATATCTACCAGTTCGGGGATGAAATAAAAGATCTCTGTATTATTCGCAGTGGTGCGGTGGAGATCTATCGTCGTAACGGTGATCTTTATAATCGTCTCAGTGAAGGTGACCTGTTTGGTCAGCTGGGACTGTTGATGAACAATAAAATCCGGCTACCTGCGCGGGCGTTAGAAGATTCACTGATCTATTTTATCCCTGAAGCATTGTTCATCGAACTCTGTGATCGCTTTGACTCTTTTGCCTACTTTGTCGAAATGGATGATAACCGTCTGCGTCAGGCGATTTCCAGTAAGCAGGAAAGTAATGATCTGATGGTATCAAAAGTGACTCGACTGATCTCCCGGGAGCCAGTCTGCCTCGATGATTCTGCGACTATCCGTGAGGCAGCCCAGAAGATGACTGATGAGGGCGTGTCATCCATACTGATTATGCAGGCCGCAGACAGCAACAGAGAAGAGGATGAGCCGGATCAGTCAGTGGCTGGTATTCTCACCGATCGGGACCTACGTAGCCGGGTGGTTGCACCGGGTCTGAATCTGGATGCGCCGGTGACGCAAGTCATGACGGCCGAACCGATCACGCTGGATGAAGATGCTTATGCCTTTGAGGCGATGCTGACGATGCTACGCTTAAATCTCCACCATCTGCCGATTCTTGAAAATGGTCGTCCGGTAGGTGTGCTGGCGACCTCGGATATTGTTCGTTATGAATCCCAAAGCAGCCTGTATCTGGTCAGTAACATTATGCGACAGAACAGTGTCGAGGAACTGGCGCAGTTACAGCCGCAAATTAGTGCCTGTTTTGTACGCATGGTAAATGAAGACGCTAACTCTCATATGATCGGCAGTGCGATGTCGGTCATCGGTCGTTGCTTTAAACAGCGCTTACTGGAACTGGCGGAAGAACAGCTTGGGCCACCCCCCGTACGCTATTGTTTTCTAGCGCTGGGATCGATGGCCAGAGATGAGCAGTTACTGATGACCGACCAGGATAACGCGCTGATTCTGGATAATAGTTTTGATGCGGCTCAGCATGGGAAGTACTTTGAAGCCTTGGCTAAGTTTGTTAGTGATGGGCTGAATACCTGCGGCTATGTTTACTGCAGCGGCGATATCATGGCGACCAATCCCCTGTGGCGCAAAACCCGTCGGGAATGGGAGGAAACTTTTGCCGACTGGATAGAAAATCCGGACCCTGAATCGCTGTTGAATTGTTCAATATTTTTTGATCTGGACGGTGTGTTTGGTAAAACGAGTTGGGCTGATCAGCTCAATCTCTTTATCGTGCGTAAAGCAAAACGTTCACCGCGTTTTCTTGGCAGCATGGGCCGTAATGCTCTGAGTCGTAAACCGCCTTTGGGTTTTTTTAAAGGCTTCGTTATGGAAAAAGATGGTCAGCACCGAAATTCAATCAATCTCAAACGCCGGGGGACAGCTCCTCTTTCTGACCTGATTAGGGTGCATGCGCTGGCGGTGGGTTCCAGAGCCCAGAATTCATTTGAACGGCTGGATGATGTCGTTAAAGCCGGCATACTTCCAGCTGGTCGGGAGAATGATCTGCGTGATGCGATGGAGTTTATCGCGATGGTGCGTATTCGACATCAGGCTCTGGATATTGAGACAGGGCGGGACGTTGATAACAGTGTTGAACCGGAAAATCTGACTGATTTTGAACGCCGTAACCTGAAAGAAGCCTTTCAGGTGTTGAGTAATAGTCAGCGTTTTCTGAAATTTCGTTACCCATAAATAAGTGGCTCTTGTGACAGACTCTAACCTAGTAAACTGGCCTGAATTATTTCAGGAGCAAGCACTCACCGCCCAGGATGAGCGTTTAAGGGCATTCTATGAGCAAGGAACAGTAGCCGGGGATACGCCTCTGTCCGATGTTCCTTTTGTCGCATTAGATTTCGAAACCACCGGGTTGAATGCAGGCAGTGATGAGATTATCAGTATTGGTTTGGTGCCTTTCGATCTGAATAGAATTCGCCTACGTGAAGCCCGGCACTGGTTGCTGAAACCTCGGAGAGCGATGAAAGATGAATCTATTGTTATTCATGGTATTACCCATACGGAGCTGAGTGATGCGCCTGACTTGAATCGGATTCTTGAGCAGGTACTGGAAGCTATCGCAGGTCGGATAGTGGTGGTGCATTATCGTTATATTGAGCGTGAGTTTCTTGATGCTGCGCTAAAAAGACGTATCAGCGAGGGGATATGCTTTCCTATGGTTGATACCATGGAACTTGAAGCGATGCTCTACCGTCGAGGAGTAGGTCAGTTGATGAAGCGGTTGATTGGCTGCAAGCCGGAATCTATTCGTCTCGGGGATAGCCGAAGTCGTTATAACCTGCCGCACTATGGTCAGCATCATGCACTAACCGATGCGATTGCGACTGCAGAATTGCTGCAGGCCCAAATTCTCCACCGCTACAGTCATATTACCCCGCTGAAAGAAATCTGGATCTGATAGTTTTATATCACGACGGGTGAATAACTAATCGAGGTATAAAGGGATAAAGAAAAGCCACCGACAGGGCGGTGGCTTTGCAAGGAGCAGCGCTAAAGTTTAAGCCGCTACACTACCGTGTGGGTCGATTACGAATTTCTTAGCTGCACCGCCATCGAAGTCAGCGTAACCTTCAGGCGCCTGATCCAGAGATATCATCTGCACGTTAACCGCCTTAGCAATATCCACCTTATCAAACAGGATCGCCTGCATCAGAGGACGGTGGTATTTCATTACCGGGCACTGGCCGGTATGGAATGAGTGAGATTTAGCCCAACCAAGCCCGAAGCGCATGCTAAGAGCACCTTCTTGAGCTGCTTCATCAACGGCACCTGGGTCTGCGGTAACATACAAGCCCGGAATACCTATCTGGCCACCGGCACGGGTGATCTGCATTGCAGAGTTCAGCACCGTTGCAGGTGCCTCAACACCGTGATTACAGCCGCAAGCATGGGCCTCAAAACCAACGCAATCGACGAAAGCATCCACTTCTCGCTCACCCAGAATGACTTCCAGCTTATCGGCCATATCGCCTTCTTGGCGCAGATCTATTGTTTCACAACCAAAGCTGCGTGCCTGTTCCAGGCGGTCTTCAATCATGTCGCCAACGATGACACAGGCCGCACCTAATAACTGTGCAGAGACAGCTGCCGCCAAACCAACAGGGCCCGCTCCAGCGATATATACCGTTGAACCTGGTCCAACGCCAGCAGTGACGCAGCCATGGAAGCCAGTAGGGAATATATCTGATAGCAGCGTGAGGTCGCGGATCTTCTCCATCGCCTGGTCTGAATCAGGGAATTTCAACAGGTTGAAGTCAGCATAGGGAACCATAACGTACTCTGACTGCCCGCCGACCCAACCACCCATGTCGACATAGCCATAGGCTGCGCCAGGGCGTGCAGGGTTAACGTTTAGGCAAATACCAGTGTTGCCCTCTTTACAGTTGCGGCAGCGACCACAGGCTATGTTGAATGGGACAGAGACGATATCACCGGGTTTAAGAAACTCTACATCGTCACCGCACTCTATGATCTGGCCGGTAATTTCATGACCGAGCACTAAGCCCGATTGCGCAGTGGTACGGCCGCGCACCATATGCTGGTCAGAGCCACAGATGTTAGTTGTCAAAACCCGCAGAATGACACCGTGATTACACTTGCGGTTACCTATTGAAAGTTCTGGAAAGGGGATCGCTTCAACAGCGACTTCACCCGGGCCTTTATAGACGACACCACGGTTTGCATGATTGCTACACATGGATGCTTCTCCCATTATTTTATTATTGGATCACCCGGTAATGGGTGTGATACCACCATAATTAAAAGCGAGGGATGCAGACTGACCGGCACCGCGCCCTAATTGATCAGAAACGACATTAGAAGGGTGTTCTGTCTATGAACAGGGATAATAAAGACGGTTATTCTTTTAGCGACCGGCTAAGTACCGGGGCTAATTTTTAAGGGAAGAAAAAGGCAGCTGAATGGTAGCGTCGCTTAGAGGTAAGTGAAATCAGGAAGTGGTCGTTTTTGGATATTCTTTGTTTGATATAAATCAAATAGTATTGATTTTGTCGTTTAGTTACAAAATAAGACCTAAGTCAATTATGTGCTGAATAAAAAACGACAAAACTGGCGACGAATATACAGTTCAATGTACTTCTTCAGCCACCCTTGATTGTCCTGAAAAATATAAAAAACTAACGTGAGTGAAGAACATCGGTGTGAGTCTGTTTCGCGCCTTTCAGATTGTCTTTGTTACGCGTTATAAAGGGTGTTTCATCATGACTTTATCTACTGCATTGGATCCGATTAAGGATTACCAAAAAGCCACCCGGGTAGGGTTTTTACTACTCGACAATTTTACCATGATAGCTCTCTCATCTTCGATAGAACCACTGAGAATGGCGAATCAATTATCGGGTTTAGAACTGTACAGTTGGCACATGGTATCTGAAACCGGTGAGCCGGTGAGTGCCAGTGATGGATTGAGCTTTAAGCCGGATTATTCCTGTGCAGATATGCCTGAATTGGATCTGCTGATTGTGTGCGGTGGCGTGGACATCACCCGTAGCTTTACTAAAAAACAAGTTAGCTGGCTACAGCTGATGGGCCGTCGGGGGGTGACGCTGGGAGGTATCTGTACCGGAGCCTATCTGCTGGCTCATGCCGGTTTACTTGATGGTTATGATTGCAGTACCCACTGGGAATGCATGGCGTCACTGCAGGAACTCTACCCTAAAGTGAACTGCAATAATCGACTATTTTCGGTGGATAGAAACAGGATGACATCCTCCGGTGGAATCTCGCCTATGGATATGTTCCTGCACATGGTGTCACTGCAGCATGGTCCGAAATTATCTATGGCCGTGTCGGATATGTTCATATGCGACAGGATACGCAGCGAGTTTGATCAGCAAAAAGTTCCTTTGCGACAGCTACATAACTGTGGTGAAAGTAAACCTAAGCTGGTTGATGTGATCGAACTTATGGAGAATAACCTCGAAGAGCCTATCGGTCTTGATGAGTTGGCTGCGTTTGTTGACGTTTCCCGTCGGCAACTGGAAAGAATGTTTCTGAAATATCTAAATTGCTCCCCATCCCGCTACTATCTGAAGTTGCGTCTTGATCGGGCTCGCCAGTTGTTGAAACAGTCGAGCATGGCGATTGTTGAGATATCGACCGCCTGTGGTTTTGTTTCAACCCCTCATTTCAGCCGTTGTTACCGTAAGCATATCGGTATTTCGCCCAGGGATGAACGTAAAGGTGTGTGGGCGACTAATTCGTCGATTGAAGCGCGAGAGCCGCTTCAGGATGACGGCTTTCTTGCCAATATAAAGCGTTCTGTCTCGGTATTGAATTCAGCGCAGACGGAACCGAGCTTTGGCTCAGTTGCGATCTGAGTGAGTCACTTTAGCTGTTAGCACTAACCTGGAATTACCAGGTTAGTGCTAGAGACGCAGATTAAAAAAATACTTGGCCAATTTTAGTATATTTGCATGACTTAGCTCCCCGGAACAGGCTTCTTCTTAACATATCCTCTTCTACTGTATGCCTTTCAGCCGGATTTCCTTACACTGTGTATAAAGCTAAATATGCAGGGATATAAGCGCTTGTCCCTCGTGCCGCTGTTATATTTGGGCTATTAAATCTTGCTGGATACAAAAACCAATGAAGCATTTATTCTTCCTGATGTTTATTTGTCTTCTTTCCGGATGTGCCGAAGCAGATACTCTAAAACCCTTTACTACTGATGGCTGTAGCTCTTTCCCTGACGGTACTTTGCACGAAGAGACACTGTGGAAAAGCTGCTGTACAGCACACGATGTATCCTATTGGAAAGGTGGAACCTATGAACAGCGGCTCGATGCTGATAAAGCATTAAAGGCCTGTGTTGCTAAAGTAGGTAAACCAGCCATCGCCGAAGTGATGCTGGCTGGAGTCCGTGTTGGCGGTAGTCCTATTTGGCCAACAGAGTTCCGATGGGGGTACGGCTGGTCATACTTCAGATGGTACGGGGAGTTGACCGAAGCGGAGCGGGATCAGGTCGAAGCTTTGAAACCTGAATTGCCGTAGTTCGTTGTTCGAACGTCACAAAAAACGTGACTTGCTCGTTGCTCGAAAAAGTCTACTAAATTAGATTTGTGAAAGCGTGCGTTGTAGAAGGAGGAGGGGGATTAGTATCTTGGTGAATTAACCAAGTCCCTCGATCTAAGATTGAAATTTGTTTCTCTACCCCAATCTATACAGATAACTTAATTATTACTTTATAGGCACTTATTCATGTCTCAAACTGTTGTTATTACTGGTGCAAGCCGGGGAATCGGTCTGTCTTTTTGTCGGTTGTATCAGTCGCGCGGGTATGAAGTCTATGCTGTGTGTCGAAGTGCCTCTGAAGAGCTTAAGTCGCTCGGTGTACATATTATTGATGGGGTTAATGTTACCCAGCACCAGGGAGTTGAACGTATGCGTTCAGCGCTGGAAAATGTCAGTATCGATCTGCTGATTAATAATGCCGGTATTTTGCGTAATGAGGTACTGGGGGATATCGATCCAGACCAGATTCGTCAGCAGTTTGAAACTAACGCGTTGGCGCCTTTGCTGGTGACAGAAGCTTTAACAAGCCGCTTCGTTGCGAATGCAAAAGTGGCGTTGATCACCAGCCGAATGGGTTCAGTAACGGACAATACCAGTGGTGGTCGTTACGGTTATCGCATGTCTAAATCCGCACTGAATATTGCCGGTGTCTCGCTGTCACATGATCTCAAACCTCGAGGCGTTGCTGTCGCTATTTTGCATCCGGGACTAGTCGGTACAGAGATGATCGGTGGTCATGGTGACATCACCCCTGATCAGGCTGCAGAGCGGCTTTCCCAACGCATAGATGGGCTGACATTGGAGAATAGTGGAACGTTTTGGCATTCGAATGGCGATATTTTGCCCTGGTAAAAAAATCGTTGCTCGTAGCTCGAACGTCACAAAAAGCGTGACTTGATCGTTGTTCACAAAAGCCTTATTACTGGATCCGGTGAAAACGTGCTTTATAAGATGGGTCCGGTAGAGCTTGCGCTTTGTGTGGGAGCGACGCCCTCGTCGCGATAGATTTGTAGGAGCTGCTTTAAGCAGCGAAAAGCATTGCGGCAGATTGCCACCCCTACATTTACCAGTAAACACTGATCAGTTTGGTATTTAAAAGGGAGCCTTCAGGCTCCTTATGTTTTTCTAGCCCCTAGCAAGCGGCGAAGCCGCGTCTAGCGAGTCGCGCAGCGACGTACTAACCACTTGAGCGAAGCGAACCAATCGGCACCAATTCACAACCATTCTCATCTAAGTATTTTCTGACCCGATCTCGATATTCTTGATAAAAATCAATTACTTTCTCTACTGTGATTAATCGTTCTTACTTCATCACTCTACGTGAGTGATTTGAAGTGTCGATTCTCATAAACTCTTATTTGGTGATGTTAGTCACCGACCATTTCAGAAACGACACTTCTACTACCTGTTTGCGAAGCGGCGATAAAAGTGACATAAGTGAAATGAATTACCATGCATTAATTGTGTGAAAATTAAGTAATGTGTTTATTTGTTTTAACGTATTTAAAATCTACATAAATAAATAATGATGGAGTTAATCTCTGTATTAGTGGTATTTGACCGCTGATCTTCATTGCTGGTATCTATGTGCTCCCGGGAAAATACAACGGATTCTACTGTGCCATACAGTGACTCTTTGATAAAAAATAACAACGGCGAGTATGTAAATGACTATAAAAAATAATTCGACCAGTACACCTGCTTTTGCTAAAAGAAGGATTCGTTCTCTATTGACCGGTCTCGTGGCTACAGGTGTTCTGATGGCCGGTTCAGCACAGGCTGCTTCCCTGAAAATGGCAACCGATTCAGGAGCAAAAGGGTCCCCCGCTGGAGATACTCTGGAACGCTGGGCAGAGTTGATTGAGACCAACTCAAATGGCGATATCGACGTTAATGTTTTTTACCAGAATGAACTGGGCAGTCAGAACGAAGTATTCGATCTGCACGTGGCAGGCGATGTTGATGTAATGCTCAACTGGCCAATGACTTCTTATGATAAGCGTATTGGAGTTATCTACACCCCCTACATGACCTTAACCTGGGATGAGGCGATCAAAGCCTATAGTCCGGGTGGCTGGGTTAATAATATGCTCGGTGGTATCTACTCCGATATCGGTCTGAAGTTCTTTGGCCCTTGGCCTGAAGGCTTCAATGGTGTCGCTACTAAGGGTAAATACGCCACCAATATTGCAGAAGCGGATGGGCTTAAAGTCCGTACGATGACGGTATTCCCTGCGCCTCAGACAATGCAGGCTTTGGGTTACCAGACTGCTGCTATCGACTGGGGCGAAGTTTACACTTCACTGCAGACCGGCGTTGTTGATGGTGAAGCGGGTAACGTAATCTACTGGGATTACGAATACTTCCGAGATCTGCTCGACTATTACGTTCGCTCTAAGCACTTCTTCATGACCGGTGTTCTGAGTATGAACCAGGAATCCTTCGATGAGCTGAATGAAGAGCAACAGAAAGTTGTAGCTGATGCCGCTAACGAAGTGATGATGACTCAGTTCAAAGATGCACAAAAGCAAGATCAGCACTACGTTGCAGAAGCTGAAAAAGCGGGAATGAAATACTTTGAGTTGTCCGATGAGCAGATAAAAGAATTTGCAAGGGCAGCCCGCGAGAAAGTATGGCCACTGATGGATCAGGAAATTGGCTCTGAAATTATGGATACCATCCGGGCGAACGCAACCAAGTTGTAACGCTTTTAGCCCCCGACGGCGGTACAGCGATTGTACCGCCGTTTTTGCTTTCTGAGGTAATGCCATGATTGTGCGTTTCTTTACCGGGCTGGACCTAAAGTTTAGTTGGTTGCTCAATGCAATCGCTGTGATTAGTAGCCTTGCTCTGGTGGGCTTGATGCTATTTCTGGTCGTGGCTCGTTATATATTTGGCTGGTCCATTATAGGCTTGCTGGAACTGATTATGCTGTGCGGTATGTGGCTGTATATGGTGGGTAGTCTTATTGCCAGCCGTAAACGTGAGCATCTGGTGGTTGATTTTGTTCAGACCAGTATTCGAGACCGACAGATCCGTCGGTATCATCAATGTTTTATTTCGCTGATAACTCTGGTGATTACCGGGTTCTTCGTCTATCTCGCTTATCGGATGCTGGCTTGGGGGCTGCGTCGACCGCAACACACCCCGGGTTTGTCGATTCCCCTGTGGATACCTCAGAGCGCTATCATGTTTGCCAGTGTTGGCTGCGCCCTGTACGCCCTGCGGGACTTAATTCAATGCGTAATTGGTTATCATCCAGAGCCGGTTATTATCGCTGAAGCAAACCAGCAGGACATTCGCTGATGGAAGGTTTAATAGCTGTAGGAATATTATTGTTCCTGATGATTGTAGGGGTGCCTGTAGCCTGGTCTTTTGCCGGCGTACTGGCGTATCTGACGTTCGCTTACGATGCTAACTTTAATACCCTGATGTTGCAGGGCTACCGGTCTATCGATTCGGTAATTTTGATAGCGTTGCCGCTGTTTGTACTGACCGGCTACCTGATGCAGAGTGGTGGTATCGCACTCAGACTAGTGAACTTTATTGAAGTCATGGTGGGTAAGCGTAAGGGAGGCATGGGAGCGTCGATGGTCCTGGCCTCCGGTATCTTTGGTGCTATCGCCGGTACTGCTACGGCGGCTGTTGCGTCGATCGGAACCATTATGGTCGGGCCACTGGAGAAACGGGGTTACCCGCGAGGTTACTCTTCGGCACTCCTGGGGATTTCCTCTCTCCTGGGTATTCTGATTCCACCTTCGATAACGATGATTCTGTTTGCGGTAGTAACACGGCAATCGGTTGCGGCTTGTTTTGCAGCATCAATCGGACCTGCCTTGTTACTTATTGCAGGGTTGATAATGGCCAACCGCTTTAGTGTGGGTCGCCTGTTTCAGGAGGTTTCTGCCGGGGCTCAGGATGGTCTGGAAAAACTGCCATCCAAAGGCACCGCAGCTTTTCGTGCATTACCAGCACTATCCCTACCAGTTATTATTCTGGGAGGGATCTATGGTGGTATCTGCACGCCGACTGAAGCGGCTGCGATAGCTGCATTTATGGCTATTGTGATCGGTTTCTTTGTCTATCGGGATCTGACGCTTAAGCGTTTGAGCGATAGTGTGATAGCGGCTGCTGAAACCACCGGTACGGTAATTCTTATCCTGCTGTTCAGCTTCATGATTGGTAGGATATTGGCATCAGAGCGGATTCCCCAGGAACTGACAGAGGTGATTACTGATCTGGTCCAGGACCCGTTTAAGATTCTGATCGCGGTGAACATCTTTCTGATTATCGCGGGCATGGTTATGGATGATGTGTCTGTGACGGTGGTGGTCGCGCCACTGTTTATGCCGTTGATGGTTGCCAGTGGGGTCGATCCGATACACTTCGCGTCGATAGTTGCCTGCTCAGTGGTAATCGGGGCTAACAGTCCACCGGTGGCGCCTATTCTCTATATGGCTTGTCGTATTGGTCAGGTGCCTATTCATAAAGCGATGTTACCTGCACTCGGGCTGATGGCCTTCGTTGGGCTGCCGGTGATGGCGGTTACTAGTTTAGTACCGGAACTGTCGCTATTCTTCCCCAGGTTACTAGGGTTGATGTAGAGCATTAGGGCCGTAGCTCGGAAAATCCTTCTTTTGGGAGAGGCTGAGAACGTGCTTTGTAAGATGGGTTTTTGCTTTGTTTGGTGATTTGTAGGAGCTGCTTTAGCATGCCCTCTGGATACCAGCAGCGAAAAGCATCGCGGCAAGATGCTGCTCCTACATTTGCTGGTGATTACTGGTCTGACTGATAGTTAAAAAGGAGCCTGACGGCTCCTTTTTATTTTATGCAGGGCTGGTCTAACTCAGGTCGATTAAGCTAGTTAGTAGTGAGGCACGCACTCGTGTCGATGAATAATCTCGACAAGGGCCCTGCTCCTACATTTACGAGTAAACACTGATAGATTGGCATTAAAAAAGGAGCCATCAGGCTCCTTATTATTTGTTGAGTTACGAGCAAGGTGCGAAGCGCCGTTCGAACAACGAGCTACGGCTTAAAGCGAAGCGACTGCCTTCTTAGCAATCGGTAACAATTCACTCCCATCGCTTTCCAGATACTCCTTAATCTGAGCTTTCATAGAGCGCGCCCAAAACTTTGTCAGGTGATTTGCAACCATCTCCGCTTCTGCGGTTTCGTCGCCGATGTGGGTGTTGTTCGCGGCGATCTGGTTGGCCATTTTAATCAGGCTGGTGAGTTGATGATTTCCCATGCTTATATTTCCTTTGAATCGCCTGAAGTTTTAATTGAATCGGCCTTTGTAGACCGGTTGTAGATGACGTGTCTGCCGGGGCGAGCGAAGCCTATCAGGTTTAATCCCGCCTGCTTTGCCAGATCCAGTGCCAGCCCTGTAGGGGCTGAAACTGCGACCAGTGTGCTGATGCCGCAGCTAGATGCCTTGTGAATCATCTCGTAACTGGCGCGACTGGATATCAGGGCGAAGCCCTCACTCAGGTTGATGTTTTCATGCTGTAGCGCGCCCAGTAACTTATCTAATGCGTTATGGCGGCCAACATCTTCTCTTAACAGTTGAATATTACCTTCACTGTCGCACCAGGCAGCGCCGTGACAGGCTCCAGTAATATTCTGTAGGGGTTGCTTGCCGGTTAGCTGGCCGACCGCATTTTCAACCGCTGCCGGTGTTGCCAGGGGCAGGGCGGGTACCGGTTTAACCGGGCGGATCGCCTGTTGCAGAGATTCAGCACCGCAGAGCCCACAGCCGGTTCTGCCGGTGAGATTACGGCGACGCTTTTTAAGCTGCATGGATCGCTGGGTAGTGATCGACATCTGAATCTCGATGCCCGATACCAGATTTTCCGGATCAGCCATCATCAGATCGATGGCGTAGATCTCTTCTGGCTTTCTGATGATCCCTTCGCTCAGGCTAAAGCCCATTGCGAACTCTTCCAAGTCGCAGGGGCTGGCCATCATGACTACGTGGGAGATACCGTTGTAAATCATCGCCACCGGAATCTCTTCGGCGATACTGTCTAATGCATCCAGCGACTGACCCTTTTGCCAGCGGGTAACGGCGGACTGCTTATAACAGCTTTCCTCAGTTACGCTGATGTCAGACTCTTTCTCTGTAGGTTTCTTGAGTGCCATCTTACTTTCCCGCAACCACTGGCTCGTTGGTTTGTGCTTTTTGTAGATAGCCTAGTTGCTTTTGGTTAAATTCGCGATAGCGTTGCTGCCAGTCGGATGGCTCTGTCACTTTCACTGCCTGTACTGCGGTGACTTTATATTCAGGACAGTTAGTCGCCCAGTCAGAGTTATCGGTGGTAACAACATTGGCTCCGCTGTCGGGGTGATGGAAGGTGGTGTAGACCACGCCTGGTTGCATCCGGTCAGAGATTTTAGCGCGCATCACGGTTTCACCGGCACGGCTGGCTATTCCGACGTGATCGCCATCGTTAATACCGCGATCTTCCGCATCCTGTGGATGCAGTTCCAACACATCTTCATCATGCCACATCTGGTTGTCGGTACGGCGTGTTTGTGCGCCCACATTGTATTGCGACAGAATACGACCCGTAGTCAGCAACAGTGGATACTTGCGGCTCGACCGCTCTTCGGTGGCCACGTACTCAGTGATAGCGAAGTGGCCTTTGCCGATCGGGAAGCTTTCTTCGTGCATGGTTGGAGTACCATCCGGTGCTTCGTCATTACAGGGCCATTGAATGCTGCCTAGTTCTTCTAACCGTTCGTAGCTGACGTTTGTAAAGGTGGGTGTCAGTAGAGCGATCTCATCCATAATTTCGGATGGATGGTTGTAGCTCATCTCGTAGCCCAGCGCATTGGAGAGGGCTTGAGTTACTTCCCAGTCCTGCAAACCTGCCAGTGGCGGCATGACTTTACGCACCCGGTTGATACGTCGTTCTGCGTTAGTGAAGGTGCCGTCTTTTTCCAGGAATGAGGAACCCGGCAGGAACACATGGGCAAATTTCGCGGTTTCGTTGAGGAATATATCCTGTACGACCAGACACTCTAAGGAGCGCAATGCGGCCTGCACATGGTTGGTGTTCGGATCTGACTGGGCGATATCTTCGCCCTGGCAGTACATCCCTTTATAGGTGCCATCCAGTGCGGCATCAAACATATTCGGAATCCGCAGGCCCGGTTCATTATCAATGGTAACGCCCCAAACGGCTTCGAACTTAGCACGAAGAGCATCATCGGAAACGTGCTGGTAACCCGGCAATTCGTGGGGGAAGGAACCCATATCGCAGGAACCCTGAACGTTGTTCTGACCCCGCAGTGGGTTAACACCCACACCCTCACGGCCTATGTTACCGGTGGCCAGTGCCAGGTTGGCGATACCCATCACCATACTAGAACCCTGACTGTGTTCAGTTACCCCCAGTCCGTAGTAAATAGCTGCGTTTTTAGCGGTCGCATAGATACGTGCGGCACCGCGTAGTTCGGCCGCAGGAATACCGGTCACAGACTCGGTGTTTTCCGGCGAGTGGCGTTCTTCGCTGATAAAGTTGCGCCACGCAGTAAAGGCTTCCGTTTCGCAACGTTCAGCGATAAAGGCTTTATCTTCCAGCCCTTCGTCCATAATGACGTGTGCCATTGCATTGATAAAGGCGACGTTACTGCCGGGGCGCAGGGTCAGGTGGTGCTGAGTCTCTACATGGGGGCTTTTCACCAGATCGATCCGGCGTGGGTCGGCCACAATTAGTTTGGCGCCTTGGCGCAGACGTTTTTTCAGCAACGAACCAAATACCGGGTGAGCGTCGGTGGGGTTAGCACCGATCACCATGACCGCATCGGCGAACATGACTGAGTCAAAAGTCTGGGTGCCGGCGGACTCGCCCAGCGTGGTTTTCAGGCCATAACCGGTAGGAGAGTGACAGACTCGGGCACAGGTATCGGTGTTGTTATTGCCGAAAGCTGCACGGATAAGCTTCTGTACCAGATAGGTCTCTTCATTGGTGCAACGAGAAGAGGTAATCCCGCCAATACTTTCACGCCCGTACTGCTTCTGAATGCCACGTAGCTTGGTGGCCGCAAAACTCAGGGCTTCCTCCCAGCTAACTTCCTGCCAGGGCTGGTCGATGGAATCACGCACCATTGGCTTGGTAATACGGTCTTCATGGGTGGCGTAACCAAAGGCGAAACGGCCTTTCACACAGGAGTGGCCATGGTTTGCCTGGCCGCCTTTATAGGGCACCATGCGGATAACTTCAGCGCCTTTCATTTCGGCTTTAAACTGACAGCCAACGCCACAGTATGCACAGGTAGTAACCACGCTGTGTTCCGGCTGACCGGCATCAATGACGGTCTTTTCCATCAAGGTTGAAGTCGGGCAGGCCTGGACACAGGCGCCACAGGAGACACACTCGGAATCAAGGAAATCCTGGTTTTGTCCCGGTGACACTTTGGAATCGAATCCGCGACCATCAATGGTCAGCGCGAAAGTTCCCTGAACCTCACTACAGGCCCGGACACAGCGTGAGCAAACGATACATTTACTCGGATCAAAACTGAAATAGGGGTTGGAGTGGTCTTTCTCAGCATCTAGATGATTCTCGCCTGAGAAACCGTAACGCACGTCCCGAAGACCGACTTCACCGGCAACATCCTGCAATTCGCAGTTACCATTAGCAGGACAGGTGAGACAGTCCAGCGGGTGGTCAGAGATGTACAGCTCCATAATATTACGGCGCAGCTTACCCAGACGAGGGTTCTGAGTGGTGACTTTCATACCTGCATCAACAGGCGTGGTGCAGGAGGCTGGCGTGCCGCGACGGCCTTCAATCTCGACCGCACAGATACGGCAAGAACCAAACGCTTCCAGGTTATCAGAGGCGCAGAGTTTTGGGATGTTAATATCCGCAATTGCTGCTGCACGCATTACCGAGGTGCCCTCTGGAACGGTGATGGATACACCATCAACCTCCAGTGTAACCAGGTTTTCTGAAACACTGGCTGGGGTGCCGTAATCTTTGTCGTAATCGACGTTCTTGGGATCAAAGATCTGAATCATGACCGGGCACTCCCTTTAGCTGCTTGCTTTGGTTGATTAAAGTCTTCCGGGAAGTACTTAACGGCACTCTGAACGGGGAAGGGGGTCATTCCGCCCATGGCGCAGAGAGAACCATCGATCATGGTCTCACACAGATCGTCAAGCAGTTCCATATTGGCGGCTCGATTCTCGTCGTTACGTATTCGGTCGATTACTTCTACGCCGCGGGTTGAACCTATGCGACAAGGGGTACATTTACCGCAGGATTCAGCGACACAGAACTCCATGGAGAAACGTGCTTGCTCAGACATATCCACACTGTTATCGAATACCACGATACCTCCGTGGCCCAGACCAGCACCGATTGCCTGGAAAGATTCGTACTCCATCGGCGTGTCCCACTGGCTTTCCGGCAGGTAAGCACAGAGAGGTCCACCCACCTGTACCGCGCGCATGGGTTGTCCACTAAAGGTGCCGCCTCCGTACTCTTCTAACAGTTCACGCAGGGTGACACCAAAAGCCAGTTCGATCAGGCCGCCACGTTTAATATTGCCTGCCAGTTGGAAAGGCAAAGTACCCAGAGAGCGTCCCATGCCGTAATTGGCATAGGCCTGACCACCTTGGGATAGAATGTAAGGGATAGCCGCCAGAGAGAGCACGTTATTCACAATGGTCGGTTGACCGAACAGGCCCACTAGCGCAGGCAGTGGTGGTTTTGACCGCACCATGCCACGCTTACCTTCCAGGCTTTCCAATAGAGAGGTCTCTTCGCCGCAGATGTAGGCCTTTGCGCCCAGGCGAACTTCGAGATGAAAGGTCTTGCCGCTATTCAGCAGGTTATCGCCTAGAAAGCCGGCGGCTTCTGCTTTAGCAATCGCTTCGTTGAGAATCTGATGGGCAACGGGATACTCTGAACGTAGATAGATATAACCCTGATCGGCACCGACGGCGAGACCGGCGATGGTCATACCCTCGATCAGCATATAGGGGTCGGCTTCCATCACCATCCGGTCAGCAAAGGTTCCGGAATCGCCTTCGTCGGCGTTACAGACGATATATTTCTGATCCTGCTTGCCGTCACGCGCTTCAGCTGACTTTGCATCCAGTACGGTTTGCCATTTGATTCCAGTAGGGAAGGCTGCGCCGCCACGACCACGCAGACCGGAGGTTTTCACCTCATCAACAATGCTTTGGCCATCCATCTGTAGCGCTTTTTTCAGGCCATTGAAGCCATCCAGTTGCTGATAAGCTTCCAGCGATACCGGGTCAGTGATACCCGCACGGGCAAATGTCAGACGTTGTTGCTTCTTAAGGTAGGGGATCTCTTCGGTGAGTCCCTGACACAATGGGTGGGTTGTCTCGCCGCTGAGGAATGCCTGATCAAACAGGCTATCAATATCTCTGCTTTCTACCGGACCGTAAGCGATACGTCCGGAAGTTGTTTCAACTTCCACAAGGGGTTCCAGCCAGAACAGGCCCCGGGAACCGTTGCGGATAATCTCAACGCTTTCGCCTCGATTGGCGGCCTCTGCAGCGATCTCTGTTGCCAGACGATCAGCACCCATCGCCAGCGCGGTAGTATCCCGGGGGATATAAATTGTTGTCACTGAACTCTTAGTCATTGAGCTGGTCATCAGAGAACCTCCAGTGTTTGTGAACGTAGCTCATCAATCAGCTGGTCGAATTTCTCCGGGGTCACCCGGCCGACGATCTCATCATCGATTCTGATTGAAGGTGAACAGGCGCAGTTCCCTAAGCAGTAAACTTCTTCGAGTGTGACGTTTTTGTCACCGGTAGTGCCGTGATAGTCCACACCCAGTGTCGCTTTCGCGTGAGCTTCCAGTTGGCGCGCGCCCATTGCCTGGCAAGCTTCTGCACGACAGACCTCAACGGTATGTTTACCTGGCGCGGTGGTGCGAAACTGGTGATAGAAGCTGATAACGCCGTGTATGTCGGCGCGGGATTGATTCAGGGATTCTGCGATCACAGGTACAACGTCCGGGGGAATGTAGCCCAGGCGGTTCTGTATTTCATGAAGGATCGGCAGCAAAGCACCCGGTTTATGTTTGAGGCCGGCGATGACTTCGGTCACTACCGGCAACAGCTGTTCATTAACTGCGGTCATTTTATTATTCTCTTTCACATATGAACTCAAGTTCATAGGTTGCTTTGTTAGTGTCTGAAAAGGTGTGTATGTTCTTATCTAAGTGCTTTATCTATAGCTTTAAAGTAGCATTAGTTGATGTTTTACTAAATATGAAATCTTGTGCATATGAAACGAATTCAAGTTGTACCCAGCTGGTCGTTCCGGGACTCTGGCGGTAACCAGTTGAATCCTCAGTTATTTTCGCTATTAGCTGCGATACATGAGACAGGCAAGCTCACGGCGGCAACTGCACAAATCGGCATATCCTACCGTCATGGTTGGAATCTTCTGAACACCTGGGCGGCTTTTTTTGGTCTGCCGCTGGTGGATATGCAAAAGGGCAAAGGGGCAACGCTGTCCGGGCTTGGGGAAAAACTACTCTGGGCGGAACAGCGGGTGCTGGCACGCCTCGAACCTCAGTTAGACAGTCTGGCTTCAGAGCTTAATTTGGAGATTCACCGCGCTCTGGAAGGGGTGAGTCCGCTACTGCGTCTGCATGCCAGTTACGGTTACGCGGTTGCGTTGCTACCAGGATTTTCTGACGATATTCAACTGGACCTACAGTACAAAAGTGCCGAAGACGCATTGGCCTCGCTGAGTCGGGGTGTCTGTGATGTCGCCGGTTTCCATGTGCCGGTTAATGGCCGGGAAGGGGGGATGAGTGATGCGCTCTATGAAACCTACAGTCGTCATTTGAAACCCAGGGTGCATAAGATCATTAAGTTTATTACCCGCCAGCAGGGGCTGATGGTTAAACCTGGCAATCCTAAACAGATAACCGGGCTTAAAGATCTGTTAGGTAAAGATGTAAAGTTCATCAACCGACAGAAGGACTCAGGCACCCGTGCCCTGCTGGATGAACTGCTACGCCAGCAAGGGATTAACAGTAAAAAGATCAGTGGCTTTGCCGATGAAGAGTTCACCCACTCAGCCGTGGCTGCCTTTGTTGGCGCCGGTATGGCGGATGTAGGTATGGGCGTCGAAGCAGCTGCCCGTCAGTTTGGTCTTGATTTTATACCGTTATCTTCTGAGTATTACCTGTTGGTGTGCCATAACAAAACCCTGAAGCAGGAAGCGATGGTGCGGTTGCTGGAAAGTATTCGTGGGGAGGCGTTTCAGCAGGCGGTACAGCAATTACCGGGGTACTCGCCGGATCACTGTGGTGACGTTGTTTCGGTGGATCAGGTCTTTAGTCGTTAAGACCCAATGTAACTTTTCGTTTACGAACAATAGTTTTTATATTTAATAACTTAGTGATGTGATTAACTGATATCACTGCTTTAATTTATTTGATACTGAAGCCAAAACGAGATCTGAACCATGCTTCACCTACCTTTGTTGAATGCGTTAAAAACGTTTGTAGTCGCAGGGCATTACCTTAACTTTACTAAAGCCTCCGAGGATCTGCTGGTTTCTCCTTCGGCGGTGAGTCATCAGATTCGGGTGCTGGAAGATTATCTTGGTTTTAAGCTGTTTATTCGCCAAAACCGTACATTGACTCTTACTATCGATGGTGCGCATCTGCATGCCGCGTTGGAAGGGCCTTTTGATCAGATCGCCAGGGCGCTTCAAGACACCCTGCATAACCGGGGGCGGGAGTCGCTCAATATCGCCTTACGGCCTTTTCTGTCGAGTGCCTGGCTGGCCCCGCGATTGAATAATTTCTGGGGGCTTAACCCAAAAATTGAGATCGACCTGACTCATACCATTAAAGTACCGGACTTCATGACGGATAATGTCGATCTGGGTATTGTCTGGGGCAAAGGGGACTGGCCGGATATGGAGGCCAAGTTTTTACTGCCGGGGGATCTGACGCCTATCTGCAGCGCCAGTCTTATAGAACAACAGGGGCGGCCCAAAACGCCTGCTGATCTCTGTGATTATACCTTGATTCATGATGAGGATCGTTCCGCCTGGGATGCCTGGCTGGAGAAGTCCGGTGCGGGTAATGTTAGTTGTAAGGCCAATCTGATTATCGACGATACGAATGTCCGGGTGCAATCCATCATCAATGGTCAGGGGATCATGTTAGGTTGTCCAACCTTGCTTAAGCGGGATCTGGAAGAAGGCCGATTGGTGCAGTTGTTTGATATCTGTCTGGATACCTACTCCTATTACCTGGTGTACCCTAAAAAAATGCAGTTGACCCGTAATATGGAAACCTTTGTTAACTGGATTTTGCAGCAAACCGATGACAAGTCTTTCTCACAGTAGGGTCAATTTTATTCATTGAAGTCACAAATTAGCGGTTGTTTTAGCCTGTTTTAACGCCGCTATGTCTCCCTTTTTACTCCTCTCATAAGTGCTGGTGTGTCCGTTTTTATAATGAAAACAACGTCTTGATATATATCAAGGGAGCTCTCAACGTTTTTTTATTTATGGCTATGAGTTTATTTTACTTGGTATGAATCCAGCTCACAGTTCCTTGAGTACCCCTTCATGGTCAGGCGAAAAAATTGTGACATTATTGATCTGGATCTAAGGAATCGGCTGAAAAGGTCAGATCACTTCAACTTTACAGATGAAGAAAATAACTACCTCGCCGGTATCTGGAAGTTCTTTGTTGAAGAAGAGTTTTGTGGATTAGTCTAAAGCAGTTCTACTGCTGATCCTCAAATGCCCTGTCAATAATAATAATATTTGAGCTGCTGTAAGTGGTTCGACAATTTGGGATACGACAATGATTAAAAAAATAACTACTACATTGGGTCTGTCTGCAGTTTTATCGGTTGCCTTGGCATTGCCAGCCAGCGCTGGAACAGTGATCTGGGATATGCCTAACGAATATCCTTCAACTTCAGTGCAGGGTGAGGGTGACAAATACTTTGGTGTTCAGCTGAAGAAGACATCTAAGGGTGAAATTGAAATTGCGCATCACTTTGGTGGTGCTCTGGGTCTGAAATCTAAAGACCAGCTGGATGCGGTAGGCGACGGCGCTGTTGTGTTGGCGAATACCTTTATTCCGCCACTAGGGGGTGTTGATCCAATCTTCCTACTGTCTTCTTTGCCTTTCCTGAGCTCGAATACTGAGGAAGCTAAAACATTGTACGATGTGGCTAAACCTGAGTATCAGCGTGTACTGGCTAAGTATAATCAGAAATTGTTGTACGCATCTCCATGGCCTTCAAGTGGTTTGTGGGGTAAGGAAGCACTGACTAATAACGAAGCGGTCAATAACCTGAAAATGCGCACCTATGACGCTAACGGTACTAAGGTGTTTCGTAATGCTGGTTCTTCACCGATTCAGCTGAGCTGGGCGGATATCGTACCGCAGCTGAGTACTGGCGGTATCGATGGTGTACTGACTTCAATCGAAGCCGGTCTGAGCGGTAGTTTTAATGACTATGTATCGCATTTCACTGCGCTTAACTACGACAGCACTATTAACCTGATAACTATGAACCTGGATACTTGGAATGGCCTTTCTCCTGAGTTGCAGCAAGCAGTGACTGCCGCGGCGACTGAGACCGAAGCACATGTCTGGAATAACACCAGCAACGTGGTTCAGGAAGCTTATGCCGCTGGCCGTGAAAAGGGTCTGACTATTGTTGAAGATGTGCCTACTAACTTCCGTTCAGAGCTGCAGTCTGCGGCTCAGCCTGTGATTCAGGAATGGGTGAAGAAGATGGGTCCTAAAGGTGAAGAATTACTGTCTCAGTATCGTGCTGCGGTAGCCAAGAAGGTTGCTTCTAACTAAGTCTGTTTGTCTGTTTCACTACGCAGGCCGGGAATCGCCCGGTCTGCTTTTTTAATCTGAACTGTTCTGTGCTTGCCGATGTGGTACGGGCTTATTGTGCCTGGTCATCCGCTTCGGTCATAACAATAACAAACGTTAAGACGGGTGTGGCTATGAGAACCGATTCAAATGTTTTGCAGTTGTTAGCTGCGCTGTTTATCCGCTTCGCTTCATTTTTAGCTAAAGCTGGGGCAGTGCTGGCGGTAATGCTGATGGCCGGTATGACTCTGCACGTAATTTTAGAGATATCGTTGCGGGCTTTTTTCAGTACTTCAACTTTTGTTCTGGATGAATTTGTTGGCTACGGTGTTGCGGCAATGACCTTTATGGCGTTGGGCTATACCTTTGAAACCAATACTCTAATCCGAGTGAATATTCTGCTGACCCGGGTTCGCAGTAGGCTTGGTCGTCAAATTATCGAGATCCTTTGTGTGAGTGCCGCTCTGGTACTGACTTCGTATATCGCCCTGTATTTTTGGAAGAGTGTTGTCCGAAATATTGAGCGGGGTTCAACCAGCGAGACTATCGCTGCGGTACCTCTGTGGATTCCAGAAGCCTTTGTTTTACTGGGGCTGGCGATCTTTATTATTCAGATGCTCGCCTACGTTGTGCGGGTTGTTTCAGGCCAGCGACTGCTCAGTGAGCAAGACTGACCTACTGTCGCAACTATAACAATTATAAGAGAGTCTGCTATGGACGTTTTAATGACAATGGGCATCATGCTTGCCCTTATCATACTGTTTCTTGGTGTTGGGGTTTGGGTGTTTGTTGGCCTGTTTTTGGTCGCAATAACAAGTTTGACCCTGATCGCTGATTTTCCACTTGATCGGGTGGGTTATATTGCCCGGTCTGTCATCTGGCGCAGTTCCAGTGCCTGGGAGTTGTCCGCCATTCCCCTCTTTATCTGGATGGGAGAAATTATCTTCCGTACTGATATTTCTGACCGGTTGTTCCGTGGCCTTTCACCGTTTGTGCAGTGGATGCCGGGTCGGTTACTACATACTAATGTGTTGGGTTGTACCCTATTTGCCGCGGTGAGTGGTTCTACTTCTGCGACGACAGCTACGGTGGGTAAAATCACGACAACAGCACTTGCTGAGCGTGGTTATGACAATTCACTGGCGGTAGGTTCGCTGGCGGGTGCCGGTAGTTTAGGACTGCTGATTCCACCGTCAATAGTGATGATTATCTACGGTGTGTTGGCCGAAGTTTCGATAGCGAAGCTTTTTGCAGCAGGTATTATGCCGGGTCTGCTAGTCGCTTTTTTGTATTCCTCTTACATTATCGTTCGTTGCACGATTAACCCTGAGTTAGCGCCCCGTTCGGAAGAAAAGCTGACGCTGAGACGGCTGCTGAGTGGTCTAAAAGATCTGATACCGATAATTACCCTTATTTTTCTGGTACTGGGTGGTATTTATAGCGGTATCGCAACGCCATCGGAAGCCGCAGCGGTCGGTGTGGCAGCAACCTTTGTGCTGGTTATCTGTATGGGTAGCTTCTCCTGGGACATCGTTATTGAAGCGGCAATGGGGGCGGTAAAAACCTCCTGCATGGTGTGTTCAATTCTGATCTCAGCCGCGTTTTTGTCGACGGCTATCGGCTATCTGCATATTCCAGTTGAGCTGGTGAAAATGATAGAGAGCCTGGCCTTGTCCCCTTATGCGTTACTAGGGATTCTGGCTCTGTTTTACATTTTGTTGGGTTTCTTCCTCGATGGTATTTCTATCATTGTAATGAGCCTGCCAATTACACTGCCGCTGATTTTACAGGCCGGATTTGATCCGATCTGGTATGGGGTATTTCTGGTACTGATGGTTGAGTTGGCACAGATGACTCCACCGGTTGGTTTTAACTTGTTTATTTTGCAGGGTCTGACCGGTCAGTCGATTGGTAAAGTAGTAAAGGCGGCATTCCCGTTTTTCTTACTGATGTGTTTGGCAGTAGTGATTGTCAGCTTTTTCCCGCAGGTCGTATTGTTCCTGCCGAATATGATGTAAGGAATGAAAACAATGAGCTTGCCGCAAATTAATAAAATTTTGTATACGACTTCGTTGGGGCCTTATACCCGTTCTGTTTATCGTCATGCCATTCAATTGGCGCAGCAAAACCAGGCTGAATTGGTAATGTTGCACGTGATCAACCCGGTGGGCGAGCTGGGTGAAGCGCTGATTCGTCAGTATCTGCCTCAAGATCTGGTGAAAAAGGTGCATGATGAAGGGATCTCAAAGGTGATGGGGCAGATGGAAGAACGGGTTCAAAAGTTCTTTGATGAAGAGCTAGAGAATCTGGATATAACGATCAAAATGAAAGTCACGCCGAAAGTGGTTGAAGGCAATCATGATGAAGCTATTCTGGCTACGGCGAAACAGGAGCAGGTTGATCTGATTGTTATGGGTACTGAAAATAAACTGGGCTTACATAGTCAGAGCCATACCACTCAGCAAGTGATTAAGAGAGCAAAAGTGCCAGTCTTGGTCGTTCCAACAGGCAAAGATTACAACCGTTAATTCAGGTTGTTCAACATCAACTGAGTATTAAAAAAGCCGGCTTTTGCCGGCTTTTTTTGTATCTGTCTTGTCGTTTTGGCTAGGCTAGCTGTTCAATGGTTCGTTCAGCTCAATAATGTAACCGTCTGGATCGAATACAAAACCTAGCATCCGGGTGCCGTGATTCATCGATTTAGCTGGGCTTTTTATAATTACGCCTTCAGCTTCCAGATATTTCATCGCTGCTAATACATCTTCAACATTGAATGCAATATGGCCATAAGCTTCACCTTTATCGTAAGGTGTTTTTATATCCCAGTTATTTGTTATCTCGATTGTTGTGGTTTTATTTTCAGGGCCGTATCCAATAAAAACATTAGTAAACCTTCCATCAGGGTATTCGTTTTTTCTTAATATTTTCATGCCCATTATGCGAATGTAAAAATCTAAAGATTTTTCAAGGTCAGCAACTCTTATCATCGTGTGGTCAAGATTAAATTTAATTTTTTCAGACATTATTGTGCTCGTTTAAATCGATTGTTAATGATGAGAATTTTACAAGATAAATGCATGATTTTACCCTTAGCTGTGCTCAACTATCATTGAATTATACTTGCTTTAAGGCCCCGTAATAGCAGTGTATCTTTGGTGGTGTGAGTGAAATTCAAAGATCCAATTAAGATAGGCTCTTCTTTGAGCTTGGCTCATAGATCTTTGAAATATACTTTGTTCTTAAAGTGCTGTTTTTTTGAGACTATTAAGTTTCTGGATTTAAAGTTTTACTGAGTTAGTTTTTAGCTGATAAGTAATATTTTTAATCAATTAATATATTAATAATCGCGACGGGAGTCTTGCTGAGATGACTAAAAAAATAATAAAAAGCCCAATCTCTATTTCGGAATTTGATGCTAGTTATAGTGACGGTGGTCCAGTTTATTCATTACCACCAGAATGTTTTACGGGTGAAGATTTTTATAAGTTCGAACTGAATGCTGTATGGGGTCATGAGTGGTTTTGTGTTGGCCGTGCGAATGATATTCCTAAAGCGGGTGATTACTACACTATTGATGTCGGTGAAGACCCTTTGATCGTTATCCGTGATCGTAGTGGCTCAGTTAATGTCGTTTCGAATGTATGTCAGCACCGCGGCATGTTGATTGTTGAAGGTCAGGGTAATACCCGTCGGCTGCGCTGTCCTTTGCATGCCTGGGTTTACAGCACTAGCGGTGAACTGGTCACGGCACCGGGCCTGACCGATAAGGATGAAGAAGATTTTAATATTAAAGATGTCTGTCTGCCGAAGATTCGTACCGAGATCTGGGAAGGCTTTATCTTTATTACTTACGATGAAAGCCTGCCTCCACTGAGCGATCGTTTGGCTAACTTAGGCGAGCAGCTGGGCAATTATAAGTTGTCTGAGTTGCGCTCATTTGAGCCGTTGAAAATGGAAGCGTTCGACTGGAACTGGAAGATTTTCAATGACGAATGTTACCACTGTTCAGTTCTGCATGGTGGTTCATGGGGTGAGATGTATCCGCTGCCACCAGGTAGTGTCGATGAGAAGGCTAAGTACAATGATGTCGACAAAGGTTTGGTGGCATACAACCTGATCAGCCCGCACAAAGACGCTGCGCCAACGCATACCGGTTCTATCCTACAGCCACCGATGACCGGCCTGACCGATCAGGAACGTGAGCAACTGTCTTATATAACAGTGTCCCCGAATATGTTTCTGGTGGCGATGCCAGACAAGGTGAAGTTTTTCATCTGGTTGCCTAAAGGTGCGACCGAATCCTGGTATGGAGTGTCCTGGATGTATCCAGAATCGACCCTTGCACGTGATGATTTCCAGAAAAACTTTCAGCAGGAACATGACGATCTGTGGCAGGTAATGGAAGAGGATCTGTTTGCCTGGAAGGCGATGCAGAAAGGTATGCACTCTAAACATGCCCCCCGTGGTCGTCTGACCTCTGAAGAGCAGGTTATCCAGCGTCTGCAGAACTGGTTAGTTGATATGTACCGGGCCGAAGATAAACGTGCGGATGCTCAGCTGGCTGAGGCCGAATAAACGGGTCGTTGATTCGATTCCAGTAATAAGAAAGATGGGCGGTCTGGTTGTTCTATGCCAGTCAGGCCGACCCAGCTTTGAGACGGATTCCTGTCTTCGGCGTTGTCTGAAGATGGGGGCTTTTAAAGGGTGATCTCATGGCAACGACTAATCAAATATTGGTAAAAGTGACTGCAAAGCAGCCACTGACTGAAGATGTGGTAGGACTGACACTGGCCGCTGTGAACGGTGAACCATTACCGCAATGGCAACCCGGTGCACATATTGAACTGGCGCTTGAAACCTGTACTGATGCCGCAGGCAATGTTGATGTGGATAATGTCATATTGCGGCAGTACTCGTTGTGCAGCGATCGTAACGATACTAGTCAGTGGCAGGTGGCGGTTTTGCGCGAAGAAGGTGGCCGGGGTGGCTCGCTGTTTATCCATAACCAGATTCAGCAGGGCGATACGCTGAAAGTATCTGAACCGCGTAATCATTTTCCTTTTAAACCCCGCAAAAAATGTCTATTCATCGCTGGTGGTATTGGTATCACACCTATGTTGCCGATGATTCAAGAAGCTGAAACCAACGGGTTAGATTGGCGTCTTGTGTATCTGTCTCGCGAACGTAGTCGCATGTCCTGTCTGGAAAAACTGGCGCATTATGATCAGTCCCGCATCACCCTCAACGGTGATAAAGAGGATGGTTACATTGATCTGCCAGGGCTATTAGCCACCTGCGATGCTGATACATCGGTCTACTCCTGTGGTCCTCAACGACTTCTGGATACGCTAGAGCAGCAATATGCAGAGCAGTCCAGTGACAGCTGGAGTCTGGATATTGAACGCTTTGCGGCGGGGCCGGTGGACAGCTCCGGAGCTGCGTTTGATGTGGTGATTAACAGTACCGGACAGCGTATCCGTATACCTGAAGGTGCATCGGCACTGACGGTATTGCGTGAAGCGGGTATTAAAATCCCCACTTCCTGTGGTGATGGTATCTGTGGTTCCTGTGAAACCGGTGTGCTATCTGGCGTGCCTGATCATCGTGATTCTATCCTTTCGGAAGATGAAAGGGCTGATAACGACTTCATGATGCTGTGTGTTTCGCGGGCGATCTCTCCTGAACTGATTCTGGATCTTTAAGCTGAGCTGTTTGATCGAAAGAGCTGGCGGGAAAATATTGTCCGCCCTGCAGTGCTGAGCAAAAAATTAGGTAACTTTATGTCTATTAAGCGTGTTGTTGTGACCGGTGGTGCTGGTCGTGTGGGGGGCTATGTTGTCCGCCAGTTATTGAAAAGTTATGAGGTTGTCATCGCCGATCTGGTTGCGGGAGATAGCGGTGTTGAATATATAGAAGCTAATGTGATGGATCTACCGCAGTTACGTAAAGCGTTTGAGGGTGCTGATGCGGTAGTACACCTGGCGGCACTGGACTATGACTGGAACTGTGCACCCGAAGAATATATCGACGTCAATGTGCGCGGTACCTGGCATGTTCTGCAAGCGGCGTCAGAGATGAAGGTACAGAAAGTAGTGCTCTGTTCCAGTGTCTCGGCCTGCGGTCTGAGCGAGATGCGTTCGGATTGGCAGCCAGTGTCTCTGCCGATAGATGAAAACCATGAGAATAAACCGGTTCAGGCTTACAGCGTTTCCAAGATCGTTATGGAGCAGATGGCAAAGAGTTTTGTTGATGGCACCGATATGGATGTGATCTGTCTGCGCCCACTGGCGGTCGTGTTGGATGAAAGTCTTGAACAATATATCGAGTTTGTTGATGCACCTGATCGTCACTGGTTGTTCTACTACGTAACCGCTGAAGATGTAGCAACAGCATTTGATTGTGCTCTGAAAGCAGACGGTTTGCGCTTCGGGACGTTCTTCCTCAGCGCGGATGATACTTCGCACCCTAAACCAACGCTGGAGTGGTATGCGGATGTGATAGGTGATCTGCCAGAGGTAACAATTCCAAGGCGTTTTCAAGAAAACCCGCGCGCCTCTGTGTTTTCTAGTTCAGCGGCCAAAGAACTGCTTGGCTGGCAGCCAACTTCTAATTTTGAACAAATGCGGGCTAAAGCTAAAGCGCGTGCCTGATAGCCGCATCATCAACCTGCAAATAACAAGAAATATGACTAAAGGATCTATGCTATGAATTCTATCCGTACAGGTAAGGTCGACTGGACCGGTGATAACCCATTTATCTATCTGAAAACTGATTCTGAAGGCGACTGGTCTTCTTTGTCGCTGTACTTCCGAATAGCCGCGTCTGATTACGGTCGTGGTGAAGCGATTCTGGTGCTGGAAAATCCATACCAGAAAGAGGATGGCAGCGCCGTGCGTAAGTGCCTGACCGATAATCTTGAGCTGGCTCAGTACCTGGTGGAAAACTTTGTCCGTCGCTTCGGTTTGTTCCGTCCTGCAGTGGCGTTGGATAACCTGGAATATATCGCCGATGCCAGTTTCAAGACCGAAGCTGATTATCCGAAGCAGCAAGCCTGCATCGCCCATTCTGAGAGTACGGGTACAACGCTGAGCATGATCTGGAAAGATCTGGCTGAGCCTTTTGCGGTGGCTTTACCGCCTGAAGAAACTCAGACCGGTGAACATGAGATGTTTGCTATTTTTCAGCCAGCAGGTGGTGCTGTTGTTGAAGTCAATGGTACTCCACTACCGGGTACGACAGTCGAGCGTGACTTCCTCAACCGGGTGGCTCAATCAGCAGCGTTGGCGAATAGTGAAAGCTGGGTTCGTGCTGAATAAGGCTCCGGCCATATCGGCATCTGCCGAGTAATCGTTAAGTAAGTCCTGCCTCGTATCATAATAAAAAGGGGTGCCATCCGTGGGATGGCATAACCCGTCAGGAGAGTATTTCTATGTTGTTATCTGCTGCTGATCAGACCGCGTTTGATCGGGTCTCTGAATGCCATCCTCAATGGACCGGAATGTGTCGGGTAAGCGATGTTATCGCTGATGAAGCTAAATTGTTGCTGCATGCGGGGCCTCCTTTTAGCGCTGTGGATACGATTCCAGCACCGGTGATGAATTCGCTTTGTGTAGGCGCGGTGTGGGAAGGGTGGGCTGATAGCTATGATCAGGCCAGACAGATGATTAATCAGGGATTGATCCGGGTCGAAGCAGCGCAGGATCACAACATAGTGGTACCGTTGGCGGGCGCGGTTTCACCGTCGATGCAGCTAATGGTCATCTGCGATAAGAATAAGCCTGCCGCCAGAAAATATTCAGTCCTAAATGAAGGAATGGTGCACTGTACCCGTTTAGGCAAGTTAGATCCTGAACTGCAAACGCACTTAAGCTGGCTGAATGGCGAACTGAGTGACTGGATAGTTAACCGTTTAGAGCAACCTATTGATCTGTTACCCGTGATAGCGGCTGCGTTGGGTGATGGTGATGACTGCCATGGACGCACAATAGCCGGCTCTGCGTTGATCGCAGATCAGCTATTTAAGGCCACTAGTGACGATATTCCTGAAGATATTGAAGTCTTTTTGAATGGGGCGATGGCGTTCGCACTGAATATCTGGATGGCTTCCAGTAGCCTGATGATGTCGGCGGCAGAAGGTATCGAAGGTGCGTCTTTGATTACCAAGGCAGCAGGTAATGGTTATGAGTTTGGTGTTCAGGTTGCTGCTAAGCCGGGGCTTTGGATTACGATGGCCGCGCCAGAAGTTAAAGGGGCTATTGATGCAGCCCATACCGGTCGACGTGCTGTTGGCGCGATAGGTGATAGTGCGGTGGTGGATTTCATTGGCCTGGGTGGTCAGGTTTTGAATACGGCGACTGCATCCTATGAAGGCCTTAAAGCGTATCTGCCTGAGGATGCACTGAGTCGTCCAGAAAAAGCATTGTCAGGGACTCTGATAGGTTTTGGTTCTCGTCCGGCGATGACGTCTGCCCGTCAGGTGGTAGAAAACCAAGGCGGCCCTATGGTGTTGCTGGGAATGATTGAAGATAGAGGCGAGTCCGGTCGTATCGGAGGGGGTGTGGTGGATGTTCCTGTGAGCTTCTTCCGTAATGTATTGGATGAGGCCGGGCTATGAGTAGCCCGACGCTGAACACCGACCTGAAGACGTTAAGTTTACGCCGTGCTCTCGATATGATCGCCGAGGGAGAAGTTTCCCCTGTTGATCTGATCAATGCCTATTATGACCGGATCGATGCCCGGGAGGCTGAGGTTGGGGCCTGGCATTATCTGCTACCCCGGGAACAGTATCTGCAACAGTATTTTGATCGGCAAGATTTCTATACCGCTAGCCTGTTGCAGGGTTTACCTGTAGGCATCAAAGATATTATCGATACGGCGGGCATGGCTACCGAGATGGGGTCGACTATCCATCGGGGCCGTCAGCCGGTAGATAATGCCAGCTGCGTTAATTTGTTAACCAAGGCCGGGGCGATGGTGCCGGGTAAAACGGTCACTACTGAGTTTGCTTATTTCAAACCGGGTAAAACCTGTAACCCTAGAGATCTGGGGCGAACACCCGGTGGATCATCCAGTGGTTCTGCCGCGGCGGTTGCAGATTTTATGGTACCGGCTGCTGTAGGTTCACAAACGGCGGCATCGGTTATTCGTCCGGCCGCTTATTGTGGCGTGGTTGGCTATGTCGGCAGCCGTGGCGAATATTCCCTGCGGGGTGTACAGCCGCTGGCCCAGTCACTGGATTCCTTAGGGCTCTTTGCCCGCCAGGTGGAAGACATCGAGTTGTTGCGTAGTGTTTTATTGCAGCAACCGCTTGTCTCATCAACGGTACCCGATCGCCCCTATCGGATTCTGGTGTGTAAGGGTAGTTCGGTAGGAGATAGTGACCCGGCGATGGATCAGGCACTAGAACAATTCAGTAGTCGTCTGCAGCAACAGGGTGCTGAGATCATCGAAATGCATAGCTGCGACCTTATTCGCCGCTTAGTCGAGCATCATCATAAAATCATGGCCTGGGAAGCGACCCGTAACCTGACGTACGAAGCGGGCCATCCCGAACAGCTATCTGAAGCCTTACAACAGCTGTTTGAGTTAGGCCGGGGCATGGCGCGCGAGACCTATCTGGATTCCTTACAGACAGTATCTAAGATCGGTAACTGGCTCTGGTCCAACCCTGATCATCTGGATGTTGATGCCATCTTGGCACCGGCTGCACCGGGTGTTGCACCTTGCGGTCAAACTGCGACGGGACAGCCGCATATGAGTCGGCCCTGGCAGGTGCTAGGTTTGCCCGTAGTGACATTGCCGGGGATGACCGATGAGCAAGGTTTACCACTGGGACTACAGTTTATTGGCCGCCCCCGTGAAGACGACCAGTTACTAACGTTGGCCCGTTGGGCTGAGACAACAATGAGTTAAGGAGTAGCTTGATGGCTTATATTCCGCTGATGAATGCCCTGAAAACCTTTGTGGTGGCGGGCAAATATCTTAACTTTACCAAAGCTGCTGAGGAATTATTGGTATCACCTTCAGCGGTAAGCCATCAGATCAAAACCTTGGAAGAGTACTTGGAAGTACGGCTGTTTAGTCGTACCAGCCGTAGTATGTTACTCACTGATGAGGGTTATCGTCTTTATACCTCTCTGGATGAGCCTTTTAAGGCCATTGCCAGTGCCGTGCGTAATGTGATGGAAGTGAAACAACAGGCCAATCTGCATATCGCATTGCGGCCGTTTTTTTCAGTTTCATGGCTCGCACCGCGGCTGAAAAATTTCTGGGTTAAAAATTCTGAAATACAGGTGGATCTTATTCATCGAAATAGCGCCCCTGATTTCAGCGCTGAGAATATTGATGCGGCTATTCTCTGGGGTAAAGGGGAGTGGCCAGGTGCAGAAGCGCAGAGGCTTATTCCTGGGGATCTGACGCCCGTCTGCAGTCCTGCTTTTCTTAAAGAGGCCGGCAGGATTCACCACCCCGAAGATCTGGCGGGACACACCTTCATTCATGACACGGATTATGCCCCCTGGCGTGAGTGGCTGGATCTGGCCGGAGTGGAGAAAATACGTTGTGAAAGCGGCTTGATATACGATGATACCAATGTGCGTTTGCAGGCCATTTTGAATGGACAAGGTATTATGCTCGGCTGTCCGCTGCTACTGCAGAAAGAATTAAAGGAGGGGTCGCTGGTAAGATTGTTTGATCTGGAGTTAACCGACTATGCCTACTACATAGCCTGGCCCGATTTCAAAGAACCCGATAGAAAAACCGCCACGTTTATCGACTGGATTAGCAAAGAAGCAGAGTTGTTGATTCGCTGATAATTGCGTTTATGTTAGTCGCCAGATCGCAGCTTTGCAGCTGGCTCGTTTAGCTTTCAGTAGAAGTCATGCCCTCACGGCGATTATCTTTGCTGTTCCTCAGTGGTAGAAATGATCTCTATAAAGAGTGTCACCACAGATAACATTAAAAGAAGCAGAGTAATTGATTTCTGCGTAAGTGCTCACACTAGTTATCACAGCCCTTCAACGCTAACCAGTCGAGCAGAGCTACACTCATCTCGTATCGATATAAGGTTTTGGTAAACCTCTCCGTAATAGAAGGCTTCAAAAGCATCCACTGAAGCAAATTCGAGCAGTACGATCCGCCGCGGAATCCAATCACCCTCGTAAACTTTGTGGGGCCCTCCTCGAGAAAGATACTTGGCACCCGCCGCTTCAAGTGCAGGTTTTACTAGCGTCATGAAATCTTGGTAGCGCTCGGGATCCTGTATCTCAACATCAAAAATTGCGTACGCAGTCATATCTAACTCCTTACTGAGGGGCTTCTCTAAAGCGATAAACTGAGCATAGCGAGTGGATAGAACAAAATAAATGAAGAATTGAGCACTGCTATCAATCCTATTGCGCTGTAGGTCATGTTCTTATGGGTAATTTCATGTATTACAGGAATTAAGCTGGACAGAAACCTTTTAAATCTGAATAGTAATAATTATAAAGTTGGTTACGAGTGCTTATGTACACACACACGCTGTGAGATAGGTCGTAAGTGGTTTGATTTTTGTGCAAATGGAGCATGATATGAAGTATTCAACCCCGGCGTCTTCACTTATATTCGTTTTACTTTTTGTCTTTGGCCTTGCCGGTTGCAGTGAATCAGAGCCTGTCACTCGCCAATCTCCGCCTGCAGCTGAGAAAGAAGATGCTGCTAGTTTGCCACCTCCGAAAAAAATTGCCCTGGTTATGAAAACCTTAACTAATCCATTCTTCATTAAGATGGAACAAGGTGCCCGACAAGCCGAAGAGGAGTTAGAGGTAGAACTGATCGTTAAAACAGCAGCGCAAGAGACCTCTATTCAGCAACAAATTGGAATAGTTGAGGGGCTTATAAGAGCCAAAGTCGACGCTATAGTAATTGCACCTGGCGATTCGATAGGGCTTATACCTGTTTTAAAACAAGCGCAGGATGCAGGCATTATCGTGGTTAACATCGATAATCGTTTAGATCGTGAATACTCCAAAGCATCAGGCTTAGCAGGCGTACCTTTTATTAGCGTAGACAACGAACAAGCTGCATATGACTCTGCTAAAACGCTCGTAACACCGTTGAAAAAGCCGACTGAAGTTGCAATTCTAGAGGGCATCAGAGCCGCTGAAAATGCTAAAGATCGAAAGAATGGGGCGATGAGAGCATTCAACGAATCAGAATTTGTAACGATTGTCGCCAGTGAAACAGCTCATTGGAAAATTGATGAGGCATATGAGGTAACAAAGACTCTTCTGGAACAGCATCCTAATATAGAAGCTATATTTTGCGCGAATGACATGATGGCTCTCGGAGCTGTCAAATACCTGAAAGATAATGGGCATAAAAAAGTTAAAGTAGCGGGTTACGATGCATTAGATCAAGCATTGATTGCAGTCAAAAATGGAGAAATGATCGCTACAGTTGATCAGCAGGCCGCAGAGCAAGGCTATCAGGGAGTACTTTTTGCATATAGGGCGTTAATAGGTGAACGCCTCCCCGCAGTAATTTTAATTGATACTCGCTTAATAACAAAAAATTCCTCGTACTAAGGAAACAAGATGTTTCATCCACAAAAAAACATCTTAGTTTCCTTTATAGGGTTGATGATTTTCATTTCAATTATTCCGCTCATTGTCGTGGGGTATATCTCTTTTCAGACGGGTAGCGAAGCTATTAAGAATGCTGAGTATCGCTATGCTCGAACCCTTTTGGAAAGTAAGAGCGAGCAACTGCTAATTCAGCTTCAACAGGTAGAGAGTCTGATTGCAAACATCTCAGGTGTTGAAGAAATAGTTGATGCTTTAGATGATATGGGGACCGTTCCTGACAACTATACTCAGCTATCTACTCAAGCCCGCATCGGTTATATCTTGAATGGTTACTTGAATCTCGAAGGCCTTATTTCAATAGATATTTTTACGGAAGGGGATGCGCACTATCAAGTGGGAGAAACGCTAGATATTAGCTCGATTCGTGAGGATGTTGTAACTTTCATTAAAGAGAATACACGAAAGTCAGATCATCAGGTTTATTGGGCAGGCGTTGTGTCTAATGTGAATGTAACATCACGACAAGATAAGGTTCTGACGGCGTCAAGAATAATTCATGTACTTGATCGAAAAACACTGAAGCAACGTCCTGTTGCGACAATTGTTGTCTCATATAGTCTGGACCATATAGCTAATCAGTTTGAGCACATCAACCTCTTGCCAGGAAGCCAGTTTGTCCTATTAGATCAGTTTCAGAATGTAATTTATCAGAACTCCTCTGACGTTAGTTTGTCGTTTATTAAGTCCTTGCACTTAGACAGGACAATAAGCGATGTAATACAACAAGGTAGTCAACGATATCTTGTTCAGCATATGGATATTGCCCCCTATCGCTGGCATATGGTTAATGTCGTACCTGAAGTAGCATTACTATCGGGTGTAATAAAGATAAAAGACTCTACTGTTAGCTTAGTCATTATAGGGCTAATTTTAGTTGTGTTTTTAGGTTGGCTATTTCTGAGAAAGATTCTTGATCCAGTAAAATCAGTTATAGATGGGTTTAAGCTATTAGAGAAAAATAATTATGATTTGACTCATCGATTACCCGTTAAGGGATCGAATGAACTGTCACAGCTTGTGATCTGGTTTAATACTTTTCTTGATACTTTATCCGCTCGTACAGCGTCCGATAAAGCATTAGCCGAGAGTCAGAAGCGTTATGAACTTGCGGTCAATGCTTCTCACGAATCATTGTGGGACTGGAACCTTGAAGAGAATATGCTTTACCTTTCTCCGCGATTTCGACTTTTACTTGGCCATGACGTTTCTTCTTCGCTTGGTGAAACTGTAAAACCATCAGTTTGGCTGGATAGAATACATCCAGAAGATAAAAGCTTACTGGAGATGAAGCTTGAGTCACATTTACAAGGTAGCTCGCCTTTTTTTGAATCTGAATATCGTATCAGGCAAGTAGATGGTAGCTATAAATGGATACTGAGTCATGGTCTTGCTGAGCTCAATAATGAAAGTAAACCCAAAAGAATGGCCGGTTCTCATACGGATATTAATGATCGAAAAATAGCTGAATTACGCCTTTCTCATGATGCTTTCTACGATAATTTAACAGGGCTACACAATAGGTCTTGGTTTATAAGTTATCTTGATCAAAAGCTTGAAAGTTTCTCTCGCCAACCCGATCAGCAGTTTGCAGTATTATTCATAGACTTAGATAAATTTAAAATAGTCAACGACACGTTAGGGCACTCTGTTGGAGATCAATTACTAAGAGAAGTCTCTGAGAGACTGAAGGGCTGTTTACGCAGTGCGGATATTTTGGCTCGATTAGGTGGTGATGAGTTTGTAATGTTGCTGGAAAGCAGAGATGTTTCATATTTTACCAGAGTCGCTGAAAGAATTATTAATGGGCTAAATACCCCTTTTTATATTGCCAAGCAGGAGTTGAAGAGCGGAGCGAGTATTGGTATCGCCCTGAGTAATGATGAATACGCTAACTCAGAGCAGATTATTCGTGATGCCGATATAGCGATGTATCAAGCTAAGCTTTCTGGTAAGAACTGTTATGTAGTGTTTGATCAGGATATGCGAAGACATTTGGTTGAGGATGTTCAAGTAGAACAAGAGCTGAGAACTGCCTTACAAGATAATCAGTTTATCCTTTACTATCAGCCGATCGTTGAGCTTCAATCGGGCCATGTTGTTGGCTGTGAGGCCCTTATTCGCTGGAACCATCCAACGAGAGGGATACTACTGCCTGGTGAGTTTATTCCGATTGCTGAAAATAGTAATCTCATGCATGCACTCGGAATCTGGGTTTTCGAAACAGCGTGCAAGCAATGGAGTGAGTGGAGAAAAAATACCCCTGACATCGCTGGTAAATGTCTGTCTATAAACGTCTCAACCATTCAGTTCTATGACAATCATCTGCTAACCTTTGCAAAAAAGATGACGCATCAATATGGCTTCAATCGAGGAGAGCTAGCTGTCGAGATTACTGAAACCGCGTTAATACGAGATACACAACATGCGGTTAATGTGATTGAACAGTTGAAAAAAGAGGGCATTAATATTCACCTCGATGATTTCGGCACGGGCTTTTCATCGCTGAAACACCTGACTGACTTTACAATTGATAAGATTAAAATTGATAAGTCCTTTGTAATGAAATGCACAGATTCACAGAAGCATAGGCGCATAGTGAACGGCATCCTATACTTGGCACATGAGCTGGAATTGAGTTGTATCGCCGAGGGGATTGAAAATATTGAACAGCTTAATATTACTAAAAAGCTTGGATGTGAATTTGGTCAAGGTTTTTATTTTGATAAGCCTTTGCCCGCTGCGGAAATGCAAAAAGCCTTAAGTCATTCTTCAATAATAAAAAACTCGTTAGAAGTAGACTAATCTGTCTACTCAATATTTATCGATTTTTGTTGTCCTTGATGACTCGGGTCAGAATTGATTTATAAAATGATCTGTTTAAGTCAGTAATAGCCTCAGGCCCATCCCCTAAACGCTAACTCAAGTTGAACTAGCCCCTCCTTTTCGAGCAAGCGACGCAGTCGCGTCTAGCCACGAACAACGAGTAACGTCTCAGTTTTACCTTCGTGTTCTCGGTGTCCTCAGTGGTAGGAATGATCTTTAAAAAGAATGTCACCACAGAGAACACCGAGGGCACCGAGATTAATTAGAGCGGTGATCTATTGTGTCGAGCAACCAAAGGGCATGCCAGCGTCACTCCTACAAAATTTGCCCCGTCCTAGGTCGGCTCTTCACGCTTTTTCGAGCAAGCGACGCAGTCGCGTCGAGCCACTTCTCAGCCTTTCCCCTCCGTCTGGCACAAACCCTGCAATCTAAACCCTTATTAAAGCCCGGTTTACGGAAAAACAGTTATATAGGCTCTGTTGTGGTGCGCAGATGTGCACTGCCGGGATTTATTCGCACTAAATTTGTGCGATTAGATGTAATTGTTTTAAAGGATGAAGTCAGGAGTTTATGCCAGCTTTCCAGAAAATCCTTAAAGTGCGACGCCATTATAATAAGTGGGTTGCTGATCAGACGCTGGAGGATTACGCGCTTCGTTTCACCGCGCGTAAAGGGCGTCATATGAGTATCTCCCGGGTGGGTAAAACCGCGCTGGGGGCGGCTTCATTTCTGGCACTTGAGGGGTTGGCAGCAGCGGTCACCCTGAGTTATGGCTTTACGAATACTGTGATTGCGATGCTGGCGGTCTGTGTGGTGTTGTTTATCACCGGGTTTCCTATCGCTTACTACTCTGCCAAACACGGGTTGGATATCGACCTGCTGACCCGGGGCGCGGGGTTTGGTTATCTGGGTTCTACGCTGACGTCTCTGATTTACGCCTCGTTCACCTTTATCTTCTTTGCCATTGAGGCGGCGATTTTGGCCTCTGCGCTGAAAGCGTTGTTTGGTATTCCACTGGCGGTGGGTTATCTGCTTTGTGCCGTGGCGGTTATCCCTATCGTTACCCACGGTATAACGGCGATTAGCCGGTTCCAGGTGGGGACACATAATCTCTGGGTGGCGTTGCAACTGGCGGCAATAGTGGTGGTGCTCTGGTACGAATTTGATAGTTTGCAGGGCTGGACTGAGTTTAGCCCGGGTATGGCTGCAACCGCCAGCGGTGAGTTTGACATCATTATGTTTGGCGCCGCGGTATCGGTGTTCTTTGCGCTGTTTGCACAGATAGGCGAGCAGGTGGATTATCTGCGATTTATGCCGGAGAAAACCGAAGAGAATAAGCGTCAGTGGTGGTTCTGGCTGATTATGGCCGGCCCTGGTTGGGTGTTTACCGGGATGATCAAAATGCTCTTGGGTTCCTTTCTCGCCTATCTGGCAATCACCCAGGGAATGAGTGTTCAGGAAGCATCAGATCCCACCTATATGTATCAGCGGGTGTTTCAGCTGATGACCGGTTCACCCGAGATCGCACTGTTGTTGGCGGCATTGATGGTGGTGGTCTGTCAGATGAAGATCAATGTCACCAACGCCTATGCTGGATCAATCGCCTGGTCGAACTTCTTTTCCCGACTGACCCACAGCCACCCGGGGCGGGTGGTCTGGCTGGTGTTTAATGTGACCATCGCCCTGATACTGATGGAACTGGGCATCTATCAGGCATTGGAAGCGATTCTGGGCATATTCGCCATTATTGCGATCAGTTGGCTGGCGTCATTGTCGGCGGACCTGTTGATCAATAAGCCGCTGGGGCTGAGCCCGCCCGGCATCGAGTTTAAACGGGGCCATCTGTATGACATCAACCCGGTCGGTATGGGGTCGATGGTGATCTCAACGACACTGGGAATGTTGAGTTATCTGGGCCTGTTTGGCGAAGAAGCCCGCAATCTTTGTCATTTTGTTAGCCTGACGAGCTGTTTTGTTTGTGTGCCGCTGATCGCCTGGCTGACCGGTGGGCGTTACTATATTGCCCGTACCAACGAAGACTTGAACCGGTATATTCGTCTGGTGCCGGTTACTGGCCACACCGGCGGTGTCAGTATCGTCACCTGTGGTATCTGTGAGAATGATTTTGAGCGGGAGGATATGAGCTATTGTCCCGCCTATGATCTGCCGATCTGCTCCCTCTGTTGTTCGCTGGATGTGCGCTGTCTGGATAACTGCAAACCTAAGGCGCGGCTTTCCCGACAGGTAATGGAGATGCTTCATCTGCTTCTACCTCGGCGGGCGGTGAAACTGGTCAGTTCCCGTTTGGGAAAATTCGTGGCCTTGTTGCTGGTGGTGAATCTGGTGTTGGGTGCCTTACTGGCGGTGATATTCCGTCAATTAGCACCGGAAACCCCGGAGGAAACGGCGCTGGTGTTACAAACAATCTGGACACTGTTTTTCACCCTGTTTATCGCCTCTGGGGTAGTGACCTGGCTGTTTTTGCTGACTCATGAAAGTCGGGTAGTGGCCCAGCAGGAATCCAACCGGCAGACCATGAAGCTGACTCGAGAGATCGATGCCCACGAGAAAACCGACCTTGAATTGCAGCAGGCAAAAGAGTTGGCTGAGCGGGCTAATGCTGCTAAAAGTCGCTATCTGTCGGGTATTAGTCATGAATTGCGTACGCCGCTGCAATCGATACTGGGTTATGCACAGTTGTTGCGTGAACGTACAGAGTTACAGGAAGATGAACAGCGGGGCCTGGATATTATCCATCGCAGTGGTCTTTATCTAACGGACTTGATCGAGGGTTTGCTGGATATCTCTAAGATCGAAGCGGGGCGCTTAGATCTCTATCGTAATCAGGTAAACCTGCCGGAGTTGATCGAACAGCTGGCAGAGATGTTCCGTATGCAGGCGTTACAGAAAGGCATTGAATTTAACTGTCACATCGCCAACCCTTTGCCGCAACGTATCGTCACCGATGAGAAGCGCTTGCGGCAGATTCTGATTAATCTACTTTCCAACGCGATCAAATATACCCCGAGTGGCCGGGTTGATTTTGACATTCATTATCGGAATCAGGTGGCGGAGTTTGCCATCCGGGACACCGGCCCGGGTATCGATGAGTATCAGATGCAGCGGATCTTTGCGCCCTTTGAACGAATTCGTAACCGAGACACTGCCCACCTTCCGGGCACAGGCCTGGGGCTGACCATTGTTAAACTGCTGACCGAGATTATGGGGGGCGACCTGCAGGTTGAGAGTAAGCCGGGGCAGGGGAGTTGTTTCAAGGTCTCGATGATGCTGCCCTGGGTGAGTAGCGAAGAGTTAACTCCGCTGTTGCAAGAACGTCGCATCATCGGTTACGAAGGCTATAAGCGGACGCTCTGCCTGGTGGATGATGACCCGGTATTGCGTGGCTTGTTGGCTGATATTCTGATGCCGCTTGGGTTCAATATTATGGAAGCCCCGGATGCGGATAGCTGTTTAGTTTTGTTGCAAAAGACGGAACCAGATCTGTTCCTGCTGGATATCTCCATGCCGGGCATGTCCGGTTTGCAGTTGGCGAGTATTCTTCGTCAGCGCAAAGTACCCGGCAAGATTGTGATGTTGTCGGCCGATGCCCGTGAGCTGTCGGCTAAAGATGAGGGGCACGATAGTTACGATGACTATCTGGTGAAGCCGGTGGCTAACCATCATCTGCTGGAAACCTTAGGCAAGTATTTGGAACTGAAGTGGATCTACCGGGGCGAGTCGGAACCGCTGAAAGCGATTGTGCCAGACAAGCTGGCATCGGGTGAACGCCGGACTGACAAGATAGCTGAGGATGCGGTTGAAGTGTTTCTTAAAGAGGACATGGCGATCAGCCAGCCGGACCATCCGCTGATACTTGAGCTAAAAAACTGCGCCGAACTGGGTTATCGCAAAGGCGTGATGCAGTGTCTGAAAGAGATTGAAGGGCTGGAAATACTATCCACAGGGGCGTTGGCTCATCTGCGAGAGCTCAGTGAAAACTTCCTGTTTGATAAGCTTGTGACCTATCTGGAGGCTCAGGGCTAATGAGTGAGAACCTATGAATATGAGAGAGAAAGGATCGGTGCGAAATGATGTGGTGCTGGTGGTGGATGATTCGCCTAATGCACTGAGTTTGATTAACGATGTGCTGGAAGGTGCCGGGCTGGATATTCTGGTGGCACTTGAGGGGCGTCAGGCGTTGACGATCTGTAAGCGAATCCGACCCGATATTATTCTGATGGATGCGGTCATGCCGGTGATGGATGGCTTTGAAACCTGTAAACAGCTTAAAGCCGACCCAGACCTGGCGACCATTCCGGTCGTCTTTATGACCGGCCTGACCGATACCGACGATATTGTCCGGGGGCTGGATTCCGGCGGTGTAGATTACCTGACGAAGCCGATCAGCCCAAATGAGTTACTGGCCCGCATCCGTGTTCATCTGAGTAATGCCCGCCAAACCAGCAGTGTTCACAGCGCTTTAGACAGTACAGGTCAGCATCTGCTGACGGTAGGAGAGGGGCAGATTCGCTGGGCGACGCCGAGAGCCTACTCTCTACTCACCCGAGCTGAGGTGACTGAGCAGATTCAGGCTGAGTGCCTGTTACCCCAGATCCGTAGCTGGCTGGCTCATACCCCCGCTGAACAAGACCGGATGTTGGTGCGAGATCTGCAATACCCACTGACACTTAAACTCATCGGCTATCAGAGCAACGGTGAAGTCTTGATGCAGCTTATCGATGGCAAAAAGCCCACCGGTGCTGAACTGTTAAAACAGGAACTGGACCTGACCGAACGGGAAGCCGAAGTGCTGTTCTGGCTGGCGAACGGTAAAACCAACCGAGAGATCGCCGAGATTCTGGAAATCAGCCCGCGGACAATCAATAAACACCTGGAACAGATCTTCCCTAAACTTTCTGTAGAGAACCGAACCGCGGCGGCGGGGGTGGCGTTAAGGCTGATTGCCAGTCACGAATAAACAGCCGTAGCTTGTTGTTCGTAGCTTGATGCGACTGCGTCGCTTGCTTGAAAAAGCGTTAAAGTTGCCGGGAGAAAAGTGTTGGCTTACATCAATTACTCTGACTTATTTATTCAGGCTTTGAATCCTTGGTTTTTCTCTGTGACCTCGGTGTCCTCTGTGGTGCATGATGTTTAAAAAGCAGTTTTACCACTGAGGCCACAGAGAACACAGAGGGGGAAGACCAGAGAATGTTTTTGGGAAAATAGATCTGTCCCAAAGAAGCCAGAACATGCGCTTAAAGCACTGAGTATATAAAGCCGTAGCTCGTAGTTCGAACGTCACAAAGAGCGTGACTTGCTCGCGGCTCGCTCAAAGCCTAATGATAAGCGTTTAAGTTAAATGCGTTGTAGGGAAATCGTGGTTCTACTCAATGGTTTCTATCTACTGCCTAGAATGAGGTTCAAAGCTCAAAAAAACTAAACGATAATTGTTACACTCCTCTAATGCTAATTTACAAACTAGGACCTGGAATACAGGTCAAAGGAACAGTTTTGTACATAAACATTCGCCCAAGGAAAGCCGCTAAAGGGCTTTTCATTACCTTATTTGCGGGCGTGTTCTTATTAGCCATGAACGCGACTGCTGCCCAGACTACTGATGATATTGGGCTGACCCAGGCCGAACGAGACTACTTAAAAACTAAGAAAGTGCTACGTGTTTGTGTTGACCCAGATCGCCTACCTTTTGATGGGGTGGATGGAGACAGGCAACATGCTGGGCTATCGAAAGATTACTTTGATATTTTTTCACGCATGCTGGCTGTCGAGATGGTTGTGCCTGAAGTTCAGGACTGGAATGACCTGATCAGTAAGGCAAAGAGTCGCGAATGTGATGTGGTTTCTCAGATTAATGCCAGTGAAAAACGTAAATCATTTCTGGATTTTACGACTCCCTATTTTTATCTGCCTTTAGCGGTTGTTACCCGTTATGACCGGATTTTTGTTGAGGAGAGCCTAGAGGGCGCAGGGACTCAGTTTGCGGTGATAAAAGGTGATATCGCGATCGATAAACTCAGGCAGCGTTACCCCAGTGTTGTGCTGGTCGAAGTCAAAAATAATATCCAGGCGATGGAGCTTGTGTATGAAGGTGAGGTCTTTGGCTATATCGGCGCACAAGGTGCCGTAGCTTTTGCCATACAGTCTCTTAATCTGAATAAACTGGCGGTTACCGGCAGCTTACCCCTTCGATATGAGTTATCGGTTGCCACGCGTAATGATGAGCCGTTACTGGGTAGCGCGTTTGAAAAGGCGGTTCTGCATCTCGATCCGAAAGAAGGGCAAAGCATTCGTGATAAATGGATAGCCATTACGATTGAGAAGGTCACAGACTATACTTTGCTATGGCTGACTTTATTGATACTAGGAACAGTGCTGGTTGTCTCGCTGTATTGGAACCGTTATCTAGCCAAAGCGAACAGGAAAATTCTCGATACGCTTAAAGATTTAAATGATGTGAAGGCGCAACTTGAAGAACAGAATAAGATGTTCAAGCGGCAGTCGATCACTGACGCTCTCACGGGAATTTACAATCGCCTTAAGCTGGATGAAGATCTGTCTTATGCCATCAAACGATCTAAACGCACGAAAAATGACTTTTCCATTATCTTGTTAGATATCGACAACTTCAAACTAGTGAATGACCGCTTTGGTCATCTTGTTGGTGATGAAGTACTAAAAGCGTTCTCTTCTTTGATAGCCAGTGCTATTCGTGAAACTGATATTGTCGGGCGCTGGGGCGGCGAAGAGTTTCTCATCATCTGCCCTGATACCGATCTGCAGGGTGGTAAGAAACTGGCGGAGCAACTAAGAAAGCGAGTTGAGGAATACGAATTTCCTGAAAAACAGCAGCTCAATGCCAGCTTAGGTGTCGTGGTTCATGAAGATACTGAAAAAGCAGATGCGGTTATCGCCCGTGTTGATAAAGCGCTTTATCGCGCGAAGGAGCAGGGGCGTAATCGGGTTGAGGCGGGTTAGTTTTTAAAAGCCGTAGCTCGTAGTTCGAACGTCACAAAAAAAAACATGACTTGCCCGTTGCTCGCAAGAACTTTCTTAATACATTTAACGGCAAGCGTTTAAGTTAAATGCTTTGTAAGAGGGTTGTTTGTATATAGTTTTATTTTTCAATCCCAGCAGTTATGCTGGTTTATCGTTAGATAAGGCGTGTTTTGCAGTTCAGTGCAAAACATTAGAAACAAAGGGATTTGTAAGAAACGTTGGTGCGCTACGACACCCTGCTAAGGGTGCATTGGGCATTCTCGTTTTTGTCTTAAGGGAGATCGCGATGTTCACAACTTTTACTTTACTGTCTCATCTCTACTATGCCTTTTGTAAGTATTGCCAGGCATGTCTATACGCTTGTTTACGATTAAATCAATGACTCTTACCCTGTCGACTTTCGAGCATGGATAGTGGTACGCCATTGGCGTATAATAAATGGAGAATAAATGGTTATTGTAGAAACCGCTGTATTCACAAAGCTCATTAAAGAGATGCTGAGTGATGACGAATATAAAAACCTCCAGGAAGTGCTTATAAGTCGTCCAGCTTCAGGGGATCTGATAAAAGAATCCGGCGGGCTTCGGAAAATCCGCTGGAGTGTACAAGGGACGGGGAAAAGTGGTGGTATACGCGTAATCTACTATTGGGTAGTTGATGACCATCATATTCGCATGTTGTATGTATATCCTAAGGGCAAGCAAGACAACTTAACTAAAGCACAAGTGGCACAATTGAAAGCCATAGTTGAAAGGTGGCAACAATGAATAATGAAATGTTTGATGAGCTTTTAGAAAGCGTTCAGCAGATGGATGAGATTGTAAAAGAAAATAAAAAAGCATCTCGGACCTTTGATTTTCCTGACCCTGAAGTTAAGGCTATTCGCGAGCGTCTGGGAGTTTCTCAGGAAAGGTTTGCATTCATTCTCGGTGTGAGTAAACGCACAATAGAAAACTGGGAGCAAGGGCGTCGACACCCCACGGGAGCAGCGCGATCACTTTTGCGGATTGTCGAAGCGGATCCAGAACATGCGCTTAAAGCACTGAGTGCATAAAGCCGTAGCTCGTCGTTCGAACATCACAAAGAGCGTGACTTGTTTGTTGCTCGCTCAAAGCCTTCTTATTAGATTTATGGGTAAGCGTTTAAGTTAAGTGCTTTGTAAGACAGTTGTTTGTTTTTGCAGTTTATTTTCTTCAGTTCAGCGATCATGCTGGTTTTATCGTTAGATAAGGCGTGTTTTACCGCTTAGCTATTTTGTTTGCAAAACATCAGAAAACAGAGGGATATCAATAAGGGCTTTGAACCCTTGGTTTTTCTCTGTGACTTCGGTGTCCTCTGTGGTGCATGAGGTTTAAAAAGCAGCTTTACCACTGAGGCCACAGAGAACACAGAGGGGGAAGGCCAGAGAATGCTTTTGGAAAAATATATTTGTCCCAAAGAAGCCGTCGCTCGTTATTCGTAGCTCGACGCGGCTGCGTCGCTTGTTCGAAAAAGCGTTAAGCTGCCGGGAGAGAGGGTATTGGCTTAAATCAATCACTCTGACCTATTTATAGATTCAGGCTTTGAACTCTTGGTTTTTCTCTGTGACCTCGGTGTCCTCTGTGGTGCATGAGGTTTAAAAAGCAGCTTTACCACTGAGGCCACAGAGAACACAGAGGGGGAAGGCTAGAGAACGTTTCCGGGAAAATAAATCTGTGTCGTGACCGCTTTAAGTTAACTTCTTTTTTTCAGCGCGAATGCTTATATAGTTCCCCGTAAACATGACTAACGCGCCTATTAAAACGGCCCACTCCAGCGGTTCTGAGTAAAGCAAGAAGCCGACTCCGGCTATCAGAGGCAACCTCAAAAAATCCATGGGTATGACAACCGTGGCATCAATCAGCTGCATCGCGCGTGTTATGCAGTAGTGGGCACTCATGGCGGTCACTCCAACAACCACAATCCAAGGCCAGGCGTCAAAGGAGGGAGTTCTCCAGTCATACAGTGCTGGGATTAGCCCTAACGGCAGCTGGATAACGGTCATGTAAAACAGGATACAAAGCGGACTGTCTATATGGGCTAACTTTTTAGTCATTGTGTGGGCTACCGCATAACATATAGCGCCTCCCAGCACGGCCAGTGAAGCGGGTTTCATCACTTCCAACCCCGGGCGCAAAATGATTAGCATTCCTGCAATTCCCAGTGCAATAGCGATTATCCGGGGGACAGTTAATCTTTCGCCCAAAATAAACAGGGCCAGTACGGCGGTCCACACCGGCACTGTGAACTCAATCGCAAAGACCTCAGCTAGTGGTATAAATGCCAGACCGTAAAACCAACCAAACTGGCCGCCGAAATGAGCAAAGTTTCTTAAGCAATGTATTGATATCACCGGGGTGCGGATCTGGTGCCAGCCACTGCGGTGCAACAGACAGCAAATCACCAGCAACCCGATAACACTCCGGAAGAATAAGATCTGAAAGGTGCTGAGTTCTTCTGATAATTCCCGTCCTCCTATGGCCATTGCCATAAATGAAATCAGGGTGCCGACCATCCATAAGGCGGCTATTGATGCGGGATTTTTACTCTTCTCCAAGCCGCCTATCCTTAATCGATGTTTATATCCGTGGGTTTGATTTTTTTATTCTGAGAGAGCATGAAAACCAAACCTTAGCAGGTTGGCATTATTTCCCCCTGTAGTGGATCACGAGGTTCGGCTTATACAACTTCAGTCTTGGCACGCACCAACCCGGGGCCGACACCCATTACACGCTTAAAGGCTTTTGAAAAAGAGGATTCACTTTCATAACCGCAGCGCACTGCTGCATCCAGAGTGGTGATGCCTTCATCAGCTAGCCAGCGATACGCTTGAGTCATACGCCATTGTGTCAGGTAGTCCATCGGCGATTGCTCAACAACCTCTTTGAATAAACTGGAAAATGCAGAACGGGACAGCGAAGCAGCACTGGCGAGTTCATCTAAGCTGAGGCGTTGGCCGCTGCTCTGTTGATGGATGAGCTCCATGGCAGCACATAATTGTGGATGGGATAACGCGGCAAACACGCCGGTGGCGGTATCAAGGCTACCCCTTACCAGTAGATAAAACAGGCAGTCGGCTAAACGATTTAATAATACATTCGTGTGTTGGCCCGATGTTTGAGATTCTTCCAGAATTAAATCAATAATACGGCGAGTTGCACCCTGGTCGCTGTGTCGCACGACAATTAACTTAGGCATCTGCGCAACAAGCTTTTCAAATATTGGATGTTGGTGAGCAAAGTTGCCGCATACCAACCCGGTGGATTCTTCCTCCACGCTATGGGTCATAGGTAATGCTTCGACCTGATTAACGGCCGGGTTGTTATTCAGCAAATTAGTGATGCAGTGCTTTGCGTCAGAAGGCATAAACACAGCATCACCTTCGTTTAGCTCGATGGCTTCGCCGTCAAACTTAAAAAAGCACTTGCCCCTGGAGACCACATGAAACGTCATTTGGCGCGAACCTGAGGTATCCACCGCCCAATTGCCACAATATTGGCCATTGTGGTGCACATTGGCTTCTATTTTTAAGCTGTCGAGTAATTGATTAATTGCATTCATAGACGATCAGACATAATTCCCGGTAATTCGAACCTATCGATTAATAGGGGCTTCTTTAAGATATAACACATCAAGACTCTGTGCTTGTTTAGGAAAAACTAACTGTAACTTACAATGCAAAATAGGACTACAACAATGAAAATCTTATCGATTTTATCGCCACTTAAAACACTCGCATTGCTAGCGGCTTTCTCTTTCAGCAGCCTTAGTTTTGCAGGCGTAGAGGTGCAAACCGACGAAAACAACGTAACACTGGCAGGCCATGATGCTGTGGCTTATTTCACTGAGAATGCCCCGGTTGAAGGTGATGCAAATATCAGTGCGGTTCATAACGGTGCAATCTATCATTTCTCAACAGCAGCAAACCGCGATACCTTCAATGCTAACCCAGAGAAGTATGCGCCACAATTTGGCGGCTACTGTGCATACGGCACATCATTGGGTAAAAAGTTTGCTATCGATGGTAAAGCGTTTGAACTGATCGATGGTAAATTGTACGTTCAAAAAAGCGAAGTTGTGCAAGAGGTTTGGTCCGAAAATACCCAGGCTAACTTAGCCGCCGCTAATAAAAACTGGCCTAAAATTAAAGGTATAGCCGCTGATAAACTATAAGCTCATAAACTTCTTATAGATCAGCTGAACCTAAGCGGCATACGGTAATTATCGTATGCCGCTTTTTTTCTGTGGCTAGAAAAGCTATAGCTCGTGGTTGGAACTCGCAACGAGCCACGAACGATCCGTATACGTCATTTGACGTACACCGATGCGTCAATCACCCCATACCGCAGTGCAGCACATTTCCCAATAATGATTGAGTGAATTTCATTAATGCCTAGGGCTTATTTCAACCCGGCTAAAGAATTGAAACTTAACCTCAAGAAGGGAAATAGATATGAAGATAAAACATCTGGTTTCAGGTATGGCGCTTGCGTTGAGTGCGTCGGTACTGAGCGCTAGCGCGATGGCTGGCGATACCATCAAAGTAGGTGTACTGCACTCTCTTTCCGGCACGATGGCGATTTCAGAAACGACTCTGAAAGATACTGTTCTGATGATGATTGAAGAGCAGAACAAGAAGGGTGGTTTGTTAGGAAAGCAGCTTGAAGCTGTGGTTGTTGACCCTGCTTCAAACTGGCCTCTGTTTGCGGAAAAGACCCGTGAGTTGCTAACTAAAGATGAGGTTGATGTTATTTTCGGCTGCTGGACTTCCGTATCACGTAAGTCTGCGTTGCCGGTGCTTGAAGAACTGAACGGTCTGATGTTCTACCCGGTTCAGTATGAGGGTGAAGAGTCTTCTAAAAACGTATTCTATACCGGTGCTGCGCCAAACCAGCAGGCGGTTCCTGCGGTTGATTACCTGATGAATGATATCGGTGTTGAGCGTTGGGTACTGGCGGGTACTGACTATGTTTACCCACGTACCACTAACAAGATTCTTGAAGCTTACCTGGTCGCTAAAGGTGTAGCCCCTGAAGATATCATGATCAACTACACACCTTTCGGTCATTCTGACTGGCAGTCTATCGTTTCTGATATCAAAAAGTTTGGCGCTGAAGGCAAGAAGACGGCGGTAGTGTCGACGATTAACGGTGACGCTAACATTCCTTTCTACAAAGAGCTGGGTAACCAGGGTATCTCTGCTGAAGATATTCCAGTGGTTGCTTTCTCTGTAGGTGAGGAAGAGTTGTCTGGTCTTGATACTAAGCCTCTGGTCGGTCATCTGGCTGCCTGGAACTACTTTCAAAGTGTTGAAAGCGATGCGAACACCGCCTTTATCGCTAAGTGGAAAGAGTTCACTGGTAACCCTGATCGTGTAACTAACGACCCTATGGAAGCGACTTACATCGGTTTCCAGATGTGGACTCAGGCAGTTGAAAAAGCTGGTTCTACTGAAGTTGATGCGGTTGAGCAGGCGATGATTGGCCAGGAAGCTGAAAACCTGACCGGTGGTATGGCTTACATGAACAAGAACCACCACCTGAGCAAGCCGGTACTGATCGGTGAGATTCAGGAAGATGGTCAGCTTGAAGTGGTTTGGGAAACTGAAGGTGTTGTGCCCGGTGATGCTTGGTCTGACTTCCTGCCAGGTTCAAAAGATCTGATTGCAGATTGGACTGCGCCTATCTCTTGCGGTAACTACAACACAGTCACTAAGACCTGTTCTGGTCAAAATTTCTAAGGCTTGATTGCTTAGGCTTTTTATAAAGCAGGCTTCTATTCGGAAGCCTGCATTACTCATAGGCCAAGATTCATCTAAAGAGTTCTTCATAAAACGCTTTGAATAAAGTGTTTTAGCAAGCGCTTATCTGCCTTACCCGAACGGAGATCCCCCGTGAATTATTTTATTAAGATCTGTAGCTGCCTGTTGGCTTTGTTGATCAGCAGCAGTGCGCTGGCTGAACTGCCTTCTGCCGCACAGCAACCGCTCTTGCAAGAGCTGACAACGGTGAAGCTGAGCAAAACATTGCCCGTTTTACACCAGCTGGAAGCTAGTGAAGGGGCGGATATGCTGCCCCTGTTTAAGACGCTGTTAGGCGGCAACCTCTATTTCGTTAAAGAAGATGGCCGTCTGCTGGGGAAGTATAAAGCGCAAGGTGCGACTCTCTATGCCGATCTTTTTACCGGTGAAAAGCTTGCCGATCTGACTAAGAAGCAAGTGAAGAAGATCAAAGTTAATAACAGATTGCGCGGCTATCTGGGTGAGGCTATCGCCCGGATTCAACTGAGTAACAAAGATTCTGACGTAAGAGCCGAAGCGGTACGTTCACTCTTCTCTGATCTGGATGCAAATACTATTGAATTGATTCGCACTGCACGCCTGGATGAACAGAGTCGTTCGGTTCAGGAAGTGATGGATGTCGCGCTGGCACTGTACAGGGCTGATAATTCGGACGATGCAACTGAGCGACTGCAGGCGGTGAAAGATCTGCAGGGCAGTCTTGAACCTTCGGTGCGTAACCAGTTAACGAAACTGGCTGAGAACGACCCTTCCCGCAGTGTGCGTAAAGCGGCACAGAAAGGTGTAGATAAAATTGCCAAGCAGGCCGAGAAGTATAGCTTTGTGAATCAGCTGTTTTTCGGTCTGAGCCTTGGCTCGGTATTACTGTTAGCGGCCATTGGCCTGGCGATTACTTTCGGCGTAATGGGGGTTATCAACATGGCCCACGGCGAGATGATTATGCTGGGTGCTTACACCACCTATGTGGTGCAGCTGTTATTGCCCGAGATGATTGAATACTCCCTTTGGATCGCGGTGCCAGCCGCCTTTATTGTGTCAGGTACTGTCGGGATTCTGATTGAACGTCTGGTGATTCGCCATCTGCATGGCCGGCCACTGGAAACGTTGTTGGCGACCTTCGGTATCAGTCTGATTCTGCAGCAGCTGGTGCGTACGGTGTTTTCTCCCCTCAACCGTCAGGTGGCAACCCCTGACTGGATGAGCGGCTCTATTGAGATCAATCCGCTACTCAGTCTAACCCTTAACCGTTTATATATTGTCGCCTTTGCGCTGTTGGTCTTCATGATTCTGTTAATCGTGTTGAAGAAAACCTCGCTGGGTCTGAATGTTCGCGCCGTGTCTCAAAACCGGGATATGGCTAAAGCGATGGGTATCCGTACCGATCGGGTGGATGCCATGACCTTTGGTCTGGGCTCGGGTATTGCCGGTATCGCCGGTGTCGCCCTGAGTCAGCTGACGAACGTGGGCCCTAACCTGGGGCAGGCGTACATTATCGACTCATTTATGGTGGTGGTGTTCGGCGGTGTGGGTAACCTTTGGGGTACGTTGGTCGCCGCCTTTACTCTGGGTATTGCGAACAAGTTTATCGAGCCGGTTACCGGCGCGGTACTGGCCAGTATTCTGGTATTGGTATTTATCATTCTGTTTATTCAGAAGCGTCCTAAAGGGCTGTTTCCGCAGAAAGGGAGGGCGGCAGAATGAGCGGCTTTATGAGCAAGTTTATGAGCTTTTCACGTATCAATGGTGACAGTAAGGTAGCCCCTTTTGTGGTGCTGCTTCTGACGGTAACGGTGCTGGCATCGGCCTGTAATCTGCTGCTGCCATCGGACTCAATATTCTATGTGTCCACCTATACGATCACCCTGTTAGGTAAGTACCTCTGTTACGCCATGCTGGCGCTGGCGGTGGATGTTATCTGGGGTTACTGCGGCATTCTTAGCCTGGGGCACGGCGCCTTCTTTGCGTTAGGTGGTTACGCCATGGGCATGTACCTGATGCGTCAGATCGGTGATCGGGGTGTCTACGGAAACCCTGACCTTCCAGACTTTATGGTGTTCCTCAACTGGAGTGAAATGCCCTGGTTCTGGCATGGCATGGATCAGTTCTGGATCGCCATGCTGATGGTGTTGCTGGTGCCGGGCTTACTGGCCTTTGTGTTTGGTTGGCTGGCATTTCGCTCCCGGGTAACCGGTGTATATCTGTCGATTATGACTCAGGCACTGACTTATGCACTGTTACTGGCTTTCTTCCGTAACGAGATGGGTTTCGGTGGCAACAACGGGCTGACTGACTTTAAAGATATTCTGGGTTTTGATCTGCAAGCGGATAGCACCCGGGTCTCGCTCTTTATCATTACGGCGTTGCTGTTGTGCGGGCTGCTGATATTGAGCAAGAAGATCATGCAGACCCGCTTCGGCAAAGTGATTATCGCAGTGCGTGACGGTGAAAGCCGGGCTCGCTTCATCGGCTACAAAACGGAGAACTACAAAGTTTGGTTGTTTGTTTACTCGGCGATGATTGCCGGTATTGCCGGTGCACTTTATGTCCCCCAGGTGGGCATCATTAATCCGGGAGAATTCTCACCGATCAACTCTATTGAGATGGTTATCTGGGTGGCTGTGGGGGGTAGGGGAACGCTGATCGGCGCGATTATTGGCGCGATTTTGGTGAACTACGCCAAAACTAAATTTACGGCGATTATGCCGGATGGTTGGTTGTTCGCACTGGGCGCGATGTTTGTACTGGTGACTCTCTATCTGCCAAAAGGTTTGATGGGGCTATTTGCGCAACTCCAGGAGCAACTTAAAGAGAAACAACAGCAGTCTAAAAATCAGAGCGGAAATGACAGTCCTAATGAAAAAGCTGAGGAGGGCCACGCATGAGTATTTTAGATAGCACCCGTGATGTGATGCGTCGTGATCAGGTTTGGTCGTTTCTGCAGGAGCCTGAGCAGAAGGTAGATATCTCCCACCAGGTACTGCTTTATGTTGAAGGGCTTAATCTTAGCTTCGATGGTTTTAAGGCATTGAATGATCTGAATCTCTATATCAATGACGGTGAACTGCGCTGCCTGATCGGCGCCAACGGGGCGGGTAAAACCACCCTGATGGATGTGATTACCGGTAAAACTCAGTGCGATAGTGGTTCCGTCTATTTTGGTCAGTCGATCAACCTGCTGGATAAAGACGAAGCGGAGATCGCTCAACTGGGCATCGGGCGTAAATTCCAAAAACCGACGGTATTTGAAGCCCACACGGTGATGGATAACCTTGAGCTGTCACTGAAGAGTAATAAGTCGGTATTGCCAACGCTGCTGGCGGTACTCAACGGTGAAGAGTATGACCGTATCGATGAAGTGCTGGAAACTATTGGTCTGAAAGGCGAGCGGATGATGCTGGCCGGTTCGCTGTCCCACGGGCAGAAACAGTGGTTAGAGATAGGCATGCTGCTGATGGCTAACCCTCGTTTGCTGCTGGTGGATGAGCCAGTGGCGGGCATGACGGTACAGGAAGGCGAACGCACCGCTGAACTGCTGACCTCGTTGGCCGGTGAACGCACGGTGGTGGTGGTCGAGCATGATATGGAGTTCGTCCGCAGTATCGCCCAAACCGTGACGGTATTGCATCAGGGGGCTGTTCTGGCGGAAGGCTCGATGGATGAGATACAGAATAATCAGGATGTGATTGAAGTGTATCTGGGAGAAGCACCATGATCAGTATTAAAAACGTTAATCAGTTTTATGGTGGCACGCAGATTCTCTGGGATCTCAATCTGGATATTAAGCCGGGGTCTTGTACCTGCATTATGGGGCGTAACGGGGTCGGTAAAACCACCTTGCTGAAATGCATCATGGGTCTGTTACCGGTCAAGAATGGCGAAATTCTGCTGGAAGGTGAGCCGTTGCAGAACAAGAAAGCTGAGTTTCGGGCACCTGCTGGCATCGGTTATGTGCCCCAAGGGCGGGATATCTTTCCGCTGCTGACCGTTGAAGAAAATCTTAAGGTAGGTTTACCCATCCGCAAGGATGGCGCAAAAGAGATACCGGAAAAGATTTTCGAACTGTTTCCCGTCTTAAAAGAGATGCTTCAGCGTCGTGGGGGCGACCTGTCGGGTGGGCAGCAACAGCAGTTGGCGATTGGTCGCGCACTAGTGCTGGAGCCGAAAGTCTTGATTTTGGATGAGCCCAACGAAGGGATTCAGCCGAACATTGTTCAACAGATCGGAGATGTCATTTTAAAGCTCAACAAGGAGGAGGGGCTTACCGTGATTCTGGTCGAACAAAAACTGGGTTTTGCGCGTCGAGTAGGCGAGGAGTTTCGACTGGTAGAAAGAGGCCGTGTCGTGGCCAGCGACCGGATGGATAACCTCAGTGAAGATCTGATTCGTCAGTACCTGGCGGTATAAACGATGACCAGCCTGTCACAGCCGATACCGCGTGCCCCAGAGCCGACTCGCACCCCGGCGCAGCAAAAAAAAGCCTCTGCCTGGAATGCTGAACTGTTTTTACAGTTTGGCCGCACGTCCCGAGGCTCTGTGTTGCAACGGGCTGATCATAAGGGCCCGCTCTACGTCCAGAAAGCGTTCTACCCCGAGGGGCCTGATCTGGCCCAGGTTTATCTGCTGCATCCTCCGGGGGGAATGGTCTCCGGGGACCGTCTTGAGATCTCCGTTAATACGGGCTATGACAGCCATGCATTACTGACGACTCCCGGTGCCGGACGGGTTTACCGGGCGCGCCCCGACCGGACTTTGCAACATCAAATTAATACTCTGCATCTGAGTGCCGGCAGCTCAATTGAGTGGCTGCCGTTGGAAACTATCCTCTATCCCGATGCCTGCACCCGCCTTGATACGCGGGTTCATCTGGCCGAGAACTCACATTTTATCGGCTGGGAAATTACCAGCCTTGGATTGCCCAACCGGGGTCTGCCTTTCAGTAGCGGTAACCTGTCTCAGACCCTGCAAATCAATCGGGGAGAGCGCATTTTGTTGCGGGAGCGGTTACAGATTGATGATGGTAACCGGGCGTTGCTGGACGGCAGTGCCGGGTTACGTGGTAAGCCTGTCACCGGACTGATGGTGGCAGGCCCCTTTGATCTCGCCGCCGATGAAAACACTGAACATTCGATTGAACCTTTGATTAAAAAGCTGCGGTTGCATGCCGATGATTGTGGCGCGTTAGCGGCTGTCAGTCTGGTGGGGGAGTTTCTAACTGTTCGCTATCTGGGCGATCAGACTGATCAGGCGATGAAACTCTTTGTTCGTTGTTGGCATGAGATTCGCCCGGAACTGCTAGGTCGGCCAGCCTGTGAGCCCCGTATCTGGGCAACTTGATGTTTGACTATGGGTTGCTAGACGGTCTGTCAGACCAGATGAAATTTCGCGCTCAGCACACACCGGCTCAGACGATAAGCGCTAAACATAGTGAAGAGGTAAGTGATGGAACTGCTTCCAAGAGAAAAAGATAAATTACTGGTATTTACGGCGGCTCTGCTGGCTGAACGTCGCCTCAATCGGGGGCTGAAGTTGAATTACCCTGAAGCGATGGCGTATTTGAGCATGGAAATTATCGAAGGCGCCCGCGATGGGAAAACCGTCGCTGAACTAATGGGCTTCGGTAAAACCCTATTAACGGCAGACCAGGTAATGCCCGGGGTTATCGAACTGATTCATGAAGTACAGGTAGAAGCGACTTTTCCCGATGGTACCAAATTGGTCACCGTCCATAACCCGATCTGTTGAGAGGAGATGACTATGATTCCCGGAGAAATTCAGCCTGCAAAAGGCGAGATTCTGCTTAATGAGGGGCGTAAGACAGTCTCTCTGCGGGTTGAAAATCGTGGTGATCGCCCGGTTCAGATCGGCTCTCACTATCATTTTTATGAAGTTAATCCGGCACTGGAATTCGACCGTGCAAAAACCCGCGGTTACCGGCTGAATATCGTTTCAGGGACGGCGATTCGTTTCGAGCCGGGACAGGGCCGCGAAGTCGAGCTGGTTGAATATGCGGGTAGTCGGACTATCTACGGCTTCCGTGGTGATGTGATGGGTAAGCTGGATAGCGGGGAGGAAACCCTATGAGCAAGATAGATCGTGCCGCTTATGCACAGATGTTCGGCCCTACCACCGGTGACCGGGTGCGACTCGGTGATACCGAACTCTGGATCGAAGTTGAGAAAGACTTCACTGATTATGGCGACGAAGTTAAGTTTGGGGGCGGTAAGGTTATCCGGGATGGTCAGGGCCAGAGTCAGTGCGGTAATGATATCTGTGTTGATCTGGTTATCACTAACGCGCTGGTGCTGGACCACTGGGGGATCGTTAAAGGTGATGTGGGTATTCGTGAAGGCCGTATTTTTAAAGTCGGTAAAGCGGGTAATCCGGATACTCAGGATAATGTCGATATCGTTATCGGCCCGGGTACCGAAGTCATAGCCGGTGAGGGTAGTATTCTCACCGCCGGCGGAATCGATGCGCATATCCATTTCATCTGTCCACAACAGATAGATGAAGCGCTAATGTCCGGTGTGACCACTATGATCGGCGGTGGTACCGGGCCTGCAACCGGTACCAATGCGACTACCTGTACTCCGGGGCCCTGGAATATCGGTAAGATGCTTCAGGCTACTGATTCTATGCCGATGAACTTTGGCTTCCTTGGCAAAGGTAACGGGAGTCTGCCTAAGCCCCTGGAAGATCAATTGGAAGCCGGCGCTTGCGGTCTGAAACTCCATGAAGACTGGGGTACGACGCCGGCATCTATCGATACCTGTTTGTCCGTAGCTGAAAAATATGATGTTCAGGTGGCGATTCATACCGATACGCTGAACGAGTCCGGATTTGTTGATGACACCCTGGGTGCCTTTAAAGACCGGGTTATCCACACCTATCACACCGAAGGGGCGGGGGGAGGTCATGCACCGGATATCATCCGCGCCTGTGCCTACCCGAATGTACTGCCATCTTCGACCAACCCAACCCGTCCCTATACCCGCAATACGGTGGATGAACATCTGGATATGCTGATGGTCTGTCATCACCTGGACAGTAATATCCCCGAGGATGTCGCCTTTGCCGATTCCCGGATTCGCAAAGAGACGATTGCCGCGGAAGACCTTTTTCACGATCGGGGTGCCTTTAGCATGATCTCGTCTGACTCTCAGGCGATGGGACGTGTTGGAGAGGTGATTACCCGTACCTGGCAGACTGCCCATAAGATGAAGACTCAGTTTGGTCTGCTGCCTGAAGATGAAACCCTGGGTAGTGATAATTTCCGCGCCCGTCGTTACATCGCAAAATACACCATTAACCCGGCTGTCGCCCACGGTATCTCCCACGAAGTCGGCTCTATTGAGCCAGGTAAACTGGCGGACCTGGTGTTGTGGAAGCCAGCGTTCTTTGGCGTTAAACCATCCCTGATTATTAAAGGAGGGATGATTGCCGCCGCGCCGATGGGTGACCCGAATGCATCTATCCCAACGCCGCAACCGGTGCACTACCGCCCAATGTTTGGCTCCTACGGCCAGGCACCGGCTAAGACCGCGGTGACCTTTGTCTCTGCGGCCGCACTGGACAATGATATCGGTGGTCAGCTGGGGCTGAATCGTCGGTTAGTCGCCTGTTCGAACACCCGTAATATCGGCAAGAAAGACATGGTACACAACAGCTGGATGCCTGATATCACGGTCGACCCGCAGACCTACGAGGTGCGGGCAGATGGCGAGCTACTTACCTGTGAGCCGGCAGAAGTGTTACCACTGGCTCAGCTATATAACTTGTTTTAAGAGAGGGCATCTGATGTTGGAAGTTTATGAACGTTTAGGCGATCACTGTCACGGTGTTGTTTATACAACGGTGGTTTTGAGTCAAGAGCAACGCGACCGGGGTCGGTTGAAACTCACCGGTGAGAATGGTGAAGAGGTGCGCCTGTTTTTGGAACGGGGTAAGCCGTTGCTGGTGGGTGAATACCTTAAAACAACCTGTGGGAAATATGTTCAGGTTGAAGGGGCGGTTGAAGCGGTGACCTATGCCGAGTGTGAAGATTGGCAGACCTTTGCCCGCGCTTGCTATCACTTAGGTAACCGTCACGTGAAGCTGCAGGTGGGTGAGTGCTGGTTACGGATGCAACCGGATCATGTGCTGGAAGAGATGCTTGAGCTGTTAGGTCTGACACTGACCCATCAGGAAACAGTATTTGTACCGGAATCGGGAGCCTACAGTAATGGCGGCCATCACCACCACTGATACAGCTCTCTTAAGGTTGATGCAGCTCAGTAGTGTGAGCCTGCCGATAGGCGGTTATGCATTCTCTCAGGGGCTAGAGCATGCCATTGAAACCGGTTGGATTAAAAAATCACAGCAGGTGTCAGAGTGGCTGGAACAGCAGTTGCTCTATTCAGTTGCCCAGACCGATCTGCCGCTGTTGAAGTTGGCGATGGCCGCGGCTGAAGCCGGCGATGAGAAGCGGTTGATACGGTGTAATGATCTGGCGTTGGCTTGCCGCGAAACCCGTGAGTTACGGCTAACGGATAGCGCGATGGGTGAGGCGATGAACCGGTTGTTGGTGAGTCTTGGCATTTCACAGCCATTACCCACATCAGGCGAGTTAAGTTTTGTCGTTCTGTTCGGTATTGCTGCACAACACTGGCGGATAGATTACTCGACCGCTGTACTGGGATTCCTCTGGTCATGGTTAGAAAACCAGGTTGCGGCAGCGACTAAACTGGTGCCGCTAGGGCAGACCCAGGCTCAGCTGCTGCTGGGTGAGCTGCAACCACTGTTGCCCCAGGCGATCACTCGGGCAGAACAGATTGCAGAAGATGAGATTGGTAATGGTTTGCAGGGGCTGGCAATCGCCAGTGCAGGCCATGAAACACAGTATTCAAGATTATTCCGTTCCTGACCTTCGGGCAGAAACGACAGAATTCAGGAGAGTTATTTTGAGCACAACAACACACAGCCAGACGAGCCCGCAAAAACAGACACTGCGGATCGGTGTAGGTGGCCCGGTAGGGTCGGGTAAAACAGCACTGCTACGCTCACTCTGTTCAGCGATGCGGGAGCATTATGATATTGCCGTGGTCACTAACGATATCTATACCAAGGAAGACGCTAAGTTTCTGACCGAGCACGAAGCTCTGGATGCCGACCGCATCATTGGTGTGGAAACCGGTGGTTGTCCGCATACGGCAATACGTGAAGATGCTTCGATGAATCTGGCGGCGATTGATCAGCTGATCGCCCGTCATGGTGAGTTGGATGTGGTATTCGTTGAAAGTGGCGGCGATAACCTCAGCGCCACTTTCAGCCCAGAACTTTCAGATCTGACCATCTATGTCATCGATGTCTCTGCGGGCGATAAGATTCCCCGTAAAGGTGGGCCGGGCATCACCCGCTCCGATCTGTTGATTATCAACAAGACTGACCTGGCACCCTTGGTCGGTGCGTCCCTTGAAGTGATGGATGTGGATGCCAAACGCATGCGCGGCGACCGGCCTTTTGTCTTCTCCAACCTGAAGAAGGCCGAAGGTTTGGAAGATATTCTCGAATTTATCGTATCCGAAGGGATGCTGGAATCTAAACAGCTACCACCGGTTAAGGCAGTGGTTTAATAATTATTAGGACTTTCAGGAGCACATAATGAATAAACGCAATCAGTTACGTCTGTTAACCCTTGTCGGTGCACTGGCTCCGCTTTCTGCGATGGCGCATACCGGGCATGAAGTGGCCGGCTTTTTCCAGGGCATGCTGCATCCACTGTCGGGGGCAGATCATCTGCTGGTGATGCTGGCGGTCGGGCTTATGGCTGCGGGCCGTAGTAAAAGCAGGGTAGGAACAGCAGTGCCTGCAGCATTTCTGCTGGCGATGGCCGTTGGTACTCTATTGGCGGTTGCCGGACTGACCGTACCTTTTGTTGAGCAGGGAATCGTTGTGTCAGTGGTCACAGCAGGCGTACTGCTGGCACTGGCGGTACGTTTTACGCTGGTTACCGGAATCGCGCTTGCCGCAGGCTTCGCACTATTCCACGGTTTAGCTCACGGTGCTGAACTGCCATTGGCAGTAAATCCGGTTGCTTATGTTGCAGGCTTCCTGATCATGACATCAGTGTTACTGATGGCAGGCACTCGACTGGGACAGCTCGCAGACAGCTACAGTATGGGCATGACCTCCCGTATTGCAGGTGTAGCCGTAGCGGCGTTTGGCGTACTGGCAGCGGTATAAAATGAATTGCCCCCGGTTACTATGTTGGCTACCGGGGCTTCTTCATAGGACGCTTTTACTATTCATTCTTTACTAATATTTTGAATAGGTTATCGGAACCCTCAGCCAACTCTTTTAAACGGGTTTTTAGTAGTTTGCAAAAATCAAGCGCCAGCTGCGAAACGGGACGGGTTGCCGGGTAGATTAGATTGTAATTAAAGGGTATTGAGACAGAGAAGGGTTTGACTACAAGGCCCTGCTTTATAAAATTAATAGCAGTGACTGGGTCGACCAGTGAAACCCCTGAGCCTGAAAGTACATAACTACAGGCGATATGGGATACCTGGGTATCAAAAAGCATTTTCCTTTTTACCTCAGCGGTCTCGAAAGCGTCATCTACTTTGTAGCGATGCTCGGTTCCCAACGAAATAAAAACATCATCTTTAAGATCTTGCGGCTCGATGAGTTCTTTATGCTCAAGAGGGTGCCCGGGGGGCAGGATGCAGACCATTTCGCTGCGTGCCAGTGATTCTGTTTGTATGGATGGGTCTGTCACTGCAACGGCAGCAAAGCCGATATCGAAATGTTGGGTAGAGATCCAGTCTGCGACCTGTTGAGAACTACGTACCTGTAGGGTCATCGAAACCCCCTGATTCAGTTCCATAAACTCTCGGGAAACCTGTGGTAAAAACGCTTGAGCAAGGGCTGGCATACAAGCTATTCGCAGCGTTCCCCGATGAAATGTTCTTAATTCTTCAGCAGTACGCGCCAGTTTTTCTATGCCAACGAAGGATCGTTCTACCTCTTCAAACAGAATCAGCGCTTCCGGTGTAGGGACTAATCTTTTTTTCACCCGATCAAACAGCGGTACCTTTACCGAGTCTTCAAAATCACTTAATAATCGACTCACTGCAGGCTGTGAAATGAAAAGTATTTCTGCTGCGCCTGTTGTGGTGCCGGCAATCATTACCGCGCGAAATGCCTCGACCTGTCTGAAACTTAACTGAGCCATAGATGATAGTCTCCTGAGTGATCTATAATATAACACCATGTTATCAAGTATGTAATATTCATGATTTGATATTATTTGCTCGATTTATGATCATGTAAATACCACATCAAGGGTGCTTCTCAGGAGGCACTAATTATGAGCTCCGACATAGAGATAATAATTATGGAGACATTTTTTAGATACACTTTGGCGATATTGATCAGTACGGTTGCAGGTATGCAGTTCGTACAGGTGATAACCCGCTATGTTTTCGAGACTCCTATTATGGGGCTTGAAGAGGTAGCCGTTATTCCTACCTTATGGCTTTATATTCTCGGTGCAGTCAATGCCTCCCGGGAAGATACTCAGATCCGGGCGAATGTTCTCGAGATCTTCCTCAAAACAGAACGGGCACGGCATATTTTGCTGGTTGTTTCTGAGTCCATCAGTCTGGTTATCTCCGGCTGGCTGACCTATTGGGCCTGGGACTACTTCCAATATGCGGTGCGGGTATCGAAAGAGACCCCGACCCTTTATCTGCCCACACTTATCTATGAATCTGCTCTGTTTATCGGTCTGTTACTGATGACGCTTTATGTTCTGCTGCATCTGTCCAGACATGTTCGAGTCTTGCTGGCAGGCGGGGCTGAAGTCGATAAATTGATTGATCATGAGCATCCGCATACGGATGAGCTTGATGAGTTCCAGTTGCTGTCACCGAAGGAGGATCGTAACAATGGTTGAGATAGCACTGTTAGCGTTTGCCGTATTGGTTATTCTGTTGAGTCTTGGGGTTCCACTGCCATACTGTTTTGGCGCAGGTCTGATGGTGATGGCCCTGGTTGGTGAAGTCACTTTTAAAGGGATGATGCTGTGGGGCTTTAGTCAGCTGACTAACCCGATACTGCTAGCCATACCGCTGTTTGTTTTTGCTGGCACTATCATGAGTGTCAGTGGTATCGCGGCGAGCTTACTTAAGTTTGTTAATATCTTTGTTGGGCGCGTCCGGGGTGGTTTGGGCGTCGTTGCTTCTATTAGCTGCGCAATTATCGGGGCTATCTCAGGAAGTGGTTTGACGGGCATTGCGGCAATCGGTCCATTGCTGATTCCAGAGATGGAACGTAAAGGGTATCCCCGCGCTTATGCCACTGCATTGATTGCTAACTCCTCTATTCTGGGGCTGTTAATCCCGCCCAGCGTCACCATGATTGTCTATGGTTGGGTAACAGAAACATCTATTCTGGCAAGCTTTCTAGCGACCTTGGGTCCGGGCCTGCTGATCATGCTCAATTTTGCCATTGTTAACCTTGTGATGGCGCGAAAGTTTCCACTGGTGCTGGATGAGGAAGTCTCTTTCAGCGAGACCCTGAAGCTGGCGGGAAACAATACGGTTCATGCTATTCCTGCGTTGCTGATGCCAGTCATTATCCTTGGCGGTATCTATGGCGGAATCATGACGCCGACAGAAGCCGCTGCGGTCGCTGTTATCTATGCTCTACCTGTAGGTTTCATGATCTACAGGGGACTCACCTGGAAAAAGTTTCTTGAAGCCGGTAAGGAATCTGCCACTGCGGTGGGTGCCATTCTGATCATGATTCTTTTCAGTCTGATGTTGAGTCAGCTCTTCGTTATGGAAGATATTCCCCAGGCGCTGGTGGAATCTATCTTTGAGATCACCCAGGACAAAACAACTCTGCTGATTATGGTAACGCTGTTTTTGTTCGCCATCGGCATGGTGGTTAACGATATCACTGCGATCATTCTTACCGCACCGTTGCTAATGCCATTGATGAGCGCGCTGGGTGTAAGTCCGATTCAATTTGCAGCAATTATGGGCGTGACCACGGCGATGGGAGGCGTTACGCCGCCTTATGCCAGCATCCTTTATCTGGGTGCGCGGATCGGTAAAGTGAAATTTACCGAGGTAATCAAACCCGCCATGATCCTGCTTTTGTTCGGTTATCTGCCAGTGGTAATACTGGTGCTGATCTGGCCTGGACTGTCTGAATATATCCCAGCAATGATGGGTTACTAAGTACGTTAAACATAAAAAACGGTCCGCAAGGACAAAAAAACAAAAATGAGGAAAATCGATGTTTACTTCACTTTCTAAAAATCTGGTTCTGGCGGCTTCTTTATCGCTAGTAACTATGGGTGCTGTCGAAGCTGCATCCCTTAAGCTGTCCCATGTTCGCCCGCAGGGTACTGCGATTGATATAGACGCCACAAAATTTGCTGAGGCAGTTAAAGCGGCAACAGATGGAAAGCTAAAAGTTAAGCTGTATCCGGCAAATGCTCTGGGTGACTATACGGTGGTTCAAGAGCGTGTTGGCCTGGGTGCAGTTGATATGGCTGTTCAGCCGATCGCATCTAGCGTTGATAAACGTTTCCAGATCGTTTCACTGCCATATATGGCACAGGACTGGGCGGATGCACAGAAGAAATTTGGCCCAGGTTCAGTGATGCGAAATACCGTATCTGATCTGTATAAGCAGCAGGGTATTAAAGTTCTGGGTGCTTGGCCTGTTTACTTTGGCGGTGTTGCGCTTAATACAGATGTTGAAGGTGCAGCGGATTCCAGTGTTAGTAAGTCAGCGAAAGTTCGTGTGCCACCAATTAAGGTGTTTCAACTTCTTGCGGATAATTTAGGTTATATCGGCTCACCTCTGCCGTTCTCTGAAGCCTTTACCGCTGTTCAAACCGGTGTTGTTGATGGTGTTATCGGCTCAGGTGCTGAAGGTTACTACGCCTCATTCCGTGATGTGACTAAGTACTACGTACCGATCAATACTCACTTTGAAGTTTGGTACCTGATGATCAATGAAGAGCGTTTCGATGGTCTTAAAGCTAATCAACAGGAAGCACTTTCCCAAGCTGCTCTGGATTTTGAAAACAGCCGCTGGGCAACCGCCGAAACAGATCAGGCAGCTAACGAGCAACGTCTGGTTGAAGCCGGCGCAACTATCGTTGAGGTAACGCCTGAACAGCTAGCCGCGACTGCTGCAAAGATTAAGCAGAACGTATGGCCTGAAATCATCAATGATATCGGTAAAGAGTGGGCTGATAAGATTCTTGAAGCTGCACTGGCTGAATAATATTGAACCACCGGTCAGGCACAGGCCTGACCGGTCCTTTCACCGATTAATCCTCTTTATACTGGAGAAAGCATATGACGGAGAGTGTGCGGCTAAACCGTGGCAGCTCTGACGTAGCTGTTATTGGCGGTGGCCTGGTAGGACTTTGTATTGCGCTGGGGATTCAAAAGCAGGGTCAGCAAGTCACAGTATATGATGAAGGTGATGTCGCTCTACGGGCGTCACGGGGCAATTTTGGCTTGGTCTGGGTGCAGGGCAAGGGTGATAACCTGCCTGAGTATGCACGAATTACCCGTCTTTCAGCTCAGCTCTGGGCTGGTCTGGCAGATGACCTGACACAACATACCGGTATCGATATTCAGTTGCAGCAGCGGGGTGGGCTGTTTGTCTGCCTGAGTGAGTCTGAACTGCAAAAGCGTCAGGTGATATTGGAACAGATGGCGATTGAGCACCCTGAGGGTTACCCCTACGAGGTACTCGATCTGCAACAATTGCGTGAGATGATCCCGGATATCGGGCCCGAAGTGGCAGGCGCAACCTGGGGGCCTGAAGATGGTCATGTAAATCCGCTTTATCTGATGCGAGCGCTGGTCGCACGGTTTGAGTCACTCGGTGGCAAACTGGTCAACGCAGGCCGGGTTAGCAATATTATCCCGCAGCAGGGGCAGTTTGTATTGCAGACCGAGCAGGGTGATTTTAGTTGCAATAAAGTGGTACTGGCTGCTGGCTTGGGTAATAAAGAGCTGGGGCCGATGGTCGGCATAGATGCGCCGGTTTTTCCGAACCGGGGGCAGGTTTTAATCGCAGAACGGGTGCGTCCGTTTTTGCACTATCCAACTGGACATGTGCGTCAGACCGAAGAGGGCACAGTTCAGTGCGGTGATTCAAAAGAAGATGTTGGCTTTGATACTGGCACTACAACTGAGGTTCTTGCGCAGATCGCACAGCGTGCAACAACGATGTTTCCCCTGTTGAAAGAGGTGAATCTGATCCGTTCCTGGGGGGCTTTACGCATCATGACTCCGGATGGCAATCCTATATATCAGCAGTCGAAACAATACCCCGGGGCGTACCTGGTTACCTGCCACAGTGGTGTCACGCTGGCGGCTGCACACGCGGGGCCTATCGCTGACTGGATTTCGACTGGTAGCGCCGATTCGGCTATAGATTTGGAGAAGTTTCATGGCAGCAGATTTCAGCTTTAACCGTTTGCCCTGTAATGAAAGAGCAGAGGTAGAGATCACTATTGAGGGGCACAAGGTTATCGCTCTGGAAGGTGAGACTGTTGCCGCTGCGGTTATGCATTCAGGCTTGAGACCTACCCGTACGACAGCTGTTAGCGGTACTGGCCGGGCGCCATATTGCATGATGGGTGTGTGCTTTGAGTGTCTGATGAATATCGACGGTAAGCCCAATACTCAAGCCTGCATGACAGAGGTTAGCGAAGGGATGGTGATCACTGTGCAGCAAGGTGCCCGAGAGATAGGCGGAGACAGGTTATGACAGGTTTGCAGCAATATGATCTGGTGATTCTCGGTGCAGGACCTGCTGGCATGGCTTCAGCTAAAGAAGCGAGTGAAGCCGGACTCAATACGCTGATACTGGATGAACAGCCACGGGCGGGTGGGCAGATATACAGAAATATTGGTCGTCCAATACTGCAAAATCGCTCTATTCTGGGTGAAGATTATTATGTAGGTGAATCGTTGCTGGCGGGTTTGGCTCAGGCTTCGCTGACGCATATATCGAATGCTACAGTATGGGAAGTAACCGGTGATAATACTCTGTGCTTTTCAGCGGAGGGTATGAGTCGTCAGGTGGGTTTTAAAAAGCTATTACTGGCGACCGGAGCACAGGAGCGTCCGGTACCTTTTCCAGGTTGGACACTTCCCGGTGTGATGACCTGTGGTGCCGCCCAGATATTATTGAAATCATCGGGTCTGACACCGGTAGAACCCTTAGTGATTGCCGGCAGTGGCCCATTGTTATTGTTGATCGCTTGCCAGCTGATCAGGGCGGGTGTCAGGGTTGAGGGGATTGTTGAAACGACCCCGACGGCTAACTACGGCCGTGCGTTAAAGGAGATTGGCGGGGCCATTAAAGGTTGGCGTCATCTGCTTAAAGGTATGCGGATGCTCAATGAGATCCGCCGTAGTGGAGTGAAATTTTATAAGTGTGCGACTGAGTTGCGTGCTGAACCGGGGAGTGACGGTAATCTAGCTTCGGTTAGCTTTCGCAAGGGTAGTACCCTGCATCAACTGGAATGCCAAACACTACTGGTACATCAGGGGGTGATTCCCAATACCCAACTAGGCCGTGCTATCGGGCTTGAGCACCAATGGGATGAAGTACAGCAGTGCTGGAAACCCACTCTGTTAGAAAATGGCTGCAGCAGCCATCCCGATATCTTTATTGCCGGTGACTCTGCCGGTATTGGAGGCGCTATCGTCGCAGAGATTCAGGGGCGTACTGTTACTAATGAAATCGTTCAACAGTTAGGGCTGAAAGGGAAAAAGGATTCGGAGATAGATTCACTACGAAAAGAGTTGGCTGATCAGCTTGCTATCCGTCCTTTCCTGGATTATCTCTACCGTCCATTGGATATGTTCCTCAGACCTCAGGGGGAGACTATCGTGTGCCGTTGTGAGGAAGTTAGTGCTACTGAAATTCGTGGGCTTGTGAAACAGGGCTGCGTTGGACCGAATCAGACCAAGGCGTTTTGCCGTTCGGGTATGGGGCCTTGTCAGGGGCGTCAGTGTGGTTCTACAGTCACTGCTTTACTGGCAGATGAGCTAGGTAGTAATCCTTCGGACGTCGGCTATTACAACATTCGCTTCCCTATAAAACCGGTCACATTGGGCGAACTGGCTTCTCTTAGCCAGCCCGCTCAGGACGGAACCGTAAAGTAAAAATAATTGAATATTGAGAAAACAAACAATGACGATTGAACGCCACCAGACTGCGACTCGCATGAGTAAAGTAGTGATTCATAATAATACCATTTACCTCTGCGGTCAGGTCGCTGAAGACCGTTCGGCGGGTATTGCTGAACAGACCCGGACAATGCTGGAAAAAGTATCTGATCTGCTGTTATCTGTGGGCAGTAGCCCGGAAAAGATCCTTTCAGCGACTATCTATATAAAGGATATGGCGCTTTTTTCCGAGATGAATTCCGTTTGGGATAGCTGGGTTCCTGAAGGCTATGCACCAGCAAGGGCCTGTGTCGAGGCTGCGATGGCAAGTCCTGAATTACTGGTTGAAATATCAGTCATTGCTGCAGCGGATTAATTTATTGAAGCCATTTATATTTGCTTGAATTATGTAAATGGCTTTTGATTGCTCGCGTCCTGTTCTGGGGCCAGCTACTTGTTTCTAACTAACGATTATCCTGATTTTCCTTTCCCAGCCACCCTGCAAGCACACAGATAATCAGGATCATAATGATCGAGCTTTCTGCCATCGCCATTGCCGAAGGTGGGGGAGGGGCGATGGTCATGCCGATGATAGTAAAGCTAAGAATAAGCAGGCACAGAATGCTCAATGCAATTTTCTTTGGCAGGGATGTATTAGCACCGTCCAGAAACAGGTAAAGGCCTGCAAGCATGATAAAGCTTTCAAACAGCAGTGCGAGGGTCATGTTGTCCCAGAGACCGAGACCTACTTTGAATGAGGTACCTGCCAAGAGAGGGATTTGGGAATTATGGACGGTAAAGTCGAGTAACCAGTGAGATAAGACCGCAACTGAGATCATAAAAACCGCACGTAAACTCAACCCTTTTCGTTCTGAATACCATAGAAAAACAACGGCTCCTGCGAGTGTCGACCATATAATGGCGGCAGAGAGACTGTGAGAAAACGGGAAGATAAAGGCAGGCTGGTGGGTATCAGTAAAGTTTTCAGGAATAGCGACAGACTCCCATCCCAGTAAAATAAAAGACCAGAGTAGCAGATCGATAAAAAGCGAGGCGGCTATCAGGCTGCCTAAACCCACATCTCTGTCTAATCTACCGATGGCTAACGCAGCTCCTATATGTCCTGCGAACATTCCTACTCCTTAAGTCAGATGCTTAGCGTAGCTATTGCTTTCCATATCAACGATTTCTACGGTTATTGAAATATCTGAAAGCTGTAAAGAAATTAACCTCTTAATTACTGTAGAAGATAATCTTTGTTTTTGCTCATCAGTTCTACCCTTTAGGAGCTTCACCGTTACATGGATAAAGGCCGTCTTGTCGGCACCTGTCAGATACTCTTGGTAAGCGATCGCACGGGTTTTAATATCAGGGCCTTCAAATAGCCCGGAACTGTATGCGCCTTCATAAACGGCTTGTACCAACTTAGTTGGATTAAGTTGAGCCTCTAAAGGCTTTGCGTACTCGAGGATACAGTGTGGCAATTGTTGCTCCTTGAAACTCTAAATGGAGTAGTTTTCTGTGAGTTTCGTTATGTTCAGGTCTGTTCAAAATACAACCGGTCAGTGATTGTATCAATACTGATGCTTGAACAGCGGCTTGAGTAGGGTAAAGGTTGTCAGTGATTTCTATCATCGCTGATAACGATCCGTAAGCGCAGTTAAACCGTTCTTCATGGGTTGTTTACAAATGATTTGAGTCTGTATTGATCTGGGTAGGTGTTTTGGCGGGTTTGTCGCTGTATGCGGGGTTTAAAACAGTGATATTCTTTGTGCACAGAGTAAATGATAAAGAACCAGCATCAACGCTTTTTATCGTGATTCAACTTAATCAATGCGGATATAACAGTGGAAAGACCCATAGGCATTTTTGACTCCGGTGTGGGTGGCATATCAATCGCCCGGGCTATCAGAGCAGAGCTTCCTTCAGAGAATCTGATCTATGTTGCGGATCAGGCATTTTCACCCTATGGCTCTCAGTCTCAGGATGTTATTGAAGATCGCGCCGAAACGGTGTCACAGTTTTTGAGTAACCAGAACTGCAAAGCGATCGTTGTCGCTTGTAATACAGCCACAGTAAATTCGATCGAAATCTTACGTAGCAAATTTAAAATCCCGGTGATTGGTGTAGAGCCGGGCATTAAACCAGCCGTTATGCAGAGCAAAGCGGGGATAATAGGTGTGCTTGCGACAGAGCAAACCTTGAACAGTCGCTCATTTCAACAGCTTCAGGCCCGATTTTCGGATCAGGCAAAAATTGTTGTTCAGGCTTGCCCTCGTTTTGTTGAGTTAGTTGAAGAGGGGGATCTTAACAGCCCTGAAACCTTCAAAGTGGTTGAGCGTTATGTCATGCCTTTACTGGATAAAGGGGCGGATCAGATTGTTCTGGGTTGTACTCATTATCCATTCTTGAAACCGGTTATTGAATACGTGCTTCAGGATAGGGCTGACATTATAGATACCGCTTTGCCTGTGGCTGCGCAGGTAAAGAGAAAATTGTCAGAGCTGAATCTATTAAACCCTCAGGATGACCCCGGTTCATTTAATGTCTGGAGTAGTAATACTTCAGATAACATATCAGGCTCGGTTAGCTTGTTACTGGGTCATGAGGTGACGGTTTCGATCATTCCCCATCTCTGAGTTTAATCCTCCGGCCCGGTTATTCCTGAACGTTTTACAATCTCAGTTTCGAAGCCATCGATGCTATGCTGGTTTTTATTAAGCCAGTATTTCTTAATGCCTGACGTACCCTGTTTTTCAGTCCATCGTTCTAGTTCACTACGGTCACCTTGGTATTCAAAGTTGGGCACTGACATTCCACAGGATGACTGAACCATACTGATATCCAGTATGAAGATCTGTCGGGTGGCGATGCTGGCTGGAAATAGCTCACAATATTGACCCCAATCGGCATCTTGTTGGTGCAGTACCCGGGCATTGCCATAGGCTCTGAGAATCAGAGGCGCGCGGTCAAAATCGCTAAACATGATAGTCATTCGTGGATTTTGAATCACGTGGGCTGCGGATTCATTGCCGCTGCCGGTAAGGTTTAACCAGGCAATGGTGGTGGAATTAATAACCCGCAAAGAATCACCGCCTTTGGGTGAGAGATTCACATGGCCGGTTGCCGCGGCGGTGCCGACGAAGTAGATCTTCTGATTGCCGATGAACTTGATGTGCCTATCTGAGAGTTCTGAAAATTGCTTACCCATTGGGTCATCCATACTTAAGGGTTTATTGCCGGAGCATTTTCTATAGTTTACCCAAAAATAATTGCCATCGCGTGAAATAAAAATGGCCGGTGGTTTTATCCATCGGCCATTGGTTGTTACTTTATAGAGGTTAAGCCGCCAGGCTCTGTTCCCGCAGAATTTTAGCGGCAGCCACCATATTGATGAGGCTGGTGGCTACTTCATCCCAACCACGGGTTTTCAGGCCGCAGTCCGGATTGACCCAGAGTCGCTCCGCAGGAATCTGAGTAGCCGCTTTATCAATCAGAGACAGAATCTGCTCTACCCTTGGCGTATTCGGGCTGTGAATATCATAGACGCCAGGCCCGATCTCGTTGGGGTAATCAAAACCGGTGAAAACCTCCAGTAGCTCCATATTTGAACGACTGGTTTCGATAGTGATGACATCAGCATCCATATCAGCGATGGCCTGAATGATATCGTTGAACTCGGCATAACACATATGGGTATGGATCTGAGTTTCTGGATTCACACCACTGGCTGATACCCGAAAAGCATAGACTGCCCACTGTAGATAGAAATCCCATTCTGACCGTTTCAGCGGCAGGCCTTCACGAATCGCGGGTTCATCGATCTGAATAGCGGCGATACCGGCCTGCTCAAGATCAACCACTTCATCCCGCAACGCCAGGGCGATCTGCAGACAAGTTTCAGAGCGGGGTTGGTCATCACGGACAAAGGCCCACTGAAGCATGGTAACCGGGCCGGTCAGCATTCCCTTAACGGGTTTATTACTCAGTGATTGGGCATAACGACTCCAGCCGACGGTCATCGCCTCTTTACGCAGAATATCACCATAGATAATGGGTGGTTTAACGCAGCGAGAGCCATAGGACTGGACCCAGCCTAGCTGACTGGTGGTATAGCCTTCGAGTTGCTCTCCAAAGTATTCAACCATATCGTTACGTTCAGGCTCACCGTGTACCAGCATATCTAAACCATAGCGCTCCTGGCGTTCGATACAGTCTTTGATCTCTGCTTGCATGATGGCGTTATAGGCGCTGCTGTCGATTTCACCTTTGCGATAGCGGGCGCGGGTAGAGCGTATATCTGCTGTCTGTGGAAAGGAGCCGATGGTGGTGGTTGGAAAGGCGGGGAGCTGCAATTTTTGCTGCTGTTTTACGGCGCGCTCCGCATAGGCTAGTCCGCGCTCACCATCTTCCGGCGTCAGAGTGTGTACCCGGCTTTTAACTTCGATACGGTGCACCCGTTGAGATTGAGTTCGAGCGGTAACATCGCGCAGGTTTTGGGCCAGACGTTCAGCGGTATCAGCTAGCTGTGGTTGAGTTAACAGTACTTGTTTCAGTAGGGCTATCTCAGCTAGTTTTTGACGGGCAAAGGCCAGCCAGCTGCAGAGCTCTGAGTCAAACCCGTTTTCCTGTTCCAGATCGACCGGTACATGTAGCAGAGAGCAGCTACTGGAAAGCCAGAGGTTATCTCCTAACCGTTCAGCAACCGGCGCTAGTCTTTCTTTCAGTGCTGTAATATCAGCTTTCCAGATATTACGACCATCAATGGCACCAACGGACAGCACCTGATCAGACCTCAGGCATTCGCTGAAACGGATAAATTCATCTCCGCCACGTACCGCATCCAGATGAAAGCCATCGACCGGTAGGTAGTTGGTCAGGTCGAAGTTCTTTTCTAATGCACCGAAGTATGTGGTCAGCAGGATTTTCAGGTCGGCGCCGCAACTGCTTAGTGACTGGTAAGTCTCGCGGTAAGCTTCCTGCCAGCGAGTATCAAGTTCTAATACCAGAGCGGGTTCGTCAATTTGTACCCAGTCGATATTTTTGCGGGCAAGCAGTTTCAACAAACCTTTATAGCTATCAAGTAATGCAGGCAGCAGACTTAATCTGTCGAACTCATCGCCAGCGGATTTGGCCAGCCACAGATAGCTAACCGGGCCAAGAATAACAGGTTTAACCTGGTGGCCCAGTTGTTGGGCTTCGGCGATCTCTGCCAGCAGCTTCTCCGGGTTGAGGATAAAGCTCTGGTTTGGAGAAAGTTCAGGCACCATATAGTGATAGTTGGTATCGAACCATTTGGTCATTTCGCAGGCTCGGGTAGCTTCACCAGAGGGGGCACGACCCCGGGCCATACGGAAATAGTTATCAAAGCTATCGCAACTACCATCGTTGAATCGTTCGGGGATAGCGCCGAGTAATACAGAATGATCAAGCACCTGATCATACAGAGAGAAATCGTTAACGGTGACCAGATCCATGCCGCTTTCGGCCTGTATATTCCAGTTTTGCATTCGCAGTGTCTTTGCCGTTTCTACCAGCTGTTCGCGGCTGGATTTTCCATGCCAGTAACTTTCCAGTGTGAATTTCAACTCACGCTGGGCGCCGATACGGGGAAAGCCCGGAATATGTGTTTTCACCATTTTCTCCAATTAATAGGTAAGTGAGACAAGTGTTGTCCCGAAAGAGGAGAGGATTATGGTGATGAATCTGTATGAGGTAAATTGATATTAAATCAAATTTTGTTGAATTAAATTAATAGTGATGTGTTAACTACATTCTCAACTTGATCTGAATTTAAGATGATGCCAAGAGTTAACTGATGCGGTTATTAGTTATTGTCCGAAGAAATAAGGGGCTCTGATGGCCGGCTCCAGATATACCAAAGCGCAAATATAACAGAGCCAGCTGCCAGCGCTTTGAGTCCAGGATGAAAAGGGAGGAAGAATAGCGGGTAGCTAATCATGATGAGCATCAGGGTTGTGGAGAGAATTTTGATTTTAAGCGGGATGACACCGTATGCTTCCCAGTCCCGAATAAGATGACCGAACAGACGGTGGTTAAGCAGATATTGATGTAGTGTTTCGGAACTGCGGGAGAAACAGAAAGCAGCCACCAGGAGAAAAGGGGTTGTGGGTAACAGAGGAAGGACCACACCGATGATTGCTAGCAGAACAAACAGCAGACCTGCGGTGAGATAGAGTGCCCGTATCAATGTGCTACGCACTAAGTCATCCTTTTATGGTTATTCTAATGTTTCTATCCTAGCAGATAGGTTACTGCCAGGTGGACATCTTTTAAGGCTAAGAATTAGTTTGAAATGATGAGCGACGGAGTCGCTTTGATTAGTGATACTGTGATGAACTCCCCCCGAAGGGGCATATACGATTAGTGAAGCGAGAGTTTATTATCTGCTTAGGACGAAATTGGGCCAGTTTTTAAGTTGCTGGTTCCTTGGTTTTGTAAAAAATAATGAACAATGTGCTGCTGATAATCATTACCTGTCGGCGGTAATTGCATATAACCTGAGAAGCAAGAGGCCTGTTCTATGAGCAAATCTTCTACTAAGCCTGCATTTAACTGGGAAGATCCTTTTTCCCTTGAAACTCAACTGACAGAAGAAGAGCGGATGGTACGTGACGCTGCTCACGAATACTGTCAGGACAAGTTGCTACCGCGGGTATTGGAAGCAAACCGTCACGAAATTTTCCACACTGAGATCATGCAGGAGCTGGGTGAACTGGGCCTGTTGGGTTCAACTCTGCCAGAGCAGTACGGTGGTTCTGAAGTAAATTACGTTTGTTACGGTCTGGTTGCCCGTGAGGTTGAGCGTGTTGATAGTGGTTACCGTTCTGCTATGTCAGTACAGTCCTCTTTGGTTATGCACCCTATCTATGCATATGGTAGCGAAGAGCAGCGAATGAAGTACCTGCCTAAGCTGGCGTCCGGTGAGTGGATCGGTTGTTTCGGTCTGACTGAGCCTGATGTTGGTTCTGATCCAAATAATATGAAAACTCGCGCGACCAAAGTTGACGGTGGTTACATCGTTAAGGGCGCGAAGATGTGGATTACCAATTCACCGGTAGCAGACGTCTTTGTTGTTTGGGCGAAACTGGACGGCGTTGTTCGCGGCTTTGTTCTTGAAAAAGGAATGAAAGGCCTGAGCGCACCGAAGATTGAAGGTAAGTTCTCGCTACGTGCTTCTGTGACGGGTGAGATCGTAATGGAAGATGTATTTGTTCCAGACGAAAACCTGTTGCCAGGTGTTGAGGGTCTTGCGGGTCCTTTCGGCTGCCTTAACAAAGCTCGTTACGGTATCGCTTGGGGTGCTTTAGGTGCCGCTGAATACTGCTGGACCTCTGCTCGTCAGTACACTTTAGATCGTATCCAGTTCCAGCGTCCTCTGGCGGCTAATCAGCTGGTACAGAAGAAACTGGCAGATATGCAAACCGAGATCTCTCTGGGCTTGCAGGGTTGTCTGCAGATGGGTCGTCTTATGGATGATAATCGTTGTCCTGTTGAGCTAATCTCTCTGATGAAGCGAAACAACTGTGGTAAGTCTCTGGATATCGCTCGTGTTGCACGTGATATGCATGGCGGCAACGGTATCTCCGATGAGTTTGGCGTTATCCGCCACGTGATGAACCTTGAAGCGGTTAACACCTACGAAGGAACCCATGATATTCACGCTCTGATTTTGGGTCGTGCGATGACGGGCATTCAGGCGTTCTTCTGATGGGTGCCTTGTCTCACATCAAAGTACTAGATCTGAGTCGTATTCTGGCGGGCCCCTGGGCCGGTCAGATGCTGGCAGATTTTGGTGCTGAAGTGATTAAGGTGGAACGTCCTGGCTGCGGTGATGATACCCGTGGCTGGGGGCCTCCCTTTGTTAAAGACGAAGAAGGTAACCCCACCGATGCAGCGTACTTTCACTCTGCAAATCGGGGTAAGCAATCGATTGCCATCGATATGACGACAGCAGCAGGGCAGGAGTTGATCAAGCGCCTTGTTGCAGATGTTGATGTGGTTATTGAAAACTATAAAGTCGGCGGTCTGAAGAAGTATGACCTCGACTACGATAGCCTCAAATCGGTTAATCCTGGATTGGTCTACTGCTCTGTAACTGGTTTTGGTCAGGATGGCCCCTACGCGGAACGTGCTGGTTATGACTTCATGATTCAGGCCATGGGTGGCTTGATGAGTGTTACCGGTGACCCGGATGGTCAGCCGATGAAAGTAGGCGTCGCCCTGGTGGATGTAATGACCGGGCTCTATGCCTGTAATGCGATTCAGGCTGCGCTGCTGCACCGTACTGAAACAGGTATAGGCCAGCATATTGATATGGCGCTGCTGGATGTTCAGGTGGCAACCCTGGCTAATCAGGCGATGAACTACCTGGTAGGCGGCAAGCCTCCGGCTCGTTTGGGTAATGCTCATCCTAATATCGTTCCTTATGAAGCTTTTCCTACTGCCGATGGTCACATCATTCTGGCGGTGGGTAATGATGGGCAGTTTGCACGATTCTGTAAGCTGGCGGGTGTTTCTGATCTAGCTGATAACCCGGCTTTTGCAACTAATTCACTACGGGTTGAAAACCGTGATGACCTGACACCCTTGGTGGCAGAGTTGATGAAAGGCCAACGTAGTGATTGGTGGCTGGAAAATTTGTCTGAGTGTGGAGTGCCCTGTGGCCCAATAAATACTCTGGATAAAGTCTTTGATGACCAGCAGGTAAAGCATCGGAAGATGCAGATCGAATTGCCTCATCCCAAAGCGGGCACTGTCCCGTCGGTGGCAAACCCGGTTAAGTTTTCAGAAACTCCGATCGAATATAGCTCTGCACCTCCAATGTTGGGGCAGCATACTGATGGTGTGCTCGCAGGTATTGGATTGAGTGAAGAAGAGATTGCCCAGCTGAAAGCAGAAAAGGTTGTTGCCTGAAATAGGCAGCAGTCTTTGTGAGGCATATCTGCCCCGCGAAAACGTTATACTAAAAAACGCTACTAAAAAGTTCTACTGAATTGTTCTACTGAATAGTTACCGCCTGGTTTAGTTTTAAACGGGCGGTAATGCTGTTTTTGGAGTCACACATGATTACCCTGAAAGATCCCTCCCTGTTAAAGCAACAAGCCTACGTAAATGGTCAGTGGATAGATGCACTGAACGGTGAAACTAATCCGGTACTCAATCCGGCAACAGGTGAGCAGATCGCCACGGTGCCAGATCTGGGAGCAGAGGAAACTGAAGCTGCCATCGCTGCCGCTGAGGTCGCTTTCAAAAGTTGGAAAAAGAAAACGGCGAAAGAACGCTCCGTACTGTTACGTAAGTGGTTTGAGCTGATTGTTGCCAATAAAGATGATCTGGCTATTCTGATGACTGCAGAGCAGGGCAAACCTATTGCTGAATCTGCAGGTGAAGTGCTTTATGGCGCTTCCTTTATTGAATGGTATGCAGAAGAAGGTAAGCGGGCTTATGGTGATGTGATACCTACTCACGCCGCTGATAAGCGTATTATTGTGACGAAAGAGCCTATCGGTGTGACCGCGGCGATAACGCCTTGGAACTTCCCTAATGCGATGATCACCCGTAAATGTGCTCCGGCACTAGCGGTAGGTTGCACAATGATCATTAAGCCTGCTGAAGATACGCCGTTGTCTGCCCTGGCCTTAATGGAACTGGCTGATCGAGCGGGTATTCCCGCTGGTGTTATCAGCGTAGTGACAACTAAGCGTCCGATTGAAGTTGGTAAGACGCTGACCGATAGCTCGATTGTTCGCAAGCTCTCCTTTACCGGTTCGACGCCGGTGGGTAAGCAGTTGATGCGTCAGTGTGCGGATACTGTTAAGAAGACCTCTATGGAGCTTGGTGGTAACGCCCCGTTGATCATCTTTGATGATGCGGATCTGGATAAAGCAATTCCAGCAGCGATGGCTTCAAAATATCGTAACTCAGGTCAGACTTGTGTCTGTGCTAATCGTCTGCTGATTCAGAGTGGTATTTTCGAAGAGTTCGCACAGCGTTACGCAGCAGAAGTGGCGAAGTTGGAAGTAGGTAACTGTTCGGAAGGTGAGTTCCAGCAAGGGCCACTGATCAATCGTGCCGCAGTAGAGAAGGTAACCTTAATGGTTGACGATGCGGTTGCTAAAGGTGCCCGTATTATTGCTGGTGGTAAGCCTCACGAGCTGGGTGGTAACTTCTATCAGCCAACGATTGTTGCTGACATCACTAATGATATGCGTCTGGCCCGTGAAGAGATCTTCGGCCCGGTAGCACCTCTGTTCCGTTTTGAAACTGAAGAGGAAGCGGTGCAGATTGCAAACGATACCGAGTCTGGTCTTGCGGCGTACTTCTTTACCCGTGACTATGCTCGTGTGTTCCGCGTATCTGAAGCGCTTGAGTACGGTATGGTAGCGGTGAATGACGGTATACTCTCCACTGAAGTAGCACCTTTCGGCGGTATAAAAGAGTCAGGTACCGGCCGTGAAGGTTCCAAATACGGAATGGATGATTATCTAGAGATTAAATATACGTTGATTGGTGGGCTATAAAGCCGCGAAGCGAATTTAGTCTAAAAACGCATCTATATAGATGCGTTTTTTTTTGTTCGTGGCAAAAAAGCTTTAAAAGCCGTAGCTCGTTGTTCGAACGTATAAGAGCCGTTGTTCGTGGTTCGAACGTCACAAAAGGCGTGACTTGCTCGTTGCTCGCTAAAAGCCTTCTTTTATTAGTGATTGATAATTAGAGAGTTTATGACTTTGTAAGGAAGTTGTCGTGTTGGTTGAGCAGGGGCTGATAATTCTGAGCAACGAGCAACGAGCAACGAGCAACGAGCAACGAGCAACGAGCAACGAGCAACGAGCAACGAGCAACGAGCAACGAGCAACGAGCAACGAGCAACGAGTAACGAGTAACCCCCTCTCTTTCCCTTCCTTTGTTCTTTGTATAAAATATTCTGCACACCTTGCGTCCTGTTTTGGTTCTGTTAAGCGGGTGGTTATTTTATTAACTGAACATCAGACGGCGGGAAGTACTGTGGAAAATATGGATGTTGGCGGGCGGTTACAAATGATTCGCAAGATGAAGGGGCTTTCGCAACGAGAGCTGGCTAAGCGTGTCGGGGTTACCAATAGTACAATATCAATGATCGAGAAGAATAATGTCAGCCCATCGGTCAGTTCTCTGAAAAAAGTTTTGTCTGGTATACCTATCTCCATCGGTGATTTTTTTACCATGGAAACTGAGGAAATCGAGACGGAGAGCGTGGTCTACAAGCCTGAAGATATGCCGGATATTGGCTCTAATAACCTCAGTCTTTATTTGATTGGAGCTCGTAGTAAGGGGCGCTCTATGGATCTGTTGAAAGAGTGTTATGCGCCAGGCGCAGAAACAGGTCCTGAGATGCTGCAACATCCGGGTGAAGAGGGTGGGGTTGTCGTCAGTGGCGAGATTGAATTGACGGTTGGCTTTCAGGTTTATCAGCTCAAGACGGGTGATGGTTACTATTTTAATAGTAATCGGCCTCACCGGTTTCGTAATATTTCAGATGAAGTGTGCGAAATAATCAGCGCTAACCCTTCTGTTTAAAATGTAGATTCGGCTTAATTTCCCCTCTGACAGAGCTTCGGTGACTAGATTTACGCGCAAAAAAAAACGGACCTTAAAGCATGTATTTAAGGTCCGTATAAAATGGCCGGGCTCGCTGGGGGGCGGGTTACCCGGTTTTTGCAGGCATCAGGGTTCGGTTTAGCCGAACATGTCTTCAGCGGTTTCGCGCAGTACGTTTACCAGACGATCAATATGATTCGCTTCAATCGTCAACGGTGGAGAGAAGGCGACGATGTTGCCCATAGTTCGCACCATAACACCACGTTTGTAACAGCCCTTCTGGAAGTCCAGACCTATTGGTCCGTTGGCTGCGACAGAGGCATCAAACTGGATTGCGCCGACTAGGCCGTAGTTACGGACATCGATCACTTTAGGTGCGTCTTTCAGGTTATGCAACGAGGTCTCGAAGTGAGTGCCGATGTCGCCAGCTGCGCGGGTCAGCAGACCTTCCTTTTCATAAATATCCAGGGTTGCCAAACCGGCTGCACAAGCAACTGGGTGGGCAGAGTAGGTATAGCCGTGGTAAAACTCGATACCGCCGACAGCAACATTATTAACGATCTGATCGTGGATCTCGTCCTTAACAAATACCGCGCCCAGTGGGATAACGCCGTTGGTGATACCTTTAGCGGAAGTGATCATGTCTGGTACGACATCAAACTCTTCAGAAGCAAAGGCTGCGCCAAGACGGCCCCAGCCAGTAATAACTTCATCAAAAATTAGCAGGATATCGTGCTGGTCACAGATCTCACGCATACGCTTCAGGTAGCCCTGAGGAGGCATGATAACACCACCCGCGCCACTCATCGGCTCGATAATAACTGCCGCGATGCTGTCTGCACCGTGGAAGTGGATCAGCTGCTCTAAGGCTTCAGCTTTATCTATTCCCTGTTCTGGCAGGCCTTTGCTGAATGCGTTGTTCGCGATATCCAGCGTATGGGGTAGATGGTCAACCGGTAACAGTGGGCCAAAACCGACCCGGTTTGGTGTCAGGCCACCCACTGAGATACCACCGAAGTTAACGCCGTGGTAAGCCAGTTCCCGGCCGAGGAATTTTGTTTTACCTGCTTTACCGCGTGAATTCTGGTATTGCAGAGCGATCTTTAGTGCTGTCTCAACGGCTTCAGAACCGGAGTTAGTAAAGAACACTTTATTTAATTGCGCAGGGGTGTGCTTAATCAGTCGGTTGGCAAATTCAAAACCGATATCATGGCCAAAGTTAAAAGGTGAAGCGTAATCCAGTTCACGTAACTGTTTGCTAACCGCATCGGCGATTTCGCTACGACCGTGACCCGCATTTACACACCAGAGGCCAGCGGTGGCGTCCAGAATCTCCTGGCCTTCTTTGGTGTAGTACATAACACCTTCAGCGCGCTCGATGATTCGTGGATCGCTTTTAAAGTCCCGGTTAGCCGTATATGGCATCCAGAACGCATCCATATTTATGTTTGTGCTCATGAGAAAACCTTGTTTAAGTTATTAGTAATGGCCTGCTGTACAGTCAGGTCAGCATAGAATTCTTACTTTTAAGTAAGTGGCCTTATAGCCTCATATTAGCGCTAGTGTTAAAGTCTTATAAATAACAAACATTGAATGCTTACTTTGATGTTCATCAAACTTAATGCAAGGTCATGATATGGTCAGTAAAGCGTTGCAAAGCATGGGCAAAGTAGGGGATTACGAGATTCGCCTGCTGCGGGTATTTAAAACCGTTGTTGAGTGCGGTGGTTTTTCGGCCGCTGAGGTTGAACTGAATATCAGTCGCTCAACTATCTCTGTACATATGTCTAATCTGGAAGCGCGGTTGAAACTTAAGCTTTGTCAGCGTGGACGCTCTGGTTTTTCGCTGACAGAGGAGGGGTTGACCATCTATAACGCCACTCGCCAGCTGTTTTCCCGGTTGGCTGAGTTTCGTTCTACTGTTAATGCCTTGCATCAGCAGATGACCGGAGAGGTTCGGATTCTGACCTCGGATACCATTAGTTTGGATGAGCGTTGCGGCATGGATGAGGTGCTGGCAGAGTTTGCGGCGTTGGCTCCAGACGTCTATATCAGTTTTGATACAGCTCCTCTGGGGGAGATCGAGCGGCGGGTAATTAACGGCGATGCAGATGTGGGATTTATACCTCACCACCGGGACCTTGAGGGGCTGAATTTTCTGCTGATGTATAAAGATAAATCACTGCTCTATTGTGGTGATCGTCATCCGCTATTTAACGAGCAGGATGAGCAGCTCATTAATGACACATTGAAAGAGTGTAAGCTGGTTCATGCAGGTGTGCAGACCAGTCCAGAGTCAATTCTGCAGCTGGCTGAGATGAATAAAGCAGCGGAAGCGTATTACTATGAGACCCGTGCAACGATGATTCTATCTGGAGTGTATGTGGGCTTTATGGCGGAGAAGTTTGCTCAGCAGTGGGTGGATAGAGGTCGGATGCGAGCATTATTACCCGAGACCCGCTCCTATAACCTGCAGGTTGCTGCCATCAGTCGTCGATCAGGGCCGCTGAATAAACCCAGAGACCTGTTTATGGAGTTGTTGACCCAGCATATTGAAGCAACGGATAAGGAGCAGGAGTAGACAGCTTTAATCTTTTAACCACTGGCTTATCTGTTGGATCAGCCATTCGGGTTGGTCATGGGGTAGATCATGCCCCGCATCAGCATGTTGGATATGTGGCATATTCCAGGCTTCTGCCAACTGTTGAGAGCAGCGTGGGTTGACCAGCTGATCCTTCGCGCTACTGGCCAATAATAATGGTTTCTTTGGTGGATAGGGCTGTCCGCCACACTTCATGGCTAATTGTAACTGGAGGCGGAAATTGCTGAAGCTAACCGGGTATTCTAGTTGATACATCTGCCAAAAAGAGAGGGTCTCTTCCCTATGGCTTTGCTCCGTGCAGGTTAGATCGTAAATAGCCGCTTCTCGTTGATAGCCGCTACTGAGCATTGCTCGAAATAGTTTTGGCATCGCGCCGGGTTGCAAGCGCATGTGTGGTTTGTTCCAGGGGGAGAGGCTGCTGTTGACCATAACAATGCCTTGTAGGTCATCCGGGTACTCCTGCATCCAGTGGTATGCGATGATCCCTCCCATAGATAAGCCGAGCAGGTAGACTGGTTGTTCAGGTCGATGACGACGA
>NZ_JADGEW010000012.1 GCF_016744155.1 Amphritea sp. | reverse complement strand
GGGAATACGAAGTCGCGGACAAACTCTTCACGCAAGTCTTCAATGTAGATCTCTTTAACGCCCAGCGCTTCAGCTTTAGCACGAGCAGGTTCTACTTCTTCGCCCTGACCAAGGTCAGCAGTAAAAGTTACAACTTCACAGTTATAAGTGTCCTGTAACCAACGCACGATTACAGAAGTATCAAGGCCGCCGGAATAGGCCAGCACAACCTTTTTGATATCAGACATATTAGAGAGGCTCCAAACGCAAAATCAGCCCCGTAGAGAGCGACATAGCCTCTAGCGGACACAAATAAGAAAGGGCGCAATTGTAGCATGATTACGCCAGAGTTAAAGAGGCTTAAACAACAGGATTCATAGATAAGGAAGAGTAAATCAATCCCGGTCTAAGCGAATGGTCACACGACGACTTCGCACCTGGGTAGCACGATTACTTTTTTGCGCCACAGGATAACGTTCACCGTGATACCGGGTCGTTATCAGATCGGGATTAATCCCTTTCTTTTCCAGATAAGCGGTCACCACTTCAGCGCGTTTTTTGGACAGATCCCGATTAGCCAATCGACGCCCTTGAGCATCGGAGTGACCATCAACATAAACCGAATTCACCGAATCGTCGTTGTTAACATAAATAGCAATCAGGTCTAGTCGTGCCTTAGTGGAGTCGGACAGTTTCCATTGTGCGGAGGGAAAGAGAACCGCCGTTCGAGCAATTTGCCGATAGTTAACCGGTAATAGTTCAGTAATACAGTCTGAATAAGCAGCATACGCCGGGGAAAAATTAGCCGCAGAAAGTCCGATTCGAACAGATTCTCCGGTATCAGCCCAGTTCTGAGCTAAAAAAGTGGGTTTACGCCCTCGAAACAGACTCGCCAGCATCTGCTGAGAATATCCAGTCGGTACCGCAATTGTTCCATTTGATGCAAAGGTTACCTTACCGATCTGCCGTGTTGGTGTACCCGGCTGCCAGGGTGACGCCTCCTCCAATAACTGAGCACTGCCTTTAAGGCCATGTCCTTGTTTCGGTTTTAAAATAAAACGTACTGTCTCGCCCGCCTCATGATTAAACTCTCCTTCACCAAACAAGGGAATCCTCTGAGACAGGCGACAGCTGAACTTTGACGCTTCCAGTTCCCATTTAGACTGTTCGATAGACGCAGCATAACCAACCGCAAAAACCGGCAAGGATATTACTGAAAGCAACAATAAAATAGCTACGCGCATAAACAACCGACATCCATCTGAAATCATGAGAATTTAATGGGCATTTCAACCTTACTCTACAGGCCTACCCTATATCGGCACGGAGGATACAAGCTTTAGATTTTAACACTTTATCAATCTGCTGACTGATACTGGTTTAGGTATTTGTTAAAACCCACTCAAGTCTTTACACTTGAGCACAGCTAAATTACCAATCTTGGCTGATCAAACCGGCCATTAAGGACATGCATTGAACAGAAGCGCACAGTACCAGCACCCGATGTCTAACCGTTTCCGCGGCTATCTTCCCGTTGTTATCGACGTAGAAACCGCCGGATTTAATGCTCAGACAGATGCACTGCTGGAAATTGCAGCAGTCACCCTGACAATGGATGATGATGGCAACATCATGATCGATCAGAGTTTTGAGTTTAACGTCGAGCCCTTTGAAGGTGCCAATCTTGAAAAAGCCGCGTTAGACTTCACTGGAATAGATCCGTATAACCCTTTGCGCGGCGCTATTTCAGAAGCAGAAGCGATGGAAAAAATATTTAAACCTATTCGAAAAGCCGTTAAAGCTCATGACTGTAAACGCGCTATCCTGGTAGGACACAACGCCTCTTTTGATCACGGCTTCGTTACCGCCGCTGCTGAACGCTGCGACACTAAACGCAACCCCTTCCATCCTTTTTCAACTTTCGACACCGCCACCCTGGCCGGTCTCGCCGTTGGCCATACTGTATTGGCTAAATCTTGCGACCTTGCCGACATCGACTTTGATGGTAACCAGGCCCACTCCGCTCTTTACGACACAATGAAAACTGCTGAGCTGTTCTGTACTATCGTCAACCGCTGGAAAGATCTGGGCGGCTGGGAAATGATGCAAAATAGGTACGAATAATTGAATCAGACGGCGCTGCGCACCTTGCTAGTAGCTAGACGCGACTGCGTCGCTTGCTAGAAAGAGCAGCCCAGGCTCTTTTTTAAGTAAAGACTTTTTTATCTCTACGTTTATAAACGCGCTATTAGCGCGTTTTTTTCTAGTTAATAGCAAGTAGCGCGAAGCGATACCCCCAGCGACTATCCTCTTAACACTAAACCTAAGAAAAAACTTCACCCTTTCTCCACATTTCGTCCACATTCGCTCCATTTTCTTCACTTATATTACAACCCATGCAGATCACCAAACTGCTTTCAATGCACCCTCAATGATATCGAGGAGAAGATAATGCCAACATTAATGACCCTGCTAGTGCTGATAACAGCATTCTTTATATACTTTGTACTTCAGCGAAAAAGCAGCACACCCAATCCTTCTCTTGTGCGCACAACAGAGAATAAGAGACTAAACGACTCAGCTGACGATAAAAAGAGGTCTAATTTTCGCGGCATTATCCTCATTCCGGATAAAGATTGCTGCTCAGCCGTCAGCTCATTAAGCAATATTACCTTCAGCAGTAGCGATAATATCCGACTGCCACTAACAGCCTGCGATAAACAAAACTGCCTTTGTGACACAAAACAGATTAGAGAACGCAGAAATGCTGACCGCAGAAGGGTTAATGAGCGTCGTAACGAGATCCGCTTTAATCTCAACAATCCAGATCGACGTGAGCATAAAGGTCGACGTACAGGCGACAATACTTGGAGTGGTGGTTATATTAGCTAAGACAGACTAAAACCATCTCAAAAAACAGTAAAACCTACCCCTTGAAACAGGTAGCACCGATGAAAGTTAATCACCCGCACCGCTTAGCACACTCCTGCTTAATACTATTTCTAACCAGCTCGCCCCTTTCAGGGATTGCAGGCATCGCTACCGAGCAAGTTAGCATTCCCGATACCGGCCAAAACCGCTGCTACAACAATTCGCGCGCGATACCCTGCCCCCAGACCGGTGAAGCATTCTCAGGCCAGGATGCTCAGATCTTCGGAAACATGCCGACCTATCAAGACAACCATAACAATACAGTCTCTGATCTGACCACCGGCCTGATCTGGTCGAAAGCAGTTTCAACAGATAAGGTCAGTCTGAATGAAGCAAAAAAAATTGCCGCTAACATGGATCTCGGGGGATATACAGATTGGCGAGTGCCCAATATTAAAGAGCTCTACTCACTAATTGACTTTCGAGGTTACGCAGGCTTTTCCAGCAACTCCCGTGCGGGTGTTCAGGAAAAGATCCCGGCTAACGCAATCCCTTTTATCAACACTGATTATTTCGATTTTCTTTATGGCGCATCTAACGAACGCTATATGGATGCTCAATGGCTATCGAGCTCTAGCTATAGCTCTACCACCATGAGGGGGGATAAAACGCTGTTCGGTGTTAACTTCGCAGACGGGCGTATAAAGGGATACGGCTACCAAAAGCCAGGAAGCCAACGGCCTCACAAGAAGTTTTACGCGCGCTATGTTCGCGGCAAACAGTATGGCCATAATGATTTTATCGATAATAACGATAGTACAATTAGTGATCAGGCAACCGGGCTCACATGGGCAAAAATCGACAGTCAGAAAGCACTATCCTGGGAACAAGCATTGAACTATGCGGATCAACTTCAGCTTGCAGGCCACCAGGACTGGCGCCTGCCTAATGCTAAAGAGCTACAATATATTATCGACTACAAACGCTCGCCGGACGCCACTCACTCCGCCGCTATCGATCCAATATTTACGTCTAGCCTAATTAGCAACGAAAAAGGGGTGTCCGACTATCCTTTCTACTGGACTTCAACCACCCATCTCGACGGCCCCCGGCCTGGCAGTCATGCGGCGTATATCGCCTTTGGTCGAGCACTCGGACAGATGCGAGGAGAGATAATGGATGTTCATGGTGCTGGGGCACAGCGAAGCGACCCCAAAACAGGTCAGCCCACGGTTGGTCATGGCCCCCAGGGTGATGTTCAACGGATACAAAATTACGTTCGGGTGGTGCGTGGAGGCCTAACCTCAACTAAGGCGAACAGCAAACCCATTGACAGCAGCCACTACCCTTACAATGTCGATCACACTAATTTCAGCGTAGATGCGATTCAGATGAAAGTATCAGGTGAACAACTTCAGAAAATGTCACCTTCTGAGTTTGGTGTGCACTTTGTCGAACGATTGGACAGAGATGGGGATAACCGGGTCTCCCGAAGAGAATTTGACGGACCTGCAAACCGCTTCGATCACCATGATAGCAATGGCGATAGTTTCCTCACAGCAAATGAAGCACCGCCACCACCAACCAATAGAAGGCGGCCTACACAATAATTAACCGTCGAGCTCCAATTTGTAGCCAACGCCATATACTGAATGAATAACTTCTTCATCTGGAAGGTAAACCTGCATTTTTTTCCGTAAATTTTTGATATGAGTATCAACGGTACGGTCGCTGACCACCCGTTGATCGGTATACAGATAATCCAACAGATGCCCACGGGAAAACACCCTTCCCGGCTGAGATAAAAAGGTTTTTAAAAGCCTGAACTCCACCGGCGTCAGTTCCAAAAGAGATCCATTGATCATTGCTTTAAAGCTAACCTCGTCCAGTTGAATACAACCGATCTCCGGTTCGGACTCATCAATTCTCTGACCTATTCGACGCAATACCGCTTTTACCCGAGCAACCACCTCACGAGGACTGTAAGGCTTACAGATATAATCATCGGCTCCCAGCTCCAAACCCAGAAGACGATCAATTTCCTCCACTCTGGCGGTAGTCATGATTATAGGCAGCTGACTAAATTGCCGGACCTCTTTACAAATATCCATGCCATCCTTACCCGGGAGCATCAGATCAAGCAGTACCAAACTGGGCTTATGCTCTCTAATCCACTCAACGGCAGTGCCCCCCTCATGCAAGACGTGAACACTAAAAGAAGCATTCAGCAAATAATCCTGAAGCAGCGTCGCCAGACCTGTTTCATCCTCAACTATCAGTATCTGGTGTTCTGAAGACATATTTTTCCGGTATCAGATTAAGTAGAAGTAAGATCGTTACTCAGAGGCAATTGTACGTCAATACATAAACCACCCATATCGGAGGGACGGGCCGTAATACTCCCCTGATGAGCCTCGATAATATTACGGCAGATTGCTAACCCGAGTCCTGCTCCTCCCGTCGCGCGATTCCGTGACCCTTCCGCGCGGTAGAAGCGATCAAACAAGCGAGCCAGTACTTCTTCACTAACTGATGGAGCAGTATCTTCAATGCGCAAAAAAGCCTGGTCATTATCCTGCCATGCCGACAGCTTAATGACTCCACCAGCATCAGTGTAGAGTCTGCTATTCTTAATCAGATTATCCAACACCTGACGTAATCTCCGCGAGTCACCGTAAAGATCGATCTGAACGGGAATTTCCTGTTTCAGAGTCAACCCCTGCTTCATACTTGGGTTTTCTGCAGCACTACATGCGTTATTTAGTAGCTCTGCGAAATTCAGCGACTGTTTCTTATAGTTAAGAGCGCCCGCATCCGCTAATGCCAGATCATATAGATCATCAACCAGACGACTCAACTGCAGGTTAGATTCTAAGAGCTTACTTAGCTGAGCCTGATTCAAAGGACGAATACCGTCTTGCATCGCCTCTATTTCCCCCCGCAAAAGCGCCAGAGGAGTACGTAGCTCATGGGAGATATCTGCCATACCCTGACGACGTAACCGTTCGTTTCGCTGTAGAGTCTCTGCCAGCGTATTAAAGTCCTGAGAGAGCTGACCCAACTCATCACGACTACGAACATCAAGCCGCGTTTCAAACTTCCCCCCGGTCAGCTTATGCGCCCCTCTTGCAATAGCTTTTACAGGGCGCAACAGATAACGCCCTAAAGGCACACCCACCACCAACGCCAACAACAACGCGCCGGCGGTTATCGGGTAGAGTGTTTTTAACTGCTCATCCCGAAAACTTTTATCCACACTATTCGCTGGCACAGTCTGCGGCGTTAAACTTAACCAGCCAATAATTTCGCCTTCCAGCTCAATCGGCCTGAGAACGACTCTACCCGTCGTATCAGGAGGGCCAATAAGACGATTCTTATTTACATCTAATAATCTGAGACGCGTACTAAGACCGGTTCGATCATTAGGCAGAACCGGAGGCCTTCGTAAGCCAGCAGAACCCGTGGCCCCCAGGCTATCATTGTCTAAACGCGGTTCCTGACTCGAATCAATCGGCAAAAAAGTAACCCAGAGCGCATGATTACTTGCAATAAAGTCCCAAGCTCCTTCGCGACGATAGATATTGGCGAGATCTATTTCTGTCTGATCAAGACGCCCCATCTCAATCTCAGACAGATAGTCAAGGAAGCCTTTTTGAAAACTCCAGTTTATTGCAGCCGCCATTGCACCCACCAAAAGAAGACTGGTAGCCAATAACACTAAAACCATTTTTCCGGTAATACCTATACGCATAATAGAAGTATGAAGACTCGCGAATGCCGATGCCAATATGAAAGACTAATCTTCACACTTTCTCCTTAATTTCCTCACGCCAGCTCCTTTTTTCCTACTTAAGCTCAACAGTATCAAACCCCGACCACTAATTCTCTGGATAAAGTTTATGTTACTCACTATGCAACCCATAACCGAGTTCCTCGCCACGCTAACAGAGAGAACTAGCACAAAATATTACAAGCATAAAAGCTACGTTGACCTGGGAGGGGAGCAATCCAAACAACGTATTCGTGAGCTTGAAGCAGAAAACATTGAACTTCGAAAGCAGCTTGCATCACATAGATTACAAGCTTATCGGGATCCCTTAACCGGTATCGCCAACCGAAGGGCCTACGATGAAAAGCTATCCGAGGAAATAAGCCGCTGTATGCGTAACCAAAAGGTCTTCTCATTAGTAATCTGGGATATCGATCTATTCAAACAGATAAACGATGATTTCGGTCACCAGACTGGCGATCAGGTATTAAGAGCTGTAGCAAAAAAACTAAACAGTCGTATGCGAAAAAGTGATTTTACAGCTCGGATTGGCGGTGAGGAATTTATTTCCCTGTTCATCGACTGCGATCAGCAGCAAGCTTTTGCCAGGGCTGACAGCTTACGCGAAGAGATAGCTCAGCAACCGATCCAGACTAATGCTGGAGACAAGCTTATAACAATCTCCTGTGGTGTTTCCCAGTTCAGTCCAAACATTAACGCTGAAACCTTATTTTCTCAGGCAGACCGGGCGCTGTACCAGGCAAAGCACAATGGCAGAAACCGGGTGTGTCGAGCTTAGTAATTAGACGCCGCTGCGCGACTTGCTCGTTGCTCGTTGCTCGTTGCTCGTTGCTCGTTGCTCGTTGCTCGTTGCTCGTTGCTCGTTGCTCGTTGCTCGTTGCTCGTTGCTCGTTGCTCAGAATTATTGGTTTTCACCAACCCTATACAACAATTTTCTTACAAAGCATTTAACTCACAAGCCTTTCTTTACCTAATAAAGAAGGCTTTTATCGAGCAACGAGCAAGTTGCGACTTTTGCAACGTTCGAGCCACGAACAACGGCTGTTGAAGCTCGAACAACGAGCAACTATGATTCCCCAGACATAAAAAAACGCGCCAATGGCGCGTTTTTTTTATCTAGCAACTACTCTTCAATATTACAAAGAGTCAGCGTTCTCGCTCAGGTATGCAGCTACACCTGCTGGAGACGCGTCCATACCTTTATCACCTTCAGTCCAGCCTGCTGGGCAAACTTCACCGTTGGTCTGGTGGAATGCAAGAGCATCAACCATACGCAGCATCTCATCAACGTTACGACCTAGTGGCAGATCGTTAACAACCTGATGACGAACCAAACCATCTTCGTCAATCAGGAAAGAACCACGGTAAGCCATACCACCTTCAGATTCAACATCGTAATCCTGGCAGATGCTATGAGTCATATCAGCAACAAGAGTGTAGTTAACCGGACCAATACCACCCTGATCAACAGGAGTGTTACGCCATGCGTTGTGAGAGAAGTGAGAATCGATAGAAACACCGATCACTTCAACGTTACGCTTTTTGAACTCTTCAATACGGTGATCAAAAGCCAGCAGCTCAGACGGACAAACAAAGGTGAAATCTAGTGGATAGAAGAAGACAACAGCCTTCTTACCTTTAATTGCTTCGGACAGCGTGAAAGAATCTACGATGTCGCCGTTACCCAGCACTGCTGCTGCAGTGAAATCCGGAGCTTGCTTACCTACTAATACGCTCATTTTTTATCTCCATTTAAGTAAAGCGTTAATAAACGTTCAACTAAAAAATTCTAATTTATGATGCTGAAAGATCTGCAGACAGCTTAGTTGTATCAACCTTATAACACTAATTAAAGACAACTATACTGCTGATAAACAATACCTATAACTTACCGCGATCACTCAGCGGCAGCATCGTCTTCAACGACAACCGTATCGATCAGCTCTTTAAGTTCACCATTGGCTGCCATTTCAGCAATAATGTCACAGCCGCCAATTAACTCACCCTTGATCCACAGCTGTGGAAAAGTTGGCCAGTTGGCATATTTTGGCATCTCTGCACGAATCTCAGGACTTTCCAGAATATTCACAAATGCGAAGCGAGCCCCGCAAGACATAATCGCTTCAGAAGCGCGGGAAGAGAAACCGCACTGCGGGAAACGTGGTGTACCCTTCATATACAAAAGAATATCGTTGGATTCGATCTGCTCTTTAATAGTATCTACAACGCTCATAAACCTACCTATGCTTTAACTAGTCGCCAGAGGTCTGGCATACATCAATATTAGTGTCGAAATTCTAGCATAAACCCGATCAATTTACTCGGGTATAACCTGAAAATAATCAGCATTAATACACACCGCTATAAATCAGCGCTGATAAAAAACTGCATTCGAAACTATATGGGGACAAGTATACTAAATCTCAAGTTCCACCCTCTATCTTGCTTATTGTCTGGCAAGTACATAGAATGGCTGGTTTTCCGTTCGGCAGCCTCAAAAAGCTGCCGTTTTGCGTTGCATAGAGGGACAATGATGTCTACACAGCCCATTATGAATACTTACTCGCGTCTTTCCGTAGCTTTTGATCACGGTGAAGGCTGCTGGCTATTCGATACAGACGGCAACAAATACCTGGATGCACTCAGCGGTATTGCAGTATGCGGTCTGGGTCATGCACACCCCGCCGTTACCACAGCTATTAGCGAGCAAGCCAGTCAGTTAATACATACATCAAACCTCTACACCATACCCAATCAGGAACTGCTGGCTGAGCGACTGACTAAGGTCTCGGGTATGGACAACGTATTCTTCGGTAATTCCGGTGCTGAGGCGAACGAAGCCGCTATTAAGCTGGCACGTCGTTACGGGCATTCTAAAGGCATTGATAAGCCCGCCACTATCGTAATGGAAGGCTCCTTTCACGGGCGTACCATGGCCACCCTTAGCGCTACCGGTAACCGCTCTGCTCAGGCAGGTTTCGAACCACTGGTTAGCGGCTTTGTTCGCGCGCCTTATAACGATGTTGACGCCGTTAAAAATATTATCGCTAATAACGCTGACGTGGTTGCCATTCTGGTTGAACCTATTCAGGGCGAAGGCGGCGTTATCATTCCAGCCGATGATTACCTGAATCAACTGCGTGAACTCTGCGACGCAAACGATATGTTGCTAATGCTCGATGAAGTTCAAACAGGCAACGGCCGGACCGGCAGTTACTTTGCCTACCAGCAGAACAACATCCTTCCAGACGTAGTTACTACAGCAAAAGGATTGGGTAACGGCGTACCTATCGGCGCATGTTTGGCCCGGGGTAAAGCGGCAGACATTCTTGTGCCTGGCACCCACGGCTCTACCTATGGCGGCAACCCTCTCTGTTGCGCAGCAGCTCTGGCAGTAGTCAACACGATTACTGATGAGAAACTGGATCAGCGTGCAGGAAAACTTGGCGACATGATTGCTGATGGTTTCCGCGCTCAGTTAGGTGATGCGTCCTACGTCAAAGAGATCCGCAATAAAGGCTTAATGATCGCTATCGAGCTATCAGAAGCTGGAGCAGAACTGGCAGTTCTGGCAAAAGTGAAAGGCGTACTGCTCAACGTCACCGGCGGTGGTAAAGTTGTACGTATGCTGCCCCCTCTTATTATGAGCGACACTGAAGCGGAATTACTGATCAACACTGTATCCCGCATCATCAAAGTCTATATGGCTGACGAATAACAAAATCCGAGCAGGGCCTGATTATTCAGGCCTACTGAACTATGACAATAAGACACTTTCTGACACTACTTGATTTAACACCCGATGAGCTCAACAAGCTAATACACCGGGCTGTTGAGTTGAAGCAAATCCGTAACAGTCGCGAGATCCACGAACCTTTAAAGAATCAGGTTCTGGCGATGATTTTTGAAAAATCATCTACCCGTACCCGGGTCTCATTTGAGGCTGGCATGGCTCAGTTTGGAGGACACGCATTATTCCTCTCTTCACGAGACACTCAATTGGGCCGCGGTGAACCGATCGAAGATAGCGCAAAAGTAATCTCAAGCATGTGCGATGCGGTAATGATACGCACCTTTGAGCACGATACCGTGACCACCTTTGCAGCTAACTCGAAAGTACCGGTTATCAACGCGCTCACCGATGACTACCATCCGTGCCAGCTGTTAGCCGACATGCAAACCTTTCTCGAGCACCGGGGCGACATCAAAGGAAAAACAGTCAGCTGGATCGGCGATGGAAATAATATGTGCCACTCCTATATTAATGCCGCCCGCCAGTTCGACTTTAATCTCCAGATCGCCTGCCCGGTGGGCTTTGATCCTAATCCTGAACTGGTTGCCGCTAACAGTGACCGAGTTACGATCTTCCGCACTCCGGAAGAAGCGGTTCAGGGAAGCCATCTAATTGTTACGGACGTCTGGGCTTCAATGGGCCAGGAAGAGGAACAGAAGGAACGGGAAAAAGCATTTGCAGGCTATCAGGTGACCACTGAGTTGTTGGATCAAGCAGATGAAAGCGCTATCTTTATGCATTGCCTACCGGCACATCGCGGCGAAGAAGTAAGCGCCGAGATGATGGACGATCCTCGCTCTGTTGTATTCGACGAAGCGGAAAACCGTCTGCACGCTCAGAAAGCGCTACTGGAATTTCTGCTGGTTAAGTAGATGGCATTCCCAATAAGGCCAGCAACCCTGCTGGCCTTATACCACTCAAAGATCCCGCATGAGTGAAATTCATACTATACTCTGTTTCAAACGCACATTTATTGAGGCATGACGGCATGATCGAACTTCGACATCTTAGAACACTTTCTGCACTGAGGGATTCGGGCAGTCTGGTAGAAGCTGCCGAACGTATTCATCTAACCCAATCCGCTCTCTCTCACCAAATCAAAGATCTTGAAGATCGTCTCGACTGCTCACTTTTTATCCGTAAAACTAAACCCATCTGCTTTACCAGCGCCGGCCAGCGAATATTGACACTGGCTGACGATGTTTTACCGATGATCCGCAATGCCGAGCGCGATATCGCTCGCCTGGCCGGCGGTGAAGCCGGTCGATTAAATATCTGCATCGAGTGCCACAGCTGCTTCGACTGGCTAATGCCAACCATCGATCATTTCCGTCAAAACTGGCCTGAAGTGGAAATGGATCTAACCACAGGCTTCAGTTTCCAGCCTCTACCAGCACTTGCACGGGGTGATATCGATCTAGTCATTACAGCTGATCCAGAGCCACGTAATGGCATCACCTATATCCCGCTGTTCTCTTATGAGTCAGTGCTGGCAATGAGCAAGCAACATCAGTTGGTTGCCCGCAAAGTGATTCAACCACAAGATTTGGAACAGCAGACGCTGATCACCTATCCTGTGGATAAGCAGCGTCTGGATGTATTTAAACACTTCCTTGATCCTGCCGATATTGAGCCCGCAGAAGTACGTACCTCAGAACTGACGGTAATGATTATGCAACTGGTTGCCAGTAGCCGGGGCGTATCAGCTATGCCTAACTGGGCGATTCACCAGTATATAGAACAAGACTACATCACCTCTCGCCCACTGGGTGATCGAGGGGTCTGGTGCACACTCTATGCTGCGATTAGGGAAGATCAGAAAGATGCTGATTTTATGGTAGATTTCCTCAACACCGCTAAAGAGATCACCTTCCGTAATCTCAGCGGTATCAAATCTGCCTGATGCAGCAACTGGGCAACACTAAACAGGCTTCCACCCTGCTCTATCTGCCAACCCCACCGACGGTTGATGCAATGAAACCGTTGGATTATGCCTCCCTGTGCGAACTGAACGGCAATCATTGGCGTAAAATTCTGATCATACTTGCAAAGCTACAATGTCCTGATGAAGACTGGCGTAGCTACCGTGACCAACAACTACTGCGACAACGTGAAGCCATCATTTTCGGGGACCAACTTTTACCGGGCAAGCAACTGCATATCGTTGCGGGGAAAGCGAGTTGGGAAAGAGTGGGGCTCGACCCGGAGCAGTTTTTGCCACTAGAAGAGAGCAACCGGCTTTTACAGCAAGGCAATATTATTCTCACACCCTATCCAGATTACCGGCAGTTCCCCAACCACCTGATCGAACGACTCAGACCTATAATCCACGCATCTCGTTAAGACTACCCCTGCCACTCATCCAGAACTTCTTTAGCGGCCCGAAACGCTTCTTGGGCTGCGGGAGCACCACAATAGACAATTGAGTGCAGCAACACCTCCTGAATCTCTTCAACGGTACAGCCGTTATTCAACGCTCCCCGAACATGACCTTTCAATTCATTCGGTGCTTTCAGAGCAGCTAACATCGCAATAGTAACCAGCGAACGCGTACTCCTTGGCAAACCTTCACGTTGCCAGGTACTTCCCCAGGCATGCTCATTGATCCAGTCCTGAACGGGCTGAGTCAGCTCAGTAGTATTATCAATCGCTTTCTGGACAAAGGCTTCACCCATCACCTCAGTGCGAACCTTCAATCCATTTTGCTTATCTTGCTCTGACATAAAACTCCTCAATAATATTAAAACCAGCTGTTGAAGAACGCTTAAGAAAAAACTATTACTTGAACTTTTTCGTTATTTTTTAGTACGCGCCATTATTCATCCCAGTGACATATTACTTATCTCCCAGCAACAATCCAATAACGAGTAAGAAGGCACACAAGCCCCAGACGACTTAGCATGCCCGCAGAGAACCGATTAGACTTATTCTCACCTACCCTGGCTCTAACACCATAAAAACCCTATAAAGTGTGCTTTTTTTAGCCCTCAACCCTTACCTGAAAAGCCGATCAGAGCTACACTACGCCTCTATATCTTTCTACTTTCAAAGCGGTATTTTACTGATGGACAATTGGTCTCCCGACAGCTGGAAAAGCAAACCTATTCTGCAACAACCTGTATACCAGGATTCAACTGCAGTTCAACAGGTAGAGAACGAACTGACCCAACTGCCGCCGCTGGTGTTTGCTGGTGAAGTCCGTTCGCTACACAAACAACTAGCTGAAGTTTCTGCTGGAAACGCATTCCTACTTCAGGGTGGCGACTGCGCTGAAAGCTTTGCTGAATTTAGTGCAGATAATATCCGCGACACCTTTCAGGTAATGCTGCAAATGGCTGTCGTGATGACCTTTGCAGGCAGCTGCCCGGTTGTTAAAGTCGCCCGTATTGCTGGCCAATATGCTAAGCCTCGCTCAACGGGAACAGAGACCGTTAATGGCATAGAATTACCAAGCTATCGCGGAGATATCATCAACGATATCGCCTTTGATGCAGTTGCCCGCCAGCCCGACCCATACCGCCTGATCAAAGCCTACAACCAGTCAACATCCACCCTGAATCTGATGCGCGCTTTTGCTCAGGGCGGCTTTGCAGACCTACATAAAGTCCACCAGTGGAATCAGGGATTTATTAAGAAAAGTCCTCAGGGTGAAAAATACCAGCATCTAGCTGACCAGATCGATGACACCCTCGCATTCATGGAAGCCTGCGGCATCAGTAGCAGCAACGTTCCTCAGCTTAAAGAGACCTCGGTTTACACCTCTCATGAAGCACTGCTACTGAATTACGAGCAAGCGCTAACCCGTCAGGATAGCCAGACAAGCCGTTGGTATGACTGCTCAGCACATATGCTCTGGATCGGCGACCGAACCCGTCAACTGGATGGCGCCCATATCGAGTTCCTGCGCGGTGTTGAAAACCCAATCGGGGTGAAAGTGGGTCCGACTATGAACCCGGATGAGCTTATCAAACTGATTGATGCACTGAACCCTGAGAACCTGCCAGGCCGGTTAACCCTGATCAGCCGAATGGGCGCTGACCCTATCACTGAACTGTTGTCGCCATTAGTACGCCGGGTTAAAGAGGAAGGCCGTAATGTAGTCTGGAGTTCTGATCCGATGCACGGCAATACCATTAAGGCCAGCAGCGGTTACAAGACCCGTAGTGTCGATAGCATTCTGAAAGAGATGAAAGGCTTCTTTGAAGTTCACCGTGCAGAAGGTACTCATGCTGGCGGCGTTCACTTTGAGATGACCGGACAGAACGTTACCGAGTGTGTCGGTGGTGCATACAAGATTACCGAAGAAGGTCTGGCAGATCGTTACCACACCCACTGCGACCCCCGTTTGAATGCTGATCAGGCACTGGAACTGGCATTCCTGATCGCTGATACCCTAAAGCAGGCCCGTAAGCCTTAGTGGATCAGCATGCGGCGCTGTATCAGCTGTTATTACAGATAGAAGCAGGGATGCGGGCCAGGTCACTCTGGTCCGAAACTCCGCCTTCGCAGCAGCATTACAAAGCTCTCAGCCTTTCTGCATAGATACTCTGAGTTTCTGGGAGTGGACACAATGGCTTATGCTGCCACGCTTTGAACAGATGATTGAACTAAAGCAGAGATTGCCTCAGGGAAGTAATATCACCCCGATGGCAGAAGAAGCAGTACAGAAAACGAAGCTCAAAAACGATAAACTGGTCGAATACTTTTCCGCACTCGACCAGCTCCTAAGCACACAAAACTAAAGCGGCTCTCGTCCGCTAAAAGATCAGTCTGTCAGCAAGCCGTCCAGAACGATCTGGTTATACCCTACAACACCTAGCACTTCACCTTTATCAAATACCGGCACGGTAGCCAGACCGAAGTTATCAAACAAGCGCGCGCAATAGCGTACATCCATTTCAGGATCAACACCGATAACCGGCTTAGTCATTATTTCATAGACGTTCATACGCTCAGGTGCTTTGTCCTGCGCTAATACTTTCTTAGCAATATCCGAAAGCAATAAGATGCCATACTCATCATTATCATGGCGTTTATTAACCAGTAACGCCGACACTTTCTCTTCTTTATAAATGCGGATCGCGTCTTTAATGGTGATCAGTCCATCCACCATGGCGTAATCCTGTGCCATCACATCTTTGACCCGAACTACTTTACGTTCGCTCATAACTCTTCCTCGACTATATTTGTCAGGGTTGCTATTTGATGAGCAACCCCCACAGCATCTTCTACATCCAACTGAATTGCGATGCCCTGTCCAGGTTTCTCATCAAAATCAGCCACGATAGAAATTGTTTCCAGGATTTTTCGGCTCAGGTGTTCTTCAACAATGAACAACAACACATCCCGCTGACTTTCCAAAGATAAGCCAAAAAATGTTTTGTTCTTAGTAACCCCTTCACCGCGGGCATTGTTGATAACGGTAGCACCAGTAGCACCCGCCTCCCGGGCAGCCTTCATCACCTTGTCGGTTTTGGAGTCTTCAACAAACACTACTAAAAGTTTGAAGTGCATATTCCCGTCCTATTCCTCATGTTCCATCTCTTCATGCTCCCGCTTGCGTCTCGCGCGTGCGGCAACCTTCTCTGTAATCTGCGCATAGCCCATCACCGTAATCATCGGAAACAGACTGGCAAAAGCGATCAAACCAAAGCCATCAATCAAAGCACTACGCCCAGGCACAGTACTAGCCAACCCCAGACCCAGTGCAGCAACGAGTGGCACCGTTACTGTCGAAGTGGTCACACCACCTGAATCATATGCCAGAGGCACTATCAGCTTTGGTGCGAAAAAAGTCTGTATCACTACAAAAACGTAGCCCGTAATAATAAACCAGTGAATTGGGTAACCGGTAACTATCCGAAATGTTCCCAAACTAATACCGATCGCAACACCAAGCGCCACCGCGAGGCGCAAGCCCCACACGCCGATAGCACCACCGGATACCTCATTGGCTTTTATTGCTACCGCGATCAACGAAGGCTCAGCAATCGTTGTGCTGGCTCCAATCGCAAAGGCAAAAATATAAACCCAGTAATAATCAGACCAGTGCAACGCCTCCCCTACTACCGATATGCTTCCTCGAATAAACTCGGGATCAGTCAACTGTTGCGCCATCAAACGACCCACAGGGAAGAGGGCTTTTTCCAGCCCCAGCAGAAATAACGCCAAGCCAACAATCACATAAGCAAAACCAAACAAAACTTTTTTCAGATGCGGAATGGGGCGGCGAATAACAAAAAGTTGAAAACCAAAGATAATAACGACTATTGGAATTACATCTTTGATCGTAGACAACAAAATAGCGAACAACTGGGACAATGTTTCCATCAGATCACCATCCCGTATGCCATAACAAAAATCATCGGCGTCAATGACGCAAAAGCGATCAAACCAAAGCCATCAATCATTGGGTTGCGGCCCTCAATTGAAGACGCAAGCCCAACACCTAACGCGGTAACCAGGGGCACTGTAATAGTTGAAGTGGTAACACCGCCGGAGTCGTAAGCGATACCGATAATTTCCGCCGGCGCAAAAAAGGTCATGATCACCACCAAAACATAACCGATTGCGATCATATAATGGATCGGCCAGCCTTTAAGGATTCGAATCACACCGATTACTATAGCCAAACCCACTGAAACCGCGACGGTATAACGCAACCCGGAAGCATAACTTTTCATCGACTGCTCGGTCGCCTCAATCATCCCGCCTTCAGCAGCAACACGGGCGGCTTCTGCCGCCACCGCAATCAAGGCCGGTTCAGCCACCGTCGTACCAAATCCCAGGGAAAATGCAAAGATAAGCAACCAGGGCAAACTACCCTTACGCGCAAACGAATGCGCCAGCACCTCGCCGATCGGAAACAGCCCCATTTCGAGACCATAGATAAAGAAAGTCAGTCCGGCCACAACACAGAGTAGACCCGTTAACAGGCCGACCAAGTCCGGAACCGACTGCTGCAGCACCACCACCTGAAAAAAACCGATAACAACCACTATTGGCAAAAGGTCTCTCAAACTCCCTGCCATTGAACGCCCTAAAGCGACAAAAACGTTACTCAAAAAAGCTCCCTTCAACCAATAAATCGTTCCCATTGCTGCTTTATACAGCCCTTGTTCAGAGCCATTAAAACATCAAGAAAAAACAATAGAGTGAAAATTTTACCAATAAGAATATGATATAAAATATACCGCTAAAGCTACAGCAATTTCAGTACCAATATGGGTGAAATTAGAGATTATCAAAGTTTGATATCACTTAGGTGCCATCAAAGTCAGACTCTTCCCCGCCGCTGCGCACTCTTCTGACGAAACTCATCATTTAGATAGAGACTTTTAACCTAAAGTGATCACTGTATCTGTTCTGCCCACGCTGTTAAAATAGCCGCAGTTTTTTTCCTACCAGGCACCAGAATGGCACATTTTGAAACACTGACCGATTTTATCCGGCAAACTGAAGCACAATTTCGTATTTTCGATATGGGCCGCTGCATCAGCAAGCTATCACCTGACACCTTTCGTCAGATGGAGATGGGGCACATACCCTACCCGAAGCCCTTTCTTCATCAAGCCTGGGTCGCAGTACTTATGTGGAACCCTAAGCGTGCTGAAGAAAACGTCGTATGGTTTCTCAAGCTACCACTTGATGAGCAGGGTTTTCTGGTACAGGCTGCACGGGATGATTTCCTCAACCGACTACTGCAAAACCTGAGCAACAGCATGGGTAAAGGCCCACTGGACCAGCCCACTGACGCAACCGAATACCGGGATGCACTGAAGGACAACCCCTTCTCCTTTACCCCTGATCAGGAAAAGATGGCCGCCTTTCACGCCACGGCGACGCTGACTACCCGTCAACCAGCATCGAGCTTCTATGATACTGCCCGATCCTATTTTCATGGAAAATCTGAACTAAGCGACTGGAATACGCTCGGGTACCAAGGAATAGCGGATTATGTCATTCGCTGCCAGGAAGAGCCTGGAAAAACGAGCAACGAAGAGAAACTCGCCACGATATTCAATCAGCTACCAGACACCCCACTGGAAGCGATTTCTACTTTTATCGAACACATTCAGCCCGGTGCAGCACTGACTCAATCAATACTACTGAAACTAAACACCGCCGTATCTGAAGAAAAAGTATCTGCCAATCAAATCGGCGCATTACTCAGGGCAGTCTCTCAATGCCCTGAAACTGAAGAAAAAATCGCCGCTTTGAATAGTGTGCTTAACAGCCGTTATGGTACCGAAGCGGAAGTCATTGCAGCCCTTGCCAGCCGCTGCTGGGCAAGCCTCCAGTACCCCGAGCTATTGCAACCATTCTTAGAAAAACTGGCGATCAATCCGACAGGTCAGGAATGTTTTAACCGGGTCATGGCAGATCTGATGTTTATTCCAACTTTACGGGCACTGACACTACAGCAGTTCCGATCACCGGAACGTAGCGATGCACTGAGCCAAGCAATTGGTGGGATGTTTGGGGATGGGTTTCTCTGAAGACGGACTGAACTGAAAATATAAAATCAATAGGGCCACTCTGGCTCTATTGATTCGAATTACTCTGATCCTATAGACTCTTGATTCAGACCCTATTGATTCATTTACAGATCAATTAACGATCAGCTTTGAGCTATGCTTTGTTGTAGAGGTCGGCAATACCGCTTCTGAGCTAGATTCTTCACCCTTCTCTAATACGACCACTCTATTTCTTCCATTTTGTTTCGCAGAGTATAAGGCCCTGTCCGCACGTTTCAGAACAGTCATCCAGTCATTATCATCACGCTCGTAGTGTGATACACCAAAACTTGCCGAAAACAATATACTTGAACCATCCTGACTGCGAACACTAGAAGAGTAAGCTTTGTTCCTAATATTTTCGGCTACGACTATGCTTCTCTTCGAATCTGTTTCAGGTAGAAGGATGACGAACTCTTCGCCCCCAAAGCGTGCCACAATATCATGCTTACGAACGTTGTCTCTGAGGGTGTCTGCGAAAATTTTCAGTACTTCATCTCCCATTGGGTGGCCATACTGATCATTAATATTTTTAAACAAGTCTAAGTCGCAAATAATGATAGAAAAAGTCGATTTCATTCGCCTAGCACGGCTAAACTCTGCATCGCTGCTTTCTTCAAAAGTTCTTCTATTGTAGAGCTGTGTTAGAGAATCTATCCTTGCCATGATCGATAGCTTTGCTTGAAGCTTGTCCGAGGCCATCCATATCGTTATGAAGGAAGTCATAATAACGAGAAGTTCAGAGACGATAACAGTTATTGAGTGAATAGCACCTGCATCCATAAAATTGAGATGTTGGGCTTCAAAGCTAGTCCATACCGTTCGAAACAGATAGAAGATACCCATGATAAAGAACATGTAGAACAGGATATGTATTTGTACACTGGAATTATTTCTGTAGCGTTTCCATATACCGAAAGCAGGAACAAAACAGGTCATGGAATAAAAGAGCGAGAATAATATGATGCGCACATTTATATCGGGGTCTTGAAATTTATAGTAATAGAGCAATCCTGCAAACACAGGTATTAACAGTAGGTTTAAGTGGTAGCCCAGCTTGGGGGCAATATCGAGAAAGTCAAAGAGCCCCTTATATATTAAAATAGCCCCCAAACAAATAATTGGATTGGCAACTACGATTGTAGTGAAATCATTTAAGACATCACGCATACCCAGTAAGAAGTGCCCTACACCTATAGTGAGATAACCCAGCCCCATCAATTTGATTCCCACGAAAGAGCGATGAGCTCTTCCAAAAAGAAACATTCCAATACCAAAAAGCGCACTGAAGAGAATCAACGTAAGACTGAGCGTTCTCAGGTCAATTTCGATACTCAAGCTGACCTCCAAAACGTGCGCCAAGATGGTAATTCATAGCTTTCCAAAGTAGCGCAATACAGACATAACATATGTTTGACTCAACACTTGAATAAAACGGCCCACGTATTAAACATCAGCTTTTATTTTATCTAGTAAACAGCCACACGGAAGGACAATTACTTACAGATCAGGAGCTATTTATTATTGATAATCGTCCGGTAGCTTTACACTCAAGCCCCAGCTTTCAGCCCGTTGCTGGCTGGCTTGGCGGAAACGTTCACGAACTTCAGTTCCTGCGGGTTTGGTCAGATAAAATAGTAGAGTACTGGCATGCTCAGGGCTCAGCTTTTGCGCCTCTCCCCAGCGTTGAATAAACTCCACCAGGGTATTATCACTCTTGTCTTCCAACGCCACATGAACTTCTACCGAGAGATCTTCCCCGGCACGCACCCGACGGCAGATCACCTGATAGTTATAACGAAAATCAGGAAAAATCCGATCTTCATTTTCACTGCGTAAACGGAACCAGCCAGTAGCTTTGCCCGCATGATAAAGCGCTATATGAGTCCAGTCATGCTGCGTTGGATGATCGGCGTAACGGCAAACCTCTTCGTAGGCAATTTTCGCCGGAGGCAGTCCGAAGTCACCACTTTGTTCATTGAGGATGGTCAGAAATTCAGAGATGGTTGGCATCCACGCCAGCGTTTCTTTACAGCGATTAATCGCTGACACCATTTCCGCTTCACCGTAGCCCTGAATACTCAGAGCCCATTCGCGTTTAGCGATACGGATCTCATCCTGAGTTTCAAAACAGCTCTTAAATTTATGCCCATAAATCGCCATAAAACGGGCAAAAATCATATTAACCAGGGTTTTAGTTTCGGTGGTGATTACCGCAGCTTCAGCCGCGGCATCAGGACTACCAGTCGGTGTCCTTGATGTCCATGATGGCTGCGGTAACCCGCTTGCGCTTTTCCCTATTATCTGGCCGGGCGTTTTCATGGCTTACACCTTTATTAGTACCTGCGTCTGCCCGCTTTTTACGAGCATCACGTGTCTGTTTATTAACCCACTCCCGCTTTACCCAAGCAAGGAATTTCTGATCCCAATTCGACTCTTTGCGGTCTTTATCCAGCCAATAGAGTACAAACTCATCCAGCAACTGGTCAGCAAAGTCAGCAGGAATACTGTGACGGGGTAGCATATCTAACAGCGTCTGAGAGGGGCGCCAACCCAGAAACATTGCATGTAGTTTCTGATTTTTCTTCTCAATTTCATTCAGGCGTGTCGCAAAATCATTTTCCGATGTCGTCTCACAACTAGGCGTAATCTGACGACTTTTTGACCAGCCAATACTGCCGCCAAAGGTTGGCGCCGGGCCTAATTTTCTAGGTTGAGCCTGATGTACCCGACGACTGATCTCACTCCGTTCCGGAGGCTGTTCGACTACTGGCAGATCCTGAACGATGACAGGTGCGATATGTTCAGGCACATGGGTTCCGTCCTGAGTATAACCTTGTGAAGCCCCTTGGTATTCAGCCGCCGTTTGCGAGCTCATCAGGGTGACTTTTATCGCGCCTCCGTGACCAAAGGACGCATGAACATACCCCTGCGTAACCAAACTATTAGTCACAATTGCCAGCTGATCTTCATCCCAGAAGCTTGCCAGCGCTAACCACTCATCACGGCTAAGCACCGCTGAAGGGTGACCGGACCGGTCTGGCAGGCCATGCAGCTGAATATACTCATGATACAACGCCAGAAGAATCGCTTCATCGGAGCCTACCGTACGAGCTAAAGAAGGGTAAAACAGTACGGGTTTTTCCGGAAAGCGGAAGCTCATATTGATTCCATAACATCAAACGTAAAAACTAAAGAGAACAAAGCCACCCAGTGAATCCATCAGAATATCTCAAAAAAGATTCGATGAATCTACGAGGTGGCCCTCAACTCACATATATACAGATAGCTGATCAGCCGTCTTGTGCGAACTGCTCTACCGCACGCAATACATCACGGCGACTGATCTGGCCGATCAGTTTACCATTTTTTACTACCGGCAAGCGACGTCTTCCGTTGTTAATAAATTCCTCAGCCACAGAAATAATATCGGCATCATGGGCGATGGTGTAAACCTCTGGCGACATGTAATCACCTACCCGACCACCCATCTCTTCCTCATGATAGGTCAGCGTTAATATTGCTTTCAGGCAATCGGCCTCAGATAACAAGCCCACCAGCTCACCTTCCTTGCTTATAACAGGAGCACCGGTGATACGGTATTTGAGTAGTAAATTGATCGCTTCGAACAGATCAGTTTCAGGGGTAAAGGTTATCAGCTTCTCAGCCATGTAATCGCTGGCTTTAACAGATCGCAGCATTGAGCATCCTCCAAACGGACATCAGGTAGTATTGCAGGCCTGCAGGCCCTGTTCTTATATCATCTTAGCCCAGGAAAGCAGCACAAAACACTGTCCGAGATCTATCAATTAGGCGTACAAGGGTTTATTAGTTAAAAACGACGGTTTTATTCCCATGTACTAACACCCGGTCATCAAGATGCCAGCGCAATCCGCGGGACAAAACGGTTTTCTCAACATCCTTACCCAGACGAACCATCTCTTCAGGCTGGTCCCGGTGGCTAACGCGCACCACATCCTGATCAATGATCGGCCCGGCATCCAGCTCTTCTGTCACATAGTGACAGGTGGCGCCGATAAGCTTCACGCCTCGATCATGGGCCTGATGGTAAGGCTTTGCACCGGCAAAAGAGGGTAAAAAGCTATGGTGAATATTAATAATTTTATGTCGATACAGATCGCAAACACTACTAGGTAAAATCTGCATATAGCGCGCCAACACGATGGTTTCAGCCTGATGTTCTACGATCAGCTGATGGACTTTATCAAAGTGAGGTTGCTTATCCTCTTTATCCACTGGCACATGGTGATAAGGAATTCCGTGCCATTCCACCATGCTGCGCAGGTCATCATGGTTAGAGATCACACAAGGAATCTCACAATCCAGTTCACCTTCATGGTAACGGTATAGTAAGTCAGCCAGACAATGGGAGTCTTTACTTGCCATCAGCACCACTTTTTTAGGCGTCTCAGAATCAGTTATTTCCCACTGCATGTTGAATGACTGAGCAATAGGCGTGAACTGCTCGATCAACTGTTCACGGCTAAAGTTCACCGATGCAGAAACGATCTCAACCCGCATGAAAAACCAACCATTTGAACTATCGGAGTGCTGATTGGCGTCAGCAATAGAGCCGCCATGACTGGAGATAAAATTACTTACCATTGCAACAATACCCAAGCGATCAGGGCAAGCCAATACCAGTCTGAATCTGCGTTCCATGATGTCCTTCTTTATCTGTCTATAAACTAAGTGGCAACATTCTATCAGCTCTCAGGTTTCACGCCACCTGTCTTATTCTGAAGCCCCTGAATTAAAGAAAATACAAATATGTCCTTTGCGCCTTAGCACCCCCTCTGGGTACTCAGATCATATACAGGCCCTAATAATCTCTGCTATAACCAAGGTAAGCTCTAACCAATAAGAAGCGAATGCAGCCAGGTAAACGCCTGGATAGGGAGCACAGCTGATATGATTTCAACCCCCGAACGAGCGACAACGCTGCAGGCACGGAGACTGGGAATTGATACCCGTCAGGAGCCAATCATCTACCTACGGGCAGACAGCCCAGTCTGTCGTTCAGAAGGGTTTTCCGCTCTATCCCGAGTCTTAGTACATACTGAACACAATAAGATCATCGCAACACTGAACATAGTTACTGGAGAAATGCTCCGCCGTGGTCAGATCGGTTTTTCTGAATCCGCCTGGCATCGACTCCATCTGAACACCGACGATCACGTTTGGTTATCTCACCCAAGACCCGTACAGTCACTCTCCCATGTACGCTCAAAAGTTTACGGGCACCAACTCAATAAGCAGCAATTTCAAGAAATCATCAATGACATCGTCGATGGCCGCTATGCTGATGTTCATATCGCCGCCTTCATTACCGCCTGCGGTGACGACAAGCTCAACGACACAGAGATAACAGCACTAACCCAGGCGATGATAGATTCGGGCAGTCGTATCGACTGGGAACAGCCTCTGGTCATTGATAAACACTGCGTGGGAGGGCTGCCCGGCAATCGCACCACCCCTATTGTTGTCTCTATCCTGGCCGCCAGTGGCCTGACCATGCCTAAAACATCATCCCGGGCAATTACCTCACCCGCCGGTACCGCTGATACCATGGAGACGATGACCGATGTCAGCCTGACACTGGAACAGATGAAGCAGGTGGTCAAACAGGAAGGAGCCTGTCTCGCCTGGGGTGGTTCCGTACGATTAAGCCCTTCCGATGACATTCTTATACAGGTTGAACGGGCGCTGGATATTGATAGCGAAGGCCAGCTAATCGCCTCAGTACTGTCAAAAAAAATAGCCGCGGGGGCAACTCACGTGCTTATAGATATCCCGGTCGGTCCGACAGCAAAGGTCAGATCGCAGGAAGCCGCGGACAAACTGGCAAACTCTTTTATGACCGTCAGTGAACGACTGGGAATCAAGGTTCAGATTCTCTATACAGACGGCAGCCAACCGGTCGGTAACGGTATCGGCCCTACCCTTGAAGCGAAAGATGTCATGGCGGTATTACAAAATGACACCGACGCTCCCCAGGACCTGAAACAGCGAGTTCTGACCATGGCTGGCGCCATGTTAGAGATGTCGGGCACTGTAACCGCAGGAACAGGCATTGAGAAAGCCACGACTATTCTGGAAACAGGGTTAGCCTGGAAAAAGTTCGCGGCAATCTGTAACGCTCAGGGCGGCATGAAACAGCCCGGTGAAGCTTCCTATCTGTTTAAGCACATGGCTGAAGAGAAAGGTTATGTCTCATCGATCGATAACCGCCTTTTAGCGCAGGTAGCCAAATTAGCCGGCGCCCCTATGGACCTGACAGCAGGCGTCGAAATTCACGCCAAGCTCGGTCAGTTGGTTCATCCTCAAGACCCATTATTCACTATCCACGCCGAAAGCTCTGGCGAACTCAACTATGCGGTCGACTTTTTAGAAAGTCATCCGGAGATTATCTGCCTGACCACCGAGGTATCTGATACATGAAAACTATTCTGATCAATCTGGAATCTGATCCTGTTCTGGAAGCCCAGCTATGCGATGAACTCGACGCTCGCAGAGGGGAACTGGAGCTTCGCCGTTTTCCGGATCAGGAGACCTATCTGCGGGTTATAACCGAATGCAAAGACCGCAACGTGGTTATTCTGTGCAACCTTTATCAGCCCGATAATAAAATTCTCCGGCTCCTGTTACTGGCCACTACCCTGCGCGAGATGGGTGCAAAAAAGATCGGTCTAATCACCCCCTATCTTGCCTATATGCGCCAGGATAAGCAGTTTCATGATGGTGAATCTGTTAGCTCCCGTCCCTTTGCCAAACTGATCTCTGAACATCTCGATTTCCTGGTCACCGTCGACCCTCATCTGCACCGTTACAAAAAACTTGATGAGATCTATAACATCCCTTCCAGAGTTGTGCATGCCGCACCGCTGATCGCCAACTGGATCAAAGAACATATTCAAAACCCACTGCTGATCGGCCCGGACAGCGAAAGCGAACAGTGGGTTTCTGAGGTTGCTAAACTCGCTGACGCCCCCTTCCAGGTACTCAGCAAAACCCGGCTGGGTGATTATGATGTGGAAGTCACTCTGCCGGACGTCGAACGCTGGCTCAATCACACACCAGTACTGGTCGATGATATTATATCCAGTGGCCGCACCATGATGGAAACGGTCATCCACCTGAAAGAAGCCCGTATGCCTAAAGCTACCTGTATCGCAGTCCATGGTATCTTCGCAGGTGATGCATATCAGCAGCTTGAAGCGATCGCTAATGTCGCCACCAGTCGCTGCATTGTTCATCCCAGTAGTGTGATCGAAATAGCTCCGGCAATCGCTGTAGCTACTAAAGAACTACTCAAAGAATGAGAACAACCCTCCCTCAGGGTGAGTTGTATCTGGAACCGCATTTCATCAGCCATGAAGATGCAGACCGACTCTATCTGACGCTGGAACAGCAGTTAAACTGGCGACAGGATCAGATTAGAATGTTTGGCAAGGCCGTTAACATCCCCCGGTTACAATGCTTTCAGGGGGACCCTGGAATTAGCTACCGTTACTCGGGGCTCAACCTTATTAGTGACCCCTGGCATCCGGCCATTAAAAGACTAAAACAGCAGATCGAAACCCTCAGCCAATGCAGTTTTAACACAGTTCTGATCAATCAGTACCGTAATGGTCAGGACAGCATGGGCTGGCACAGCGACGATGAACCAGAATTAGGGAAAAATCCGGTTATCGCTTCACTTAGTCTTGGGCAGTCACGTCGTTTCCTATTGCGCCACCGATTCGATAAAAAAATATCCCAACAGGAACTCTTGCTCAATAGCGGTTCCCTACTGATAATGTCAGGCCAGTTACAACATTACTGGCACCATAGTGTGCCAAAAACCAGTCGGCCATCAGAAGGACGTATCAACCTGACCTTCCGACTGACTTACACCGCAGATATAGAGATGGAATAATCGATGAACGCCGTTATAGACCTGCTTAACAGCCACCGTTCAATCCGCAAATTTACCGATAAGAAAATCCCTCAAGAAACCATAAACACCCTGGTTCAGGCCGGACAATCGGCTGCCACTTCAAGTTTCATCCAGGCATGCACCGTCGTCCAGGTTAATGATCAGGCGAAACGGGATCAATTGGTAGAATGCTCTGGCGGGCAAGCCTATGTCGGTGAAGCACCTGTATTTCTGGTGCTATGTGCTGATATGCAGCGCAACAAACTGGCTTGCGAAATGAATGAGGCAGAAATAAATTCAGGCTTTACTGAGCAGTTTATTACCGCCACCGTCGACGTAGGCCTGTTTGCGCAGAATCTGACGATCGCAGCCGAATCCCTTGGATTAGGCATTGTCTATATCGGTGGCATCCGCAATCAGATCGCCCGGGTTTCAGAATTACTTGACCTGCCCGAGTTGGTCTACCCGGTGTTTGGTCTCTGCCTGGGCTATCCCGACCAGAACCCTGAAGTTAAACCCCGCTTACCGGTCGATGTTGTACTTAAGCAAGATAGTTATAACGACAGTAACGATCAGGCAACCATCGCTGAGTACGACAAGTCCGTCAGCGAATACTACCGTACCCGCACCGGCGGAAATAAAGATATGACCTGGAGCGAACAGATGTCCGGCATGCTGGTAAAAGAAGCGCGACCGCATATGTTGGCATTTTTAAAGGATAAGGGCTTTTTACTGAAATAAGCTTTTCTGTGAAGACTTAGTTTTAAAGCGGCCAGTGACTAGCACGGGGTTGCGCCGCTTGGGAAAAGCAGAACGTTGCTGCCTGACTTGCCAGACAAAGCGCCAAGTCCGGATATCCTCTTGAGGCTGTGGACTCAATGAATTGTTGCAGCAGCCTTCCTGCAATCACTCTGAACCCCTTGATTTCCTGACTCATCGGTTTATCGATATCATCCAGGCACAAAAAAGCTCCTATCATTTCTGATAGGAGCTTTTTTAAAAGCCGTTTACATTAAGCAGCTGTTTTTGCAGGCGCTTTAGCAACTGGAGCTTTAGCAGCAGGAACTACAGCAGCAGTGCTTTCAGTCAGGATAGCCTGAACTTCAGCAAAGTAAGCCTTAGTGCTTTCTGCAGATACTTGAGCGTCAGTCTTAAGTGCTTCAAGGTTAGCTTTAGCTTCTTCAGACTTCAGAGAAACAAAAGAAGTTAGCGCTTCAACGTCTTTGATTGCTGACAGAGCTTTAAAGTCAGCCTGTGCTTGAGCAATCTGCTTCTCAGCAGCAGCTTTTTGCAGCTCGAATGCCTTAGTAAGGGTAGCTGTGTTTAGCTCGATCAGCTTTTGAACTGGAGCACCAAAAGCAGAGAAGTCAGCAGCAGGAATGTTATTAAACATGATATATACCCATATAGGAATTTAGAAATTTAGTTGATGGAGAGATGGTATAGTGCTTTATGGTGCAGTGCAACAATTCATATTTATTAATTACTAACTTTTCTTAACTTATTGAAAGATAAAGATATAAATAAACAACATTTATCAGATCACTCAGTATATCGAAGCTGTGGGTGAAGATGGGGATTTGCGCACTGTAATATTTTCACTAACTGCCAACTCAATGTAGTCAAATGGATCCGCTCTGGCCTCCTTTCAAGCTTTATAAATCATCCAGTCTCTTCGTTACCACTGAAACTCTCTATCGTTGCGCTATCACAGCAACTCTCATGCTCTTAATCATATTACCTGCACGGATCAACCGCTGAATAACAAGCCCTAGAAGAAGAGAACTTTTAGCCACTCATTACACGGCTTTAGCGTAATCACTTTAAAACGATACTCAGTCCTTATATGATGCGGCAAAGCATATTTTGAGAACCTCTTCATGAACAAAAGTCTACTCACTAATCTGGCGGCGCTTGTCGCTGTTTCCGCCGGCGCCATTGCTAATAATGACATATTATTAACCATTGGATTGTTTGCGTTGTCCGGTGCGCTTACCAACTGGTTAGCGGTGTATATGTTGTTTGAGAGAGTCCCCGGGCTGTATGGCTCCGGCGTTATCCCGGCGCGGTTCGAGGATTTCAAACTCGGCATCAAAGCTTTGATGATGGAGCAGTTCTTCACTAAGGAAAATATCGAACGTTTCCTTAGCGCCGAGAATGGAAAACAGCCGGATTTACACCTGGCTCCTGTTATTGAAAAGATAGACTTTTCACCGACCTTTGATGCCCTTATTGACGTAATTCAGGGCTCATCATTAGGCAGCATGCTGGCAATGGTCGGTGGAACCCAGGCGCTGGAGCCGCTGCGTGAACCTTTTGTTGGGAAGATGAAAACATCCATTGAAGAGATGACCCGCGATGAACACTTTATCGCCATGCTTCGCGATGAGCTTGAAAGCCCCGACGTCATGGAAGAGATGCAAACCAAGGTAGAAAGCATTGTCGAGCAGCGTATTAGTGAACTGACACCACAACTGGTAAAAGAGATCGTGCAGCGAATGATACGCGAACACCTAGGTTGGCTGGTGGTTTGGGGCGGCGTTTTCGGTGGCCTAATCGGTTTATTGGCAGCGATCCTTCGCATGTAAACTAACGAATATCGTTACGACTAACGCTTTTAGCAGCGGCCGAGCGAAGTGAGGTCCTGCCCAGCGTTTTTTTTGCTGGGCGATAGGCCTATCGCACCTATAAGGCGCTCCTACACAGGTATTCGCACTACGAACTACGGCTCTCCTTTAAACCCCAGCATTGCGCTTAGCGACTGTTCTTTCTTTGCTTGTTCGAACAACGAGCAAGTCACGTTCTTTGTGACGTTCGAGATAATTGGACTCCCCTCGCCCCTGAACAGGAACCGAGGTACGCTGACAGTTCTCACACAACCAGCTGGAGTCCGTGATATGAACATTAGCATTGCTGGCGTTGATTTGGCAAAAAAGGTCATTCAAGTTTGCGTTGTAAAACGCAATACTGTGCTCTCAAATAAAGAGATGACACCCGATCAGTTTAAAGAATGGTTAGCCAAGTCTAAACCCATGACCGTTGTCTTTGAGGCATGTTCAACCTCTAATTATTGGAAACAGACTGCTCAACAGTATGGGCATGATGCTAAGCTCATTTCTGCAAAATTAGTCTCGGCCATACGTCAAAAACAGAAGACTGACGCCAACGATGCTTTGGCTATCGTTCAAGCAAGTCAGCTAGCCGATATTCAATTTATCAACGGTAAGTCCGTGGCTCAACAAGAGCTTCAATCCCTGTTAAGAATGCGAGAATTAGCCGTTAAACAAAAAATTGCCTTACTAAATCAGGTTCGAGCACTACTCGCAGAATTTAATATCAACGGATCGCCTGCTAAGGGCGGCTTGAACGGCGTTGTTCAACGTACATTAGAAGATGCTGAAAATGGCTTTAGTATGCCCTTTAGAGATGCGTTGCATGCCACCTGGCAAGCCTGCCTTCTAACGATCAATCGTATTAAGGCCTACGACGAGTGTTTAGCTCAAGCGGTAAAACAACATCCTGACTGTCAGCGATTGATGGCATTAGAGGGCGTCTCTGTTATCAATGCCATCAACTTATACATCCTGCTGGGTTGTAGTGATGATCTCCATTTCAAGAATGGACGAGAGGCCTCTGCCTGTGTCGGAGTGACCCCTATACAGCACTCGACAGGCGGAAACGCGAAGCTCGGTTCAATTGGGCATTATGTAAAACAGGGTATTTTACGCAGTCAGTTGATCAGTGGTGCTATGGCCGTCGTTGGGGCACTCAGTAAACGGCTGCCAAAAACAACTAAAGAGATCTGGCTGAAACAATTAATTGAACGGCGTGGAAAACGTTGCGCAGCAGTAGCGCTCGCCAACAAAACCATTAGAACTGCCTTTGCGATGCTGAGTAAAGGAACAGAATATCAGGCCCAGGCAATAACTGCCTGAGCCTTATATGTCCCGATGAAATGCTTAACTTAGATAAAAATCAGCTACCGTAATCAGTTCGTTGCTAAGAGCGTTGAAGCTCGTTTTCGAGATGTGATCCGGTAGTTCGCGCAAATATCAGTGAGCCAGAGTTAGCTACTCAACTAGAGCTCGAACATAAGCGTGCATTTATTCTAAGTCAAAATCATTTCATTGTTGACAGAGGGGAGTCCACATAAGCAACGAGCAAGTCACGTTCTTTGTGACGTTCGAGCAACGAGCGACGGCCTTTACAGCTTCTTTGCCCAATTATCAATCCATTCAGCCGCTGCCTCATCCGGATCGGGAGTTTCGCAACTGTCGATAAACAGCGCCTGACCAACCGGCTTCGCACCCAGGTCATGCATCAATTCATTCATCTGCTTGCCGCCTTCTGCGAAGGACTCATAGGAACTATCCCCCAGAGCAATAAGGCCAAAGCGAACTTTAGAAAAATCTGGAGAGCGATCTTTCAAATCACAGTATAACGGCATCAGATTGGTGGGTATTTCACCTTGGCCGATAGTCGCTGTGCAGATCAGTAGCACATCCAGTTTTTTAGTCACCTGCCCAAAGGTTGGCTCATTCAACAATAGAGCTGTATGACCTAAATTTTTAAGTTGCTCGGTACAGTCATCCGCTATCAGACTGGCATTACCGTAGGTTGAACCTACTAAAACCTGTATATCCGCCATTTCTCACCTTTAGTTCTTTGAAAACTGGCGTAATCCCAGACCATTGGGCCATATAATAATAAAAATACACAGCCAGTTGAACGTCATTTTATATTGATTCGCTATTTACCCCACTGTTTTTGTCAACTATCTTAAATATGACCATCAAAAAAAGGGAATAGCCAATGCCTAACAATCATGTCAGTCATCTTCTGAATAAGTTAGAGCAACACTCCACTGAGCAAACCCAACTAGTCGAATGTAACTTTTCTATCAGCCAAGAGGATCAGATAAAAGTAGAAGCACTGGCAGAGTTATTTCACCTGCCCGCAGATAAACTGGTTGCAGACCTGCTACATACAGTGCTGCTTGAGATGGAAGAGAAAATGCCTTACCGACCTGGGACGAAAGTGATCCGTGTCGAAGAAGGCGATTCAATTTACGAAGATATTGGACCTATGCCACGTTACATAGCGATAAAAAGCCGACTCAACAAAGCGCCTAAGTGCGCCTAAAAAAAAAACAGCAGAGCTAAGGAAGGTACTAATAACCCCTTCCCTTAAGCCCTACTGTTTTAAGAGGACAGGCTCTGATAAACCTATACTTACAGCCGACTGAAGATTAAAGCGTCTTCAGGAAGGCGATCAGATAGTCCTGCTCAGCGGTATCAGTAATTGCTACGTGACGCATACGGGTGCCTGGTACCAGCTTGGTATTATCAGCAACCCACTGACGCAGATTATCTTCAGTCCAGGTAATACCTGACTGTTGAAGCGCCTCAGAGTAAGAGAAACGTGGCAGAGATGCAGCCTGACGCCCCACCACTCCAATCAGGCTAGGACCAAATGCATTTTTACTACTATCAACAGAATGACAAGCTTCGCAGCGTTTAAAAACATCTGCTCCAGCTGCAGCCATAGCCGCTTCATCCGCCTGTACAGGCGAAACCATCATACCGGCCAGTGCGGCCGCAGACAGCAACTTAACCATTACTTTCTTCATCTTCAAGTACTCTTGTCGTAATTTATACGGGTCTGAAAATTATACTTTCTGACAGGCTCGAGGAATTTACTACTTGAGTACCCTTTTGTAGGCACTGATGACCTACATCAATACGACACATAGAGACAAAAACAAAAAAACGCGGCAAGAGCCGCGTTTTCATATGTTTACCTGAGAAATAGTTACACCTGTTCGGCGATAATCTTTTTCCACATAGCAGGTCCGGTGTTATGAACAGAAACACCGTTAGAATCGACCGCTACTGTAACCGGCATATCCTTCACTTCAAACTCGTAGATCGCTTCCATACCCATTTCTGGGAATGCCAGCACTTCAGCATTGGTAATCGCCTTAGATACCAGATAAGCAGCACCACCTACAGCCATCAGATATACCGCTTTGTTATCACGAATAGCTTCTATCGCCACAGGGCCTCGCTCAGACTTACCTATCATGCCTAGCAGACCGGTGCTCTCGATCACCTGACGGGTAAATTTATCCATACGAGTCGCGGTAGTCGGGCCAGCAGGCCCCACAACTTCGTCACGAACCGGATCAACAGGGCCAACGTAATAGATAAAGCGGCCTTTCAGATCAACCGGCAGATCTTCGCCCTTGTCGAGCATCTCAACCATGCGCTTATGCGCAGCATCACGACCGGTCAGCATCTTACCGTTCAGCAAGACAGTTTCACCTGGTTCCCAACTCAACACATCTTCAGGAGTGACTGTATTCAGATCAACACGACGGGTATTAGAGCCCACTTCGAATGTTACTTCCGGCCACTCATCCAGACTAGGCGGGGTCAATACAGCTGGACCGTTGCCGTTCAATGTAAAGTGAGTATGACGGGTTGCCGCACAGTTAGGGATCATACACACCGGTAATGAAGCGGCGTGGGTAGGATAGTCCATGATCTTGATATCCAATACCGTCGTCAGACCACCCAGACCCTGTGCGCCTATACCCAGGGCATTCACCGCATCCATAATTTCAATGCGCAGTTCTTCAACACGGTTCTGTGGCCCACGTTCACGCAGCTCATGGATATCAATCGGGTCCATCAGGGATTCTTTCGCCATGACGGCTGCTTTCTCAGCCGTACCACCAATACCTATGCCCAGCATACCCGGTGGGCACCAGCCTGCACCCATTGTAGGTACCGTCTTCACTATCCAATCAACAATACTGTCAGATGGGTTCAACATCGCCATCTTAGATTTATTCTCAGAGCCGCCGCCTTTTGCTGCAACATGTACTTCAACTTCATCACCTTCAACGATCTCGTAATGAATAACCGCTGGTGTGTTGTCTTTAGTGTTCTGACGCTTACCGGCAGGATCTGCCAGAATCGACGCACGCAAAACATTGTCCGGATGATTGTAAGCCTGACGAACGCCTTCGTTAACCATATCGGTCACGTTCATTTTGGCATCCCAAGTAACATTCATACCCACTTTCAGGAAGACGGTTACGATACCGGTATCCTGACAGATAGGACGTTTACCCTCGGCACACATACGGGAGTTAATCAGGATTTGCGCCATAGCGTCTTTCGCCGCTGGGTTCTCCTCCTTCTGATAGGCTTCATGTACACCCTGAATAAAATCGATCGGGTGGTAGTAGGAAATGAACTGCAGCGAGTCAGCAATGCTGCTGATGAAATCGTCTTGGCGAATTACGCTCATTTTTGGCTCCGCGGTATCAGGCTAGAATTGTAAGTAAGACCGGTAAATAGAGGGCTATCTGTGTAGCCCTTAAGTTCTGCGCAATATTATACACTAGTTTAATCGCCGGGCGTTGTCCGGCCTTAGTCTTAAACAAAGCTCAGACGCCTGACTATTTAACCAAATCCAGCTCGGGTTATAAACTCAAACAGTAAAGCAAACCAAATAGCATAAAGAAGCGCCCACTAGCGGGAGGCAAGGAGGCCCTTCCGGCTTCGCTTAACTGTTGTTTATAGAGCAGATAGATCAACGGCAAACTAATCAGCCACCATAACCCAGGCAATATGCCTGTTGCCCAGAGCAATAGAGAGACACCGATCACCAGTAACAGCAGGGTTATATATAGACGCTTAGCAGCCCTTAGACCTATCCGCACAGTCAGGGTACGGATACCCGCATCAGCATCGCTTTCAACATCTCTTATCTCATTAGCCAGCAGCAGAATTGAGCTGACCAGACTCACCGGTATCGACCGATAGAAAATTGACCAACTTAGATCGCCAACGAGTATAAAATAACTGCCGCAGACCATCAGCACGCCCATTAGCCAGAACACCAACACCACCGCCAAGCCTCGGCGTTTGAAGTTAATAGGTTCAACGGTATACCCCAACCCACCGACAAGCCCTATCAGCAACAATACCAATAGTTCTAGCCCGGCAACGCTGATCAGGCTAATCCCTATGGCCGCCGCCAACAGAAAGCACACCAATCCCAGTCTGAAGTTACGCGTCACCTGTTCTCGGGCGTTTTGATTGCGCAGCTGCTTCAAGTCAGCATAATCATTAATTAGATTTACACCGGCCTGCAGTACCAAAGCACCCAACAGAATCAACAGAGCCACAGTGTAATTAAATATCGGCAGCCCGGCAGCACTAATAATACCGACCAGGCAGGTGATCAGCGCCACTGAAAAAGAGAAAGGTCGAAGAGCTCGCCTGAGCGAGTACTTATCATGCTTCATAGTTACCGCTTATTCATCGTAAACACAGATAAAATAGATATAAAAAAAGGTATCTCGAGATACCTTTTTTATAGATAAAAACTAATCAGTTACCACTTCCATAGGCCGGTGCATTGGGTAGGTCACGCATCAGCAATGCATATTCTAAGTCAGCATCGACATCCAGTGGTATACGCACTTTATGACCCGAGCCCGGCGCACAGTCTCTCGCCTCACCCTGCAGGCTTTCCATCTGATCAAGCTTGAATTTCTGATTTCCAGTAGGCGTCATCAATTCCAGAGTATCACCCACCATAAAGCGGTTCTTCACCTCGAAATCGACAGTGCCCTTGTCCTTATCACGACCGATCACCTCACCGACAAACTGCTGGTGAACACCCACGGAATGACCGGTTTCATAGTTCTGATATTCATCATGAACATGGCGACGATAGAAACCTTCGGTATACCCCCGGTTGGCCAGGTTTTCCAGATTATCCATCAGGCTCATATCGAAAGGACGCCCCGCTGCGGCATCATCAATCGCCTTTCGATACGCTTGAGTCGCCCGAGCTACGTAATAATGAGACTTAGTCCGGCCTTCAATCTTCAATGAGTGAATACCCATCTCCGATAAACGCTGTACATGCTGAATCGCCCGAAGATCTTTGGAATTCATGATATAGGTACCATGCTCATCTTCAAAAGCAGGCATATACTCACCCGGGCGGGTCTCTTCCTGTAACAGATACTTCCTATCCGTAGGCTCACCCTCACCCAGAGCAGGCTGAACCGGAGCCTCATTAGGATCAAAGTTCTGCACCGGAATCAGATCACCATTATCGTCCTGCTTCGCTTCATGAGCATCATATTTCCAGCGGCATGAGTTAGTGCAGGTTCCCTGATTAGGGTCACGATGATTAATATAACCGGACAGCAGGCAACGACCTGAATAGGCGATACAGAGAGAACCATGAACAAAAACTTCTAGCTCCATCTCAGGACACTTTTCACGCATCTCTGCGATCTCATCCAGTGACAGCTCACGCGACATAATAATCCGCTCTATACCTGCCTGATGCCAAAACTTAACACTGGCCCAGTTCATGGTATTACTCTGCACTGACAGATGAATAGGGATATCCGGCCAGTTTTCTTTCACCATCAAAATCAAGCCTGGGTCCGACATAATCAGGGCATCAGGCCCCATCTCAATAACGGGACGCAAGTCATCAATATAGGTTTTCAGCTTGTTGTTATGGGGCATGATGTTACTGGCCACATAGAACTTTTTACCTTGCCCATGGGCGATATTAATCCCCTCGTGCAAGTTATCCAGATTAAAATCGTTATTACGTACCCGTAGACTATAACGAGGCTGACCGGCATAAACCGCATCAGCACCGTAAGCAAAGGCATATTTCATATTGCGCAGCGTACCCGCTGGCGAAAGGAGTTCTGGTTTAAACATTAGTCACAACGTAGAAAAGTTAAGGACTGGCTCAAGCCATGTCCTGAAGAGGTATTTCAAACAACGGCGTATAAATCGAACCGCGTTCGCCGGGTTTACTCTGGAACAAGATCACCGAGTCAGCCAGGCTGAAAAGATCAAGTCCCGGCCAATTCTGCGGCGGCACAAATTGGTTTTTGGCAGGTAACCGTCCCAACGTAATATGGGGTTTAAAGTCTTCCTCTTCAAACTCAATACCCGCCTCTAAGGCGATTTCCATCATCTGCTGGTTAAGGCGACTCAAAGCTTCATCTCCCGGGCTCAGCGCAGCGACTACCGCCAACTGCTTGCTGATCGGATAGTAATCAGCCGTATTCACATGAACCTGAAACGACCTAACATCAGCCAGCTTACCCCGCGCAATCGCTTCTAACCGATCAACTTGCTCCAAAGAGATCGCACCGAGAAAACAGAGTGTCAGATGGTAGGACTCAGCATCCACCCAATTTACTTCCACATGCTTATCATACTGGCACAATGTATCAGCATGGTCTGCTAGCCAGCGAGCCACTGCATCCGGCAGGGCCAGCGCAAAAAACGCACGTATTTCCATTAAAGCTTCGTCTTCCTCATCAAAAAAGACCCACTATTTTGCCCATACTGGGAGTGGATCGCAACATCTAAACTGTATAAAAAACACACAACCTCAGACTGAGGCCTGCGAGCGTACTTTTTTCTGGACCGGTAACGCAAGAATTCGTCTTAACCAACTCTCGACAGCTGGATATGGTGTGAAATCAAACCCTACAACTTTTGGCCAGGACATTACCGCAGCTCCATGAAAGTCCGCCACTGTCAGCTTGCCTGATACCAAATACTCCTCACCCTGAAGATGATTCTCTAACACCGGCAGAAAACGCGCCAGCGTTTGAACCTGAGTATCAATAACTGACTGATCAGGCTCACCCTGGGCGTATTTAACCGCCAACAGCATATCCAGAGCCGGCGCCTCAATCTGATTACTGATAAACAAACTCCAGCGATACAGATCCGCTTCCTGCTCAAGGGTATCAACCCAAAGCGTAGCTTCACCATATTTTCGTGCTAAGTAGAACAGAATCGCCTGACTTTCCCACAGCACCAGATCGCCATCCACGAGTGTTGGCAGCTTACCGGTAGGATTCAAAGCCCGGTACTCTTCACTTTGAGTCGCTTCGCTACGCGGCAGCATCGGAATATTTTCATATTCCAACCCCAGGGTTTCAAGAACACACATCACCATACTGGCTCTGGAATAAACACCGCCGTAAACCTTAATCATTGAAGCATCCTTTTCGACCTAAGCCAGTTCTGCGTTACAGCTGTTCAATTTTCAACTGCAGGTTATTCAGTTTCTGCCTGATCTGCAGTAACTCTTTATTAAGCATCAATCGAGAACCATCGATCGCTTTAACTGCCTGCTCATTTATTTTAACTCGACGTTCAAGCCCAGCCGCCGAGTTCTGATTACCCTGTAGAGCAACAATCTGTTCAGCAAAAGCTGACAGCTTTTTTCGCTGCTCCAACTGATCAGTCTCAATAGTTTCAGAAAGAACCTGGAATTCAGTACTCAATGTTGCCGCACTCTGCTTGATGGTTGCGACCTGCCTAACTGCATCACTACCTTTCGCTTCAGCCGATTTAACCTGTTTACCCAGCTTTACCAGGTCGGTGGCCAGACTTTTAAGCGACTTAGCCTGACTACCTGTCAGCGCCTCAGTTGCTTTCAGCTGTTTTTCCAGCGCGGCAATTTTAGGTGTGTTTCGCTGATGAGCTACCACCCAAAGTTTAGCGACTTCAGCGTTAAGCTTGGTCGTATCGGAGCCCAACTTTGTGAACTCCTGTTGCGCAGTAGAAGCCTGCTTCTGCACTTGGCTCTGTAACGTTTCACCGGACTGGGCTGCACTACTTTCAGCAACCTGTAACAGCTGCTGTAACTCAAGCACTTTCTCATCCATCCCTTGACGCTCAGATTCAAGACTTAATAGCTGCTCATGCTGTAGATAGTTCCAATAAGCCAAACCACCCACTGAGGCCGCCAGCAAAAGAATGATAAAAAAACTCAGGCCGTTACCACCGGAACCACTCTTCTGAATCGGGTCTGGCTGCTGGTGATTACCACCACTACCACTCTGAGACTGCCCACCCGTCGGGGGGGCAGACTTAGGTTCAGCAGGCGCATTAACAGAAGCTTTTATTTCAGGCTCCCGCTCAGCCGGTCCAAAGTTAGGTAGGTCCAGATCTTTATCCTGATCACGCATGTCAATCACTCAGTCAGATAGAGGGTTCAGTTAAGAATTGCAGATTTTACACTATTCAGCCGTTTTTTGGCCAAAAGAAAAGCCCCGTGCAGAACACGGGGCTTTTCAAATAGCTAAGGCTAATTAAGCCGGTATTACATCATACCGCCCATACCACCCATACCGCCCATGCCGCCCATATCAGGCATGCCTGGAGCACCACCTTCAGAAGGAGCATCAGCAATCATCGCTTCAGTGGTAATCATTAGGCCAGCAACAGAAGCCGCAGCCTGCAGAGCAGAACGCGTTACTTTAGCTGGATCAAGGATACCCATTGCGATCATATCGCCGTACTCGCCGGTAGCAGCGTTGTAACCGAAATTACCTTCGCCCTTTTCACGGATGTTAGCAACGATAACAGAGCCTTCATCACCAGCATTACCAACGATCTGACGCAGAGGCGCTTCAAGAGCACGGAAAGCAAGCTCAATACCTACTGTCTGATCATGGTTGTCGCCTTGCAGCGCGCCCACGTTATCCAGTGCGCGGATCAGTGCAACACCGCCACCAGGCACAACACCCTCTTCAACCGCAGCGCGAGTCGCGTGCAACGCATCTTCAACACGGGCTTTTTTCTCTTTCATCTCAACTTCGGTAGCAGCACCAACTTTAATAACCGCAACACCACCAGCCAGCTTTGCAACACGTTCCTGAAGCTTTTCACGATCGTAGTCAGAAGAAGTTTCTTCCATCTGAGCACGGATCTGTACAACACGTGCTTCGATCACTGACGCTTCACCAACACCATCAATAACCGTGGTGTTTTCTTTAGTGATAATCACACGCTTCGCCTGACCCAGCTGTTCCAGAGTCGCAGTTTCAAGACTCAGACCAATCTCTTCAGAGATAACAGTACCAGCAGTCAGCGTAGCGATATCTTCCAGCATCGCCTTACGACGATCACCGAAGCCAGGTGCCTTAACAGCTGCAACCTTAACAATGCCACGCATGTTATTGACAACCAGAGTCGCCAGCGCCTCACCTTCAACATCTTCAGCAATAATCAGCAGTGGACGTGAAGTTTTAGCAACCTGCTCCAGAATCGGTAGCAGATCACGGATGTTAGAAACTTTCTTATCAACGATCAGCATCAGTGGGCTTTCCAGCTCAACGCTCATGCTTTCCTGATTATTGATGAAGTAAGGAGACAGGTAACCGCGGTCAAACTGCATACCTTCAACAACATCCAGCTCATTTTCCAGACCTGAACCTTCTTCAACAGTGATAACACCCTCTTTGCCTACTTTGTCCATCGCTTCAGCGATGATGTCACCCACTTGGGTGTCAGAGTTAGCAGAGATAGTACCTACCTGAGCGATCGCTTTAGCATCCGCACAAGGAACAGCCATCGCCTTCAATTGCTCTACAACAGCAGCAGAAGCTTTATCGATACCGCGCTTCAGATCCATTGGGTTCATGCCTGCCGCAACAGACTTCAGGCCTTCGTTAACAATCGCCTGAGCCAGTACAGTAGCAGTCGTTGTTCCATCACCAGCCACATCATTCGCCTGGGAAGCAACTTCTTTAACCATCTGCGCGCCCATGTTCTCGAACTTATCTTGCAGTTCGATCTCTTTCGCTACAGATACACCGTCTTTAGTTACGGTAGGGGAACCAAACGCTTTATCCAAAACAACGTTACGACCCTTTGGCCCCAAAGTTATCTTAACGGCGTCTGCCAGAATGTTTACACCCGCCATCATGCGAACGCGAGCATCGTTACCAAACAGTACTTCTTTAGACATGTTGAAAAATCCTGTGTCAAAAATTCAATCAGATACGTTTAATCAGTCAGCTAAAATCAGCTTTCCAGTACACCGTAGATATCGCTTTCATTCATGATTAGCAGCTCTTCACCATCAACTTTAACGGTGTTAGAACCTGCGTACTGACCGAACAGTACGGTGTCGCCAACCTGAACATCTAAAGGCTGCACTTCACCAGTGCTGGTGATACGACCAGTACCGATAGCCAGGACTTCACCCTGATTAGGTTTTTCTGCAGCAGAACCTGGTAGCACGATGCCACTTGCGGTAGTTGCTTCTTCTTCATTACGGCGAACAACAACACGGTCGTGAAGCGGACGAATTTTCATTGAATCTATCTCCTGATCTCTTGATCAAAAAAGTGATTTTTGTTTTAAAGCGCAGTGGCCTAAGCCACTACGTACCATTAGATGACTGAATAAATGGGGGCGGTAAAAATCATTTCAACGCCCAGTAGAAAAAAATTTAATCTTCACGACGAAAATCGCCATCAATAACATCACCCTCTTGACCTTTATCCTGAGGATGCAGAGGACGAGCACGATGAACAAATGGGGTTTCAGGATTTTCACCGTTTTGCTGCTGTGACATAGCGACCATTGTAAAGCGGCTCATCACCAACTTAGTAAAGCGCTTACGCGTAAAAGGAATCAGACAGAGAAAACCGATTACATCAGTTACAAACCCCGGTGTCAGTAATAGCGCGCCACCGACGGCAAGCACTATACCTTCAATCATCTCACTACCGGGAATCTGACCTTCGTTCATCCGTTGCTGAGCCCGTCCCAACGTAGAAAGCCCCTGATAACGCAACATATTAACGCCAACAAACGCCGATAACAGAACCAGACCCACGGTGTACCAGGCACCAATTGCCTGCCCTACGTTAATCAGCAGAGTAATTTCTATAACAGGAACAATAATAAATAGTAAAAAAAGAAAACGCATAGTGCTCCAACCTTCTGCCACGGGACCGTACCGGGCTTTTAAAAAATAAGTTCATCTTTAGACTCAAATTAGCACTAAAGAGCACCGAACAGAAAAAACGCCGGTTAATCAACATAGTTAGGGACATTTTTTGATTTTTCAACCCCAGCCCGACAACGCGCTATCGCAGCATTTTCAGCAAAAAAGTAACAAATACATCATGCCGCCATGCAAAATAAATTCTTTTTAATCAGTTACTTAATAAGTACAAAGGATATAAATACCAATATAAGTCTTTGTTTATTAACTATTTGGCCGTTTACCACCTTTAGGTGGTAGACATTTGTGCAGAAGCGTTATAAGTTCTTACTCAGCATATTTTGCAATGCACAATAACTGCTATATTAAAAACTAAAATATAGAAGATAAGGTAGTAGAACTGATGGAATTGAAAGATAAAGTAATCGTTGTAACCGGCGGTGGTCGTGGTTTGGGTCGTGCTATGGCGTTAGAACTTGCGCAAAAAGGCGCAAAACTGGCACTAGCTGATCTGGATCAGGAAGGTCTGGATGAGACCATTGGTCTGTGTATGGAATTCGGTGTTGAAGCCCGTGGTTACATCGCAAACGTAGCTGACGAAGCGTCTGTTGAAAAACTCTTCACTGATGTTGCAGCCGATTTTGGCGCACTGAACGGCCTGGTAAACAACGCCGGTGTAACCCGCGACGGTCTGTTTGTAAAAGTTAAAGAAGGTAAAGTTGTTGGCAAGATGAGCCTGGACAACTGGAACCTGGTTATGGATGTAAACCTAACCGGTACTTTCCTTTGCGGTCGTGAAGCGGCTATCAAGATGATTGAACTGGGTTGCGAAGGTTGCATCATCAATATCTCTTCAATCTCACGTCACGGCAACATGGGCCAGACCAACTACACTGCGACTAAAGCAGGCGTGCAGGCAATGGCTGTTACCTGGGCTAAAGAACTGGCTCGTTACGGTATCCGTGCGGCATCTATCGCTCCAGGCTACATCGCTACCGAAATGGTTTTGAGCATGAAGCCGGAAGCATTGGAAAAGATCGCAGCTGGCATCCCTGCTAAGCGTCTGGGCAAGCCACAGGAGATCGCTAACACTGTAGCCTTCATCCTGGAAAACGACTATGTAAATGGTCGCTGTATCGAAGTTGATGGCGCTCTTCGAGTTTAATTCTCAACTCGATTCGCCCTAAAAAAAGCCAGCAGAAATGCTGGTTTTTTTGGTTTCTGTACACCCCTCAATTGTCGCTCCCCCTCTTAAGCTGCTTACTCAACACCAACTCGCCAACAGAAAATAACTCGAGAAAGCTGACTGAATTCCTTTTTAGTAACCTTCATCATCATTACGCTGTAAGCTGTGACCCTAACTTATTCCAGCAGGCCCTCAGGGACGTAAAATGACAATATACAAATCCACCGAAGGTAAGCAGGCCGTACTGGAGCATTACGAAAGCGTTATCAAACAGTGGCCTGTAGCCTGTAATCAGTTAAGAATCTCGACCTGTGAAGGCGAAACCCACTTGATTTGCTGTGGTGATGAAACCTTACCTCCTTTGCTGCTATTGCATGGTTCTATGTCTAACGCGTCCGCCTGGTATTTCGATATTGAAGCCTGGTCTAAGCATTTCAGAATCTATGCTGTCGACATGATCGGCGAACCCGGCTTTAGCGCGAGTGCTCGTCCCCTTCTGGGCTCAGACGCTTACGCCCTCTGGCTGGATGATGTTCTATCTGAGCTAGGACTATCTCAAGTCGCTATCGTTGGCGAATCATTAGGTGGCTGGCTGGCGTTGGATTACGCAACCCGACGCCCGGATAAAGTAACCAAACTGGCGCTACTTGCACCGGGTGGTGTTGGTCCTCAACGTAACTTCCTGTTCAAAGCGCTACCGTTATTGCTACTGGGCGGTTGGGGCAAACGAAAGATAAGACAGATGATTTTTGGCCCTCTGGATAAAAAACCATCGCCAATAATGCTCGAATTCAGAAAGTTTCTTGAGCTCATCACCAAAAACTTCCAACCCCGAATCGAAAAGCTTCCACTGTTAAGTGACCAAGACCTGAAAAAAATCCAGGCATCGGTGCTGGCAATCGTGGGCGGTAAAGATGTACTACTCGATTCCAAAGTAACCCAAACAAGACTTGAAGCCAATGTCGCCAATGCCACTGTTATTTATCAGCCGAAAGCCCGGCATCTAATTCGGGAAAGAGGCGAAATTTTAGAGTTCTTAACCAGTTCTAAAAGCAGCAGCTAGAACGGAAAGCTTCGTGTTCCTGCTAGACACGCTTCTGGCTAATAGAGCCTCTCTTTCATGGTGATGGGGAGGCTTTTAAGGGATGTATCGTTGCAAGGTAACGTTAGATTAATCCGCGAAATTCTGTAAGTGTCGAGAGCTCTATTGAGGTATTTGATACACAGCCCAGACAATCAACCTAAATCCAAAACTCCGCACGAATGCCTTTACGCTTTTTCGAGCCGCCAGCAAGTGGCGAAGCCACGTCTAGCAGCCGCGGAGCGGCGTTCTAGCAACTTAATTTATGCCCACCGTTTAAAAATCAAAGAGGTGTTAATACCGCCAAAAGCAAAGTTATTGCTCATAACATACTCAGTATTAATGCTCCGTCGTTCATGCATTATGTAATCAAGTTCAGCACACTCAGGATCGACATTCACAAGATTTGCCGTCGGACAAAACCATCCGTCATTCATCATCTCGATAGCGGTCCAGGCCTCGAGCGCACCGCAAGCACCTAAGGTGTGTCCTGTATAACTTTTCAGTGAACTAATCGGCGTGTCGCCACCAAATATTGCTGCAGTTGCATGACTTTCTGCGATATCGCCACGAGCTGTCGCGGTACCATGAGCACTGATATAACCAATATCGGTAGCAGATACCTCTGCATCTGTCAGCGCCAGCCGCATCGCCTTTTCCATTGTCTCAGCATTAGGTTGAGTAACATGTTGGCCATCTGAGTTTGTACCAAAACCTACAACCTCCGCATAGATGTTGGCACCCCGATTCAAAGCATGTTCAAGCTCTTCCAGAATCAGCGTTCCGCCACCCTCTCCGATCACCAATCCATCCCTATCTTTATCAAACGGGCGCGGTGATAGCTCCGGCGTATCATTGACCACACTGGTGGCAAACAACGTATCAAATACAGCCGCCTCAGTAGCACACAAGCCTTCGCTGCCCCCCGCCACCATCACCTGTTGCATACCGTATTTAATCGACTCGTAGGCGTAACCTATCCCCTGACTACCCGAGGTACACGCACTGGAGGTAGTGATAACCCGACCACAGATACCAAAATAGACGCCAATATTTACCGGGGCGGTATGCGCCATCATCTTCACATAGGAATTAGCATTCAGACCGTCTGATGAATGGTTGATCAACATATTGCCAAAATCAATAAATGCTTTGGTATCTCCCGCCGAAGAGCCGAATGCGATACCTACCTGCCCCTGGCCCAATTTTTCAGAATTTAGCAGCCCCGCATCGGCGAGTGCTCGTTCAGTACTATAAACACCAAACTGTGCCACCCGTCCCATACTGCGAAGGTCTTTTCTTTTATAATGGGAAGGCATAGTGAAATCTAAAACAGGCGCCGCCAGACGGGTATTAAGGCCCTCATAGATGTCCCATTCATCCATTCTGACAATACCCGTTTTTAATGCACTCAGACTTTCACTGATCGTTTGCCAGTCATTTCCGATCGGAGAGAAACCCGCCATCCCTGTTACAACAACACGCTTCATTAATACATCCCGCCATTTACAGATATTACCTGTCGGGTAATATATCCAGCATCTTCAGACATAAGGAAACTGACCGTACCGGCCACCTCATCTATACTGCCTACCCGTTGCATAGGAATCATCTTCATCGCTTCATCTAGCGCTAGATGCTCTGTCATTTCAGTTTCAATAAGACCAGGGGAAACACAGTTCACTGTGATCTTCCGTTTTGCCAATTCCACGGCCAAAGCCTTTGTCGCGCCGATAATACCTGCTTTTGCCGCGCTGTAATTGACCTGTCCACGGTTACCCATCTCACCAGATACCGATGATAGAGTGACAATTCGACCGGCCTTTCGGCGCCGGATCATTGACATAACCACCGGATGAAGAACATTATAAAAACCATCTAAATTGGTCCTTAATACCTCATCCCACTCCTCTCCGGGTATGGCTGGAAAGGCATTATCCCGTGCTACACCGGCATTGCAGACAACACCGTAATAGCCTCCGAACTCTTCTGTATCCTGCTCTAGGACTTCGCGAGTCTGATCACGATTCGCAATATCAAACTGCAGAATCCTTACCTTTTGCCCAAGTTCCTGTATCTGAGCCGCTACCTGTTCAGCGTCCGAAAAATTAGAACGACAATGCAGCACAATATCATAGCCATCCCGGGCCAATCTTAGCGCAATACCTTTACCGATACCTCTACTTGAACCGGTGATCAGAACTGTTCCCTTCATTCACTTGCCCCCCCGTAAAAACTGTTCCGCATCCTCTGGCTGAAAAACATTCAAGCTCGCTGTGGCGGTATAACTATTTGCTTGCAGATGACACTCGAAAGCGCTCAATCCATTGTCAGCCTGCATGTTCCTAATCACTTTCAGCTCTAGTTGGTCACCAAGCAGAAAATAATCTGCACTACAAGTATACTTACGGGTTCCCAACAAAAAACCCAGTTTGGGTGATTCACCGTTGAGCCTCTCCTGCAATCCAGCAAAAGCACCAATAGCCTGAGCCAGGTATTCCAGACCAACCCATGCGGGTACACCTTTAGAATCAGCAAACATTGAATCTTTAGTAATGACTACCTGTGCAGACAACCAGTCTTCACCATGACCAGTGATCGATGTTAGCAGGCTCATTCGCCCCGAGTGAGGCACCAGATCAGCTACCTGGTATTCAGATATCATTACAATCGCCTCAATATAAGAGATATATTATTGCCACCAAAAGCAAATGAGTTACTCAACATATATTCCTGCTGCTCATCTGCCGTGGATTCAGCCACAAGGTTGATGGCAGGCAGATCAGGGTCAGAGTCACCATCCCAGTAATGAGGAGGTATAAATCCCTCCCGCAACGCCAACCAACCGATAGCCGCTTCAAGTGCCCCTGCAGCGCCCAGAGTGTGCCCGGTAAAGGGTTTAGTTGAACTACAACGTACTTGCGTACCAAAAACTTCAGCGACCGCTCTCGACTCCATCTGATCATTCAGAGGCGTCGCTGTACCATGCAGGTTAATATAGCTAATCTTTTCTGCTGGGATACCTGCATCTACTAATGCCGCGGACATGCACCTCACCGCACCGGCTCCTGAAGGGTCTGGCGCAGAGATATGATGGGCATCGGAGCTTTCGCCAATCCCCACAAGCTCAACGCCTTCAGCCTCGGCAGTAACCAGAAATAGCGCTGCGGCTTCACCGATATTGATACCATTCCGATTAGCGCTGAACGGATTACAAAGCTGCTCGCTGACCGCTTCCAGTGACGAAAAGCCCTGTACTGTCAGGTGGCACATTGTATCAACTCCACCAGCGATCACAGCATCACAGAGGCCTGATCGCAGCAGTCTACGAGCTGATGCCAGCGCTTTACTGCCGGAAGAGCAGGCCGTAGATATGCCGAAAACAGGCCCGCTAACATCCAACTGCTTCGCCACAAAGGCTGCGGTTGCACCCATCTCCTGAAGACCATAGTCATACTCGCCAGAAACTTGTCCCGTTACCGCCCGCTGATTAAGAAAGCCTTCACTATCGCCAATACCCGAAGTCGACGTTCCTACGATAACCCCGATACGATTAGCCCCATAACGCTTAACAGCAACATCGATTTCGCTGCGAATCTGATACAACGCAGCTAGGGCAAAGCGATTATTTCGGCTCTGCCATTTCAGCTCACTAAATGGAATTTCTGGTAACTCTCCGTCATACAGTCCCAAAGGAAATTGCTGGCCGGGGCTAAACTGATCAGTCAAGGTTAATCCCGGCTGGCCAGATCTAAGTAAATCACAGGCCTGCCCAGGCGAATCTCCCATCGCACTGAGCATTGCCATTGCATTGAGGTAGCATCGTTTCAAGGTACCAAGTCCTTCTGTTCAAGGGTCTCAATTAGAACCCGATATTTAGACAGGTAGTTATATATATTGATCTGCTGTCCGTCGTACCTGACATCCAACCACGGATTATCGTTATGCGTCAGTTCTCGCCGTCTATCGGTTATATCTACCTTCCAACCCTGCTCCGAACGGTAATTACTCTGCAAAGCATCCCTCGGCCAGAGCGCGAATTGAATCAGTGCCAGTATATCTTTACCCGGCAATTCAATCGAGGGCATCGCCCGCTGCACCAGCTGTTCTCCATCAAATTCAAGGTAGAGCAACTGCTGCCCCGTTGGCAGTAAGGCGACTAGTTTAGACTGTCCATAGGTAAACCGGGCGATCGCAACAAACTGCTTTTGCTGCCCCCAACTGCTTAAGGTCACACGCTGTGTCAGCAATACCGGCACTGGCCCTTGAGCCGGTTTAAGTAGCAACATCTCAGCCGGACGCTCCACAGTACCTAAACTGCTACAGCCCGCCAGCAAAAGCAGGAGTAATGCGCAGCCTGTTCTGATCAGTGATGTCTTCAATTTTGAATTCAGTTGCGACATAACTCAGCCAAGGTAGTAAGGCGGCTTGGATCCCGAACATAAGGGTTCTTAATATCCCAGGCATAACCCGCCAGAATCGAACTGATCATCTCTTTGATCTGATCACTTTTGTCTTCTGCAAAAATAACATCTTGTAAGCGACCATCGTACCAACCTTCAACAAAAGCTCTAAAGGTATTCACTCCCTGCATCAGAGGAAGCGCATATTCTGTCTTCCAGTCTGGCTGTAGACCCTGAAGCTGCTGATGTACCACCTCTGCAGCAAGCGACGCTGACTTCAATGCGATAGTAACACCGGAAGAAAATACCGGATCAAGAAATTCACCGGCATTACCCAGTAACGCAAAGCGCTCACCATAGAGGGTTTCAACATCACATGAATAACCATCAATGATACCTACTGGCGTATCAAACGCTGCGTTTTCAAGAACCCTCTTTAACATGCCCCCTTCACTAATAAAACGTTGAAGAATTTCGCCCTCTGTTCCCTCTAAGTCGGCATACATCTCCCTCGGCAAAACAACGCCCGCAGACGCGCGACCATTACTAAAAGGGATTAGCCAATACCAAACTGCTGGATGTTCTGGGTGGACGGTAATCAATATCTTATTCCGATCAAAGGAGGAGTCAGTGATATTGTCTTCTATATGCGTAAACAGCGAAACTCGCGAAGCAAGAGCTGATGATTTTTCCAACTGCATCAGACGCGGGAGAACCCGACCAAATCCACTACCATCGAGAATAAATGCGGCGCTAACCTGATAGGCTGCACCAATCTCAGGGAGAACGTCAACCTGCACCGCATCAGCTACCGTTTCTACTGCAACCACAGTCTGACCATAACGGATTTCAACCCCACGGGAACTGGCGCAATCTGCCAAGACTTTATCGAAGCGATCTCTTTGTACCTGAAAAGTAGTACCCCAGCCCTGCGAAAACTTTTGTCGAAAATCAAAACAATCATAATCATCTGCGCGGGTAAACGCAGCGCCGTTCTTATATTGGAAACCCGCCTCAATAACCGCCTGCAGCATACCCGCCTGCTCGAGAAACTCCATGCTCTGGGGCAACAGGCTCTCACCGATTGAAAAACGGGGAAAATACTCTTTTTCCAAGACTAAGACCTTGTAGCCGTAATCTGCAAGTAATGAAGAGGCCACAGCCCCTGAGGGACCTGCGCCGATAACAACGACGTCGTAACATCCCTGTGAAGCTGTCATGTTTTAATCTCCGGTTGTAACCTTCGCATCAGTGGTGCGATCAACCAGACCAAACAGAGCCCGGGTAACACTATGATGCCAAAATGATAAAGTACGGGGGTTTTGCTAAAAGTTAGTAACCCAAATGCCAATAGACTGGTCACAGCCGACAAGCTGACAGCCAACCAGGTATGATCACTATCGCCAGACTCATAGAGGAAAATCCCCATATCCAGGCCGATACCCAATACCAGCATTAAGGCAATCAGGTTAAACAGGTTATAACCACCATCACTGAGTATCAGCGCCGCAAAAGTGATCAGTGATGCTGTCAGTGGTGGCAGGATAATACGCCATAGATCGGTGCGATATCGAATCGCCAAAAGACTTACTACTAAGCCATATGCAATCAATAACCACTGAATGATCTGTTGCCGATAGCCGGACAACAGATTACTAATGCTTTCGACGCGATCAACCCAGTAAACCCCAGGCTCGTTGTCGGTCAATAATTGCAGCTGCTCTTTGAGGTCTGAGTGCAGAACCCCGTTCAAGCGGATAACAGTAGCAACTGAGCCCTCAACATCATTAATAAGCAGCTGACGCCAACCCTCGCTAACCTGTAATTCCTGCCATTCAGTCGGTGTCATCAACTGATTAACACTCTGCTCAAACTCTATTTTAATATTCATAAGTTGAGACTCGGAAAGGCGAAGCACAGAGCCTATCTCCGGCAAGTATTGCCGATACAGATCACGAATTAAGTTATTGTTTCCAGATTGCCGCTGCAATGACGGAAGCACCTGAGACAAGGCCTGATAACCTTGCAATCCAGACGGTTCGACTAATGCTTGCAGGGCTGGTAATAACCGCTCCTCAGTTTGCAGTACCGTTTCAACACTACTCCCCGTAATCAGGATAAACTCTGAGCTACTACTGTTTCCCAACAGTTGTTGCACCTGACGATCTTCATGCAAAAGTTCAGTGGAAGAGGTCTGCAGAAGGCGAATATCATCCTGTGACTGCCCCTGCCATATAATGACCAGACTGATAACTGAGATAAGGATAAAACCAACAATCAACAGTGGCTGGGATTCCAGACGTGGATAACCTTCTCGCCACCGGTTTAACAACGCCGCAGAAGGTAGCGCTTTCACAGTTTTCCCGGGGCTGATAAAGGGAAGCCAAAGCAGTACCGTCAACCAGGCAGCCGTTAACCCGGTGACAGAGAACACCGCCATCTGGCGTAAACCGGGAAACGGCGCCAACGCCAGTGCCGCATAGGCAATCACACTGGAAACTAATCCCAATAACAGGCCTGCAAATAGTTTTTTTACTACCCTATCTGCAGGCTGTACCTGTCTTTCACAGATGAAATGCAGCGCATAATCGACAGACACCCCCACCAGCCCGGCTCCAAAGGCCAGAGTTATCAGGTGAACCTTTCCAAAGAGCAACAATGTCACGGCACTGGCCATCAGACAGCCAATTAAAACCGGAAGTAAAACAGAGCCCAACGAGCTGATACGTTTAAAAACCAGCAGCATCAGCAATATGATGCCCAGCAAAGATCCCAGCCCTATCGTTGATATCTCGGCTTTGGCCTGCTGAGCACCAGCCGCCGCGTGCCAGATTAAACCGGAGCGATACAACTGAGCACCGAGCGGCCCCAGTTCCTGATCGAGTGGATCAACCACCGCCAGTACCCGTTGCTGTATAGGCAAAGAGAATGGGTCACTGTCCAGGCTAAGACGAACAAGATAGGAGGGCTGCTCAGCCGAAGTCAGTCGAAACAACCCCTGCTCCAAGGTTAGCGGCAAACCAGACTGCTGTGACATCTGTAGATCTGCATAAAGCGAAAAAGGATCCCGGATCGGATCCTGAACACTACCCGATAGCGGGCTGAATAATCGCTGTAACGCCAATTGATACTGCTGCTTACCTTGTCCGGCTAATAAACGGTTGCGTACTGCATCACTCAGCACACTGAAGCGGAAAGGATACAACTCATCGCCGACAACCGCTGAATCGTCCAACTGCCAGTCTATGCGAGCGATATCAGACAATGAAACTAATCGTTTCACCGCGATAGCAACCGCTTTACGGGCAACCTCTCGTTCCGATGCGGATATAACCAGTAATGCTTGTCTGGAAAAATCACTGGACAGTTTATCGACCGCCTGACTAATTTCCGGGCGCTGCTCAGTAATAGGTAACAGTGCCATCAAGCTGGTATCAAACGACGGCCCTTGCCTGATTGCAGCCACCACCACACTCAATACGACAATGAGCCATAGCAGAGCAACCAAGCGTCCTTTTTGCCGCGCAATCATCATTGCTGAAGTTCGGTAAACTTAATTTGCGTCTGGTCTCCTGCCGCTTCGAACAGCAACACCTTGCGAAGCAGGTCATCGCCGCTGAGTTCAACCCGGGTAACCACCTGCTCAACACTTTTATCGATAGGATGCAGGGTAACTGTCCAATGTTCTTTCGAGCCCTGAACATCCATTTCAAAGTATTCAGCAAGGGTCTGCCACTCAGCCGTCATCACACCGAAAAATATATCACTAAAAATAACCACAACCGGATTATTCTGACTATCAAGATTTGAAAGCAGAGTATCGCCTTGTTGACTGGAGATCGTCCGGGGGGTGAGTGTTAACAGATTATCAATAGGCGTAAGAGTATGCCACCGAATGGAGCTACCTCGCTCATAATCAAAGCTCCCGGATGATTCAAAACGGGCATCCAACGCTTTAACAAGCTTAACCTGAGTGAACTGTCCATGCAGAGATTCAGGAGCAGTTGTCAGAGATTCCAGAAATTTAAAATCCGCCGCCTGACTCCCAACAGATAACCCGGTAAACAGTAGTATAACTAACCATCGAATCACGATTTCAGCCCTAGCTTTTGAAACAGAATATCTGGAGATACATAGAGCATCTCTCCACTGGCCACATCTACAGCAACTTGAACGGTATACGCTTTAGTCAGACGCTTGCCAGTTTGTGCGTCGGTAATCAGGTAATTAACCTTCAATCGATTTTCCCACTCTACCAGCGTCGCCTTAACCTTAACTTTCTGCTGAAAATGCAGAGGCTGCGCATAGCGGATACGCATATCGATCACCGGCCAGGCATAACCTGACGCTTCCATCTGTGGGACGTTATAATCAAATTGTTCGAATAGCTCACAGCGGGCAATTTCCAAATACTTGGCATAGTGCCCGTGCCAGGCAACCCGCATCACATCAACATCATGGAAAGGGATCTCAATAATACTCTCAGCTTCGACCATGCGGCTTCCTAAGCGACTGATTTTACATTAAACAATTAGTTTCTGGATTCATCTGAGGTCTGCCCTGATTGCCAGAAAGGAAAAAAATTAAACCACTGTAAAGGGGCAAGCTGACAATAATGCTCAAGCCGCTTCGCATAAGTCTGTACAGCACCCTGAATCTGTTCACTGCGATTACGTCGATTGAAACTGATTTGCGACGCAAACTGTTCTAAATAAAGATGATATCGTTGCTCTTGTTTCAAACAGAACAACAGGTATACCGGGCAGCGCAGTAATCCGGCAAGAATAAATGCGCCTTGTGGAAAACCTGCTTTGGCACCTAAAAAATCAACCACAGAAGTGCGGCCCGTACCATTCACCGGGGTACGATCTGCCGCGATGACCACATACTCTCCTGCTTCAATACGCTCGGACAAAACCATCGCTGTCGCAGGTGTAATATCGGTTACCTGCATCAGGTTGATACAAGCGCTGCTATTCGTTTGTTTCATCAATGCATTAAATTTCTCAGCATGCTGGGTATATACCAGCATCGTAATCCGAATATCAGGAAGCTGATGAGCCAGTGCGCTACATACCTCGGTATTACCCAAATGAGACACAAGAATCACACCGCCTTTGGTACTTTTATCCACTTCAGCAAATGCACCCGGTGTTTCAAATACAACATCTTTCCGGTGAATATGCCCCATCCAGACCAACAGTTTATCTAGCAATATCTCACCAAAAGCCCAGAAATGCTGACGTGAGTTCAATCCCTGAGCGCAATCAGGGTAGGTTTCCGAAAATCGAGCCAGATATTCCGCAGAAGCCTGTCGTGCCGCCTTGCGGGTAAGATAAAAATAGCTTATCACCGGCAGCAGGATCAGTCGAAACCCCCAACGACCAAACAACCGGTAGACCAACAGCAGAAACTTCATCCCGAGCAATGACCCGGCTTCGCCGATACCCGACCAATGTTTTTTCGGCTCAGCCATTAAACTTATTCCGGAGAATCCCAGGTAAACGCAGCAACATGCCAAAGAAAAGACGAGCATGCATTCGAGAGATCAGAATATTATCTTTCACAACATTGAAATGAGAGACCCCATCAATCGGATAAATCACCCGGGTAGGCAGGTTTCTAACAGAGAACCCCCGCCATGCCCAACGCACAATCACCTCGGTATCATAATCCATACGATCGCCACAGGATTCCTGCTCAAGCATCTCAACCGTCTTCGCCAATGGGTAAACCCGAAAACCGCACATAGTATCTTTGATCGCTAAAGAAAGCGTATTGATCCAAACCCAGACATGGGTCAAATAGCGAGCATAATAGCGGTGTGCCGGAACTGATTTGTCGTAGCGTGGGTATCCGATCACCAAAGCCTCAGGAGCGTCTTTCGCGGTCGCCATAAACAGGGGCAGGTCTTGCAGATCATGTTGCCCATCCGCATCGACCTGCACCGCATGGCTATAACCTTCCTGAAACAACTGTCTAAGCCCCGCTTTAACCGCAGCGCCCTTACCTGCGTTTTGCTCCAAACGAATCAAATTAACCCAATCGGCATGCTGCTCACTCAGTTGAACAAGCAGATCCCTGCACTCGGAAGAACTTCCATCATCCACCAGCAATACCGGATAGCCATAGCTCAGTACATCCACCAGCGTGACGCCGATAGCTTCCTCATGGTTATAGACCGGAATAACAACAGCCGGCTTAAAGTCGCTCTCAGCGAAAGCAGATCCGGCCACTGGAGTGGACTCCTTTATCGGAATGGTAACGAAAGCTCAGTTTGTCGCTCTCAGGATTATAGTTAAGCGTGAGAGAGATGACCGACTCCGGAAAAATTACCTGTTGAAATTTAACCACCTCTAAACGATCGAACCGTCCTTTCAAGCTCAGTAACTGACGACCATAATATTCAGCCCAGTGAATTTGTGCGATGCCCGGCAAAATAGGATTTCCGGCAAAGTGTCCGTCAAAATAGATCAGATCTGCAGGCATACGGGACACTAGCTCAGCGACCTGGCCTTCTACGGTCTGACTCACTAGTTCAGGCCATTTTACCTCTTCCTGTTCAAACATAGCCTGCAAGCTATCCATCGGTAATTTCCCCTGGGGGTTATAAGGCATCTGATCAACAAATCGCCAGCGCCGAGGTAACAGCACCAGCTCGAAGAAGTCTTGCAGAGGCTGCCTGAGTTGCAGCAGCAGTTTTCGTTTACCTAACTGAGCTAATTCCTGACGCCCCGCCTCGGTAAGTTCAGCAACTAACGCAATCTCCGTACGCTTGCGAGTAATCACCAGCGCCTTTGCGATCTCAATCAACGGAGACTGCTGCACCACCTGTTCCACTTCAGTAAGCGAAACACGCTTACCTTCAACTTTAACAACCCGATCGACACGCTCCAGTAAGTGAAACCGTCCATCAGCGATAAAATTGATGCGATCCGACATTTCAAAAAAGGGCTCCGCCAGTTGCTTTGCAGCCACGATCAATAGTGAATCATCTGTCTGTGACAGCATTACGCCGGGTATCGCCTGCCATCCTCCGTCACTACAATCAGACTGAACCCTCCAAGCGATCGCCCCGGTTTCTGAACTGCCATAAATTTCACGAACCGGTGCTTTCAGTAACCGCGCTACTGATAAACTGTCCTTCCGCTGTAACGGTGCAGCAGATGAGAGCACGGAAATACAACGATCAGCCACTTCGGCCCAGGCAACTGAGGTATTAATGCGTCCAAGATGAGAAGGGGTGGAAACCAGTGTGAAAGCTGAATAACGCAGCGCCCTGCTATACACATCTTCAGTGTACTGCCATTGCTCCGTCTCAAAGTGCTGACCCCGGACCAGAGGCCATAACAAGCGAAACATAAGACCATAAAAATGCTGATGGGTTGCCGTTGATATAACAACAGCATCATGTTCGCCAGGCCAAAGGACTTCTAGCGCAGCCAGTTCGCTATCTAACTGAGCAAAGGTTTTACCTATCGCTTTAGGCTCTCCAGTCGAACCCGAGGTATAGATCTCAAGCGCAGGAAAGTCAGCATTAAGAACTCTCCATTCGGGAACGGCATCAAAGCCTGCATCAATACCCAACTCAGACAGATCATCATTGCTCACTAAATTAACCGGAAAATCACCGACAAAACCTTGAACTCGCTGACGCAACCTTTCACAGGTCGCAGGCCGATTATCACCAGGAACACAAGCGGTGCAGCCCAGTTGCCAGAGTGCGAATATAATAGAGAGAAACTCTACCGAATCTTTATGATATACCGCCCAGCGCTGCCCCTCCTCGGCGGGTAAAGCCCTCATCCAAAAGGCGACCCTGCTTTCCAAGTCCGACTTACTGACAGAGCTATCAGCAGCGTAGGCAATGACGCCCCTTGGAGCTGCATTTAACCAACCGGTCAGCGGTAATAAGTTCATCATCAGTTCCGTCTAACTCTTTGCCTGACAATCCATTCAACGGCCATCAGAAAACCGATTAAAATATAAGCGACAAAACCGTTATACAACATCCATATCTCCTCAGACCCCCAAATAGCAGTCCCGGCAGAAACGACTCCATTCAGCACAAAGAAGGCACACCAGACACGGGTAACATTACGGGTATAGGCAATAGCCTCTGGTGGAAGATCAGGCTCTTTAATCCGGGCAAGCTTTTCAACAACAGTCTGCCGGGCATAGAGACTACTACCAAAGATCACCAGCATACTAAAATTGACCAACACAGGATAAAACTTCAAGCCTTGCTGTATACCCCAAATAATTGCGATCAGTGCGACACCTACCGCACTGACTAAAATCACTTTGCGGTCGGTGCTCTGCTCACCCGCTACCCAGCGCAGCGCCAGGACGATAGCAAGCAATGGCAGCAGCAGTGCAGCATTGAAACTCTGCAATCCCCAGTACACTATAAAGGGATATCCCAGTGTCAACGCTAGTGCACCGATTTTAAAAGCCATCGGCATCAGCCAAACAGCTTTTCTACTTCGATCACCACATCCTGAACAGTGCGGACCGATTTAAAGTCTTCCGGTTTAATTTTCTTACCGGTCATCTTTTTCAGCTCAACCACTAGATCAACCGCATCAATGCTATCGATATCCAGATCCTGATACAGATGAGCTTCAGGATGAATCGCGGAGGGATCAATCTCAAACAACTCTACAAGTACCGCTGAGATTTTCTGATAAATTTGGTCTTGATCAGTCATACAAACCTCTTAACTTGCCCGTTGGGATTCAATTAACGTAGCTAGGGCATTAATACTGGAGAAATGCTCACGTGTGTCTTCTGAGTCAGCTTTTAACTTAATTCCGTAACGTTTTTGCAGTGCCAAACCGATCTCCAGAGCATCGATCGAATCTAGCCCCAGGCCATCGACAAACAACGGTTCATCATCAATTATCTCGTCTGGCGAGATATCTTCCAGATCCAGGGTTTCAATAATCATCTGCTTAATTTCCAGCTGCAGATTACTCATACTGTACCAACTCCTTATTAAAATACTCAGTCAAATCCGCAGTCAGTTTCCTGGCTCCTACGGAAGGGGCTTTCTCAGCCAAATAGGGTGCCACCGGGATCTCTTTACATACTTTGATCCGAAAATGGACTTTTTTCGACGGCACATGATACCACCGATTTTCTTTGCTCAACGTCGTCGGAACACACTCAATCACTACCGGTGTTATATCTGCAGCCGCTCTGATCGCAACATTCGCTGCGCCACGTTTAAGGCTAACCGGTTGCTGTGGAGTAGTACGTGTTCCTTCCGGGAAGATAATTAGCGCGTCAGCCTTAGCAAAAGCCTCTGAAGCTGCTGAGATCACAGATTCGCTACTTTCATTAATAATATAACCGGCCGTCTTAATCGGCCCTCGGGTAAAAGGATTTCGCACCAGCCCCCCTTTTACAACGCAGTTGGCATTGGGCACTAATGAAATCAGAAAGATGACATCGATCAGCGATGGATGGTTGGCCAGAATCAATTGAGCCTTGCGTAACTTATCTACGCCTACTAACTCATAACTTAAAACCCCAAGAAATTTCATCATGCCGATATAAAAACGAAACGAATGATGAATAACCCCCTGTGCACGACGCTCCCGCTGTCGCTCAGTACCCGGCATAACATAAAGTACAGGAACAGCAAACAGAGGCAGAAGGATACCGCCAAGACCAAAAACACAAAAGCTAAATGCAGTCGCAATCCAACGCCAGCCATGGTTTATATGGGCAAGTAAGCCGTTCATTCTGGGGAAATCCGCCACCGACTGCGGGTCAGGGAGCTGCCGAAGGCTACGCTGGACTCCAGACAATTCAGCAGACGGAGCAAGATCATAAAATCATCGCTCTGATCCCGATCACTGCTCTGTCCATTATCGCTCTGCAATATAAAGCCGTCGCCCTCTTCCCGACTGAGAATCATCGCCACCGCGCATGGAAATGGTGGTGAATCACTATAGGGTTTATAGAGTTCAGGCAGGGGTAAATCATAGATCACACAGAGAACCCGGGGGTGATCCTGTAGTTGAGTCGCCGCTTCGATAAGTGCACTAGGAATAAGGTTTTCCGTCGCCGCAATAGCAGTCACTTCACTGACATCCTTTCGAGCGATAGAGAGCAATCCACTCAGGGCATTATGCACAGCAAGACTGAAACCGGTAGGAGACATCGGTTCGCCCTCGGCTATACCTTCCAGCAAAGAAAGAGTCAGGGGCGTATCGCCATGGCGAGAGGCAAAAACACCGGGGATAGTGTCGATACCCTCAAGCAGAGGCAGCGCAGCACCCGCCGCACAACGCCCCAACTCAGTAAAGCGTCGTCTAAGCATAGGCGGTATCTGCTTCAAAGACGTTTTCCCCAGTTCCGAGGATAGATCAGACGGATGTAAAAGCCATTCACGCCATGCATGATGGCTTTCCAGCCCTGGGGCAAATGCATTCCATGATTGCAATTTAAAACGAACCAAGCGCTCAACTCCGACAACGATCATATGCAGAACATACAATCATACGCGTTAATATATTATCCCTAATTTTCAGAGTGGAATTCTACTCGTTAGACTCTCTGATGCAAACCTAAAGATGATTGAAGCACCACCCTTATCTCCCTATAATCCACTCATTAAATGGACACCACCCACAAGGAGAATACCGTGAAATTATTAATCACCGTTCTAACAACCACTCTGCTGCTCGTTGCCCCAGAGGCTTTCAGTCGCGATTCTAAATTGATGTTTTCAATTCAGGATGCGATGCAATCAGCAGATTTCCAAGAACGTTTAGATCCAAACATCCGTTTGTATTTTGGCACTCAAAATCATTCTAAAACATTACAGTCTTTCGGCAATTTCACCACTAACAAGAAAACAAACGCATTCGGCAAAAGCGACGGCGAAGCGTGCCGCTGGGCATTTCTGTCCGCTTTACTCACTTTACAAGAGAGAGCTAAAACTGAGGGAGGCAGCGCCGTCATTAACATCGTTAGTTATTACAAGAAAGAGAAAAACAGTAGTAACCGTGAATTCGAATGCCATGCCGGCGCTATTATTGCGGGTGTAGCACTGAACGGCGACGTAGTTAAACTTGCCCGCTAAGTCAGAGCAACCATCGGCCTGGTTCTGGTACACCTGTGCCGGATCAATTGATGCCCAAACCTTTCAACAATGGTTATTGTTACTGCCACTTGCACAACAAAACTATTACCAAACCATTAAACATAACAGCAGACGTAAAAGTTACCTGTTCAGCAGACTACTCATCTGCTCTGCCCTGAGTCAGTTATTCAATAAACCCTTAAACCACTGGCAAATAGAAGAACTCGATAATTCTGCCCCGATTATTCGCAATCTTCAAAAAAACTATTTTATCAGCCTAACTCATTCTAATGATCTCATATGCTTTGCCCTGAGCACCGACAGAATCGGCATTGACGTCGAAGCCATAAAGACAGATAGAGACTGCCATGCCGCGGCAGAGTTGTTCATGAATACAGAAGAATTAAGTCACTTGCCCGACAATGGCGATACTTTGCACCAATACTTCTATCGCCTCTGGTGTGCCAAAGAAGCACTTTACAAAGCCTTGCCTACATCCGATCAAAAGAAAGTAACCCTCGCCTCACTCTCTTACACAGACTTGGAAGAAAACATAACGGGTTGGCGATTACTTGAAACTGAAATAGAAGACTATCGGGTCGCAATAGTTACTCAAGCCCCCCTGTCTATAAATGAACTGCCACTCATAGAAATTAACGTCCCTTACTCTTAAAGGCCCTAGTAACAGTTTAGTTCTAAGAGCATCTCTGCTTTTCGTTCAGACTTGGCAAAGCTGTATTCGAAGCTATTCCGTGCCAGTAGCACCGCTTGCTCTTTGGACATTCCCAGCCCCTTTTCCAGAGCGATAAAATTTTCAGTCAAATAGCCACCAAAATAGGCGGGATCATCAGAATTTACGGTTACTTTTACACCCTGCTCCAGCATCTCAAGAATATTATGCTGACTCATGTCGGCAAACACTTTCAAGCGGGTGTTAGACAGCGGACAAACGGTCAGGGCTATTTTTTCAGTTACCAGCCGTTTGATCAGTTCGGGATCATCTATCGCACGCACACCATGATCGATACGATCAACATGCAGTAGCTCCAGGCTATCGATTATATTCTGTGCCGGCCCCTCTTCACCGGCATGGGCAACCGCTAACAAACCCATCCCTCGAGCCTTGGCAAACACTCGTGCAAACTTAGCTGGCGGATGCCCCAACTCAGAGCTGTCCAACCCGATACCGATAATGTTATCAAGATAGGGCTCTGCCTGTTGCAGAGCTTCGAACGCAGCCTCTTCACTAAGGTGACGCAGGAAGCACATAATCAGACCAGAGCTAATGCCATATTCGGTTTCTGCATTTTTCAGGGCACGACTGATACCGCTAATCACAGTAATAAAAGGGATACCTCGATCAGTATGGGTCTGTGGATCGAAAAAAGGTTCGATGTGGATAACATGCTGGGTACGACAACGTTCGATATAAGCCCAGGTCAGGTCATAGAAATCCTGCTCTGTTAGAAGCACCGCTGCTCCCTGGTAATAGAGATCAAGAAATTCCTGCAGATTATTGAAGTCGTAGGCGGCTGTTAGCTGTTCTACAGAATCGTAGGGCAGCTCAATGCTATTACGCTCTGCTAACCGGAACATCAACTCCGGCTCAAGTGACCCTTCCAGATGCAGATGCAACTCCGCCTTCGGCAAAGTATTTAAAAAGTAATCCATCGCGGCCTCCTGCTCCTCAATATCCATTTAGTGTAGCAGTTGGCAGTATTGAACCAATCCTTTGCAACCGAAGACTATTACTCAGCCTTGCTGTCGTTCCAGGGCGCCACTTTAACCAGTAATAGCATACCTGGAAGTGCGAGCAGCGCGCAGAGATAGAAAAACAGGTTCCAGCCGATCGCATCGACTATGTAACCTGTAAGTGCATTAACGAAGGTACGCGGCAATGCTGCCAGCGCAGTAAACAACGCAAACTGGGTTGCGGCAAAAGCAACACTGGTTGAGCGGGCGATAAAGGCGGTGAAAGCAGCGGTACCTAACCCCACGCCAAGGTATTCAAGACTGATAACCACCGCGAGGATGACCTTATCCGGCCCCGCTTCGGCCAGTACCGCAAAGCCAAGAATGGTTACTACCTGCACAACGCCGAAAATCCACAGCGCCCGATTGATTCCCAGCTTAATCATCCACAAACCACCGAGAATACCGCCAACCACCGAGGCCCAGAGAGCGGAAGCTTTGGCGATCACCCCGATCTCGGTCAGCGTAAAGCCGAGATCGATATAAAAGGGTGTCGACAGAGCGGTTGCCATGTTATCGCCGAGCTTATAGAGAAACATAAAACAGAGAATCAGCAAGGCTCCACGCCAGCCCAACCGGGTGACAAACTCATGAAAAGGTTCGATGATCGCCTGTTTCAGCGTTTTCGGAGCACGGGGTTCAGTGATCGGTTCGTTGACAGCAAAGGTCATCACTACGCCCACTACCATGAACCCGGCAATGATCACAAAGACACTGCTCCAGGGCAGGATATCCGCCAGGATCAGACCTAAAGCGCCAGGCACCAAACCGGAGATGCGATAAGCTTGTACATGTACCGAATTACCCCAACCCAGCTCCTGATCGGGTAGCAGTTCACGTCGATAGGCATCCAGTACGATATCTTGACTGGCACTGAACAACGCCACTGCGGTGGCGAGGTAGGCGATAGTCATAATCGATAGCGTTGGATCAAACATCCCCAAGCCGGCAATTGAGCCCAGCAGCGCCACCTGGGTGATCAGCATCCAGCCCCGCCGCCGCCCCAGGAATGGCGGGATATAGCGATCCATCAGCGGGGCCCACATAAACTTCCAGGTGTAAGGGAAGGTTACCAGTGCGAACAAACCTATCTCTTTCAGCCCGACCCCTTCTGCACGCAGATAAGCAGGTAGTAATTGAAATAGCACATAGAGTGGCATTCCGGAGGCAAATCCGGTGAAGATACAGATCATTGTTCGGCGGTTAAAAACCGATTCTTTCCAGTCTGGCTTTTGCTCAGGGGTGTTAACCGCGTCCACTTAAGATCCTTAGATAATGATGTTTGGCTCAGAATAGCCGGTATACCATAACGACAGCTGAACGCTGCCGTTATCTTTGGAAATTAATCCCGGAAATTATTGTATTGTAGCGGCAATTCCAGATCTTCTTCACGCAGCATAGCCATGACAGATTGTAGATCATCTCGCTTTTTACCGGTAACCCGCACCTGCTCTCCCTGAACCTGAGTCTGGACTTTTAGCTTTTTATCTTTAATCAATTTGATGATTTTCTTACTGAAAGGCTGATCCAGCCCCTGTTTCAGAGTCACTAACTGACGTGCCCGCATATGGGCAGTGTGGGCATCGCCAACATCCATACTCTTAATATCGATTTTACGGCCCACCAGCTTACTTCGTAGAATTTCCAGCATCTGCTGTAACTGAAAATCAACTTCAGCTTGAAGTGTAATGACTTCAGCGGCCAATTCAAAAGTCGCATCTACTTTATTAAAGTCATAGCGGTTCACCAACTCACGGTTGGCCTGATCTACAGCATTGCTGACTTCATGCATATCCAGTTCAGATACGATATCAAATGATGGCATCGGGGTGCTCCTTAACACTGCTGCCGCTCATCAGCGGCGTATTGGGTTTTATCCTGCCTATCATACCGTTATGATGGAGTAACACCTACCCCCATTAGCAAAGGATCCTGGAAACTATAATGCAGTGGCATATTCTGGGCGCAGGCGCCATCGGCCTGCTTTGGGCTGCTAAATTACAGCGGGCAGGCCATCGCGTCACCCTGATTCTGAGTGGCCCTCAAAAACTAAATCAATACAATGAAATCAAACACTTTTCAGTCACATCTGAAGGGCTGGCTGATCGCTTCAATACAGACGCAGAGCTTGCCGAGCATACAGTGCCGATCCACCACCTTCTTATCACCACTAAATCCTTTGCTGCAGTTGATGCCTTTAATTCTATTCGCCATCGGCTAGTGGGTAACACTCGCATACTCCTTTTACATAACGGTATGGGACCTCAACAACAGCTCGTCGACGAAAACCCTCAACTAGAAATCTGGGCTGGCAGTACAACAGATGGCGCTTATTTTGAAAGCCCCTGGAATCTGGTCCGGGCGGGCATCGGTGATACCCAGATCGGCAGACTATCTGAATATGGAGACGAACAACTCTTCGATGAGATAGCTAGCGTAGATGAAAAGCTAACAATGACCACTGATATCAACACTGTTCTCTGGCGCAAGCTGGCAATCAACTGTGCTATCAATCCCCTGACAGCCTTGTATGACTGCCGCAATGGTGAACTGCTTCAACACACCGATCGGCGCGCAGCAATGGCACAGATATGCAAAGAGGTCGACAGCGTCGCCAATGCCCTCGGGGTTACGCTGTTTGACCGAAAACTGATGGAGCAGGCCTGGGATGTCGCTGAACTAACCGGTAGCAACCACTCATCGATGCAACAAGACGTTAGCCACAACCGAACCACTGAGATTGAAACCATCACCGGCTTCTTCTGTAAAGCTGCCGAACAGGCCGGCATCCCAGTACCCGCCAATCAACTCGTATTAGAAGCCATACGCAATATTAATGAACCTGATGATTATTAAGCCCTGATTGAAGCAGATCGAGGTTTCGCAAGTTAAGAAAAGGATAACACCATGACTAAAAAGAAATCAGAGATGACCCCATCAGAAAGGCGCAAATCATTGGGATTGGGGGAAGATTACCCCTACGATAAAAAACTATCCCGAAAAGCCTACGAAAAAGAGAAGAAGCGGCTGCAGATCGAACTGCTGAAAATGCAAAACTGGATCAAAGATACAGGCCAAAAAGTCATTATTGTTTTTGAAGGGCGGGATGCCGCAGGTAAAGGCGGTGCAATTCAGCGTTTTACCGAGCACCTGAGCCCCCGGGGCGCTCGCATTGTCGCACTGGACAAACCTTCCAACGTTGAGCAAGGGCAATGGTATTTCCAACGCTACATGGAACAACTACCCAATGCCGGCGAGATGGTTCTTTTTGATCGTTCCTGGTACAACCGGGGTGGCGTTGAGCAAGTCATGGAGTTCTGTACCGAAGAGGAATATAAACTGTTCCTGAAACACACCCCGATGCTGGAACAAATCCTGGTGGAGAGTGGTATCAAGCTGTTCAAATTCTGGTTCTCCGTTAATCAGCGAGAGCAGTTCCGGCGCTTTAAGGAGCGCGGTAAAGATCCGTTAAAACATTGGAAACTAAGCCCAATGGATCTGGCTTCTGTAGAAAAATGGAAGGAATACACCAAAGCCAAAGAAGCGATGTACCACTACACCCATACCGAAATCGCTCCCTGGACCACTATTATGTCCGATGACAAAAAGCGGGCCCGCCTGGAAGTAATGAAAATAGTCCTCAACGCCCTACCCTATGAAGACAAAGATGAGAAAGCAGGCCTTACGCCCGACAGTTCAATAGTAGCCGATGCACTGGATCGACTGCCACAGTTTGGCACTAAGCATATTCCTTCAATTGACTGAGATAGCCACCTAATCGCTCATCCGCTCCAGATGATCCGAATTCATTAAAAACTGACACAATTTCATTTGACCACGGCGCTACTGCAACATAGAGTAGCGCCTTATTCTACTGGTGCCCAAAGCTGATTCTACAGCCAGGGTTAATCGGGAAGACTGGTGCGCTCCTTTATGAGCAAACCCAGCGCTGCCCCCGCAACGGTAAGTAACCACAAAACTGACATACGCCACTGTAATGGGAAGGCGTCAGTTGATGTATACGATCGGCCAATCACTGATCAGGTTACGAGCCCGGAGACCGGCCAGTAGTCAGTTCACTATTTATGTGCACGGTGGGTGCGCTAAACAGGAAATATAATGAAACAAACCAGTCTTTATCAGGCTGTGCTTTTGGGCACTTCTCTGATCTCTGCTGCTTCCGTGGCACAAGCAAACACTCAAATAACAAACAACTCAGACACGCATACCCTTGATACTGTCATCGTATCTGCGACCCGCTCTGAACAAAGCACTAATTTGGCACCCACAATGATCTCTGTTATCGATTCAAAGCAGATCTCCCGCAGCAACGCGAATAATTTAGCAGACCTGCTACGCAGTAGCGGCATGGTCCAGATACGAGATACGCTTGGCGATGGCAGCCGGGTCTCTGTATCAATGCGCGGCTTTGGCCAGAATACCAATAACAACGTTTTAGTTTTAGTGGATGGCCGAAGGCTAAACAACTCTACTCTTCAATCTCCTGCTTTGAATACCGTTGCGATTGAAGATATCGAACGGATCGAGATTACCCATGGTAGTGCTGGTTCTCTATATGGTGACCAAGCGGTAGGCGGTGTAATAAATGTCATCACCAAAACATCCTTCGAAACCCATGGCAGCGTTCAAATCAGCGGCGGCAACTATGACACTAGTAACGTGCAAGCTAATTTGAGTCACAGCTATAACAACGGCATCGGTATCCGCCTCAGCGGCAAACACGCTGTCAGCGACGGTTATCGGGATAATAACGACTCTGAATTTGATACCTATACCGGCGAACTTAGCTATCAATACGACAGCGGTGAACTGTTTATCGAAAAGCAGAAAATCAATGATGATCTGCGCCTGCCAGGTGCTCTGAATGACACAGAATTGGCAGAAGATCGACGCCAGAGTTCTAAGGATGATTTCAGTAACGGTACAACTGATATTATCAGACTTGGTATTGATCAAGTTCTGACAGGCAATCTCAGCCTGCTAGCTGAATATAGCAAACGGGAATCCCATAACTACGGTTACCTTAGCGGTAATTTTCACAATGACTTTAAGGTAGAAAGTTTCACACCGCGACTCAGTGGTGAGTGGGGCCTGAATCAAGGCACGCTATATGTGACAAGCGGCTTTGACCAGATTCAGAGTCATTATGAGAATTCATGGAATAGTAAATATCAACAAGACCTTCGAGCTTTCTATTTACAAACCATTATCCCGCTAAACAGCAATCTGAATCTAACCTTAGGCGCACGGCACAGCCGGGTTGAAGATAAAAACTTAAGTAGCTTTACATCAAAAAGCCGAAATAATAAGGAAAGCGCAACCGTCAAAGAGATCGGGTTATCTTGGCAGTTGAGTCAGCAACAGCGGCTATTTTTAAGACGTGATGAAAACTTCCGTTTTGCCAACTTGGACGAGCATGGCTTTACTTTACCATCTGTCGAGTTCCTCAAACCACAGGAAGGCACTTCATGGGAGATGGGGTGGCAACGTCAGCTTGATGACTCTACCTTAACAACCAGCCTTTACCACCTGACATTAAAGAATGAGATTCTTTACGATGCGGAAATAGCTAATCCATTCGGTTTCGGGGGTAAAGGGGCTAATATTAACCTTGATGACTCCCGACGTCAGGGGATAATCATAGAATTTAATCAGACCCTGACACCATCCTTAATTGCAGGTGCTACATACACCTACACCGATGCGGAACTGACTGCAGGAAGCTTCAAAGGGAACGCAGTGCCTTTCGTTGCAGAACACACGCTGAATCTGTTTACCGATTACCAGATCAGTGGTAACTGGAGCCTATTTGTCGATGGCCAATTGACAGGTTCTCGCTATCAGGATGACGACAACGCTAACGGGCAACGAAAAGTACCAGAGCAGTTTATTCTGAATACTGCGGTTAACTACAAACGTGACGATTGGTTTGCCAGCTTTAAAGTAAACAACCTAAGTAACGAAAAGTATGACGGTTACGCGATCTATTCGGCTTTCTCTGGCGCCAACCATTACCCAGCTCCGGAACGTAATATTAAATTAACCTTAGGCTACCGTTTCTAAAAACATCCAATCGAAAACGCCAAACCGATAGAGGGGAGCCCAGTCGCTCCCCTTTTTTATACTTTTAAAATGACCCATTGAGTATGCTAACGTTTCGCAACTTACCTTTTTTGAGGAATCCGACATGACCAATCGCCTGACAAAAATCTACACCCGCACCGGCGATAAAGGCACCACGTCCCTGGCCAACGGCAGTAAAGTCAATAAAGATCACCCTCGGATAGAAACCCTGGGAGATACGGACGAGCTGAATTGCTTACTCGGCGTACTGATTGCTGAACTGTCTGCTCAGGAACCATTAAGGAAACTGTTGGTACAGTGTCAAAATGACCTGTTTGATCTGGGGGGGGAGCTGGCAGTAGCTGATCCCGATTATCAAGTCATTAGCGCTGCGCTGATCGCTGATATGGAACAGCAGATCGATGACCTGAATAGCCGCTTACCGCCATTAAAAGAATTTATTCTTCCAGGTGGAAACCGTACCGCGGCGCTTTGTCACCAGGCCCGCAGTGTATGTCGACGGGCTGAACGCCGAATTGTTGAACTTGCACGGCAGGAAAAGGTCAATCAGGAAGCCGCTCGTTATCTTAACCGCCTGTCCGATCTGCTGTTTGTCGCAGCCCGGATTCTTGCCTGTCAGGATGGTGGAGAGGAAGTTTTATGGCAGCCACGAAAACCCGCCTGACGACTCATAAACAACCTAAGCCAGTCTATACAAAAGCTCATATTTGGATAAGCTGGCCTTTAATAAATAAAGAGAGATGTAGATATGTTGCGTTTAATTGCCCCACTGACCCTAGCACTGACAGCAACCCTGTTATCACCGCTAGCACAGGCTGATTGCGCCGATGAACAAACCTGGTGTGAAACCAAATGTGAAGTGAAGCATGTAACAGATGATGCAGCAGCAACTGGCTGTAAATCAAAGTGCGTTGCCGCCCGCGCTGCCTGCAGTACTCAGTCTGGCGCAGAAACCGCATGGGATGCAACGAAAGACGCCGCCAATAAAACAAAATCGTTCTTTAAAGGTCTGACTGAGTAGACGCTTACACTCTCCGACACTAAAACCGACGCCATAGGCTTATTTTGCAATCACTTCTCTGGCTTGCTGTATCAGTTTACACATCTGCTCTGCACCGTCCAGAATTCGCATCGTCGGACGATATAGCAAATCTTCGTTAAGACGATATAACTGACCATCGCGGCTAGCCGCCAGCGTTGGCCAATTCAACCACTGTTGCTCCCAGCCTTCAGGCACATTCTCGCCGGTTAGAATAATCTGTGGATTGGTCAGCAGAACCGACTCAACGCCCAGCCGGGGAATCACCTCTTTATGCTCAGCAAACAGATTAACACCACCACAAAGACTGATCACCCGATCAACCATCTGCGTGTTATTGATGGTCATCAGTGGCTGATTCCATAGCTGATAAAACACCCTCACTTTTGCACTTTGATTGAAACGTTGCTGCACCCCTTGCAAACGCGCCTCAAATAGAGACGCTTGCTGCTCAGCAAGGGGGAGTCGAATCAGTTTTCCCAGCGCACGCAAGTTAAAAGGAATATCGCTGAAGTCATGCGGATCGGAGTAATACACCGGTATCCCCATCTGTTCCAGTCGCTGCAACGGAAGTTGAGGATTACCTCCCGGCCAAGCAACTACCAGATCCGGCTGTAACTCAATAATAGCTTCTAAATTAAAACCTTGAGAGTCACCTACAACCGGCAGACTTGCTGCCTCAGGAGGGTAATCACTATGACTGGCAACCCCTACTACAAAAGAACCCGCACCAATCACAAATAAATTTTCGGTAATATGCGGAGCCAGAGCAACGATCCGACGCGCCGGTTGAGCAATATCAATCACCCGGTCGAGATTATCTGACACACTAATACCCGCTTCAACCGGCGAAAAAATTACCAGCAAATGGCATACAAACAACTTAAAAAAGCGTAACTTCAACCGCATAATGAACAGCAGAACCTGAGTAATAGAGTATATAAAGCGGTAATTTTACTCTATTCAGAAGGGGAAAACGCCTCCATTGCTGTATATATGATTGAATATCTAAGGTGTAAAATTTAATGCAGATTCAAGAACCCAATCAGAGCAGTGGTTTTGCTCTATTTAATCTGGCCTTTCGCCCTTTCTTTCTCTTTGCCGCTGTAACTGGTCTGCTGCTAATGGTCCACTGGTTGGCGCTATTGGGTAAGGGCCAGCTAACTTACAACTACTATCAACTGAGTCAGTTGTGGCATGGTCACGAAATGTTATTTGGCTATGCCGTTGCGGTCATCGTCGGCTTTCTGATGACTGCCGTACGTAACTGGACCTCTATCCAAACACCTTATGGTAAGACTCTGGCCGGACTGTTTTTAATCTGGTTAAGCGCCCGCCTACTGCCCGTTATCGCTGAATTCATTACCCCAATTCCTTCATCGGTTATAGCCGCTGTCGATCTGGCATTTTTACCGTTGGTGGCCCTTGCCATCAGCCTGCCAATTATCCGTTCAGGCAATCATCGTAACCTTATCTTTACTGTCATTCTGATTGCCATGACAATCGCCAACCTACTAACCCATTTGCAACTGTTAGGCTTCACCGAATCTACCCTTGCAAAAGGGATGCAGCTTGAACTGGGACTAATTGTAGTCATGATGTGCGTCATGGGGGGGCGGGTGATCCCATTCTTTACCGAACGTGCCATGGCATTTGAAGCGAAGCGATTCAGTTGGATAGAAAAATCAATAATCCCATTGGCAGCAGGCTGGCTAATATGCGACCTGTTCCAATTACACCTACTCAGCAGTGTACTTGCGGGTGTAAACGCTATGGTTCACTTCATTCGCCTGGCAGGCTGGTTTAAAGCCCGTATGTTCCGCAACCCTCTTATCTGGATACTTCATCTTGCCTACCTCTTTATACCCTTAGGCTTCATGCTCGACGCCCTGAGTGGGTTTGCCATGGTATCCCCCTACCTTGCCACCCATGCGTTTGCCGCTGGCGCCATTGGCTCTATGACTATCGGCATGATGGCTCGAGTATCGCTAGGGCATACTGCCCGACCACTAAAACTGGCAAAAATAACCATAGTAGCTTTCGCCTTAATGGTTGCTGCGGGAGTAATCCGAACCTTTCTGCCGATGATTCCTGAGCTATATACGATGGCGATTCATCTTTCAGGTGGGCTCTGGATTCTGGCCTGGGGACTGTTTCTGATTCCCTACACTCCGATTCTCTTGAAGCCCCGGGCTGATGGGCAGTTTGGATAGTTTATCTCGTTGCTCGTTGCTCGTTGCTCGTTGCTCGTTGCTCGTTGCTCGTTGCTCGTTGCTCGTTGCTCGTTGCTCGTTGCTCGTTGCTCGACAATGATCTTTCTAATTTGCAGATGACCAGTATTTCTAAATGACAAAATTACGAGAGATGCAGGGGTTAGGGCCAAAATCTGAAAGCTGGCTGATAGAGGTAGGTATTCATACTCCCGACGAGTTACGGGAGATTGGAGCAATCAGAGCTTATATCCGGCTCAAAAACGAGTGCAGCACTCCACCCAGCCTTAATTTTCTCTACGCCATAGTAGGCGCTATCGAAGGTAAAAACTGGCTTAAAATAGCTAAACATGAAAAAGGCCGACTGCTAACAGAACTTGAAGGCTACCGGGAACTGGAAGAACTGTTTCAGGCTGAAGGGATCAATATAACTCCACCATAATACCTAGTTACTAAAACAAAAAAAGGAGACCATTAAAGTCTCCTTTTTGCTTTATCAAACAACTTTTCATCTCGCTACTCGCAAGTCACACAGTGACGTTTAGCAAACCACGAGGCGGCGTTCTCACTTGTTGGGATCAACCAGGGTGCGGCCCTGAATTTTTCCGTCCACGATATCAGCTGCGGCTTGTGGCAGTTCAGATAACCCGACAACATTAGAAATTTCACCAAGCGCTTTAGCAGGCAGATCGGACAGCAGGCGATTCCAGGCCTCTGTGCGGATATCGATCGGACACATCACCGAATCCACCCCTTGCAAACGAACATTACGCAGAATAAACGGCATGACAGTAGTGGGTAGTTTATAACCACCCGCCAAACCACAGGCCGCCACAGTGCCTCGATAATCCATTTCAGCCAATACCCGGGCCAATATAGCATCACCTACGGTATCAATAGCACCCGCCCAACGCTGTTTTTCCAAAGGCCGCGCTTTCTCCGCCATCTCTTCCCGAGACAGCAACTCAGTAGCACCCAGACCACGCAGATAGTCATGAGTTGACTCACGTCCGGTAACCCCCGCCACGGTATATCCCAGTTTACTTAGTATCGCTACGGCAACACTACCCACGCCTCCAGCAGCACCGGTGACTACAACCGTGCCACTATCCGGCGTAATACCTCCGTCTTCCAACGCCATCACACAAAGCATTGCTGTCAGACCTGCAGTACCGATAGTCATCGCTTTAGCAGCATCCATACCCTGCGGCATTTTAACCAGCCATTCCGGCTTCAGCCGTGCATACTGACTATACCCACCCCAATAGCGCTCACCAACACTCCAACCGGTCATGATAACCTGATCACCCGGCTGAAAAGCAGGATCACGAGACTCTTTGACTACGCCTGCCAGATCGATGCCTGGCACCATAGGGAAACTGTGGACAATCTTTCCTGTGCCGGTAACCGCTAGTCCGTCTTTATAGTTAAGGGAGGAATAGGAAACTTCAACCAATACATCTTCATCAGGTAGATCACTCAGATCTAACTGTTTTATTGCAGCTAGGGTTTTGCCTTCTTCTTGCTCCAGTACCAGGGCATTAAACATATATCACCTCACTTTACGTTTTTCTTCAGCAACATGTCACAAGCTATAAACCAGACGATTATCATTGACCCTCTTCATCTGTAAATAGCTTGAAAAACTATTTGTCTTACAAATTAACATTTATGCAATTTACACCAAGTTAATTTGTATTACAAATTAACAATTAGTCGTTTATATGAAATAATCCAATTACCACTGTAGGAGAATTTCCGTGAGTTTAGAAATAGAACCCGTTGCTCAACGCAGCCTTTCGAGCCAGATCGCCCACCAGATTCGTCAGGCAATTATGGATGGCTCTCTGAAAGCGGATGACCGCCTGCCAACAGAAGAAGAACTAGCGCAGCGCTATCAGGTTTCTCGCCCGACTATCCGTGAGGCACTCAAAAGACTAGCCGCTCAAAATCTGATTCGCTCCCGTCGCGGCCCTACCGGGGGCACGTTTATCAACCGCCCCTCCGCTTCAGACCTGAGTGACGCACTCACCAGCACCACTACCTTATTGGTCGGTATGGATGCCTTTTCAATGGAAGACATCAATCAAACCCGCTTACTTCTGGGAACAGACTGTCTGCAGCTGGCCGCAAAAAACATCAGCAGTAAACAACTTGACCAGCTAGAGCAAGAGCTGACTCAGCAGCAAGATGATAATCTTTCACCAGAACAATTTTGTGCTTCAGATGTTCGCTTCCACCGCCTAATCGCTGAAGCATCGGGCAACCCCCTACTCAGTTTTATAATGCGCAGTGTCATTGAAGCGCTGCAACCTGTCAGTAACATGGTGACGTTTCGCTTTCGGGAACGCTCTGTCATCATTGATCAACACCAACGGTTGCTCACAGCACTGCAACAACATAACCCGGAACTCGCCTGTTCAATTTTTGCAGAGCAGGTCCATTACCTGGCTGAGAAAACAGATCAGGCACAACAGTGGAAAGCAGAAAAACCTGCTTAATCATGAATAACATTTCACCTAAATTAACGTAGGCTTCGGCGTGCAATTACGGTATTCTTCTGCAGTATATAAGAATGATTTAAGGAGTTACTGTGGAAGAGAATAGCGTCTGGATTATTGGTATCGTTGCCCTGGCAGCCGGAGCTTTGATCGGTTATCTGATGGGACGCTCCGGCGACAGCTCTGGCCAGCAAAAGCTTGTCGACCAGTTGAATGAAGCCCAACAGGAGCTCAGCGTATATAAAGAGGAGGTTAACGGCCACTTCGAAAAAACCGCAGCACTAGTAAACAACCTGACAGAAAGTTATAGAGAGGTACACCAGCATCTGGCCCAAGGTTCAGAAAGTTTATGCAAAGGTGAACACTCTCCGGCTCAGCTGGCCAATGACACCCAACCTAAGATAGCTGAACTGACAGACAGCGAGCAGGAAGAACAGATACCAACGATTACCGATGAGGTTACAGCTAAACCTGAAGAGCCAGAAGAGCCAGAAATCATTGAGCCACCACGTGACTATGCGCCAAAGAGCCCTGATCAGGAAGGAACCTTGTCTGAAAAATTCGGCTTAAAAAAGGAGCAGGAAGATAACGAGGAAGAAGAGATTCCAACCCTGCTAAAAGATCACGTTCCTGGCAACAGCCTTCGTGATGGCGACGAGAAGCAGTCTGCCTGACAGACTTAGATCATCCAGTAAAAAAACCGGCCATTAGCCGGTTTTTTTATTACTTAAATATTAAGTTAGCCTTTCTCATTAAACCGGGTTATCAATATCGACGAATTGATGCTCCAGCTCAAATTTTTCCGCCAGATGCTCTCCCACCGCTTGAACACCATACCTCTCTGTAGCGTGATGCCCTGCTGCAAAATAGTGAATCCCCAATTCGCGCGCGCAATGAACCGTAGGTTCAGAAATTTCACCGGATATAAACGCATCAAGCCCTAAAGCCGCCGCTTTTTCTATATACCCCTGTGCAGCACCGGTACACCAGCCGACAGTCTCTATTCGCTCTGGCCCCCCCTCGATATGCATCACCTCGCGCCCCAGCGTGGCCGCAATCTGTTGACTGAACTCATCCGCACTTAACGGGCTATTCAGACGACCAGCTAACCCGATACTTAAAGGATTTTCTGGTTCAAGCCCTCCACAAACCTGTAGCCCTAACTTTTCAGCAAGTTGTGCATTATTTCCCAACAGAGGGTGACCATCTAAGGGTAGATGATAAGCGACCAGGCTTATATCATGATTCAGAAGGATTTGCAGTCGACGCTTTTTCATTCCAGTAATAGCCTCGGCTTCACCTTTCCAAAAATATCCGTGATGAACCAGAACCAAATCAGCTTCCAACTCTACCGCTCTGTCCAGCAATGCCTGACTGGCAGTAACTCCTGAGATAATCCGGCTGACTTCAGGGCAACCCTCTACCTGTAATCCATTGGGACAATAATCCCGAAATTTATCAGGCGCTAACAGAGTGTTACAGTAATTGATCAGTTGTTTTAGTAATACGGCCATAATCTTTTCTTTAAATTCCCAAAGTCACCGGATAATCCGTATAATTCTATGACAGCTGTATAACTTTACCACTGTTTATAAAGGCTTATTACGTGATTCAACGCTTTGCTTTTCTGGTCTGGCCTATTCTTTCAGGGATTTTGGCGGCGATAGCGCTACTAATCTATCTGCCGGATATGTTTGCACCCCAGACAAGCTCACTACAGATAAACCAGGCTGAATACTCTCAGGGACGTGGTCAAGGGCCTTTCTCCTATGCTGACGCTGTAGAACATGCCGCCCCGAGCGTGGTGAACATCTATACCCGCACAGTTGTACCTAACAGTAACAAACCGCTCTACAACGACCCCAATATTCAAAATCATTACGATAAGAATCGTAATAAAGAGCGAGTTCAATCTAGTCTTGGTTCCGGTGTAATTCTTAGTCCGGAAGGCTATATCGCCACAAATAACCATGTTATATCCGGTGCCGACAGTATCGTTGTAGCCCTCAAAGATGGCCGAGAAGCTACCGCATCAGTAGTCGGTAGTGACCCTGACACCGATCTTGCCGTATTAAAAATAACCCTTCCCAACCTCCCAGGCATTACCATTAGCTCATCTGCTAATCTCCGGGTGGGCGATGTTGCACTGGCGATCGGCAATCCATTCGGCGTCGGCCAGACTGTAACTATGGGCATCATCAGCGCAACCGGCCGTAACAAGCTCGGTTTGAATACCTATGAAGACTTTATCCAAACGGATGCAGCCATCAATCCCGGCAATTCAGGTGGCGCACTGATCAACGCTGCTGGCAATCTGATCGGTATAAATACGGCAATCTTTTCACGCTCTGGTGGTTCACAGGGAATCGGCTTCGCCATCCCATCGAATCAGGCAAAACAAGTGATGCAGGACCTGATTGAACACGGGCGCGTCATTCGGGGATGGGTCGGAGTTGAAGCCCAGGAAATAACACCTGAACTGGCGGAATCTTTCGGTCTGGAAGACACCAAGGGGCTAATTATTGCCGGAGTATTCCGGGACGGCCCTGCTCATAAGGGGGGACTGCTACCCGGTGACATCCTGTTAAAAATCGACGGCAAGAAAATCATCAACAGTCACAACTCAATGTACAGCGTAGCCCGAATGCTACCGGGCACATCACTCCCTTTGAAAGTATGGCGTAACGGCGAGATTCTGGAACTCACGCTAACTGTTGCTGAACGCCCTGCTAGCGGCATCACTAACTCTGAAGGCTCCGCTGAAAGCCCTACCGACAAACCAACAGAAAGTGATGCTACCGGAAGTGAAGGCTGATATTCGCAAGCAGCAGGCTCACTAAAACAAAAAAGCCTCGCGTTCGCGAGGCTTTTTTTCATCCGACTATTCAGTCCTTAATACGATATTCTGCAGAACGTGCGTGAGCCGTCAAGCTTTCACCTCTCGCCAGAACAGAAGCCACTTTACCCATCTCAGAAGCCCCATCCTCAGAAAACATAATCAGTGAAGATCGCTTCTGGAAATCATATACGCCTAATGGTGAAGAGAATCTTGCAGTACCAGAAGTTGGCAACACATGGTTCGGCCCGGCACAGTAATCACCAAGCGCTTCAGCGGTATAGCGCCCCATGAAAATAGCCCCCGCGTGCTTAATCAGAGGCAGCAGAGCCTGGGGATCCTCTACAGATAGTTCAAGATGCTCTGGAGCAATCCGGTTATTCACCAATGCGGCTTCTTCAAGGTCGGTCACTTTAATCAAAGCAGCACGATCCGCCAACGAGCGGGTGATAATAGCTTCCCGCTCCATAGTGGGGAGCAGCTTATCGATGCTAGCGCTAACCTTATTCAGAAACTCAGCATCGGTACTGATCAGAATAGACTGAGCATCTTCATCATGTTCTGCCTGAGAAAACAGATCCATAGCGATCCAGTCGGGATCGGTATGACCGTCGCATATCACCAAAATTTCAGAAGGGCCGGCAATCATGTCTATGCCAACCGTACCGTATACAGCACGTTTCGCGGTGGCAACGAAGATATTACCCGGACCAACAATTTTATCGACCTTAGGAATAGTCTCCGTACCATACGCCAAAGCAGCAACGGCTTGAGCACCACCAATGGCAAAAGCACGACTAACACCAGCCAGTGCCGCTGCCGCCAGAACTAACTGATTTACCTCACCATCCGGCGTCGGTACAACCATAATCAACTCTTCTACCCCCGCCACGTGGGCAGGAATAGCATTCATCAGTACGGAAGAGGGATAAGAAGCCTTTCCACCGGGCACATAGAGCCCCGCTTTTTCCATCGGGGTTACTTTCTGACCTAATAAAGTGCCATCAGCTTCCTGATATTGCCAGGACTCACCTTTCTGCCGCTCATGGTAATCACGTACACGTTGAGCGGCGACAGTTAACGCCTTATGCTGATCCGCAGGAAGGTTTTCAAGAGCCTGTTGCATATCCTCCTGGGAAAACTCAAGCTCCTTCATCGAGCCGACACTGAGACGATCAAAACGGTTGGTATACTCAACCACCGCCTGATCACCTTCAGCCTTAACCCGCTCAAGGATCTCACCAACAACTAGATTGACCTCTTTGTTGGAAACCGATTCCCACGCCAGTAGCTTATCCAGCTGCTCACTGAAATCAGACTGCTGACTGTCTAATCTTAAAATCTCTGGTTTGGCCATTTTTATTCAGCCTTCTCCATTAACGCTTCTTCTTTTCGGGCTTCAACGGCCGCCGTCAATAATTCAAGAATAGGCTGTATCTGTCGGTGCTTCATCTTCATTGCAGCTTTACCTACAACCATACGAGAACTGACATAGCAGATATCTTCTAAGGGCTCTAAGCCATTAGCCAGTAATGTATTTCCAGTATCAACAATATCTACAATACGATCAGCCAACCCCATAATAGGCGCCAACTCCATCGCTCCATAGAGCTTTATAATGTCTACTTGGCGCCCCTGACGGGCAAAGTACGCCTTGGTCACATTGACAAATTTAGTAGCTACCTTCATCCGCCCCTGAACATCAGCGGCACCTTTCATGCCCGCCACCATCAATCGGCACTTAGCGATATCCAGATCCAACGGTTCGTACAGGCCTTTAGCACCGTACTCAAGCAATACATCCTTACCGGCAACACCCATATCAGCACCGCCATTCTCAACGTAAGTCGGCACATCGGTAGCACGGATAACAACTAGCTTAATATTGTCGTGATTGGTATCGAAAATCAGCTTACGACTGCTGAAAATATCTTCTGCAGGAATAATGTTAGCTGCCTCCAATAGAGGCAGCGTATCTTTCAGAATACGCCCTTTAGAAAGCGCTATAGTCAGGTTCTGTTTCATATTTGCTGTTTCGTTGCCAATTTAATGAATCTGGTCAGACGCTTAGTCTATGCCTATATATACCAAAAAGCTGTATCCAGCTGACTCCGGTTACCCCGGAACACGCCGTATTTTAGCGCCAAGTAACTGGAGCTTTTCTTCAATACACTCGTAGCCGCGGTCAATATGGTAGATACGGTCAATAACCGTATCTCCGGTTGCTACCATAGCCGCAATAACCAAGCTAGCAGAAGCACGTAGATCGGTGGCCATAACCGGAGCACCGTGAAGCTCTTCGCGCCCCTCAGTGATCGCTGTATTGCCATCTATGGTGATTTTAGCCCCCATGCGCTGCATTTCCTGCATATGCATGAAGCGGTTTTCAAAAACCGTCTCTTTAATCACACCCATACCTTCAGCAACAATATTCAAGGCCGCAAATTGGGCCTGCATATCGGTAGGAAATGCCGGATAAGGGGCCGTAGTGATACTCACAGCCTTAGGCCGCTTGCCTTTCATATCCAAACTGATCCAGTCATCGCCGCTGTCAATTTCAGCACCGGCTTCTTCCAGCTTCTGAAGTACTGCATCAAGGATATCTGGGCGAGTATTTTTAACCTTAACCTTACCCCGTGTCGCTGCAGCAGCTACCAGATAGGTACCTGTCTCTATTCGATCGGCAATAACAGGGAATGAGCAACTCTTCAGCGAAGCAACACCATTAACCGTAATGGTATCAGTACCATGCCCGCTAATATCTGCTCCCATCGCAATCAGGAACTCGGCAAGATCGACAATCTCCGGTTCTCTTGCCGCATTCTCGATAATGGACTGACCTTCAGCCAAGGCTGCTGCCATGAGGATGTTTTCAGTACCGGTAACCGTGACAATATCGAAGAACACCCGACCACCTTTAAGGCGACCATCAGAGGTGGCACGAATAAAGCCTTCCTCAACTGTGATCTCGGCACCCAGTGCCTCCAGGCCTTTAAGATGAAGATCAACCGGGCGACTACCAATAGCACAACCACCGGGCAGTGATACTTCTGCATGACCAAAATGCGCTAACAAAGGTCCCAATACCAAAATAGAGGCGCGCATAGTCTTAACTAGGTCGTATGGCGCGACCGTCGATGTCAGAGTACGGGCATCAATCTCCACATTCAGCTTTTCATCTACGGTGAGATCAACACCCATCTGCCGCAGCAGTTCGAGCATGGTCGTGATATCCTGCAGATGCGGCAGATTACTGATAGTTACCGGCTCATCGGCAAGCAGAGTTGCCGCCAGAATCGGCAGCGCAGAGTTCTTCGCACCGGAAATGCGTACATCACCGTCCAGGCGAGTTCCACCTGTAATAATCAGTTTATCCATGGAATAAGGTCTCTATGCGCTTCAGTTCTGTTCTGCCCATTGGGCACGAGTAAAGGTTTTGATAGTCAGAGCATGAATACTGCCATCAGCAATCTGATCAGCCAGGCAGGCATAAACCATCTGCTGCTTCTTTACCGGACGCTGACCTTCAAAAAGATCGCCGACTACTGTCACCTGAAAGTTACATCCTTCACCCTCAGGGAATACTTCACAACCTTCCAGTTTCTCTTCCAGAATTCGTTTTACGTCTTCGATTTGCATGCATGATTCCGATGAAAATTTGGGGGGAATATTAGGTCGGCAATAATAGCCGAAAATATGACAAAAGGCGATATCTGTAGAGAAACAGCTAGCCTGAGTAGCACTCAGCCCGGCTAGCTCAATAAAGACTCCAGCCCGGCTAATCGGGCAATAGAGCCAAGTTCAGCAGGAACATTCTGAGCCTTCAACTCCAGCTTCCGGCCATGGGAGCGGCGCTGCAAACATAACCAGAGCGACACCGCTGAACTATCCACCCGAGAAACTGAACCAAAGTCGACAACAAACTGCTGCTCTGCCCTATCCACAGCAGACTCAAGCTGTTCCCTGACCGATAAAACCGTACTGAATACCAGATCGCCGGACAGCAAAGCAGAGCTACCATCAATTTCAACCTTAGCGGCCATCAGCTATCCTTACTACTGTTATTAGCTATGGCAATCTTCCAGTCTGAAATAACCTGTTTGACGTCTCCATTGCTACGGGAAACCATATCTGAAAACTGATTTTTAAAATTCAACCGTAGATTAATTCCATCCACCAGAACATTTACCAATTTCCAGCCGTCCGTCTGTTTCAGCATGTAATACACAAGCGTATATTGCTGTCCCAGAGAAGAATAAATGTAAACACTAACTATCTGCTTATCTGCATTAGGGCTCGGCCTACCTTGCGGAGCCATTTCATAACGCACGATATCAAAACCAACCAGGGACTTAGCAAAAGTACGCACCATGGTATCTTTAAATACGCCAGAAAAAACCTGCTGCTGCTGTTCGTTTACACGGCGGAAATACTTGCCCATAACTCGCTTAGAGACATAATCAAAATCCACTACAGGATTAAGAATAGCTTCGATCTCATTAATTAGCGGCTCTTCCTGCTCCGGCTGCTTCAAGGCTTCATTTTCCAGCACAGTCATCATGCTAGCTGAAGCTTGCTCTACAACCCCTTGCGCCTCATCCCAGGAAGCGTTTGCAGTAAAGGCAACAAAAAACATGGCCAACGCAGCCAAACAGCGGTTCAAATAACTCATTTTAATCAATTCCATTTCCTAACAAACCAGTTCTACAAATAATCATTCTGAAGCTTTATTGAAGAGAAACTTGCCGATCAACTCTTCCAGCACCAGGGAGGATTGAGTATCTTCAATATACCCCCCCTCTTTGAGCACCTCATCATCCGCACCTGTGGTGATACCAATATACTTTTCCCCCAACAGCCCTGCTGTCAGGATAGATGCTGAACTATCCACTGTCAGGTAATCCACATCGCCATTCATCTCAATTTCAACGACAGCCATTAACCTTTCAGGATCAATATGAATATCACTCACCTGCCCAATGGTCACTCCAGACATAGATACTTTTGAGCGCGCAGTCAGCCCGCCTACATTCTCAAACAAAGCATAGACTTTATATGAGCCTTCCTGCTTTGATAGCCCCAGCCCGCTGACATTGAAAGCCAATACCGCCAGCGATATAGCGCCCACCAACATAAAGACACCAACACCCAGCTCAACTCCACGAATACGCATGATTCAAAAATCTCCAAACATCAGTGCTGTCATAATAAAATCGAGTCCCAGTATAGCCAGAGATGAATAGACAACTGTTTTAGTTGTTGCCTGACTAATCCCCTCAGAGGTGGGTATTGAATCATATCCCTGAAACACTGCTACCCATGTCACAACCAAACCAAAGACCTGTGCTTTAATCAGGCCATTTACCACATCATCAAAGAAATCAACTGAGTTTTGCATATTAGCCCAGAAGGATCCTTCATAAATCCCCAGCCATTCAACCCCGACTAACATTCCTCCCCAGATACCAACAGCACTGAATATCATAGTAAGAATAGGCAAACTAATAAAACCTGCCCAGAAACGCGGAGCAATAATTCTACGTAGAGGATCTACACCGATCATCTCCATACTGGACAGCTGCTCAGTTGTCTTCATTAGGCCGATTTCAGCCGTTAAAGCCGAACCAGCTCTACCTGCAAATAGCAATGCAGCAACGACCGGAGCCAATTCTCGGACCAGACTCAGAGCCACCATCTGCCCAACCGCTTGCTCCGTTCCGTAATCCACCAGAAGGGTATAACCCTGAAGCGCCAGAACCATCCCTATAAAAAGCCCGGAAACAATAATAATAACCATCGACTGTACGCCGACGGAATAGAGCTGACGAATCAATAGCGGAAACGATTGAACCGGATCGGGCCGAGCAACAATAGCATGAGCTAAAATCATACCGGATCGACCAATAGCTGCGACTTTATCCAATCCAGAGCGCCCCAATAGAGCAATGCTGTCTAATACTGGCTGCATCAACACCCCTCCATCAGTTCTGTAGCAATATCAGCAGCAGGGAAATGGAATGGAACGGGCCCATCTGGTAATCCCAGCATAAACTGCCGGACCTGTTCCGAATCCACCTGTTGCAACTGGTCAGGAGTCCCCTGCGCAATCACTCCTGAATCAGCAATTATGTAGACATAATCAGCGATACTCAGGGTTTCCTTAATATCGTGGGAGACAATAATACTGGTATGCCCCAGAGCCTGGTTAAGCTTCTGAATCAAATTAACCAGCACGCCCATCGCGATAGGGTCCTGGCCGGTAAACGGTTCATCATACATAACCAAAGCAGGGGCAAGCGCTATTGCCCGGGCCAAAGCAACTCTTCGAGACATACCACCTGATAGCTCGCTTGGCATAAGCTGCGCGGCTCCGCGTAAACCTACCGCCTGGAGCTTCATCAGCACAACATCTCTAACCATATCCTCAGGCAGCTGGGTATGCACCCTAATGGGAAAAGCTACATTTTCAAAAACGGTCATATCGGTAAATAGAGCACCGCTCTGAAACAACATGCCCATTTTTTCACGGACATCAAATAGTTCGGAGCGTCCGAGGCGGGGAATATCATCACCATCCAGTAAAATAGAACCAGAATCTGGCTTCAATTGGCCGCCAATCAATCTGAGCAGTGTAGTTTTACCTGTACCACTGGGCCCCATAATCGCTGTTACTTTACCCCGGGGAATACGTATATCTACATCTTTATAGATGTAGCGCCCTCCCCGGCTAAAATTCAGCTGTTTGATATCAATAATAATATCGTCAAAAAAATCCATAATAACGATGACTCAAGCTAGACCACATAAGGGCTACGAAGCAGTATCGTTGATACTGCTTACAAATATAAATTGATGCCGGAGAGGTGAACTTTAATCGACCCAAAACCGCCGTAATTCCATCAGAAAACGCGGGACGACTATAACACTCTTGCCGCTAAACTTGAATAATTTCAGTATCAACTGCAGCAACCTCTTGCACAAATTCCGTATAATTCATTAAATAGGCCTCCGTTTTAACCACAGCTGAATAAATAACCTGATGCTATACCCTATTATTGCCCTTTTAGTTGGTTTCATTATTTTGGTCTGGAGTGCAGACCGTTTCGTAATCGGTGCGGCGAGCACCGCCAAAAACTTTGGCATGTCCCCCATGCTTATCGGACTAACCGTGGTGTCTTTTGGCACCTCTGCACCGGAAATTCTGGTTGCAATTATGGCCTCTACCGCCGGTGCAGGAAGTCTCGCGGTAGGTAACGCCCTGGGATCAAATATAGCGAACATAGGGCTGGTGCTGGGAATAACTGCACTGGTCGCCCCGCTGCCTGTACGTTCAAAAGTATTGAAACAAGAGATACCCTTGCTGCTAGCGATAACATTGCTTGCCGGTGGCGTCCTCTATGACCTTTATCTTGGACGAATTGACTCCATCATTCTCATCCTTTCACTGATAGCCTGTCTGTTCCTATTTACCCGATTCCAGCGTAATGCCAGTGATGAAGACATCGCAGATGAAGAGGAAGAACTTCCTGAGTTACCCACTTCGTGGGCCTTTTTCTGGCTTATTACCGGCCTTTTACTGCTAGCGGGTAGTTCCCGGCTACTGGTCTGGGGCGCAACAGAGATAGCAACAACTCTTGGCGTGAGTGAACTTATTATCGGTCTGACCATCGTAGCTATAGGCACTAGTCTGCCAGAACTCGCGGCATCAGTTGCCAGTGCGCTGAAAGGTCATACCGATATCGCCTTAGGCAACATCGTAGGCTCCAATATTTTTAACATAGCGGCAGTCATGGCGGTGCCCGGTCTTTTGATGCCAATAGAGCTGGAGTCGATCGTACTATTACGTGACTACGGGATGACACTCGGGCTAACCTTGTTATTAGCGCTGCTTGCACTCTTCCAAAAGCCGCCAAATATCTCACGCATGGAAGGTGGAATACTACTGGCGGTCTATGCAGGCTATCTGGCACTGCTATACAATATGAGTGTTTGATTTAACAGACGGCAACTCTCTCCCTGAATAACGAGCTGTGAATATAGAGCTATGAACAAAGAACTGGATTTTTTAGCATCAGCTAAACGTACAATTTTGATGGAGCGGGATGCGGTTAATGATCTTCTTACCCACCTGGATTCTAATTTTGAAAAAGCCTGCATGCTGGCTCTGGAATGCAAAGGCCGGGTAATAGTCACTGGCATGGGTAAAAGCGGTCATATCGGCAACAAAATTGCTGCAACTCTCGCTTCCACCGGCACCCCCTCTTTTTTTGTACACCCAGGCGAAGCCAGTCATGGCGACCTGGGAATGTTCACACCAAATGATATTGTCATCGCGTTATCCAACTCTGGCGAGACCAGCGAAGTACTATCAATACTGCCACTGATCAAGCGCATGAAAGCGCCACTCATCAGCATCACGGGAAATCCAGACTCCACTCTATCCCGTAGCGCGGACGCCAATCTGAACGTCACCATCAGCGAAGAAGCTTGTCCCTTAGGCTTAGCTCCTACGTCCAGCACCACTGCAACCCTGGTGATAGGTGATGCGCTGGCGATTGCACTACTGGAAGCTCGCGGCTTCAGCGCTGAAGACTTTGCGTTCTCTCATCCCGGCGGTAGCCTGGGGCGGCGACTGTTACTCAAAGTATCTGACATTATGCACAGCGGAAATGACATTCCCAAGGTCAGCGATTCCACCAAACTCAATGAAGCATTAATGGAAGTGACCCTGAAGCGACTGGGTATGACAACCGTCGTCAACGACGCAGGTATTCTGCAAGGGATATTCACTGACGGCGACCTGCGCCGGACTCTAGATCATGAAATCGATATGAAGAACACTCTGATTACCGAAGTTATGACCACTAGCTGCACTACGGTTAGCAGTGAAATTCTTGCCGCTGAAGCACTGCAAATTATGCAGGAAAAACAGATCAATGCATTAATTGTTCTAGATGATCTGCAACGACCCGTTGGTGCACTGAACATGCATGACATGCTTAAGGCAGGGGTTATCTAATGCACTCAACACTCAGCGAACAACTGATCGATAAACTACAGCAGGTAAAGCTTGCTGTCTTCGATGTAGACGGCGTTCTTACCGACGGCAAACTGAACTTCCTGGCTGATGGCTCTGAAGTAAAAAACTTCAACACCCTGGACGGACTAGGTATCAAATTATTGGCTCAAAGCGGAATAAAAACTGCCATAATTACTGGCCGTAGCTCCCCCCAGGTAGAACGCAGAGCAAAAGCTCTGGGTATAGATTACCTGTACCAAGGGCGTGAAGATAAGCTCACCGCCCTCAAAGAACTGTGGCAAGACACCCACTTCAATGCTGCTCAAACAGCTTATATCGGCGATGACCTGCCTGACCTTGCTGCTATTCGCGCAGTGGCATTTGGCGCGACCGTAAGCGGGGGTCATCAATTTGTTGCCCAACATGCAGACTGGTGCACCGGCCGCACGGCGGGCAATGGTGCGGGCCGTGAGTTTTGTGAAACTATTCTTGCTGCACAAGGAAAACTGGAAGCACTGTACGGAGAGTATCTGTAAATGCTGACCGGCCGAGCCCGACTTGCTGCTGCCGCAGCGATTCTAATTCCCGCCGTTATCTATCTTGGCATGGATGAAGAGCGTCGTCCGAACCGAATTAAGCAGGAGCCTAACCCCGCTTACCAGCTGTCCGATTACTATATTATCAACGGCCGGATCAGAGACTATGACAATACTGGCCAACTGAAGCAGCAACTCAGCTCCAGTCAACTGGAACATCAGCCAGCACAACAACAAATCCTTGTAACAAACCCTGAGCTCCAGCTCTATGCTGATAATCTTCCAAGCCATAAAGCAAGCAGTCTTAACGGCATAATCCGTGATAACAATGATTTCGTCACCTTAACCGGTGAGGTCCTATTGCAAGACAATCCCGATCTAACCCAGGCCAACATTTTACGCACTGAATCATTGATGTTTTATCCACAGCAGAGCCTGGTAAAAACAGATAACAAAATCACCATTACGAACAGTACCAGCACAACCACCAGTGTTGGCATGACAATAGACACCGACAGTGGCATTCTTAAACTGCTATCTGATGTAACCGGAGTGCATAATGCTAATTAACCCTGTAAGGAAAAGCCTCTGTGCTTTTCTACTATGTCTGCCTTCGCTGGTTCAGGCTCTTCCGGAAGACGCCCATCAGGCAATACATATAACCGCCGACAGCGCTACCCGGAATGACAAGACAGGCATCACCATTTACAGTGGCGATGTTATATTGACTCAGGGTAGTATGAAAATAACAGGAAAGTCTCTTGAGCTCCGACAAACCAAAAAAGCGGTAACTTCTATCATCGCAAAAGGCAGCCTGGCACAGTTTCAACAACGTCCTGCTGCCGACAAGGAGATAACCCATGCATACGGAAAGATTCTTGATTACAATATCCGCACGAAAGAACTGGAAATAACGGGACAAGCAAAAGTTTCGCAAGGCACCGATAGTTTCAGTGGCAACCGGATTGTCTACGACATGAAGAAAAGTACGGTTAACGCATTTGGCGACAACAGCTCTAAAGGTGAACGGGTACAGATGATTATTCAACCCAAAGTAACACCTTCGCCAGAAGCTGAAGCAGCTACCAAACCATCCGCCGGAGAATCAAACAGCCAATGAGTCGACTTGAAGCACAGAATCTGGCAAAGAGCTACAAAGGTCGCGCTGTTGTAAAAGACGTTTCCATCTCAATAGAAAGCGGACAAATTGTTGGCCTACTAGGGCCAAATGGAGCAGGCAAAACCACCTGTTTCTATATGATTGTCGGACTGGTCGATGCTGATCAGGGACGTATAAGAATTGATCACCAGGATCTAACCCAGGAACCTATGCATGGAAGGGCTCGCAAAGGAATAGGCTACCTACCTCAGGAAGCGTCTATTTTTCGAAAGCTCAGCGTTCATGACAACCTGATGGCGATATTAGAAACCCGCAAAGAACTCAACCGCAGTGAAAGAAAGTTGAAACTGGATGAGCTATTAGAAGAGTTTCATATTACTCATCTGAGCAATAGTCTGGGAATGAGTTTATCTGGGGGCGAAAGACGACGAGTCGAGATAGCCAGAGCCCTGGCAACAGAGCCAACCTTCATCCTGTTAGATGAGCCTTTCGCTGGAGTAGATCCAATCTCTGTCAGCGACATAAAACAAACAGTGAAACATTTGCAAAACAAAGGGATTGGAGTACTAATAACCGATCACAATGTTCGCGAAACACTGGACATCTGCGAACAGGCTTACATTGTCAGTGAAGGCTATATTCTTGCCGAAGGATCGCCAGAAGATATACTTGCCAACCAACAGGTAAAAGAAGCCTATTTAGGCGAACAATTCCGTTTGTAACCGGTATTAAGCGACACTTATGAAACAAGCGTTACAACTTAAAATTGGTCAGCATCTGACCATGACACCCCAACTGCAGCAAGCGATACGCTTACTGCAGTTATCCACGCTTGACCTGCAGCAGGAGATCCAGGAGGCTCTGGAGTCTAACCCAATGCTAGAGGTGAATGAGGATGAGCTCAGCTCTGAAACAGCACCTACACAGGAGTCTTCTCAAAGCGAACAGCCCGTTGCGGAAACAGCAGCCAGCAATACAGCCGAATCAGAAGAGATTCAGGCGGCTGATAGTGACTGGAGCGAGAATATCCCCGAGGAACTTTCTACCGACAGCAGCTGGGAAGACACCTACCAGACCGTGTCTTCTTCGTCATCATCCTCCCATGATTTTTCAGACATGGAGATGGAATCAAATGACACTGCCGATGAAACGTTGCAGGACCATCTATACTGGCAACTCAATCTCACCCCGATGAGTGACGTCGATCAGCTGATCGCTACCAATATTATTGACGGCATCAATGTTGATGGCTATCTGACTATTGAACTGGCGTCCATTCTCGAACACTTCCAGGTTCAGAAAGAAGAACAGCTCAACAGCATCGAACTGGATGAAATCGAAGCCGTGCTTCGCCGCGTACAGCAGTTCGACCCCCCTGGCGTAGCCGGCCGCAACCTGAGTGAATGCCTGGCAATTCAGCTTCAACAACTACCTGAAGACACTGAATATCGGACAGAGGCTCTAAAGATTGTCTCCCAGTATATTCACTTACTGGGTAATCACGATTATAAGCAGCTGATGCGTAAAGCCCGGATCCGTGAACCGCAGTTGCTACAAGCAATTAACCTGATTCAAACCCTTAACCCTAAACCTGGCTCTTCGATTACCAGCTCCCAATCAGAGTATGTCATCCCAGACGTTCTGGTTTATAAAGAGAAGGACGTCTGGCAGGTTCAGCTAAACCCGGAAGTTGCGCCAAAATTACGGGTCAATGACAGCTATGCAGGTCTTATTCGACGCGCTGACAGCAGTCCAGATAATACTTATCTGAAAAACCACCTTCAGGAAGCCCGCTGGTTTATTAAAAGCCTATTAAGCCGCAACGATACACTAATGAAAGTCACCCGCGAGATCGTCAGCCGCCAGGAAGGCTTTCTGGATCATGGCGACGAAGCGATGAGGCCGATGGTTCTTCATGATATTGCTGAAGCGGTAGAGATGCATGAATCAACCATATCACGGGTCACCACCCAGAAGTTCATGCATACTCCGAGAGGCATTTTTGAACTGAAGTATTTTTTCTCCAGTCATGTCACCACCGTCAACGGAGGCACCTGCTCTTCTACCGCGATCCGTGCTCTGATCAAAAAATTGGTTGCCGCTGAAAGTCCGGTCAAACCTTTAAGCGATAACAAGATTGCCCAGCTACTGGAAGAGCAAGGCATCAATGTTGCTCGCAGAACTATTGCAAAATACCGAGAGTCGCTTAACATTCCGCCTTCTAATGAACGTAAGCGTCTGGTTTAATAACTTAATATCCATAGGATCCGGGCATTATCCCGGCACAAAAACACTAGGAGATTACCATGCAGATCAATATCACCGGTCACCACGTTGAACTGACTGATTCCCTGAATGAATATGTTCAGAGCAAGTTTGAGAAACTGGAGCGTCACTTCGACAACATCACCAATGCACAGGTAACTTTAAGCGTAGAGAAAACCCGCCAGAAAGCTGAAGGAGATGTACACGTTGCCGGCGGCCAGCTCTTTGCCTCTGATGTACAAGAAGATATGTATGCTGCTATCGACGGTCTGATCGACAAACTAGACCGCCAGATCATCAAACATAAAGAAAAGACACGAACTCACAAGTAAGTAAAACGCTATGCTAATCTCAGAACTATTGGCGCCCTCCGGAGTACTCTGTGCTTTGGAGGGGGGTAGTAAAAAACGTATCCTTGAAATTGCCAGCGAGCATATTGCTGAGCTACACCCAGAGCTTGACGCTGAAACCATCTTTACCGGTCTTATAAACCGTGAAAGACTGGGCAGCACCGGCATTGGTGATGGCATTGCTATCCCCCATAGCCGACTCGATGAATGCGAACAAGCCACCGCGCTGCTTATTCAACTAAAGGAGCCAATTGACTTCGACTCAGTTGATAGCAAGCCGGTTGATTTACTATTTGTCTTACTGGTTCCATCTGAAGCCTGCGATCAGCACTTGCAGACGTTAGGCAATCTTGCTGAACTCTTCAGTCAGCCCGAATTCAGAAACAGACTTCGCAGTGCCAGTTCATGCGAAAGCCTTTATACCGCTGTGACTGAGTTCAAGCAGGGCTAACGCCAATGAAGCTAATTATCATCAGTGGCCGTTCTGGCTCCGGAAAATCCACCGCCTTGCAGGCCCTTGAGGATGTTGGATTTTACTGTATTGATAACCTGCCAGCACCTCTGCTGCCGGGACTTGTTAAACAGATCCTTAGCGACCCTGATCACCCCGATCAGTTAGCTGTCAGCATTGATGCACGCAACCAGCACAGCAACCTCAAACTATTTCCTGAGATATATACTCAGCTGCGAGAAACCGACCGACTCGATTGTGAAGTGCTCTATCTCGACAGCTCAGAAACTATCCTGCTTCAGCGCTACAGCGCCACCCGCAGAAAGCACCCGCTATCGGATGACAATCAGGGACTTCAGGAAGCAATTAACTACGAAAAAGTACTCCTGACACCGGTTGCCGATCTCGCGACCATACGTATTGATACTACCCGCCTATCACTCTATGAATTGCGGGACAGCATCAAACTAAGAGTCGCAAAGCGCCAAGAGCAAGAGCTCTCTCTGCAATTTGAGTCCTTCGGCTACAAACATGGAGTACCTTTGGATGTCGACTTCACTTTTGACGTCCGCTGTTTACCAAACCCATACTGGTTACCCGAACTCCGGGGGTTAACCGGGCAGGAGGAAGGCGTCATTAACTTCCTGGAACAGCAGCCCGATGTCAGAGAAATGCTAGAGGACATCACCTGCTATCTGGAAAAGTGGCTACCTCGTTTCGAACAAAATAATCGCAGCTATATCACCGTAGGCATCGGCTGTACCGGTGGCCAGCACCGCTCCGTATTCATCAGCGAACGCCTGGCTAGCCATTTTCAGACAACTATGGATAATGTCCAGATACGTCACCGTGAACTGAACTGATTAGGGGTATTAACATATGTTTGAAAAACAGATCACTATTATTAACAAGTTAGGCCTGCACGCCCGAGCTGCAGCCAAGCTAATTAATGTGACTAGTTCCTTTTCATCCGACATTCAGCTCACCAAAGATGGCCGACAAGTGGATGGCAAAAGTATTATGTCGGTGATGATGCTTGCAGCAAGTAAAGGCACAGAACTTACTATTTCTGCCACTGGCGACGATGAGCAACAAGCACTTAATGCTATCGAACTACTGATAAATAACCGCTTTGATGAAGAAGAATAGCCAGCACGTCTTATTCCTTTAAAAACAATCCGCTATAATGCCCCACAGAAAGTAATTACCGGTGAAATTTAACAAACCGGTATACTACACATGTCTGTCATCTGTCTGACCGGGGTCCGGCCATGAACGCCAACACAACCGAGAGCGAACTAGATAAGCTGAATACAGCTCTCGAAGAGGGCGCTTTCAGACAGATCCGTTATACCCTGAATAAAACGCTTCGCCCCTCAGAAGTCGCTCACCTGATTGAAAAGTCACCGCCTAAGGAGCGAAAGCTGCTCTGGAGCATGATTCATAAAGATATTGAGGCGGAAGTACTTCAAGATCTGGGTGATGATGTACAGGCTGAGATACTCAGCCAAATGGAGACCGCAGAGGTGCTGGCGATCTCCGAAGCGCTCGAAACAGACGACCTTGCAGATATGATGCAGCAGTTACCAGAAACGGTGATGCACGAACTGCTGCGCTCAATGGATCACCAAAACCGGGAACGGGTTGAGAAAGTACTCTCCTATCCAGAAGACACTGCCGGTGGTCTGATGAATACGGACACTATCACCATTCGTCCGGATATCACCGTTGAAGCAGCGCTGCGATACCTTCGTCGGCACGATGAACTGCCTGAAATGACCGACAGCCTTTTTGTTGTCAGCCGAAAGGGTAGCTATATCGGCAGCCTCCCCTTGACCCGTATGCTCGTAAGCGATCCTAGCAGCACTGTCCGGGAGATGATGGTAACAGACAAACCGCCAATCGCTGCAACGATGGAAGATACCAAAGTTGCCCTATTGTTCGAGCAGGAAGATCTGGTATCAGCCCCCGTAGTCGATGAAAAAAACCAACTACTCGGACGTATTACCATTGATGACGTAGTAGATGTAATTCGGGAAGATGCCGATCACTCACTGATGAGCATGGCAGGTCTGGATGAGGATGAAGACACCTTCGCTCCGATAATGAAAACCACCCGTCGTAGAGCTGTTTGGCTGGGCATCAACCTGATTACAGCCTTCCTCGCTTCCGCTGTCATCGGCATTTTTGAAGAAACCATTGGTAAAGTAGTCGCTTTAGCAGTACTGATGCCAATTGTTGCCAGTATGGGCGGCATTGCTGGCAGCCAAGTGTTAACATTGATGATTCGCGGTCAGGCACTGGGCCATGTTGAGCGTTCCAATGCTGGCTGGCTGCTTAACCGTGAGATAATAGTCGGGTCACTCAACGGAATACTCTGGGCTCTGGTGATCGCGGTAATTTCGACACTCTGGTTTCAGGATATAACCCTCGGCATCATCATCGCCTGTGCTATTATTATCAACCTGTTTGCCGCTGCGCTTGCGGGTACTTTACTGCCAATCATCCTTAAATCCTGGGGCATAGACCCCGCGCTGGCTGGCAGTGTTTTATTGACTACAATTACTGATGTAGTTGGTTTTTTTGCGTTCCTTGGTCTGGCTACCTTTTTCTATAGCTAGCGTTTCCAGACTACAAAAGAGATCTATATGAGTCAGAATGACAATTTCCAACCCGACGACAACGAATTCGATGAAGACTTTGTGTCAAAAAGCCAGCGTAAGCGGGATATGGACAAGCTACAAGCCCTGGGTGCCAGACTGCCAGAGCTGAACAAAGAACAGCTGGCTAAAGTACCTTTGGGCGACATGCTCCGCCAGGCTGTAGAAGAAGCTCAACGCCTTAAGCCTCGCTCTGAAGCAACCAGACGACAGATGCAGTACATTGGCCGGTTAATGCAAGCGGAAGATGCTGATGCTATTCAAGCAGCAATAGAACGTTTTGAGGCTGGCAAACAAGCCCACATGCAGATATTCCATAAACTGGAGCGCTGGCGAGACCGTCTGATTCTGGGTGACAATAGCGATCTTCAGGCTTATCTGGATGACGATCCGGGTGCCGATATCCAACACCTGCGTCAGCTACTTAGAAACGCAAAAAAAGAAGCCAGTCTTGATAAGCCGCCGGCCGCATCAAGAAAGCTGTTCAAGTACCTTCGCGCCCGCGCGGAAGACCGGTTGTAGAAAACACAATCCATTAAGTAGTCGGGCTTACTGTAACTTAATTAGATTTCGTTTCAGGATTTACTTTCGTGTTCTGCTGGAGCAACTCAACCTTAGGGTCGCTCCAGTCACCTTGCATAGTATAAGTCACAGTCGCAAACTTCTTCTTAACTTTGTCACCCACCAGCTTATCCAGAAGAAAGGCTAAGCCAGCAATCTGCGGCGAGCCAAGCAATACCGCCGCAAAGGGAAGGTTATCCGTCACGGGCAGGGTAACTGCCATCTGCTGATCCACCGTCTCTTTAACCAGATCAATATCACCGCTCATCGCCATATCCAGCGACGGTCCACGCATAACAAAGGGCGACTTAGCCGTAGAGGTAGCGACACCCTTTTTAATGAGATAATCGCCCTCCATCCGATCAAAGCTGACACCTTTAGCAAACAGATCTGCAAAATCCAGCTTAAGCCGTCGCCCCAATGCATTCATATTCAAAATACCGAACACCCGTAAAAAACCAGCAGCCCCTCCGGATTCTATCAGCCGACCCTCGCGGGCATTAAACTTCGCAGCTCCATCGACATTAGCCAACTCATATTCCCAGGGCGCTCCAGGCCAGTTAAGTTGCAAATTAGCCCCGAACTTTTTCGTTTCCAATACCTTTTCATAGCCAGCACTTTCCAGGCTCTTACCTAAATTTTTCGCTGCAATAACCAAATTCAGTTCACTAAGACTTGGCACGCCGGGGCGCCAAATAATATTTCCTTTGGCATTAAACTCAGGTAGTTGACCGACAACATTCTCGATATGGGTCTGCCCCTCACGGGTACGAACATTGAAATTCCACTGACCCCAGTTTTTCCCTTTAATGGTGAGATCTCTAACATCAATATCCAGATCAGGAATTGAACCCGGTTGCGGAGAATCAACACGCCGAGCCACTTCCACAACCCCTTCGGTCGCTTCATCAATCATCGGCGGAGCGCCCGTCTCTAACGGCAACGGAAGCGATTTTACAATGCTATCGGATGGCAACATAGCATCGAGATTCAAATGATCAAACAATAGATTAGACGCGATGGCATCGTCGTCAGGAATACTAACCAGTACTTTAATTTCCTCACCAGTTAGCCCTACAGCCCAACCACTACCTTCTCGTTCAAGTCGGACCTTGACCTGGCTCATCTGAAGCTCTGAATAACTCAGCTTCGCTATATCAACATTCAGCTGTACTGGAACAATCTCTGGAGTATTGGCTCTATCAGCCTCTCCCCCGATAATTTGCATCCCCTGCAACATATTCCGCAGTTGATCGTAATCCAGCTGCTGCAACTTTCCATCCACCACCAGCCCGGAAAAATTAGTCGGTCTGGCATCTGCACCGCCTAAGACGAGATGCCCTTTACTGAGTTGATTGTTCTCCAGTTGCAACCAAGCGCTTAGCTGCTTTCCAAGCTTAAGATTAAATGTCTGCGGTGATTCAAAGTCAGTACGCAACAACAGAGGCACCACTTCACCTGCCGCTTTGCTAAAGGGAGCAATCAGATTCAGATAGGTTTTCTTAAGATCGGAGCGAACCGTTAACCCGGAACAATCAGAACGGATACAAATATCCAGTTCAGCGTCAAAAGTCTGGTCCCCTTCCGCCAGCGCTAACAGATCTAAGCCACTCCACTCGCGCAATTGTTTGATTTTAATTCCAGATTTAAGCCGGGTACGAATAATTTCAGCCTTGCCGCTGCCGTTGGTTTTAATTTCAGCACTCAAGGGATGACCAAAAAACATTCCGGTAAGTGGCTCAGAATATAAGCCCCTGTCATTACGATAACCAATCAGGCCCGACAGTTTATCAAAACTCAGCTTACGCTTTTCTGACTTTAGTTTCAGATCTGAAAAGCGGCTACTGACATCAATACCAGGCTCCCCGCCATTCAATGGAATCAGTAATTTCAGCTTAGTGTCAGACAGCCCGGTGAGCTGCCAGCCTGCCAACTCTTTGCTGTTGCCTATCAGCGGACTCTCTACCAAAGTCCTACCGATATCTGCACTGTCTCCTGATAAATCAGCAAGTAAACTTAGGTTGTGCGAACCCGGTGGCAGATAGACCCAGCCATGCCCGATCTCACTATTATAGATTCGTCCGTCGCTCACATTTATCGAAAATCCCTGATCACGCAACAACAACGAGGCATCAACACCGCTCACTGCAGGCCAGCCAGACTGATAGTCAACAGTAGCATCCGCTACATCCATGAACAGTTGCACTGTAGGCGGCTCAAGAGAAGGAATCCCCCGAGTACCGGTATGAAGCATAAAGCCGCCCTGATTAATGTGCCCATGCTTAATCGCTTGCGCTACCCAGGATTTAATACCCGGATCGATCTGATGATCAGGAATAAGCTCCGGTGCCAGACTTCCATCAGATCCTTTTACGCCAATCAACAAAGTCAGCTCACTCTGAATCTCGGGTTCCAGTGGCAGATAGAGACTCCAACGCCCATTGGCGTTTATGCCCTGTTTTTTTACTTCAGCATGCTCACTGCTAAGATGCAGAATATTCTCTGCCAAACTGAAGTGAGTGACCCCTCTTGCGGAAGTAAACTCCCAACCGTTATCAAACACTTCGGGGAAGTGCAGACCCAGGTTATCGCTCTGAAGATCAATACGCCCCTGCAGGCCCGACGCCCCGTACTCTAGCTGTAGCAAACCATCGATACCCGCCATTGCAGGAGCACCATAAACAGCAGCAAAACCTACTTGCTGAAGATCAGCCTTAAAATTGAGGTTAGTCCAGTCTTGCGGCTCTTTCGCTAGCTTCTCTGCTATTGCATCACCCGAAACATCCGGCCATTCCAGCGCAAAATTCCGCACTTTCCCTACTGGGGCCACCTGATTTATCACATTTTTTAACGCTTCGGGCACCCAACCTTGAGGCCCTATAAATTCGGTTATCGATTTAAGATCAAACTCAGTCAATGCGATAGAAGCAATCTGCCCTTGGTTTCGATTTACCACTAACTGCGGTACCGATAACGGCTGTTGGTTTATTAGCGCAGAAAACTCATTGACCTGTAACTGAAACTCTCTTCGCGCCGGCTGCAACAGGATAAATTCAGTAGACAGGTCCTGTACCTCAAGGGAAGGCAAAAGATCATTTCCGGTGACCAGTTTCAGATTATCCGTATCCAGGCTGCCAAACATGCGCGTCAAACGCCCCTTTGACCAATTCCCCCAAACCTCAGCACCCAGCTCTAGCTGTTCAAGCCCTGTCGGCACAGGGAATAGCTCCCGCGCGGCATCAAGCAACGATGTATCAACGCCAGCCAGCTTAAGGTAAAAATCAAAGTTAGTTGTTTTAGGATCGAACTGATAACTGTCAGACTCAATTTTCATTATCGCAGCAACTTTGCGCTGCTCATGAGTGATCAACAGCTCACCAGAAAAATGATGCTGCCGCTGACTGTTCTCAAGATTGATACTGTCGCTCTGTAACAGCAGCTGCTTTCCAGAAGGCAGTGTCAGATCAATCTGCGTATCGTAGAAAAAGATATGTGGCTGTAACCACAAAGCACCCAGCGGATCAGCTGTTGATGTCTGTGGCTTTTTTTCAGAAGCTGCTGTTGAATCTTGCCCTTGCGGCTTAGGCCAGCTGACTAGCTTCGCTTCAGTATGGAGAGACCAGAGCTCAACTTTACTCAGTATTGGCTGCCACTTCAAAAGACTCGATACAGGATTCAGCCCCAGTACCAACTGACCCACTTCAACCCGACCGATATTCTGCGACCGGTGGTCAGCTATAACCACATCCTGAATCAACAGCGTTGGAAAACGCCCTTCCCAGCTAGCGTTAATATCACCAATACTAACTTCAGTTCGCAAGCGACCACTGAGGTACTGCTCAATATCTTCACGGTAATCCCAGACAGCAGGCAAAAACTGTCGCACAACCACCGTTAGCAACGCTACCAATAGAATAGCAAAGACCAGAAACCAGCCAATCCAGCGGTTCAGTACTCTTAAAAGCGTTCCAATGGAGGACACAATTACTTCAGCACCACGTCATATTGCTCAGGGCCATACATCGGCTCCACTTGGAAACGAACCGTCTTAGCGATAAAGGCTTCCAACTCTGCAACATGATCAGAGACTTCATCAAGTAACATCGCCACAACCTGATCAGAAGCAAGTACCAAATAGGAATCCGTATCATAAGCCCGGTGTTGCCGCAGAATTTCCCGAAAGATCTCGTAGCATACGGTTTCAGGAGTTTTAACTGAACCGCGTCCCTGACAGTGACTGCAAGGTTCACATAGAATATGTTCCAGGCTTTCACGGGTACGCTTACGAGTCATTTCAACTAAACCTAACTCAGAAACACCCGTCACCTTGCATTTCACATGGTCCTTTTCTAACACTCGTTCAAGTGTACGCAACACCTGCCGCTGATGATCTTCATCGAGCATATCGATGAAATCAATAATAATAATACCGCCCAGGTTGCGCAGCCTCAGTTGCCGACCGATCGCCGTTGCCGCTTCGAGGTTGGTTTTAAAGATAGTTTCTTCAAGATTTCGGTGACCAACATAACCACCTGTATTGATATCCACCGTGGTCATCGCTTCGGTCTGATCGAATATTAAATAACCACCAGACTTCAATTCAACTTTACGACCCAGCGCTTTTTGAATCTCTTCCTCAATGTTATAGAGGTCAAATATCGGTCGTTCACCAGGATAATATTCCAGAATATTACTAATCTCTGGCACTAACGCTTCAGCAAACTGTTGTGAGCGCTGATAGGTCTCTTTAGAATCGACCCGGATACGTTCAACCCCTGCGTGGGCCATATCCCTCAACGCTCGCATGTTCAGAGGCAAGTCTTCATAGATACAGGAGGGAGCACCGAACTCACCAATTTTTCGATTGATTGAATCCCACAACCGACAAAGAAACAAAATATCCTGCTTCAGCTCAGCTTCACACACCCCTTCAGAGACAGTTCGGAGTATAAAGCCACCCACTTTGGTATTCAGATCTTCCAGGCTGGCAACTACTTCCTCAACCATAGCCCGCAGGCGATCACGTTCATCGTTATCTTCGATTCTCTGAGATATACCAATATGCTCATTACCTGGCATATACACCAGATAACGGGATGGAATAGAAATATTAGTCGTAAGACGCGCGCCCTTAGTCCCCAGCGGATCTTTAGTGACCTGAACAACCAAAGACTGGCCTTCACGCAACAAACGGTTGATTGTCAGGCTACTCTTTCCATTACCGGAACTTTCATCTCCTTCAGGATGCTGCAGTTCATCGACATGAATAAATGCAGCTCGCTCAAGCCCTATATCAACGAATGCAGCTTGCATCCCCGGAAGAACCCTGACCACCTTTCCTTTATAAATATTACCAACAATCCCTCGCCGCTCAGCCCGCTCGACATAGATTTCCTGCGGCATACCATTTTCAATAACCGCTACCCGTGTCTCAATCGGGGTAAAGTTAATAAGAATCTCTTCACTCATATTCCATTCCCAGGTGACCTGATTGTGGGCCCCGTCAGTAATCTGTATACGCCGCAGTCTGCTGGAATAGCTGACCGGGTCAAAAGCCAAATCTGTACAAAACTTAAAAAACTACAGTCACGCGAATTATAAACTCAAATCCCGCCATACACCGATGCCAAAAGATTCAAGAAGCACTGCAGTTTCTGCCAACGGCAAACCGACAACCGCAGAGTAACTACCTTTTATATTAACAACAAACACTGCTCCAAGTCCCTGAATTCCATAAGCACCGGCCTTATCTTTTGGCTCTCCGCTATCCCAGTACTGTTCGCACTGCAACCGACTCAAGTTACGAAAACTAACTTCTGTAGTGACTACCTGACTGAGGATTCGTTCCCTATCCACTACTGCAACAGCCGTCATCACCTGATGCTTATTACCGGATAGCTGCGTTAACATACCTATTGCATCGTCTTTACCGGTAGGCTTACCCATGATCCGGCCATTAGAAACCACTACAGTATCAGCCCCCATTACCACTGAGTCAGCGCCCGCTTTCTGAAACCCAGCTTGAGCTTTCTCCCGCGCTAACCGCTCAACAAACTGACTGGGAACTTCATTAGACCCAGGGACTTCAGGAATATCCACCGGATTTACGATGCAAGGCACACCAATCTGCTGCAGAAGCTCCAGACGACGGGGAGACGCAGAAGCGAGAATTAATACAGGCTGCTTTTGTTCAACTTCAGGTAGTTCAAAACTGGAATTATTAGAATCGATCATTGGCAGACCACCCACTCAAAATTAGGCAACCCTGAATGTTCTGCGCAACCCTCTAAGGATGACAAACAACCAGGGCCATAGGATTGCACTTATCAACGCGGGTAGCAGGAAAATTAAGGTATCACTGCGGGTGCCCATCAGGTTGTGTACCCAGTTGAAAATCAATTGATTGATGCCTACAAGCATCATCACCATAATCGCCTGCTGTACCAATGGAAACATCCGCAAGCGCTTGTATAGCAACAGGGTCAGATAGGCAATAATCAGCAGAGAAATTACGTTTAAGCCCATCGGACTGCCTTTAATCAGATCTAGCCCAAGCCCAACCAACGCCGCAGTCCCCAGCCCAACTCGCTCCGGCAATGCCATTACCCAGTAGATCAGAATCATAGCCACCCATTCCGGCCTAAACCATTCCGCAAATTGAGGCAGAGGTATCTGGCTGAGCATATACCCCAGTAAGAAAGTCGCCAGAATAATAGACCCTCCTCCACGCTTACTGCTCACCGTTACTCTCCGATGTTTCGATGCCCACCTGTTCTGGCGTGACTTTCTCAGGGATTGCCTGTTCAAGATCTGCCGGTAATTCAGTTACCTGGGGGATATCTACCAACAAAATGTGACGGCTCTTATTCAACATCGCTGCTGGTTGAGCTTTAACAATAGAAAAAGGCTGTCCTGGATCTCGCTGAACACTGGAAACTCGAGCTACCGGATACCCCTGGGGAAAGCGCCCCCCTAATCCAGAAGAAACCAGCAGATCACCTTCACGAATATCGGCGGTATCAGGCACATGTACTAACTCTAATTGATTTATAGAGCCATTACCTAATGCGATTGAACGAAAACCGTTTCGATTTACTTCAACAGGAATAGCATGACGGGAATCGGTAATCAGCATCGCTCGACTGGTATAATGGCTCACTTCAACAATCTGCCCCATAATGCCACCGGAATCGAGAACAGCCTGCCCTACATAAGCATGGTCTTCCGATCCTCGGTTTAGAACAATCTGATGCTGAAACGGATCAGGGTTTACCCCGATCAACTCCGTTAAAAAGACATCCTGATCAAGCCGTTGTCGACCATCAAGCAACTCTCGCAAACGGACATTCGCTGCAGTGAGAGAGGCCATTTGCTGCACGCGCTGTTTCAGCAACAATGCTTCCTGTCGCAAACGACGATTTTCATCCGTTAACTGACTACGGGTCACCAAAACATCACTGAGCTCATCTGCTACTTGCGCTGGAGCATCTACAATCCATTGCACAGGAGTAATCAACAAAGATAGGTAGGAGCGAGTCTGATTCATTTTGGACCAATTAAGATCCAGCACGATCAGTATGATAGATAGAACCAACAAAACGATAAAGCGGGTCCGTAGGGACCCGCTAATGAAGATGCTAGCGATGGAACACCTCCAGTCGAAGCTGTTCCTTTACTCTTGAAAGATCAACCATTCAATTTATTCAGACTTATTCAAAGGTCAGTAACTCAAATGCGTGCTTATCAAGCAATTCGAGAGCTCGACCGCCGCCACGGGCAACACAGGTCAGCGGATCTTCAGCAACGATTACCGGTAAGCCGGTCTCTTCACTAATCAGCTTATCCAGGTTACGCAGCAATGCACCACCACCGGTCAGTACAATACCGCGCTCAGCAATATCAGAAGCCAGCTCAGGTGGACACTGTTCCAGCGCACTTTTTACCGACTGTACAATCGCAGACAGAGGTTCCTGTAGTGCTTCCATGATCTCATTACTATTGAGAGTAAAACTACGGGGAATACCTTCTGCAAGGTTACGTCCACGCACATCAATCTCAAAAGTTTCAGAGGTAGGATATGCGGTGCCTATTTCCTGTTTAATCCGCTCAGCCGTCGCATCACCGATCAAGCTACCGTAGTTACGACGGATATAGGTAACAATACCTTCATCAAAACGATCACCACCTACGCGAACTGATTCAGCGTAAACAATACCGTTAAGTGAAATAATTGCGATTTCAGTAGTTCCACCGCCAATATCCACAACCATCGAACCGTTTGCTTCATCAACTGGCAGTCCTGCGCCGATCGCTGCCGCCATCGGCTCTTCAATCAGATAAACCTCACGGGCTCCTGCGCCCATTGCTGACTCTTTAATCGCGCGACGTTCAACCTGTGTCGACTGACAGGGAACGCATACCAGAACCCGCGGGCTTGGTGTTAGCCAACTATTATCATGTACTTTACTAATAAAGTGCTGAAGCATCTTTTCAGTCACATGGAAATCTGCGATAACGCCATCTTTCATCGGCCGAATAGCCGTAATATTTCCTGGAGTACGACCCAGCATCCGTTTTGCATCAGTGCCAACAGCAGCAACGGTTTTCTGTGCGCCATTTTGACTTAGCCGGATGGCAACTACGGAGGGCTCGTTCAGAACAATGTCCTTATCGCGAACATAAATCAGGGTATTTGCAGTGCCTAAATCGATAGAGAGGTCACTGGAAAAAAGCCCACGAATTTTCTTAAACATTGGTTGTCCGCCTTAGATTGTGCACCCGCACATTCACTTGATCTAAAAAACAGGCCCACTGTAGCAACGGCGGGGATTTTGGGCAAGCTGCAAATGTGTTAACGTACCCCTTTATTTAGTTATCTGACCAAATACCACAGCAATGAGAATTCAATCATGTCTTTAGACCGCACTGACGTCGAAAAGATCGCTCATCTGGCGCGATTAGACATCGCCGAACAGGATATTCAGGAATACGCTGAAAACCTGACCGACATTCTTGATCTTGTCGACCAGATGCAAGCCGTAGATACAACGGATATCAAACCGATGGCCCATCCTATGGATGCTATTCAGCGTTTACGCATCGACGAAGTAACGGAGGGCAATCAGCGCGACCAGCTGCAGACTGTAGCTCCCGCCGTTGAAGCCGGGCTCTTTCAGGTTCCTAAAGTAATCGAATAACCCCGAACCAAACACCTGTTTTAAGGAACGATTAACATTATGTTTGAGAAAACACTCGCCGAGCTGGCGCAGGGGTTAGCAAGCGGTGAATTCAGCAGTGTTGAGCTGACCCGCAGCTACCTTGACCGTATCAAGGCCGAAGATGGCGCACTAAACAGTTTCATCACTGTTACCGAGACACAGGCACTGGCACAGGCTGAAGCAGCCGATCAGCGCCGCGCCGCAGGAGATGCACACGCCTTTACTGGCCTGCCTATCGCCCATAAAGATATCTTCTGCACCCAGGGAGTACGCACCAGCTGCGGTTCCCGGATGCTGGATAACTTTATCTCTCCCTACAACGCCACTGTCATAGACAACTTTAATACTGCCGGCGCTGTAAGCCTCGGCAAGACCAATATGGATGAGTTCGCTATGGGCTCTTCTAACGAGTCCAGTTTCTATGGCCCTGCCCGTAACCCATGGAATAACGACTGTGTACCCGGTGGATCATCCGGTGGGTCAGCAGCGGCCGTAGCCGGGCGTCTCGCCCCTGCCGCTACAGGTACTGACACCGGTGGTTCGATCCGACAGCCAGCAGCACTTTGCGGTATCACCGGACTGAAACCGACCTACGGCCGGGTTTCTCGCTATGGCATGATCGCTTACGCCTCATCACTGGATCAGGGCGGCCCTATGGCCCGCACCGCTGAAGATAACGCAATGATGCTTAATGTCATGGCGGGCTTCGACCCCAAAGACTCAACCAGTATCGATAAAGCGGTGCCGGATTATACTCTGACGCTAAACAACTCCCTTAAAGGGCTAAAAATAGGCCTACCTAAAGAGTTTTTCTCCGGAGAGATTGATCCTCAGATCACTGCACAGGTTCAGAGCGCCATTCGCGAGTTCGAAGCACTTGGGGCGACAGTCAAAGAGATCAGCCTGCCAAATACTCATCTGGCGATTCCTGCTTACTACATCATTGCACCGGCTGAAGCCTCCTCAAACCTCTCCCGATTTGACGGCGTTCGCTATGGTCACCGTTGTGAAGATCCAGCTAACCTGGAAGATATGTACAAACGCAGCCGTGGCGAAGGCTTTGGAGAAGAAGTTAAACGCCGCATTATGGTGGGTACCTACGCACTTTCTGAAGGTTTTTACGATGCTTACTACAAGAAAGCACTGCAGATTCGTCGCCTGATTCAGCAGGATTACGTTAACGCTCTTGCTGAAGTTGATATCATTATGGGGCCAACCACGCCGCACCCGGCCTTTAAACTGGGAGAAAAATCCTCCGATCCGATTGCAATGTATATGGAAGATATTTTCACCATCTCCCTGAACCTTGCTGGTATGCCGGGGATGTCGATCCCATGTGGCTTTACTAACGGGCTTCCCGTAGGTCTGCAGTTGATCGGAAACTACTTTGCTGAAGAGCGTCTGCTAAACGCAGCGCACCAGTTCCAACAGGCAACCGACTGGCATAAGCAGACACCTGCAAGCTAAACGCTCAGACACAGCTCTCATATGTAGAGCGGGTTGTAACAGAATTTAACGCAGTATCATTTGTTCGAGTACGTACAAATGGCTGCAAGAAGAGGTTTACAAGATGGAATGGGAAGCAGTCATCGGGCTTGAGATTCACGCCCAACTGGCGACTAAGTCCAAAATATTCTCCGGAGCCAGCACCGCCTTTGGTGCCGAACCAAATACACAGGCATGCGCCGTTGATCTGGCTCTGCCAGGTACCCTGCCGGTATTTAATGCTGAGGCTCTGCGAATGGCAGTCATGTTCGGTGTCGCTATTGACGCTGAAATTGGCCACATCTCGGTATTTGACCGTAAGAATTACTTCTATCCGGATCTGCCAAAAGGCTATCAAACCAGCCAGTTATTCCATCCTATCGTCGGCATTGGCCATATCGATATCGAGCTGGAGGATGGCACCACTAAGCGGATCGGCGTTACCCGGGCACATCTTGAGGAGGATGCAGGCAAATCCCTCCATGAAGAATTCCCGAGCATGACCGGTATCGACCTTAACCGGGCCGGAACACCTCTGCTGGAAATCGTATCCGAGCCGGATATGCGCAGCGCTGAGGAAGCCGTCGCTTACGTTAAAAAGATTCACGCTATCGTAACGAATCTAGGCATCTGTGACGGCAACATGGCTGAAGGCTCCTTCCGTTGTGACTGTAACGTCTCCGTACGACCCAAAGGTGAAGAAAAGCTGGGTAACCGTACCGAGTCTAAAAACATCAACTCCTTCCGCTTTATTGAAAAAGCGATTAAAGGCGAGATTGTCCGTCAGATCGATCTGATTGAAGATGGCCACACCATCACTCAGGAAACCCGCCTGTACGACGCCAACAAAGATGAAACCCGTTCTATGCGAAGCAAGGAAGAAGCCAACGATTACCGGTACTTCCCCTGCCCTGACCTACTGCCGATCGTCATCGATGATGAATATGTAGAGCAAATTCGCAGCTGCTTGCCGGAGCTACCGGATGCCCGTAAAGCTCGCTTCCTTGAGCAGTTCAAACTGAGCGACTACGACGCAATGGTACTATCTGCCTACCGAGAGCTGGGCGGTTATTTTGAAACCGTGGCTAATACCGCAGGCGATGCAAAACTGGCAGCCAACTGGGTAATGGGAGAACTGTCAAAGCATCTGAATCAGAACGATACTGATATCACCGTATCTCCCGTCACCGCTGAGATGCTGGGTGGATTGCTACTGCGCATCAAAGACAACACCATCACTGGTAAAATTGCCAAACAAGTATTTGAAGCGATGTGGGCTGGTGATGGTAACGCTGATGAAGTTATTGAAGCCAAAGGCCTGAAGCAGGTAACGGATACTGGTGCTATCGAGTCGCTGGTAGATGATGTTATCGCCGCAAACCAAACTCAGGTAGATCAATACGTCAACGCTGAACCAGAAAAACGCGGCAAGATGATCGGCTTCTTCATGGGTAAGGTAATGCAGGCCTCCCAGGGTAAAGCAAACCCGGGACAGGTACAGGGGCTGCTAAAGCAGAAACTGGATGCGTTAGCTAACTAAAGACCCAACTAAGAAAACAAAACCGGTCTGGCTATAAGAAGCCAGACCGGTTTTTTTTACACTATAAGTATCCAAAAAGGTAATATTCCGTCTAAAATTTAGATTAAGCTAACAGAACTATTTATTAGGAACTTTTGTCTTAATAGGGATATGTTAAGACATGAACAGGAGCAGTCGCATGCCAACCGCAACATTTGCCGCAGGATGCTTTTGGGGAGTTGAGTCTCGCTTTGCCAGCACAGCCGGAGTTACATCAACCGCTGTCGGCTATATGGGCGGACATAAAACAGACCCTACTTACCAGGATGTCTGCAATAGAACGACTGGACATGCAGAAGTGGTACAGCTGGAGTTTGACGATCAACAAGTTAGTTACGATACTTTGTTAGATATCTTCTGGCAGATGCATGACCCCACCACTCTGAACCGTCAAGGGCCCGATATTGGTGATCAATACAGATCCGCTATTTACTACCACGACGATCACCAACGTATCATGGCGGAACAAAGCTTAGTTGTACTGGATAAAAGTGGTATTTTTGGTAACCCCATCATTACCGAGATTACCCCTGCCCCCCAGTTCTGGCGCGCAGAAGAGTACCATCAGCAATACCACGCCAAAAATGGCCCCGGTGGCTGTTCAATCTGAAAAATCTTAGTCTAATACTCGGTGGAAAGAAGCAACATAGTCGCTTCTTTCCTTCAGGCTATACTCTTACCTGGTAATTTTCAGGGTATGAAGTGAAGTACATTCTTCCAAGCCATAACGGCCAAATTCAACACCGATACCCGATTGCTTTATGCCACCAAAAGGCGCATCTGGCTGTATATCACCGTGGGAGTTCACCCAGGAGGTACCGCACTCGAAACGCTTTGCCAGTTCTGCCGCCGTCTTGATCTTGGCTGACCAGATCGAACCACCCAAACCATTTGGGTTATCATTTGCAAGCGCAATCCCCTGCTCAACATCGCTGAACTTAATGATCGGCAAGATAGGACCAAGCTGCTCCTGATCTACTAAAAGATCCCCGTTATCCAGGCCAGCAACAATAGATAACTCAGATTTCTGCAGCCAGTCGGGTGCCCTGATCTATTGCTCGCTTGGCATCCAACTCAGTGGCCAGGTCTGCTCCACCAATCAGGTGAAACGGCTTTTCCAGTCCCACTGTCAACTCCCGCAACGATTCCTGTCCAGCACAGAGAATAACGTTATCCACCTCCAGCAGCCTAGCCTCACCATTCACTGTCAGGTGTAAGCCTGCTTCATCAATTCGGTGATATTCGCAACCGGATAACATCTCGACCTGACGTTTTTTCAAACCCAGCCGGTGCGCCCAGCCAGTGGTTTTCCCCAACCCATTACCCACCTTAGAGGCTTTACGCTGCAACAGATAAACCTGTCGAGCTGCAGGCTCTGGAGCGGGCTGAACACCCTTTACGCCTCCCCGGGCTTGCAGACTCATATCCACACCCCATTCGCGCATAAACGCAGGAATATCCTGACTGGTTGATACGCCCTGATGGGTCAGATATTCGCTGATATCGAAACCAATTCCTCCGGCACCAATTACAGCGACCGAATCCCCTACAGCAGCCCCCCTAATCACATCCAGGTAATTTAAAACTTTAGGATGGTTGCTACCTTCAATATTGGGAACTCGTGGAGTAATACCGGTGGCGATGACGATCTCATCGAAATCACTCTGCTGTAACTCATCCATTGTTACCCGTTGCCCCAGCTTGAGCGTCACACCATCCAGCTCTATTCGACGACTGAAATAGCGCAGGGTTTCGCTAAATTCCTCCTTACCCGGAATCTGCTTAGCTATATTAAACTGCCCACCAATCTCAGCAGCTGAATCGAACAGAGTCACCTCATGACCTCGCTGAGCCGCACTGGTAGCAAAGGCAAGACCCGCAGGGCCTGCTCCGATAACCGCCAGTTTTTTTGGATTATCTGTTGTGATAATCTGCAACTCAGTTTCATGACAGGCGCGGGGATTAACCAGGCAGCTGGCCTGCTTACCGGCAAAGATGTGATCCAGACAGGCCTGATTACATCCGATACAAGTATTGATCTCGTCGCTACGTCCCTCTGCTGACTTGAGGACAAACTCGGGGTCTGCTAAAAACGGCCGGGCCATCGACACCATGTCCGCATCCCCACGTGCCAGCACCTCCTCAGCTACCTCCGGCATATTGATCCGATTAGACGTAATCACTGGAACAGTGAGCGCCTGACGTACCTTAGCGGTGGCCCAGGTGAATGCTGCCCGGGGCACTTTAGTCGCGATGGTCGGGATACGTGCTTCATGCCAACCGATACCGGTATTGATGATGGTAACCCCTGCCTGCTCAATCGCTTTTCCTAAGGTGACTACCTCTTCGTAACTACTACCATCTTCTATCAGATCAAGCATCGACAGTCTGAAAATGATAATGAAATCTGTTCCGACCCTCTGCCGTACTCGCTTCACCACCTCAACAGCAAAACGGATACGATTATCATAGTCGCCACCCCAGTCATCATCTCGTTGATTAGTACGAAGGGCTATAAACTGATTAATAAAGTAGCCCTCTGACCCCATCACCTCAACGCCATCATAACCAGCCTGCTGGGCAAGACCGGCGCACTGCACAAAATCCTCTATCTGCTGTTCAATCTCTTCAACTGTTACTTCATGGGGTGGAAAGGGATTGATCGGCGCCTGTACCGCAGAGGGAGCAATGAGTTTTGGATTATAGGCGTAGCGCCCGGTATGGAGAATCTGCATGCAGATCTTACCGCCATCTGCATGTACCCTGTCAGTAACTATCCGATGATTTTCGACATCCTTCTCAGTAGCCATCTGAGCGGCACCAATAAACACCCCACCTTCTTGATTCGGCGCAATACCACCGGTCACAATCAGGCCAACCCCACCTCTGACCCGCTCAGCATAGAAAGCGGCCATGCGTTCAAAACCGTTCGGTGCTTCTTCCAGGCCTAGATGCATAGAACCCATCAACACCCTATTTTTTAGCGTAGTAAAACCCAGATCAAGGGGGGCAAGCAGATGGGGATAACCGGTTGAAGGACCGCTCATTTCAGATTCCTCACTCTTTTTATGCTGTTATTTTAGCTGCTTACTCTCTTATCAAACTGACAAAAAAGCAAACTAGACAGCGTCAAGATAAAACGATATTTTGACACTGTCAAGATTGATTGTTAAATTGCCCGAATGAAACAGACAGACTCCGCATCAGTATCCCGCAATTACCATCACGGCGATCTCTACCAATCACTGCTGTTTACGGCCACAGAGATGATTGCAGAAGGAGGCACCGAAAGCCTTTCAATGCGCAAACTTGCTGACCGTGTAGGCGTATCCCGGACCGCTCCCTACCACCACTTCAAAGATAAAAATGCGCTACTCTGTGCAATAGCAGAACAGGGGTTTGAACGGGTCGAAAAGCTACTTCATGAGGTACGAATCAAGGAAGAATCAGAATCTCTGGCGATGATTTTCACTCAGTATGTGCATACTTATATTGAACTCGCCTATAAGCACCGAGAACAATATGACCTAATGTTTGGCCGCGAAATCTGGCGCAACGGCACACCGACTGAATCGCTTCATAACAGATCTCGTCAACACTTCAAAAGCTGGCTCAAATGGATAGAGCATCTATGCGATGAGAAGGTTCTTCACGTTGGCGACTCAACACTACGAACAGCACAGGTATGCTGGGCTACGCTTCACGGGCTCTGCCGGCTGTTCAATGATGGAATCTATACTGAGCAAAGCCACTTAGATGAGATGGTCGATACCGCAGTAAACATGATGCTAAAAAACACTTAAGCCCCCCCTAAACACAATGCCTTTCAACCAAAGAGCATTGTTTATACCGATGATGGAAAATTAACTAAATTAAGTTTCAGCACCATCAGAGTGGCAAAATGGCAAGAACTATAGAATCAATACACCTGCATGTCAGAAAACTGTTATGCCGACATGCAAAAGTAGAAACAAACTAGCGGATTCATTCTACTTTCAGCCAGGAACCGCTGATTCAGAATAGATTATCAACTTAAGAATAGACTCCCTTCTAGAGAGATTCTTCTCCAAACCCCGTTAAAAAACCTTTTAAATACTCTCTATAAAAAACCACAAAAAAGGCTCGCAACAGCGAGCCTTTTTACATTCACGAGAAACCCAACAGGCCTCTAATTAAACTATTTATAAGCGACTTGAACCTGGTTCAAAGCTCGAAGTTTTCGATGCCTGTGGCCCTGGAACGGCAGACCCATCCTGCTCAGTAACCGGGAAGACACAGTTAATCTGACCCGTACCAGAGCTACCGAAATATGGTGTCAGGACTTCAGACTTACCTTCATAATCTGACCACCCCAGAGCACCCAGCATCATCGCTGTATCATGCATAAAGCCTTCACCGTGACCTTTAGCCGCATATTCAGGCAACATCTCACAGAAAGTATTCCAGTCTCCACGCTTCCACATCTCAACCACTTCATGATCCAGCGTCTCCAGGAACGGGCTCCAAACTTTGTTAGCAAACTCAGGTGCCTGACCATTCTGGGCAAAACGATGAGACAAAGAACCGCTGGCCAAAAACGCTACCGTACCATCGTAATGTTTTTCAATGGCTTCACGCATTGCCCAACCCAGACGAGCGGAATCATTCAGATAATGAACCGTACACAAAGCAGAAACAGAGATAACCTTGAAGTGGCGGTCTTCATTCATATAGCGCATAGGAACAATAGTGCCGTATTCCGGCCCCAGCGAAGTCTTATCATGGGCAAGCGTTTCTACGCCTTGCTGGGTGCACTCATCAGCAAGAATTTTACCCAGCTCAGGATTACCATCATATTCAAACTCCATATTAGAGATGAAGTGTGGCAACTCTCCACTGGTGTAGTTGCCTTTGAAGTGGGGCGCGCAATTAATGTGGTAGTTAGCATTCACCAACCAGTGCGTATCAAAGACAACAATGGTATCGACACCCAGCTCCCTGCAACGCTTTCCAATTTCAATATGCCCATCGATAGCTGACTGGCGTGAACCTTTTTGCGGACCGTCAAGCTCAGATAGATACATGCTTGGAACGTGCGTAATTTTCGCAACCAGTGCCAGTTTACCCATTTCAGTTTCCTCTTATTTCTATTATATGCAGACTGCTGCTAAGCATATCAGGCTGACAAATCAGTATAGATTAATCCCTACCCGGCAAGCCAAAATAAGTGTAGCGGCCCACTGACAGCGATCAATTTTATATCTTCATTTTGTTAACATATTAACTAATTTGCAATAGTTATTACAACAAATAATCTTGTCGATTATCCACACCAAGATGAAAAACTCATAACCGATTGATCTATTGGATTTTTCTTACACCTGAAAATAGCGAGCCTTCCCACCCATATTAACAGCTGAGCCCGGCACCCGATCTTCAAACAGACCTCAAACTACAGGCAAAACAAAAGACATGTCATTACGACACACCTTTAATTATTACGTTGGTAGCGGGAGCCAGATTTGAACTGACGACCTTCCCGAGCGTTTATGAACAGCCGAGCCCGACGTCTTTCTGCTTTTTAAACCACTTTATTTTGCGCAAAAAAAGGCGCATCTTTCGGCACACCTCTGATTATTACGTTGGTAGCGGGGGCCAGATTTGAACTGACGACCTTCCTGCCCTTATAAAGAGCCGAGCCCGACGCTTTCTCGCTCTATTTCACCAAGGGACTTTGCTTTATCTCAGGCACAAAAAAAGGCGCATCTTTCGACACACCTCTGATTATTACGTTGGTAGCGGGGGCCAGATTTGAACTGACGACCTTCCCGAGCGTTTATAAACAGCTGAGCCCGACGTCTTTCTGCTTTTTTAACCACTTTATTTTGCGCAAAAAAAAGACCAACCTTACGGCTAGTCTGATTTTATACGTTGGTAGCGGGGGCCAGATTTGAACTGACGACCTTCGGGTTATGAGCCCGACGAGCTACCAGGCTGCTCCACCCCGCATCAACGTGGGGCGTATACTACATACGAGATCCCTTCTTGGCAAACGATTTTAAAGAAAAATATATAAATAATTCAAGCAGCTTAAAATCATCTTAATAAGTTGTATAT
>NZ_JADGEW010000039.1 GCF_016744155.1 Amphritea sp. | reverse complement strand
TAAACCCAATAGGCCAAAGAACAGCGCCCGGTCACTTTTCCCCGAGGGGCCATCATAGCGACGGCTGGCACCGATCTGTATAGCGACAACGCCGATCATCTCACTCATCACCGCCAGCAGAGTTAACATAACTAAGAGTGGGATGTTGATGCCTGGCAGGGCCGCAAATGCCAGGAACAAGGCGCTGTCGGATATAACGTCACCCATTTCGTTTAAAATTGCACCTTTAGGTGTGGCCATATTATGTTCTCGGGCAAGCATGCCATCGATATTATTCAGTGCCATTCGAATAAACATCCACGCAGGAACGCAAAGCCATAACAGAGGTGACAGGTTTAAGAGAGTAGAGCCAAAATACAGTAAAGAGGCCAACGCGACTGAACCGGTCAGTGCAATGAGAGTGACTTGGTTTGCCGTAATGCCAGCGGCTGCAAGCCGGTTAGTGGTTGGGCGGAGAATATCTGAGAACGCACTCTTAAGCTGATAAACACTGGGCATGAAAAATCCTTTTAATTCTTGGGCTTTAAGAAGGTGCGCTGAGTAATAGCATAACCAAGCTGAGTAAGGTCAGTACTGATTGTACAATAGCCAATCCACACTGCCGAAAAAATAATTTTCTGATGCCTTGAAGACGTTCTTCAAATGTTGCGGTGTTCAGAGATTTGGCTTTAGCAGGAAACAGATAGCTTAATGCCTGGTCGAAGGAAACCGTGCCATATTTCAGCAGTACCGGAAGCAATTTGTTATCAAGAGATCCCCGCCAGAAGTAATAATGTTGAAGCATTGCGGTTAATAAACCGGCTAAAGCGCTCAGCTTTATAGGTAAAGTATCTCCGAAAATAATCAGTATGCCACAAATGCCGGCCAGGATGGATGAGATAAAACCAAGCGCATGGGTAGATGACAAGGCAGCCTGCAGAACCTCTATCTTTACAGTATCAAGGTCTTCAGCTATTTCGTAATTTGTTTGGTTAGTTATCATTATGGGTTGCTACGCTAGAGAGATGGATTTTGTTTAGCAATGCACGATGACCGTCGTGCAGTATGCAATCGGGTCGAACCTGGGCGACCATTTGCACAGCCTGCTCAACCGAACTGGCCTTGTTGCTGCTTATCAGCCAGCCAGCAATGACCACTGCACTGCGAGACAAACCCAGTGCACAATGCACCAGCACGGGCATGTTGCTATCAGCGAGGCGACTAAGCTCTGTAATAGCTTTACGCAGTGTCTTTTCATCAGGAATGGCAAGATCAAGCATCGGTATGCGTCGTGTATTTTTACAGCGATAGTTTAAAGGTAACATTTCAGCGGTTAGATTCAGCCTGTAGGCGGCGCGGCTATGCTGTAACTCCTCTCTGCCAGGTACTTGGCTGAGCCAGACTCCCTTTGTAACTTCGACACACCCTTGCCGTTTTCTACTCAGTAATTGGGCGCTGAGATAAGCACCGAGCAGATAGGGAGTAAGCAGTATAAGTGCCGGTAGCGACATCCGTTGATCATGGTATTGAAAAACTGATGTGCCAAAGCCGCAATAGGCGAGTGCGACCAGCGTTGTTGCGGTTGCTGGCCATAATAGTAACCAACCCCAGCCACCAATGAATATTCCTATTAGGCTGAAAATAACAGTGGCGAGTAAGTAGTACCGAGTTAGTCTGTATTGCTGAATGCCCATTCTTTTCCAGCGATAAGCTGGCGATGGAATAAAATACAGTAGTAGAAGTGCAACGATCAGTCCTCCGATGACATCGATGAAATGATGTTGCCAGGTAGTCATCACAGAGATGCCGATTAACAACATCCAAGTATGCATTAGGAGACGTGAGAAGCTTCCCTTGATATGTTGACTGAATGTACACCAGATCAACACCAGCAAGCTAATGTGCAGTGAAGGCGCTTGATTATAGGGCTTATCAAAGCTGGTCAGCAGATCAAACAAAAATCCATAGAAACCTTCGGTCTGTGGACGGGGAAAGGTAAACTCCAGTGGGAATAGCAGGAAGCAGGTAACTGAAATAAGGGTGGCCGCCAGTAAACGCAGGCAATGTCGGTCAAGCTCGGCTTTGCTGATACAGAGAAACAATGAGATGCCATACAGCAGGTCGATGGACATATAGGGAATAATTGTCCAATCCCAGAAGGGAGTCAGTGTTTCCCAGGCAAATACAAATTGCCCGATATCATTGCGTCCGGCGGTAAACTCATTGGCAAAGCCATAGCTGATAAAAAATGTCGGACCGAGGAATATAAGCCAAGTGAGAGCTCTTAACCAGGGCCTCACTGACTGCTCACAGGTTATTGGGGCATGAGTACTCATTGCGAAGCCTGCTTATCGTCGCTGTGCGATAGACACGGTGAAAATCCCCCACCGGTCTATCAGTTGGCCGCATTTTTCAAAGCCGGCATCTGCGACGAGTTGGTCCATCTCTGCTTGTGAACGGCAGCGCATGACCCAGGGCTGGTTGCTTTGATGGCTGTTCAATACCCGGGCGATAAGTTCTTGTTGCGGGTGCCAGGGTTGGTTTGTATAAAGCAGATATCCACCAGGTTTAACTGCTTTGGCGAGCCCGGAGAGAGATGACTGCAACAAACTATTGTCGCTGAACAGTTCATACAAACCGGAGACAATAGCTAGCGTCGGCTTCGGTTGTATTGCTGCAACTGACTCGTGATCAAAGGCGTCCCCCTGCTGGAACGAGCCGAAAGAGTCAAAGCCACGTTCTGACAATTCATTTCGACCAGCGTTTACGTTTATCTCACTGAAGTCGCGAAGCAACAGACTTTCAATATCATCTTTACGTGGGGCAATAGCATCTAAAATGTAGCGGCCATGGCCTGCTGCGATGTCAGCAATATGTACAGGTTGTTGATCTTCTTGCAGCTGATCAATTGCCTGATTAATCAGTTGCTCCAGGTGTAGTTTTCGCTGGCGGATACCGCGCCAGCCGATACTGTTGAGATAGACCTTGTCTATCTGCCTCCCTAGCCAGTTCTTTCCTTGTGGCTGGTTCTGATAGACATAATCGAGAGTGCTGCCCGAATCGAAACCCGTTTCTTGTCCTAGTCGATATCCTTCTGACAATTGTGCACCCAGTCCGATCATTTTTTGCAGCAGTTGCCAATATTTATTCTTCAGCCCCGTTTCCGCTGTACCTAGGCTTTTGTAGTGTTGATAGCCCTGCCCCTGTTGATCAGCCTTTCTTAGATCAGTTTGAGTGTGTAATGTGGTAAAACGCTCGGAGACAAAATCGCGAATCTCTGTCAGTGCCTGTTCTCGGTTCAATTCGCCAAGGGTGTCATGATAGAAGCCCGGTAGCTCTATTAATCGTTTGTTAGAGCTCCCTAAGCGGGCAACAAATTCATACTGAGGTTTCTTTCTGACCACCCAGTCGCTGCCTGATACCAGCGTGAGGGTGGGCGTATTGATTGCGTGAGCGTCTTTAATTGCTCTTTCGCTAGCGCCGTATAGCTCGAGTAAAACATTGGAAGCGATTGGTCGGGTAATCAGCGGGTCTTTGTTGTAGCTGCGAACTCGGTCTGGATCATGAGTGAGCTGACTTGCTTTAACATAGGAGTTAATCGTGAATATGCCCCCGAGTTTTTGTCGTGCTGCGATCATCTGTCGGGCGAATGGGATATACAACTTGATATCGAAAGCAGGTGCAGCCAGAACCATGCCGCGAATATTGGGGGCGTAGTCATGAACCCAGGTCGTTAACATTACAGCGCCGACACTCTGACCGATCACTAGTATCTGGTCGGTCTCAAAGCCATGAGTCTTGGTGATATGTTGGATAAAACAGTCAATATCCTGAACCAAAGAGGCAAAGCTTTCAGCATGGCCCCGTGCTCCAGATGATTGTCCTAACCCTCGGGCATCCCAGGCAAAAAAAGCGGTGTCAGGTAGCTGTAACTCATCCACTAGGTGACTCATCCTTCCGCCATGTTCGTGCCCCCGATGAAACATCACGATCGCTTTTTTCTGTTTCGTTTCTGGTCCGGATGGGCAGGCTGGCCAGTAGCGGTAGAAAATCTCGGCCTGGTCATGGCTGCTAAAGGTATGCTCTTCTAAATTTCGCAAGACCTGCGAAGATGGCTCTGGGGGCGTAAACATGTGGCTCATTAGTCAATTCCATTTAGTTAAGGAGCGTTGAGTATTAGATAAATATCGCTGATTTGATTTAATAAATATTCAAGTATCAATATTCGATACTTTTAGTGTCTTTTTTATGTCTTTGGCAGGATGTGTGGGGCCACCTTTTATCCAGAGGTGGCGGATTTCACTGCACGAATTGGCTTTGATACATCTAGTCGTCTGCTTTTTAAGAGAGGTTCGCTAACTTGTTATTCTTGTTAGAAAAGTGAGATGAAAATATCATGTCATTTAGGCCTGCTCTTTGATCCATAGCTTTATCCGCTAGTTTCTCAGTAATAGATAGGGAGTCAACCACTATTGAGCAAAGGTTAGAGCAGGGTCAAGAAGTTAGGCTTTTATTGTAATGGGTGCTCTGTTCAAAAATTGACGAATGCTTGTCTTTTTGCAGCGATAAACTCAACAGTGGGATCCCGTTTGGCAATATACATCGCGCTGTCAGCGGCTTTGATTAGTGGGCTTAATGTCTCTTGCTGCTGAGCTAGCGCAATGCCGATACTGCAGCTGCAGCCACTTAACGGTTCTTGCTTGTCCCTGACAGTCTCAATGAAACGCAATGCAAATTGCTTAGCGGCATCTGCCTGGTCATAAGGACTACTCATTAAAATGAGAAATTCATCTCCTCCCATTCGGGCGGCCAAATCACCATTGCGAATACTATCTTGTATGATACGGGCAAAGGCTTTCAGCACTTCATCACCCCGGGTGTGGCCATGAAGATCATTAACCTGTTTGAAACCGTCGAGATCTAAGTACAAGGCGAAGAGTCTGAAATGATCTCTTTGAGCGGCGGATAAAAGCACTCCGCCAAATTCAAACAGTGCCCGATGGTTGAGTAGCCCGGTGAGATCATCATGATGTGCCAGGTATTGGATTTTTTCAGTCTGACGCTTTAACTCTGTAATGTCTTTACTAATCCCGACCAAGCCAATTACATTTCCCTGATCATCAAATACAGGGTTTTTAGTGGAACTGACCCAACAGAGTTGATTATTCAGATCATAGTAAGGCTCTTCGTGACGGCTTAACGCTTTCCCTTCAGTGATGACGGTTTGCTCAGCTTCAAAGTAACGACGCGCGTGTTCCGGTGGGAAAATATCAAAGTCATCTTTGCCGACTAACTCCTGAAATGAGTCATGTTTTGTCAGACGAGCAAAGGCTTTGCTGGTGTAGATAAATTTGTGTTTGTGGTCTTTTATGTAGATAAAATCTTCAGTGTTATTGAGTAGTGTTTCAAGATCATGTTTATAGCGGTATAGCTGAATATACTCACGGCGCAGTTGTTCTGGGTCACTGGGAATGCCCTGAATGATGGGGTTGGTTAAACTGCGATCTGATTCTTTCACAGGAACCTCCTAGGTTGGAGCTGTCACTATATTCTGCCTGTTTTTTTGGTTGTTCAAACGGTTATCGTTATTTCGAGCTTTTCCTTTATACGGATCAATAGAAGGCGCTGAAGTGGTGTCGATATAACACAGTTGGTAAGTTTTTTGCCCTATCTGGACAGGGCGAATAGCTTTCGGTTGTGGATTGGAGGCTGATCGGCGAAAATAGCGGCCAATTAATTATTCATGGCCGCTGCAGGTTCTTGGCAGGGCAGTTATTCAAAATAATCGGATCTCTATGTCTAGCATCTCTCAGGAAGTTTCGACCCGTCGGACTTTCGCTATAATCTCCCACCCGGATGCGGGTAAAACCACGATTACCGAAAAACTGTTGTTGTTCGGAAACCTGATTCAGAAAGCCGGTACTGTTAAGGGCAAAAAGTCTGATCGTCATGCCACATCTGACTGGATGAGTATGGAGAAGGAACGGGGTATCTCCGTGACCTCCTCGGTGATGCAGTTCCCCCATAATGGTCGGATTGTGAACCTGTTGGATACACCGGGACACGAAGACTTTTCGGAAGATACTTATCGGACCCTGACGGCTGTAGATTCCGCTTTAATGGTCGTTGATGGCGCTAAGGGTGTAGAGGCCCGGACCATTAAGCTGATGGACGTTTGTCGGTTGCGGGATACCCCGATTCTTTCCTTTGTTAACAAGATGGACCGGGATATTCGTGATCCTATTGATCTGTTGGATGAGATTGAAGAGGTATTGAAGATAGCGGCAGCGCCGATCACCTGGCCGATCAGTATGGGTAAGGATTTCCGTGGAGTGTATAACCTCTACACCGATACTATCCATGTATTTACGCCTGGTCAGGGCAGTATTATCTCGGAAGATGTTCAGGTTAAAGGTATAGAGAGTACAGAAGCTCAGGAGTTACTGGGTGATCTGTATGAAGACTTCGTCGAAGAAGTCGAGCTGGTACGCGGTGCCAGTCATGAATATGATCAGAAAGAGTATCTGGCAGGTCGTCAGACGCCGGTTTATTTTGGTACGGCATTGTCTAACTTCGGTGTTCGCGAGATGCTGGATGGCTTTGTTGATATTGCTCCGTCCCCCATTGCCCGAGAAACACTCAGTCGCTCTGTTGCGGTTGATGAGGAGAAGTTTTCTGGATTTGTATTTAAGATTCAGGCCAATATGGACCCTAAACATCGCGACCGGATCGCCTTTATGCGGGTCTGTTCAGGTAGTTATACCCGGGGCATGAAGATGCGCCATGTACGGATCAAGAAGAATGTAAAAATTGCTGATGCGGTAACCTTCCTGGCGGGCGATCGCTCTAATGTTGAGGAGGCTTGGTCCGGCGATATTATCGGGTTGCATAACCATGGAACAATTCAGATTGGCGATACCTTTACCGAAGGCGAAGATCTGAAGTTTACCGGTATTCCTCACTTTGCGCCTGAGATGTTTCGCCGGGTACGGCCTAAAGACCCACTGAAGATGAAGCAGCTGCAGAAAGGCTTGCAGCAGCTGTCGGAAGAGGGCGCTGTACAGTTATTTCAGCCGATTAATAAGAACGATCTGATTCTGGGTGCTGTGGGTCAGCTGCAGTTTGAAGTGGTGGTATACCGTCTTAATGATGAGTATAAGGTTGAATGTATGTACGAGCCTGTAACCATTGCCACTGCTCGTTGGGTTGAATGTGACGATGAGCGAAAACTGGAAGATCTTCGCAGGAAAGGTGGTGATAATCTGGCTTTGGATGGCGGCGGTCTGCTGACCTACCTGGCGCCGACCCGTGTTAATCTGAGTCTGACCGAAGAGCGCTGGCCGGATATGCAGTTCCGCGCAACTCGCGAACACTGATTCTATCTTAACTCTATAAAGCCGGTACTGAGTTCGCTCTCAGTACCGGCTTTTTTATGCACAGGATGTGCAGAAACGGTGATGTCAGGATATACGTTATACCCTGTTGGATATGAGCACCTGAGTCGCAATCTGTTTATACTGCTCCTATGAAACTAATCGATACTCACTGTCATCTGGACTTTCCTGATCTGTCCGTTGATATAGATGCGGTACTGGAACGGGCTCACAAAGCCGGAGTCGCAAAGTTTGTTGTGCCTGGTGTTAGCGTAGATAACTGGGATGCGGTTCTGAATCTGTGTTCTGAGCATGCTGGGCTCTATCCTGCGTTAGGATTGCATCCTTGTTTTCTGAAGGGGGAACATGCAGCTGATATTGCTTTGTTAGCCTCAATGCTAAAGGGAAATAATCAAATAGTAGCGGTGGGAGAGATCGGGCTTGATCTGTTTATTCCTGATGCAAACCTGCAGCAGCAGATGGCGGTGCTGATTCCTCAGTTAACATTGGCAAAGGAGTATCAGAAACCGGTCTTGCTGCATGTTCGCAAAGCCCATGATCAGTTGCTTAAGCAGCTACGCCAGTTGAAGCTAGAGAGAGCTGGGCTGGTGCATGCTTTTTCAGGCAGTGAACAGCAGGCTAAAGAGTATCTTAAATTGGGGTTCAAGCTGGGTGTTGGTGGTTCGGTGACTTATGAGCGAGCCACGAAGCTCAGAAGGCTGGTGGCTGAGTTGCCCCTGGAAAGCTTCGTACTGGAAACAGACAGCCCTGATATGCCGTTGCAGGGCTACCAAGGGCAGGTTAATTATCCCGAACGTATCGCTGAAGTTGCTGTGACTGTTGCGAAAATTCGACAACAGCCACTAGCCGAAGTGATTGAGGTGACTTCGGTTCAGTCGTCTAAGCTTTTAGGGCTGTAAAGAGATGTATCAATACGGTTGAGGGTCTTCCAGACAGTATCGGTATATTTGTTAGCAGGGACTTTGTAGTAACGTCCATCTTTACTGGTTTTTTCAACCGGGTATTCCGATTTTTTTGGTTTAAGCAGCATGCGTAGCAGGTTACCGCGATAGTTCGGCCCTGTGAGTTTCTGGCCGTAAACCTCTTCGATTGCGCCAAAGTATGAGTGGCCTGTGCTAATAGAGCTTAGATTCATACAGTCTTGGTCGTTACCCTGGCAGTAGCTGAAGTCTTTCAGATCGACTGTGTAGTAACTTTTGTCAGTGGGCTCTGGCAGCTGAGTGATGCTATCCATGCATCCTGTCAGGGTTAGGGCTATTAGCGTAGCGGTTAACACTCTGAACATATCGATTCCTGTTATCTTAGGCTCTTAATTAAGATCTTAGTTGGGGTCTAAATGAACAATTAGTTCATATCTTCATATGGGTTACTGACATCAAGGCTGACTGACTGGCTGTATCCTGGTAGCTTTATTTCCTGGTCGCTGATATCAAGATCTTCACCTGCGAGTACATTATGGTCATACAGATAGATGGGTTGGGTCAGGCCTTTAATGCTGTCCTGGTCGTATGCCGCTGCAGTTTCGCGAGTAATTTCAAGCTTATCTTGATAACGATCGATAGCGGCCTGGCCATGGCGTTTTAGCAACATCTGCCGGGTAATATGGGGGGCTAACACGACGGCGCTGGCGTTATTTCCGCCAAAGCCTTTGGAGTTTAGAATGACAGAGTCCATGCCCTGAGCGCCTACCTCTGTATGCTTATTATTCAGTTGAAGATTACTGGCGTGAATATCACTGGCAAATTCCGTGGTGGTGAGAATGCCGGGGATGTAACCATACTTCCATACACCCATCGATAAGTTGAGTTGGTCACCACCGGCGGTTCCCTGGGAGTGGCCGAGGAAACACTTGAGTGCGGCTACGTTCCAGTCTTGTATGCCAAAAGCTTTGGCTGTCTGATTTATGACATGTGATTCGGTGACACGATTTTGCGGTGTACTGGTACCGTGAGCCTGCACAAAGCTTCGCTGCTGTAGTGATGTTTCTCCCAGCATGCTTCTAACCAGTGCAGCGGCTTTTCCCAGGGTGATGTAGTTACCGATACCCGGCGCTGAGATAGATTTCTTATGGCCGTCAGCATTGACGAATACTTCTGGAACGGAGCCGTAAATATCAGCACCCAGTTCAAGGGCCAGATCATCACTCATTAATAGAGTGAACTGAGAAGACTCGGCGATAGTGAAACCGCAGTTATTACCAAATGGACGGCAGACTTTGCGGTAATCATCAGCGCTTAGTTCGCTCAGGCCATCTAACGCCAGCAGGTCTTTATTCTCTGCTAATGCGCCCATGGAGCGGAACCCTTCGATAATCTCTGGTGTCACTGGGGCGTCACTACCGCCAACCAATACCACTTTGCGGCGGCCGGAGCGGATATCGTTAACAGCGCTACGCAGGTTGTAGAGGTAGGTGGCACAGGCGCCTAATGCTCCTCCTGTTACACCGACACTGCCGAGAATATAAGCGTTAACAAAGTCCGCTGGCATCTGTGCATAGCCAAGTGGCATCTGCTTTGAGGTGGTGCGTTTACCTATTGATGGATATTTCGTTAGTCCACCAAAACCAAAGTCGTCCAGCTGACCAATTGAGTTACTGGCATACACACCGATCTGATCAGGGCGTACGCTGTCAGCAATTTTATCCCAGGGAATACCGGATGACTGCACAGCATCGGATGCTGAAAATACTGTCATCTGAAGGTTACGAGGGTGATTCCGGGATTGATAGAGTTTGCCTGGCTTAAAACCGGTGGGTAGTTGCCCAGCTGACTGCACTTTTGCTTCCTGGAAATCAGGAAAGATTACGTCCAGGTCGCCTTTAAGTGTGACCTCTACCTGGGTTGCAGAGAGTGGCTTTAGCTCCCAGTTCTCCGGGGTGTTTAGCGGTAGGTGTCGTGTGCGAAGGGTAAAGCTAATAGGTTCTTCAGTATTAACCTTTGCCGGTTTGTTGAAGGTCACCTTATGGACATCGAAGCATTCTTTTTCTATGCGGCGGATCAATGTGCTATTACAAATCTGTGGTCGGATCGCTTCCAGTAGGTCGCTGACCGAAGTGGTATCGCCATTTTGATCGATGAAACTATTGTCTTTGAAGCTGGCGAGCCCCATAAGGGTGGCTAGGTCGAGGAGTGTCTCGGTGCGTTCTGAATCTTCTAGTTTGTCCAGAATCAGGCGCCGAAAGCCATGGTGAAATGAACTGCGTCCGGCTGGGCTGATACCGCCGAAACCCACAATGACAGGAAGCTGAGACAAGTGATTATCCTCGGGACTGAATAATAAGATCGCAATACAAAGGTAATACCTTTTTATTAAGATGAGATTCTATAAGGTGTTGTATCCTGAGGCTAGATCTATATGGGTAAAAATGCCCCGCTCAGGTGATATTCAGCTTAAAATGAAATAATTCCACCTTCTAGGTTGATTACTAGGGGAACTTAGTCTGTTATAAAACTACTAATGTGGCCCTGAGACAGATTAGCTAAGGTAAGGGCTTATTGACAGCTTTCCTTAGCGAAGCGGAAATTTCTCACAGATTCCCAAGGAGCAGTAATGAAAAAAATAATTGTCTTAGCTGGTGTTATGGCGTTAGCAGGGTGTCAGACTCTGGATCCATACACTCAGGAATCTAAAACAGGCAATGCCGCTAAAGGTGCTGGAATCGGTGTGATTGCCGGTGCCGTGCTAGGCAATGCCGTGGCAGGAAAAGGTAACAGGACCGAAGGTGCAATTGCTGGCGCTCTGGTGGGTGGTGCTATTGGTAGTGGTATAGGCTATTACATGGACCAGCAGGAGATGTTGTTACGTCAGGAACTTGAAGGTACAGGTGTTCGTGTTGAGCGGGTGGGTGATTCCATCCGTCTGATCATGCCAGGTGTGACTTTCCCTACGGGATCTTACAATGTTGATCGGGGTTTCTATCCGGTACTTGATTCGGTGACTAAGGTACTGATGAAGTTTGATAAAACGGTTATCAACGTCGATGGCTTTACCGACAGTACCGGTTCATTTGAAACCAATCAGACGCTTTCAGAGCGTCGTGCTGCGAGTGTGTCTCAATATCTTTCTAGCGGTGGCGTAGCGGCGCTTAGACTGCAGTCTAGAGGGTATGGTGAGCGTTATCCTGTGGCGAGTAATGATAATTCTTCAGGGCGTGCTTTAAACCGTCGTGTAGAAGTGAACATTCGCGGACAACAATAATTGCTCCGCAATTATTGTCAGAACGCTGCTTCGCAGCTTGCTAGAACGGAGCCTTCGGCTCCTGCTCGTGGCTAGACGGAAACTTCGTTTCCTTGCTCGAAAAAGCAAAGATAAGAACCGCCGTTTGGCGGTTTTTTTGTGTCTGGGGAAAGCGTGCCATTAAATTAAAAATTCTAAGAGGATATTCAAGGCGTTGTGTTTTCCTGAGCTACACATTGTAGGTATCGCTAATCATGTATAGCTATCCAGCTGGTTAGTGTGACGGTTTATAGGGCTCTATAGATGAGTTGTTGGGCAGGAAATTGGCTGTGGCGCTATCTGAATTGTGGCCAGAGATTATGGTGCTGGAATACAGACAAAAAAAGGAACCCGCATGGTTGCTGAGTTCCCTTTTTGTCTGCTTCAAACTGATGTAATAGGCATCTAACCCGGTGTTAAGGTTAGAGTATCGGTTAGAGACTGAATCGTACAAACCCCAAAACGAATAAAAACTGTAGTGTGTGAGGTTTTGGTATCTGCGTGGCGCTAAACTTTACGATTCGCTTTTCTCTTGCGTACTAGGCCTGCAAAGCCTAACAGCGCGGTACCAAATAGCCAGATCGATGCTGGAAGTGGCACAGGTGAAATAGGCTGTAATGCGACAATTATATCATCGTAATCAGCATCGCCTAATCCCAAGCCATTATCATTAAATCCAACAATAATAGTGCCTAGTGCCAGGGTAAGAGAGTTGCTACCTAAATAACTCAGCGAATTTGAATCGGCTGTTAATTGAAATACGCGGAAAAAAGAATCATTGGCTGTTGAAAAGGGGTCTAGTTCAACATTATATGGGCCATTAGAGTCTTCAAAGAATAGTTTTTCAGATGAAAAGTCAATGTCTTTCCATTCGCCGAAGTTGTTGTAATAGTTTGTAGCAAATGTGGTGCTATTAGGAATACCAGTTGTCATTGAAACGGTATTGAGATTTCCTGATTCATGTGCGATCGCGGTGTATTGCCATTCACCAGAAAAATCGATGGCATTAAGTTCGGTATAGCCATTGAAGTATGTATCATCACTTAAAAATGTAGTGATATTGACTATATCGCTGCCAGGAAAAGTGGCAGCAGAGGCTAGGGGCATTTGTACTAATGCAACAAGAGCAAGGCTTATTAGTTTTGTATAGGTCTTCATATTGAGGCCTCCTAAATCATTATGATTTTTTGATTCACTATTGTTTTAACAGCAAAGAAAGTGCCATTGTTATAAATACAATAAAAAATCAGTGACTTAACGAAATTGTTTGGCTAGCCAGTAGTATGATCTGTAAAGTTTATCGACATAAATTCACTTTTTGTAACCAAAAACCGACACATTGCTCTTGATATAGACTCTATTTCCCTACAGTTTCAGGGGTTGAGTGGCTATGGTGATGAGCTTCATGTAATGCGTACGCCGTATTTAGAAGGCGTCATCGGTTCACTGATATATTTTCTACTGCTAGGTTTTTGTGGGGATCAATAAAGATAAGCATGAGGGTTATGGTTGATTCGAGGTTGGCTGGAGTCGTAACCTTGAGTTTGGGTTGTAAGAAAAACGGTGTTTTCCATCAAGTCGCTAAGCTACGCTCTGATTTCCTACCAAGCAATGACAACATCATCTGGTTGGATATTATAAACCGCTCCCTCTTCCGATAACCGGCCTATAGCAAACATCGGCTGTACTTCGGTAACGGTCATTGTTTTGCGGGTGTTGGTGAGCTGTACATGGCTGCGCATATCTTCAGTAAAGAAACTGGATTTGCGATAAACGGTTAATTTATCACCGGCATTGATGCCAGATAAGGCGCCTGCGTTGAACCAGAGGAAATTGCCGTCACTTTTAGTAATACGGGCTGAGAACGGCATGCAACGGAGTTCGTTATTCAAATCAGAAGCAACCTGATTAAGGAGCTCGCGTGTTTGCTTGCCATAATCCTGACGCCAGAATTCGGCGCTGGCAAAGCCGGGGCGAGCTTCAGGTTCGAGGTTCCAGCGGCCAGCGGTGGCGTACTGTTTACTGAATAATAAAGCGCCAGAGAAGCCGTCATGGATATACAGATCCAGCGCCAGGCTGCGAAGATGGCGCTTGCTGCGATAATCCATCCGGTTGTAGAAATCTACCAGAATATTGCGGTTAGGATCGATAACCGAGGTGTCTGACATAGTTATATCCCGGATTACCCCGGAGATAATATACTGGACGTCTAGCTGACGAGTATGATCAAGTACGGTGGTTAGGGCGCCAGCGCTGAGCTGTCGTGCCGGTGCAGTGGCTGCGGTTTGATGCATATTGAGCATGCCAGCGTTGAGTGCTCGAAGGTTGCTCTTCTGATTGATCTGGTTGCTGAGAATATGGCTCAGCTCTGTTTGTATATTACTGAGATTGCCAAGATTAGCTTGCTGCGGGTAGAGCAGGGGGAAGGCCGTTATTGCTACGGATTTCTGGTATCCGTGGCCGGAGATTCCTGCCGGGCAGCCTTTCTCGAAATCGACGTTAGCGCGCACTTTAACCCATAGCATCCGGCCCTGAATCTTTTCGTCCAGTACCTCTATATTGCTTACCATGCCCAGGGTGCTGACCTGCATATTATCGATGCTCAAGACACCCTGTTCGATAGTCTGGGTGCTGCTGACAATTGCGCTGGCCTGAAGAGAGGCTTGTTGGGTGGCGTTTTTAATCGCGGCCTGGCGAGCAGAATCGATATCTTTGTTAAATATCAGTGCTCGGCCCTCTGCTTCCATAGTGACAGCGTGCAGTGACAGACTAATAAAACTGATGAGTAAAGTAGCAAGGATACGTAGCATAGGACTAAACATAACTTATGGCTGACCGATAATACTCTAAGGTATGCAAATTATTGACTTGATGCAATACAGCAAGCACTGTTTAAGTGCCTGATTTATGTTAGTTTAAACGGATATTTAATTCTGGGTGTCTGGTGTTGATGAGATATTCTTTACTGCTTGTTCCAATCCTGTTGTCTGGATGTATGTTGAAAGAGCCTATTCCGGTGACGGTGCAAAGTGTTGACCCGCAGGTGGTTGAGCAGATGCGTAAAGCTGAAGCGGCCAATCTGGAAGCTCGACGTGAGCTGACTAAGCATGAGGTTAGTGTTGTTGGTAATCAGTCATCTGGCGCTGACCCACTGAGTGAAGCGGTGGCGCAGATGGCGTTGCAACTCAATGTGGGCCTGACCGAAAATCGGGTTAAGCGGCTACCGATCGCAATACTTCCCTTTGTTCAGCTTGGCACTAAAGCGTCCGGTACGCCTACCGGAGAACGGTTGAGTGAGAACTTTATTTTTCAGTTGCAGCAGCATGGTTATAACCTGATAGATTTCCGGGCGGTGAGTTTGAATACCTCCGCTAAAGACCCGCTGTCTACGGCAAATCTTTCTGCGCTGCATAACCGCTACCGTATTCATTTTGTTCTTACGGGTACTTATAGTCAGCATCCGGATGGCATTATTATCAATGCCCGGGTACTGGATACTACGACCCGACAAATTCTGGCCGCATCCCAAACAAATCTGCCTTCCGTTCGATTAGAGGGTGCTTTACCGGGTTATGATCCGATTAAAGCGATGGATGATGGCATGATTATTGAGAATGGCACCCGTCGGACGGCCACAGAGGGTATGCAATGATCTTGAAGTCTGTTTTAAGAAGGTTGTTTCAGGGTGCGCTGGTGCTGATGCTGGCGATCTCTCTGGGGGGCTGTGAAACCTTTGTGGAGTCGACAAAGGATATTGTTTCCGCACTGCCTGATCTCCCGCCTAGTGTTGATAGTACGCCGGTGGAACCCAACTGGGTGCAGGTGACTGGGTATGCGCCGATCAGCCTCCAGGCAGGTCAGACTGAGCAGCACAAAGTGCTGATGGCGATGAAAGCCTCTAAGCTGGATGCCTATCGGGAGCTGACAGTGCTGGTACATGGGCAATATTTGGCAGGAACAACCTCGGTTAAAGATATGCTGTTACAGAATAATCAATTTCAGGGTGCGGTGGCTGGTATTGTTCGTGGTGCGCGGGTGGTGAAGAGCTATCCGATACAAACCGATGTTTATGCGACGATACTAGAGATCGACCTGAATCAGGTGCAGCGGGCCTGGCAGTCTAGCCAGTAATCTCTTATAGATTGAAAAAAACGCAGGCTGAGCCTGCGTTTTTTTATGTGTCGAAGCTACGTACGGTATGTGGCAGCCTACTTTGGCTTCTGAGTCGCCTGAAAAGCGGCCAGCTGCTCGGGTGTTGCAGGTTGTTGATGCAGCTTTTTCCACTCTGAATATGGCATTCCATAGACTTGCTCACAGGCCTCTTCGTAGCTTATCTCTACGCCCTGGTCGTCGGCTGCAGCTTTATACCATTTAGACAAACAGTTGCGGCAGAAGCCGGCCAGGATCATCAGATCTATGTTCTGCACATCCTTGCGTTCATCCAGATGCGCTACTAATCGGCGGAAGGCTGCTGCTTCCAGTTCTGTTTGTGTTTGTTGATCCATGATCGGTCCTTTTAATCTAATCAGTGCTGATTTTCTTAGCTCGTTTATCGGGCTTGTTCTTCGAGCTTAGGCTGACTGGCTGTGTTCATCGAGTTGCTGGCAGATAGTCTGTTCTAGCTGCTCACAGAGTTCCGGGTCAGTGATAGGCAGTCCCTGATCATCAGTGATGAAGAAAAAGTCTTCTACGCGCTCGCCAATGCTGGTGATCTTGGCTTTGCGCACTGAGATCCCCAAGTCCACAAAGATGCCGCCAAGGCGGGCCAGCAGACCGGGTCGGTCGGGGGTGATTACTTCAAGTGCGGTTAACTGTGTTGCCGGGTCGGTACTCAGGCTGACCTGGGTTGGGTAGGCAAATAGCTTCATCTGGCGAGGAATTCTTCGCTGGATAATGGCAGGGAAATCATCAGGGTCATCCAACTCTTCGATCAGGTGGGTGCGGATCTGTTCCAGGTAGTCGTCGTCTTCCGGTAAAGGCAGGTTGTCTTCTGTCAGTACGGTATAGGTGTTCAGGGCCTGATTGTTATCTGCCACCATGATCTGTGCATCCTGGATATTCAGATTCAATTGGTCAAGCGCCGAGGCGGTTGCCGCAAACAGGGTAGGCAGATCAGGCATGTAGATGAAAACTTCGGTGGCGCCTTCGTAAGCTCTGTAAGACGTTTTGCGGATCATGACCAGCGGTAGTGTTGAGTCGCCGTGCTCGAGTATTGCCTGGGTTTGCCAGGCAATATGTTGAGGTTGCTCCCGTAGAAAGTATTCTTCGCCGAGCATATTCCAGAATTGAAGAACGTCAGATGGGCTGTGGCCTTTACGTTGCAGTATGGCTAAAGATTCATTTTGGATCTGATCAATCCGGTCATCTTTCTTAACTGGATTTTCAAGTCCGCGACGTAGAGTGCGTTTGGTTTCGGTGTAGAGCTGGCGCATTAGGGTGGCACGCCAGCTATTCCAGAGGCTGTGGTTGGTCGCGTTAATATCGGCCACGGTGAGAATGTATAAATAATCAAGATGGATAATGTCGCCAACATGCTCTGCAAAGTGGAGAATTACATCCGGGTCAGAAATGTCTTTGCGTTGTGCGGTCATGGACATCAGTAGATGGTTTTTGACTAGCCACTGTACGAGGTGGGTGTCCCATTTTCCTAGGTGATGTCGCTGGCAAAACTCGATGGCATCAGTTGCGCCGAGTTCTGAATGATCTCCTCCACGTCCTTTGGCTATATCGTGGTACAGGCCTGCGATGTAGATAAGCTCAATTTTTGGTAGCTGATTAACAACCCGGTGGGCGATAGGGAATTTCTCTCTTTGATCTTCATGCCGAAACAGGCGGATATTCTGGATCACTTTGAGGGTGTGGGCATCAACCGTATATATATGAAAAAGATCATGCTGCATCTGGCCGATGATTTTGCCAAATTCAGGCAGGTAAAGGCCGAGGATGCCGTATCGATTCATCCGCTTGAGTTCGGTAGATACCCTTGCGTCCTGACGCAGGAGTTCCATGAATAGTGATGTGTTGCGGATATCGTTACGGAAGTCGTCATCGATTCGATGTCGGTTGTTTCTGATTAGTCGAATTGTAGAGGCGCGTACCCCTTTAATCTGATCGTTCTGGGCCAGCAGGACGAACATTTCAAGCATTGCGAATGGTTGGTGTTCGAATACCGACTCATGGGATACCCGAATAAAACCATTGTGTAAATTGAAACGGTTATTCAGCGGTTCAATAACCTGTTCCTCTTCGTGTCGTAGAATGACCTCGTCAAAATACTGTAGCAGCATGCCATTAAACTCAGACATCGCTTTGGCGACCCGGTAGTACTTGCTCATGAACTGTTCGACAGCTAAAGCACCGTTTTGGTCGGTATAGCCAAAGAACTCCGCCAGCGTCCGCTGATGATCGAATAGCAAGCGGTCTTCACGACGGCTGCAAAGCATGTGCATCGCGTAGCGCATGCTCCAGAGGTAGAGTTCACCTTTGTTTAGTGTGTCCAGTTCCAATTCGGTTACGAAGCCGTGATCAACGAGGTCGCGGATATAGGTGGCGCCGAAGTGTCGCTTTGCAACCCAGCCGATGGTCTGCAGATCGCGCAAGCCTCCGGGTGATTTTTTCAGGTTGGGCTCTAAATTGTACTCAGTGTCGTTGGTCTTATCGTGGCGGCGACTCTGCTCTTCAACTTTGGCCAGGAAGAATTCTTTATCGGTCCAGGCTCCTTCAGAGGTGACTTTCAGGTACATCTGAACATGCAGGTCTTCATTGCCAACCAGAGGTCGAGACTCAATTAGATTGGTTGCGATTGTGATGTCGTTTTTAGCTTCTTCATAGCACTCTTCCAGCGTTCGTACGCTGGAGCCAATGTCCAGGTTGATATCCCAGAGCAAGGTCAGAAAACCGCTGATGCTTTCCTGTACTTCGGAGTCTTCGACGTCATCCAGTAGGATAAGCAAATCCACATCTGAGCGTGGGTGTAGTTCCCCGCGTCCATAACCGCCGACGGCAATCAGTGATATATGTTGCTCGGATGGCCACTTAAACAGATTCCAGGCCTGGAGGAGAAGCTGGTCTACCAGCCAGGCTCGACCATAGACCAGCTTGCGAATATCTTCGCCATCTTTGAAGCGCTGATCCATGGTCTCTTGGGCAGACTTTAGTGCCTGCTTGAATACCGTTATAGGAGTGCTGGATTCCGCTAAATCAGCGGTAAAATCTCGGGCTGAGAACAGTGTTTCGTCAGCAGCAAAAGCAGTATTCGACATCGAAGTTCTCGTTTAAATCAAGCTTAGAAGTTTTCGTCCTTGCGTTTGGTCAATACTTCACAGCCATCGGCCGTGACTAGCAGGGTGTGTTCCCATTGGGCTGAAAGTCGTTTATCAGCGGTTTCAACTGTCCAGCCATCTCGTTTTAACAGTTTAACGTGTCGTTTTCCGGCGTTAATCATCGGCTCGATAGTAAAGCACATGCCTTCCTGTAGTTCGAAGCCTGTCCCGGGTTTGCCGTAATGCACAACCTGTGGTTCTTCGTGGAAATCTTTGCCAATACCGTGTCCACAATACTCCCGCACGACGGAGTAATGATTGGATTCAGCAAGGTGCTGAATAACATGGCCTATGTCGCCAAGTTGCGCTCCGGGTTTTACCAGTGCAATCCCTTTATAGAGGCACTCTAGGGTGATTTCGCAGAGGCGTTGGGCGTGAGGGGCGGCAGTGCCAACGTAAAACATCTTGCTGGTGTCGCCATGGTAGCCATCTTTGATTACGGTAATATCGATATTAATGATATCGCCGTTTTTCAACTTTTTATCGTTAGGGATGCCGTGGCAAACTACGTGGTTAACTGAGGTGCAGATCGATTTAGGAAACCCGTGATAGTCCAGTGGTGCTGGAATAGCATCCTGCTCATTGATGATATAATCGTGACAGATCTTATTGATCTCATCGGTAGTTACGCCGGGCTTTACAAAGGGTTCGATCATTTCTAATACTTCCGCGGCCAGGCGGCCTGCGACGCGCATTTTTTCGATCTCGTCCGGTGTTTTGATAGTGATGCTCATATAAACCCTTATTAATGTAAGCCTTTGGGGCGTAAGAAGATAGTTGTGCGATTGTAGCTAATTAACCACTCAAGAACAAAAAAACACTATAAATAGATTATAATTCTTGCTTCAAAAGCGTTGGTATTTATGGTATAAAGTCGCGCTCTAAATTTGTGTAAACGAACGCAAGTTTTTAAATCCTCACATGCTACCGTCACATACCCTTGGGTGCCGCTTGCGGTTGGGGTATGGGGTGCATGGAAGCCTAACCCTAACTTTAGGAAAATAGTATAATGGCAAAAGTTACAATGCGTGACCTGCTGAAAGCAGGTGTTCACTTCGGTCACCAGACCCGTTACTGGAATCCGAAAATGGGTAAGTACATTTTTGGTGCCCGTAATAAGATTCATATCATCAACCTTGAGCACACTCTGCCAGCACTTAACGGTGCGTTGGATGTAATTCAGGGCATGGCTGTTAACAAGAACAAAATCCTGTTTGTTGGTACTAAGCGTGCTGCAAGCAAGACCATCAAAGAAGAAGCTAGCCGTGCGAGTATGCCGTACGTAAACCACCGCTGGTTGGGTGGTATGCTGACTAACTACAAGACTATCCGTCAGTCTATCCGTCGCTTCCGCGATCTGGAAGGGCAGAGCCAGGATGGTACTTTCGCTCAGCTGACTAAGAAAGAAGCTTTGATGCGTCAGCGCGAGATGGAAAAGCTGGAACGTTCTATCGGTGGTATCAAGGATATGGGTGGTCTACCAGACGCACTGTTTGTTATTGATGTTGATCACGAGCGTATCGCTATCAACGAAGCAAACAAGCTGGGTATCCCTGTTATCGGTATCGTTGATACTAACAGCAACCCAGATGGTGTTGACTACGTAATCCCAGGTAACGACGATGCTCTGCGCGCAATTCAGATCTACGTTAAAGCTGCTGCGGATGCATGTTCTGAAGGCACTGAAGTGAATGCTGGTGACAAGAGCGAATTCGTTGAAGTTGAAAACAACGAAGCTGCTGCTGAGTAATCAGACTGTCAAGCGGTTTGGGTAGATTACTCAAACGCGCAGGAGGGGAGCAGCAGTGTTGCTCCCCTTTTTTTGAATTTGAATTAATAGATTGTTGATGGGGTAAAACCAAATGGCAAAGTTCTCCGCTAAGCAGGTTAAAGAACTGCGCGATCGTACCGGCCTGGGTATGATGGAATGTAAAAAAGCGCTCGCTGCTGCTGATGGCGATGTTGATAAAGCGATCGAAGAACTGCGTAAAGCGTCTGGCATGAAGGCGGCTAAAAAAGCTGGCCGTACCGCTGCTGAAGGTGTTGTAGTTGTAAAAATTGCTGATGACAGTAGCTATGCTGTAGCAGTTGAAGTTAACTCTGAAACTGACTTTGCTGCTCGTGATGAAAACTTCCTGGCGTTCACTCAAACTGTTCTGGCAAAAGCTTTCGCTGATAAGCAGACAGATGTTGCAGCGCTGATGGCTGGTGAGCTTACTGATGTGCGTGATGCATTGGTTCAGAAGATCGGTGAGAATATCGGTGTTCGTCGTATCTTCATGGTTGAAGGCGAAACTGTAGCTGCTTATGTTCACGGTACTGGCACTTTGGCGGCAATTGTTGCTCTGAATGGTGGTAACGCTGAGCTGGCTAAAGATGTTGCAATGCATGTGACGGCTGTTAACCCGCAAGTGGTTAGCAAAGAAGATATGCCTGCTGATGTTGTTGCTAAAGAGAAAGAGATTATTCTGGCTCAGCCTGATATGGCTAGTAAGCCTGCTGA
>NZ_JADGEW010000038.1 GCF_016744155.1 Amphritea sp. | reverse complement strand
CCCTATCTGTTTAATATCACTAAGTGACACTGCACCTGCATCCGTATTCACTTTCATACCGATGCCGTTTTGTCCCAAAGTAACGCTATTTACGTTGTAGCCTATATAACTTGCTGCCAGCTGATATTCACCATCAACCTGGGCTTCAGCTACCACGCGGTAACTTCCTTCAGGCCGGTCGCCAGCATTCCACTTAAAGCTATGGTCACCTACATTCTGGGCTCCCATACTGAATTGTTCGACCTGATCACCTTTCGAATCATAGATAGTCACCCTTAGATCAGGGGAACTGACAGGTAACTCAATTACACCGTTAATCTCTTTTGACGCACCCACAACGCCCTGGTCAGTTTTGGCATACACCGTCTGCCCCACCAGCGAAGACGCCTGCAAAGCCGCCTGGCTGGACAGCAGCGAAGAAGACATACCTTCGACGGTACTATTCAGCTTATTGATACTCTCAACCGTACTCATGCTGGAGATCTGCTGCATAAAGGACGTTGTATCTGCCGGGCTGGTCGGGTCCTGGTTTTGAAGCTGCGCAATCATCAGCTTCATAAACATCTCACTATCTGCGCTACTGCTACTTTCCGCAGAAGAAGAGGTAGACCCCGCCTTATTATTGGCATTAATCTGATCAAAGACCGATTGTGTATTGTTGACGTTATCAACACTCATAACATACACCTCATATCAAACACTCCCAGAGCTTACTGGCCTAGGGTCAGCGCTCGCTGCATCATCTGTTTTGCAGTATTCATGATCTCAGCATTAATCTGAAAAGAACGTGACGCTGAGATCATATCCGCCATCTCTTCAACAACATTTACATTAGGGTAATAAACATAACCCTTTTCATCCGCCATCGGATGGTCCGGGTTATATTCCTGGCGCAGAGGAGCATCACTTTCAACAATACCCGCCACATTTACTCCCTGGCCCGCCTGCACACCCAAAGGCATACCACCTGGCTGGAGGTTTTCCATCCGCTTCAACTCAAAAACAGGTTTGCGCGCACGATAGGTTTCACCCTCACTGCTACTTACGCTCTCGGCATTCGCCATATTGCTGGCAGTAGTGTTCAAACGCACACTTTGTGCGCTCATCGCGGAACCAGCAATATCAAAAACGTTACCCAGAGACATAGTTACTCACCCTTAATTGCGTTGCTTAAACCTTTAAACTTTTTACTCAGGAACTGAAATGACGCCTGATAATCCACAGCATTCTCAGTGTATCGAGCCATCTCTTCCTGCATATTCACCGTGTTACCATCGATACTTGGCTGATTGGGAACGCGATACATCATCTCTGCAGAAAAGTCTGAACTGATCAGACCGCTGTTATGAGCATCATCGGTATGCGTCATCTTAAGCGGTTGTTGTCCACTTTGAGCCCCTTGCAAAACGCTCTTGAAATCAATATCGCGCGCTTTGTAATTAGGGGTATCACTGTTAGCAATATTATTAGCCAGAATTTCAGCACGCTGAATCCGCAAGCCAACTGCCTGCTCATGAACTCCAAGTGCCTTATCAAAGCTTATTGCCATCGTCCTGCCTCAAATTTTCCTTTGAACGATATAATGCAAAAGCAGTACCAAAACATAGTTTCCCTTTAAATACATATACTTATAAACACCAGACGAATAGGGCGGCAATCGTTATCCGGATAATAGCGGCAAAGCGGCAACGTAAAAGAGAGGGCGGCAATAAAGAAATAAGATGGAAAGCCACTGAGGACCAATACCTGAATACTTAGAAAGGATGTTCAATTAAAAATATTGCATGGCGTCGAATTGTATCTAATAAACATCAGAACGGATGTATGAAGAGTGTTTAGAACGACATGCTACGGCTATAAAAAAACGCGCCAAATGCGCGTTCTTTATTTTGCTTTATAAATAATACCAGGCCGACAATGGACCATTTCAAAAAGGTCATTCAGTTCCGCAATCGACTCAGAGGCACCCAAAAGAAGATACCCGCCTGGCTTAAGCGTTTTATGAATTTTTGTCAGAATCTCACGCTTCCGCTCGGTTGAAAAATAGATCAAAACATTACGACAAAATACAATATCGCAAGGACCTATACCCGCATATGAACCCAACAGGTTTAATTCTCGAAAACGCACCCGGCTTTTAATTTTGGACATCAGCGTCCAGGCTTCACTTTTTCCGGGTTCAAAAAACTTTTTCAATCGATCCTGAGACAAACCTCGCCCAAGCGCTAACATTTCATACTCAGCCTGACGCGCCTGATCCAGTACACGGGTACAAATATCCGTTGCTGTAATCTCCTCTCCCAATCTGAACGCACCAGGATTCGCTGACTTAAACTCATCCAATACCATACTGATTGAGTAGGGCTCTTGGCCGGTTGAGCAGGCCGCTGACCAAATTTTGAGACGCTGACCGGAGGAAGCAGATGATACTAATTCAGGTAACAACTTATTTTTCAGTATTTCATAGGGATGAATATCACGAAACCAGAGGGTTTCGTTGGTCGTCATTGCATTAATGACTTGTTCTTTCAGGCCACTGTTACCAGGAAGAATGAGGCTATCGACAAGACGCCCTAATGATCCGTATTCGCCCTCAATCAGAATTTTACTCAGACGACTTTCTACCAGGTACTGCTTATGTTTTGCCAGCAGAATTCCACAAGCCTGTTCAAGAAACTGGCAAAAACGGTCAAACTCTTGTTCTGTTATTGTTACTCTATTCGCGTTCAGCGTGTTGTCTCCATACAGCGTAGAACACATCAAGCCTCAACGGCATTGATTCTATCTACGACCGCCTCAGCCAGTTCATCCGGATTGAATTTACCGATAAAGGAATCAGCTCCAACTCGCTTAACCATTGCCAGGTTAAAGCGGCCACTCAAAGAGCTATGCAATATCACAAACAATGGCTTTAGACGGCTATCTTCTCGAATCTTCTTAACCAAAGTATAGCCATCCATTTCAGGCATCTCGATATCAGAAATCACCATCAGAAAAATATCTTTAACTTTATGGTTTTTATCCGCCAGTTGAGTCAGTACATCTAATGCTGCTTGACCATTATTCGCAGTCGTCACTTTAATATTCAAGCTTTCCAGCGCTTTTTTAACCTGTGTCCGGGCAACGCTCGAGTCATCTACAACCAGTATATGATATTTCGACGCATTTTCTCTGTCAGCTTTAGTTATTGTCGTCGACGTTACATCCGTATTGACAGGAATAAGGTCGGCTAACACCTGCTCTACATCGAGAATTTCAATCAACCCTTTCTCATACTGCACTACAGCTGTGAGATAATTTTTTTCATTCGTCTCTATGGGTGGAGGGCTCACCTGATCCCACTTAGCAGGCAAAATACGATCAACATTGCGCACCAGAAACGCCAGAACCCGTCGATTATATTCCGACACTATCAGAAAACAGTTTTGGCGATCATCAGCATCCACCGGCACGCCGCCGATAGCTTGCGAAAGGTCAATAACAGGTATTGTCTCACCACGAATATGAGCCAAGCCTTTCAACGCAGTAGTTTGCTTAGGGATAGCTGTCAGATTTGGACAAGGCAAAACCTCTCGAACCTTAAAAACGTTGATGCCATATTCCTGGTCATCATTAAGTCCGAACAAAAGGAGCTCAAGACGGTTCTGTCCCGCCATGTTAGTGCGTTGGTTTACAGTACTGTTTATACCTGACATGATGCTCTCTGTACTAAGCGTTACTAGACATTGCTAAATTCACCGGCAATGGAAACTTCCGGATTTACCGTGAAAAAAAACAAAACCACCATAATAATCACACTTATAGCCATGTTAGCGCTGCCAGTAAAGAGCGCGCTGGCCGTCAATCTCGATTCTACCACTCAAAAAGCCCATCAACACCTTATTAACCAGTACCAGGTTATTAATCCGTTAGCCCGAACCGTTATCAACGTAAAGCCACTGCCAGCCACTCTGGAGAATCGTCGATGCGAAGCACCAATATCCTTTGTCCATGCACCTGGCAGCTCACCCCGCGTTTCGGTTAAAGCGATCTGCAGCCGCCCTGCCTGGACTATTTTTATCTCAGCCACCGTCGAACAGTGGCAACAGATTGTTGTTTCCAGCCGTGCATTAAGCAAAGGCACCATTTTGGGGGATTCGGACACCTATCTCAGAGAGTTCGATTTGAAACGTCTAACCTCCCCCTACTTCAGCGACCCTGCAGAACTAGTAGGCAGAGAGATAAAACGCGCTATCGCGTCCAACCAGGTAATATCTCCATCTCTGGTTGAAAAGAAATTGCTGATCCGAAAAGGAGATCTGGTTTATATTGAAGCAAACAAAGGTGCTATGTCGATTAGAATGACCGGAACAGCCAAACAAAATGGATCTTTGGGAGAGCAGATTTCAGTCACAAACACTCGTTCTGGCAAGACAATTCGGGGCTATGTGAAAAGCAGAGGAATCATATCAGTCTCCCGTCACTAGAGGCTCTCGCAGGTGGGTAATTGTGCTGCTATAATGGGCTTATATTTATTTAGAAACAGTTAAAGTTTTCTATCTACGCGCCGATAGCTGTATTAAGAACAGCATGAGGACCAGAAAATGGTTATTGATATCACGGGTTTATCGTCGACTACACAAGCGGCTAACTCTCGTGCCAAGGTAAGTGATCAGCCTGCCGCCGAGAGCAAACTACAGAAATCTCCAGAAAGCGAAATAGCTTCCACTGGCGTAAGTCTGAGTGATGCCGCTCAGGCCGTTCAGAAAAGCGCTGAACAGCTGGTAGAAGAAGGCATCTCTGTTAACGCAGAGAAAGTTGCTGAGTTGAAAGCAGCTATCGATGATGGAAGTTACCAGATCGATTACGAAAGCACAGCACGAAATCTTTTCCAGCTAGAAAGCTTGCTGGACTAAGCGCCGCCGTGACACAGCTACCGCCACTCGAACACATCAATGCCCTGACCTCTCAGGGCGTTGTTTTTCTTGGTACATTGAAAAACCTTCTAGATCAGGAATATCAAGCGCTGCAGCAGCGCAACCTTGAGCAGCTACAGGCACTGGTAGAACAGAAAACTGAAGCACTGCAACAACTAGAAGAAAACAATCAGACTCGTAATCAGCTTTTCATCTCGGCAGGGATAACCCCTGACAAAGCAGGCCTCCAAGCTTTTAAAGCAGAACTCAATGAAACTGATGCCATTGCTTTCTCAACGCTCTGGAATGAACTAGAAAAAGTACTGCTGCAAGTGAATGACAAAAATAAGCGTAACGAGCTCATTATCACGCGAAATAGCAGAAACCTGGAGCAGCTTTTAAGCATCCTCAGGGGCCAAAATCAGAAAAACACTCTCTACGATCAGAGCGGAGAGAAAGGTAATTACTCCGCGCAAAATAGTCTGGGTAAAGCCTGATTTTTTTTACGTTATCCCCGTGACCTAATGCCTAAGAACAAGTAGAATTCACCCCGCTGCCTCCCCGTAATTCAACCGGATTGAATAGAGCCATCCTAAAGTTTGGACAGGGGTTCTTATATGTACATAATCTAGTGCATTCATAGAGGCATCAACACTTGTATGGGGATATAGCTCAGCTGGATAGAGCGGCCCCCTCCTAAGGGGCAGGTCGGGGGTTCAAATCCCTCTATCCTCACCATACAACGGTAGCGATCAGTCCATTACGGGTAATAAATCATCGCCCTGAGAGTCATCGGCATTTACCCTCCTCAATTCGTAACTATTACAAACGCTTCAAGCCTTGACCAGAGAACAAGATTTTTCATTTGAACTAGAAATTTATCTATGCGCTAGCGGCGCCGCTCTTTCTCTGCTAAAAAGCCAAATAACTTAACTGAAACTCCAGAGTGTTGCCTCGCTAATAATCATGCTGAAACTTTGGCCCGATAGGGACTTATTGTATACTCCTTAATTTTTCGTAGAAGCCCTGCTATTTGTTCGTTATTGCCCAATATCAAGCAGATAGTTACCCCATTCTGGTAAGATTCAATCCTGAAAACTATTCATCATTTGACCTACTAGAGCTCTAAATTGAATGGAACTAAGTCATGAACCTCATTAAGCGTCTAATGTTCAGACAAAAAATATTATTAATCCTATTACCGGCTTTAATCGGTCTCGTCGCTTTTGCCAGTATGAATATTTTGGAAGGATCCAATCAGAGAGCAAGCGCTGTGACCATTGAGCCTCTAGTTAAGCTTAGTGCTCAAAATAGCCTGTTAGTGCATGAGCTTCAAAAAGAGCGCGGCGTAACTGCCGGATTTCTTAGTTCGAAAGGCATTAAATTTGGTGACCTTCTTCTTAAGCAGAGAAATAAAACCACCCAGGTCTCCGACTCAAGAACTAGCTCCCTTCAGTCTTCGTCTGGTGGTAGTGGCGATGTCGAGGGAATTCTGAGAAATATTGATACTCAATTGGCCCGATTAGGAAAAATCAGGAGCCAGGTAGATCGCCAGGAGATCACGCTGAAAGCAGCCCTGAGCTATTACACTAATCTTAATGGGCTTTTGCTATCAGTTAGCTCCAAAGTAGCAGGCTTAGCTGAAAATGGAATGCTTGCAAATCAACTACAAGCTTATTACAACTTTTTGCAAGGTAAAGAGCGGGCGGGTATAGAAAGAGCAGTACTGAGTGGAACCTTTGTAGCAAATCAGTTTGCACCTGGAATGTATCAACGATTTATCCAACTGGTCACTGAACAATCTACCTACTTAAGCAACTTTTCCATCATGACAACCCCTGAACAACAGCAATTCTATTCTCTGAGCATGAACCACGACGCTGTAAAACAGGTAGAAGAAATGCGAGAAATTGCATTCAAACATGCATCTACAGGTGATTTTGGTATTGACGCTGCAAAATGGTTCCAGCGGGCTACAGAGCGGATTAACCAATTAAAAATTGTAGAAGATCGACTATCGAAGGATCTATTAGAACTGACATATGCTCAGAAATCCTCGGCGAATAATTCAATTATAAATTCTGTAAGCACCACCCTTATTACTATTATTTTAGTCATTGGATTGGCAGGCTATACGGTTAAATTGTTAACCTCCCAATTAAAGACTCTCGTTTCTGCTATTGATGAAGCGGGACAGACGAAGAATTTATCGGTTCGTGCAGACATCATTACGAAAGATGAATTAGGTAATAGCGCTGAACATTTCAACAGTATGATGACAACATTTGAAGCCGCCATAAAAGATATAGATAAAGGCAGCATACAGTTGGCGGCTGTAGCTGAAGAAACATCGACCACTGTCGCGAGTAACTTACAAAGCCTTGATCGGCAGCGTGATGAAACAATTATAGTAGCGAGTGCGACAGAGGAAATGTCTGCAACCGCTCATGAAGTTGCAACCAGTACCATGAGAACATCTGAAGCGGCTAGCCATGTAGATAGCCTTACCAGTGATGGTGTGATTCTAATTATGAAGACCGTCGAAAGCATCAATCATCTGGCAAATGATATGGAAAAGGCAAGTAGCGCAATTGTTCAGCTAAAAAATGATAGTAGCGAAATTTCTGCAGTAGTTGATGTTATTAAAAGTGTGGCGGAGCAAACTAATTTATTGGCTTTGAATGCCGCTATTGAAGCAGCTAGAGCAGGTGAGCAAGGACGTGGATTTGCTGTCGTTGCAGATGAAGTGCGCTCCTTGGCTAAAAGGACCCAGAGCTCAACCGCAGATATTGAAAGGATAGTGGGTAACTTCCAAAGCAGTGCTGAAGTCGTATCAAGCACCATGGAGTTATGTGCAAAAGATGCGAGTAACTCCGTCGACCAAACTCACCAGATAGAACAAAAGCTAAATATAATTCAAGAGCAAATTACCCTTATTAACAATATGTGCCTTCAAATTGCCACCGCTGCAGAAGAGCAGGTTTCAGTAGCTAGCGAAATGGCAGAAAACACAAAGAACATAAGCGTACTAGCAGTTCATGGCATTGAGGGCGGCAGCCAGATTGTAATGGCTGCACAAGAGCAAGCAGAGTTAGCTTGTCAGTTACAGTCCTTATCAGGGTCATTCAAAATTGGTTGAAGGTTTTAAGTAGTTGTTAGGCTTAGGCATCTGTATGCCGTCAAAACGGGATACAGATCCTGAGAAAAAGGACTTAATGTAGTTTCCGTAGCAAGTGCTCTATCAGGTTAAAACAACGTCACAAAGGACGTAAAGCCTGAGGCATATAGTTTTCTAGAAACGAATAACAATAATAACGACTTGCGACTTTCTACTCTGGAAGAAAACTAATTTAACATAGAAGAACCTAACCGGTTAGAAACTAGTTCGGTTTTTACCGCTGCCTTTAGCTCTATAGAGCGCCTTATCGGCGTTAGATACCAAAGACAATTTGCTATCGTTACTTTCAGCACTCACGAGCCCGGCACTCAGACTTACATTAACCGTTTGGCCTGCGGTAGTTCTAAAATCCAGTTCTGAAAATTCTAATCGAAGCCGCTCGATTGCAGTGAACGCATCCTTTAGCTTTGCTTGCGGCATTATGATGGCGAACTCCTCACCACCATAGCGATATGCGCTATCTACAGACCGTAAATGCAATTTGATTAAAAGCCCTAGCTTTTTCAACACCTGATCGCCAAACGGGTGCCCGAAGTTATCGTTTAAACGCTTAAAACAGTCCAGATCAAGCATACAAAGGGATAGAGGCTGCTTATAGCGGCGAGCCCTTTCAAGCTCTTTTTCAAGTTCACTATAGAAATGTCTGGAGTTATACAACTGAGTTAAATCATCAATCTGACTAAGTTCACGATAGAGTTTCTCACTCTCTGTTAACTCAAACTCAGCTTTCTTCCGGTCAGTGATAACCACCAGCGTTTCAATAGCGCCAACAAGCTCGCCTTTTGCATCTTTTATTGGGGAAGCGGTAAAGGATAACCACTCACCGCCCTTTCCTATATCTGGAAAGAAATCCTCAGCCATAAATGCTCCCTGGAGAACATCTGATGGGTGGTATTTTGCGGCGTAGAACTGATCAAGCTCAGACGTTTGCACCTCATCGACAATAAGGTCTGCCATCGTCGGTCTTTGACTCTTGTAGAAAGGCCGCCACTGATCCTGAGTACCGACTATTTCATTGGCACTTAAACCAGAAGCCATCTCGAGAGACGCGTTCCAATGGGTGATAACGTGATGCTTATTGATAATAAAAGCAGGAATAGGAATGTTATCAAGTAGATCACTGATACTTATACCATTTAGCTCATTTTTTGACTCAGACACAATAGCTCTCATTCAAACTACAACTTCGAATACAAAAATGAGTATTCGAAAATTTTGATTTTTTAGTCCAATTTTTATTTAAGCATGAATTTTAATGAAAGAATATAAGGCGTCCGTCGTCCCTTAAAGCAAAATTAGCACTCACTTTATACAGTTTCCTGGAAAACTCATCTTAATCTAGAGTGTCGAAAAGGACTAACGCAGGGCTGGGAAGAATTAATTGGCTTCGGCTGAAGCTACTGACGAGATTTCTGTTAACTGACAAATAGTAGATACAGTCAGCTAACCTGAATACGGCATATTATTCGATACTGACAAGCAATTCATGCCCAACAACTTCATCTATCACGTCGTAAGAAATGCGATATTCTTTGTCTTCATATTTTACCACGGCATAGTCGTAACACATTTTTAATATTATGCAGTTGGCAACGCTCTTATCTTTAGCGACACGAATTATATTGCGATTATGAAGCAGCATCTCAAAAACCTTTCAAATACAGATTAACTTAGCTCTGATACTAACAGCATAAAGTTCTCAGAAGAATCTGATTACCCACTTCATCCGCTATCGGGATAAAATCACGCTAGCAGAGTGTACTTTTATAGGGTTAAAGCGCTATTTGAATTTTCGAAAAAAGCTAAGGGGTAGGAAGTTACCCACGTCATATAACCGGGCGGATTCACTGTAGGTATGGAAAAAGACCATCCATGGTCAAAGGAGTACGCATAAAGAGATAAGGGCTTCATTCTCTTTTAAAAAGCGGGGCTTTCCTTATACCCCGCTACAAGGTCAGTAAGATTATCTATTACTTACCAGACGCCCGCAGGTTCTGAACGGTCATCTTGCTTTCAGGTGTCAGCTTAGGATCAACGATCCCTTTGAACTGACCGGTAGTACAATGCTGCGCCTGCATATCCACCATGGTAAAGGCATCATCAATTGCAACACCCTTGCCTTTATTCTGTGGAAGATGATGATCAGGATGCGCCTGGCCTATAGACCAGCTTTTCCACATATCACCCTTGCGATCGTAAGTAATATTTCGTGGGATGGTAAAGGTCTGCGCATCAATAAAGTGCTGACGCTTACTAATAGGGTGATTCGAGTCGACCGAGGCTGATTCAACTTCATAAACTTTACGTAGCTGATAGGTCACATTTGGGAAACAGTTGCCCTTTCCGCCAAATGCAACAACCTGATACCCCTCATCATCCTTATGAGACTCGCTATCCAGTTCCATCTCATTGTGGTTATACATTGGTACCAGCATGTTGCGGGCCCCTTTGAAGGTCCACTTCATATCGGAGATACGTCCGTTATACCCTTCGAAATCTTCGATCATTACGTCTGAGCCAAGAAAAGAATCAGTCACCTGACCGGAAGACAAGCGACGAACACGACGTTGGAAACCCAGATACAGGTATGCGTTGTCACGTTTCAGATCATCTTCGAAACGCTGGATCAGCAGCTGAGTATTCTTAACATCGAAGGGCTCCAGTACCTGTACATAGATACCCCGGAACAGATTCGACGGATTCGGCGTTATCGCTGGGGTCGGAGCCTGTTCCGTACGATGAGTGAAATTCAGGAAGTGGAAGTTGAACTTCAAAGTTCGTTCCAGCTTACCCGTTTCCATATTACGGAACTTCCAGTAGAACGGCATGATTGCTGCTGAGTCACCCCAGTTATAACCATACTTATAGTTCCAAGCCAGTTTTTCACCTGCTCGAGGGTCATCTAATGATGGTTCTTCAGGGAATGGACGGCCCGCCACTGAACCACTAATCTCACCCGGGTTAGCACCCAGCTTCACATTAGCCAGATTCGCTTTAGTCGCATTTACGTAGCTCGAATGCAGATCAAAAGAGGTGGTTTCACCCACTTTAACCTCGGTATCTCCCGCTTTAATAAACTCATACATAGCCGGATCAAGTACTTCTTTGAACTGTTCAACGTTGCCTTGATTAATGGTCATACCCGCACTCAGCCCATTGAATGACGGCACGCCGTTTTTATAGGGATAGAAAGAGTTTTCCACATCCTGTTCTGTCGCAGCGATAGCTGAAGTTGATACCGCGGCAGTCAACGCCAGAGATATAAACGTTTTATTCAACATAATTATTTACCTTCTTATAGTTATATTCGCTTAGAAGCTGTAACGAACAGACATCTGGAATTCATCTTCCTGATTAGCCACACCAATAGGGCCATTCAGGAATCGCGACAGTGGTTCAGTTTGGACGCCACCCGCTGCACCACCGGTAACACTCCATGGGAACTTCTTATCTCCACCTTCTTTAATGTTGAAACCAACATTAACTTTCCAGTGATCGTCAACCAGGTACTCAATACTCGGGGCGATAGCAGTTGCATCAGCACCAAAGTCATGGGCGATAATGATCTGTGGGCTTAGACGATTGTTAACGTAGAAACCTTTAAGTAGCAGTGTCGCAATCCAGTTATCTTCTTCGTTTGGCATATCCACTTCGTGATCAAGAATATGTTCGCCAAACAGCTGTGTAGATACCAGAAAGGCACTACGGGTTCCTAGCTCAGGAATCGATATATTTTTATCAAAGCCAATAACGTAACGGAACATATCGGTCTCTTTGAAACCGTTAGTATCTCGCGGCTGCTCTTCACCCTGTGTGTAGGAAGTCTCAAGACGCCATACCGCATCCTGATTCATCGAATAATAATCGATGGAACCACCGACCAGGTTTACCTCAGGGAAATGAATATCGAATAAGCCGAAGTTAGAGCCAGGAGCGCCTAATGCATGGATTGAAGGCAACTGCTGACGATAGTGCAGAGCATTCAGAGAGAAAGTCGCATCTCCATACACCCCTTCCCACTTCATACCAAATTGAGTGTTTGCCAATGACCAGTCGTAATCCACTACATCATTGATGACATAGGGACCACCGCCAATAATTCTTGAGGAAAAGAAGCAACCTGCATCAACGATACGATACGCCTGACCACAGGTACCCAAATTATGAGGACGGAATTGGTCAATATTCCATATCAGCGACAGGTTTGAATCATCAAATATTTCATTCGGCCCCATACGCCATTCAGCTGTCAGCATCCATTGAGGAATACGAATATCTTCCAACTCGTCGTAGATATTATGGCGGGAGTAATCCACCGGATTGATAACATCTAACACCCGGAAAAGGTCGGTCTTACCCCAAACAACTTGCTGCTTACCGAAGCTAAGGTTAAGAATATCGCCATTATCTAACCGCTTATCGGCAGAGATATATAGCTCACGAATAAAGTCCAGCTGATCGTTAAAGTCTGGGAGTTTGGCTTCATCCTCATCCTGATCCATATAGCCATCCAGATTTTTACACAAGGCAGGATCATTTTCACAAGGAAGCGGTGTACCCGGTAGTAGGATCGTCGATGACAGATCCTGATCGTGCCAGTTTGCCCCCAGATAGTCTTCGGTTGCATCTTTACCAAATTCTTCGTCATTCAGGTCATAGACGCCATCATAGGTTGCCCGCAAGGTGCCGTTAATAGACACATTACTCCAGCCGTCTGCCTCAAGAGGTTTAGAAAACTCAGCCTGTGCCGTATTTCTAAACTTCGATAGCCCGACGCCATCACGCACATAGGTAGCATTCTCAACAAAACCTGCCCACTCAGTATCAGCCGCAACAGATGTTGCACTGAAGCCCAGCGACATAGCTGTGACCCCCATAGCCACTCCGGTGGCCAGTTTATTCATTGTCGTTATTATTGTTTTCGACATTTTTAACCCCTTCAGGTTTAGTTTTAACAAGTAGTTGTACTTACGCCTTTCTCTGAAGACGCAGTATCGGCATGAATCACACCATCCTCATCTTCATAAGCGGCACAGATAAATTTCGGTTTAAACACCAGCACCCAGGATGGCACCAGCAACATCGCAGCAGCACCATTTAGAATGACCATCACAGATAGCAATAAAGCCGCGTCCGCCTGGAAGCGAAGATCTGACAAGATCACCCACATCACGATGCCGGCAATCAAAGTAATCGCGGTAAAACTAATTGCCAGACCGGTCGTACGAATCGCAGTACGCACCGCCGCGCCCAAGTCATGCTGCAAAGCCATTTCTGAGCGAATCCGGTCCATCATGTAGATGGAATAGTCAATTCCGACACCGACGCCCACAGCGATAATAGGCACCGTATTGATATTGATCCCCATCCCTGTCACCCCCATATAGGCATAGGTCAGGGTGGTGGCGAACATCATCGCCATAAACATCATCATTCCCGCTTGCAGTGAGGTGTAGAAGAACATCACCATGGCGAATATCAGCAGGAACACCAATGGCAACACCCAAAGATTGGTCTCATAAGCCGCTTCATTCATTGCTGCTGTAACACCGATAGTGCCGCCGGCCAGACGTATTTTCAGCCCTTCGACTTTGCCATCATTTGCTTCAATCCATTGCTTGGCTGTGTGAATCGCTCGACGGATGGTCTCGCCCTGATGGTCCTTATAGAAGAACACCAGGTTTGCGATCCGCTCATCGGTATCGACAAATTCATTCAGCGCTCCCGGAATCGGGCTGGACATCATGTAAGTAAACATCAGGCCGCCAACATACTGAGCATCTCCGGGGATCTGCATCCAACGTGGATCATCGTTATGCAGCAAACGGTTAACCTGTTTAATCAGATCAGGTACGCCCTTGGCACCACCGACTTCAGGATCCAGCAACATATGTCGTTCAAGATCCGCCAGAGCTGTCAGCACCTCTGGTCGTTTGATACCGCCTTTTTCACTGGTTTCAGCGACAATATAAAGCTCTTCCGAGCCCGGAAAACTATCGTTTATCGCGCCGGATGAAAGGTTGTAATCATGATTCTGATAGAGGATAGGAGAACCCGGCTCCGATTCACCAATCACTACCTTTGAAGAGAAGAACCAGCCTCCAATCAGCAGCAACGCACCTATCATCAGCGCATTCTTAGCCGCTTTTCGAGAACTAATAAGGTCAGCACAGAGGTAACCGACATTACGGAACAGGTTGTGCTTCACTTCATAGTTTTTCGGCTTAGGCATGACAGACAACAGCATTGGCACAGCCAGCAACACGGTAATAATGATCGACAGAGCCCAAAGCGATGCGTAGTGGGCCAGCTTGGTGTTCAAGGGAATAGACCCGATAGCAATCAATAACAGACCAATAGCATCCGATACCACACCCAGGCTGCCGGGCCGGAACAGATTTTCGAAAGTTAGTTTTGCAGCCTTGTGATGGTCTTCGTGCTCATTCAGCTCAAGGTAATAACGCTCAACAATTTGAATACCATGGGACATCGCACGCGCTGAAATAAGGAACGGAATTACCAGTCCTAGCGGGTCCAGGTTGTAACCAAACAGGGAGATAATACCGATACCCCAGATAGTGGAGACAACCACCGCAGCCAGAGGAATCAATACGCCATAGGCTTTACGGAAATAGAAGATCAACAGCGCGATCATGATCAGCGCGGTAAACATAAAGATCTCGATGATCTGGCCCAGATACTGATACGCCCAACCCACCAGCATTGGCTGACCCGTAACATGAATCTTATAACCCTCAGCCCCTTCTTTAGCGCGCATCTGCTGAATCGCATCGAAGGTTTTAGCGTAATCCAACTGACCTTCATTAAGCTGAGCTTTGACCAGCGCCATTTTCATATCAGGGCTGACTAGCGGCCCATAAACCCGGGGATTAGTAACAATATCCTGACGCAACAGTTCAAGATCAGCTTCACTAATTTCACCACCCTGTGGGTCGTAGTAAGATTTAGAATTAACGTTTCCTTCCGGTGTCATCCAAACCTTCCGGGAGTTCCGGTGAGTAACACTGGCTACTAGGTTGTGGTTGATACCTGGCAGACTATCAACGGCTTGTGTGATGCGATGAATCCGGGCCAGCGCTTCATTACTGAAGATATCCCCAGACTCCACTTCAACCCCCACGACCACGACATTTGCACCGCCGAAGGACTCTTTGATCTCATTGTGCAGGACAATATATGGGTGCTCCTGAGGCAGTAGATCGGCGAAATCAGAATACATTTTCACGCCAGGAATCTGACTGGCAAAAAATAACGTAATAGCAAGGATCAGACCCAGCACTACCTTAGGATGATGAAAAATACGCTCATCCAGGTTATGTAACAGATGTGTAACCTTATGGGATTGTGCAGATTTTTTATCAGACATATCCATAGTTCCAAAAATTATTATTATTTAAGCCGACGACCTAAAAAGCTCAGATATCAACGGTAAACAGAGAACCCCAGCCACCTGAGACCAGCAGCCTTTTGGCATCCAATTGCTTACCGTCACGCAGATATACCGGAATTTTTGGTGTATCCAATCGCACCCAGTTACCGCTCTGTTGTTCCAGCACTGTGCCGTGGTCACCAAAGGCAAATAGCCGGCTTCCTGATACGTAAAAGTTATAAATAGGAGATTCAGTAGGAGTTGCCTGCTTTTGCCAACTCAGACCGCCATCGGTGGTGGTCAGAATAATGCCGCCCAGCCCCGCAACCCATCCGGTCGTAGAGTCGCTGAAGTAGCTGGTCATCGGGAAAAACTCATTGGGGATAGGGTCGAGTAGAGTCCAGTTCTGCCCACCATCTTCAGAACGGGCTAACAGGCCAAATTCACCGGTAGCAATCAGATTCTGGTTATCTAAGAACTGCAGACTAGCAATTGCCGCATCTTCATTCAGGCTTAGCTCATTCCAGCTTTTACCCTGATCCTGGCTATTCATTAGTGTGCTGAAGCTGCCCGTAGCCCAGTAACTATTGTCAGGCCCACAGGTCACAGTAATCAGGCTTTCCTGAGTAGGAATATCACTGCTTTGCCAACTCTGCCCCTGGTCATGACTGATCCAAAGCTGACTCTCCATGCTCAAAGCGATCAGCGAGCTGTCTGGGCAGGTTTCAATATCGACAAAATTGGGTTTACTCTTCAGTTCCTGACGTTGCCAGCTCAACTCATTAACAGGACTGGTCAGCACCACACCATCAGAGCCAACAACGATAACGCTGTCCTTACTAACCGCCACGCCTAGCAACTGATCGGTACGACGCACAGACTTGTTCCGCTCCTGATCTACCCCCTCAAGGTTAAGAGGAGCCTCACAACCAGTAAGCAACGTAATAAGGGAGAAGATCAGTATCCCTTTCTTTCTTTTATTTATTATTTTTGTATACATTACCAACGCCTAACCTGTTCGAAATTTATGGAGACTCTCACTCCTAACAAACAAAATAGCGCAGACAACTCATTACCATCCAATACTATTGATATAGCTTCTTAATACCTTTAAGGTATTAAGAAGCTCTCCTCATCAGTTCTAGTACACAGACGCCAGACAGAGGCTCAGAAATATGGATTTGCGAAAGCTTAAATACTTTAAAGTCGTTGCAGATGAAAAGCATATTGGCCGGGCAGCCAAAATATTGCATATCTCTCAGCCCCCTCTGACACGCCAAATACATCAACTCGAGGAGGAACTGGAGGTTAAGCTGTTCAACCGAACCCCCAAGGGGATGGACCTTACCGATGCAGGAATACTCTTCCGAGAAGAAGTGAATAATATTTTCGGTTTGATAGAACAGGCCACTGAGCGAACTCAAAAAGCGGGGCAGGGACGACTCGGCAGGCTAGATATAGCAATATTTGGTTCAGGGATAATGGGGGATATTCCAAAGATTCTATTGGCCTTCAAAGAACGCTATCCCGAGGTAAATGTTGTACTTCACACCATGGGTAAAGGCGAACAGATTAATGCCCTGCGACAGAAACGCATTAGTCTCGGTTTCAACCGGTTATTGGCCCCTCTACCTGATATCGACTCAGAACTGGTAGCAATTGAAGAATTAGTATTAGCCATCAACACCAACCACCCTATGGCTTCCCTGCCCGCAATACCTTTTACTAAGATCAGTGATATTCCGCTGATTTTATTCCCTGCAAGCAATCGACCAAACTTTATCGATAAAACTATTCGACTCTGCCAGCTGGCAGGATTCACACCCAACATCTCCCAAGAGGTCGGTGATGCTGTAACCAGTATTGCTTTGGTAGCCAGTGGGTTTGGGGCCTGTCTGATACCAAAATCCGCGTCAGTTTTAACCATACCCGGGGTAGTTTACAAGTCGCTAATCGAAGCACCAGATGAAACGGAAGTGGATCTTAGCTGTATCTTTCGAAAAGAGGATACATCCCCTCTTCTAAGAGCTTTTCTGGATATTGTAATAGAGTACCGCACGGCAAATGAAAAACTTACCGATGATCCTGAATCAAATTTTTTCTAACATATGCGGACCACATTAGTTTGCGGATAGGCTCTTGTTAGATCTTCTGATTCAGAGTCAGCACCTACCATTCAAACAGGCCCAGCACTTCTTTACGTTGTAATTTATGAATCAAAGCACATTTAACTTTTTTCATCCTTGTTCTCAGCGACCGGGTCGGCTTTTGCCTTATCAGTTGCACGGCCAGCTCGACCACCCACATAAAACTCATCTTTCTTATGCTCAGTCACAAGGATACGTACAGTATCTTTACTGACACCAAACCCTTCTGCTGCGGCCTGAGTAATCGCGGCGGCTGCACGCGCTTTAACTTCAGAGCTGCGCCCTTCCAGTACATGAATTTCAATAATTGGCATACAAATTCCTTACTCACAAAAGCGTATATAAATACTTCCCAGTTCCTGGAAGCGGGCAATAACATTATTACCGAGAGAAATAGCTACAGCTGCTTCTCCAATCTAGATTTCTAACGGGTACTGTTTTTTGTTAAATCCAGTTTATGCAGCCAGCTTAATACCGTCTAATACCTATTTAATTTAAACTTAATACCTTTTAGGTATCACCTAAATAACAGGGCAATTTAACTTGCCTATGTTTTTACCTGAGAATGTTCATCCCTATGCAGTTATATCTAAGACAGCAGGACTCTCGGGAAAGAACAACAACCGGATACTGAAAGCGGACTAGTAGACGCGAAAAATCATCTAAGCTCCTTACGCTTGAACGAAGGCCTCAGGTGGTTACTGGCAAAGCACGGATCAAGCGATACTGAAATATTTATGTGGGATATAGTGACTGGCGTTAACCCATGCCGAGATTGGCTAAGCCATAACAACCTTGAAGGGAGCTGGCTAAGTGCCAACTCCCTTGCTGATGTACTCTTATAAAACTATTTTAATAGCGGCCCAAGTGATGAAGGAGGAAGCTCTTCTATTGGCGTTCCCCTGTATTTTTTCAAAAGCCTTTTCTTATTATTCAATTCACCTTCCAAACCCTGACGCTCTACCAGATTGAGGTAACGATCAACCATCTTAAGCCGACCTTCTCGACGTTCTGAGTCATCTCTGGCAGTTTCCATAAACAGCTGAGCAAGGTTTAATATCGCGGCATGATTATTAAAATCAAAGTCAATGGCGGCACCAAAAGATTTGATCGCCAGGCCGAATTTTCCTGATAAATAATGCTTAATGCCCAACCGGTTAGCCTTATCACTCATATCTGGATTTTGCTGCTTTCCAGTTGACGCTTTATCTTCCACCTTAGGTACAGGTTTCTCTAACAACGGCAGAGCGTCTCCGGACAAAACAAGTAATTCACGATCTATATCAACCGGATTTTCCAACTGTCGATTAATCAGCTTTGCATCTCTTAAAAACTGTTCTTTATCTTTCCGGTTACCCATCTCTTCGGCTAATTGACTACGAATAAGAAAGGCCCTGATTTCAGACTCCGTATCCGCAGGAAACTGCTTGCGCGTACTGATTAGTAAGCCGTCTATCTCATTATGGATTTGATCACGGGTTATCTCATCACTACTCTTAATATCCATTCGACGAAGGTTAGCGAGTTTTAGGTAGGGGTCAGCAGAACGATAACAACTATGCCGACCCAGGGATATTGATCGTCGGTAAGCTCCCTTAGCCAGATCAACCTCTTTTGTTTGCAGCGCTACACGTCCCAGTTCCATCTGGCGCGGGATACCCAGGGGGGCATGATTAGTAGCCAATCGTAAAGTTTCTCTGGCCTGTATGAGATCGCCCATTTTCTCATGAACTTCAGCTAACAAATCATAGGCAGCAATCAACAAAGGATTATCAAGAATCAATTCTTGTAACAACTGTTCAGCAGCAGCCAGATCATCTAGTCCACAATATGCCTTACAGAGATAAAGCCCCGCTTCCTTATCTCTGGACTCCCAGTATATTCCGTCCAATAACTCACGAGCCTTATCATAATCCCCCAGACCCAGAAGCAGAGAACCTCTCAGTTTCTGAAGATGGTCATATTCCGGATGCTGCCGATCAATCAAAGCTTCGCAAATTTGTAGCGCCTGATTTGTAGCCCCGGACTCTATCGCCAGATCAACAGGACGAAGCGCTAATTTGCGGCGCATAATCTGATCCAAACGATATTTGAGTTCTTCGATTGAGAAAGGCTTAGTAATGATGTCATCTGGATGACTGTCTATCGCATGTAATATAACTTCTTGCGATGAATCACTGGTCATACAGATCCAGGCAGCACTGGGTTTTACATAGCCTCTGTAGCGGGCTTCTTCCAGAACCTGAACGCCTGTAACGCTATCACTCGAATTATGTCCCAGTAAAATCACATCAAAATCACTTTGAGCAATCAGAGGGATCACTTTGTCGTTGATCGTTATTGCTTTAACATTGTTGATACCTAATTCGCGCAGCATGTAGTAAATGGTCGAGCGCATATTGCCACTGCTATCGATAAGCAATACATGCTTATCTGCATAGTCGACTTGTATTTCACCTGCGTTGTTGCGAAAAGAGGTCACGTGCCAACCTTATCCTGAAAAAGTTATATCAAATCAAGTATAAAAGGCAGACCCCTGAGTAGAAAGGAAAAACATCTCAAAACGAGCTTAGTTTTCTCAAGACAAAAAAAAGCACCGGGTGTAGGGTGAAACACACGGTGCTAAATACAGTTCTATGCTGTGAAAACCATAATATAGACTTCTAACAAACAGATACTGATCCATGTCAACGGTCTTAACAGTATATTCTCTATTATCTACAACTTTTGAATAAGCGCTGGCAGAGTAGTAATCCAGTAAACTTAAGAAAAATAAAAGAATCTGATCACATATGACAACCGCATTTATTACCCATCACGACTGTGGCCTTCACAACATGGGGCCAGAACACCCAGAAAGCCCGATTCGACTTCTCGCTATTCAGAAAGTTCTGCAAAAAACAGGATTGATTGATCAGCTTAAGCAGATGGAATCGGTGCATGTCACACCAGAGCAGATTCAACTGGCCCATGCGAACTTACATCAGAAAAGGCTGGAAATGAAACAGCCTGATGAAGGTGTCGTTTATGCAGATGAAGATACGGCATTGTGCCCGGACTCTCTTCATGCCGCGAGTCTTGCCGCCGGCTCGAGCATTCTGGCAACCAACCAGGTACTTTCAGAAAAAGTCGACAATGCCTTTTGTGCTGTTCGTCCGCCAGGTCACCATGCTGAACATAATGCGGCCATGGGCTTCTGTTTTTTCAACAACGTTGCCATAGGAGCCATGCACGCCCTACAACAGCCAAATGTTAACAGAGTGGCCATCGTCGATTTCGATGTACATCACTGTAATGGCACGGTCGATATCTTTAAGGATAAGCCGGAAGTTTTGGTTTGCTCAACCTTTCAACATCCCTACTATCCTGAACGCTACTGTGATATCCAGCGGGATAATATAGTCAACTGTCCAATTGAGGCTCACACCCGGGCATCTGTATTCCGCGAACAGTTAGAAAAATACTGGCTCCCCGCTATACAAAATCATAAACCGGATATTCTTTTTATCTCAGCAGGCTTTGATGCGCATCACGAAGACCCAATGGCCGACCTGAATCTAACTGAAGAAGATTACCGCTGGGCCACTCAACTCCTAATGGATGCAGCGCGCACCACCTGCGGTGGTCGTATTGTTTCTGTGCTTGAAGGTGGTTATAACCCTGTTTCTCTGGCATTTAGTGTACAAGCACACATAGAAGTACTAGCGGGTCATTGAGGGCAGAGCGACGCTTAGCGTTGCTCGTTGCTCGTTGCTCGTTGCTCGTTGCTCGTTGCTCGTTGCTCGTTGCTCGTTGCTCGTTGCTCGTTGCTCGTTGCTCGTTGCTCGTTGCT
>NZ_JADGEW010000011.1:85511-116830 GCF_016744155.1 Amphritea sp. | reverse complement strand
CTGTGCATTAAACTGCTGTTGTTCCATCATTTTTGGTCAGCCTTTTCGTGAGGCAGAATTTCTAATAGTTCAATTTCAAAAATAAGAGCGGAGTTCGCTGGGACAGATTCTGCCGGACTTCGCGCACCATAGGCAAGCTCAGATGGTAGATAAACTTTCCACTTTGAGCCCGGAGACATTTTCGGCAACACTTCACGCCAGCCTTTAATCACCCCCCTAATCGGGAAAATAGGTTTCTCTTCCTGGCTAGCTGAACTTTCAAAAGGTTCTCCGTCGACTTTCCAGCTGCTGTAATTAACCCTTACATCGTCCTGTATCCGCGGACTTTCACCTACAGCAGTCTGTAAAATCTCATATTGAAGCCCTGACTCAGTAACCACAACGCCTTCACGCTTCGCATTCTCGGCTAGAAAGCGATCGCCCTCTCTTTTCGTATCATCATTCAGTGCTTTATCAATCAGTTCCTGATGAAAACGTTTTTCCTCTTCACTTTCACCACAACCGCTTGAAATAGCGACAATAGTGGCTAACACCGCAACCCCGACAACTCGTTTAATCACGTTGGCAATACCTGCTCTGATTAATAATAAAGAGATAAGGTGTTGATTTTACATCAGCTGACGACAAGACTACACTCAGATGTTCTGATAAAAGGGAACAAGCAGTTAATTTGTCTGTCTCAGAATCTATACCTTGTAGTAAAACAGGAACACACAGCTTGATATACACAAGTAAAATCCGTCAACTGCTCACAGCGCCGCTATTGCTGAGCCTGATTATCGCGCTACCGATAAGCGCGAAAACACACTCAGTTTTGCAACCAGAACCAATACATAATCAGACCATCGTTGATATCCTTACGTCTCTGAATCAGGATCACTATAACGATATCGTACTGAATGATGAATTGTCGGGGAAAGTACTTGACCAATACCTGGAAAGTCTCGACCCCACTAAAGCCTATTTTTATCGTGCTGATATCACCGAATTCCAGAAGTTCCGTCCACTGATTGATGATGAGATCAAAAACGGTGAGTTGACCGCCGCTTATGCAATCTTCAATCGTTATCAACTACGTACACAGGAACGCTTAGAAAAGTTAATTGCCACGCTTGAAGATTCGAACTTCAAGGTAAATTTCAAGCTGGATGAAACACTCTTAACTGACCGAGAAGAGAGCCTATGGCCTGCCGATGAAGCAGAGATGGATGACTTCTGGCGCAAACGATTAAAAAGTGCGCTGTTAAGCCTGAAGTTGGCAGATAAAAGTGTTGATGAGGCTAAAGAGGTCATCTTAAAGCGCTATAAAAGCCAACTAGCCAGAGCCCAACAAACCAATAGCGAAGATGTTTTCCAAAGCTTTGCTAACGCACTGACACAACAGTTTGATCCTCACACCCAATATTTCTCTCCTCGCAGATCAGAGAACTTCAATATCAATATGAGCCTTTCTCTTGAAGGTATCGGTGCAGTACTACAGAGTGAAAACGAGAACACCAAAGTAGTTCGTCTGGTACCTGCAGGCCCGGCAGAAAAAGCCGGTCAGCTTAAACCAGCAGACCTAATTGTAGGCGTAGGCCAGGGTGAAGATGGCGAAATTCAAGACGTTATCGGCTGGAGACTCGATGAAGTTGTTGCTCTTATCCGCGGCCCGAAGGACACAGTCGTGAAGCTGGATCTGTTACCTGCGGATGGAGAAGAGGGACAGCACAAAGTTATCAAAATTCGCCGAAATAAAGTAAAGCTGGAAGAACAGGCAGCGCAAAGCCGTGTTATCGAGCTTGAGCATCAAGGTAAACCCTATAAACTTGGCGTTATTAGTATTCCTGCGTTCTATATCGATTTTGCCGCCCTACAACGTGGTGAAAGTGACTATAAAAGCACCACCCGAGATACCATTAAACTATTAAATGAACTCAGAGCTGAAGAGATAAATGGCCTGATCATTGATCTTCGCAATAATGGCGGTGGTTCGCTACGTGAAGCGAATGAGCTGGTCGGTCTGTTCATTAACCGAGGCCCTACTGTACAGATAAGAGATCCTGACAACAGGGTACAAGTTTTAAGAGACCCTGATCCCCGTATCGCTTACCGCGGACCGATGGCGGTGTTGGTAAACCGCTTGAGTGCTTCTGCTTCAGAAATTTTTGCGGGTGCTATTCAAGACTACCAACGGGGTATTATTGTCGGTGGACAGACCTTTGGTAAAGGTACAGTGCAAACCCTGGCTCCCCTCAATCATGGACAGATCAAACTGACCCACGCTAAGTTTTATCGTATCTCCGGAGAAAGCACCCAGCATAAAGGCGTCATACCTGACGTTAATCTGCCGACACTTTATGATACTGAAGAGATAGGTGAAAGTTCTCTGAGCGGCGCTCTGCCCTGGGATATGGTGGCGAAAACACCACACAGACGCTACTTCAGTTTTAATTCTTTCCTGCCAGAACTGATTGAACGTTACACAAGCCGTACCAAATCAGATCCTGATTTTCTGTTTATGAACTCTCAGCTTGAGCGAATCAACAAGAATAAACTAGATAAAGAACTGTCGCTTAACGAAGCGACACTGCAGGGTGAGCGGGATGCTTCTGAACAGTGGCTTCTGGCTCAGGAAAATCAACGCAGGGCCTCAAAGCAGCAGCCCAAAATCAATGAGCTGAGCGAACTGGATGACCTGCTCGAAAAAGACTCTCAGGGCAAAACTATCAGACCTGAACAAGAAGCGATTCTCACCGAAACGGGCAGAATACTTCTTGATATGATTGAGCTGACAGACAAGTATATAGCTATCAAGAATTGACCAGGCAGACACAAACTCAATGCAGCTAAGCAAGTTCAAACTCGCTCTACTTATCGGCGGCCCTGTACTACTTATTATTCTCGTAGCCGCGGGCTATTTCATCTACTCTGGCATCAGCGAACAACAAGATGAAAATAGAAAAAAAGTAGAAGGTTTCGGCGAAATGGTTATTCCTACCGATTCAGGCCCCGGAAACCCTGCAACCGATCCCAAACTAGCTCCCAGTATCGGACAGAATAGTTTGTCGCCTACCCAGCGCGTCATCAGCAACATGAAGAATGAACGGGTTAAGCTTCTTGATGAAGCGATAGAGATGCGCGAACAGATAACCAGCCTGAAAGCTAAGGTAGCCGAACTGGAACTCTATCGTACAACCAACGAGCGCTATGCTCCCCATTCCTTTAATGAAGAAGTATCTAAAGTCCATACCCGGATGAAACAACTATTAGTCAGCCAAGACGAAGCCAGACGATTTACGAGCATACAAATAAAGGGAATGGCGGCAGCTTCAGCGCAGGAATATCGGCGCTATCTAACCTCACGTAAGCTCCTACTTGATCCTGACCAGATAGATACGGTGATCACTAATCACTTGCCTGTTTACGCTTACTGCATCGGGGATGGAATGGATATTGCGGCGAATGACCGTTCTGAAGAACAGATGGTAATCGAGTATTTTAAAACTGAGAAAACAGAACTCATGGGGAGTCGCCTGAAAAGCGATCTGAAAGCGATTATAGCCCCCTGCCAAGAGCTGTTCGCTCAGCGAATGAGTTACCTATCCAACTAACCTCCTCTCAAATACCGACATAACCAAAGTATTAGTTACCCAGTTGATTCAGATATTCAATGGGAGTTGCTCCCCAGCCATATGAGCCATCCCCGACACAAAAAAACCGCCATTGGCGGTTTTTTTTCAAATAGATGCCAATTACTGAATCAGATAATCGATATAGTCGTCTTCCTCGACCTGATCATCGGTAACCTCAAACCAGGTCAGCACTGATGCACCCGCTTCCTTAACCGATTCCCGACGACCACTAATCAAAGGATGCCAGTCATGCAGATCCTTTCCTTCATGAACCAAACGGTATGCACAGGTCGGGGGCAACCAGTGGAACTCTTTTACATCTTCCGGGCGCAGTTTTACACACTGCGGTACCAGTGAGCAACGCTCTTCATACTTAGTACAGAAGAGGGTTTCCATATCCAACAGATGACAGACAACGCTGGTGTAATACACCTCATTGGTCTCTTCATCTTCCAGTTTATGCAGGCAACACAGAGAGCAACCATCACAGAGAGACTCCCATTCATCGGAAGACATCTCTTGCAGCGACTTAGAGCGCCAGAAAACCTGATGGGCCACTAGCGAACGCCGGTTTCAGGACGATCCTGATGGATGTTCAGAAGGTAATCCTCTTTTGGCGGTGGCATCTGCAAAAAATACCCCTTAACACGGATATCTTCTAGCACCTGAGTAGCATCAACGCGGGACAGCTCTTTCTCCGGCGTCAACAACATATCAAATACATGAACCGGGGCACCAAACATCTCTTTAAGGGGGTCAGGCACCCGCGTCATCTTCTCAGTCTTATCGACATAGAGATACATTTCATCTTTTTTAGAACTTCTGAAAACGCTACAAATCTTCTTCATACTTTCTCTATTTATACTTCCAGGCTCTGCAATTTTTCCAACAATGCATCACCAATCACCTCTTTACGCCAACCTGACAGGCTGGGCGGGAGGCTGAATACACCCTGATTTTCAGTCCGAATCAGGGCATCAAGATCTTTCTTTCGCAGCAATATTTCCGGCGCTATATTTATCTCTTCTGCTTTAGCACGCGCCATCGCTTTTAATACTTTCAGTGGTTTATTCCACTCGTAACTCAAGGGCCGCTGGATCGGTGCTGGCGGCTTTGCGGCGGCTGACTGCGCGGCCGTCTTAAGAAAGCCCAGAATCACTTCACCGTCCTGCTTTACCTGTTGATGCCGAACATCCTCCACCCGGGATAACGCCTGAGGTGTCATCGGCCACTTATTCACAATCTCAAGCAGGGCATTATTTCTCAACACCTTATTACGGGTAGTATCCCGCTGCCGGCTAATCCGTTCCCGCCAAGCGGTCAGATCACGCAACGCAGCAATTCTTTCAGGCGAATGTTTCCAGGCCTGACTGAAGCGCTGATAATAAGTCACTCCATCCGGATCGTTATCCGGAATCTGCTTCAACAGTAAAGCCGTCTCTTCTCGTGCCCAGTCAGACATCCCCCGCTCTTCCAGTTCAGCCATTTGCTGTTGGCAAAGGGCAGGCAGATAAGCAACATCTAGCGCAGCATAATGCTCCTGAGAAACAGTCAGCGGGCGCTGCAACCAATCTGAAGTCGTTTCACCCTTCTCCAGATCTATATCCAGCGCATACTTAACAAGGCGCTGATAGCCCATTGAAAAACCCCAACCAAGAAAGCCAGCTGCAATCTGTGTATCAAAAATAGGGGTTGGCAGAACACCCAGCATATAGAGGAAGAGCTCCAGATCCTCATTACCGGCATGCAGTATTTTAAGCACGGAGGGATCAAGAAACAATTGCACCATGGGTGCATAATCTTCGATCTTCAGGGGATCTATCAGATAACAGGCTTTATCATCGGCAATCTGAATTAAACCGGGGGCAGGATAGAAAGTATCAACACGAATAAATTCGGTATCCAGTGCAATCAGCGGCAATGCCTGCCACGCTTTACAGTAGTGGGCCAGGGTTTCATCATCTGTTATCCAGACCGGCTGATCAGCAGCTCTTTCCAGTAACTGCCAGTTATAGGCTTCAGTCATCACTACCTCAATTCATGGACCGTCGACCAGCCATCGCATGGGCCAGAGTACCACCATCTACATATTCCAGCTCACCACCCACGGGCACACCGTGTGCAATGCGGGTAACTTTAATATCCAACGCCTTTATCTGTTCGGCAATAAAGTGAGCGGTCGCTTCACCTTCGACAGTAGGGTTAGTTGCCATAATAAGTTCTTTTACCGCACCCGACTCAAGTCGGATAAGCAGTTTATCTAAGCCTAAATCATCTGGGCCTACACCATCGATGGGAGACAGATGCCCCATCAACACAAAGTAACCACCATTAAAGCCGCCGGTCTGCTCAATCGCTAACATATCCACAGGAGACTCAAGCACACATATCTTGCTGTCATCCCGTGAGTTGTCAGTACAGATCTGACAGAGTTCATTTTCTGAAAGTGTACGGCAGCTTTTGCAATGGCCAACCTTATCCGCCGCAATGGTTAGCGCACTTGCCAGCGATGTCGCACCTTCCCGATCGCGCTCAAGCATATGAAATGCCATCCGCTGGGCGGTTTTAGGTCCTACGCCCGGCAAGCAACGAAATGCATCTATCAGATCCTGGATAAGCGGGCTGAATGACATAGTATTAGTCGCCTTAGAACGGCATATTAAAGCCCGGCGGCATACCCATACCACCGGTAATTTTCGCCATCTTTTCCTGAGTGGAGCTTTCAACCTTACGCACTGCATCGTTGATCGCTGCAGCTATCAGGTCTTCAAGGATCTCTTTATCCTCTTCCATCAAGCTATCATCAATCGCGACACTACGAACATCATGGCGACCATTCATCACAATCTTAACCAGACCCGCGCCAGATTCGCCGTTAACTTCAGCCTTAGCGATCTCTTCCTGCGCTTTCTGCATATCAGCTTGCATCTTCTGTGCCTGCTTCATCAGGTTGCCCATGTCACCTTTCATCATATTTTCCTCATCTATCTTAATCTCTGGCTTAATCGATCGGCTGAACCGATTCGAGATCGATACGGCCCGAGAACCGTTCGATCACCCGTTGTACGACAGGGTCGTTCTGAATGGAACTGACCGCCTCAACCTGACGCTCTGCCCGCTTCCGATCACGGTACTGGCTTGGCGTCTCGCGGCTGTAATTACCTAAGTTGAATTCTACCTCAACCGAAGTGTTAAAATAATGACCAATTGATTCACGAATACGATCAGTATGAATTTCACTGATCATCGCTTTCTGTTCGCTGGTGTAATGGAAACGCCAGCCACCCTCAACAGACTCCAGCGAGGTATTCGATGCGATGCTATACGTCATACCAGACAGTCCAATCAACTCGACCAACAGCACCCACTGATCTGCATTGAACTGACTAATATCCTGACTCACCTCAGCGTCTGGCTCAACGATCTCTTCCACTGGCGCGTTATCCACAACCAATGTTGGTGAAACCGGAGACTGAACAGCAACACTTACCGGCTCAGGCAAGCTCTGCATAAAGGGTTTGCTTTGCTCAAGGCTGTTATTTGGCTCAAGGCTCTTCTTTAGTACAGCACTGTCCGCGGGCTTTTCGGGCGCAGTTAACACAGGGGAATTATCTTCCCATGGTAGATCCACGACAGGCCTTTGCGACGCTTCAGTCTTTGCTTCAGAGACGGAGCCAGAAACCGTATGCAGTGCAGAGTTATGCCCCGCGGCCGCTGGCGGGGCTAAATCAGCTTCAGACTTTTTTCCCGGCTGATCCTCATACCCACCCTGCATGTAAGACTCATCATAATCAGGAGGCCCATCCGGCTGAACCGGTTGAGGAGCTGACTGGATCTCAGACTGAGGTGAAGCCACTGGTTCCGGTTCGACCGGATGAGTAGCTTGTGGAGCGGGCTGAACTGACTGAGGCATCGGCTCAGGCGCACTCGCGGCTTCGGTCTCGATAACCGCTACGGGCGCAGTTGCAAGTACAGCTGTCGCTTCAGGTTTAGGTAGCACAGTAACGGCTGATGATTCTCCGGGCTGACTCAATCCCTGGCTACTCACCGATACAGGCCTGAACGCCAACATCCGCATCAGCGTCATCTCTAGACCTTCACGCGCATCCGGCACAAAAGGTAAGTCTTTTCGCCCCATCAAAGCGGTCTGATAGAACAGCTGCACATCTTCAGCGGTCAGTTTACCCGCCAGATCCAGTAACAACTCTCGATCACCCAGGCCATTATCCACAGCATCCGGCACAATCTGCGCCAGTGCGATGCGATGCATCAGGCTGATCAGATCGCCCAATACAACATTGTAATCAGGCGAAAAGCGCGCTAATTCATCAACGGTGGTCAGTAAAGCTTTAGCGTCATGAGCCGCCAGACTGTCTACCAGAAGATAAACTAATCGCTGGTCAATAGTACCCAACATGGCGCGAACATCTGCTTCAACCACCTGGCCAGCACCGAAGGCGATCGCCTGATCGGTCAGACTCAGCGCATCCCGCATCGAACCGTCGGCGGAACGGGCCAGAAGCCATAGAGCGGGTTCTTCATAATTGATATTTTCTGCAGTCAATACTCGACCGAGATGATCAACGATCCGCTCAGGAATCATATTCTTAAGATTAAACTGCAAACAGCGGGACAGAATAGTGACCGGCAGTTTCTGCGGATCAGTTGTCGCCAGCAAAAACTTAACATGCGGAGGCGGCTCTTCCAGGGTTTTCAATAACGCATTGAAAGAGTGCGTAGACAGCATGTGTACCTCATCGATGAGGTATACCTTAAAGCGGCCATGGGTCGGCGCATACTGTACGTTTTCCAGCAGCTCCCGCGTGTCTTCTACCTTTGTTCGGGACGCCGCATCCACTTCGATCAGATCGATAAAGCGCCCTTCGCTAATTTCCCGGCAAGCAGAGCATTCGCCACAGGGGGTCGAAGACACGCCGGTTTCGCAGTTAAGCGATTTAGCAAACAAACGGGCAATCGAGGTTTTACCGACACCCCGGGTGCCAGTAAACAGATAAGCATGGTGCAACCGGTCATCGTCTAGGGCATTGACCAGGGCCTTGAGCACATGCTCCTGCCCCACCATTTCAGTAAACTTTGCGGGACGCCATTTACGCGCCAGTACCTGATAACTCATCGCTGTAAATCTATATCAGAAGGGTGATTATTCATGGCTACCAATGCTAACGGTAACCGCCTGATATCGCCAGCGAAACCCGTTATTTAGTGGTAACTAAATTGCTTTTCATCAAGCCACTTCGGGTTTAATTCCAATCCGCCGTTAGATAACCCTGGATTTATGGTCTAACTTACATAAACAACAATAAGTCTTCCGACCTGCAAGGATATGGATATGCAAAATGCAAGCAGCGACAATGAGTATGGAATACGTAGACATCGTTTAATCGAAGAGCAGGAGATCATCCAGTTTCAGGACCCACATTGCCCCATCAGTATCGTTACTGAGGAAAAATGCTGGATTGAGAACAAACTGATATCACTTGAAACCAACGAACTACAAACCCATTAGTTCTGGCACACATAAACGGAAAACACACTAGAAAAGTGGGTTTTCCGTTTTATCTTACGTTATGAGTTTTTACGAATAAGCGATAAGCAGAGATTGGTCTGTTGAGCAAAGAGTGTAAATGCCATAAAGTCATCCTGACTCATAGGCCGCTGCCCTCTCTTATCAGAAGGGTCATTACGATCAGCATAGAACAACCCAACACAGGCTTTACCCCAGATAATGGGCGCCACAAAAAACTCATCACCCCCGACTAAGCCTCTTAATGAACTGTCCAGATAGGACCGCCACTTTGGCGCATTCACATTATCCACCCAAACCGGTTGCCGGGTATTAAGCACATGACTGAAGATATTAGGTGAACCGTCCAGACCGACGACAAACTTCCGTTTGATCTGATTCCCATTAGGTGCAGATATAAACCGAGGCATTAGACTGCGCCTCTCACGTGACTTGAGAAAAACGATTGTCCGACGCATGCGAATACCCCGGTGAATACCTTCCATCGCGGTTTGAACAATCAGATTAAAATCCGCATTTTCATTGGGCAAAAATGCCAACTCACGCAGAATTCTAAGTTGCAGCGCCTGATCACTCGGTTCTTCATCGTCCGGTTTACTTTCTATAGCGGTAGGCGCAATCGGATCATGTCCAATATAGCGGGTTAATACTCCAGCACCATAAGAATTCAGCAGTTCAACGGTTTCCTCTGAACAGCGCTCAATCTCAGCCAATACTTCCCACTTATCCTGATGCATCAGGTCAGCGGCCTCGGTCAACAACTTTTCCAGCTCTGCACGATTGTATTTTGGGTTTGCCAGGGTATCACTCAAGTGAACCGCCAGACTGACCGACCGCAGCTCAGGTGTGCGTAACTCAGGTTCCTCGAGCGAACTGATCAGCACAGTGCCCATATTCCATGAACTGGCTAATCCCAGGCTCATCTCTTCGAAAGTCGTGCCCAGCGTCTGACGAACAATATGAGCAGCCTCTTCAGGCCGGGCGACCTGTTTTTGTCGCAACGCCTTATCCAATTCAACCGTGATCCGTCCCCCTCTACTCCAGAAAGCACTCTCACCAAAACGGTTTAGCAAAGCAGCAATAAAGGTTTCTTCCTGAACATCCTCGTCATAACCCTGCATCATCAACTTAGCAATCATCCCCGCATGAAACGACTGCGCCATTAGCTTCAGCAAACGCTCATAAACCCCGGGGGTCAGCTTTCGATTCTTTAACAAACTATTAAGTAATTTTGCGGTGATACAGATATTCTTAATCCGGGTCAGCCCCAACACTACCGACGCCCGACTAACGGTTGTTACTGGATTTCGCCCCATATAACCAGCGCTGTTAGCGACTTTAAGAATAGAAGATGTTAAGGCATGATCATGAAGTACCGTCTGGCCTAGTTTAGCCAGTGAGGAAGTATCATCTTTAGAAAGCTTCTCAATCTCGCGGATAGTAGAGCATAACGCCGGCAACTCATGCTCGCCGATCATCTCAACCCACTCATCCGTTCCATGAGGCGTGAAATCTGACAACGCTCTATCCTCTAATTATGACTAACCTACACAGATCATTTTAAAGCAGTTAAGAGAGAGAAAGATTAGTGAATGTATGATTTTGAGTAATTAGGAAAGATCAGCGCCATTGGCGCCAAGACATATTGCACTCAAAGAAGGTCAATAGATTAACTATGTGTAAACAGTAATGTTTCGACCTTTTTCTTTTGCTTCATAAAGTGCCTTATCGGCCCGAGAAATCAGCGTTTCCTTGGTATCATTTTTTCTAAACAACGTTGTACCAATACTTACAGTAATCTTACCTGCTGTAGCATAACCCTCATCTTCAATCTTTCCCCTTAGTTTTTCACAAAGCTGGAGAAGGTTTGGCTCATCGACCTCAAGGGCAATAACAATAAACTCCTCTCCTCCCCACCTTATCAACGTGTCATTTTCACGTATAGATTGTGACAACAACTGAGCTGTCTTTTGCAAAACCTTATCGCCAGCAGCATGCCCGAATGTATCATTTACGCTTTTGAAATTATCAATATCTATGATCAAGAGACCAAAAAATTGGTTGTATCGAAGGCACCGCCCAACTTCTTGAGAAAGGACGTTATCCAAGTGATTACGGTTAAATACGCCAGTTAAAGGATCAGTAATTGCCAGGCGATGCAATTCTTGCTGCCCCATAAAGATAGCTTTTCTCGATCTATCAAATATCAAGGCACCGAGGCAGCCAAACGAGAAACTACAAAAAACCCAAAAAGCATGTATGGCATAGGTACCAGCCAGATTCATAAAATAAAAGGCGGAAAAAAGCAAAATAACAGATGATAAAATCGCACTGACTAACGCATACCTAAAGGTCATACCCGAAACGATAAAGATCCAAAACACACACAGATAGCCTTCCGCTAGAAACGGCGGGATATTGGTAAGCTTACTAGCGATATAAGCGTGACTTAACATCGCTATAACTGGGGATATAGCGAGCATCAACATAACAGTGTTGTAGAATCGCTTTTTATATGCCAAAAAGCTAATAGTAAGCATTATGGGAGCGATAATTAACAGATGACTCTTCAGCATTAATACTTGGACGTGCTCAGGCGCCCAGGAAGATTTGTCAATAAAGGTAAAGGCCACGTATAGCAGCGCAGTTAAGCAGCTTATTACTGAAATCTGAATCTGTCGGGAGGGTTTATCCCACTCGTCATAAAGATCATTGAATGTATTATCTGGAAATGTCCGTGGCAACTCAAATGGAAGAATATACTGAAGTATTTTTTGCATAGCGTCCTTAACACTCCATCTTAAGTTTGCTCAGAACTTAGCTCTTGTAGACACCTCATTCTAAAACAGATTGAAGAGAGAGTGGTTTTTGGAGGTGTGATTTTGAGTAATAGGCAGAGTGTCATATCTGTTAAACCAGTTTTACTTAAAAACAGACATTTATTAATAGAATTGGTTTGAGTTTTATAACCCTCTATATAGCTATATCTCTGACAGCACCTCTACACACTCGCAACGGCATATTGAGCATTGCCAAACCCTCAATGCCAGATTAGAAGACATAGCCAAAACTGTTTATTAAATAACCCCCGCTCAATAACGATTGTGTCAAAACGTACAATCATTATTTATCACTTTAAGAGTTTGGGTTAACTGCTCAAATACCAACTGGCGTAACCAAGCATGCCCGGGATCTTTCTTATATCGTTCGTGCCAGATGATGGAATAGGTAAAATCATCCTGCTCTATAGGGAAAGGGAGGATTTTCAGCTGATACTGCGCCGCACAACTTTTTGCTAAACCATAAGGCACCGTCAATAACAGGTCACTTTGAGCAACCAGTGCGAGTGCGGCTACAAAATGAGGCACCCTTAATGCAATACGGCGTTTTAGCCCCTGTTGTTCGAGTAGGTAATCAATCGCTCCTTTACGCGAGCCTCCCATCGTAATTAATGCATGTGGGTGAGAGGCATAACTTTCAACATCCAGCCCTTGTTCAATAAGAGGGTGATCATCACGCACGACACAAACAAAACGGTCACTGCCAACCCCCCGACCGTGAATCGCGGCAGGAACATCAGCGACAGTGCAGGTGGCCAGATCTATGTCCTGTTGATCGAGTTGTTGCAACAGACTTTCATGCCACGGAATAATCTCCAGATTAACCTGCGGTGCTTCTACTCTCAGACGCTTTATCACTGACGGTAATAATACTTGAGCGCCATAGTCTGTCGTCGCTAACCTGAAGTTATTAGTCGCCTCTTCAGGAATAAAGGTCGCCGGCTCAATCAACTGACTGAGATCTTGCAATGACTGCTGTAAGTGAAGCGCCAGAGCTTCAGCTCGCGGGGTCGGAGCCAAACCCTTAGGTGTGCGTGTAAACAACGGGTCGTTAAACAATTGCCTCAACCGAGCCAAGTTACGGCTAATGGCAGGCTGAGTTAAATTCAAACGCCCTGCCGCACGGGTGACATTACGCTCTTCTAACAACACCTGAAAAACCGGCAATAGATTCAGGTCAGCGGCAGACAGACTGGTGAGATTCAACGCTATAACACCTTTATTACATAATTAATAATCATGATAACTATACTCGCAATGCATTGGATGCATCACCCCTGGCAGAATAAAATACTCAGCTGTTAACTGATAACGCTTTACCAGAGGCCTCTCAATGTACATTGAAAAAAACCAGGAAATTCATCTTAAAAACCGCCCTGTAGGCCTCCCGGTAGCGGAAGACTTCAGTCTCGTTTCAATACCTATTTCCATATTGAAAGATGGCGAGGTACTGGTTAAAAATCGATGGATGTCGGTCGACCCCTATATGCGTGGTCGCATGATTGAGCGCGACAGCTATATCGCGCCTTTTACTATCAATGAAGTTCTCAGTGGTGGCGCTGTTGGCGAAGTGGTTGAATCCAACAACCCAGCATTTGTAGTCGGTAATAAAGTTTCCAACATGAATGGCTGGCGCCAATATTTCACCACAACAGGTGAAGATCTACAGCTATTACCTGAAACAGGAATCCCTGAACAAGCGTTTTTAGGTGTACTGGGAATGCCGGGGATGACGGCATTTACCGGCCTAACGAAAATTGCAGAGCTTAAACCAAGCGATAGGGTATTTGTTTCTGCAGCATCGGGAGCAGTAGGGGCAATTGTCTGCCAAATCGCCAAATTGAAAGGCTGTTATGTTGCCGGCAGTGTTGGCTCTGATGCCAAAGCCCGCTATCTCAAGGAAGAACTGGGCGTTGATGCTGTAGTCAATTACAAAACTACCGACAATCTGCAGCAGGATATTGCTACCGCCTGCCCCGAAGGTATCGATGTCTATTTCGAAAATGTGGGAGGCGCCCATCTGGAAGCGGTCCTCAATCTGATGAACGCCAATGGCCGAATAGCCGTCTGCGGTATGATCGATCAGTACAACGCGACAGCACCCACACCTGGGCCGGCAAACCTTTCACAAATCGTCATCAAAAAGCTGAAAATACAGGGCTTTATTGTATTTGACCACTGGGATGGTTACCCCGCGTTTGTTGAGCAAATGGTGGAGTGGATACAGCAAGAAAAAGTCAGCTGGAAGGAGACCGTTTTTAACGGTATCGAGCAAGCTCCTACTGCGTTTATTGGTCTGTTCGAAGGTAAGAATACCGGCAAGATGCTGGTCAAATTGTAAAATAATTTAATCGATATCAGCCTACGTGCCCGACTCTAATTAATAAAAACAGTCGGTCTAAACTAAGACTCATGGTAGGCGGTATATTGTAAGGAAAAAATACTATGAACATTCTATTCGTTTTAACTTCGCACGACTCGCTCGGCAATACCGGCGAAAAAACTGGCTTCTGGATTGAAGAATTTGCTGCACCTTATTACACCTTTGCTGATGCCGGGAACAATATCACCCTGGCGTCACCTATGGGTGGGCAGCCTCCGATTGACCCCAAAAGCGCTCTTGAAGATTTTCAGACCGATGCTACCCATCGCTTTGATGCAGATAGCGAGTTGCAGAACAAGTTAGCTAAAACGCTGCGGCTAGCTGAAATCTCTGCAGATGATTACGATGCCATCTTCTATCCGGGAGGTCATGGGCCGATGTGGGATCTGACTACCGATGCCGATTCGATTAGCTTAATCGAAGCTTTTGCCCGACAAGAAAAGCCAGTCTCTGCCGTCTGCCACGCCCCCAGCGTGCTGCTAAACGCTAAAGATGAGCAAGGACAACCGCTGTTTGATGGCAAGCAGGTCACCGGCTTTAGTAATACCGAAGAAGCCGCTGTAGGACTGACCGATGTAGTGCCTTTCCTGCTGGAAGATGAACTAAAAGGCCGGGGCGGACTTTACAGCCAAGGCCCTGACTGGATGCCTTATTGCGTCCAGGATGGTATGCTGATCACCGGTCAAAACCCAGCCTCTTCGACTGCCGTCGCAGAAGCGGTGCTTACCTTGCTTAAGGACTGACAAAGGAAGGGGCTGAGTCCCCTTCTTTACTTCCCATTCTAGATCTATTTCCCGTTCTGCTTAATAGCTATCTGAGCTGCATGGTTATATTTCTTCACGTTAAGACGATAACCTCCAGGTTGGATGCCAGTTTATGACTGACTTTTCCCGCAGCATGTTTCAGGCGCTGTTCGCTTATCTTATCTGGGGCTGTTTTGCCCTGTTTTTCCACCAGTTACAGCATATCCCTCCCGTCGAGGTTTTACTGCACCGGCTAGTCTGGACTTCCGTATTTGTTGCGATCGTACTGACCCTCAGCCGCCGATGGAGTAATGTGCGCGATGCACTAGGAAAACCTAAGCTGGTACTCCAGTTGTTTGCATCGTCGCTATTGATCGCCACCAATTGGATTGTTTACATCTGGTCCGTCGGTATTGGCGATGCGGTAGGTGCCAGTCTAGGATATTTTATCAGCCCACTGGTCGGCATTGCTCTGGGCGTTTGGGTGCTCAAGGAACGTATTCTTCCCTACCAAGCGATTGCATTGAGCCTTGCGGTAGTCGGCGTGAGTTACAAAGTATTCGGCGCTAATCAAGTCCCCTGGGCGTCTTTGGCCCTGGCATTTTCTTTTGGCTTGTATGGCCTCATCCGCAAACAAACAGCCGTCGATACGGTAACCGGACTGATGATAGAGAGCCTATTATTACTGCCTTTTGCCTTAGGATATTGGTTGTGGATAGCCTGGAACGGAGAACAGCATTTCAGCCTATCCATCGATGGTCTGTTATTGGTTTCAGCGGGGATTTTAACGGCCTTACCGCTGCTGGCTTATGCAGCAGCTGCTCGACATCTAAGCCTGGTCATTCTCGGCTTTATGCTCTATTTAGCCCCTTCACTGCAGCTTATTACGGGTGTTTTCATCCTCGGTGAACCTTTCGACATCCACCAGCAAATCACCTTCAGCTTCATCTTTGCTGGGCTGATTGTCTTAACTGGCGGAGCAATGCTTCGGCAATATAAGGTAGGTAGTTAACCAGGCTGTACCGAACGTTATTACCTGGGATTCAATCACTTCTTATCTCTACGTCCACTAATTCTACTCCAGACTTATCCAATAAGGCGCGAGCGGAATTGGTACAACAAGGACCTAGAGGTATGGAATCTGGTAAGACAATGGTCAATGGCACGTTTACAGAACCTCAATAGGGCTGAAGAAGTACCTATAGACAAAAAAGCCACCCAGTTTTACCTGAGTGGCTCCTCGTTCAGTCATTAACCTGCTCAAAGAGAGGCTTATCTGGTAACAATCTCCAGATTACTGGCCGTTTATTCAGTGAAACTTTTTCAAAAACTCTTCGTTAGTGAAGACAAAGTCAGTCTTAGCGGCAACAGAATGACAACCGCTGCAGAAAGCATTAACCTCTTCCAACTTACTGTCGTATCCAGCAGACCATCCCCAGTTTTTCGCATCCGGGGTATCACTATTTTTCAGCTTTACCATAATTGTCAGGTCTGTTGGCTTTTGCGCCTTAAAAGCTTCCAGATCATCAAACTGCTCCTTCACGATTACCGAACCCACAGGGTAATTATAAGGCGCCGTACCTTGATTTACTGCCAGACCAATGTCATTTACATACACATCGCGATAGCCTTCACGCCCCTTATGTACACCACTGACTAAACCAGTCGGATCACCCGTACTGGTGCGTCCCTCAGTGATTTTGGTCCAGCTTTTAAAATCAGCCCAACGACTGTCGGTGTTACCGGAATAATCAGGCGATGCTGCACAACCAACAATAAGACCGCTGACAGATAGAAAGAGACCTACTTTTAATAAATTACCGGGTTTCATATTATTTTTCCCCTAATCCGTAGAGCGAACGTCAAAACAAGCAGACGCGCTTCCCACTGGCTGATCACTGCAATGTGATTTTCAATCGATCAATTCTTGTCATATACATAACAAAGCCGGCTCTCTAGAGCATAGACCCAAGACAAAACATTTTCTTCAAGCCTTTGACGAAATTGATATTTTCGATCCCAATAATGGGCTGGGATGTATCTATCAACTTCGACAACAAGGTATTTTCAATACATTCAGAGCGTAAGAAATAACCCTTTGGCATTATATATTATGCTAATACCTTCAGATGAAACTAACCTGAAAACCTCATTCTTTATAACCAATTCGCTGATAGGTTCTTCGAATAGGAAGAGATACTAAGGCTCGTTCAGGAAAGCTTTCTGAATAGAGTAAGAACGCTAATCCTAAGACTGGTATAGATCAATTGATACCTAATTGTTCGCGTAGACGATCAACTAAGCTCCATTGCGAAAGGCATTTGGTCTGACAGTTATTCACATTTCCTGTGGATAACTGTGTGGGGACTCTATGGGCTTATCTGCTAAAGCGTTACTACATGGTGGGTATAAGCGACTGTAGCAAATCTAACCAATTCCACTCAGCGGTTCCACAATAGTTTCGAGGGCTCCTCCTTTACCACTTTAAAAATACGAGTTATTCCTATTTACAGACTTCTGCAGCACGCGGAAACTAACCGCTAGATACGCTTTAGTTAACAATAGAGTGGCTTCTAATTTAATAGTTAAGACACCTTAGGGTTTATTTGATTTATAACTTATCTATATAAGTCCGTTCTTTGCTTAGCTTTACCGTAAATAAAGAACTTATTTTTCATTGATAATCATATAGATAAGCAAACTCCGCTCAAAACACCAGACCAATAGACATATCGCAAGACTCTTATCTCTAAGGAAGCAGGTTATGAAAGGGAAAAAACACACCAACGTTGAGAGTCCTTTCTCGAGCAATATTCGATTGATTTCTACCACCGACCTTAATGGCCGTATTACCTATGCCAACGATCACTTTGTAGAAGTTTCAGGTTATAGTCTCGAAGAGTTAGTTGGACAGCACCACAATCTGGTAAGGCACCCAGGTATGCCATCCAAAGCTTTTGCTGATTTATGGCTACACCTCAAATCAGATAAACCCTGGATGGGTGTCGTAAAGAATCGCTGCAAAAATGGTGATTACTATTGGGTTCGGGCATATGTCACAGCCCTTTACGGTAGCAACGGCCAGAAAATCGGTTACCAGTCAGTCAGAACAAGTTTATCTGACTCCGCCAAGCAACGAGCAGAAGAGGTGTATGCCGATATCAATGGAAAAAAACGCTCTTTTTCATTATCAAGAGTAAGCCTTGCCAACAAAACACTGTTCATTGTCGTTCTCGCCCTAATTATTCAAAGCAGCGTAGTCTTCACCCCCTTCTCTATACCGATAAAAATAATCATCATGGGAGGGTCTGCAGCTCTCTTTAGCTTTCTCCACTATCAACTGTTCAAGCCGTTAAGAAGTCTCTCAAATATGGCACTAGAGATTTATGACAATCCTCTAGTACAAAAGACAATGACCGACAGTATGGATGAGGTGGGCACGCTAAATTTATCCATGCAGATGTCTGATGCGCGCCTGCGGACAGTAACAGGGCGAGTAGAAGATGCTATTGGTACGCTCAATGACGTAATGTCTACGACCCATGAGGCATTAGAGCGAACATCATTAGGCATAGCGCAGCAGAACTTAGAAAGTGACATGTTAGCAGCGGCTGCAACAGAGATGGCAGCTAGTTCTCATGAAGTGGCCGGCAATACTTCCAAAACCTCAGATGAAACACACAAAGCTGCCCTGCAGGCTAAAGACGGAATTCATATTGTCGATGAGATGCTCATGACAATTCAAATGTTAGTCGACAACGTTGCAGCAGCATCTCAATCATCAGAAATGTTACGCACTCAAACAGATGAGATTGGAGACATTGCCGCTTTGATTGACGGCATTGCTGCTCAAACTAACTTATTGGCATTAAATGCAGCAATTGAAGCTGCCCGAGCCGGTGATCATGGCCGTGGGTTTGCGGTCGTGGCAGACGAAGTACGTACTTTGGCATCCAGGACTCAGGAATCTACAAGTAAAATTAAAAACACAGTCGAAAATATTCAACGTAGTGTGAACGATACTGCTAATACCATGAAGCTTAGCCATGAAAAAGCCCAAACTGGAGCCGCTCATGCCGAAAAAGCAGGGAATGCATTCGATCAAGTTTCAGCATCAATGGAAACAATTTCACAAGGTAGTTATCAAATTGCTGCGTCGGCTGAACAACAAAGTATCGCGGCAGAAGAGATCAGTAAAAACATTGTTTCAATTCGCGATATTGCTGATAGCAGCATGACCTCTGTTGAACAAACAAATCAAGCAACTAATAATTTAAGCAAGCTGGTTTCCGATTTATCACAAATTATGAACAAAGCAACATAATAGATTTAGTTCATACCATTATCGAACACCGATATTTGGAGTGGATATGGCATTTGCCGCTGAGCAAAGGGGAAAACTCATAACTCAGCCGTAGCTGCTTCTGGAAAATCATCTAGCAGGATGGCAATGATGAAAAATATAAATATGGAAATGACCGTCGATAAAATAAAGATTGGTGACTATGTTCGATTGGGCGAGAGTCAGAAGAACAATTGGCAAGCTCACCCCTTTTCAAAAAACAATTTCCAACTATCAACCAAGGAACAGGTTGAAGTAATACAAAAACTATTTAATACCGTTGTTATCGATTCTCATAAAAGCACAGAAAGGCAAAAGGAATCGCAACAACACGTCAACTCAATAGGTAAACCGGAAGAGATATCACAACCGCTAGTCCAATCCGAATGGGAACAAATAAATTCCCCTACTGAGAAACTCTCCCGAGCACTTAACTGTACATTGCCTGTCAGTGAAAAAGCAGAGTTTGTTATTGAACATAGTACCGAATTAATATCGCAGCTGTTTTCAGCCCAGTTGACTAACGATTCAGTTCAGGGAACCGTCACTGCTCTGAAGGGAATGGTTGGCAATCTCATTTCTGATCCAGAACTATCCGATGAACTATTAAGAATCACTTCTCACGACTACTACACTTATACACACTCGGTTAGTGTAGGGTTTAAAGCGATGGTCTTTGCTAAGCACTGCTTGGGGACTATGGATCAAACCCTACTCAAAGAGCTAGGTGTTGGTTTTTTTCTGCATGATGTAGGTAAAGCTGGCGTTGACCCCGCTATCTTGAACAAACCTGGGAAACTGAATGCCGATGAGTGGGATATTATGCAAAGGCACCCTGACTTGGGCGTTATGCAGCTGAAACAAGCAAATTCATTGAGCGATGAAATAGAAATTATCGTAGTGCAACATCATGAAAAACTAGATGGGTCTGGATATCCCTATGGATTGAAAGGCAAAGAGTTTCATTTGTTTGGCCAGATATGCGCTTTGGCTGATATCTACGATGCCTTAACGGCTAAGCGATCTTATAAAGACGGAATGAGCAGTTTTAATGCCCTTCTGATAATGAAGCAAAAGATGGCCCATCACTTTGACGCAAAATTACTCAGTAATTTTATCAAATTGTTTTGTGAAGTACCTATAGCCAACAAGTAATCATTTAAATCGATCTACCTTCAGCAAAAACCTGTTCTATTTTAAAAACCCTTATCTCGGGAGGCCACTGCAGTCAACAGACGACACTACGTTGCTCTAGGATGCTCTGAAATCCGCTATATGCCAATAGCTGCACATTGAAGACTCTAGTTACCAACCACAGCAAAAACACATCGCACCAAGAATAAGGCAACCAGCTTAAAAAGAAATCAAGAGAGTCATGAAGCCAACCACTATGCTCAGTCACGCCTTCGATATTTAGCAAACCAAATAAAACTAATTAAAGGGATAGGTAGCGTTGCAATCGCTGTCACCAGCAGGAAGTAAGGCTAAAGCATTTCTATCCAACTCACCAATTTGGTACACAAGTACAACGTTGATCTTTCAATGATGCGCTAGAGTTGTAACAAGCTTATTCGAACGAAAGGAATCTTCGCTTGGCACTGAAATATTTCCAAAGCACTCGCGGAAAACTGATTAGCATTTTTGTCCTTATCAAGGTAATTCCATTAATTGCCCTGGCCGCTTTTGCCTGGAATGCGGCTACCGATCTGGGGAATAATGTTACCGCGCGTTCTGCAGAAATGACCGATGGGATGTTCGAAACAATCCAGACTGTAGGCGATACAGTCATTAACGACAGCACTGCAGCTCTCGATAATCGTTCAAGAGAAGCGATCGAACGACTAACCACAGATACGGCACAGGCAATCGCCAGATTTCTCTATGAAAGAGATCAGGATATCCGCCTGGCAGCGTTGTTGGAGCCTACAGAGAAAAATTTCAGAAGCTTTTTCAACAATAGGATGCGAGATCTATATCCGCATGGTGAGTGGCAACTATCCCCTGATCAAAGCCACTGGCTTTCGATAGATAATATACCTTTCACAGAAACAACAAACGTAATAGCAGAACTTAAAGCCAATGCTAAACAGTTTCACCAGAGAAAAGAGGAGTTATTAGGCGAAAAACAATCCACTCCACTGTATCGGGAAATAACCCTGATCGGTCTGGATGGTTTAGAAAAGCTAAAAATCTCCAGCGATGGCGATGATGAAAAACCGTTGATTGATACCTCACAACGCTTGCAGACGTTTGCTAAAGCAGAAACCTATTGGCCTGAGCTACGATCACTGAAAGCCGGTGAAATTTATGTTTCAGAAGTCATTGGGGAGTATGTAAAAAGCTCCATAATTGGGTCCTACACGCCGGAAAGAGTAAATAAAGCAGGCCTTGAATTCAGACCTGAAGAATCTGCATACGCCGGCACTGAAAACCCTGTCGGAAAACGCTTTCAGGGTATTGTTCGATGGGCTACACCCTTGGTGAAGGATGGCAAGATAACTGGCTATGTCACCTTGGCTCTGAACCACGATCATATACGTCGTTTTACCGACCGCATTACCCCTACAGAACAGCGTTATACACCGATAGCTGATGCTATAGAGGGCAACTACGCCTTTATGTGGGACTATAAAAACCGTTCTATTTCCCATCCCAGAGATTACTTTATCCACGGTTACAACAGTGAAACAGGATTGCCCGAAACGCCCTGGATGGATAACTCCCTGTACCAGGCGTGGCAGCAGTCCAAATTACCATCCCATGAGTTTCTTCCTGGAATCCCAGATTTTGATCAGCCTTCTCTGAATAAGAAACCCGCTAAAGAACTCATTCGTCAGGGTACCATTGCCCTTGATTGTCGTTATCTGAACTTTTCACCCCAATGCCAAGGTTGGGATCAACTCACACGTGATGGAGGTTCTGGTTCTTTCGTCATCTATTTCAGCGGGCTTTGGAAGCTCACCACTGCAGCTACTATCCCCTATTACACCAGTCGTTACGGCCAGAGCAGGAAAGGCTTTGGTTTTGTTACCATCGGCGCCAATGTTAATGACTTTCACTTGGCCGCAGTTGAATCAGGCAACCGGATCTCAACTATCATTACATCTAAGATAATTGACTATCAGCAACAACGCGACGCACTTAGTGCTGAGATCCAACATCGGCTTAGTGTTTCAACACTAGAGCTAGCCATTTCAACTGTAATACTAATTATTATCGTTATTGCGATCGCCATCTGGATGGCGAATACGCTGACCCGCCGGATAACCACTATTAATGATGGTATCCAGAATTTTCATAACGGGGATCTGCACCTACGCCTGCCAATTAATAGCCAGGATGAGATGGGCCGCCTAACAACCTCGTTTAATGCAATGGCTGACACCATCGAAGACAATATTGAACAGATGAGCAATGAGATCGCTCTCAGGCGCCAAAATGAGGATCAGCTCAGGGTTGCTGCTGCTGCTTTTGAAACCCAGGAAGGGATGTGCATTACCGACGCTAATAATGTCATTCTCAGCGTCAACCAGGCATTTACAGAAATTACCGGCTATAAGCCGGTGGAAGTGATCGGCAAAACCCCTCAAATCCTTCGTTCAGGCCAGCACCTACAAGAGTTCTATGATCAGATCCGCAAAGAAGTCCGCGACAGAGGCCAGTGGCAGGGAGAGATCTGCTGCATGCGTAAAAACGGAGAGATTTTCCCCGAATGGCTAATGATTACAGCCGTCAAAAATGATCATGGCGCCATCACCCACTATGTCAGAGCACTAACCGATATCGGTGAACGTAAAGCATCTGAAGAACATATTAGGCAACTGGCTTATTACGATTCTTTAACCAAATTGCCGAACCGGAGAATGTTTACTGAACATCTTAAGCAGGCAGTATTGGCTTCACAGCGCTACGGTAGAGAGGGGGCCCTGCTATTTATCGATCTGGATAACTTTAAGACTCTGAACGATACCGTAGGCCATCATCAAGGTGACATCCTATTACAGAAAGTTGCCGATCAGTTAACCAAACTTGTGCGAAAAACAGATACAGTAGCCCGGTTCGGCGGTGATGAGTTTGTTATAATGCTGACAGACCTTGACTCCGAATCAGAGGTTGCAATGAACCAGATTCGTAATCTAAGTGAAAAAATACTTGAAGCACAAAATCAATATTATAGCTTTTCAGGCTTCAACCATCACAGCACCCTCAGCATTGGCGTTACGCTGTTTTCTGATAACAATCAGGTCGGCATAGATCAGTTATTTCAACAGGCTGATTTGGCTATGTATCAAGCAAAAGCTGCGGGTAGAAATACGATTCGTTTCTTCAATCCGAAGATGCAGGAGGCCGCGAGTATACGAGCTCAACTTGAGACAGATCTCCATGTAGCGATTGAACAAAAGCAGTTTCAACTTTACTACCAACCACAGGTTGATTCTGATGGTGTAATTATTGGATCTGAAGCACTGATACGCTGGAATCATCCGGAGCGCGGTATGGTCTCACCATTGGACTTCATTCCGGTGGCTGAAGATACTGGTCAGATTCTTCCAATCGGCCTATGGGTGTTAGAAGAAGCTTGTAAACAACTGAAGCGGTGGGAGGATACTACTACGCCCTCCTTAACCGTTGCCGTTAATGTCAGCGCCCGCCAATACCAGCATCCAGACTTTGTGGCAGATGTTATTGCGATTGTCCAGAAAACGGGTATCAACCCCGGCCACCTCAATCTAGAACTAACAGAGAGTGTTTTATCTAACAATGTTGACGATATCGCTAACAAAATGTGGCAACTTGGAGCACAAGGCATAGGCTTCGCCCTGGACGACTTTGGTACCGGGTACTCCTCGCTGAGCTATCTGAAGAAACTGCCGCTTAATTATCTTAAGATTGACCAATCCTTTGTCCGCGATCTACTGACGGATCCACATGACGCAGCCATCGCAGAGACAATTGTTGCTCTGGCTCACAGTATGAATCTTAAGGTCATTGCTGAAGGAGTAGAAACCAAAGAGCAAAGACAACGACTGCATGATTTTGGATGTTATATCTATCAAGGCTACCTATTCGGAAAACCGGTACCTGCTGAAGAGTTTCAGTTAAAGTCGGAAGAGCTCGTAAATCAGGATTAGTTTTATGTCTAATTTCTGGCGGCTAAGTTCTGCTGAGCAGAGGCCCTAAGTTGCTATCATTTGATAGCACTTAGTCACCTCATCCTGAGCTAACTATTAATACAAGGAGTCCTAAACGATCAGATACTTCAGCGATTGAATGACCACGTTCAGAAACTTGTTTGACTGCTTCATCTTTAAATTCTGGTGTATAACGCTGTCCGCTATATTCCGCCTATGCAAAAAGGATAGGGAAAATGCCTAGTGAAGGCTGGTCAGTCCAACATCGAAGTAAAGCTGTCTAGTGCTTGATCAGAAAATACAATGCCTATCTCTATTAAAAAATGCTACTCATCACATGGATCGTATTTTATGAATAACGTTCTTCGCATATGCGCTACAACTCTAATTCTTTCTAGCAGCGGTGCTGTTTATGCACATATGACCTTAAACAATGCTATTTATGCGCAGGATTGGGCCGGAGCGTATGTTGGTGCTTCGGGCGGGTATTCCCAAACCAAGGACTTCGGTACTGGCCACAATAAAGGACTCTCTACTCCTAACAGTTGGACCCATAACTCTCATCTTAATGACGTACCTTTAGGTTTCTTTGGCGGCTATAACTGGATAATAAATAATAACTTGTTAGTGGGTCTTGAAACGGAATACCTGCACCGGAAAAGTCATTCTGGTCGAACTTCCAAATATAGTACTAGCGCTATAGGTACAGATTATAGCGCGAAGACTAAAATCAAAGGCGCCGCATCTATACGTGCCCGTATTGGAGGGTTCTTCAATCAGCAACAAACACTTGCTTATGTAACCTTGGGACAATCAAATGCGAAAGTAGAGCGTATATGGATTGATTCTTTAGGGGCTGATACAAAGTCTCAGAAAGGTTGGCACAATGGATGGACTGCAGGCATAGGTTTAGAACATAAATATTTTGAAAAGCTATCTATTCGCGCAGAAATAAGACATTCAAATTATGGAGAAGAATTGATCACAATGGATCTATGGGATAAATTTTACAAAAAAAATCTAACTGAAAATTCAGCAGTAATAGGCTTAGCCTATAGTTTCTAAGTTTTTATTTCCCTAAAAAGGAATTCTAAGCGTCTATTAATCTAATTCATCAGCCACTAGAAAAATCCATTATGAAACAATTAAAGGCTCTATCTACCTCTGTTTTACTATTTATACCTTTTACGATTATGCTTACGGCTTGTATGCCTAAGCCTGTTTGCGGTAACTGCAATCCCATGATTAGCCCCGAGCTCACTCAAGTCACCAAAACTGAGCAACTCATCGTACTGCCAGCATCACCAAACAAACCAAACCTGTAACACCACAAGCTTCGCCTCCGACAGAGTGAGCATCACCACCCAAGGGCCTAAGACAACTGCTGACGGCAGTAGCCCCTGTGAGTCGGTTGTGTTGACGATCGATGGCTTACCAGAGCGGTCAAAGTCTTGCAGCACGATGAAGCATGCCCGTAAGCACGCCTTTGGCTTAATATAATCTATTAGCCCTTCTTACTTGAAAACATGATGACCCATTAAGGTTTTCCGAAAACCCCAAAGCTAGCCCAGGCCGCTGGATGGCTGAATTGTGTACGGCTGGAAATCATAGATTTCATCGCACTACTCATCGCGGAAAAGTTATCGCTATCTTCAACGCCCAAACCGGCGTAGAAATTAGTCATTAACTCTTTAGTTGCGTCATCATGCACCTTCCAATAGGAAGCTACTACTGCTGGCACTTTAGCGTGAGCAAAGGCTCTAGCTAACGTTGCGTATTCCAGTCCCGAATTACCAATACCAGATTCACAAGCCGATAAGACAACAAGATCAGTCTGCTCCAAATCCAGCATTGAAATATCAATTACATTTAGCTGATATTTATTAGCCAATAGCAGATAACTATCCTCCGGTGATTCTGTATTTAGAACTCCATGGGTGGCGAAATGAATGACACGTGATCCATCAAGCTCTTCAATAATATTATCAATAGAAGCCTGTTCGCCTTGAAACACTGTTTGATCCTCACCAAAGGAGTCTGCTATCGCTAAAACCTCTTGTCGAGCACCTGGCAATGAACCATCAGGATCGGCGATAAATAAACCCCCATCACTATAAGAATCAGAATGATGCATAACAAGGTTGAAATGGTACATAGAAGGTAATATACCAATATTATAGCGCTCAACTGCATACTCAATGTTAGGGGTGACCTGTCTAATCAAAGCCGAAAAAGGGACGTATGTGAGTGCGCCTACCGGTGTAATAAAGACCTGATCTTTGCCTTCTAAGTCATTTTCTACAGGTCTCATTAGGTGGTGATAAAGCCAGGCTAGGTGATTTATATGCGAATCGCCTTTCACCTTTATACCGTTGAACAATGTACTAGCATCTGTTCGTTTAGCTCCACGATCTGAGGTACCCACTCCGATCTGCAAAGTCTGTTCACGTAAAATAGCAGCAGTTTCAAGGCTCATTTTTTCCAAAACTTCTTTGGACACATCTACTTGCCTAATAACCGCCCCGGTATTTGTCACCACTTGAATCAGTAACTTATCTTTTGTAGGCATGTACTGAATCAACGCTTGCCGTTCATCCAGTTTTTTATGCATTGCAGCGATTTCACGTGGGTCCATTTTAAGCATTTGGAATAACCCGTAGTGATTTTTCTCCAGGTTCGCCAATAATTTTTGTCGACTACGTTCACGTAATTTTAACTGTGCCTTAAACCTCTCAGCCACTGCGCTATCGGGCTCACTTGCAACATTATCAGAGGTTTTACCTTCCGAAGTTTCAAGGCTACCAGGTTGCAGATGGCTTTCGATATCAGCTATTTCACCCTGTAGCTGTTGATAGCGTCTAACCAGTTTTCCTTGCTCAGTATCAGGTTTTATTCTTGATAAAAACACATCACGAACTTCTTGCTGTTGCGCCACATCAAAGTCAATAAATGCAACTTGTCCCCGGTGATTATCATTTAATAATGAAGCAACTCCTTGAGACTCATAGACCAATAACCCGATGTCGGTGCCTACATATATATTATCGAGTTCATCAACAGAAATAGTATGCACTGTTCGTGCACCATATTGCCCTAAAGCTTGATCATCAGGAAGCAGCTGATTTAGTCGATCGGGGTAGAACCATTGCCCTTCATGATAAACCGTTACACCGCCCGCAGAAGGAAATAGCCAAGTGTTCGAATCACCTAGCCGAGCACCCTTTTGCCCTAACCATATCATTGATGATTTTTCTTGCATCGCCTTATAGGTTGGATCATTCAAGTCACTGAAGGACTCTCTACGCCCATTTTTTTCGCGAGCGAAATCTCTATTGGTAGAAACAATCGCCGTATTATCGTTTATTTTGGTATAACCTGTAACAAACCAATGTTTATTACCAAGCCAATCCTTACTATGCTCATCCAAATTAATAAATGAATCACCCTGCCACTCTAGAACACCGCCTGATAAATCAACGCCTTTATGGCTTAAGTGTCTTTCATTCGAAGCAATTACCTTAATTTTTCCGTCTAGATCCTCGTATACACGATAAATCATCTGGCTACGCGATGGGAAGATTTCCGCATCGATGAAATAATTATATTCCTCTGGTTCCTCTATTCCTTCTTTATACCGAAACACAGAAGAGCCTGCCGCAGCCCAAATATTTTGGTTTGAATCTACAAAGATATCGTTTAACGAACCATTTCCCCATCGATCACCTTCAACATTTTGTATTGTTGAGAATAATTGCTGAGCAGTTTTTTCGCCTTTTTTAAAGCGCAGTATTTGGCTGTCATCATTCGTAATGAGATTTCCTTGAGCATCCTGCCTTAAATATTTAGCATTTACCGACGCGAAGTACTTTGGTTCTTTATCTTCAGCAGTATGATCAATATAAAGAATCTCAGAACCTGTCGCGATATAAGTAATTCCAAGGCTCTCATTCACTAACGTGTCATAAACCCGTCCTATTTTATACTGCTGCACATTAGAGGGTTGATACGCGTATATACCATCGCTCGTGGCTACAACAATATCACCATTTTCACTGACCGTTGATTTCTCAGGACCTACTGTGTGACCACCTCGACCCAATTCGAAAGGTAACGGCATAGATTGAAAGTAATGCTCGTTAAATACGTTAATACCAAGATCGGTATTAATAACCAATGTATTACCTTCCCCCTCCACCGGCCAAATATTTAGTTCATGAATCTGCTTTGAGTGCAGCAAGTCACTTTTGAGTGCGATAAATTCCCCATCAGAGATATCTAAACTATCATCAACAGCCTTAATACTTGCCGTATATAACTTACCATCCGTTAACCAATAGAGGCTATTATTACTCTCGTTGTACGCAATGCTAACAGCACGATCAGCTATCGTAACCACATCGCCATCATCAAGAAGTAGAAGACTCTTTTCCGTCAGGATTACAGGCACCTTGTTATCTGCTTCACCGGCTATCACAATATCTAGAATATTGCCCTTTACACCGTCCAAAGCTGTAACTTTCTCATCGCTATAAGTAAGACTTACAAGCCCATCAGCAGTACCAACATATACATTGCGGTCCGATGCTTTTAGTACATTAATTCTTGGCGATATTAACCCATCACTCTTTGTACGCCAGCGTTTAAGTATGCTTTGATAATCACCATCAAGAGCGAAGAGTCCGTTAGCGGAACCTATCCATAACACACCATCCTCAGTTTCCGCCAAGCTGAGAACATTAGATGCTGTGTCTAACGAAGCAGTTGAAGTTGTACGACTTAACCTAGCTTGGTTTGCATCGTAACCAAACCACTGCCAAAAACCATCCTTAAGTACAGCGAGGCCTTTATTTGTACCAAGTAAGATATCACCATTATCTCTGACCAATAACGCTTGCTTTTGTGCACGTTTCAAGTCACCCGAGTATAGCTCGCTGTTGTCGTAGCGCCGCCAAAAACCTGTATTTTGTATGTCTGACGTGACTAACCATTTAGCGTCTTTCATCAACACTAAAGGTACTACATTTAGCTTATTCAAAATGTTTTGGTATTTTTTACTATCAAAAGAAATACCAACCAGCCAAGTTTTCATTATTGCCCATTGCTCAAAATCATCTTGAGGTAAGCCTAAAGGTTTAAATTCCTTATGAAGCTCATACCACAACGAAATTGCTCTAGCTGTATAAGCGATGGATACTTCACTTTGACTATCTCTCGACTCGAAGACCGCTACTAGTAACTCATTTGCTTCATTAAAATAATCTGAATTAGCGGTGACATGTGAAACTAAATACTCCACTAATGCCATTTTGGCTTTAATTTCTTTGGCAGCTCCTTCTTCCGCTTCAAAATAGTCTTCTTTCAAACGGTCATACTCAATATCAGAACCGGCTAATGCCGGTAGATCATCTAAATTATGAATGCTTTGTACTTTTCGAGTGAGCGATAACAATCTCTGAAATGCCTGCGTAATATTTAAAGCCATTGCGTGGCCTTGCTCAGACTGAGTCTGATATATTTCACCATTATCATCATATTCAATATACAAACGGCCTAAGCCTACAATGCTAATCAATATAGGCTGACTATTCTCATTGTATATAAATTCAATAACACGCTCACCATCGGTCATCCTCTCAATGTTATGAGTGGCATTATATTTCAACTCAACAACACGCCCACTGGAATCTTTAATCGATTGAAGATTTCCATTTTCATTATATTGTACGGAAATGAAAGAAGTGCCTTTCTTAAAGTTTGTAACTTTCCCAAAAACAGGATGATCTTGCCGAGTTACGACTTCGCCATTTGGAAGAACAATATGAACTTCAGAATTAGTATCATTAAATTCATAAATAATTTCTTTTCGCTCGCCATTTAATGCCTGATTACGAGCGTTATCGAACCAGTTAACGTAACGCTTCGATGCTCCTGGGTCTATCGCGCCAATATGATAACTTTCATAAAGCTTTAAAGTATCACCCAACTCATTTAAAGCTCGTCGTTCATACGAAACATCATAATTAATTCCCTTTTCTTTCGCCGCCTCAATCGCACGAAGTGCATTGATTGGACTTCCGCGCCAATACAACTGTTTGTGAAGATAACTATCTAACGCATCTGTACTATAAGGGTTACGGTGAAGCAGGTGATAGCCATACCCCTGCACTTGTTTATCTGTCAGTTCCTCCCCATACTCAGAAACTAAATCATGATAAATAGAACGATTATCTTTAAGAAGTCCAGCTCTTAAAGACAAGGCGTTTGCAGCAGCCTGCATATCATCTCTGGCACGTGCAATGCTTTCTTTAAACTCATAATAACGTGTCATTTCACCAAAATTATCTCGATACTCCATCAGATAACCTTCAGCCAGATCAAGAAGTTCTGCTGTCACTCGTTGCTTTTTCGATTTTTCTTTTACCAGCCAAAACAACTCCGTTAACACACGGTTTCTAGCAGGCAATCCGACCGTCGATTCATCACCGCTTAAACACTCATGAAAAGACTGTTTTCCCTGCGTATAATCATGTCTTTTATAAGCATACAGTTCGACAATTTTGTCGCAGGCAAAATAAACATTATTGTTTCGTTGATTTGCTTCGATCCATAATGAAACAGCAGCATCACTTTGATCCCCCTTCAAATCAACGAGCACTTGCCACCACAACCGACTCCAGTAATATTTTTCAACCTTTTCGCGGACTAAGCCAAGTAAGTTTT
>NZ_JADGEW010000011.1:0-85501 GCF_016744155.1 Amphritea sp. | reverse complement strand
CGTTAAGCCCTTTCGCGTATTTTTTCCATAGCTGAATTAAACTGTAGCTGGTAGGTTGCTGTTCAAGCAGCTTCTCAACATATTTCAATGCAGCATGTTTATCATTAATCCAGAGTCTTTCAACATGAAATTTACCTAATGCGATAGAATCTGGAAACTCACCCACCGCCAATTGATATACACGATCAACCAAAGCATCACGCTTCATGGCTGCAGCTAAGTCCAACACAGCGATAAAAAAATCTTCAGGAATAAATGTAAGCTTAGCTAGCCCTTTTTCTGCAACACTAATAGCTTGTGCACTATCACCACTTTGCTTCAAAGCACTGATATAACGTTTATAATCACTACTATTAGTCTCATCATCTAACTGAAAAACCTTCTCCATTGCATCCGCGGCTTCAGCGTACCGATTATCTGCTATTTCTAGCCTCGCAATCTCTCTATGCAGATTCGCTATATTAGGCATCTGTTGAAGCGTATCATCCAACACTTGACGCGCACGCCCTTTATCGCCAGAGGTCCTGAGTGAAGCCGCTAAATAGCGATTCATCTTTGCCTCAATAGGCTCTCCACCTTCTTTGTGATACATACGCGCAATTAAAGAAAAATGTTTTTCTGCCTGTTTAATCGCCCCTTGTTTGATGAATAACGTCGGCAATTGCGTAAAATCAAAATAAAATGGAAATATGGTTGCTGCTTTTTGAGCCGCGACCTGCGCCTGCTCATAGTGATAACCTTTATTTAACTCGGATGAGTTGGCTGCCAGCGCACGCCAATCGTGTGGAGATGTTTTCAACCAACTTCTGGATCTCTCTCCCAAATCAGCCCTTTCCCAAAGACGAGCATGGCTATACTCACGAATGGAGTTGCCGACTAACGTTCCATTTATACCTTCAGATACAGAAAAGTTCTGCATACGGTCTTTAAATTTAGTATTAGTAACCAACTGAGAATCATTGTACATCCAAGCTATCTGCCAATAATTCGGCAACAATCGAGAGGCAGTTTCAAGATAGTCTAGTTTTAATGGCTTATTTACTAATTTATCAGCAACAAAAGCTAAATCAATCAAGGCCATAGCATCGGACGCAACAAACGGATAAGAAGGGGGATATTGTGCTACCAACTGCCGATAATCCTTATTCAAACCAACATCAGCTGTCACTGCAATTTTGCTTTTCAAAGCACCGTTCAACGCGTTATACGCGTTTTGCAAATTTCCATTATTACTCTGAATTTCAACCCAAATATAAGGCGCAAAGACACTACTATTATCTGAGTGAAGATCTTGTTCTACAGATCTAATTAATTTCTCTTTTTTATTTGCCCAATACAACAAGCTCCAATACTCGAGCCGTGAGTCAGCATAAGGATTTACCTCTAAATTCGAGTTTAACGTTGGCGCATTAATAAGACCTACCAGATAATCCAGCACTTCCTGTTGCCCATGGTGAACAGCTATTTGAGCCGGAATGTACCCATTGTTATCACGAGAATCGACCGAAAATCCCGCTTCGACTAACGTTGTGACAATTTTTAAAGACCCAAGTCGAGCAGCTTCATGTAGTAGCATGGAACTCTTTTTGAAAGTGCTATTTTTTGTAGCAACATCAAGTAGCAGCTTAAGCAATTCAGTAGAATTTTTTTCAACAGCAAGAGATAACGGACTACGACCATCGCCATTAAGAGCAGCAACCTTCGCACCTCTGGTAAGCAGCTGGTTTACATAAGTCACATCATTTCTACTGACGGCTTCATGTAATAAGGTATCACCGTTTATATCGACAACATCAAGACTAGAGGGAGTATTCGCCAACCATTGGTTTAGTGCTTCATGATGGCCATCACGGTATGCGCGCTGATAAATACTTGCACCCTTCAGGCTCAGCATTTGATTACTGCCTTCATGCTCTAAAATAAGCGAAACAATATCAAACAGCTCTTTTTCGTAAGCTGAATGTAATGAGGTATAACCAATTTTATCAATCTGCGCTAGTCCGTTGCCGTTTCTCGCAAGTGAAGCGGCATAGTCAATATGACCTGATTTAATCGCGGCATGCAGAACGCTATTACCGAAACTATCAGTAACATCAACCGACTTTATGTTAGGCAGCAACTCATTAATAAACGATTGATTACTGGATTTTAACAATGGAAAGATAAAGGCCGATCCGTCGCGACCGACTACATCAAGATTTGCACCTTTTCTGACCATCTTATGTAACAGCGAAACCGCTGCCTGATCATCATCAGTGGTTGTAATCTGTTCTAATAATAACAGTACAGGGTAATCGTAGGCAGGCACTTCATTCCAGCCATCATTCTCACTTTCGGTATCAATCAGACCACGACTGTTGATGTCAATGCCCTTATCCAACAACCAACTTGCTGCTTCAATTTCCCCATGTAGCAAAGCAATTTGTAGTAGGTTGGCGCCATTAACATCAAGCGTGTTAATGTCCGCACCCGCTTGAATCAAATACTGAAACACTTCGCTACTTTCTTCTGCGGCAAGATGAATAGGCGCAGACTGCTCCGCCGCTTTCAGATTTACATCCGCTCCAAGCATAACCAGTAGCTTAACCAGATCCAAGTTGCCGGTTTGTACCGCCAGTTGTAAATAAGTCTGATTATCCCCCCCCTCAAAAGCATTAAGATCAGCACTTAGTGACACTATCTTTTCAATTAAAGTAAGGAGTTCCTTATTATCAGCTTCGTTGTCGAATAACTGCATAGCCAAAAACAAAGGACTTCCATATGAATTCTCATTTCCTTTACTTACAACCGTAACTCCTTGATCAAGCAACCAATTGGCTAGTTCGATCTGCTCTCTATATAAGGCGTGCTGTAAAACAGTATCACCGTCTCCATCAGGCATATTGATATCAACACCTAGCGTCATCAGGTATTGTAAAACTTCAAGCGCACCCCCTTGCGCACCTATATGAATAGGATCAAATTGATTGGTAGTTTTGAGATTAATCTTCGCACCATTTTCAAGCAGTAACTTGGTTAATCTCAGATCATTATTGAATACAGCGGCATGTAATGCAGCCACTCCCTCTTCCTCGTCGAGGAGATTGAGGTCTACACCTTGCTGAATTAAATATTCAACTTTCTCAATATCTTCATTAATAGCAGCATTGACAAGCTCTGTTGCAGAAGCAGATCCTGTCAGTAATAAACAAACACACACGAATGAAATAAAATTACGATAATTCACCATTCCACCCTCACCTTTTATATTTTAACAACCAGCTAACCGCACATACTGACAGTCACGTACACTAACGCTACTGACTCACTTCCCAGCGGTAAATTTCCATAGACCCAAGCTCAGGGGGAGTGGACCTTCTCGCCCCGCGAACTGTTGCGGAATATTGATTCATTACATCATTATTAGCTGTTGTTGCCGCTTCAAATAAAACTTGCATTAGCGATTGATTAGCTAAATCTCTTACCCCAGCACTCACGGGGCCTCGTGTTGTTACCCCTAAGGGCGGCTGTTCCAAAAATTCAAAATCGCGTAATACATCGGAGGCAGGCTGACTTAAAATTATTAGATCTTCCAGCCCCTCAGGCTCAGGTATAAGTTCTAAATCTAAAACAAACTCTTTACCGGCTTCAAGGCGGTTCGCCTCGCCAGAATGTTGAGGGAAAAGCTGAGTGATTCCATACATGCTATCTTTATAAAGAACACTGACATCTTGTGACATTTGTGAGCTATTCTTAATTACGATATGAACACCGTCTCCCTCATGAAATACTGGTACCCTAGTCATAGGATACTGACTTTTTTTACCGGATATATTAATTGTCACCTCAACGTCTAGAGGTGATTGTTGCCCCCCTCCTTCGCTAACAATATGTTGCAACCGAATAAGATTTTCACCTTTGGCTATCCGAGTTAAGCCACTTTCCAGAGGCATTAAAATAGCTTCATATGTAATCTTTCTACGAGTAAAATCGAAATTTAACAATTGCTGAGGCGAACGTAGATCTAAACAGCGGCTAAGTTCTTTATCTACAAGTCCCTGCTGCTCACATGGTAAGCTTTGATCAGCTGTAAGAAACCATAACTTATTTTCAAACACAGACACTCTAAGGTCAGTAATCTCACCTTCTTGCCAATCTCTAAGCATCGGAGTTACTGCCGTTGTGGCTTTCACAGCTTTATCTAGATTAAGTATTTGCGATTCTGTCATATCTGCTGAAGCTACTGCCTTCACTGTCATAGAAAAACCCAAGACAGGCTCTTTCATCACAGTAAATACTTTACGAGGTAATGTTTTCTCTGTTACCCCAACGATGCTAGCTAGACTATATAAAGAATGGGCCTCAACGATTTCGGCATGACCTAGAAAATCGTCCTCATCTATCAATGCAGAGCTGTATAAATTAATCAACGAGCCCTCGTTATAATTATGTAGTTGCCCTGCGGAAATAGTGATTGTCTTTTTATCTTTTGATACATCGGCAGTCATCACATTAGAACTGGCAGCCTCTTCACCAAAAACGGAATCATTTAAATTAGTGCCGCTAATCAAAGGTTGAGTGTTTCTAAATGGCATCAACCTATATTGATTTAATATATATTGCCCCAGTTGACTATAACTTATGCCTCGATGCTTAGATAAAGCATCCATCATAGTGTAGGTGAGTAAACCATGGAATTTCCTATCCTTGGCGCCACGGGGTAATTTCATTTCCGGTGCCGTTTGAGTAGCCTGAGCTGCAGAAAAAGCGATTAAACTACCTCGATCAGCATCACCTGCACCACTTTCATCAACGATTGAAAAAGTTGCTTGCTCGCCAATAGTTTCATCCCTCCAGCCCCGTGAGGATATCGAGTCGCCCATCGGAATACCCAAAACGGCAGCATCAACCTGGCGAAAGCGAATTTCACCAAAACCGCCACCTCGTGTCATTGTGCCTGAGTGGCAGCTATCAAAAACAACCCAAACATCAGCGCCCTTATCGCGAATGCGGTCTAAATAGACTGCCATAACATTGTCCGATAGCGCATTTTTTACAGAGCCAATATACTCATCCCACCCTGCGGCATCCGAGGGTAGAAATATCTCATCCAAACCGTCTGTTTCAGTATTACTAACAGATTCCGCTGGCTGACGAGAGCCATGTCCAGCAAAATGCAAATAGATGAAGTCATCTTTTTCTACATCACTAGCTAGCCGCTCAAGGGCATCGATAATAGCCTGCCTGGTAGGCTTACCATCAGCGATATCACTTTCACTTAACATCGTTATATTTTTAGCACTAAAACCTCGTGTGCCTAACACTTGTCGCACCAATTCCGCATCATGCATGGGCCCGTCAAGATCAGCTCCCTTTAAAAAAGGGTACTTAGTCACGCCAACTAATAGCGCTTTATTTGTTGCTAATGCGGCACTAGCCCAAAGTAATGCTAAAAAAAACAAAGGAACTATCAGATTTTTATGGTTTTTCTTCATTTTCAAGTCCCTATTTATTAACGTCACTAGATTATTAATAAGAAAAACTGTGCTGACGGAGAAAAGAAAGGTTCATGCCGATGATGAGATCGGATGGGGGGGGATGGGGATGGGGATAGGGGATGGGATCGAAAAGCTCCCAACCCCACAGTTCAATCAGTTAGTGTAAAGCGTGTAGTCATTATAAACGTCACCCAAGTTTTTAATTCTCACTCTAAACTCACCAGTCCAGCTTGGGGTCCAACGACAAAGCATCGTATCTGTACCATCCGTATCAGAACAAATAGAGTTACCATCTTCATCATATATATATAAATCTAAATCAGTATCGCCGTCACCTTCAACAAAGACTTCTGCTCTACGGTTTCCTTTAAATTTCATTCTATACGTATCAACTGAGTCAGCTCGAACCCGGTCATCATGCCCGCTAATAGCTCCACCAATTCGACCTCGTGCTTTTATATCTCTCACATCTTCAATTAACGCTAACAATCCTGCGTTATCACCCGCCAATTCAGTTGCACGCTCTAACAATTCACTCGCAGACAAACTCTGCCCGCTCTCTTTTTTAGAATCTTGACCGCCTTCCGATGTTTTCGCTGTCTGAACCTGAGTAACAGCCACACCTTTACGTAATTTTGCGGCAGAAATCAGAAGTAAAGCATCTTCCTGAGCCAAACCAAGAACCGCTAAGTTCGCGGCAGTATTTAATTGTGAAACAGCCCCAGCATCGACCTTAGCCTCAGTATCCACATTCATTCCAGCAGATACTGCACTAGAAGCCAGCATCAAGGCAGAAATAGAGAAAACTGCAATGTTATTTTTTATTATCTTCATAATTATCCCTTTACTATCATTAACATACTAAGCGTATTCAAAAGAATTTTCTGCCAAAAAAATCTCCTGTATTTTAAATCACCAGAGCATTTTTTTATCAGGTCTGCCCAAACCAGTATGATATTAACTCACCGGAATTTAACAAATCATATAACGTTTAATTATAAAAAAACAATTCATAATTAACCTTAATATCTAAATCTGTTGATAACTATTTATGAGCTCTGTAGCGCTTATTAGACTTTAGTGCAGTAAAACCAGCTCCACAAAATCATATAGAAGATATTTAGAAGACCTTTCATAAACAAGCCCAGCCCAAATAGTGATTAAATTATCAAGGTCTCTCGCATCATACATATTTCCTATTCGATGGAATCGATAATAAAAGAGAAATCAGCCCTAACGCCAAAATGATCTGACAGGTAATCCTTACCTTCAAATACAGGATGATTTGCAAAAAGAGAGTATTTACTGCCAACAACGAAAGATAAATCATGATAAAGACGATCTAACCGACGACTCGATTCAAACCAATATTTAGTCTGCTTGGCCCAGTCATTATTCTCAACGTCAAATGTTGGCTGATCATAGTATTCACCTTTATAGGCCAAATCAAAAAGCTGACGGCTTAAAGTCGCTTCTGCAGATGTGCCATTACCAAAATTAAAATCCCCACCGATCAACAGATTATTTTCGTCTTCGACAAACGCAATAATTTGCTGTATCTGACGTTCTCTCAGCCAACTATGATCAAGCGGGCTCTCTAAATGCACATTTACGACACTAATAAGCTCTGTTGAACTTGGTAATTCAAGCTGAACAATTAAAGCCTTACGCTGCATATTAGACTCAAGAGCTAATACATCTGATGCGACAGGGTACTGTTTAGTTAGTGTGATATTTTGATAGCTAGCACCCTGATTCGATTGAGATATGTAGTAATTATTTGATAAGGGGTGCTGTATCATAATCTCCAAGAACGAAGGGGTAACTTCTTGCAACAGCAAGATATCTGCATCTTGCTTACTTAGCTCATTAAGAATAAGGGGGTACCGCCATCGACCACTGTCATCGTCAAACCACACATTCCAAGTGATGATGCTGAGGTCCATTCCAACCTCAGACGCTTTTAATCCATGGGCATTGAACATAATCAATAGAGACATTATATATAGCTTGCCTACGAACCGCTGCGATAGCGCTTTCAGAACCATCTCTTTTTTTGCTCCAAAATAGCCCATTTAGGCAAACGCGAATGTTTTCATTACGTTGAAATTAGAAAATACAGTAAAAAAGTAACACTGTTTATTTATATTCCCTTCCCCTAATAAGATTCTGAAGAGGATAAAAAAATCAAACAATTCCGGCTAGGTAGAACAACCGATGTAGAATAAAACCCTCTTTTATAGATTGAATATTCACTCTGCAATATCAAAAAACTCACACCGGGTTCAAAATAATATACTCAGTCATCCTAGTTCATTCTGAGTGTATAAAAAACGTGACGACAGCTAATGGTATTTCATTGCAACTGAAAATAATTATCGATAATAAAATATCGAACGTGCCCATAAATACGTTACTAAACAGCACGGAATTAAAGTTTACTATGTGACTATCAACATCAAATCATTCACCCTGACGGTTAACTTGTAGCTGCATTTCTTGATCACCACGATAAAAATCGAACAGACCTGGCATTTGGACATTTTCAACCCGAGGAATGTTTTTTCGTACGACACCACGACTGGTCTTGAAGCTTGTAGTATTACCTGCTTTTAACAGCCTATATATTTCCGGTACCCGGTGCTGACCATACTTTAGCCACTCACTAGCCGATAGTATGCCATCAGCTGGCAAGAAGTCTGCTTGCTGTTCCACAAGGCCATCATTTACCAGTGAATATGTAAGTAAGCCGTGTTCTAGCAAGCTGCTTTCCAACGCTACATCGTTAGCCTGACTAGCAGTAAGGATCTGCATACCTTTATACCACGCCAACTGACCAAATCCCTTACTCCCCATTGGGCCAGGCTTGAATTCGCCGGATTCAACTGCGGCTGCTGAATGGCATGCATCGATAATCAGTATAAATCTATTGGCATCGATACCTTCAATCCAAGTTGATAACTCGGTGACACTTACTGCTCCTTCGAGCAGAGCATTCATATCTTTGCCACCTTGACCCAGCTCAGAGGTAAGTAGGTAAAACTCTCCTTGTTGATTCACATAACCATGCCCGGACCAGGTAATAATAATGGTGTCATTCGGCGTACTTTGATGAAGCCCATAATCAAATTGATTTTCGGCCCCGTTGTTAGTGGCCAAAGCATCTAAAACTGAGCGCACTTGGGTTTTATCAATAAAACGATCAGCCCGAGTCGTTAACACTTGCTGGTGAACACTTTGATATGCCTCTGAGTTTCGTAAATTTCCTGTTAGGGTACTCGCCAGTAACTTCGCATCATTACCGGCAAATGCTAAATTCCAAGCCGTATCACTATAGTGATCGATACCAATATTGACGATGAAAGCACGAGCTGGCTGCCTATCACTGTCCACTGCCTGAGTATAACTATAATGAGCAGTCTGACTTTTAACCCCATCACTGTTAAATGCAATCGCTGTCAATTTAACGTGCTGTCCTTGGCGCAGGTTCGGTAGCGCAATATCTTCGAATAAAACTGATTGCGTGCCGGAACTATTAAACACAATCTCACCATGATCTTTTGGAAAAACTGCAACTTGCTGGCCATCACGAAATAAACGCAGGTCATAGGCCCTTGCCTGCTTAACATCAGGCCATTCCCCCTGCTCTAGCTCAACGGTAACACTCAGTTTACCTCTGCTATTTTTTGTTACCTGACTAATATTTATTTCAGGTTGCCAGCGGTTAATCAGGCTCAAATTAGGTATTGGGCTAAATGGAGCATCGTTTAGAAGACGGGGAATTAGGCGAGGTTCATAAAAATCTCGCAGGAAAATATCAACCGGATACGACTTCATTGGATCCTGCGGTAAACGCCAGGCTAAATAGTCCAAGTCCGTCAAGTTATTCGTATCAAAACGCCCCCGTGGATCAATGACGGCCCAAGTATTATCAGGCAGCAAATACATTGAAAATAGAGCCTTATTTTTACCTAATGACCAAAATTCTATACTTCCAACTTCAGTGGAAACCAACAGATAATTGGCCTGTGATGAAAAATTGATATTCTCAGCCACCCGCTTAACCAATATATCGCTACGTAATACTGCTCCAGTTTCTCGACTAACTTGGCGTAATAATGTTGACCCGGAAACCTCGTAACTGGCAATAAAGTAAGGCAATTCATGATGCCCATCGACATCAATTAAGCGGCCTAGTTCATCAGCAAAACGATGAATCGCTACACCATTAAAATTATAAGCTACGAGCCGATTATCGAGTTCAATCCATATCGTTTCGTGCTGTACGTCGACCCAAGCAACCCTGATATCTTTAAGCCCGCCGTAATTTTCAGTAACTGAAATTTCACTAGTCATAACTCCATCGTCTAGCGCACGAATAATAACTCGACTGCCATCTTCAGTAATAAGACGCTGTTTTTGCTCTGATATTGCGACAATTTTTTCGTTTACCAAAGACCAGGGAAGTAGCTCCGCTTGCGTCATTGCCAGGTCACTACGCCACACCCGACGTTTACGATGTTCACTGTAATAGATATCCAATGCGCTGAAATAGACATGACCATTACTTTCAAAAGTCTGAAGCTCAGCACCCAGCTTGTTATTGAGAATATCCTCGGGGACCGGCAGAGATTTCATCAAAAACTCCCCTTGCCCAAAATATCCCCACTGGTTTCCCTCTAGCGCGTAAGCATCGATATTATCTGCTATCGCTATCAGCTGACCGTTAATATAGTCAGGATTCAGCACCGGTGATTGCTCTCTACGAAGTAGCTCCTGTCCGGTGCTCATATCCCAGATATGCAAGCGATTGTAGCCTGAAGAAACTAATAACCGTTCGCGCTCTTCATCATAAAAGGCAACGCCCGGATCAGATTCCTGCCGCTTCAGAGTGGCAATCGGTTGCATGGTCATAAAATCAACAACTTGTAAGCTATTACTATCTGCTTTGTGTAGTAGCGCACGTTCTGTGTGAGCCGATAAATGCAGCAGCCTACGACTGCTCGAATCAGAAAAAGTTTCCAGACTTAACAGATCTAAATCCAGAATTTTATCAGCATCCTGGCCCCTGATTCGCAACTTTTTGCCCTTCGTACTTCCTCTTATCACGTTCACACGATGACTAAAAAAAAGCGGCTTTCCTTCACTCAATTCAACGTTCTGATTCCAGATATTAAGTTTATAACCTTCGTCATCACTGCTGATAATTAAGAGCTGCTGCTTATATGTCAGGAAGTTTAATTCTAGCACCCCGGTTACGCGAGTTTGATCGAGTATGCTTTGCTCCTCAAGATCATAACTAACTAAATATTCATTCCACTCGGTATTCTCTCCCCACTCGCCGCGAACAAAAAATAAGCGTTCGCCCTTATCATCGATAGTAAAATGCCGGCTGCCGCTAGCAGCCGTAATACTACGATTTTTAGCCGGATCAAATAAATCCATCTCAACTAATTGAGAATACGCATTCATATACAGTACGGTATCTTTACTGTGGTTTATTAGAAATGCTTTCCAAACGTTACTATCGGTCGGCAAGGTGTAAATAGATTCTCCCGTAGCAAGGTTCCATAAAGTCAGTAAATTATCTGAGCTTTGAACCAACAGGTGCTGATCATCATGAAGAAAATCCATATATTCAACGCTGCCACTACTGGTCAGACGCCGAAACGGTAAACCATTATCAGCACCCCATAGGGTTATTTGATTACCGCTAGCTAACGCGGCTATATTGCCAGTAAAGGAAAGCAGGCTATTGTAAGAAATACTATCGCCACCAAGACCCGCTACCAGCGTGGCACGATCTTCAGACAATAATTCTGTGGGGCCCTGAAAATAAGAAAAACCGCTTTTTTCTGTTGTACTGCTATAGATCCACTCATCTGCAAAGCTATAGAGTGGCTGCAAGGGGTTAATTATCGAACCCACCGCAGCGTTTGTTTTATCACGGCTATAAATAGCAAGTGCTGTGCGATTTAAGGATTGCGCAAATGCACCATAACCTACCCCTGCGTGTTTTTTAATTAGCGTTATTGCTTGAACATCTTGGCGATTGAACGCATAAAGTGCCGCTTGATATGCAACCATAATATCTGAAGGCGAATCATCATCAGACAAGAGTGCAATAGCCCCACTTATATCACCAGAAAGGTGCTTCGCCAGACTAAGATTGTGTCTATACACGACTCTCTGATCACCAGATAGATCGCTACTGATATCCGTTAGTACCTTAATAGCAGCAAGATAATCGCTCTTCTGAAGATGCAGAGCAGATAAATTCAGCGCCGCTGAAACCAAACCCTGAGATTCCAGAGTCGTAAAAAAATCTACAGCTCTCTCATGGTCATTGAACATAATCAGTGCCTGGCCAAATGTATCAATTAGCTGGAAATAACGATTTGTCCACAGCGCTATTTGAGGCGATTTTTCCTCTACCAGCACACTAATATAGTGCATTAGCTCCGCTTGTCTCTCAAGCAGCACTTCCACCCTATCTTGATTAGAAAAGGTTATCGCTATTTGCAACCGTAAAACTACAATATCCGTCAGATAATGATGTAAGTTCAGCTTTTCACTAATCCGTTCAGCCTGGTCTAGCAAACGTTCTAATTGTATATCTGCTGCATCCCCAACCGACTTCACGTCATAAGACAATCGGCGAGCTTGATCGATCAAATTCCAGACCTTTAGCTGGATATTGTCTACATTAGCAGCACTGTTTTCAATTTCACTTACTAAGACTTCACGGGAAAAAATATTCGCTTCTGTTGGCGGAGATTCAAACTGAAACTGCCTTGCTAACGTCAATAAATACTCTAAACGAACATTTTCATTAGTTTCGGTTTCATACGCTTCCTGCAAAAATCTGTAAGTCGCCATTTTGGTCTGTTTACGCTGCTCTTCTGTTTCTAACAGCCGAACACTTAATTGATTATGGATATTTAGAATCCCTAACCAATAGGCACTATAAGCACGTAACGATAAGCGCTCTAACCCGGAAAACATATCACTATCCTGGGCAATACTATCGTGGATATTCAAGAACTTCTGATACGCTGACTCATACTTTTCAATATCAGATAACATCTGACTTTTAACGTATAAAGCCATGGCCAATAGCTGAAACCGTGCAAGCGTAACAGGCTCAGGATCCACAAGCTTTAGATAATTAATTGCCTGATAGGCACTTTGGCTGGCAAAAAAAATATTCCCATCAGGATCCTCGAAATCGAGCTGCCCAATCCAATACATCAACAAACTATCCCAGGCAAAAAGATTAGCCATGCTTCCTGTCATAGCCTCATCAGGGGTTCCATCAGTATGGAATAATAAAGGTACTGATTCAGCCATCAATACTTTAATACGACTGCGACAGGCTTTGATACTTTCAACACTTGCTGCTTCCATTGGAAAGGATAGCCCTTGTGTCAGCAAATCATCACAGACTGGATCCCCGAGCGGGTTAAAGTGTTGTAGGCTCTGGGCTAGAAATATACGGCTGTTAGCTTGATTCCCAAAAGCAGGAAATGTACTTATATTCAACAGTAATGCAATAATCAAAGTTATAAGCCGCACAAACCCTCCTTTCAACCACAAGTTATCCTTACCGGGCGTTAAGAATCTCATATTGAGGAGCAGTTTAAAATAAGATGATATTCCTAAAGCTTTAGGACGTTGTTCAGCAATCTAATTGCTCTGAGCTTAAATTTAGATGATATTTTTACTGTTCTAGGAAAGTTTTCAATGGAATATAATGTGAAGACTTTTTTTAAAAAAAATTTGAAAAAGAAAACAGCCACCCTAGAAGGCAGTTCTCAGCCAAGACAGTTACAACTAAGAGCGACTCAGAATTAGCCTCTCGCCACTAAAGTATCATACTGAATCATGGGTTTTCGTCCTCACAATGAGCAATAAGCTGGTAATCTATGTCGTTTATATTGAACACCTAATATACAATTGATTCAGCCAACTGGTACTGTTTTGCCAATGTAATTGTTGAAGGGCTACATTGTTTATAACTTATAAACTTCGTTATACCCTCGATCATCAAGATATACATTCGTTGGTTATTCAAAACAATTCCACCTTAATTTAAGGATACTAACCACTATGGACAAACTTATTATCAAGTCTGCTATTTTGTCAGCTTGTATGCTTTTACCATCTATTATGCCAACAGCATATGCAGCAGATTTAATCTCAGCCGATGACCCTGATGCTCTTTTGAATATAGCCAGAGGATTTGGCAGCGCTCGATTGACAACAGACTCCACCGGAGACCCTAAAATAAGTGGACGGATGGATGGCACAAAATACGGAATCTATTTCTACGGCTGTGACTCTAACGGCGAAAAGTGTGATGAAATAAAATTTGGCACCGCCTGGTCCATGGATGAACGAATTTCACTTAAAACAATAAACGAGTGGAATAGAACTAAGAAGTTTGGCGTTGCTTATTTGGATAATGACGGCGATCCTAATTTAGATATGGCTGTAAATCTGGATTATGGTGTAACCATACAAAATCTTGAAGATTCTTTCAGTTATTGGGGAACGATCGTCCCAATTTTTAAAGAACAAGTTTTAGGTCAATAACTTTCAAATTCAAACTTATTCACACACCCCCAGACAGCCTGCCTAGCTTCACCATACTGTCTTGGGGTGTCTATTTAATCTCTATTATTAAAAACTATCAGCAGTGATATTTACGCCATGGCGTTGTAAGCTCAATGGATCGTGGTAACACACTTATTAACTCTATATCAGCTAGCGTTTCGTAGGCTAATATTTTCCTTGTACACTCGCTTAGTTGTACAACTCCAGTTAGTGCGGCATTACTGAAACTCGTCTAAGGCAAGACCAAAAGTTACAAGACTTTCAGCGTACTTACCTAACGAACTACAAGTTAACATCAGGTTTCATTAAGCCCTCTTTGTCTGACCATCCATCAAGCCTTGTGTACTAATTTCTGTACTAATTAGTCGCTGACCGGCTAACATGCCATTTAGGTAAAACGATAAATCAGCTCACCTTTGATGGTATATACGCCTCAACATAGAAGGCAGCAATATGAAAATCATTAAGACTATAACTGTCATTGTATCAATAACGTTTTCACTATTGAGCTCTCTAGCACTTTCGGAAGAAAAGGATCATTGGGCCGCTCTCGCAATAGGAATTGTAGATGATAGCGATGGTGGTGATAATTTTGGTTGGTCATCCGGCTATGGCTATGAACGCGAAGTAAAAGCCAGCGCTCTCAAAGGGTGTAGAAAAAACGGTTACGACTGCAAAATTAGACATACAACGCAAAGGTGTTTCGCTGTCTACGCGCGTAATGATCACGATGGGGATGCTAAGTGGCACAGGTCAACCCGAGATACATTGTCAGAAGCAAAAAGAGCAGCTCGTAGCAGATGCCGAGATAGAGACTCTGCGGATAGTGGCTGTGAAAAAATGGTCGCAGTCTGTGCAGATGATTAGAGAAATTTATTCTGTACTCAAAGAGGCCAGAGGCATTGATCTTGGTCTGCTCAGGAAAGCGGAATAAACAGCAAAGCAGTACTGCGATAATCAGAAATAATCTTAAAGGCTAGCTCAACTAGTCTCCTCTATTGCGATAAGGGCATCGCTCCTACAAAAACACAATTCACCCACGCAAAGTTCTCAGGTAGAAGATTAAATGCAGCACCCACAACAAGAATTCAAGCAACAGTACGGATATTAAAAGAATAAAAATAGAGTAGATTGCTGATTCAGCAGATAAACAAGATAGAGATGGGGAGTTTTGGGTGACGACTCCACCAGCCACATCCCGGCACACAAATCCACCGCTGTGGCTGCTCCCTTCCAGGTCTGACCAGGTTCACGGTTTATCGTTGCGGGAGGACCAATGGAGCCACCATAACGTGACCACTTAAGGTCGTCTCGAACAAGACAGGCGGCAGTATAACAGCCTGTCCAATAGATGCAACAGCCTATCGGCCTGTAGATTTTGCAACCGGGATAAATCCCTTCTCAACCACTTCATTTACCGCAGTTAACACAGCTGTTTCGAAGGCATTTGCCCAGTTTTAACACTGACATAAGTACTTTAATTAACAAAAAATAAATTTCGGCAAAGTCTTAATCATCAGATTTAAACTCTTTAGTGACCCGCCGGACATACCACCAAACCAGCAAGACAATCCCCGGCAAGGAATAACTAAGCCAGTTAATAGCCATTTCTCGAGGCTCTCCTGTCGTCATATGACGGATAGTCCGCTCCACCAGATCGAACAGGTAGTACGTCACTACGATAATGGAGAAAGTTTCCAATTTCGCCTGCAGGTTCAACTGACGGCGAGTACGTTTATTCATTGAGCTGAGCAGACCGTGGATCTTCTGTTCAGTCGATAGATCTACCCGGGAACGCAACAGGTTACTGGCACGGGCGATTCGCTGAGACAACCGTTCCAGACGTTGTGCTGCCGCTCGCCAGGTTCGCATTGCCGGATCAACCCGACGCTCAATAAACTGTTCCAGCGTCTGCAATCCTTCAATACGGATCTCTTCCAATTCAGAGATCCGCATCCTTACTAGCGCATAGTAAGCATCGGAAGCTGAAAAGCGGTTCACCGTATCCGCTGAGATCTCTTCCGCCTGGGCTGACAACGCCATCAGAGCATCCAGAGTATCTGACTCGTCCCCTTTTTCCAGTTCACTTAACTTGACGGTAATTTCAGCCAGTTCACGATCCAGTTTGGTGACCTTTTGCATCACTTTGCGTGCAGGCTCTATGCCTAATAAAGCCACTGCCCGGTAAGTATCAATTTCACACAGACGCTGTATCAGTCGACCGCACTGGTAACCGTGCATATCGATGTTCTTCACCAGAATACGATCAAGAAAAAACTCACCTTCTGCGCGAAAATCGGTCCAGACCCTGGCGGCCCCTCGCATTACATTGGAACCAATATACTGATTATTTTTAAACAGATCTTTTGCCATCTGTTCATCACCTTCGGCGGAAGGTGCTAGCACTTGAATCTGAACACCGGCTATCAATTCGCCGGGGAGTTGATCGTTCCAGTTGTCCGGCAACCCTGGCAGCGTCTGTTCCCAGCTATTATCTAGTTGATTATGGTAAAGCGTCAGAGTGTAAAACTCTGTATGCGCTTCCCAACGCAGCGCCAGCGTCTCCAGTTGCTGATAGCAGAAACTCGCCCCAGGTTCCATCGCCTGTCCACCGCAAGCGACAAAGAACTCCGATATGTCATTACGTACTTCAGAGATACTCTTTTCTTCAAGCATTAGGGCGAAATGCAGTACTTTCAGTGGCGCGCTAAGGTGTTGAAACGGCCGGGCATGTACTTCATCAGCAATCATCTGGCGTTGGGAATGGAACTGCACTCGATTTCTCTCCAATTTACTTTATCAAGTCAATTACTTGCAGCAATCTGACACAGAGGGTATTCCTAATCAGTTAGCTTATGCTAAAACTGAACCTACTGAGCTTTATCTTTTCTGATGAAAAGACGGTGACATAAATTGCTGGCGAACTGAACCGGACAAAATATTATTAATCATACTTAAGTCTATGACTAAACGTAATATACAGGAGCATTATGAAACAGGACAGCAGCCGGCGTTTTATTGCCAAGCTCTTTACCCATCTGACCTGGGTTATCATCCTGGGCGTGTTTTATCTATTATTCCAGGATCAGCTGCTTCAAAAACATGATCCTAACTACGATTTGGCCACCACAAAAAGTAGTGAGCCTGTCGTGTTACAACGTAATCGCCAGGGACATTATATAGCCCCCGGTAGCATCAACGGTGAACCGGTTCGCTTTCTGCTGGACACCGGTGCGACCGATATCAGTATCCCCGGTGTACTTGCCGATAGGCTCAAGCTGACCCCTGGCCGAGCTTCCTATGCCAATACCGCCAATGGCACTATCAAAGTCTATGATACCCTGCTTGATTCGGTTGCTTTAGGCGGGTTATCACTACCTAATGTATCTGCCCACATCAATCCACACATGCAGGGCGAGACTATCTTGCTAGGCATGAGTTTTTTACAGCATCTGGAACTCACCCAGCGAGGCAATACACTTACCTTGCAACGCTAAGGATTAAACCGATGAAACTACCTAACCGTTTTAAAATTTACTAGGTTATAACTATATTCGGTGTGCTATTCGCACTACCGGGCTTCAGTTTCAGCATCTGGTGTATGGAAGTTACCAAGCAAGATATGTACTCCATTGATGCACTGACTAAGCCAAATCGATTAGATCAGGCTGTAAATTTAAAGCTATGCTGAATACATTACACTGAACCGGCTCAGACAACGCTTGCAACCACTCAACCGTTTACATAGAATCGATACCTCAAAATCATTATTAACATCAAGAGAAGGGCTGACGTCCTCGCCAACCTGCCTACCTGGGCAAGGTGGTTGTTTCGCTATGTTATAGCGCAACGATGTGGTCATTACCGACAAAAAACAGGTAACCCCCACGTACAACGTCAGTTCTCATGAAAATGGGAGCAGATCCATGTTTGAAGCACACTTTACCTACGCAGAATCACCATCATTCAATAACGAGTTGGATGAAGTCTCCGTAGCATTCAACACGCCAGCCTGCTGTTGGCACAACCTCCATCAATGTAATGTGCGTTACTGGATAACCCCTGGCAAACGGCAATCTCTAACCGCACTATTTATTTATATTGAATTTAAAAAAGCCGATAACAGCCATGACTACAAACTTATCGAGCTTGTGCCTACCCAACTCATACCCACAGAGCTTTCGGCTGCACAGTATTCTCTGCAACAAGTACAAAAAATTATTAGCACCACACCACTGGGAGATAGCCTTGATCGATTAAAAACCGAGCAGTGGTGCCAATCTGTATAGGTCATAGTTAGGTAGCACCGCGCTGATGAAAAAGCTCAGTCTGCTGGCAGACACTTGCCAATTCAGCCAAAAGAGAGTCTTTTAAAACGCCAGTGGCTAAAAAAAGCGCCTGATTTGATCTTAGTCCCAAAAAGCGCCTGCAAATACTTCAAATCACGACCCTTTTGCCGATACTATAATTCTAGCGCTTAAAATCGTTTCATAGGGAGGCTGCAATAAACTCCTTTCCTGAGACGTATTAACGACAACATCCAGGTTACCCATGAGCAATATACGTAAACTGACTTACGAAATTCTAGAAATCGGTAACAAGCAACACACACTCGGAAAAGCGATTGATATCTTCCTGATCTCTCTAATTTCTCTGAATGTCTTATTTGTCATTCTGGAAACTCTGCCCTCAGTCAGTGCTGAATACCATCGCTGGTTTTATCGTTTCGAGGTTTTCTCTGTCCTTATATTTACCATCGAATACATAGCCAGGGTCTGGAGCGCCATAGAAGATACAGAGAGCCAGCATCACCGCCCTTTCTGGGGCAGAGTTCGTTATATGCTAACCCCTATGGCATTGATCGATCTGATTGTTATCCTACCCTTCTATCTGAGTATGATAGTGACCGGTGTTGATCTGCGTTTTATGCGGGTGCTTCGTCTGTTACGGGTGTTTAAACTGACCCGCTATTCCTCTTCAATGTCACTGCTCTTACAGGTTTTACACCGACAATCCAGATCGATTAGCGCGGCTCTGTTTGTCCTCTTCATGTTGATCATTGTTGCTTCCAGCCTGATCTATTTCGCTGAGCATAAAGCCCAACCCGAAGCATTCAGTAGTATTCCGGCAGCAATGTGGTGGGCAATCGTCACGATGACAACCGTGGGCTATGGTGATGTTATTCCCGTCACGGTGATGGGTAAAATTATGGCCTCAATTATCAGCATCATGAGTTTAGGTATCGTTGCCCTGCCCGCCGGCCTATTAGCATCCGGTTTCAGTGAAGCGCTTAAGCAGCGTCGCCGAACCTATGAAAAAATGGTCCATATGGCGATTCAGGATGGTGTTGTTGATTCAGTCGAGGAAAAGGCCCTGAATCAGATGCGCGAGACACTGGGGATAAGCAAAGAGGATGCCGCCCATATTCTGCATTCCAACCTGGATCAGAAATTTGAGAAAGAGTTCGAACGTGACCTTGCCCAGTTACGAAAAGAGATCGATGCAGTGCTCCATGACCGCTGCCCCCACTGCGATCACAACGTAAAGTGGCTCGAACGCAGAAAAAAGGGAACGAGTGAGTAAGCTTAATGCGCTCTATTATTCGAACGCCAGGGCTTTCAGCGGCGCAACAAACTTCCCTGCACCCTTCTTGACTAGTAACAACCGTTATTACTAGATCCAAAACATGCACAGCTGTAACTAACTGTTTTGTAGAGACTTAACTATAAATAAGCATAACTCAGTAACTATGATTTGTTTTTACCTGCAATAACCATATAAACTAAAGGTTATTACAGGTACTTCTGAGGTTAATGCTGGTGACAACAAAGCATACCGTTAAGAATAAAGGTGAGCAGCAACTGGAGCTGCCCCGTTATTTCCCATACAAATTATCAGTACTGAACACGGTCGTCAGCCAGTCGATCGCTCAACTTTACTTAGGCAGATTTAATCTTAGTCGTCAGGAATGGCGAATTATTGCGGCTTTGGGAATTCAAAGATCGATGTCTGCAAAAGAGCTGGTTGCTTACACTAGCCTGGAAAAGATGCAGGTCAGCCGAGCTATCGCCCGCCTCAGAAATGACGATATGCTTTACCAGCAAGAGGACAGCAACGATCGGCGATATCACCTGCTAAGTCTGACCGAAAAAGGCAAAATCACCTATCGTAAAATTGTTCCACTGGCTTTGGCACGTGAAGAGTTCATCCTCTCTGCACTGACAGAAGAAGAACAGGAACAGTTATTATCGCTAATGGAAAAAGTGCATGATAAGGCGGATGAACTTCAACAATGGGGCTGATCTGTTTATTCAGTAAAGTCGTCCATAAACACAAAATCACCACCGACCTGCTTACCTCGTTTCAATGCAAGATCTGCGCGCCCTAACACTTGATCAGTATTATCTCCGGATTGATACGTCGTCAACCCAATGGTGGCCGTCATAGCAAAGGTATCATCCTGCCACATGAAAGTATGAGCACGAATTTCCTGCCAGGCTTTCTGAATCACCTGCCGTGCTACTCCCGGATTATCTTCACGCATCAACACGACAAAATCAGCGCCGTTCCATCGAGCTAAACAATCAACTGGACTCAGCACAGATCTGATTATTTTTGCACAGGCGATCAATACCTGATCACCACATTCATGACCATAGCGATCATTAACCGTCTTGAAAAAATCCAGGTCAACCATCATCAGCGTAAAGCATGAATCGATACTCAACGCCCGCTCTATCTCATGCTCTACTCGTTGTAACAGGTGATATTGATTATGAGCGCCGGTCAACTGATCCATTACGGACTGACGTTTCAAGCCTTCTATCTCTGCCTTCATATCCGTTATATCGATAAAAGAGATAATATAGTGGTTCGGCAGAATCGTACTTCTTACTTCACTGAACACCTCAAAAAAACGTTCTCGACCATCACTACAACTAATCTTAACAACAGCCTTAGCGGTCACATCATCACGCTGCATCGCAGCTGCTGACTCAACCTTCCAACGATTAATTAACTCCTGTCGATATTCAGGCTCAGGATATGCTAATTCCATCCAACTGGCTGAATCGGGAGTCGCCGATAACGGGTACCCTATCAACTCAAGATACTTAAAATTCACATGACAGATTTTCTGAGCACTCAAGTCAGCAGCCTGGTGATCTTCAAAAGAGATCACCAGGGCCGCGATCGGCAAATGATCCAAAAAACTATAAAAACTTTGTAAATCACTGTTAGCCAAGTATCAAATCCCCAGACTCATCATCAAAAGAGGCATCGATATCAGATGCAAACGCTCTTTCATTAAAGCTCCAGAGTCGTTTTAATATCAATTTCACCTTCCAGCGTTCGGTGCACCGGACAACGGTCGGCTATCTCTAATAACCGCTGTTGCTGCTCAGGTGTTAGGTTTCCTGTTAACGTTATATGCCTTAGAAACTGGTCGATTTTACCATTTTCTTGTTCACAACTGGCACAATCTTGTGCGTGCACTTTAGTATGACTTACATCAACCTGCACATGTTCCAAAGGAATCTTCTTCTGCCGTGCATACATTCTGATAGTCATTGAGGTACAAGCCCCAAGTCCAGCGGCAACCAGTTGATAAGGAGTAGGCCCCAGGTAGTTCCCGCCATAACCCGCAGGCTCATCGGCGATCAAATGATGCCCTGCTGCACTGATATCCTGCGTAAAGCTTGCAGAATCAGCCTCAGACACCCGAGTAACACCTTCCGGTGCGCTCATCTGCTTAGGCAATACCTGAACATCAATGTATCGCTGCGCCCAGGTAGAGATCACCTCCGCTGCATAATCAGCATCTTCAAACCGGCTCAACAGGTGATCAGCAGAATCCAGTGTCACGAAGCTCTTTGGATGCCTTGCCATCTGAAATAGTTGAGCAGCATTCGCCAGATCAACCGTCTCATCCAGGGGCGCATGCATCACCAGCAATGCTTTACGCAGACCTGTCACCGCCTGTTCCAGCGAAACAGCTGAGATATCATCAATGAACTGCCGTTTAATCGTAAACGCACGACCTGCCAGACTTACATCGGCCTCACCTTCGGTACATATTTCATCGATCTGATCACCAAAGTTATGCAGTACATGTTTAGGGTCAGCCGGTGCGCCTATCGTCACTACTGCCTTCGTTTCTGGCACCTGACCAGCCATCGCAAGCACTGCGGCACCACCGAGTGAGTGCCCAATTAGCAACTGAGGCGCAGAGTAATGTTCACGCAGAAAACTCACCGCCTGAAGCAGATCCTGCATATTGGAGCTGAAGTCAGTATTAGCAAACTCTCCCTGCGAGTGACCCAGACCTGTAAAATCAAAGCGCAGCACCGCGATGCCTAAAGACGCCAGGCGTTGCGCTATCCGCTTCGCCGCCTGAATATCCTTAGAGCAGGTAAAACAATGAGCAAACAAAGCATATGCCGCAGGCTTACCTACCGGCAGGTCTAGCCGCGCTGCCAGCAGCGATCCATCATGCCCCGTAAATTCTAAACGCTCAGTTTTCATAACATTGCTCCTGCTCAGGTTTTCTTTGTACTGAGTATTGATCAGACAATGGCTGCGGGCTATTCATTTTTAGCTATAGGCTAGATTGAGCGGATAAATCAGAAAACAGACACGGCTTCGCCGTTTGCTAGACGTCGCTACGCGACTCGCTAGTAGCTAGAAAATCAAAGATAAAAAAAGGCTACAGAGTGTCCCCATATAGCCTTTCACAATCTAATCTTTTTCTAGCAAGGAAACGAAGTTTTCCATCTAGCGCCTAGCAGAAGCCGAAGGCTCCGTTCTAGCAAGCAGCGAAGCTGCGTTCTGCATTAAAACACCGAAGGTGTTTTAGTGATGATGCCCGCCTTCGCCGTGGGCGTGGCCATGGGCAACCTCTTCACCGGTAGCGTCTCGGGAATTGATAATCTCTATATCAAAGGTCAGTACTTTTCCGGCCAGCGGATGATTATTGTCTACCGTCACCATAAACTTACCCACCTTAACGACTTTTACTTGTCGCTGACCCTGATCGGTATGTACTGTGCCGACCATACCTGGCTTCCATTTCTTAGCCCCTTGCAGATGTTTTACAGGAATACGCTGTTCGCAATCAGGTAAAAACTCACCGTAGGCATCTTTTGGCTCCAGAGTTACAGAGAACGTATCGCCAACCGCTTTACCTTCCATCGCCTGTTCCAGGCCCGTTATCATATTATTGTGACCATGCAGGTAAGCCATAGGAGAACCACCCCGGGTGGTTTCTTCAATGCTATTATCCGCATCGGTCAGGTTGTAATGAAACTGAACAACTTTATCTTTTGTAACGCTCATTGCTATTCCTTAATGGCTTCAGGGCTACAGTTATGCCCCTTAAAAACGATTGCTGTGGATTATACGTCATCAGCAGATATCAGTAATCTCAAATTCACCCTGGGGCAACATCACCACATCCCCTGAATACCGCCCGATCAATGCCTTACCGATGGGGGCTTCGGGGGTAATAAAGATAACGGTATAAGAGCCAAGCCTAACCTGAACTCCTCCTCCCGCAGGGCCTATAAACAGATGTTTCAACGCCCCATCTGCCGCTTCTAGTGTTACTAGTGCAGAAAGCCCTGCCGCTGACTCTTCAGTAAACTTTCTCAACGGCATGCTTCTATAAGCCGCTATCTCTATCTCCAGCGCCTCAACTCGCATGGTCTGGCCATGGGCTAAATAAGAGGCTTCCAGCCCTAAGGTGTCATACTTATTTTCGGCCACATTCTCTTCATGTGTTGCGGTCTCGCGGGCTTCGTTTGCCGCCGCAATATTAGTTTCAAGATCAGCCTGAAGTTTACTTATGACTTTCGTTATCAGTTGTTTCTTATCCATATACCCCGCCCATTTCGCAACAGTATCTCTGTTAAATAATGAAAAAGAAACACTCTATTCACACACTTTAACGGTGATCTGTGGGACAATACGCCGCTTAATTTTCACTCAACGTTAAGACTGATGGATTCCTGTTTTGCTAACTACCGCTAATATTACAATGCAGTTTGGTGCCAAGCCGCTGTTCGAAAATATCTCCGTAAAATTTGGTGAGGGGAACCGCTACGGCCTGATCGGCGCGAACGGCTGTGGTAAATCTACCCTGATGAAGATTCTAGGTCGTGATCTGGAAGCTTCCGCTGGCACCTTCTCCAAAGACCCAAACGAGCGCATCGGTAAGCTGCGCCAGGATCAGTTTGCCTTTGAAGAATTTAGCGTAATCGATACGGTGATCATGGGCCATGCAGAGCTCTGGAAGATAAAACAGGAACGAGATCGCATCTACTCACTGCCGGATATGAGTGAAGAAGAAGGTCTTCAAGTCGCTGAGCTGGAAGTCGAATTCGCAGAACTGGATGGCTACACCGCTGAGTCCCGTGCGGGCGAGCTATTGCTCGGCCTGGATATTCCGATTGAACAGCATTTTGGCCTGATGAGCGAAGTTGCTCCCGGTTGGAAACTGCGGGTATTGCTGGCCCAGGCGTTGTTTGCAGATCCTGACATTCTGCTGCTAGACGAGCCGACCAACAACCTGGATATCAACACTATCCGTTGGCTGGAAGGCGTCTTAAACGATCGTAACAGCACCATGATAATCATCTCCCACGACCGTCACTTCCTGAACGCAGTTTGTACCCATATGGCTGATCTGGACTACGGCGAGCTACGGCTTTATCCGGGTAACTATGATGATTATATGATCGCTTCTACTGCGCTACAGGAACGTCTGCAGTCAGAGAACTCGAAGAAGAAAGCCCAGATCGCTGAACTGCGCAGCTTCGTAAGCCGTTTCTCAGCGAACGCGTCCAAAGCTAAGCAAGCAACATCCCGCGCCCGACGGATTGAGAAGATTGAGCTGAATGATATTAAGCCATCCAGCCGTCAGAGCCCCTATATCCGTTTTGATCAGGAGAAGAAACTTCATCGTCTGGCGTTGGAAGTTGAAAATCTTAACAAAAGTTTCGACGCTGAACCTCTGATTAAAGACCTCAGCCTGATGGTTGAAGTGGGCGAACGCATTGCCATTATCGGTCCTAACGGTATCGGCAAGACGACCCTTTTACGCAGTCTGTTTGGTGATCTTGAACTGGATAGCGGCGAAGTTAAATGGTCTGAAAACAGCAATATTGGTTATTACGCTCAGGATCACGCACACGAATTTTCTGAAGATATGAATCTGTTTGACTGGATGGCCCAATGGACCAAGTCCGGCGCCGATGAGCAGGTTATCCGTGGCTCTCTTGGCCGCATGCTATTCTCACAAAACGAGATCAAGAAATCTGTTCAAGTGCTTTCCGGTGGCGAGAAGGGCCGGATGTTACTAGGCAAACTGATTCTGCAACAGCCTAATATCCTGTTGATGGATGAGCCGACAAACCATATGGATATGGAATCGATTGAAGCCCTTAACCTGGCACTGGAAAACTTCGAAGGCTCACTGATCTTCGTCAGCCATGACCGAGAGTTTGTCTCCTCCCTGGCAACCCGAGTTATCGAGCTGAATGAAAACGGCCTGACCGATTTCCGGGGTGGCTACGAAGAGTATTTGAAGAAACAAGGTATTGTCGGCTGATACGACCCTCTGTTTTGTTACTAAAGCCAGCATCCGCTGGCTTTTTTATTGTTTATAGCTCCCGACCGCCATATCCCCTCGTTTCGACTACACTGTAAAAATCAATTACTGGAACACAGATTGAATCAACCGATTCAAATCTGAAACCCACACCAGCTGACAGCCAACAATAACACAACTCACAGCGGTCGCTCTGCTCGCGACCAGAGCATTAAAATAGAGGTCACTATTATGTTATTACAGAATATACTCAAGCAGACATGGATAGGCCGACTAGTCATCGCCTTAATGCTGGTAATGAGTTTCCAGAGCCTCACCTTGAATGCTGCAATGATAACCACGGACAGCATTATCCAGACAGAAAACCAGCAATACACTAAAAACGATCTTATACAAAAGCTGGAGTCGGTCGAATTGCAGCAACAGCTGGTTGATATGGGGGTTGATACACAAGAACTACAACAGCGAATTGCCAGCCTGACACCGGATGAGATCAGTCAGCTGAATGCAAATCTAGCTTCCCAGCCAGCTGGTGAAGGAGTACTAGGGCTGGTCGGCCTGGTTTTTGTCGTCTTCGTCGTCACTGATATGCTTTGCGCCACTAACCTATTCAGCTTTGTTCGCTGCATTAATCGTTAAATTGGCAGCGTCACTGGTCAACCGGGTCTCTGCACAGCTGCTACCGACAGTCATTCTTATAACAACTCTGCTGGTAGCAGGTTGTAGCAGCAATCCTACCCTCGTTGAATCCTTGATAACTGATCCCAGCATCGAAAACACCGCAGAGCTCCAGGGTTTAGCCTATTTCCCGCAACAGGGTGACCAGTGCGGCCCTGCATCTTTAGCCACGATGCTCGCCTACAACAACATTGCAGCCACGCCAGAAGAGTTACGTCCCTATCTTTACATTCCTGATAAGGGTGGCACTCTGGCTATCGAGCTGGATGCTAAAGCACGTCAATATGGACTGCTGGTCTATCCGCTTGAACCACAATTGAAATTTATACTGCGAGAGCTGGATGCCGGACATCCCGTGCTAGTGATGCAGAACCTGGGATTCAACTGGTTCCCCCAATGGCACTTTGCCGTTGCCATCGGCTTTGATCTCGACTTACAGCAGATATATCTCCGCTCGGGTCCTGATGAACGTTACCCCACCGACCTGTCCCTGTTTATGAAAACATGGGACAGAGCAGACAACTGGGCCAGAGTAATACTACCTACGAACACTCTTCCCGCGACGGCTAACCCGCAACGCTACATTGAGGCTGCAAACACACTGGAGCAATTAGGTTCAAGCAATTCAGCATTGATAACAGCAGCATCCGAAGCTTATCAAACCACATTAAAAAAATGGCCCGACAATACCGCCGCCCTGATGGGGCTTGGTAATATCAGCTATGCTCAGAAAAAATATGATTCGGCAACAGATTATTTCATCCGCTATATTGAAAATAGCACCGCACCTGAAGCCGGCTGGAATAACCTGGCCTATACCCTGATGCAAACAGGCTGCGCTGAAGCTGCTCTCAAGTCTGCCCGCTGCGCTGTATCAATAGCACCGGATCAAGCTAACTATCAGAATAGCTTGAATGAACTTAACAGCCTTAGAGTGCAACAGGATGCTGCGGCAAACTGTGAGCTGCCAGTCTGTATTACGCCGAAGTAATTTGAAAGCGGCTGCGTCAAACGATTAGCTATAACCTAATTTTCGACCCTATCGACCAGAGCTAATCTGCCGCTTGAGGCAGTGACGACTCAGTCCGCAAGTTATTCATACTGATCAGCAAATCCAGTGTAACCTGTTCAAAGCGATACACCTTTCCACCTTCAGAGCTCACAAAAGCATCCGCATCTGCCTGGGTTGAAAAACTGGCAAGGGTAGGTCCCATTGCTCCTTTTTTACCATGACCGATCACATAGAATGCCTTTTTAGCATCGATGTAGGCTTCATCATCCGGGTGGTCCCAGGGAGTAACCGCCATATCGTGAACAAAGGCTTCCTGAATGTTGTGCTGATTTTCAGGGTCAACAATAAAGGCAAACATATCCCGGGTAGAACAAAAGCGCATATTACCCTGGATACCCTTTGAATAGGCCTGTCCCTTAGGGCCAGGAAAATTAGTAATGATCATTCCGCACAGGTGACATTCAGCACTACTTTCAATAGCGATGGCCTGACGAACCATGACCTCTTTTTCATCTTCGCCACAGCCGCTCAGAAACAAGAAAGGCACGCACAATAACAACTTTAGCCAATGCTTCATTACAAACCCCGCTTATTGAAAATAGCCATGGCCAATCCTGCAGGCAACACTAACCAGATCATTAGGCCACCGAACAAAGACCAGGTTGAAAACTGGGTTTGCTGGGCAATCGCCATCAGTCCGGTGAGGTTCTGATCGGCAAAGTAAGTAATATTGACCAATCGAAAGATATCAGTCGGATTCAGTAATAGCAGGTATGGAAACAGAGTGGCATCTACATTGCCCTGGGTAGTTACTAGCATTCCAAGCAGACCCAAATCGAATACCAGAACAAAGATAAACCAAGTTATCAGAGCGATACCGGCTGCTTTTGATTTCTCTGATACAGACGCACTGATGACATAAGCGATAGCGATAAAGATCCAACCCAACATCATCGCCGAGAAGATAAACACAGCATAAGGCCCGATTAACTCGCCCCAGGTAGTAGTACCCGAGAAGACCCCCATCATAATCGCCGAAGAGCCAAAACCAATCAGCGTGGAGAAGGCCATTACAGCCCCTTGCCCTACCATCTTTCCTAACAGCAGTTGCCAGCGCGATAACGGATAGGTCATCAATAGCAATAACGTACCATTTTCGTCCTCACCCACTACACCATCATAGGCCAGCATCAATGCAATCAGCGGAATAATAAATACCGCCAAACTGGCAAGACTAACAATGGTAGTGGACAAAGAGGTAAAGCCAACTTTACCGGCAGCAGCGGCGCCGAAATAAGCCAAACCAATCGCTAGTACCGCAAAAATAACACAGATAGACAGTACCCAGCGGTTGCGCAGGCCGTCATGAAACTCTTTATTAGCAACCGTTAAAATCGCGTTCATTGGGCTGCCTCCTGCACTGCGCTCACACCAACACCGGTATGTGACTCGATAAAGTGGGTATACAGATCTTCCAGCGATGGCAGATGGATATCCAGGTTTTCAAGCCCCGTCAGACCAATACATTGCTTCATTGCGTCCATCTTTTCATTTAAGGGAATGTCGATACGAGTACCATGTTCATCTTCAGAGGCTTTCGCCGCCAGATGCTCAGGCAACACTAACCCTTTACCCTGCAGGTGAAACGTTGCCGGCAGGTCGGCCTGATGACGAAGATCGTTGATGCTACCTTCGGCAAGCAGATTACCCTGCCCCAAAATCAGTGCTCGATCGATATACTTTTCAACACCTGGAAGAATGTGTGAACACAGAATGACGGTACAGCCCTGCTCTTTAAGTTCTTCGATACGGCGATAAAAATCCTGGGTCGCAATAGGATCAAGACCTACTGTCGGTTCGTCCAGCAATAACAGTTTAGGCTCGCCCAATAATGCCTGAGCTAAACCCAAGCGCTGTCGCATACCCTTGGAATAGGTTTTTACCCGGCGCTTACCCGCCTGACTAAGGCCAACCTGTGACAACAAGCTCAGGCAACTCTTTTTTGAGACGCCTTTAAGACGGGCAAAGTACTGCAACACCTCTAAACCGGTTAACTGATCATAAAAACTCACGTTTTCTTGCAAGAAACCCAGCTTACGGCGCAGATTTCTCGCCTCTGACTGAGTCGGATCTTCACCAAAGACTTTAACCTGACCCGAAGTGGCACCGATCAAACCTAAAATCAGCTTAATAGTAGTGGTTTTACCCGCCCCATTATGACCAAACAAGCCCAGCACTTCACCCTCACGGATCTCAAGGTTAAGCTTATTCAGCGCACTCACACCCTGATACTTCTTCTCAACCTGTTGTAATTCAACAATATTTTTCGCACTACTCATATCAATTCTCTACCAACTGTGCGCTACTCTGTTCCGGCTTTACAGCTGAATCATGAAAAATTTCGGGAACGGCCATCAAAGGATAACTATCAACAACACCTTCGGATTTTAAAACTGGAAACTGACGCTGAACCCAACGCAATGTTTCAACTGCTGGGCTATTCAACAGTAATTTAGCGGAAGGGAACTTCCACAATAACCGGTCAACACTATCGTTAGGTTCGTATTGAACATCACCGATACCATCACTATCCATATCCCAGCCAAGATAATCACTCCAGAAATTACCTACACCGTCTTTGGACCAGTCCTGGGGGCGGGTAGCAACATATTTAACCTGCTCTTTATTACTGATAAAAGCATTGCCGCTGAGGACATTATCTTCCGAGCCGGCGGTCAGGTGAATCCCCAAATCGCTTTCGGCAATCAGATTGTCTCGAATCTCATTGAACAACGAGTTATAGATAAACAGCGCCTTGCCTTCCAGCCCCGCCAGATTAGTCTGCTGCATATGGGGGTTACGATTATTCTGCACCCCTTCGACTCGATTACCAATGAGCGTCGAATTAGTGATGTAGTTCATCAAAATGCCATAGTTGGCATCATTCTTAGAGCGGTTGCCGATAACGGTCAGATATTTGGACTGCATCAGAGCGTAACCAGTACGGGTATTGGTGGTAACGTTATCTTTCACCAGATTATGGTAAGAATACATATAGTGCACGCCATAACGCAGGTCGTGCAGATAGTTACCTATTATTTCGTTCTTATTACTGGTATCGATATAGAGGCCGTCGCGGGTATGCCAGACTTCGTTGCCTTTCGCTAAGGTTCCAGTCACGTTATACAGATGAATGCCGTTACCACGATCAGAGGAGCGCATACTCGGATCGCCCTCAATCTTGTTTTCAACGATCTGCGTGCCCGCAGTAGCATCAACCCAGATACCAAAGCCGCCACCTTGCAGATAGTTGTTTTCAATACGGGTATTCGTCGCCCCACGGGAGACAAATACACCGGAATCCAAGGTGGTCAGATTCACACCCCAGTTCTGAATTCGTATGTTGTGAATATAAGAATCGGTCGAATCGACCTGCAGTGTGTGGCCTTTATTACTGCCATCCAGCACTGCGCCTTCTACACCGGTCAACTCGACCGTTTTAGAAAGAATAAAATTGCCGTAATAGATCCCTTGGGAAAGAATAACCTGATCACCGTCCTGAACCTTGTCCAAAACTGTTTGCAGATCATCAGAGGGGGATACATTGATAGTTTCTGCCTGGACAGAACTTAAGAAAACTGTACTAAGCATACAGCCTAACAAACCGCCCAGTGCCCCATTCTTACGAGCAATAAACCGAGCATGCAACAAACCCATAAAGTCATTCCTATTGGGTGAAAACGTCTGGCCCGAAGCATTACAATATCTTCGGGCCAGAGTAGTAAGGTAGCACACTGTATAAGCTGTACTACCTTACATCAAGGTACAGATGTGACTTTAAGTTACGTCACAGATGTAACCTTATGCAGGCTCAACCAGCATCCGGCCACGCATCTCCATGTGAAGCGCATGACAGAACCAGTTACAGTAGTACCAATGTACACCAACCTGGTCTGCTTTAAAGGTTACAGAGGCAGTCTGCTGTGGGCTGATCTCCATCTGAACGCCGTGGTTTACCATACAGAAACCGTGACTCACGTCTTCGATCTCATCCAGGTTAGTAACAATAACTGTCACCTCATCACCCAGCTTAACGGTAAATTCGTTCAGACCGTAGTTAGGCGCAACCGAGGTCATGTAAACACGAACCTTGTTACCGTCGCGGATAACCTTACTATCTGTTTCAAGCGTAATACCATCTTTCTTCGCCATAGCAACTGTAGTGGCGAATGTAGGATCTTTACGATCGTACAGCTTACGGGTCTTAACCTTAGAACGGTGAACCATCATGCAGTCATGCGGTTCAGCGAACGCAGGACCATCGTGGATCAACTTCATTTCATCGCCGGAGATATCGATCAGCTGATCGTTCTCAGGATGCAGCGGACCACACTTCAGGAAGCGGTCTTTAGAGAACTTCTGCAGGGATACCAGGTACTGGCCATCGGCATCACGGGTTTCACCCATAGTCGTATGGTTGTGGCCCGGCTGGTAATGAACGTCCAGCTTCTGCAGGATATAATCTACTTTCTCGCCGTTGTAGAAACGGATCGCTTTCTCAACATCCCACTTACATACCTGGCTGTCGATAAACAGGGTAGTAAAGGCATTACCACGACCGTCAAAGGCTGTGTGCAGAGGCCCAAGACCCAGCTCAACTTCTGCAACAACAGTGTCACGTGGCTGAATCTTATCAGCAAACAACTCATCAAACTTAGCCAGTTCGAAGACAGTTACTGTCGGAGACAACTTACCGTTAGCAACCGCGTACTTACCACCGGGAGCGGTGTTAATACCGTGCGGGTTCTTAGCTACTGGCACATAACGAGTCAGTTCAGAACCTTTACGACCATCAACTACAGGCACGTCAGAGCCTGGCAGAGTGATAAATTTGCCAGCTTTTACTGCAGCTTCGATACGTTCGATATTAAAGATAACCAGGTGGTCACGCTCATTACGCATAGAGCCCGGAAGGTCAATTGCGCCTTCAGAGTTGTAGCAGGTAGAGAACGCATACTTACCCGTGTAGTCAGCATCTGTATTATCCAGGTTGCCATCTACGATTACCTGCCATGCAACATCCATGGACTCAGCGTCCAGAGCGTTAAACATGGTGTAGTAACCTTCCACATCATCCATATTCAGGCCGTTGTTAGGATGCGGCATACGGAATTCAGCGTTAGCGAAGATGTACTTGGTATAAGGTACTTTCTGTACACGCAGACCGTGGATCGCCTGACAGTTTGGAATAGTAGTAATCTTATCAGTCTTCATAATATCACCGCGGATACGGGCAACACGGGTGTTGGCCTTATCGTTGATGAAAATATACTTACCGTCGTAATGACCATCGGTCATAGACATGTGTGGGTGGTGACAGTCACCGTTCAGAGGTGCATTCTCGCCCAACACTTCCTTACTTTCGTTGGTAATACCCCAACCTGTTGCACTGTCTACGTTGAAAACAGGGATTCGCATCAGCTCGCGCATAGAAGGCAAGCCCAAAACACGAACCTCACCCTGATGGCCACCACTCCAGAAGCCGTAGTACTCATCCAGCTCACCTGGTCCTACTATGTGCTTAGAATCTGTAGATGCATGCGCTACAGATGGCATCAGCGCACCACCCATCGTCGCGCCCATTGCAGCTGCACCACCAACCAGAGCAGCAGAGCCACCCAGAAACAGACGACGACTTAGTTTCACATGCTCGCTGGCTTGTGAGTCTTCAGCATCGATCTCAGGAAGGTTTTTGTCCTTAGGATCTATCATGGTTTGATCTCCACAAAAATACGCCCAGTCTTATGACGAGGCGGTGTTTTATTTAGGCGCCTGACCGTACCGTCAGGTCGTCAATTTCTACTGCTGGAATTTTACTTAAAGCAGCTTCTTGCTTAGCTTTTTTACGCTTTTTCTGTACCAGCGGAGGACACTTGTCATCCCGGTAATAAGTTACCTGGCAATCCAGACACTGATGGCACTCATTAGCATTGATAGTGCCGTCCGGATGGATCGCCTGAATCTCACATTCATTTGCACAGATCTTACATGGCTGACCACATTCTTTACGGCGCTTGAGCCAGTCGAACAGACGCAGACGGGCAGGAATAGCCAAGGCTGCACCCAATGGACAAACATAACGGCAATACACTTTACGGGTAAATATGTTGATCACTAACAGGAACACCGCGTAGAACACATAACCCCAATCACGGTGAAACTTAAGCAAGAATGTTGTTTTAAATGGCTCAATTTCAGCAAAACGCTCAGCCTCAGACAGAGACTCCAACGAGATAGCAAACAATCCCAACAGAATCACATACTTCAACGCCCATAATCGTTCATGTACTGCAAATGGCAGATCATATTGTTTAATCTTCAGCTTACGGGCCAGCTCATTAATCAACTCCTGTGCCGCACCAAACGGACACAACCAGCCGCAGAATATGCCTCGTCCCCAGAGCAACATAGTCATCGCAGTAAAGCCCCAGAGAATGAATAGCATCGGATCAAGTAGAAACAGATCCCACTGAAAATCACCCTGGAATGCATTCATGAAGGTGAAAACATTCACCACCGACAACTGACCCAGGGCATACCAGCCAATAAAGACCACCGTAAACACCAGATAAACACGACGAATACCGTGCATAAGCCGCGGATAACGTACCAGTACATCCTGGATAAAGATCACAATGAACAAGATAACAAGGGCTACTGTCAGCACACCAATCTGAAATGCCCGCTCTTTCCAAATAGCTACCCAGAGCGCTTCAGGCTCTGGCTCAACGATTGGTTCAGGGCGATCCAGATACTTCTCAGGCGTGAGATAATCAGCGTGGAAGCTAGTAAAAACACTTTCCAACGCACCTTTCTGACGACGAACTAACAACTCCAGTTGCCAAGGGCTACCCAGATCAAAATCATACTGATTACGGATGATAAAGATGGCCATCTCACGAAAACGAGGGAAACCATCAATGTAGACATCATCAAGGCGGTAGAAATCGGTATCGTGGAAACTGATCGACTTACCATCTTGCTGTAATTGAGTTCGGTCGAAGATACCGCCGCGTACGTAGCCATTTCCCTTGAACGAGTATTGGCCTTTACCCATAACAGCAAGTGCCTGATCACCTTCATCTAGCTCACCCATCAGCCAGTCATACTGATCATCACCCAGTAAATTGCGACCAATAGTCGGGATATTAAGTGGCGCATAGTACATATCGATAAACATGCGCTGCTGCTCTTCAGCAGTAGGGTTCCCCTTAGTCGCTGTTGCAGTCCCCTCAAAGGCTTTATCAATATCACCTTCAACTAACAGCAGACGACGAACCGAGCCATCTCCGGTCAGCGTAGTCCAGTCTGCTTTAACAAACTGACCTGGTTTTATCGTTGCAGGAGGCGTGATCGGCTGCTCCGACAGCCCCGCAATACCCAGAACCTGAGCAAACTTGCGGGCCGAGCGCATAATGGCTTCGTTTACCACTATCACGGTGACAGTCGCACCGGCTATCACATCGACATTCAATACATCTTCGTTATTACCCGCACCGACACGAACTTTATCGGTCACGTGCAACCCTTCATAGGCCGCCACAAAATCAAACAGTTTCTGTTCAGGAATACCCACTAACAGGATCGGTTCATGATGTTCCAAAACCCGGGTAGCAAGAATGCCTCCTTCGGTATCCATCACCACCAAAGTATTTACCGGTTTACCGGAATAAGCAGGAATTTTAACCACATCATCGGTTTCAAAACCGTAGCCAAGCACTTCTTCGCCTTTATAGGCAGTCCAGGCAAGCGGCTTATCGGCAAGCACTGGTAGTTTTTCACCAATAGACGTGGCTTGGGGGAAAGCTCGGGTAATGGTGTCCAGTTTTTGCTCATCAGTCACTGTCACCATCGCTGATACAACGGGTGAAATAAGGCAGGTTGTTATCATAAAAAACAGTGATAACAGGTACTGCTGGAGTGAACGAGAATACGATTTCATTGCTGCTATCCCTGAGGCATATAACTTATATCTTGAAGAAGGCGACTCATGTGTATCCCATAAACTAAAACGGATCTACAACACGGGGCCTGGTAGCTCTAAACAGTGCTGCTAATCCAACAACTCTGTAATAGTAAATTTCATTAGCTTGTCCTGTTTCAGTTTGAAACGGATCTTTTGCCCCGGTTGAAAGTCGAGAACGGAGAGCCCTTCGGACAGGTTAAATTTCATCTGCATCGCCCCCATATTCCACAGAGGGATAGGCTGATGTCGAACAATGATCTGCTTGGAATCTACAAGAATGCGTTGAACAACGCCTTCGGTAACAACCTCATCAGCTATCATATTCATCGCGGAATGGTTATCTGATGATTTTACTGCTGCGTGCTGTACTACTTGCTTACTGTCATCACTACTTGCGTGAGAATGATGCTGCATATCCTGCGCAAAAACAGGAAAGCTGATCAAAGTGAGGTTCGTGATCAGAGCAATTAAACGAGAACCTTTAAATCTAAAACTCACCACAGACTCCCTAATCTGTTTTTAGGTGCGACAAATTGTCACACCTGAACAGTATCAAGGATAGTACATACTTGACTTGATAATTATCAACCTAAAAAAGAAATCAAAAGAGGTATGCCGGCACCGAGGTGGTATTGGCAGCAAGCCTATTGATGAAGCTGATCACCTGTACTCTCAGCTTCAGACAATGACTCAATTAACAGGAAAGTAAAACAGTGATAGTGCTATTGCACTATACAGATCATCAATAGCTACAGATCTTAAACACAATGGAAAATTCAAAGTAGGTTAGGGTCAGGATTCATTCAACGGATCGGGTATAGCAAGGGTCAGCCATTCAGCCGCAAATTCGTTAGCCGGTACAGGTCGACTAAACAGATAACCCTGACCAAAATCGCAGCCAACTAACTTTAGCAACTGCGCTTGCTCTTCGGTTTCAACCCCTTCCGCAATCACTTTGATACCCAGCGTATGGGCCATTACGATAATCGCCTCACAGAGTACAAAGTCGTGGGAATCGGGTTTTAAGTTACTGACAAAACTCTTATCAATCTTAAGATAATCAATATCGAACTGTTTCAGATAGGCCAGTGAAGAGTACCCTGTCCCAAAATCATCAAGCGATACCTGAATGCCCTGATCCCGGAACTGTAACAGCTTATCAGTTACATCTTTACCCATTTCCATCAACAGAGATTCTGTAATTTCAATACAGATATTTTCTGGTTTCAGTCCTGATGACAACAAACCACCAAACCAGTCGGGCTTGCTAGAGTTATCATCTTTGTACTGCACCGGAGAGGTATTGATAGAGACCTGTAGATCGGTATCGTAATGTGTTTTCCAAGCCGAAGTTTGCCGTATAACCTCAGCAAAAACCCAATTGCCGATACTGACTATCAACCCCGTCTCTTCTGCTAAAGGAATAAAGTCCAGCGGCGGAATCTGCCCTTTAGGATGATTCCATCTTATTAACGCTTCAGCTTTAACCACTGACCCACTTTTAAAATCAATGATTGGCTGATAGTAGAGTTCCAATTGCTCCAGGCTGATAGCATCACGTAACTCATTAAGCATATGTCTGCGGCGTTGAGCTATCGCTTCCATCTCAGAGGTAAAGTAGTGATACCGATTACGCCCCTTATCTTTCGCCGTATACATCGCCTGATCTGCATTTTTTAAAAGAGACTCCAACGTCATCGCATCACTCGGGTAGAGAGTAATACCAATACTGGCTGAGACAAATGATCGGTGATCCTTCAGAATGAAAGGCTCGCTCATCTGCTGCAGTATTTTCTGGGCAACTCGCTCAACTACCGCCAGATTACCGACCTCATCCAGGATTACTAAAAACTCATCACCACCCAGTCTTGCCACAGTATCAGTAGAACGAACAGATGACTTCAATCGCAATGCCGCTTCTTGAAGTAAAAGATCTCCGTGGTCGTGTCCCAGAGTGTCATTGACCTCCTTAAAACGGTCCAAATCCAACATCATAACCGCAACCTGACGCCCTTCACGGTCTGCTCGCTTCATCATCTGTCTTAAACGATCAGCAAAGGTTCTTCGGTTTGGCAGATCGGTTAAAGAATCATAATGGGCAATTCGCGAGAGCTCTGCATGGGCTTGTTTCTGCTCTACCAAGCTTACATCGATGCAATACATCTCTTTTGAGTTACTTTCCGACTGCAACATTACATGGCTACTAAATACAGGGACATGGCTACCATCCTTACGCTGCAATTCTAGTTCTGCCGGTGGAATCAACTCCCCCTCTTTTACCCATAACCCATGCGCCTCAATTACCGCCTGACGCATCTCCTTAGGGATAATAAGATCTTCAAGGCGCTGCCCCTGGGCCTCTTCACTACTAAAACCATAAAGCGCTTCGCTGGCATCGTTCCAATAAATTACCCGTCGAGCCTCATCGTAACCCTGCACAGCGATTGCCGGCAGACTTTCAATCAGTTCACGAAATCGAGATTCACTCTCCTGCACCAATAATTCCGTTAACTTCTGGTCGGTTATATCAATCATTAAGCCTCTCAGCCAACGTGGTTTTCCAGCCTCCGCTACCACACTAACTATATCCCTCAACCAAACAGTAGCACCTGCCTGAGTAATAAAACGGTACTCAAACTCATGGTCTTTCAAACAGTTCGTTTCATCCTGACAATAACTAACTGCCTGCTCGCTATCATCCGGATGGATATGCGCTTCCCAAAAACCTTTCTCAAGCCATTTCTTGGCAGGATAACCGAGAAGGCGTTCTGCATTTTCGCTGATATAGGTAAAGGTAAAGGTTTCAACATCCGCTTCCCAGACGATGCCTTCGGTTGTATCTACCAGGTCTTTGAATCGCTGCTCACTCTTCTTATAGGCCTTTTCAGAACGTCGTAGCCGGTAGATCCAATATAGAAAGAAAATAAACAGTAGCGATATAGCCGCCCCAAATTTAAATATTTTTTCCAGCGATATACCCTGAGGGATTTCCAGACCGATCCAGTTATCAAACACGGCATTATGTTCAGCCTCAGTAATACTGGCGAGGGCTTTCTGAATTATGCTTAAAAGTTCAGGGTTTTTATGCGAGACGCCGATACGAAACTCGCTCTTATAATCAGTATGGCCAGAGAAACTCAGATTAAGAATCCCCTCCTGCTTCATCACAAAGTTGGCGGCAGTTGCATCTCCTACAAATGCCGTAGCTTTTCCCTCAGCGACCATTTGTAGCGCTTGTTGAATCGTTGCGGTATTTACGATGGTGATTTCAGGATAATCTCGACGTAGTAGATCATTAGTAAAATGACCTTTATGGATAGCAACTCGCTTGCCATTGAGCTTATCCAGTGAACCTACATAACCACCAACTTGCTCACTAATGATAACGGCAGCACTGGAAATGTAAGGGTTACTGAAATCAAGATACTCATGCCGTTCTGCGGTTTGAACCAAACAGGACATTAGATCAAACTCGCCCGCCTTCGCAGCCTTCAAAACCTCTCCCCATGAGGACTTATCCGTGACAGGGATAAATTCAACTTCCAGACGCTGCTCAAGTATACGAAAGAAATCAGAAGCGATACCGGTGTATAGGCCACTCTCATCAATCCACTCATAAGGGGAAAACTTACGATCAATACCTAGTTTTAAACGAGGGTGTTTCTCTAGCCAGGCAATCTCTTCAGAAGAAAGATTCGCTGCTCGCCAGGAAGGTTCAGTAATCACTGAATCATTAGCCGCAGATGCCGTCAACGTTAAGAGACAGCACCCAAGATAAAATATAAAGGTCCCAATCCAGATGGGTATTCGTAACATCCTTATCTCCAGCCTTTCATAACGTTCCAGACCCAACTTTATAAAGCAGTTAGCTCAGGTAACTATTACTGTAACACCTTCTCTAATCGATATATTAATAATAGATGTAATACGTCACTTTTGGGCCGCACCGCTAAGATTTTTTTAGCAATAACAGGCCTACGCCCGTTATTGCTCATCTCAAATTTACAGACCTGATATGTAATCTGCTACGGCCTGAACGGAGGCATCATCTAGTTTATCCACCTGCACCTTCATTAACGCTTTTAGAGGCCCACCATAAGTACCGGCTTTATAACCATTCAGCGCATCTACAATTTGTGTGGCCGGCCACCCCTTAATCACTTGAGACTTACCCATAGCGACTTTTTCTGCGTTAGCACCATGACACTCAACACAAGTTTGAAAAGCAGCCGCGCCATCAGCCATAACCATTGGCGAAGAGAACGTAAACGCACAGGCTGCAAACAAAATACCACTAAATTTTTTCATTATATAAACCCCCATTATATGTTTTAACCCTATTTTAAACAGGGGTACTCATGTATTACAAAACGATCAGTAATCAGTTTGGGAGGTATAAAAAAAACCAGCCAATTGGCTGGTTTTCTCTTAAGACTTAAAATCAGTCGATTTTCTTCTTTTTCAACGGTGCCATACCATCATCTGATACGATCTCCCGATTCGCCTTCCGGCGATTTTTACGATCCTGAGGCGCTTTAACAACCCGTTTAGGGCGAACTTTTGCAGAATTATGAGAGACTTTATCAGCCGCTTTCACAGGGGCAGGTTTGAGCCCTTTGAACTTCGCTTTCAAACCTTGAAGTTCACTAAAAATAATCGGCTGTTGCAGGAAGCTCTCAACTCGTTTGAAAGCCTCCCAGTCTTTCGGTCCGACCAATGAAACAGCAACACCTTTAGCACCAGCCCGACCAGTACGGCCGATTCGGTGAACATACTCTTCAGCCTGTTTAGGCATATCAAAGTTAACCACCAGTGATACCTGCAGAAGATCCAATCCACGGGAAGCCACATCAGTAGTAATAAGTACCTGCTGCTGGCCACGACTAAAGCTATCCATGATTTTATTTCTGTCAGCCTGGCTCATCTCTCCGCTCAGGGCCGCCGTTTTCATCCCCTGGCCTGATAACAGTTGCGACAACCTATCGGTATCCGCACGGGTCGCGGTAAAGATAATCACCTGTTGATAAGTTTCGGTCTCGAGGATTTTCTCCAGAAGTGCCTGCTTATGATCCAGATGATCGGCCAGATAGAAACGTTTTTCGATATCTGCATGCTCTGCATTCGCGGCACCGATGGCGATACGCTTAGGCGCTTTCAACAGTTTAACAGCCATGCTATTAACCGCTGCGTGCTCCAGTGTGGCGGAAAACATCAGCGTCTGACGAAGTCGGTGGCTGGCGGTCTGGTTTATACGCGTTAATTCTGCGGCAAAACCCAGATCCAGCATTCGATCTGCTTCATCTAAAATCAGTAGCTCAAGCCCCTCAAGAAAGAGTGAGCGTTCATCTAGGTGATTGACCAAGCGACCTGGCGTTGCAACGACGACATGGGGGTCTTTAGCCAGCTCTTTAGCCTGATCATTAAAGTTCTCACCACCCAGAACCAATGCCGCTTTATACTGAGTTCCACTGACTAAGCTACGAAGCTGGGCGTAAACCTGCTTTGCCAACTCGCGGGTGGGTGCCAGAATCAATACACGGGGGTCCCGTTTAGTCAGGGCCTTCTGGCGCATCAGACGCTGCATCGTCGGCAACAGATACGCCAATGTCTTACCGGAACCCGTTTTAGACGACGCAATCAGGTCATGTTTGGCCATCGCGGTCGGTATCGCCAGCGCCTGAATCTCGGTCGGCTCAGTAATTCCCTGATGATCCAGAATAGTGCTGAGCCGGGGGTCCAGCCCCAGGTCGTTAAAGTTTTCCGCGTTGGACAAAATCTGCTCCGGTTTTGACTAGCTGTTTACTAATTTCATCTAAATAAGACTACCAATGATAGCAGAATCAGGTTGCGATAATGACTCTGACCGCATCAAGCTTCATGGTGGCACTCTCAAGATACTGCTCCAGATCACTACGGGTCTGCGCCAGATAGTCGATCTCTTCCTGACGAATATTCGGATTCACCTGAGCCAGTGCTTTAAGTCGATCCTGTTCTGCACCCAGAACGTTCTGCACATTCTGTCGTGCTGCAGTCAGCATCTCAGGTAATTGAGTCTCGGCTATCGCTTCAACCCGATCCACCATCTTACTGATATCGGCACGGGTATGTTTAACAACCTCAACCGCCTGACGTCGCCCGACTCTCTCTGCCAGATTATTAATATGAGTTTCTGTCAGAATAGCACTGAGATCCGATCCGTTAGTATCCACCACTATCCGACTCAGCGTCTGGGGCAGATAGCGTTGTATCTGTATCTGTTTCGGTGCAGCACAATGCAGCGTATAGATTGACTCCAACAGCAATGTGCCAGGCTTCAGCGGCGGCAGTTTAATCGAGCAGACAGCGGTATTACCAAAGTCTCCGTCGGTAACGATATCCATAGTACCCATCACCAAAGGGTGCTCCCAGGTGAGGAACTGCATATCTTCGCGACCCAGCGCCAGTGTCCGGCTATAAGTCGCCGTCATCCCTTCAGCTGGCAGCCCTGGAAGACTGTCATAATGCATATGGTCCCCCGGACTAAGGATGATACTGTTGCTGCCGTGAACCTGTTGCTCCACACCAAACTGATCGAACATTTTCTCCATGTAACGACTCAGTTCAATACTGTTACCTGTCACTTCCATGCTTTCAGCGATCAGTTCAGCCTTAGCGGGATTACAGGAGTTCAGTTCCAGTAACCGGTCACGTCCCTGCTGCAAATCTTCTAATAATCGATCGGCTTCCTTACGGGTAGCACTAATCAGCTGTTCAAGATGAATTTCATCAAACTCTTCAAACAGTGCCGGGATAAGTTCTTCCAGGAACTGGTCAAACAGTACCTGACCCACTGGGCAGGCTCGTTCAAAGCAGTTAAGGCCACGGTGGAACCAGTCCAGCAGAACCGCCTGGGCGCTGAACTCATAATGAGGCACATGGATCTGTACATCATTGCGCTGACCGATACGATCTAAACGCCCGATCCGCTGCTCCAGAAGATCTGGGTTAAGAGGCAGGTCAAACAGCACCAGATCACTGGCAAACTGGAAGTTACGTCCCTCACTACCGATCTCAGAACAGATCAGAACCTGAGCACTCTCATCTTCATCAGCAAAATAAGCGGCGGCACGGTCGCGATTCACCAGGGTCATCCCCTCGTGGAATACCGCTGAGCGTACACCTTCATAAAGTCGCAGATGTTCTTCTAATGATTTTGCAGTTTTTGCATTGGCGCAGATAACCAGTGCTTTTAAGTCACGATTATCTTTAAGCCAGTCCACCAGCCACTCGACCCTGGGGTCTGCTTCCAGCCAGCGGTCAGCCAGAATTAGTTCCGGGTGCAGACGCTCTTCAAGATCTGCTTGTTCCAGCAGCTGCTGTTCACTTTCCAGAAAGAAATCAGGGCCCGGCAGTGGATAACTGTGCAGAATCCGTTTCGGGAAACCGCTTACACCGTCACGAGTGTTACGGAACAACACCCGACCGGTACCATGATGATCCAGCAAACTATCGACCGAATCGGCGATCGCCTGGTCAAGGGAGTCATTTTCAAGCTCTTGCTGAAGTTCACGGGCTACGTCCTCACCGAGATAACTGCCTAATTGAGCAAACACTTCAGGGGCATCTTTCAACTGTTCCCGCGCATCTTCTGCCAGTAGTTGTTCCACTAGCTTACTCACCGGCTGGTAACCAGTTTCCTCTTCACGGAACTGCGCCAAACTGTAATAACGATCAGGGTCTAACAAACGTAGCCGGGCAAAATGGCTGTTCACGCCCAGCTGCTCCGGCGTAGCGGTCAGCAACAACAGACCTTTTACTTCTCGGGCCAAAGCCTCGATACAGATATATTCAGGGCTGGACTCCTCTTCAGACCAGACCAGATGGTGGGCTTCATCCACCACCAGCATATCCCAGCCAGCATCCAATGCCTGAACCAAACGATCTGGGCTGGATTTAAGAAAAGAGAGATTACAGAGCACCAGCTGAGCAGTCTCGAAAGGGTTGATCCCTTCATCCGACAGCTCAAGTGCTTCACAACGCAGCTCATCAAGAATCGTAAAGCGTAGATTGAAGCGGCGTAACATTTCGATCAGCCACTGATGAATCAAACTGTCTGGCACTACAATTAGCGCCCTTGAAACTTTGCCACTAACTAACTGCTGATGCAGTACAAGACCCGCTTCAATGGTCTTACCCAAACCTACTTCATCCGCTAACAGAACCCTGGGCGCATACCGGCGCGCAACCTGGTGAGCGATATAGAGCTGGTGCGGCAGTAGCTGTACACGGGGGCCCAGCAGGCCATAACTCTCAGCTTGCAGATGGGAAAATTGATGTTTGAGTGTTTCAACTCTTAACTGAAAGCGGCTGATCTTATCAACCTGCCCGGCAAACAAACGGTCATGGGGTTTGCTGAAATGCACCGAGCTGTCCAGATCCTTCTCTTCAAGCACCAGTATTTCGCCGGTTTCATCTTCAGCTTGATAGACAATTATACCATTCAATTCCTGAAACGCGGTGATGGTCAATTTCAGTCCATCTGCGTTACGTACATGTTCGCCTACCGGATAGATAACACGGCTTAGCGGGGCATTATCGTCGGCGTATGTGCGTTCCTCTTCTACAGCAGGAAACAAAATTTCAACACGACGGTTGGAAATGCTAGTGACTAACCCTAGCCCCAGATTTGATTCGGTATTACTGATCCAGCGTTGGCCGGGAATAAATTCAGACACAAAGACAGCTCTCAAACAGGCAGAAATAACAACTTCAGTCACTATAGTCGACATTTCGAACTATTATCAGCTCATCGCAGATAGTGACAGATCTTGGCGGCATGATAGGCGTTGTGAAGGCCTACCTCAAGGCGCAATCGTCATCACTAGCCGATATGGCAAAATATTATTGAAATAGTGCGTCGAAACAGGCTAATCGACCACCTTCCTAAATATCCGACAAGGCAAAAATAAGGTATGCTTGCGCCTTTAAATCTGTGAGTACCCTTCGATGTTCTTTATCGACCTAAATCTGGATCTGGAAATACTGGGCCCATTAGCTGATAACAACTTTCTCAGCCCCCGTCCAATCCAGGAACAGGCAATTCCTATCGCACTGGAAGGCGTTGACCTTCTAGCCTCAGCACCTACCGGAACCGGTAAGACTCTGGCGTTTGTTTTGCCTGCCCTGCAGAAAATATTCGATGCGGATAACGATCGCAGCAGTGCACCCCAGATTCTGATACTCGCGCCAACCCGAGAACTGGCGAAACAGATCTATCAGGTCATTGAACTACAGACCCAAAACAACCGTATCAAGAGCTGCCTTATTGTCGGCGGTGTTCCCTTTGGGATGCAGAAAGGGATGCTGGCTGAACCGATCGATATTATGGTTGCCACACCGGGACGACTGCTGGAGTTGAATGCTCAGGAGTGGCTCGATCTATCAACCGTGAATATGTTGATCATCGATGAAGCGGATCGGATGCTGGATCTTGGTTTTATACACGATATAAAGCAGATCGCTGATGTATTACCTCTGGAACGCCAGACGCTTATGTTTTCCGCTACCCTCGAAGGGGAAAAGATCCAGCAGTTCGCTACTGATCTATTAAATGAAGATTCACAGATTGTGGCTGTAGAGCAACCTCGTCACATTCCATCCAATATTGAGCAGTTCGTATACCGGGCTGACAACGAGAAGCATAAAGAGTTTCTGGTTAAAGCACTGATACACCAGCCGGAACTAAAACAGGGCATCATCTTTGTAAATAGTCGCAAACAGGTCGAGCAATGGGTTGAGATTGTTCGTAGCGGCGGCATGCAATGTTATGGCCTGCACGGTGATATGCGTCAGAGTGAACGTAATCAACGGATCAAAGAGATGCGCCGTGGACGAATTAAGCTGATTGTAGCCACCGACGTTGTTGGTCGAGGCTTGGATCTGCCTGATCTTACCCACGTGATAAACCTCTATCTGCCGATGAAAGCTGATAGCTACGTGCACCGGTCAGGGCGTTCAGGCCGTGATGGCGCGAAAGGTATCGTATGGTCGATCGTAGAACCTCTGGACTGGCCAACGCTGGGTAAGATCGAACGTTTTATCGGCGAGAAGATTCCCCAACTTACTTTTCCTGGTCTGGCTCCGAAAAATCCTGAACCGGGTAAGAAAAGTGGCAAGCCTAAGGCGAAGAAGCCAACAGTAAAGAACAAGAAAGCGATAAAGAAAGCCGCTGCTAAGAAAGCCTCTTCAAAGAAAAAATCGCCTAAAAAGCGGGTTGGCCGAGGCCCTAAATCGCCAAAGTAGTATGATTAATGCTGTTCCTCTAACGAACGCATAAACTCCTGCTAAAAAAAGCCGCTTCATCTAAGCGGCTTTTTTATGCGACCCCTCTCTCGATATTCGCAAAGCCGCTAAACATGAGCCATTCGGGAATATTTCTCATAAGTTGAGAACTCCCCTTTATAACCAGTTTTCCTGACTTTTCGGCGCCTGCAAGGGAGACATCGCCAAGCCAAAGCTCGGTCATGGTTCTCAGATCGCTGAAAAAATACACATCGGGATCAAATCCCGGATCATCCACACAAAGGTCGATTTCGCTGTTTTCAGCCAGCATCCACCAGTGCTTATAGGTTCTATCCAGATCTTTAAATTCAAAATGCAAGACTGTGCGGGCTCTCGGTAGAGCCGAGCAGTTAATCGTGCGTCGCATATCCCACATCAACAACTCTACACTCAGATCGTCATCGGACATCTGACTACGTATCCAGCGGGCACCCCACTCACCCAGCCCCATGACAATCGGTTCCAACTCAAGGCCTGCCTGAGTAAGATGATATTCTCTGCTTTTATTATCCTCAGATCGCTTGGGTTCAACCAAGCCTCTGTCTTGTAGTACGTTAAGTCGCTGAGACAACATGGTTGGCGATATTAACGGCAAGCCCCGTTTAAAATCATTATAACGACGACTACCACACAACAACTCACGTATCAGCAGTAGCGTCCAACGCTCCCCCAACGCCTCACAAGCCTTAGCTATAGGGCAAAACTGTCCATAACCTTTCATATAAGAATCCTGTCATCACTCATACGCTACTACAGAAATCGTAGCTTAAGGTACGATTTCTGTACTAAACAAACTATAGACCCTCTGCTGTACTTAAGGCACACACCTCCTTAAAGCACAGAGGATTCATTATGAATATTGAACAACAATACCGGGGAAGTTGCTTCTGCGGAGCAGTTAACTTCAGCGTCACAACTCAACCGGTTCTTATGGCCTATTGTCATTGTGATTCCTGTCGCCATTGGTCTGCAGGCCCTGTCAGTGCGTTCACTTTATGGAACCCCGAAACCCTGAAAGTAACACAGGGCGAAGATCAGATTGGCAGTTATAAAAAAACACCCGGCAGTATTCGTAAATGGTGCCGCACCTGCGGTGGGCATCTGTTTACTGAGCATCCAGAGATGGGCGTCATCGATGTACCTGCCGCGATTATTCCTGAACTGAACTTCACACCCGCCTTACATGTGCATTATCAGGAATCCGTACAGCCAATGGCGGATGGTTTACCAAAAATGAGAGACCTCCCCACTGAAGCAGGAGGCTCCGGCGATCTAATCCCCGAGTAAAAACCCAGAGCAACCAGAACAATCAAATAACAACCCCGATGGCGCAAACACTATTGCGCCTGAAGTGGAGAAAACCTCATGGATATCAACGTAGCAATTTCACAAAAACCACCCGTTCTCTTAGATCTCAAAGCGTCAATTGCGCAAGCCGTTAATACAATTGAAGAGGTCGCAGCACAAGACACTCAACTGCTCGTATTTCCCGAAGCATTTCTACCCGGTTATCCCACCTGGATATGGCGACTTAAGCCCGGCGGAGATATGCCTCTGGGTAACCAGCTTCATACCTTGTTACGCAATAACGCAGTCGACATCTCTAACGGCGACCTGGACCCCATCTGCGAAGCGGCCGCCAAATATAATCAGGTCGTAGTGATGGGCATGAACGAGATCGATTCCACTTTCAGCGGGTCGACGCTATTTAATACAGTGGTCGTCATAGATACGGATGGCACTATACTGAATCGGCATCGAAAAATAATGCCCACCAATCCTGAACGGATGGTCTGGGGGTTTGGCGACGGCAGCGGCCTGCACGTCGTAGATACGCCAGTGGGTCGAATCGGTTGTTTAATATGCTGGGAAAACTACATGCCGCTGGCACGGTACGGTCTGTTCGCCCAGGATATCGATATCTATGTTGCGCCAACCTGGGATAGCGGCGACACCTGGATAGCCTCAATGAACCATATTGCCCGTGAAGGCGGCTGCTGGGTATTAAGTACCGCTACGGCGATGCAAGGTAGTGATATTCCCGATACTTTTCCCGAGCGAGACCGTTTATTTCAACCCGACGAATGGATTAACCCTGGTGACGCGGTTGTAGTGAAACCTTTTGGTGGCGTCGTCGCCGGACCACTTCACAATGAAAAGGGCGTGTTATTTGCCAGCATTGATATCGAAGCTGCGCGGGAATCACGCAAAGCGCTCGATGTGGCAGGTCATTACAATCGTCCTGATATCTTCCACTTAGAGATAGATCGTCGCGAAATGCCGCCTGTTACTTTCACCGATAACGCAGACTAAACCCCCAACACTCTAGACAACAACAAAAGCCCGGCAACTAAGTACCGGGCTTTTTTATCAGAACCTTTATCAAGCAGCCTGAACGGCTTCGATGCCACAGCGACTAAATGCGGTTAACATCGCCTGTAGGGCGGCAGCTGAAGTATCTTCGGCCACCGCAACAGCGCAATATTCATCGCCATTAATCTGCACCGCGATACAGGCCTGAGCATTAGCATCAGTTCCCCCACTTATCGCATGCTGATCAAACTGAATGACTTCAATCTGACACTGATAACCAGTTGTCAAAGCCGCACAAAGCGCTTCCAATGCACCTGCGCCTTCACCGGTGATATGCTGCTCGCCGATCTTAAAACCGGCACTCACATGCTGACCCTCTGCATGCAGATCGTAATCATGCAGTTGCCACTGGGGCACAACAGACACAAAGCACTCATCAAACAAACGTTTTATATTTACCGGTGAAACTTCAATACCACTCTGCTCAGCAGCTCCCTGAACAACACGACTCAACGGAAAATGCATCCACTTAGGCAGGCTTATATCGTAGTCCCGCTCCAATACCAGTGCCACACCCCCTTTACCGCTCTGGGAGTTAATCCGTACCACTGCTTCATATTCTCGGCCGATATCCCGTGGGTCAATTGGCAGATAAGCCACATCCCAATGGGCTTTCTTATGTTCTGTATGATAGTTCACTGACTTACGAATCGCGTCCTGATGGCTTCCGGAGAAAGCGGTATACACCAACTCGCCAGCCCAGGGATGACGGACCCCAACCGGGATTCCGGTGCAGCTTTCCACCACCTCATTAATTTCAATGATGTCAGAGAAATCCAGCTTCGGATCAATTCCCTGGGAATACAGATTCATGCCCATAGTGATCACATCCATATTACCGGTACGCTCACCATTACCCATCAGTGTGCCCTCAACCCGGTCAGCGCCAGCCAGTATACCCAACTCCGCGGCAGCTACCGCACAGCCACGATCGTTATGGGTGTGCAGACTCACTCGCACATACTGTCGATTCTTCAGATTACGACAGAAATACTCTACCTGATCGGCAAACAGGTGCGGAGAAGACATCTCCACCGTTGCGGGCAGATTAATGATGATGTCGCGACCAGCTTCGGGTTGCCATTGATCGATCACCGCATCACAAACTTCAATAGCGTAATCCATCTCGGTACCGCTAAAGCTTTCCGGTGAATACTGAAAGGACCACTGAGTATCAGGGTGATGTACAGCATATTGCTGTACCCATTTAGCCCCCTGAACCGCTATCGCTTTAATGCCCTCGCAGGACTGACCAAATACCTGTTCCCGTTGCACAGTAGAGGTCGAGTTATAAACATGAATCGTTGCCTTCTTTACGCCAGCCATCGCTTCATAGGTACGCTTAATCAGATCTTCACGGGCCTGGGTCAGCACCTGAATAGTGACGTCATCTGGAATTCTTTTTTCATCTACCAGCTTACGTACAAAATCAAAATCGGGTTTAGAGGCTGAAGGAAAACCCACCTCAATCTCTTTAAAACCCAGCTTAACTAACAGATCAAACAGGCGAGTCTTCTGTTCAACGCTCATCGGATTAACCAGTGCCTGATTACCATCCCGCAGGTCTACACTGCACCAGTCGGGCGCTTGCGTCAGGGCTTTGTCTGGCCAGGTACGGTCGGTCAAACGAATCGGTTCAAATGCACTGTATTTACGATGGTCAAACATAGCGTTGTCCTACTGGATATCTGCCTTCGGCAGTAAATTTATTAACCAATATAAAATTGAAATCCCGTGCGGGTGGCACGGGACCAAATCTGTATATCGCATACTTGTGGTACACATCAGTCAGCCCGGTAGACTGGCGCTTAAACCTGGTTAGACACTTTTAGTGTTTTCACCCACATCCGCTGGTAACGGCATGTTTACGTGGTTCTCGGCAAATATTTATCGCTGCAGCAATCAATAGAGCAAAGTTTAAAGCGATTGATGCGCAATAACCGATCTAAATAAATGAATTTTATCTAAATTGCGCAATATTAATAACTAAAATACAATAAACCTATAGATATAATTGCGCAGAGTTAAAAAACAATGAAATCAAATCATCCTATCGACAGTTTTGACTTAAGAATATTGCGCGAATTACAACAAGATGGCGGGCTCTCAAACCAGGACCTTGCTGAGAAAGTAGGACTCACAGCGGCCCCCTGTTCCCGGCGGGTAAAAGCACTTGAAGAAGCAGGGGTTATCAAAGACAGAGTCGTAAGAATTGATGAGCGGGCGGTAGATCTCAATCTGATAGCCATACTCCACATCAGCATGGATAAACATATCCCCGAACGCTTTGAAGAATTTGAAGCCGCTATCAGCAGTTTTCCAGAGGTAATGGAGTGTTATCTGATCACCGGTCATGACGCGGATTATCAACTAAAAGTCGCCGTACCGGATATGGATCGTTACCACGATATCCTACTGGGCAAGATTACCCGAATTCGCGGCGTAACGGGCGTGAAATCGGCTTTTATAATGCGTAAAATTGTTGATAGTACGGCGGTGCCGCTTAATTATATTAATAGTTAATCAAACGCTGCTAGCAACAAATTAAACAGACGTTTAAAAATCATTGTAACGAGCAAAACTGGCTATATAATTAACGCCATATTTTATCCGTTTTTAACTCAAGGAAGAGTAACTGTATGCGCTATACCCTCCTTTTATTTCTGGCTTTATTGACCGGTTGTAACACTGTTAATTCAACCAATACAGCTGCTAGTCACACACATCAATCCGGCAGCTGCTTCAGCTACTTTGTATGCGATATAAAGGTATTAGCTGAAGAAGATACTACGGGGCTAAAAATATCACTCGAAGGACTTTATCACCCCATTGAGAGTGTAACACTTTGGATTGATGGCAATACTCATCTCCTGACTGCTGAAGAGTTCGGTACCGCATATTCAATATCTGACGAAGGGTTACCCACTTCCACTCGACGATTCAGCCTGGAAGAGGGACTTAACAAAAACATAGATAAAGCCTATAGGGCCCGGTTAAGAATAGATCTGCAGTCTTACACTTTAGAGCACACTCTTAAAAAAACAGGCTAATCAGAGCCCTCATCGTAGTTAGTAATACCAGGTTAAAGTTGAGTATTTACAATGACATCGGCCTGCTTAGCAACTGTGCGAAACAGCACATCATAACGCTCCGCCATTGAACTCCAACTTAAGGCCGAAATATCAGGTGCAGCTTGGCAGGTTCCCGCCTGCTTTGCCTGTGCATAACTCATTACCGCATCGACCAAGCTTTCGGTCTCCCCTTTGCCGCTGGCATAACAGCAGTTAGGCGGAAACAGTTCTGGATAGGCCAGTCTGTTTGGGACCAGCGGTACTGCTCCCGCAGCCACCCCTTCCAACACAGCAATTCCCTGAAAATCATGTAAGGCAGTGGAAAGAACAATATCAGCCTGTTGCAGCAATCTACGGTATTCATCAATAGATTCAACAAACCCCCAATACCCCACCCGAATTCCCAACAGTTCTTTCAATGTCTGAAACTGCTCAGGTACTTTACGGAACTGCTGCCCGACCAGATCCATCCTGAAATCCACACCTGCATCACAGAGTCCCTGTACAGCATTTAGTAGCTCTTCAGGCCCTTTATCAAACTCCCAACGATGGTTCCAGATAAGCCGTATTGGCCCGGGTTGCGGGTCATGAGACAGATACGCAGATTGCGGCAAGGGGACTTGAAGCACGGATGAATTATTTTCTAACTGTTCTGTAAGTCCCGCTGGAACCTGATCAGGTAGTTTTTTTAACAATTCATTACAACCGGCCAGAAAGGAATTTCGGTTATACGCAGTATTAAAACAGATATGATCCGCCGCCAGAGCCGTATAGATGTTGAGAATCTTGGGCTCGACATTGCCATACTCCTTTCCGGATTCAGGATAAGCAAACTGATTCTCGTGAAAATAAACAAGCGTAGGAATACCGGCAAGATGAGGCACAAACCCACGCAGGGCAGATAGATCCGTCATTGAGGTCGCGACCACCAGGTCGTAATCCTGTTCAAGCACCTCTCTTTCATTGAAGGCCCAACTCAGGCTGTTACCCCGTATTCGCCAGGAAAAATACCGAGGAGGCAAACTCAAAACGGTCCACTGATGCTGACTTAGATTTTCGGTTAGCCCCTTGTGCCAATAGGCATGACTGGCAGCATCATAAGCAGAAAGCAGGAGGATCTTCATAAGCGGTTAGCCAGATTACAGTGCATTCTTAAAAAGGTTTAGTGCGTATAGAGTGAGCGATAGCTTCTTATCCAGGCATCTTTCGTTAAAGATTTCGGCAGTATTACCTTTAGCGCATTCTGCGCTGTAGCTCTATCGCTGAAGCCTTGTTTAAGCAAAACTACATAATCATGGCTATCAAGTACTACCGCATGGGCGGTATTTAACAGCCCCTGTTCCTGAAGAAAACTCTCAGCACTGTTATGGCTATTCAATCTTGCTAGCTGAACCACATAATGACGGGCCGGTTGAGCCTTTAACCATTCCAGGTTTTTTTCCTCGAAACGAGGTCTATCCGACTCCACAATTGCCAGCGGCTTAGATATAGATTGCGGATCACTCACTATTGTTTGCTGTAACCGAGCTAGAATTTTTTGATATAGCGCGGCACTGAGACCATTACCTAACTCATTACTGGTCTCGGCGTAGGCTAATGCATGCATCATATCCACCGGAACCCCAGTGCCCTCAAAATAGACTAGCGCCAAATTATGAGCCGCATACGGATTACCCTGGGATACCGCCTGATTGTACCAATGGATAGCCCTATAGGGGTCGAAATCAATGAGCAACACTCCCAGCGCTAGCTGGGCTTTGTCATCACCGGACTCTGCCGCCAATTCGATCCAGTATCTTGCGGCTTGTGGATCTTTCTCGACACCCTCACCCTGTAATAACATCAAACCGGTTTTTAACTGACTATCGGTCAGCCCCTGCTCTGCCGAACGCTGATATAAACTAAAAGCTTGATCAAGATCTTTTTCTATCCCCTCTCCCTTTTCATAAAGAAGCGCCAGGTTGCGCATCGCTTTGGAATTCCCCAGCTCTGCCGATTGTTGATAATATTTAAGTGCTTGTTGCTGATCTGCAGTTACACCTTTACCCAGTTGATAAGCGATGGCCAGATTATAAGCGGCCTCATGATGTTTACCGGCCGCTGAAACTGTCAGCCATTTAACGACTTTTCTCCAATCAGGAGTTCCTTCAAGACCAATTGCCTGCAAACGAGCGATATTAAAAGCTGCCTGTACATCACCCACTTGCGCCAGTGGGAGACAAGCCTGATACGCAGGTCCGATCTCGCCCTTAAGGAAAAGAGTCTGGCAACGCTCCAGATCCGTTGCAATTACAGACGTCGAACTAAGAAGCAAAACGGAGGTAAGAATTACTCTTAACCGGTTAAACATTATTAATCCTTTAATAAGCTTGCAGGGGGGTCAGTCTGCTGGTTGATAAGCATTCTGTATCGCCCCGTATGACCGAAACCAAACCTGATCAGAGATCGAGGCTGGTAACTGATTTTTTGCCAGCTTTCTTGCTTCAGCAGGTGTGCTTGCTGAATCAGCATACAGCACTACATACACCCTGCCGGCGTTGGTCAGCACTCTGAAATAGTTTGCCCGGCCTTCAAGTTTATTATCTTTCAGAAACTTTTTGACTGAACTGACTTTTGCCAACTGAATCAATTGAAGAACGTAACGTCCTGAAGACTGTGACTTCAGCCATTTGAAATCACGTAAACCGTTACCTATAGACCCCATTGAATCGTTACCGATAACCGTGTCGCTTTTAGTTTGCTGCGGTTTCAATGTTACGTCCGGTACTTCAGGCACTTCTGATTCAGCAGTTTCCAGAGCAACGACATTTGAAACCTCAGTCTTTTTCATCACAACCAAAGCCAGATCAGTTTGTACGCCTGCCTTGTTATCAGTTTCAGATAAAGCATCAGATCTCTTTGATCTCGATAACTCTGATTGCTGATTCAGGCTCTCTACCAGGGCATTGGCAGGTACGTGTCCCAGACGCATACTTTCACTGGCGTGCATCAGGGCTTTATCAAGATCCTGTGACTGCTCCAATTTTGGTTCACTATAGATCAAGGCCAATTGATAATGCGCGTAAGGGTTGTGTTGAACGGCAGCTTTATGGAATAGCTCAACAGCTTTCTGTGGTTCTGTGGATGACAGCAGAGCAGCCAGTGTCGTCTGCGCACTCTGATCACCTGCGGCGGCGGCATGCCCGAGCCAGCGTCCAGCCTGATTCAGGCTTTGCTCAGTCCCTACCCCTTTGAGATAAGCGATACCAGTCTTCAGCTGGCTTGGCACATCGCCCTGTTCACTGCCCCGCAGATACCACTTAAAGGCTGTAGAGTCGTCACGCTCAACCACTTCGCCTCTTTCATAAAGTACTGCCAGATTATAACAACCAGGACCATAGCCCTGTTCAGCAGAACGGGTTAACCATGTAAGCGCTTTTCCCAGGTTTGCCGGACGATTAATACCACCCTGAGTGTAGAGGCTGGATATAATAAAACTTGCTTCCCCATCCCCTTGCTCAGCCAGCGGCATACACTGTTTAAAAGCAGCGCTAAACTGCTTAGTCTGATAAAGCGTAAGGCATTGTTGATCCTGGGCCTGAGAAACTGCTGACCAAAGTAAAGACAGGGTCAAAAGCGCATAAAATATTCGAGGCATATCTATTCCAAATAGTGACAACAGCCAGGCCTACTGTCCGGCTACTCCATAAGAATCAGGTGCAAGATACAGCTCCTGAAGGCGGCGATACTTACGGATCCAGTGAGACTTTTGGGCCAATTCCGGAATATCGTCCAGAGCTTCGCGGGCTGCATCGATGGTGCCATAGTCTCCATATACCAGCACATAGAAAAGTCCGGCTTCCCTTTGAGTACGGAAATATCGAACCGAATCCGGCAATTTATGCTGTTTGATATAGTTAAGTACGCCGAGCTCTTCTTTTCCATACAGCAGCTGAATAGTAAAACGAGGTGGTGACTGACGCATCACCCAACCATCCTTAAGACGATACGGATTACCCGATTGAGATACGGGTTCAGACTTACGCTCAATTTGAGGTACTGCTTCGGGCTCTTTTTTCGACAAGGCCTCAGGCTCAGGTTCAGAATAACCTGCTGATGGTTCAGCCAGAACAGTGTCATTAGAAAGCGGAGCTAACGGTAGTGGCCGTTCATCAGCTGTTTTTTCAGGTATAGATGCAATAATCTGCTGTGATAGTTTCTGTTGCTCAGCTTGCAGTTCAATAACTTTTTGCTGCTCCGTCTCAAGACGCATCAGACTCAACAGAGAAACCGCTTCTTTATTACCTGTATCAACAGCTCGTTGAGCGAGTTCGACAGCCCGTGGATGATCAACTTCAACACCCTGACCTACGTAATAGACCAAGGCCAGATTCTGTAGTGCGACCCCATTACCCTGCTCTGCCGAACGTTCATACCAACTAAGGCTTTCTGCCGGATCAATTTCTGTCAGCATAACCCCCAGAGCGGCCTGAGCGTTTGCGTTACCAGCGGTGGCTGCTTTTCGTATCCAATGCTGCGCAGAGGCCCGGTTTGCCTCAACACCTCTACCATCTAGTAACATTGAGCCAACTTTAAGCTGCGCATCAGCTAACCCCTGTTGGGCAGCTCTCATATACCATTGATATGCACGTGAAGGATTTTTCTCTCCCGCAGCGCCCGATTCAAACATGTTTGCCAGCAGTTTTTGCGCCTTTGAATGTTGGGCTAACGCCGCTTGCTGATACCAGTTACGCGCTTTACTGTTACTTTGACTAACCCCCTGACCTAGCTGGTAGGCCAGTCCCAGACGATAAGCTGATTCCGGATGCCCTTTCTCAGCCGCAATGTGATCCCAGAACAGGCCACGCTGATCTTCCTGATTGGTATCCAGCCCCTGATAGTAGATATTTGCCAGAAGAAAAGCCGCTTTCGCATCGCCTAGTTCAGCCAGTTCCTGACATTGCTGTTTGGCTAACGAGTAATTTTCAGCAGAAAAAAGCTGATAACAATCACCGCTATTTTCATCACTGGCGATCGCTATAGAAGAGAATATCAGCGCTGAACCCAGACCGATAAATGTTGGAATACGAAACATATTTTTTTCTTGTTTGTACATAATCCCTGCCGTAAGCCTGAAGAGGTTATTTCTAAACTCTTCTTTGCATTTTGTACTGCCTCATTCCCCTGGAACTCAGCAGAAAACTGGCGACCAAAACAATCCTCTGTCGGGAGCCACATATCAGATCAGCCTGTATTTACTGACTATCACTTCAAAACAAGCTGGCAAAGCGTCACATCCAAAACTGAATGCTGAGTGTATAAAGACAATCTAACAAATTGTCAGCGATTCAATAAGAGATATTAGATAATAATTTTCCTAAAAAGCAAAAAACCGGCCATTAAGGCCGGTTTTTAATAGTCCAACAGTGCTTACCCAGTCGTAACCGCCGACCCCTCAGGTTCCTCGAGGCGAAAACGGCTATAGATAAATAGCGCTAAGAAACCTAGTAAAGCGAGGGTACTGATCCACCATTCGCCATGTGGCCATAACATTGCGACTCCGGTTATTCCCGAGATAACTCGCAACACAAGATTAAGCGGACTTTCCAAATAGCCTTCCATAAAGCCGACCAACGCATAGATACCGAAAACGGAGAAGAAGAATACACTGAGCACCTCCATCGTCGTTCCACCAATAAAGTTGGTATAGGCAAACAGCAACGGCACGATATACAGTCCTTTAGCTATTTTCCAAGCGGTAAAACCTGTTGCCATCGGTGGTGTTTTGGCGATAGCCGCTGCTGCAAATGCGGTTAGGCACACTGGCGGAGTGACATTCGAATCCTGTGACAGCCAGAAAATTATCATATGTGCTGACAACAGAATCATGGCTAACCGGGCCGGATCAATCGCCTGCTCCAGTAACTGACCTTTAAAATCCCCGGGAACCAATGCCAGCAATTGCTGAGCATCAAGCTTACTCATCGGATCAGCCAGCAAAGCAGCCTTATCGACATCCACCAGCAGGAAGATAGTGCGAGCAATTTCAGGCAAAGTACCACTGACCATCATATCGATCAGCTGCATCTCAGCAATCAGGTTATACAACGCCGGCGCTGACAGTGTCGCCAACACAATATAAGAAGCGGTAACCGGTAATCCCATACCTAAAATCAAGGATGCCAGCGCTACCAGCATAATGGTGATCAGCAGACTGCCTCCCGCCCACTCAGCAACCATCAGTGAGAAAGTATTACCAATGCCGGTCATTGCCACGACGTTGACTACCAGGCCAACGGCGACTAATAGCATCGCGGTGGTGGCCATATTTTTTGAGCCCTGCGCCAATGCATCAAAGACATCCTTAATACCCATTGGATGCTTAGATAACCAGGAAGACACAACCACCGAAATAATTGCGATGCCCGCAGCATAGGTGGGCGTAAAGCCATAGATCAGCAAGCTCACCAAGACCACAAGAGGTAATAGGTAGTGCCAGCCGTCGCGAAATACTTCACCTATAGGACGTGTTTCCAGCTCGACCGCATGCGCCTGACTACGCATCGCTTCCACCCGGACGAAAAAACCAACCGACAGGAAGTAAAGCAACGCCGGTAGTGCTGCAACCGCGATCACATCAACATAAGGAATCTGAGTATAAGACGCCATGATAAAGGCTCCGGCACCCATCACCGGCGGCATAAGCTGTCCACCGGTAGAGGCAGCCGCTTCTACTCCCGCAGCAAAGCGAGCAGGAAAGCCTGCTTTCTGCATCAATGGAATGGTAATCACACCGGTTGATACGGTATTAGCCACAGAAGACCCCGATACAGAGCCCATCAATCCGGACCCCAGTACTGCTACAAACCCAGGCCCACCGACCATACGACCCGCCGCACAACGTGACAGCTCAATAATAAAATCGCCCGCGCCAGACTTCACCAGAAAGGCACCGAACAAGATAAACATAAACACATAGGTCCAGGAGATTCGGGCGATCTGCCCAAACATCCCTTCAGAGGAGAAGTAGCTACGAAACAGCAAGGTTTCGAGGCTCAATCCAGGGAAACCAAAGATGCCATCAACATACTGCCCCCACCAAAAAACGTAGGTCAGGGCCACCAGAATCATGCAGGGGATAAACCAGCCGGTGGTTCTACGCGCCATCTCCAAAGAGATAAAGATCGCACAGATCGAGAACACCCAATCTAGCTGGGCAAACTTTACACCCCTTTCATAAAGCGCATCTTCGAAGCCGATCAGATAGATAGCACAGAAAACCGCCGCACTGCCTAACAGAATATCCAGTAGAAGCGTCAGATGACGCCCAGCATCAGTCTTGCAACGAACCATCGGTACCATCAGGGCACATAGCAGAGCAAAACCACCAAAGTGTATGGCAGAAACCCACAGTTCTGAAACAGTACTCAGGGTATTAAAATAGATATGCACCAGCGCAAAAACAACGCCAGCCCAATAGATAAAACGACCCGTCGGGGAAGAATCAAGACGCTGTACAAGCTCCAGACTCTTGAGTTTTTCAGCCGTTTCCTGGTCGGTTTGGGTATCGATAGTACTCATAACGGTCTTCCATATAAAACAGGAAAAAAGGCAGGCTCAGCAGAGCCTGCCAAGGTCGCAAAGTTACTTAGCGATGAGGTGTGCAGGGATAGTCAGACCGGCTTCTTTGTAGTAACGAGCCGCACCTGGGTGTAGTGGAAGTGGCAGGCCAGCAATCGCTTTTTCAAGTGCCATCGCTTTGGTTGCCTTATGGATGCCGTTCAGGAACGGTAGGTTTTCATAAACAGTTTTAGTCAGCAGGTAAACATCTTCTTCCGACACATCATCTCTCACTGCCAGGAAGTTTGGCTGCGCCATTGTGTTGATGTCTTTGGTCTGACCCGGATATGTATTGGCCGGAATCACATAACGAGTCCACAGCTTATAGCCACCGTTAGCTTCTTTAATCTGCTCGTCAGTAAAGTCCAGCACCGTCATATCGCTACCCAGTGCCGCATAAGCACGGGTGATTGCGGAGGTTGGTACACCTGAAGGGATGTTCATACCATTGATAGTGCCATTTTGTAGCGCATCAGCACTCGGTCCATAGCCCATATAAGCCAGATCTAAGCTATCAGCTTCCATTCCCAGGCCACCAAGAATCTGACGGCCGGAACCTTCTGTGCCTGAGTTTTTCTTACCGATAGAGAATTTCTTGCCTTTCAGTTCAGCCAGATCAGCAATCGTACCGCTTTTGACCAGATCAGACTTCACCGCAAACTGCTCAACGTTTTGCCACAACATTGAGACAGAACGGAGATGTGTTTGAGGACCGGAAGACTTCAGAGAGCCTTCACCACTCCATGCCCAAGCCCCATATAAGCCCTGCAGAATAGCAAACTGGGCTTCATTCTCGCCTAAGAGCTTTATGTTTTCGCCGGAACCTGCCGAATTGATCGCCGACAGTGACACTTTATATTTAGGCTCTAGCTTTACCTTGGTCAGCGTCGCCAAAGCAACACCTACTGGATAGTATGTTCCACCGGTAGAAGCAGTGGCCAGAATATAGGAACGCTTCTCCTCTGCCTGAACCAACGCTGCACTGCCTAAAGTAGCACTCAGTGCAACGGCAACACCCAGACCTTTTATCAGAGTTCGTTTACTGCTTTGCATTTTAGATTCCTTCTCTCGGGTTTTTATTGTTCGTACCCTATATAAAGCAATGTGGATGCCAAGCTGATAATTAAATCATAACCAATTGATAAATATAAATAATTTACTACTTATAAAAATTCAAAGAAAGATTAGTAAGCAAAAAACAGCCTATTAGCCACCAAACCGATGAGCAACTTCTTGCTTACTAAAGACTAAATAGCGACAAAGCCGCTATGCGGATGATGTAAATCGGACCGGAATATCCTGTTGATACCCAGGTTTTGCTCTTAAAACAGGCAATGAGCCATTTTTTGCCTACTCATCAACTTAGCCTGCTTATCTACTCATCAACAAAATCAGTGCGTTCGATCTGGTACTTCACCATTTTCTGGTTCAGGGTCCGGCGTGGCAGATCAAGCATCTCCATCACCGCTTTGATATTACCCCGATGCTGACGTAGCGCTTCACAGATCACTTTGTACTCAAAGTTGGCGACCTGGGCACCCAAAGACAGGGAGCTATCAACCTGAGTGACATCAACAGGCTCTATCATTTCAGGATAAAGCAGATCTACCACCGGCAGCGAACCATCCAGAGCATAACGCACCGCAATATTCTTCAGCTCCCGCACATTTCCTGGCCAGGCGTGCTGTTGTAGATTGATCAGATCCTGCCGGGTGACCCTGCGCAATTCCCGTTCATGCTGAGTTGCCGACTGACGGGCGTAATACTCAAACAACAGAGGAATATCTTCAGTACGTTCCCGCAGTGGTGATAGGTAAAGGCAGGACACATTCAGTCGGTAATAGAGATCCTGGCGAAAGTTTTCCTCCACCGAAAGGTCTGCTTTTGAGGCCGCCACGATACGCAGATCAACAGAAATCTGTTTATTAGAACCCAAGGGTTCTATCACCCCCTCTTGCAGGCTACGCAGGATTTTCACCTGCAAACTGGCTGGCATACTCTCAATCTCATCCAGCAGCAGGGTTCCACCATCGGCGTGCTGAAACTTACCGGTACGCTTTTTAGACGCACCGGTAAACGCCCCGGCTTCATGGCCAAAGAGTTCAGTTTCAATCAGCGTTTCCGGAATCGCACCGCAGTTAATCGGTACAAAGTTACATTCACTGCGGGGGCTAAACTCATGCAGGCACTGGGCGACCAGCTCTTTACCGCTACCGGTTTCACCATAGATGATGACATTGGTATTCAATGCCGCGTATTTGAGTATATCCCGGCGCAGTTTCTGAATTGCCGGAGAGATGCCAATGATCTTGCTATCAATACCACTGTGGGAGGCCAAATCCTGTTGCAACCGCAGATTTTCCAATACCAATCGACGTTTTTCGCAAGCCCTGTTGATAGTTTCAACTAAGCGTTCGGGAATAAAAGGTTTTTCGATGAAGTCATAGGCACCATCGCGCATCGCGCCAATCGCCATGTCCACATCACCGTGACCGGTAATCAGAATCACCGGTAACTCTGGGATGCGACGACGGGCTTCCATCATCAGCTCCAGGCCATCCATTTCCGGCATTCTAACGTCGCTGACTAACACGCCAGGGAACGCCTCGTTCAGATGAGTCAGGGCTTCAGCCGCCCGTTCACAGACGATCACTTCAAAACCCGCCATCTGTAACCATTGGGATGTTGACTGCCGGATGATCGGATCATCATCCACCAGTATTACCTGACCTCTGTTCATTATGATTCTCCGGCCTGTCTTATAAGCGGTAAAGTAACGGTAAAGCAGGTGTAGCCATTTCGGCTATCAGCCCGGCTATCGACCCTGATATCCCCCTGCAGATCTCGAACGATAGAGCGGATAATCGATAACCCCAGGCCCAAGCCTTCACCAATATCCTTAGTGGTAAAAAAGGGCTCAAATATATGACTCAGACTCTGCTCGTCGATTCCGCTGCCATTATCGATCACACGGATTTCCACCCGCTCTTTGTTATGATCTACTTGAACTTCCATCCGCGCGACCTCTGTCTCAGACAAAGCATCACAGGCATTGGTTACCAGGTTAAGAAAAATCTGTTCCAGGCGGGCACTGTCGCCACTGACTTGCAGGTTCAGTTCAGGGCGGAGGTAAACCAGCTCAATCTGTTGCTGTTCCAGCCGCCCCTTCAGTAAACTCAACACCTGATCCAACACCAGCAGTGGGTCTACCGGTGCCATGTGCTGGGGCTTCTGATAGGCAAAAGTTTTTAATTGTCGGGTCAGAATTGCCATTCGACTTATCAGGTCGTTGATCAACTCAAGATTATTTTCTAACTGCGCTGTTTGGTTTTGTTCAATCAGTTTACGACAGATAGCAATATAGGTTCTCAATGCGGTTAGTGGTTGATTCAGTTCATGAACCACCGCAGAAGACATCCGTCCCAACGCGGCCATTTTCTCCGCTTGTACCAATTCATCCTGAGCTTCTTTCAATGCCTGAGTACGTTCATGTACTTTATGCTCAAGCTGGTCGTTTGCTTCCTGAAGAGCCCGCTCCAGGCGTTTACGTGGGGTAATATCAATTACGGTAACCAGATAGTTAGCGGAGGCTTCCCGCTTCATCTGCTTAATTGAAAACAACATCGGGAAGTGGCTGCTATCAGAACGTTTACCTACAGTTTCCATCGCGATTAAGGGTGCAAAACCTTTGCTACCCAGGCGTGACAGCGTTTTCTTCAGTACTCCCTGCAGCATTTCGGGAGCGATCAGTTGATCGATATGAGCGCCCTGAATACGTTGCATCGATTCACTGAACTGCTGCATCGCCATCGGGTTAATAAACAGAACCTGTCCCTGGTTATCCAAGGTGATCATCCCGACTTGCGCGGTATTAATAATATCCCTTTGCCGCGCTTCACTTCGCTCTAGCGCCTGCTGTGTCTCTCTTCGGGAGATATGCTTAAGCTGACGCTCCCTTAAGAGGAAAACCAGCAACGAGATTACGATGCACAACGCGATGGCAAACAGGGTAGCGTTACGCTGGGCCCGCACAACTTCACCGAGATCATTCAAGACTGAAACTTGCCAGCCCAGATCATCCAGAATCACGGCCTGCAGGAGTGCCCGACCACCCTGCGCTAACTCGACCTGCTGAATTTCAGAGCCATCATAAAGCTGTGTGGTTCGCTCCGCCTTAACAATGTCCTGTAACTCAGTCGCCGTCTGAAAACGTTTACTGGCCATCAGTATCTGGCCTTTTTTACTAAACAGATATTGCCCAGTTTGATCCAACCCCGCCTGTAGCAGACCCAGATCAAGCCTTACAGTTGCTACGCCTCGCAAACGACTCAGTACATAAACTGGTGCTGAAAGGTATATAGCACCTTCACGTTGAGGGGTGGGCAGCGTCACTTGTATGCCTTGCTGCCCCTCCAACGCCTGAAGAAAGTAGCCCTGGTTGCGATGACTCACCTTGTAAAAGTTCTGTTGTGCCCGCCAATGACTGAACGCCCGGGTATTTCCCTGCGTATCCAATACAAACAGCGCAGTGGTTCCGGCGACCAGATTAGTTTGTTCGAGATAACGACTTACTCGGGCGATGTTGTCGGGAGAAGGAACACGCAGCAGTTCAGCAACATCATTGCTCTGGGAAACTAAAAACGGCAGATACTGGTATTCAGCAAGTTCTGAACGGGTCTGACTGATAATACTCAACAGCTGATTTTCGCCACGCTCTTTGAGCTCAGTAAGCGCCCAATCGCGGACAAACTGAGTTACCAGCGTTGTGCCAATAATCGACAACACCAGCATCAGTAGTGCTAATGGGATAAAGCGCGGAAACTGCACTCAGTCACTCCTGCTGTGGGACGTATCGTCTACCGGTATCAAGCTTCAGTTTCGACAGTTAGCTCGCTATTAGCAAGTACCCATTGTCGCTGGGGAGCAGATCCTTCACGCACTGCCTGATACCAGGCTGGTGCATCGACCAGCGCCAGCAGGTCATCCAGCGGAGGATACTCCAGGCCCTTTTTATGACAGAAATCGGCCAGGTCTGGAAAGCTCCATTCAAACAGAGTATCTGTATATTCCAAGGGGTCAAGCCTGGACTGCTCATACATGCCCGCCTTCAACCGTTGATTCTGCGCCTCTACCAGAATAATTCCCGCCGCTGTCGAGACATTCAAAGAGCCCACCATCCCCATCATCGGAATCAGAATATGCTCATCTGCTAAATCCGCGCCTTTATCACTGACGCCAAACTTTTCGGCTCCCATTAACAGTGCACAAGGGACCGTATAATCAACATCCCGGTAATCGATAGCCCGATCAGAAAAGTGTGCCGCATAGACCTTCATCCCCCGGGCTTTAACGGTGGCAATCGCTGCCTCGCAAGTGTCATGGTTGCGACTACTCACCCAGCGATCACTACCCCGGCTCGTGCCACTCAATGCATAGCCCTCCCTAGGGGTAACCGTATTCAACTGGGTAATACCGACCGCATCACAGGTGCGTATCATCGCAGCGATATTTCCGGCTTTATGGACCTGATCGGTAATCAGCGTCAAATCTGGCTGCCGCCGGTTAAGGGTCTGGATCAGTCTAGCTGTACGTTCCGGGGTCATCTTTCTACTCTGCATCTGAAATATGCGGCAATATTAGCGAAAAAAAAGGCCTTCAACACTCCATAATTAAGAAACTATGACATAATCTAGGCTAAATTTTTTACAACCGGAACCATCATGTCTGCTGCACCGAACATCATCGCTTTTCAAGGCGTCGAAGGCGCTTATTCACATCTTTCCTGTCGTCGGGTTTTCCCGGAGATGGAGGCGTTTGCCTGTGAAACCTTTGTAGAAGCGATGTTTATGGTGGATCAAGGCAAAGCCAAACTGGCGATGATTCCGTTAGAAAACTCCACCGCCGGACGGGTAGAAGAGATCTACCGCCTGATGCCTAAAAGCCAGCTACACATTATCGGCGAGCATTTTGAACCGGTAAGCCACTGTTTGCTGGGTATAAAAGGCAGCTCAATTGAGCAACTGAAGACTGTCTCTTCACACCCTCAAGCGCTGGCCCAGTGTGATGGAAAGATTAAACTATTAGGCATAGAACCGATTGCCGCCTTTGATACAGCAGGGTCGGCCTCTGAATTAGCGCAGAACCCAAGCCTGACCCACGGAGCTATCGCCTCAAGTCTGGCAGCTGAGCTTTATGATCTTGAAGTGCTCCAGGAAAATTTCCAGGACGTCACCGGCAACACCACCCGCTTTCTCATTCTTTCCAGTGAACAGGGTATTCCTGAGTACGAAGCAGATACCCCCTATATCACCTCACTAATGTTTACCGTGCGTAACATTCCGGCTGCGCTCTATAAAGCGATGGGCGGTTTTTCAACGAACGGTATCAATATGGTCAAACTGGAAAGTTATATGGGTAACGGTCTCACTAAAGGAGCTAGTTTTCACCTGGACGTCGAAGGCCACCCCAATGACCGGATGATGCAGTACGCACTAAAAGAACTGGAATTTTTTACCAAAGAGATGCGTAACCTGGGCACCTATAAAGCCCATGAATTCCGCGCTCAGAACAGGCCACTGCCTGAATAATCGATTTGAGTAATAGCTTAAAGGCGTAATGAAAAACAATTTATTACGCCTGCCTCCCATTACTAACCCTCACCCAGGCCCGTCCTTGAAGCTCAGTAAACGATTACAGCAGATTGAACAGATGGTGGCATCAGACTATACCCATATCTGGGATTGCTGTTGTGACCATGGATTTCTGGGTACCGCCCTGCTGTCCCGACAATCCGCCAGTCAGATCCATTTCGTTGATATTGTGCCTGAACTGATCGCTGAGCTAGACAGCAGACTGCAACGACTTTACTCAGACTCAGCATCGAGCTGGAAGACCCACTGTCTCGATGTCGCTAAGTTGCCGTTAGAACAATATGCAGGAAAACAGCTGATCATCATTGCCGGGGTGGGGGGTGATTTAATCATCCAGTTTATTGAAGCCCTTCACCAGAAACACCCCAAGCTGAATATTGATTTCCTGCTCTGCCCGGTGCATCACCAGTTTACCTTGCGCCAGAAACTGATCGACCTTAATTTCAGTTTGAAAGATGAAACCCTTATTGAAGAGAAGCAACATTTCTACGAAGTTATTCTGGTTTCATCAGAAACAAACGAAAGCGCCCTAATCAGCCCTGTTGGACACAGAATATGGCAATCGGCTTCAGTCGAACAAAGCCTTGTCGTTGAGACCTATCTGAATAGGAAACTCAATCACTACAACCGGATTCAGCAAGGCAACAACGCTAACGTGGAACATATTATTGAGGCTTATCGTGCGATAACGCTTTAATTTTTGGGAACGACCTCTCAACCATTCATCATGAAAAATGTATTGCTGTTATGCGTACCGGTTCGTCACCTAGCACTTTGGCTTGGTGACCATTCCCCGTTAAATCATCCAGCATGATAATGTCACCCGCTTTACGAATGGCCTTCTCCCCATCACCTACTTCGAATTCACAGGTGCCTGTCATTAATATCAGCCACTGCCGTACGGGTGTGGGATGCCAGTCACCAAACCATCCAATAGGAAGTTCGAGAAAAACAGAGTTGTCTGCTGATTCCATAACTGACGCGTTGAGAGATGGCGCCGGCGGTGCATAATTTATCGCCGCTAAATCGACTGTTTTGGTTTCGAAGTGAGAGCAGCCTTCCTCATCTGCAAAGATTTTCAGGTATTCAATATTACTCAACGTCCAATCTCCTTAAGATCCCCATAACAGCTTACTAAACGACCCGCTGTCTGGCAGTTCAGTGGAGGCATGAACTTTGCCCTCGGCCACTTAACTTGGGTAACCTGTTATGTTTTTTTAGATTGAGAAATACTCTTCTCTCACTATTTTGTTGTTCTTCCATGTTTGAACATGCTTTCCGGTAAACTCCATTACCTGGGCATCAGCCCCTGTCATTTTGTAATGAAAAACCAGTTCAGATGTATCACCGCTAATTACCTTTGAAACCAACTTCACATCAAATTCTACAATTTTGCTAACAAAACCTTTTTGCTTGTCATACGCCTCGCGCATTGACTCAGCGAACACAGTGCCATTATTGAGCATAACGACATTCTCATCGTAATGCTTTTCACACAGCTCTAAGACGAGACCCGCTTGGTTCATTTCAATAAAATCATCTATCAATTCTTGCACTACGCTCTAACCTCTTAGAAATTTTTGCCTCTCATCAGTGTCGTTTGTTAGTAGCCTTAGCTTAATAAAAAAGTCCGTGCACTCCGGCCACCCCACCGAAAACGGCGACTAAACTAATCGATAGCAAAACGATGTGCATTACCTGCAGGACTAGAAAAGTTCTTTCATTGTTTTTTTCAGCTTGCTGATGAAACCATCGATGTAAAAACAGTGGCTCCAATACAAACAACACCATCGTAAATATAGCCCATATAAAAATCATGATATGAACCCACCATTGCATGGATGACCAGGCATCCATGGCATATAACATATAGAAGCCGGTCAGCCCCGTCAGCAGGGTTGTTAACTTGGCTTGAAAGCTAAACTTGCCTTCCAGTGCCTCAAAGATTTTTATTCTATTCTCAGGCGACTGAGAACTTCTTATAGCTGGGATTAAAACGGTAGTAACAAAGGCAACCCCACCTATCCAGAAGACAACCGCAATCACATGCAGCGCCCTGGCGATTGTCAAAAAGTCATGTTCCATACTTTACTACTTCCATTTTCATAACGGGCCAGCTTACTGGCGCTTGTTGATTGTTTTGTTAGAGATGCAAGCTACTTTGCAATCGCTGTATTTCGATACATCTCTTCCACTTTTTTGCCGATAGATCGTTAATACTATTGATCGTTAACCGAAAGCCCTTCAACTTCTGCCGGGGTTAAGCTGCGCCAATGGCCCACCTCTACATCCAGTTCGAGGTCGCAGATTTGCTGGCGATGCAGTGATTTAACTCTATTGCCGATGGTAGCAAACATACGCTTTACCTGATGAAAGCGACCTTCTGTCAGGGTTAACAAAACATTATAAGGGTCGATAATATCTAATGTCGCAGGCAGCGTGAGCTTTGTTTCACCTTGAAGCAGAACGCCTTCCAGAAAACGCTGCGTCGCGTCTGACGATATTGGTCGAGATAGCAGCACTTTATATACTTTCTGACATCTATTCTTAGGCGACGTCAGATTAAAAGACCAGTGCCCATCATCTGTAACCAGCACAAGACCCGTCGTATCCGCATCCAGGCGCCCTGCTATGTGCAGTTCAGACAGTCTATCGACATCAAGAAGGTTAAGTACCGACGGGTATTTCTCATCAATGTTAGAGCAGATCATGTCCGTCGGTTTGTGCAGCAAAAAATACCGCGAATTTCTGGGTATTAATGTTTCACCATCAAGGGTGACAACACTGTTTTTGTGTACCTGGCAGAACGCCTCAATGGCGACAATACCGTTGACAACAAGGCGCCGATTTTCGATTAACGCTACCGCATCAGTCAGAGAGAGCTCTGTGCTTTTACATATAAATTTATCTAAACGCATAACATCATTCGGTACATGCCTGTTCTGTTGTACTTTCCATTTATCACGACTCAGGCGCTTGATTACCTTTTTAGGGTGATGCCTGATTTTTCACAGACTACAAACTGTATCTCTCAATCATACAAACAACGCCAATAAAATTTGACCCCATATCGCCAGCCAAAAGGCTTAAAGCTGTTTGCTTCAATGTCGGTGGGACCACCCAAGTTCAGGCATTTTTTAACCGCTTTTTTCTCGGCTTTATCACGGGCTGTTTGAAATGACTTATCGCTCAACTCGGTCACGCCATGTTTTTTAGTTGGGTCAGGCGAGTCAAGGGATTCCTGTTTATCGACGTCTTCCTGAATGGCAGATTGAGTATTCACAGGGGAGTTTTTTCGTGGGCACTCGTAGTCAATACTTACGCTCGCATGATTAAAGTAGACATTTGAAGCACTAGACTTAACTCGCGCATGCTGCTCGACAGTAATCTCTATGTTAAGGAGCTGTTTGTAATATTCTATTCTCCTCTTAGTCGAACCACGATACTTAAGCACCTCAGAACCGCATCGCTGCTGAGCTTCCTCAGACATCTCATCTAAAAACACACCTCCCTGAGCGCTCGAATCCGAAGTTATGAAAACCCCCTCTGGGCCGCCAATGATTTTCCTATGTGTATAGGTATAACGCTTTGGCTTAGATGCCTCCTGCTTGGCTTTTTCTTCCGCGCAATACAAATCAGTCCTGCAACAATAGTACACATTGGCGCTTTTTCGCCCCTTAAGCACAGACGCATAAGCTTCATATTGTTCATCGCGTATAACAAACTCACCACCTTTATCGGCACAGAAGCTTTTAATTTCTCGCTTTGCCGAATTGAGAGCATCTTCATAAGACACGGGGCTTATGGCGATTTTTGAACGGTACAGTGAACCTTGCCCATAACCTCCAAATGACTCTGCATAGGAGGCCGATAAGCCTAAAGCCATCAGAAAAGCAGAACTCAAAGCAACACATAAACAGGGGGCTAGTGTTCTTAATCTAAGCATCATCCACCTCAGCGTTAAGCATTGTGCATGACAGCACCTCTGCCGACCTTAAATCCATCCGGCCTTCCATATCAAAGCGCATGTATTGCATTAACAAGGTTCCATCCATGAGATTCAAATCGACCTCTCTAAAGCCATACGAATCATCCATTTTTGAATCATTTTCTGACTTGAAGTGTTTAATTTTGTAGCGAACACGCTCAGCAGATATATCGGAAAAACACGTAGATATAGGGTTCGTACCAGTGCACATATTTGAAATCACACCACCATGTTGCGAATAAGCGAATAGAGGTAGCTGATCAATGCTCTTTTCTACTTCAACTAAATACTGAGCGGAAGCTTTCATCTCATAACGCAGTAATTCGCCATTGGGCTTAAACCATTCAACCAGTCGTGGACCGCCATCGCATTCCATCTTTAGAATGGTTGAACTCTCTGACGAAGCTTGTCCCCCAAACCAATCTGAATAGTGCATATAGCCATAGTAGAGCGCATAACCGAAAGCCGTTAGTGATAACCCATAAGCGATCTTTTTAAACAGGGAGGAAAAGATACCTAATGTGTCTTCTGACGTATCTTTGATTACTTTACCACCATAACCCTCTTCAACTTGAGCGACGGCATGCTGGTATCGTTCTAGTTCTTCTTCTACTTGTTTTTTAGAAAGGCCAGACCCTGCCAATGCCCCTATAAGCTGAGCGGAAAGGCTATTGTATATTTCAATTCTATCGCGGTGATTAACGGCGCCTGATTGCGTGATGGTGTCACTAATAATTTTTATGTGATTGGTCATCGTGGGTAAACCCAATATATGAATATGGCCTTCAACAACGTACTGCAATTAGCTTATCAAAAATCATGACGACTCTGTCTCACAAGCCCACCAAAAGAGATTTCTGCTGACAATACGGTATTATCTGTAGGTGCACTAAACTGTTTTTTAAATGCAATGAGCTTCAACAAAGTACGAGTTTTTATTAAAGTCCCATGAAATCTTATGACTCATATAGTGCTCAATGAAGATGACATTAATCTCTTGAATCGGATAGCAATCAAACATTGGATCTTCACTATTGGGCTCGTTTAGTTCCGCTTGAAACCTGACCAGATCAAATGAAGCCAAATCATACTCAGCGGTTAGCTCTTCGGTCTCTTCACTGTATTCAGCAATATAGCGTCTAACGTTGAAAATAGTATCTATCATAGGGTTACCATATAAATTTATCTCGACACATACACCTCAAACAACAGCCCAAACGCATGTCTCAATCGGCTTTGTTATGAGCTATTTACCACCGGCCAAATCTATAAATGAGCCTGCAACATAGAATGCATTGGATTTTGTCTAATCTTTGAGAGTACAACGTTAAAGCAGCGGACCCAAAAAAACGACCTTTTTTGTGTCCGTTGCCTGCCTTGTTATGTGTTTGAACTGAGTTCAGTTAGAAACTGTTTTGCCAACCCTTGCGCACTTTTACGATACTGTTTTCCAGTATTGCTCCATTCATGGCAGTACCAACAAATACGCTCTGCGATTGAGCCATCAGAGGATTCACCGAGTTTTTCTTTTAGCGATAATATTTGAGCGCCTATATCGACTAACGCTTCCATCGTTTTGTCAGACTGTAATTTCACCTGCTTAAACGAATGATAACCCGTCACACAGAAGGCTAAATCATTGTTTCCAGCCGCAGCCTGCTGCAGATGCGGAACCAAACGTTCCTTTAACTCTATTTCGAGGTCATCTAGCTTTGAATATAATTTTGTTTTAGAAACCATTTGTTGCACTCACTAGATGTATAACTCCATCACAGGAGACGAAAACCAGAGCGAAGCGGAATTTTTGACTATCTGGCTGGCCTTTCTATCTTTTTATACCCCGTCCTATGGTTGCAGTTTCATGCAGCACCGGTAGAACAAAGATAATAATTGGGCAGTGTATAATTAATTTAAATCTACACTGACCCCAATTATTCATTTTTAATAAGGCTTTCGTCATTATTATTCCGCGGAGTAAAAGAGCACTTTGGCTGCCAATAATATACGTAAATCGGAGTTTGGTAGACATCTTTAAGTCTGATCACTTTTGTAGGCTGGCATGAAGGTAAAGCGAATGTATTACTCACAATGAGAGTCTCATTTAATAGTTCGCGGTTCAGTTTTTTATGTAGAGCAACCATACCTTCAGGGAAAAGATAACAGAATAGAATAGAAGCATTGCTGAGTTCAGCATTCTTAAAATCTTTGCGATAGAGCGTAAGGTTATCCAGACCTAAACTATATTTCCTAATTATTGAGACAAACCATGGAAACCAAGACAGTTCGTAGCCGATCACTTGTTGATGTGGGTATTTACGGGCGACAGCAATAACGAGCGTTCCCCAACCAGAGCCGAGGTCAATTAAAGGTCCATTTGCAGGCCTATCTATTGAAGCAAGCATGGCTTGGCACGCTTTGCCTGAGCTCATCATGGGGGAAATACCAGTTTGCAGCGTGCTCCAAACAATGGATAAGGCAATCAGAAGGACGAAAACAAGAAGCATTAGTTCAAGAAGAGCCATGTTAACGAGGATCTAGGAGCTGTTGAATGTTCATTATTTTATTTACACCTAACGTCTCAATAATAGGCCGGAACACGCTGTGCGGAGGTCCAGCCCCGAAGGGGCAATATTGATGGACTTGTTATGTTTTTTTGACACTTTCTCTGACCCTACAGCATGCCTCGTGTGAGGTATGCATGGTATAACGAATTGATTGGAGTTCTGTGCCAAGCTCATTGTGTTCATATACATAGCGCCACTGCTCAAAGGACTTATTTAGTGACTCTAAGCATGAATGAATATCGGCGCCATCATAAAGTTGATAATGGGGGCGAACATCATTGGCTGCGCTAAGAAAATACTCCTTTCCCTTTTTTGGCATACCTTTGTAAATACTTACTAGGTGATGCCCCTTTATTCTGTTGCCATAAGAGTTGTGAATGGCTTTCAGGTAAAGCTCTATGCTGAAGACGGCGTTGACCACAAAAGGTGAAACGCTAATGCCCTTAAAGGGAGGTTTCTTTAAATCTCGTTTGTACAGATCATTCGCAACTGCGGCAAAAGCGTTTGCCTGATTAAACATAGCGTCATTAGCTGTTACCTCTTGGTACAACCCTTTTTCCTTGAGTATGGCCTGAACCGCTTTGGTATCCTCAAGGTTGTCACCGCTGGCATCGTGCTCACCAACAACAATTCCATTTAATAGAATATCCTTCTTAACCATGACAGTTGCTACTTATTCTCTGGAAACATAACATTTTAATTGTGTGCGTGTTTTGACACCTTATAAATAAGGCAGAGGGAGCTATATCCATTTGAACTAAAAGAGTTATTCTGAAGCACATCGTTTTTCATCCCCTGAAAACACGCAAGCACGGTTTGCTATGTTGTGATGGCACGCTTTGTCACCAGCCATATTTCCTATCTGACTGAGTGTGCTCCACTTTGAAGGGTTATTCCAGTCCCTACGCATGCCAATTTCCAGTATTCAAGTATCACGACTAAAGGTTATGCTATGTTGAATTAGCACTCCGCTAGGCACATTGGATTTTCACTCAACAGAACTGTAGCCAATCATGACGCAACGGGTATTCACTACATTCCTTCAGCAACGACTGCCTATTACGGGCATCTGCCTCTTCATGTTGCTGGTCAGCCTGATGCCCAGAACTGGTGTCGCTGAACTGAATGACGTCATACGGGTGGGCGGCGATCGTAACTATCCGCCCTACGAATTCATCAACGAAGATGGTGAACCCGATGGCTACAACACTGAGCTAACCCTGGCCATCGCCGAAGTAATGGGCATGAATATCGAAATTCAGCTAGGCGGCTGGGATGCGATGCGCAAACAGTTTGAAAAAGGCGAACTGGACGCGTTGCAGGGTATCGTTTTCTCCGCAGAACGATCGAAAAAATATGACTACTCACCTCCCCACGCCATTATTCACCAGTCCATTTTCGCCCGTAAAGGGGATGCGAAAATAACTGAGCTCGCGGAGCTTAAAAACAGAGAAGTTATCGTCCAGCGGGGCGGTATTATGCACGACTACCTGTTGCAGAATGACGTCGGCGCCCGGTTAATTTTGGTTGATACCCATGCAGCCGCGCTTAGATTACTCGCATCCGGGCAGCATGATTACGCACTGGTCGCTAATCTGCCGGGGCTTTATCTAGGTCAGGAATTGGCGCTATCGAATATACTCCCGGTGGGCAAACCTTTTGGCGCGCAGCATTATGGCTATGCGGTTGTAAAAAATAACGAGGAGCTACTGTCTCAGTTCAGTGAGGGCCTCGCCATATTGAAAAATACAGGACGACAACAGGCGATATACGACCGCTGGCTCGGCCCGTTAGAAAACGCGGGGCTGCCCTGGAAAAAAATCGGTCAGGCCGCCGCCATCGTCTCAGCGCTGTTACTGCTAATACTGGGGGGTATTGTGATCTGGAATCGCATGCTAACCCGGCAGGTAAGCCGTCGTACCGAAGAGCTTAAACTTCAGCAACAGCAGCTACTTCAGGCAGACAAAATGACCTCTCTGGGCATATTGGTTTCCGGTGTGGCCCATGAAATCAATAACCCGAGTAGCCTACTGCTGTTAAACCTGCCGGTGCTGAAAGAGGCCTACCAGGATATTGAAGAGATTATCGAAGCCCATTACCGAACCCATGGAGACTTCGATATGGGTGGGCTAACCTACAGCCGCATGCGTACTGAGATTGCGCCGATGCTGGACGATATGCTGGCAGGCACCCATCGCATTCGTCGAATTGTTGATGACCTGCGTGATTTCGCCCGTCAAAGCCCCGCAGATCTGACTGAAACCGTGGATATTAACAAGGTACTCGCGACCGCCATCCGCCTGGTAGATAACACTATTCGTAGTTCCAGCGACCACTTCAAAGTATCTTATGGTGATCAGTTGCCGCTGTTCCGAGGCAACGCACAACGCATCGAGCAGGTCATCATCAACCTGATCGTTAACGCCTGCCAATCCCTCGAGTCATCTGAGCAAAGTATCTCGATCAAGACCCGTTACCGACCTAAAGAGAATATGTTGCACCTCAAAATCAGAGATCAGGGCTGTGGCATCGAGCCTGATAATCTAAACCGCCTGAGCGATCCATTTTTCACCACTAAGCGCGAACAAGGCGGTACGGGGCTGGGTCTATCTGTTTCAGCCAGTATCGTGCAGGAACATGGCGGCAGTATGATTTATGAATCAGCGCCCGGTAAAGGCACCTGTGTCACCCTATCCCTACCCGTTACTCCAGGAGCAGTTTGATTATGAATAACCGTCGCTACCCCAGCTTTGGCGTATTACTGGTAGATGATGAGCCCTCCTTCTTACGTAGCCTCAGTATCGCTCTCGAGAGGCGCGGCGGCATCAATCATATCTACCGCTGTGAAGACAGCCGCGAAGTAATGGCAACGATCGCCCGGGAACCCATAGGGCTGGTGCTGCTAGATCTGACCATGCCCCACCTCTCTGGAGAGACGCTGTTACAGCAGATCGTTGAAGAGCATCCCGAGGTTAGTGTCATCATTATCAGTGGTTTGAATCAATTGGAAACCGCGGTGAAATGTATCCGTCTCGGAGCCTTCGATTATTTCGTTAAAACCACCGAAGAGGAACGCCTGATCGAAGGGGTTCGCCGGGCAATTCAATTACAAGAGATGCGTAAGGAAAGTCAGGCCATGCGTCTGCGCTTTCTGACTGACACCCTGGAACGGCCAGAAGTATTCGCAGAGATCATCACCCAGGACAAGGGCATGCGCTCTGTCTTCCAATATCTTGAGTCGATTTCAACCAGCAGCCAGCCCGTACTTATCATGGGTGAAAGCGGTGTCGGTAAAGAACAGATCACCCACGCAATTCATACCCTCAGCAACTGTACCGGGCCTCTTATCAGCGTCAATGTCGCCGGACTCGATGATAACGTCTTCGCTGACACCCTGTTTGGCCATCAGCGTGGCGCCTTCACCGGGGCGGATAAAGCCCGTGCAGGTATGATTGAACAGGCTGCTGGTGGCACTCTGTTTCTGGATGAGATCGGCGATCTGAGTCTGGCATCCCAGGTTAAACTGCTGCGCCTGCTACAAGAGGGAGAGTACTACCCTCTGGGAAGTGACCGCCCGAAAAGAATACGGGCCAGGGTGATCGTTGCCACGCATCAGAACCTGGAAGCAAAACAACAGTCAGGTGAGTTCCGCAAAGACCTTTACTACAGACTTAGAATTCACCAGGTAGAGATTCCACCACTGCGACAGCGCAAAGGGGATATCACCCTGCTATTGGAATACTTTCTTGCGGAAGCCGCCGAAGAACTTAATAAAACCAAGCCCACTATTCCCAAGGAACTACCGGTACTGTTGGCGAACTACGCCTTCCCGGGCAATGTTCGTGAATTAAGAGCGCTGGCCTATGATGCGATGAGTCAGCACCGCTCAAAAATGCTGTCTATGGAGGTATTCCGGCGCGTCATGAACCAGGATATCCCCGCCACAGAGCCAGACCCAGACGCCTCAACAATACTCTTCAACCCCGACCAGCCCCTGCCTACCCTGCAAGAAGCTGGCGAACTGCTGATTGCGGCAGCGATGGAACGTGCTCAGGGCAATCAGTCCCTGGCATCGCGTTTACTCGGTATTTCGCAACCCGCGCTGAGCAAGCGGTTAAATAAAAAACAGCCTTAGCCTCCTTGTATTAGCGATAGACGCCTTCAGCTTCTTTCAAACCCCGCTGATCAGTTAGTGACTGATTAGCGGCTTTGAACCCCTATAACCATTGCGCCCCCTATAACCAAACGAAATAGGTTTAACCTGTTGATTTAAAAGACTCTACGAGAAACAACCGTTCAACGCTATTCCCCTGGTTATACCCCTTCAGTTAGCAATTCGTTCAATAAAAAAATCAATTAATCCCACCGAAACAACGGGTTAAAAGCTTTTTGAAACTCTTGGCATCCTCCCTGCTTACTTAAACTGTATCAAATGTTTATTACCCAGCCTTTCACACGGGGCGGTAAAACATAAGCCATCGTCATTGGCTAACACAATAAGAAACCAACGCAGGTAACAACATGAATGAAGCCATAGTGCTGCAACAACCAGAGAGTGGACGTAAAGAGAAAGATCTATTGGGTGAAGCCTTCGTTCCATCTGAAGCATATTTTGGTATTCAGACCCTGCGCGCACAGAAGAATTTCGATCTCAGCGGCATTCCCCTGCACCACTTCCCTCAACTGGTAGAGGCATTAGCATTCGTTAAACTGGCCTGTGCCAAAGCGAATAACACGCTGGGCTTTTTGAACGACACTAAGACATCAGCCATTGAAGCGGCCGTCAATAAGATCCTTTCTGGTCAACATCATGACCAGTTCGTCGTGGATATGATTCAGGGCGGTGCCGGCACCTCAACCAACATGAATGCCAATGAAGTTATCGCTAATGTGGCCCTCGAGCAGATGGGCCACGCCAAAGGTGAATACAGTTACCTGCACCCCAATAATGACGTCAATATGTCCCAGTCGACTAACGACGCCTACCCTACCGCTGTCCGCCTTTCGATACTGTTAAAACATGGTTCTCTGGTCAAAGCACTGGCATCACTGCGCGATGCTTTTTCAGCTAAGGGTGATGAGTTTGCTGATGTGATCAAGATGGGGCGTACCCAGCTGCAAGATGCTGTGCCGATGACGCTGGGGCAGGAGTTCAAATCCTTTGCCAGCACCCTGACTGAAGATATTGACCGTATTGCAGGCCTGTCTGAACTCCTCAAAGAGATTAACCTGGGCGGTACCGCTATAGGCACCGGTATCAATACTGATCCGGAATACGCCAAGCTTGCAGTCAACAATCTCTCTGAACTGAGCGGCTTTGAATTCAAGCGCGCATCTGATCTGGTAGAAGCCAGCTCAGATATGGGTGCCTTTGTGCTGTTCTCCGGCATGCTCAAACGCTTGGCGGTGAAGCTATCAAAAATATCTAACGACCTGCGCTTACTCAGCATGGGGCCACGCTGCGGCCTTGCCGAAATAAACCTGCCCGCACAGCAACCGGGCAGCTCAATCATGCCGGGGAAAATTAACCCGGTCATCCCGGAAGCGATGAACCAGGTTGCCTACCAGGTGATTGGTAACGATCTAGCCCTCACCATGGGTGCTGAAGCGGGCCAGCTCCAGCTTAATGCCATGGAGCCTTTGATTGCCTACAACGTATTGGAATCGATGCGCATGCTTACCCAGGCGATGAATATGCTGAAAAACCGCTGCATACGGGGCATCACCGCTAACCGGAATCGTTGCCAGGAACTGGTTGACCAAAGCATTGGCATCATCACCGCCGTTGTTCCTTACATAGGTTACGAAAACTCTACTCGCATCGCTAAAGCCGCCCTCGAAAGTGGCCGTGGCGTACTGGAACTGATCAGAGAGGAGGAGTTAATGAGCGAAGCCGATTTAAGCGATCTCCTCAAGCCCAACAATATGATCAGCCCTCAACCACGCCGACGTTAATGACTCACGTTTTACCCCAACCCTGAAGCCCGATACGGGTATAAAAACAACTATAGAAGGATGAGTGTTATGCAACCTACAATGACAAACAAAAGCCGCCCCGGATTCTGGAGCGGACTGGCACTGTGGAAAAAGATATTGGTCGGTATGGTTCTCGGTGTCGCCGCTGGCGCCATCATGGGACCAGAGGCTGAGATGTTAAAACCTATCGGCACGCTGTTCATAAACGCTATCAAAATGCTGATTGTACCGCTGGTTTTCTGTTCACTGGTTGTCGGTGTAACCTCCATGCAAGACACCCGAAAGATGGGACGAATCGGTGTAAAAGCGGTTCTGCTTTATATGGGCACTACCGCCATCGCCATTAGTATTGGACTTGGCCTGGCCACTGTCCTGACTCCGGGAGAAGGGCTAAACATGGTGGTAACCGACGCGGTTGCTGTCGGAAAAGAAGCGCCTACGCTGGTACAAACGCTGCTGAATATGATTCCGAAAAATCCAGTGGGCGCCCTGGCTGCCGGAAACATCCTGCAGATCATCGTATTTGCTTTAGGTCTGGGTATCGCACTTACCCTTAGCGGAGAGAAAGCAGAACCGGCTATTAAGCTGTTCGAAAGCCTTGCTGAAGCGATGTATAAATTGACCGAAATGGTAATGAAGCTCGCCCCTTACGGTGTGTTTGGTCTGATGGCATGGGTTGCTGGCAAATACGGAATGGATATTCTGCTACCACTGATTAAAGTTATTGCCGTGGTCTATCTCGGTTGTCTGATTCACGTATTGGTTTTCTACACGGGTTTAATCAGCACGCTGGGACGGCTCAACCCTGTCCGATACATGAAAGGGCTACTGAACCCTGCCGCTGTTGCCTTTACCACCACCAGCAGTTCTGGCTCGCTACCGGCCACCATAAAAGCATCTCGTGAAGAGATGGGGGTGTCTAAAGGCATATCCAGCTTTGTTCTGCCTCTTGGCGCAACAATCAATATGGACGGTACCGCTCTGTACCAGGGTGTTTGCGCACTATTCATCGCACAGGCCTTTGGTATTGATCTGGCTTTCTCTGATTACTTACTCATCATCATGACGTCCACTCTCGCATCAATCGGCACCGCCGGTGTTCCGGGCGCGGGTCTGATCATGCTGTCTCTGGTACTTACTACTGTCGGCTTGCCACTCGAAGGTCTGGCCATCGTTGCCGGTATCGATCGTATTCTGGATATGGCAAGAACCAGTGTGAATGTCTGTGGCGACCTTATGGTCTCAATTCTTGTCGCCAAGAGCGAAAACGAATTAGACGAATCAGTTTATAATAGGTCATCATCAGAGACACAGTCTCAGCCTGAATCTGCAACTGAGATTCATACTGCTAGAATCTGATTCTACGAACAAATAACTAGCACAAATAATTAGCACAGATAGCTAACGCAGTAAAAAAGCCCCTCAGGGGGCTTTTTTTGGTTCAGGCTGGGAAAAAAAACTGGGGAACAGAAGATTCGCTAACGAATCCGATAAGATGAATGACAGGTAACACAGGCGGTTGTCACCGCCGTTAGCGCACGGTAAGCGGGCAGCGGTTCGCCCTCCTGTGCTGTTAGCGCAAAACGACTCGCAGCCCGATGCATCGCAGTGCCTTTGCTGCGCATATCTTCCGGCATGAATTTAGCCAGATGGCTCGCCCCATGGGACTCAAGCGAGCTCATCCCAAGTCGGTTCTCGGCTATATCAGCAGCCCGGTCCAGATCATCGCTGGCGATGCTCAGCATTATTTCATTAATCGCCACAAGATGATCACGCATATTAGACATCATATGCTGTTGCATCATCTCCGGTAGCTGAACCAGCTCACGACTCTCTTCCGCGGCCTGAGTCAAAGAGGTAACAGCCAGTAGTAAAGTTCCCGCGAGAACTCTCTTTCCTGTTCCTGTCATACCTTACCTCCGAGACAATTATTCTGACTGACAGATAGACTATCAGTTATAAAGCATCCCGCCCATGGGGAGAATCAAAATCTAGTTCAGGCCCCAGCGGTACAATCTGAGTGGGGTTGATCATATGGTGGCTGCCATAGTAATGCTGCTTGATATGCACCATATCAACCGTCTGAGCGACCCCTTCGATTTGATACAGTTCACGGATATAGCCGGATATATTGGGATACTCGCGCAGCTGTTTCAGGTTGCACTTAAAGTGGCCATGATAGACCGCATCGAAACGGATCAGTGTGGTGAACAGTCTCCAATCGGCTTCGGTCAAAACAGCCCCGGCCAGATAGCGCTGCTGTGACAAAATAGCTTCTATCCGCTCAAGGCTGGTAAACAGGTCTTTGACATTATGTTCATAGGCCTCCTGGGTTGTTGCAAAGCCTGCCCGATAAACACCGTTATTAACGCCGTCATAGATCCAGCTATTCAGCTCTTCGATCTCATCACGAAGAGGCTTGGGCCAATAATCAGATCGATTTCCGGTTAGGTCATCAAAGGCGGAATTAAACATGCGGATAATTTCTGAGGACTCATTACTGACAATCGTCTGTTGCTGTTTGTCCCACAGCACTGGCACGGTGACCCGACCGGTATAATCGTCTTTTGCCCGACTATAGATCTGGTGCATAAAGTCAGCCGCGTAAAGCGCATCGCCCGTAGAGCCCGTTTCAGTATCAAAACTCCAGCCCTGCTCTAACATATCCGGACTCACCACTGAAACAGTAATCAGCTCTTCTAGCCCCTTAAGCTTTCTGAAAATAAGGGTTCTGTGCGCCCAGGGGCAAGCCAGAGAAACATACAGATGATAGCGACCGGGCTCAGCTTTAAAACCACCTTCACCGGAAGGACCTGGGCTGCCGTCAACGGTCACCCAGTGACGAAACCCCGACTGATCACGAACAAACTCACCTTGAGAGCTTTTAGTTTCGTACCATTGGTCATGCCACTTGCCTTCGATTAACAGTCCCATCATTGAATCCTCTGTGCTTACTAACAGCGCTTACTAGTAGCACTTATCTAATTAGTGTTTGCTACTTTATGGCTCCATATTAATTTCTATTTTTTAGATTAAAAATCACTTAATTACGGATATAGTATTCGAATATTTAGAACGATCTTCATCACAACATCCGTGTAGCAACTCTGTCAGACGCTTTATACCCGGGCCTATACTGTCCTGACGGGCATAATAAAGCTGCAACATCATGCTGCGGCTGCCACCCGCTTGCAGTGGAATCGGCTGCAGTTCACCCTGTTCCAGCGCTCTTCTTATGCGCGTTACCGGCACCCAGGCAAAGCCCATCCCCCGACTGATCATTTCTACTGCGGTACTGATGTTACTGACGGTCCAGCGCTGATCGGCTTTTAACCAGCCGGAATCAATATTCTGTTCAAGCGCTGAATCCCGGGTAACCAGCTGACGAAAATTGGTCAGATCATCGATAACTAATGGCTCAGCCTCACTGCAACTGTTAAACAGTGGGTGCTTCGGCGAAGCAACCGCAATAAAGCCCACCGCAAACAAAGGTTCCGCCAGAAAGTGGGAGACTCCGGCGCCGGCGATTGCCAGGTCTACCCGCCCCTGTATCAGCGCTTCAGATGCACCGGAGAGCACCGTTTCATAGAGTTGAATTCGGGTATTAGGATATTCATGAGCAAACTGCTCGAGTACCTGGCTGATATACTCTGGGGGAAAGGTCTGATCTACAGCGATAGAGATCTCTGGCTCAACCCCCGCATGCAAACTGGCCGCTAACGAGTCAATGTTGGCGGCAGACTCCAACAGCTGCTCGGCGCGTTGTAGCAATAAGCGCCCGGCATCGGTCAGATGAGCCTTGCGCCCTTTTACTTCAAGCAACTTCACATCCAACATCGATTCCATTTTCTGAATCGCATGGTGAATACTCGACTGACTCTTATGCACCGCTTCTGCTGCATGAGCAAATCCACCATGTTCCACCACTGCTTTCAACATCCGCCACTGTTCAAGGGTGACCTTCATCGCAAGTCCTTTCTAAAAAATAGAATGTATAACCCGATTTATACCGATTTTTATTTCGAATTAAAAGAATAATATAGATCCTATAGAGAAACAGAACCTAAGAAACATAGCCCCTGTAGAACAATAGAGGCCATTGAAAATCAGACGCGGCACTTGTTAACTCAACCGCAGGAGAAACAGATATGAGTATTCAGATCATTCCAAGCCGCCCATCTTCTGATGGTGCCGGCGTCAAAATTCAGCGTGTACATGGTTTCCAAAATAACGGACTCGACCCTTTCCTGATGCTGGATGAGATACGCTCGGATAACCCTGATGATTATGGTGCAGGCTTTCCCGCTCACCCACACCGGGGCATCGAAACCCTGACCTATATACGTCATGGTGGGTTCGAACATCAGGACCACCTGGGTAATAAAGGCGGAGTACAGAGCGGTGAAGCTCAATGGATGTCAGCAGGCCGGGGGATTATTCACTCGGAAATGCCATTGCAGAAAGATGGTTTGATGCACGGCTTTCAATTGTGGTTAAACCTACCCGCCAGCCTAAAAATGAAAGACCCGGATTGGCAGGATGTAGGCCGTGATCAGTTGCCATGGCACCCGTTAAGAAACACTGAGCTGAAAGTGATCGGCGGTCAGTTCACCTTTGCCAAAGAAACATTTACAGGGCCATTACAACAACTGCCAGGACAAGGCGCTGTTGCGGACATCTGCCTAAAGCCGGGTGCCGAGACTCACCTGAAACAGGCAGAAGAACGTACACTGCTACTCTATGTTTACGAAGGGAAGCTGATAGTAAACGGGCAAACAGTGGGCGCACAGCAGATGGCAAAGGTCACCGCAGAATCCGCTTTGCAGATCAGTTCTGACAGTGGTGCGGGCGCACTATTGCTTAGTGGTATTCCCCTGCAAGAGCCGGTTGCCCACTACGGCCCGTTTGTGATGAATACCCAGGCCGAGATAGATCAGGCAATCCAGGATTATCAGCAGGGTACGCTAACTGATTAATCCCCCCTCTCATCAGAGAGGGGTTGTTCCGGCATAAGCCACACCTGAAAGGTATGCCATATCCCGGTTCCAGGTTGCCAGATCTCCCATATCAAACTGATTCAAGTGATTATGGCCGCAAGCCCGGGCCATCACTTGCATCAAATGAACCGACCCCGTCATGAAGTTAGCTAGCTGGGCGGCCGACTTATCCACATTCAGCCGCTGACGCAGGTCCGCTTTTTGGGTTGCTATGCCAGCAGGACAGTTATTGGTATTACAGATGCGAGCAGCGACACAACCGATTGACTGCATTGCACTATTTGCCACCGCAATACCATCCGCTCCCAGCGCCATCGCTTTTATAAAATCACTAGGAACCCTCAGCCCGCCGGTAATGATCAGAGTGACTCGTCCACTGGCCCCATTGGTATTCAGACAACGCCTGGCTCGTGCTAACGCAGGTATCGTCGGCACACTAATATGATCGCGAAATAGGAGTGGCGCAGCCCCCGTACCGCCGCCACGACCATCAAGAATGATATAGTCAGCCCCCGCTTTTATGGCGAACTCAACATCTCTCTCGATATGATTTGCACTGAGTTTGAAGCCAATCGGAATACCACCGCTGATCTCCCTTACCCTATCTGCGAAGCGCGCAAAATCTTCGACATTATTCAGGTCATCAAATGTTGGTGGAGAGACGGCATCATGACCTTCCGGAATCCCTCGCACCTGAGAAATTTTACCCACGTTTTTACTGGCAGGAAGGTGGCCACCGGTACCTGTTTTAGCCCCCTGCCCACCTTTAAAATGAAAGGCTTGTACCTGGGTTAATAGCTCTTCCCGATAGCCAAATTTAGCACTGGCCAGTTCGTAGAAATACCGGGAGTTTGCCAGTTGCTCCTCTGGCAACATACCGCCTTCGCCTGAACAGATGCCTGTACCTGCCAGTTCAGCGCCTTTCGCCAGAGCCGTTTTAGCCTCTTCTGAAAGCGCTCCGAAGCTCATATCCGACACAAACAGGGGTATATCCAGCTCTAAGGGTTTCTTTGCTTCCGGGCCAATTATCAGAGAAGTACCTACTGACACAGATTCTTGTAAAGGTTTACGGGCCATCTGAGCAACCATAACCTGAATATCATCCCAGGCTGGCAGCAGATTACGGGGAACCCCCATCGCGCCCATAGGGCCATGAGAACCTATTCCTTTTATTCCGTCTTGTGCCAGTTGATGAATAAATTCGACCGTGGATTCCTCTGCCGTATTTACCGCAGCTGGGGCCTGATTGTCGCTAGCAATGATACCCGGACCTTCCTGGCCAACAGCGGTTGCATCAAATTTTTTATGTGTACCATCACAGAATGGGGCATTCGCCGTATGTTTGCAGGCACAGAGCCAGGCATCACCGGTTTCCTCTGCTGTAAAAGCTTTAGGGGTAAATCCTGTCCCCGCATGTGAACCATCACAGAAAGGTTGCTTCGATGAACGACCACAGGTACAGAAGTAAGACTCTTCGCCCTTATTCAAACTTACTTTGACTGGTTTATTATCAGCGACCACAGGCTTTGCAGACATAACTCACTCCTTCGAAATAACTAGTGAGTTAATCCTAGCAGCCCTTTCTAATAAAGGGCTAAAAAAAAACTAAAAAATGAATTTAAAACAAGAACTAAAGAAGGATTTAAAAACTGCCTTCAGATACCGTCAGCAATCAGTTTGATCCCGACAATCAGAAGCATAATCAGAATAATTCGGTAGAAAAGCTGATCATCCAGCATCTTGTGGATAATCAGGCCTAACTTGATACCTATCCAGGCCACCGGAGCCAGCACTAGCCCAACCAGCAGGTTATCGGTATTGATCTGCCCCAGCGCGCCATAGGCCACCAACTTAACCAGATTAACAATGGCAAGAAACACAACCGCCGTACCGAGAAATTGCTCTCGAGGCAGTTTCATCGGTATCAGATAGAAATTCATGGGAGGGCCACCCGCATGCGCAATAAAGCTGGTGAAGCCCGCAAGGGTACTGGAGATAACTCCCACAACAGGCGAGCCACCCTGCCCTAACTTCGAACCATTGAGCAATCCCCAAAGACCAAAGCAGATCGATAGAATCCCCAGCAACAGTCGGAGAATATCGTCATTAAGATAATCAAACAGTAGATACCCGGTGAAAATGCCCAGTACCGCTCCGGGCAACATTATCTTTAACAGATCAACCCGTTTACTGTGCCACCAGGCACGGACGCTAAAAAAATCCATCAGAATCAGCAACGGTAACATTATAGCGGCAGCCTGAACCGGCCCGATATAGAGAGACATCAGTGGCACACTGATCACCCCGACTCCCCCGGCAAAACCCGACTTAGAAATACCGGTTATTAACACGCCAAGCCCGGCCAATAACCAGAATGACAAACTAAAAGAGTTAATCAGATCCACACAAATCCCCCTTGAAAAACAGCATATTACTCTGATAGCAGCATGGTTAAAACTAACTGCTATGTTTACAGTCCGGTGCTGACAAGGTAAAAAAGAGGGCAACAGTCTCCATTTGCGAACCTTCATGATCAGAATAAAACGCTG
>NZ_JADGEW010000010.1:26409-118650 GCF_016744155.1 Amphritea sp. | reverse complement strand
GGGTATAAATTTGGCAGGCTCTCTGCGGATGATGTCTTATCGAATCGTTGCCGAAACCCAACAGTACGAGAGTATCCCATCGGATAAAGCCTTAGCCAGGGTGTTAGATTCCATTGACGAGTTTGATATTCGCATCAATGATACAGTGCTGACAGATGTCATCCCCGAGGGCAAGGACCACAAACTCTATCAGGTTTATCAATCACTGATGTCAGAGTGGCAAAGTGTTTTATCTCCACGCTTAAAAATGGAGTTACAAAAAAGTCCACTTGATGGCGCCAAAAATCTGGAGATGCTAAAAGATTTTGTAACACGTATCGACCACATGGTTAGATTACTGGAACATAGTACAGAGTCTAAAATCAAACTACTCAGTCTGGTGCAGGGCATCAGCTTGTTAATGACCGTAATCATCATCTTCATCGCCTTATATGATATTAAGTGCAATGTGGTTGAACCCCTTGGACAATTATTACGTGCATCCAAAGAAGCCAGTGAAGGTAAACTCACCGCTCGGGTTTATTATCAGAGTGATGACGAACTGGGTCTACTGGGCACAACCTTCAATCACATGGCCGGAGAGCTGTCCAAAATTTATGCTGACCTGGAAAATCGGGTACAGCAAAAAACAACTGAGCTGCGTGATACTAACCAGAGACTCCAACTGCTGTATAAAGCAACCCGGCGTTTCAACCGTGATGAAGATATATGCCGCCGCCTGATGCCAGTCATGAAAGAACTGGAAGAAACACTGCCGATCGGCCCCGTAAGTGTTACTTTATGCGACCCCAGCCAACCCAGCAGTTACCGGCTACTAACCACTCAACAAGAGAAACGACCTGTCGACTGCATGCAGACAAGCTGTAGCGACTGTATCGTACCCTCACTGAAAAACCTTCCGTATAAATCAGCCAACTTCCCGATCCAAACCCGAGAGGCTTATTTCGGCGAGCTCACCATCGCTTACCCACTCGCTTCGCCGCTCACAGAAGATCAGAAGACCCTGATAGAAACTTTAGTTGATAACCTGGGAACGGTATTATCACTGGAACTGAAAGCCTCGCAGGAGCAGCATATGTCCCTGATGGAGGAGCGAGCCGTTATCGCCCGCGAGTTGCACGACTCTCTGGCGCAATCGCTATCCTATCTGAAGATGCAGGTTGGTCGACTGCAAATTTTGCGAAAAAAGCATCAGAGTGAACAACAGATCGATGATGTTGTTAATGAGCTAAAAGAAGGACTCAACAGTGCTTACTATCAATTGCGGGAACTACTAACCACATTCCGCCTGACTTTAGATCAGCCGGGACTTAGACCAGCACTGGAATCCACCGTTAAAGAATTTTCAGACCGATTGAATTCTGAGATCAAACTAAAATACAATTTGTTACCGCAGAGTTTGACCGCCAACCAAGAAATTCATGTATTACAATTAGTGCGGGAGGCTCTGGCAAACGTGATAAAACACAGTCAGGCGACAGAGGCTTCTGTACGCGTAACCCAAAACGGCAACCAAATGGAAGTCTGCGTAGAAGATAACGGCGTCGGTCTACCTATAAATAAAGATACTTCCGGCCATTACGGCCTGGTAATCATGCAGGACCGAAGCTCCACCCTCAATGGTGAACTTAAAGTGGAAAATAGAGAATCAAGCGGCACCCGGGTGATCCTCACTTTTTCGGCTAAACAGACTTAAGAGACAGTAATGAATACAGAAGATAATAATAAATCCGGACCCGCATCAATTCTTCTGATTGATGACCACCCCCTATTGCGCAAAGGGGTAAAACAACTGATAGAACTGGACTCCGAACTTTTAGTCACCGGTGAGGCCAGCGATGCAGAAGAAGGTGTTGAGAAGGCGATAGAATTAGAGCCCGACCTGATTCTGCTAGACCTGAACATGCCCAGAATCAACGGTATCGAAACCCTTAAACTATTACGAGATGCCGGCATCACCTCCCGGGTTGTGGTATTTACCGTTTCTGATAACGAAGAAGACGTCATTGCAGCGCTGAAAGCCGGTGCTGACGGATACCTTCTCAAAGATATGGAACCTGAAGAGTTACTGACCAACCTGAACCAAGCCGCTAATGGCAAGATGGTTATCAGTGAACGTCTATCTACCGTGCTAGCCCAGGCACTGCAAAGCAATCGTAAGCGAACAGGGCCGGATATCAACAGCCTCTCCCCAAGAGAAAAGCAAATCATTAAACTAATCGCCGGCGGCCTGCCCAACAAATTAATTGCCCGCAAACTGAACATCACCGAAGGCACCGTGAAGGTTCATGTAAAACATCTCTTTAAAAAGCTTCATCTGCGTTCTCGTGTAGAAGTTGCAGTCTTAGCCGTTCAGGAAGGGCTTGGCTAAGCGAGGGGATAACCACCATCACAAACGACCGTGCCTCTATAGGCCTTATGCCTGCAGACATACAATTGGGGCTTAATCACTCACTACTGAATCAACCTTTGACGAAGTAGCTCACATTGGTATACAAAAAAGCCCCTCGAAACCAAAGTAACGAGGGGCGAAGATTTCTGTCAATTTGAGCCTGAAACTATTGCATGCCACTAACACCCGACCTCTATCAAGCCCATAACCAGGCTTTGGACGGTATCGTTGATATATACCGGCACGACAACGTAATTCAGGCTAACCCAGCCGCCAATAAAAGCAAATCGCTCTGAAGTGATATAGCCTTACCTCCTTTGCACGTTCAGAGTTTGACTTCTATCATGGAAAGATACAGCCGATTCTGAAAGGCTCAAATACTTTCCATATCGATTAAAACCCCCGATACCTACCGATTTAGCAATAGATACCTCCTAAGAGTCATTTCAACAAATACAGATCAAATACACCACTCTTTAATATATATTTTCATTATATATCAGATAGTTATATCAAATAACACGCACTACCACCAAGGGAGTATAGCGCCCTAAACAGACATACTAGAGACTCCCTATCGTTGATATGAATCAACAGTTTTTATCCTGGAAAGGCCTATTTTGTAACCTAAATTTTTATATCCTTACATCTTTAGGGCAGAGGTTAACACCTCCGGAGCAGTCAAATGTCCACTAGCAGATTTAGCTTACTTAATTTTTCCGATCCAAAAATTAAAACATTACACATCACCTGGTTTGCCTTCTTCCTGACCTTTGTGGTCTGGTTCAGCCATGCCCCAATGCTCGCCCACATCAAAGAGGTATTCGGCCTTAGCAGTGCAGAGGTCAAGGCGTTGATGATACTCAACGTAGCACTCACCATTCCCGCACGTATTGTGGTCGGCACGCTGGTAGATAAATATGGGCCCAGAATCGTCTACAGCATGCTGCTGGTCATAGGTGGTTTCATCTGTATCGGCTTTGCACTGGCACAGACGTATGAACAACTAGCCATTATGCGCTTTCTCAGCGGCTTTATCGGCGCAGGCTTTGTTATCGGCATTCGCATGGTCGGTGAATGGTTCCCGGCAAAACAGGTCGGTGTTGCCGAAGGTGTCTACGGTGGCTGGGGTAACTTTGGTTCCGCTGCCGGCGCCATGACGCTACCGACTATCGCTCTGATGTACGGTGGTGAAAACGGCTGGCGTTATGCCCTGGTATCCATCGGTATGATCGCGATAATTTACGGCTTTATATTCTACAAAGTTGCGCGTAATACACCGAAGGGTTCCACCTATTTCAAACCAAAAAAACACGGTGGTCTGGAAGTTACTAGTAAGAAAGACTTTGTCTTCTACATCCTGATGAACATACCGATGTATGCCGCACTCGCGGTGCTTGCCTGGAAACTATCACCCAGCAACATAGGTCTACTGGATCAATTCTCTACCTACGCTATCTATGTCGTACTGGGTGTTCTTTTTCTGGTGCAACTGCGGGCTATCTACCATGTAAATGAAGAAAACCTGAAACACGGCGTACCTGAAATCCAACGCTACAAGTTCAAACAGGTTGCGGTACTGAATGTTGCGTATTTTGTTACCTTTGGTTCTGAGCTAGCCGTAGTATCTATGCTTCCCTTGTTTTTCCTGGAAACCTTTGAAGGTCTGGACCCGGTCAAAGCAGGCCTGCTTGCCTCTGGCTTTGCCTTTATGAACTTAGTCGCGCGGCCTACCGGTGGCCACCTGAGTGATACTATTGGGCGTCGTAAGACATTGAGCGTGCTGATTCTGGGCCTGATGGTGGGTTATTTCGTTCTCAGCCAAATTGATGGTAGCTGGTGGATTCCATTGGCAGTCATTGCAACTATGTGCTGTTCCTTTTTTGTTCAAGCCGGCGAAGGGGCTGTCTTCGCGGTAGTACCGCTGATTCAGCGTCGCATGACCGGTCAGATTGCGGGCATGGCCGGAGCCTATGGCAACGTCGGAGCGGTGTGTTACCTCACCGTACTTAGCTTCGTTGATTATTCCACATTCTTTATGGTGATCGGCGCCTCCGCAGCCATAATATTCTTCATGGTACAGTTTATGGACGAGCCCAGTGGTCAGATAGCCGAAGTACTACCGGATGGTACTGTACAGCTGATCAATGTTGAATAATCCACAAGTCGAGGGATAACTCTGGGGTGGGGTGTTACTAACGACACCACCACCCTTTACCTTGTGAAGAGAAGGGACTAATCGATGAATGATCTTGAGTCGCAAACTAACTACCTGCAAGACAGTGTTATAAAACTGTCGGCTGGCCAGCGCAGCGACCAGGGACGTAAGGAGCAAAACGAAGACTGTCTCGGTTTTTTCCACCCTGAGGGAAATCTACTGGCCACCAAAGGTGCTGCTGCCGTTATTGCTGATGGCGTTAGTACAGCCGAAGCTGGAGGCGAAGCCGCACGTTATTGTGTTCAGGAATTTCTCAGCGACTATTTTGACACTCCGGATATATGGACCGTTAGTAAATCGGCCCAAAAGGTATTAACGGCGATCAATCGCCTGCTCTATACCCGCAGTCATGAATATCTGTCCACGTCTCGAGGCCACATTTGTACGCTTTCGGTACTGGTCATCAAATCAAAAACAGCTCATCTATTCCACATCGGCGATAGCCGAATCTACCTTATTCGCAACAACGAACTTGAATTACTAACCACAGACCATACCACCCAACTCAACCGTAAAGACAGTTGTCTGGCCCGAGCCATGGGTATGGATACCCATCTGGAAATCGATTACCTATCGATGGAGATCCAACAGGGAGATCTTTTTCTACTGTCCACCGATGGTGTGCACGATAGTCTGACGCCCGCTATGTTGAAACAGATGTCGCTCGCCTCTGAAGATATTCAGCAGAACTGTGAAGAGTTATTGGAGGCCGCTTACGAGGCAGGTAGTACTGACAATCTCAGCTGTCAGTTAGTACGGGTGGACCAACTAAATGATGAATCTATCAATCAGATGAACGATCGCCTGACGATACTGCCCTTCCCTCCTGACCTGGAGCAGGGTATGAAGATTGACGGCTACCTGATTGAAAAAGAACTTTATGCCAGTAATCGCAGTCAGCTATACCGGGTACGTGATCTGGAAACTGACCAAATCTGGGTAATGAAAACGCCGTCTCGCAATTACGAGGACGATACTGCCTATATCGAACGTTTCATCATGGAAGAATGGGTAGGCAGCCGTATTCAAAGCCCCCATGTCGTTCCGGTTCATATCCCCAACCGGGCAAAAACCTTTCTCTATTACCTGATGGAATTTATTGAGGGAGTCGCCCTCGACACCTGGATGACCCAAAACCCATCACCAAAACCAGCGCTGGTTATTCAACTGGTCAAACAGATGGCCGAAGGGCTGAAATCTTTTCATCAGCGTGAAACCCTGCATCAGGACCTAAAGCCAAGTAATATCGTGGTGCGCCCCGACAACAGCGCGGTAATTGTTGATTTTGGGTCCGTCTTTGTCGCGGGTATAAATGAGATATTTGTGCCCTTAGAAAGAGACCGGATTCTTGGCACTATGAATTACTCCGACCCCGTATTTCGACTGGGCCAGAACACTGGCATCAAGGGCGACATGTTTTCCCTGGCCGCCATTACCTACGAAATGTTCACCCATAAGCTGCCTTTCGGCAACGCACTGGAAAGTTGTGAAACTCCCCAACAGCTTGAAAAACTCAACTATATTCCAGCTGATCGTTACAATCCGATTATTCCTATCTGGTTTGATCGTGCGCTAGAGAAATCCATGATGATAAACCCGACTCAACGCTACGACAGTATCGACCAGATGATGCAGGATCTAACACAACCCAGCCCTGACTTTCTGGTTCCTCGAGAGAAAGAACAGAAAACCCCCAACGCTCTGCTGTTCTGGCAACTGATGTCGCTGGTGTGGTTTATGACTGCCCTGTTTACGCTGATCGCTTTTTGGTTGAAGTAGAACAAGGCATACCCAATATTGTCCTGTGAAACCCTGACAGAGACGTTACCCCCCCCCTAACTCATGGGGGGCTTACCCCCACCAATCAAACACCGAAAACAATGACTCCAAGAGCAGTTGTAGCGACTGACGATTTTTTACAGCTTGATTCTTACGTCCCGTGATCCGGGCGGAAAACGGGGAAAACGGGGAAAACGGGGAAAACGGGGAAAACGGGGAAGTTGATCAAAATCACCAACACAGACAAGACAAAAAACTGGAGGTTTAGTCATAGCCTCCATAATGCTACCTTACCTGACGTCAGCATCAGCAGCCCGCCAAGGAGGTACACGAAGCGTTAGCTTAACCACGACTTGTGACCGCCATTCTCAACTATCAGGTGACTATGGGCCCCTCAGGCCCCCACAGCCAGTAGTTCGGGTGTATTCATATTCAGCAGACAATCACCATCCCTGCTGGCATCCAGGACATAATGCGGAAACTGCCGGTACCAGCGTCCCACAGCACCCTGACCAGAGGCCAACCACTGCTTCAACGCGATCTGGTAGCAGACCGGAATGACGGCATGCAGATAGTGTTCACGATCTCCCGTTTTCAGGAAAACAATATGATCAGGGTACTGCCGGGCGCTAGCCACTAACTGATCTATCACCTGCAAACTTAGCAGAGGGGTATCACAGGGGAGTACCAATAGATGGCTGAAACCGGCATCCAGCTCGGCCAAAGCAGCCTGAATACCAGCCAGCGGACCGCAATACCCCACCTCATGATCACTCACCAGGGTTTCTCCAAAGCGGGAATAGAGGTGCATATTACGGTTACAACTAATCATCAGATGATCAACCACAGGCCTGACTTGCTCTAACGTCCAGCTAATCATTGGCGCTTGACGAAAAGGCACTAACCCTTTGTCTTGCCCGCCCATACGACTGCCCTGCCCACCTGCCAATACAACGCCCGCCAGCCGGGTAAATCCAGTATCAGACATATCAGTTCAACAGTCCGTCAAAGGGATAGAAAGGCAGCAAATCGTTTTCGCAGACTTTCTGCTGAGCCGGTATCCGCAGAAAGCCCTGCGCCATTACCGACGAACTCAAAACACCCGAACTTTGGCTATGGATAGGTGCCGCATAAAGCTGCCCCTCTGACCATTCCAAACTCGCCCGCAGAAACTCATCCCGGGGTATCGCCTTATCACGCTTGAAACCACTTTTAACAGTGAAACAAGGCGGCTCTACCGCTTTACAACCCTGCATGCTGAGCAGATAAGGACGCGCAATCATCAGAAAAGTTACCAGCACCGCCGCAGGGTTACCTGGCAACCCCATAAAAGGAACCTGACCGATTCGGCCGTAGGCCAGTGGTTTTCCTGGTTTGATCGCCAAACGCCATAAGTCCAGCTCACCAAGACTCTCAACCGCAGCTTTTACATAATCTTCTTCACCGACGGACACCCCACCACTACTGAGAACCAAATCAGCACGTTCGGCAGCTAAACTAAGGGCATCGCGGGTTCCAGCCAGAGTGTCACCGATGATACCGGTGAATATCACCTCGCATCCCAGCGTCTCGAGCATTCCCCTAAGGATAAAATAATTGGAATTGTAAATCTGGCCCGCAGCACAGGTCTCGCCCGGCATCACTAATTCATCACCGGTGGTGATAATCTCTACCCGTAGACGCCGGTATACCTTCAAACGGTTAACGCCAACCGAAGCGATTACCCCCTGATGGCGGCTATCCAACCTGGCACCCTTTTCTGCTACGCAGGTTCCGGGCAATACATCCTGTCCTGCCGGGCGAATATTTGCACCGGCTTCAGGAACACCCTCAAAAGTAACTTTATCCCCCTGCCTGATACAACGTTCCTGCATAACCACGGCATTAGCACCGGGCGGTATTTCAGAGCCGGTAAAAATTCGTGCTGCAGTCCCCGGTTGTAACACTTCACCTTGCTGTCCGGCAGGGATACGCTGACTTACCGGTAGACAAAGACCCTCTGATAGAGACTCAATGTTCACCGCATAACCATCCATTGCGCTGTTGGCAGCTGGCGGCACCGAGATCTTCGATATCACAGGTTCTGCCAGAACCCGGCCGTTAGCCTGATCCAGCAGAAGAATTTCAGTTTCTTCAATACACTGCGCCGACGCCAGTAATGTTTTCAGCGCCTCGGCAAAGGGCATCAGCTTGTCACTACCACTGTCACAACCACATGCACTCATGATCTTGACCCACAGGCGCTGCTAACATCCGGCAGCACCATTTCGACAAAGTTACAGGGGCGGTGACGAACATCAAGCTGCTCACAAATCACTTTTTCCCAAGCGGTACGACAAGCACCCGGGGAACCTGGCATAGCAAAAATCACGGTACGATTAGCAACCCCCGCTACGGCCCGGGATTGAATCGTCGAGGTACCAATTTCAGTAAAAGAGATCTGACGGAAAAGCTCTCCATAGCCCTCAATCACCTTATCAAACAAAGGCAGTAATGCTTCCGGGGTATTATCACGAACGGTAAAACCGGTACCGCCGGTCACCAATACAACCTGCACATTTTCCCGTGCGATCCAGTCAGACACCACGGCGCGCAGTTCGTATATATCGTCAGGCCGGATCTGCCGGTCTGATAGACGGTGTCCGCTGTCGAGCAGACACTGTTGCAGAGTATCACCCGAGCCATCTGTTTCCAGAGTCCGGGTATCTGAAACGGTCAGTACAGCTATATTCAAAGGCTGAAACTGCACATCTTTTTTCGCATGCCCCATGGCAATATTCCTTAAATCAATTACAAGTGCAGACTGCTAGTTAGTTGCTCCCCGTGCAATACCACGCGGTCAGCCTCACTACGGCCACTATAATTTTTTATAACCTTGCTGATAAAACCGGTCGTTTAACCGGTCATTCTGATCGCCCAACACCGGCTATTTTTTTAAGCCCGGCTGGTAGATCACGTGGTTTCATCGAATCAGTTTTTTTAAACGGGCCACGCTGAGTATGGTTAAGTTACGGCCCTGAACACCCAACAAATCTTTATCTTGAAGCTCACGCATAACCCGGGATAGTGTTTCTGGCTGCATCGCCAACCTTGCTGCAATCAACTGTTTAGTCGCCGGCAATCTCACTTCAACAGAATCGGATGCTCTCTCATCGATAAGGCTCAGAATAAAATGGGCAACTCGATGGACGGCGCTCTGCTGTGTAAGAACTTCAATATCACCTATGCTCCGCTGCAGTCGACTCGCCATTGAGCCTAAAATACCCATGCAACTTTCAAAAGAATGATGGAGTAATTGCAGGTAATCCTGGCAACAGATAGACAACACAGCAGCAGGTTTAACCGCCGTAGCGCTGGCCGGATAATGCTTCTCTGCCATGAACATCGCGGCTTCGCCAACGGGGTCTTGTTCACCAAACACATTGATCACCGTCTCTTTACCACCCGAGGTTAGACGGAAAAACTTAATATTCCCCTGCAAAATAATAAAAAATCGTTTTGCCTCATCCCCCTGCATAAACAGATGATCGCCATCGCTAAGCTCTATGAATTTGGCCTTTTTCATCAAATTATAGAATTGACCATCCGTCAGAGCTGACAGCAGTACATTCTGACGCACCGTCTCAAGAGAATGGTAAGAAACATTAGTCCCACTTGGCAGAGTGATCATGTTACCCGCCTGTCATATTCATGAAACGCAACACCTGAGGAGCATCCTGATCGGCAAACTCATGGCCGGCAGGCTTACGGCTTACGGCATCACGTATTTGATTTTCAAGCCGTTCGGGCTCACCCGGATAACCACGTAAAATCGATCTTAAATCTAATGAGTTTTCCTGCCCTAAACACAGCAACAAGCGCCCCTCGGCAGTCACACGCAAACGATTACAGCTGCTGCAGAAGTTATGGCTATAGGGGGAGATAAAACCGATTCGGCCAGTCTGGCCGGGGATACGGTAATATCGGGAAGGGCCACCGGTCGTCTCAGTACTGGGCAGCAGTTGATAGCGTTGTTCAATATACTGCTTTACTTCATCACTGGAAAAATGAGCCTGTTTACGATCATGGCTGCGAATCTCTCCCAGCGGCATCTCTTCAATAAAGCTGATATCAATATCCCGTGTTTGGGCATATTCCAGCAGATCAAAAATTTCATCATCATTGTAGCCACGCATCACCACGGCATTGAGTTTGATACGCTCAAATCCGGCGGCAATCGCAGCATCAACACCGGCCAATACCCGGGCTAGCATGTCCCGCCGTGTCATGCGTAAAAACCGCTCCGCATTTAGGCTATCGAGACTAATATTGATACGTTTCAGGCCCGCATCTTTTAGCGGCTGCGCCAGCTTGGTCAGTTGCGAGCCGTTAGTGGTCAGTGTTACTTCGTCGAGTCCTGGCAGAGAGGCTAAGGCGCGAATCAAATTAACTATTCCACCGCGAACCAGAGGTTCACCGCCGGTGAGGCGAATGCGGCGGATACCCAAATTAACCAGCGAGCGTCCTAACGAAACGATCTCCTCAAAAGATAGGATCTGAGCTCTGGGCAGGAACTCCATATCTTCAGCCATACAATAGACACAACGGAAATCACAGCGGTCGGTTACCGATAACCGAACGTAATCAATTTTTCTTCCCAGACCGTCAACCAGGCCTTGTGGCGTTTGTATCATCGCTGAGATCCTCTGCAACAGGTTCGTCTATCATGTCTGGCTACCAGACATCGACCTATAACTACGTAATGCTAATCAATTGGCTTCTTTGGGAAAGCTCTAACCTGGCTACTCTATTTCTGCATGGCATAAATGCCAGGCATGTCTCCATCACTATCGATGTCTACTTCGAGGTCTTTAATCAGACCGTCTTCAATGCTGTAGATCCAACCGTGTACCGACAGTGACTGACCCTGTTTCCAGGCCTGTTGCACGATGCCGGAGTGGCAGATATTTTTTACCTGCTGGCGTACATTCAGTTCGCACAGACGATTAACACGACCTTCTTCATCCGTTTCTGCCAACAGGTCTTCGCGATAGTGGTAACCAATGTCTTTAATATGTCGCAACCAGTTATCAATCAGTCCGAAGTCCTGATTACTCAGGGCAGCACGCACACCACCACAGCCATAGTGGCCACATACAATGATATGTTTAACCCCCAAGACATGAACGGCAAAGTGGATAACGGAGAGACAATTCAGATCGGTGTGTAGCACCAGATTGGCAATATTACGATGCACAAACAGTTCACCGGGTAACATGCCGACTATCTGGTTGGCGGGCACTCGGCTGTCGGAGCAACCGATCCAGAGATATTCAGGGTTTTGCTGGGCAGCCAGTTGCTTGAAAAATCCTGGCTGCTCCCGTTCGATCCGCTCCGACCAGCTACGATTATTGTCTAACAGATCAGATAACATCGCCTGTTTCTCCGCTTGCCTTACTGCACCAGTTGAGAATCTGCTGCCTGCAGCTCAATACCCTCAACCTCAGCATCAGATACCAGTACCTGAATATACTGATTGACGGCACGACGGTAATTACGTTCGATAAGATAAGCTCGAATACGATCTTCAACCGCCTCAAAAGGTAGCTGTTCACCTTCAACACGCTTATCAATACGGGTAACATGAAAACCATAACGGCTTTCCAGCGGATGTTGAGCCAAACCTTCAGGAAGACTGAAAATCTGACGCTCAAACTCGGCCACGGTCTGTCCCTTATCGATCTGGCCTAATTGACCACCAAGCTCTTTCGAAGGGCATACAGAATGCTGCTTCGCAAGTTGAGCAAATAACTCAGGATCTTGCTTCAGTGCCTCTATCAGTTTCTCAGCTTGCGCCTGTTGCTCAATTCGACCCTCAATATCGTCCGGGCCAGCTGGCAGCAGGATATGGGAAACAGCCAATAGTGGCTGAGTACAAAATTTGTTCTGGTTCGCTTCGAAGTAATGAAGGCAAATCTCTTCGGTTGCTTGCGGCAGCTCTACTTCACGCGCAATCAACAGGCGAATCAGTGCTTCTTCTTCGGTTTCATCGGATTGTGCTTCAACTGCTAGCTCCAGCACTTGCGCACGCTGTAACAACAGCTCACGTACCACCAATGCCTGGGCGGCCTGGGCACGTGACATTTCTAATGATTCAGCCGGATAATACTGAGTTTCTTCTACGATACGTTGCTCTTCAAGCAACGTGCCATTCACCATCACCGGTGTAAACTCAGGCGCTTCACCGCTAACCATTGCATGATCGATCATCTCCATGCCGGGTACCTCATATATTCTTGAATTAGATCATTAAGGCAAAACCGGGGGGCCAAAGCCCCCCGCCGTTAGCTTAACGCTGACGTACTACCTGATAGTTACGGGCAATGTATTTCACCGGTACACTCCAGATATGAACCATGCGGGTGAAGGGGAACACCACAAACATAGTCAGACCAACGAAGATGTGCAGCTTGTACACTAGGCCAACAGTCAGCAGATGCGAAGCGGCATCAGCCTGGAAGGTCACTAACCCCTGAGCCCAGTCGGCAAGTAATAGCATCACACCGCCATCCAGATGTCCCAGCGCAAACGGAATAGTCAACAGACCAAGACTCACTTGCACGAATAGAAGCACTAGAATAAAGATATCCGCTTTAGTACTGGTTGCCCGTACTCTTGCATCACCCAGGCGACGTTTCAGCAGCATAAACGCGCCAACCCAACAGGCCAAACCTGCGGTGCCACCAACGATGATCGCTATCAACTGCTTGGTTCCGGCAGACATAAACGGTGCATACAGAGCATGCGGCGTCAGTAAGCCAACCAAGTGACCGAAAAAGATCGCCAGTACGCCAACATGAAACAGGTTACTGGCTCGGCGGAATCCCTTTGAGCTAAGCATCTGGCTGGAACCTGCCCGCCAGGTAAACTGCTCACGGTCGTACCGGATCCAACTGGCGATGATAAATACAGCACCAGCAATATAGGGATAAACACCAAAAAACAAATCATTCAAATAAGACATTGTTCTTCTCCAAGGCTCAGAATGAACCGGCTGATTCAGAAGGAGCAGACGGTGACGCCGGCTGAATATTCAGCGGCTGTACCTGGTCCAACTCGCGGCGACGCTGGGAAACAGCATTATCGCCGCAGTCCTGGGCGCTGTTTTCGGTAAACCGCACCATCTCCTCTTCCCAAACTTCATCCATCGCTTCGGGCGTGTCATCACGCACTTCCGAAGCCACTTTTTTGCGCAACTCATCACGCTCAACCGGTAAACCGGTGAGGCTTAGCAAGGCTTCAAATAGCACTGCGTAGTTACACTCGCGTTGATATAGGCGGGTTTCCAGCAAGACCAGAATATGGCTTACGTCTACCAGCCATTGCTGAGCTTCTGAGTTTGGCCGCAGCGATAAATACTCCAGGTACAGTGGTATGTAATCGGGTAGCTCACGTACACCGATTGCAAACCCCTGCTCTTCGTAAATCGCCATCAGATCCACCATCGCCTGGCCACGGTCACGGCTTTCGCCGTGAACATGTTCAAACAACAGCAGTGACAACGAACGACCCCGGTCAAACAGCGATACATAGTTCTCCTGAGCATCCATCAGATCCTCACTGCAGAGCTGCTCGATAAACTCAATCAACAGATCCCGTTGTGCTTCAGGCAAACGAGTATCAGAGCGCACTTCATCAATCAGTGCCTGACGTGCCTCAAATAGTTCAGCTTCCGGATAGCTCAGTAGAGCCGAGATGACTTTCAGACTTTTCATCTTAAACCTCCTCGTCTCGTAGCAACTGAGGATCCACTTGCTGTACGCCGCTGACCTTCTCAACCATAGTGACGTTCTGCTTCTTCGCGCCAAACAGGTTGAACTCAGTCTCGCCACCGGCACAGCCGTTACCAAAGGTAAAGCCACAACCGTTACGCTCAGGGAACGCTTCTTTAGCCAACTCGCGATGGCTGGTTGGTATAACGAAACGGTCCTCATAGTTGGCGATCGCCAAGTAGCGGTACATCTCTTTCGCCTGATGCTCCGTCAGACCAGCGTCTTCCAGAACTTCCAGATTGATCTTGCCTTCTACCTGTTCGTCACGCTTATAGGCACGCATGGCCAGCAAACGTTTCAGAGCATTTTTAACTGGTTTTTCATCGCCAGCGGTGAGTAGGTTAGCCAGATATTTCACTGGGATACGCAGACTGTCGACGTCCGGAATCGCTCCGTTCATACCGATACTGCCGGCATCAGCAGCAGACTGAATAGGACTCAGTGGTGGCACGTACCAAACCATCGGTAGCGTACGGTACTCAGGGTGCAGTGGCAGAGCCAGTTTCCAGTCCATCGCCAGCTTGTACACTGGTGAGTTCTGCGCAGCCTTAAGCACGTTGTCAGTCACACCATCTCGGCGCGCCTGTTCAATCACCGCTGGATCAAATGGATCCAGGAAGATCTCCAGTTGCTTCTCGTACAGATCTTGCTCACTACCGGAAGCGGCTACTTCCTGAATGCGGTCTGCGTCATACAGCAACACACCTAGGTAACGGATACGGCCAACACAAGTTTCAGAACAAACGGTTGGCATACCGGACTCGATCCGTGGGTAACAGAAGATACACTTCTCGGACTTACCGGATTTCCAGTTGTAGTAAATTTTCTTGTAAGGACAACCACTGACACACATGCGCCAGCCACGACACTTGTCCTGATCGATCAGAACGATACCGTCCTCTTCACGCTTATAGATAGCGCCTGATGGACAAGCGGCAGCACAGGCCGGATTAAGACAGTGCTCGCACAGTCTCGGCAGGTACATCATGAACGTGTTCTCGAACTCGCCGTAGATCTCTTTCTGAATGTTATCGAAGTTCTTATCTACAGAACGCTTCTTAAATTCAGTACCGAGAATCTCCTCCCAGTTCGGACCCCACTCAATCTTCTTCATCCGGTCGCCGGTGATCAGCGAACGTGGACGTGCTACCGGCTGATGCTTACCTTCCGGTGAATTGTGAAGATGCTGATAATCGAAGTCGAACGGCTCGTAGTAATCGTCGATCTCTGGCAGATCTGGGTTGGCAAAAATATTTGCCAATACCCGCCACTTACCACCGATACGCGGTTCAATACTACCGTCGGTTTTACGAACCCAACCGCCGTTCCACTTATCCTGGTTCTCCCACTCTTTCGGGTAACCGATACCAGGCTTACTTTCAACGTTGTTGAACCAAGCGTATTCCATACCTTCGCGAGAGGTCCAAACGTTCTTACAGGTAATCGAACAAGTGTGACAACCAATACACTTGTCGAGGTTAAGCACCATGCCTACTTGAGAACGGATTTTCATTTGACCGCCTCCTGAACATAATCGTTATTCTCGCCATCCAGCCAGTCGATGTTCTTCATCTTACGTACGACGACGAACTCATCACGGTTGGAACCCACAGTACCGTAGTAGTTGAACCCGTAAGACTGCTGTGCATAGCCACCAATCATATGGGTAGGCTTAGGACAAGCACGAGTAACCGAGTTATGAATACCACCACGAGTACCCGAGGTTTCCGAGCCAGGAATATTCACGATACGTTCCTGAGCGTGGTACATCATTGTCATACCTTCGTTAACCCGCTGTGACACTACCGCACGGGCTGCAACTGCACCGTTGGTGTTGAAGATTTCAACCCAGTCGTTATCTTCGATGCCAACCTTCTCTGCATCCACTTCGGACATCCAGATAATCGGACCGCCTCGAGACAACGTAAGCATGAGCAGGTTGTCACTATAGGTAGAGTGAATTCCCCATTTCTGATGCGGAGTGATCCAGTTCAGTGCGATCTCAGGGTTGCCGTTAGTCAACTTGTTCATCATCGGCTTGACGGTCTTGGTATTGATCGGCGGACGATAAACCAGCAGGCTTTCGCCAAAGTCACGCATCCACTGGTGATCCTGATAGTACTGTTGTCGACCCGTCAGGGTGCGCCAAGGAATCAGCTCGTGAACGTTGGTGTAACCCGCGTTGTAGGAAACATGCTCGTCTTCCAGACCTGACCAGGTCGGTGAGGAGATGATCTTACGAGGTTGCGCCTGTACATCACGGAAGCGAATTTTCTCATCTTCTTTCGGTGTTGCCAGATGGGTATGATCCAGACCGGTAAATTCACTCAACGCAGCCCAGGCTTTCACTGCCACCTGACCATTGGTTTCCGGTGCCAGACTGAGGATCATTTCCGCTGCATCAATCGCAGTTTCTATTTTGGCGCGATCTTTACTAACGCCCTCTTCGGTATGCGTCCAGTTGAGGTTTTTCAACAACTCAACTTCGTCTTTAGTATCCCAGTTAATTCCCTTGCCGCCGTTACCCATACTTTCGAGCAATGGTCCGACAGATGAGAAACGGGCATAAGTGTTCGGATAGTCACGTTCAACCACCACCAGGTTCGGCATAGTTTTGCCCGGAACTGGTTCACACTCGCCTTTTTTCCAATCTTTAACATCGTACGGCTGAGAAAGTTCTCCCGGTGAGTCATGCAGTAACGGCACGCTGACCAGATCTTGTTCCACGCCCAGATGACCAACACAAACCTCAGAGAATTTCTTCGCGATCTCCTTGTAGATATCCCAATCAGAGCGGGCTTCCCAAGCAGGATCGGTCGCTGCAGACAGCGGATGAATAAACGGATGCATATCCGAAGTATTCAGGTCGTCTTTTTCGTACCAGGTAGCGGTCGGCAGGACTATGTCGGAGTACAGACAGGTGGTGGACATACGGAAGTCCAGTGTCACCAGCAAATCAATCTTGCCCTCTGCGCCCTTATCGTGCCATTTAACTTCTTCTGGCTTAGGTCCGCCTTCTGCGCCCAGGTCTTCACCCAGCACCGAATGCTTGGTACCCAGCAGATACTTGAGCATGTACTCGTGACCCTTACCGGATGAGCCCAGTAGGTTCGAGCGCCAGATAAACATGTTACGTGGGAAGTTTACTGGGTTATCAGGATCTTCTGCGGAGAATTGAATTCCACCAGACTTCAACTGATCAACAGTATATTCCTGTGGCGATACGCCGGCGGCTTCTGCTGCCTTTGTAATACCCAGCGGGTTTTGATTCAGCTGCGGTGTAGATGGCAACCAACCCATTCTTTCGGAACGTACGTTCAGGTCAATAAGACTACCGGTGTACTTGGACTTATCTGCCATTGGAGACAGAATTTCATCCACTTCCAGCTTCTCGTAACGCCACTGACTAGAGTGGTTGTAGAAGAAGCTAGTACCGTTCATCTGACGTGGCGGACGCTGCCAATCAAGACCGAACGCCAGCGGTAACCAACCACACTGAGGACGCAGTTTCTCTTGCCCTACATAGTGTGCCCAACCACCACCAGACTGACCGACACAACCACACATTACGAGCAGGTTGATCAGGCCACGGTAGTTCATGTCCATGTGATACCAGTGGTTCATACCGGCACCCACGATAATCATGGAACGACCTTTGGTCTTATTCGCAGTGTCAGCAAATTCACGAGCAATCTGAATGACTACCTTGCGGTCAACACCGGTAATCTGTTCCTGCCAAGCAGGAGTATACGGCGCATTGTCATCGAAGCTTTCAGCAACAAAATCGCCGCCCAAACCGCGGTTAACACCGTAGTTTGCCAGCATTAAGTCACCAACCGTAACAACAAGAGACTCACCGCCATCGGCTAGCTTAATCTTCTTAGCCGGCAGGTTATGGTGAATAACATCAGTAAAGGTATTGTTAGGGAAGTGCTCGTGTTCTACTCCGCCGAAGTACGGGAAGCCAACAGAGACGATCTCATCATTGTTTTCGATAAGACTCAGAGCCAGTTTAGTCTCTTTATCTTCACCGCCCTCTTTCTCTTCAATATTCCACTTACCTTTCTCACCCCAACGGAAACCGATAGAGCCATTTGGAACCACAAAGCTATTGCTGTCGGCATCAAAGGCTACTGTCTTCCATTCAGGATTGTTTTCCTGGCCAAGGGACGCATCAAAGTCAGCGGCACGGATAAAGCGACCTGCAGCAAAACTACCATCTTCACGCTTCTCCAGCTGTACCAGGAATGGCATATCGCTGTATTTGCGGGCGTAGTCTTGGAAATACTCGCTTGGGTTATCAACATGGAACTCTTTTAAGATCACATGTCCCATCGCCATAGCCAGAGCAGCATCGGTACCCTGCTTAGGGTTCATCCACTGATCACAAAGCTTAGCAACTTCGGAATAGTCCGGCGTTACTGCGACTGTCTTAGTACCCTTATAACGTACTTCAGTAAAGAAGTGAGCGTCCGGAGTACGCGTCTGCGGCACGTTAGAACCCCAGGCGATAATGTAGTTTGAGTTATACCAGTCTGCCGATTCCGGCACGTCGGTCTGCTCGCCCCAGGTCATTGGAGACGCTGGCGGTAGATCGCAGTACCAGTCATAGAAACTCAGACAAGAACCACCGATCAATGACAGATAACGAGATCCGGCTGCATAAGAGACCATGGACATAGCAGGAATTGGCGAGAAGCCAACAACCCGGTCCGGACCGTACTGTTTAATAGTGTAAGTGTTGGAAGCGGCAATGATTTCATTCACTTCATCCCAGCTGGAACGAACAAAGCCACCCAGACCACGGATTGACTTGTATGAATTGGCCTTATCTGGATTCTCGACGATTGATTCCCAGGCATCCACTGGATCTGGATGGGTTTTACGGGCTGCACGCCAAAGTTGTAGCAGACGCTTACGAATAGTCGGATATTTCAGACGGTTAGCGCTGTAGATATACCACGAATAGCTGGCACCACGAGGACAACCACGAGGTTCGTGGTTAGGTAGGTCAGGTCGGGTACGTGGGTAATCGGTCTGCTGGGTTTCCCAGGTAATCAGGCCGTTTTTAACATAAATTTTCCAGCTGCAGGAACCGGTACAGTTAACCCCGTGGGTAGACCGTACAATCTTGTCGTGCTGCCAGCGTTGGCGGTAGCCGTCTTCCCAATCACGACTTTCCGTGGTGGTTTGGCCGTGACCGTCAGCAAAGCTTTCCGGCTTTTTCTTTAAATATCTTAGTCTATCAAGCAAATGGCTCATGTCATTATCTCCTGAAACCTCTTGGTCAGGACAAGATTCACCGGATGATGAATCTCTCTGAATATTTCCCCTGAAAAGCAGACATTAAATGTACTGCGATTCCGGATTCCAACGGTCTGGCTGCGAGTGATACTGCGGGGTTGCAGATCACCTGCGGGTTAATGTAGAGCTCAAACTACGTGATAACGGGTTTTAATCTGTTGACACAGATCAACGGCCGGGGAACTGGAAAACTCCCAAAAACGCCCTATACCTCCAAAGTGATACTTCCACGTAAAACCTATAAACACTTGTTTTTAAAGACACAAACAGCTTATAGACCGTAAATACAGGGGAAATTCAAGCGATCGAATTCTTTATAGGTATGCCATCGAGGGGAACCATTGAAAATATTGTTTACTGCTGTAAACATTAAACAGAGGCCAAGGAAGGTATGCATAAGCCTGTATTTTCTCTTCCGGCGCGTTTTGGCATAAACCACGTCGGAGTCGGACAACCACAGATATCAGACGGCACTACAATGGCAGATCTTATAATCAAAGCTTTTGGAGCTGACATGTCCGATTTCATCACAGTAATGCGCGAAACCTGCCCCACTCCAGTCGTTGACGCTACCAAGTGGACACGCATCGGCGGTGACCCGCACACCGTGAACCTCAACGCTTACCTTTCTGAAGATGGAAGCAAGATAATGGGGACCTGGATCTGTACACCGGGAAAATTCGAAGTCGATTACGATAAGTGGGAGTTCTGTCACTTTCTTGAGGGCTACTGCATCATCACGCCTGAAGGCGAAGAGCCTGTGCATCTGAAAGGCGGCGATGTATTCGTTATCGAGCCTGGCATGAAAGGCACCTGGGAAGTAGTGGAGACCGTGCGCAAATACTTCGTTTTTGCTTAAGTTCTGTAATTAAGCTCTGTGCCCTTCGCGGTTAATCGATGTTCTTACAAACCTTAAAAGCGATTTACCACAGAGGGCACGGAGAACACCGAGGGAAATGATTAAGGGCCTTTGTCTTTCTCTGTGAACTCTGTGTTCTCGGTGGTTCATCTTTGCCGTTAAAAGCGTGAAGAACGATTTACCACAGAGGTCATGGAAAGGAATCGAAAAACATTTAACTTTATCATTACTGTTCAACCCAGATCAGTTCATCAGTATTGAAGCCCCGTTCCTGAGACATTCTCACAAACCGTTGCATCACTTCCGGTTTTACCTGGGGCGTTCGTGACAGCAACCATAGATAGGATGAATCTGGGCCTGATACAAATGAGTATTGATATCCCTGTTTATCTAAATCAAACACGACGTATGAACCATAAAACGGACCGAAGAAAGAAACCTTCAGATAGCCTTCATCGCTGTCGCTAACAAAATACGCCCTGCCTTCAGCTTCCTGCCACTTACTGTTTGCTTCAGAGAATCCCCGGTTTACCAGGGTAACACCGCCACCTTCCCGCAAACTGTATTCAGCCGTCACCTGCGACAAGCCTCGTTCAAACGAGTGATCCAGTCGCGCAATTTCATACCACTTGCCTAAGTACCGATCTAATTCAAACTGATCAACCGGCGTCACCGACTTAGGCATGCCTAAGCATCCATTCAGCAGTAACGTAGCGATAATAATAAGTGAAATTTTCATAGTGGCTCTGGAGACCCTGGCAAGTAACAGTAATGTGTTGGTTATACGTATACTTTGCCATTCAGATCAGCGGCTTAATAGCCGGCGGTGGTATGACTGTTAATCTGTAAACTCTCTGCCCTTGATGATCTATATTCTTACAAGCCCTAAAACGGATTTACCACAGAGGACACGGAGAACACCAAAGAGACGGGACTATATCCTTTACCTATTAATAGGGAGAACCTAGTGGATCTTGAAATCACTGGATACAACCATGACGGATAGAACCCATAAAAGTAACCCCGGTATAGCAAGAATCCAACTGATGACCTTTAGCCATCTAGGCCTGGAAAGCGTAACCAGCAACAGGACTGAAAGTAAAACCGCGGGGATGAGGGCAAAGCCGAAATAGCTTAGATGATAAAATTGCTGCACCTTGATGGGCATATAGTAGTTCAGCCATAGGAACGTACTAATCAGGATAGGTAACGCAGCCATCAATAGAACTAGACGTCGCAAAACGTGAGAACCTCCCAACACTTCATTAACGGGCTAAATGAATGACAGAACTATACGAACAAAAAAATAAAGGAAAGAGGAACAAAAGCCAACTGTATTTTGTCCCTGCTTAGTCGCTAGTTATGTAACTCGTTAAATAGAGGCAATCAGCTCTAATAAAGCTTGCTCACCATTTCTAAAGACAGGCCAACCGTCACCGGTCAGAATAGCGTCAATACCCTTAATTGATGCAACCCTTTTCACCGAGGCTTTAGCTTGTTCTACATCCTGCAGTTTAGCGTCCGGAATCATACAAAGCTTACCACCGGAATGCGCTCTGATAAGATCGCCGGTGATGAGCGTCTTTCCTTCAACAATAAAGGCCAGCTCACCCTCGGTTTTAGAGCCGTTCAAAGCATAAACATCGAGCCCATCAATAACGTTGTTACCTTCACTTAACCACTGTGTACAGTTAATAGGGAAACTCGACTTCTCGCCAGCAGGCCCCCATATGTCAGCACCGGTTTGTTGAGCTAATACCTTGGCACTCCTGATATGGTCAGAATTGGAAATAATGATATGACTGACACTACCCAGTGATTTCAGATGATGTTCATCATGGGCCGTTAAGGGTAGCGGGTCAAAAATCACATTACCCTCATCCCTCACCCAAAGGTAACTATGAAAATCTATATCCCTATCTTCGTCAAACTGAGTCCAGCAATATAGATTGCTTTGGTGAAGTAATTTCATAAGTCGTTCTCTCTGGCTATCGGGTGCTTAATTATGGAAGCTCGGCCTACTCACTAAGAGTAGACACTTGCTATGCAATTAACCTGTACTCATGCAACCTAAAATCTAAATCAGTTTTTTCAGTATACACCGAGCAAGTCATTTCTCTGTGAACTCAATGTTCTCGGTGGTTAATCTTTACTGTGAGAAGCCTTAAGAACTGTTTACCACAGGGGGCACGAAGAGCACCGAGAGATGGCAAAGAGTATCGACTCCCTGAAGACGCTTCGACCTTACCAACAGCGGGATAAACCAAAAAAATCAAATAAGGAAATCTAATCTTAAAAGCTAACCGTATAGATAGTTAATTAAAACCACTGAGAAAATTCATGTTTTCAATATTCAAAGCAAATCCTGAAAAAAAACTGAACCAACTTTATAAGTCAAAACTAGAGCAAGCTATGCAGGCACAGAGAAGTGGCGATATTGAAAGCTATTCTCTATTAACCCTGGAAGCTGAAAAGGTATATAAACAAATTTTGGCTATGGAAAAAACGCAGTAAATTAAAAACGGGGCTGGTTTATTTTCACACCTGAATAAAATCACCGGCCCTTTTTACCTAAGTTCTACTAGGAGGCTTTAGCTTTTCTCTGTGAACTTTGTGTCCTCGGTGGTGCTCTTTGCTATTAGGGGTTTTAAGAGCGGTCTACCACAGAGGACACGGAGAACACCGAGGGGATGAAACCAATTCTTCTGGTCCCTCTGGCTCCCCTTATGATTAGCCAGGCATCACTTCTGTTATTTGACCGAGGGACGGCAATCAATCATCAGCAGATCCAGATCGCTCTGCCCTTGTGCCGGGTCGGCTAAATCCCGCGGTTCCAACATTTCGCACTCATCCTTTATCATCTGCTCGATGGTCACAGGGTAATGTTTGCAATCGTCGGGACGGTCGAAATAAATATCGCAGATATACTTTTCTTCACCGGGTAGTTGTTTCAACCACGGGCAACGTTTGAGTTGCTTGCCGGTATCTGGGTCTATCCAGATTTTACCTTCACTGACAAAGTTCGATATATGGGGCCTGAATATCTCCCAATACTCAACTTCGTCTGCCGTCACAGATAACCCGCCGTCACTATAATTGACGCAACATTTACCGCATTGATTACATTCTTTCACACGAATACTTCTCTACCAGGCTTCAGGGCTTAACGCTAAGCTATGCTGACATAAATTGACGAAGTCAGCATCAATTACTCTGTTCCCTTTGATTCAGATAATTTAGCCGGGCACCTTTGGAATGCTAGCTGAGCGATCTGTATCATCAGAAAAACTGACTATCTGAATAGATAGAGGGTATTCAGTTTCTTTACTCAACAGCTCTATATCAGGTAGGTCTTTCTGGTTCAATTTAACGCCGATTGAAGCTAAATTTTCGTAGAGAGTTAAGAGCCTGTCTGGATAAATTTCAGCACGTAAAACTAACGCCTTATTTCCCAGCAATTTCATATCGTCAACACCTAGGCATACCTTGCTTACGATTGCGCGGGCATCATTCGTAATATTCCCAATCGACTCTAAAGTTGAACACTGAATTTGAATAATTTTTATTCGAGCCACGTATTCCTACCTACTTATAAACTAAAACGGGACTGACTTATTTACATCTGAATACATAAATCCACCTCGCCCTTATCCAAGCTATGCTGACACAAATTAACGGGCTCAGCATCAATTACTCCGCCCCTTTGATTCCATGACTGCACAATGCAAGACCTACCCCTAGGCCCTCCGTCGCTTGCTAGAAAATGCATTATCGTAGGTTGGGATGAGGCACGAATCCCAACAAGATACAAAGCAGAAATCATTCTTTCTCTGTGTCCTCTGTGGTTTATATTTTATGGATGGAATGCTTTTTGACCACAGAGGACACAGAGAGTGCGGAGGGGTTACCTTATTAAAAGAGCTTTGCCTGCTGCCCCGTCTGAATCAGAGATTATGAACAGGCAATAATTTGGGTCCAATTATTCGCTGGCTATGTGCTTACAGGTCATGAGTGGTCTATTTGCATATCATTTGGAAACGGTCTGCCTTGATTAGTTTCAACAGCATCCTTGAGGCTAATTAAGAATACCGCCCATTTAGTGCTGCAATGCGCCATAAAATCAGTAGGTTCTTTCCAATCAGAATGGGTAAAACGGACAAATGTTTGCTCATTTTCAACCTGTAGTTGAAATAAAATTTCAGTACCCATCCAAGGCTCGGGCATATTGCCTGAATGTTTCCAACGCACCGCTTTATTTGCAACAAGCTCTACTACTGCAAAGTCTGGGCCTCCACCGTTAAAACGAAATTCGATAATTGAGCCTACGTCACCTGCCCCAGAGATATCGTTAGTCCACCATTGAGCTAACCCATCATTTGTTGTTAATGCTTCATAGATTTTTTCAGGCGAAGCTTTGATACCAACTCGATGATTTATGTCCATCATAATGCTCCCAAAAGTTACATTCGAACCTATAACGCTTTGCTTAGAGGGAGGAGCGTAGCGACGATCCGCTCAGTTTGTTATTAAGGGGTAAGAATAAATAGTGAATCAATAGGGTCAGTGTGGATTTATAATAATTCTACTCTGACCCCATTCATTTATGCTGGCTTTATTTGTCGTGCAGCTTTGCTTCCTCGATCAAGTGCCTCCTGCATCGAAGCGCTGTTCTTCCATATGACGCATTGCATCCTGCAGTTCGCTCTGTTTGCGTACTTCGCTAAGGTTCTTGCGTTCTGCTTCTGGTAACCCACTGAGAGCCTCTTTAAGAACGATTGTCAGAAGATCCCCGGCAATACAGTTCGTATCTCGCTTATAGATTGTCGCCAGTGTTTGTAGCTCATTGTATAACTCGGTAGGAACCGGTGCTGCTACGGTTTGTACCGAAGAGCTGCTAAGGTCACAGCTGGCTTCGTGGGCTTTGCCGGTATCACACAGGTCGTCCATCAAACGAACGATTTCACTGTTCATAACTTCCTCCTGAGAATTGTTTTGATGTGATAATAGTTATAGTTCCTGTGTGCAAAGGCGTAAAGCTGAGAGGCAAAGTTAGTCATTGAAGTTACGTGATGAAAAAAGGCCGATCAGTGATCGGCCTTTGGTGTAGATCGTGACTACTTCTGCTGAGCGAAGCACTCTTTGGTTAAGGAAAAATCAATGACTCTGACCCCTTTGATTACTCGAGAATTTTCACCACAGAGAAGAGAATGCACCTGGTGGGGATAGGTAAGCATTGGATAAACAATGCCATTTGATACCGCAGGATTTGGCGGTTTAGATATGTATTAATCAGGATCGCCCCTAAAAAGGGCTCCCACAGAAATCGGTAAGCTACCGCTCTTAAAAGCGCTTTTTCTAACAACTAGCAAGCGGCGCAGCCGCGTCTAGCAAGTCGCGAAGCGACGTCTAGCTACTGAAGTTAACTCCCCCGATAAGAAGAATAGCTATACGGCGAGATCAACAAAGGCACATGATAGTGTTCTTCCTCATTGGCGATACCAAACCGCAGCACCACATCATTTAGAAAAGCGGGCTCTGGCAGTGCTATCCCTTTTTGACGGTAGTAACTGGCAACGCTGAAAATTAGCTCGTACACACCGATGCTGAAACCCTCGCCTTCCAGTACCGGCTGGTCGCAGCGGCCGTCATCATTGGTGACGGTTTGAGTGAGCAGCTCCCGGCTGCCATCGGCACTGATGCGATAGAGTGCAACCGGTATACCGCTGCCCGGGCAACCATGGGCCGAGTCCAGTACATGTGTGGTCAGATACCCCATAGCGCTTTAATCCTCTTTCTTTTGTCTGTGAAAACCACCAGCGTTCCGGTAAGCCATTGATATACACTATAGAACAACGCAACAAAGCAAAACAACAGAGCGGATACAAATTGTATACATTTAACTCTTACCAAACCGCTCTAAGCTAAACAATCATCCGTCACATAAGAGGCACAACACCTCCCCGCCCTTAATAGACGCCTATATCCTGACCGCTCAGACAAGTTAATTCTTGTATCCGCTACAATTAATTGTATACAATCGAACGAGTCTGTTTCGATATACCAGAGCAACGTAATCTCTACCTATATTAATAGGAGTTGGCCGTGATTAAAGACTATCCACGCGACCTGATTGGCTACGGCAGTAATCCACCTCACCCCCACTGGCCAGACCAGGCGCGTATCGCTATCTCTTTTGTACTCAATTATGAAGAGGGTGGCGAACGCTGCATACTCCACGGCGATAATGAATCTGAAGCCTTTCTCTCCGAGCTTCCCGGTGCGCAGCCTTTACCCAACGTACGCCATATGAGCATGGAATCCTGTTATGAATATGGCAGCCGGGCCGGTGTATGGCGTCTGCTAAAGCTGTTTAATAAGCACGATATCCCTCTCACAATTTTTGCCGTCGCGATGGCCATTGAACGTCACCCTGAAGTCGCCAGGGCGATGGTGGATGCTGGCCATGAAATCTGTAGTCACGGACTTCGCTGGATCGACTATCAATATATGGACGAAGCCGAGGAGCGGGAACACCTACAGCGTGCTATCGACATCATTAAACAGGTGACCGGAGAAAGACCCCTAGGCTGGTACACCGGGCGCACCAGCCCCAACACGCGCAAGCTGGTGATGGAGGAAGGTGGCTTTATGTACGATTCAGACAGCTACGATGACGATCTGCCCTACTGGCTGGACAATCAAGGCAAGGGGCATCTGGTTATCCCTTACACTCTGGATGTTAACGACATGCGCTTTGCCACGGCCCAGGGATTCAACAGCGGTGAACAGTTTTTTCAATACATGAAAGACAGCTTCGATACCCTTTACGCCGAGGGTGAGGATGCACCAAAAATGATATCGGTAGGCCTTCACTGCCGCCTTGCTGGGCGTCCGGGACGTATTGCCGCATTAGAGCGCTTCCTTAGTTACGCCCGCAGTCATGAGAAGGTTTGGTTCAGTCGCCGCATCGATATTGCCCGGCACTGGCATAAGCACCACCCCTACCCCGGGGAGGTCGTTTAATGAGCACAACCACCTTTCAAAGCTGCACCCCAAGCCAGATGAGCCGGGAACAGTTCATCAGCACTTTTGCTGATATTTATGAACACTCGGCCTGGATAGCGGAACAGATCTTTGACCGGGGCATCGCAACCGGCGACAACGATATTTTAACGTTGCACGCGCGTATGGCCAAAATCTTGCTCGAGTCTGATACACAATCACAGCTGGATCTGATTAACGCCCATCCGGATCTGGCAGGTAAAGCGGCCGTGGCGGGTGAGCTGACCGAAGCCTCTACATCAGAACAGGCCAGTGCCGGCATCAATGAATGCAACGCTGAAGAATTCACCCGCTTTACTATGCTTAATGATGCTTACACCACCCAATTTGGTTTCCCGTTCATTATGGCGGTTAAAGGCAGTGATCGGCATCAGATACTGGCCGCTTTCGAAGAGCGCATCCACCACAGCCCGGAACAAGAATTTCAACGGGCGCTGGCGGAGATCAACAAAATAGCCCGGTTCCGGCTTGAGATAATGTAAAGCCTATTGCAAAGCACTGACACAAAGTACTGACACAAAGTACTGAAGAAAAGCACCGATGAGCACTGACTTACAGGTAGATAATAGAATAATGAGCAACACGACATTTACAAAACATATCAATCTGGCCGATGCGCGTCTGGGCAGTAAAGTAATCTTCGTCACCGATGACTGGTTTGCCGCGGCAGACCGTATGCTGCAACCGGAAGCCCCGGTATGGAAAGAAGGTGTATTCGACGACAACGGTAAATGGATGGACGGCTGGGAATCTCGCCGTAAGCGCGTTGAAGGCTACGACCATGCGGTTGTTCGTCTTGGCGTTGCCGGAATTATAAAAGGGGTCAATATTGATACGGCCTTTTTCACCGGTAACTTCCCCCCTTCTGCGTCACTGGAAGCCTGCTTCTGCCCGCAAGGTGAACCTGCAGAAAACACCGACTGGACTGAGCTGCTAGGGGCGGTTTCTCTCAACGGCGACAGTCAGCACCTTCACCCTATCAACAGTGATCAGCCCTGGACCCATATCCGTCTGAATATTTACCCCGATGGTGGCGTGGCCCGACTGAAAGTACATGGCATTCCCCACCTCGACTGGTCTGCCATCAGTACCGATCAGGAGATTGATCTGGCGGCAGCCCTGAGTGGAGGACGTGCCCTGTCATGCAGCAATGAGCATTACGGCACGATGAGCAACATCTTAAACCCTGGCCGGGGTATCAACATGGGTGATGGTTGGGAAACGGCCCGCCGTCGCACACCCGGTAACGATTGGGTGATTGTCGCACTGGGGCATCCCGGTGAGATAAATCGTATTGTGGTCGACACCCTGCACTTCAAAGGTAACTACCCGGACAGCTGCTCGATTCAGGCGGCTTTTGTCAAAGGCGGTACCGATGATCAGATCGAAACCCAGAGTCTGTTCTGGAAAGAGCTATTGCCCTCGCAAAAACTAGAGATGCATCAGGAACACAGCTTCGCAGAAGAGATCAACACACTAGGGCCTATTACCCATATCCGTCTGAACATCTTCCCGGATGGCGGTGTCAGCCGTCTGCGATTGTTCGGTAACATAGCGGCCAAAGGATAACGATGTCATGCTGACACTCAGACCAGAACCCCTCACCCAAGAAGCTTTCGCGCCCTACGGTGATGTTATTGAAACCGAAGACCGTGATTTCTTTATGATCAATGAGGGGTCCACCCGGCGCTATCACCGCCTCTCTGAAGTGATGTTAGACAAGCCCGGCGACCGAGGCATTATCAGCATATTCAGGGCCCAAAAACTTGATTACCCGCTGCAGGTAAAACTACTGGAACGCCACCCGTTGGGCAGTCAGGCGTTTATCCCCTTGAAACAAAATCCGTTTCTGATTCTGGTTGCAAAACCCGGCGACCAGCCGGACACAGGCACCATTCGAGCCTTTATTACTAATGGCCGCCAGGGTATCAATTACCACTCCGGCGTTTGGCACCACCCGGTACTGAGTTGCGTAGCGGATGATGACTTTCTGATCGTCGACCGGGAAGGCGAAGGCAATAACTGCGATGAACACTATTTTACAGACGACACCCAGATTGTTCTGCAAGCCACCCAGAGCTGATAAAGTGATCTGTAGCAGACTGAGAATTGATGTTTAAGACTTCTTTGCAAGTCAGGTTTTGAGGAATAGATGATGGACCCCTATATCACGGAATGGCTAAATCTGGCGGTGCGCTGGGTACATATGATCACCGGTATCGCCTGGATCGGTGCTTCGTTTTACTTTGTCTGGCTAGAAAACCATCTGGAGCGAAGTAACCCTCGGGAAGGCCTCTCCGGTGATCTCTGGGCGATTCATGGCGGTGGTATCTACCACTTAGAGAAGTACAAACTTGCCCCTCCTCAGATGCCGGAAACGCTGCACTGGTTTAAATGGGAAGCCTATGCCTCTTTCCTTTCAGGCATCACCCTACTGGCGGTGGTGTATTACCTCAATGCGCAGCTCTATCTGATCGCCCCCGGCTCTGATATGAGTGTTGCCACAGCTATCGCCATCAGCATCGGCAGCCTGATTGCAGGCTGGGTTGTTTATACCACCCTCTGCGACTCACCGCTGGGCAAAACACCGGTTCTGCTGGGTCTCATTCTATTTGCTCTACTGGTACTGGCAGCCTGGGGATTCTCGCTAATTTACAGTGGCAGAGGCGCCTTTATCCACGTTGGCGCGATTATCGGTACAATCATGGTCGGCAACGTATTCCGCGTCATTATGCCAGCACAAAGAGCACTGGTGGGCGCAATTGAAGCCGGTCGAGAACCCGACCCCGCCCTGCCCGCTAAAGGGCTGTTGCGTTCACGGCATAACAACTACTTCACCCTGCCCGTACTGTTCATCATGATCAGTAACCATTTCCCCAGTACCTATGGCCATGCCTATAACTGGGCGATTCTGGCGGTACTGTCCTTTCTCAGCATACTGGTGCGTCACTATTTCAATACCCGCCATGAGACACAGAAACTTGCCTGGGCAATACCGGTGGCCGCGTTGGGGATGATTACGCTGGCATTTGTTGTGGCGCCGCAAAAAGCGGTGCAATCCGATACGCAGATTAGTTTTACTCAGGTCCAGCAGGTGATCAGCCAACGCTGCACTGTCTGCCACTCAGCCACACCCACCTATACCGGTTTCAGTGTCGCCCCACTGGGCGTTATGATGGATACACCGGAACAAATTCAGGCATTGGCCCCCCTTATCCAGGCCCAGTCGATTGCCACTCAGGCGATGCCATTGGGCAATATCACCCAGATGAGTCAGCAGGAACGTGATCTGTTAGGTGAGTGGATAGCCAAAGGCGCTTTAATCGAGTGAGTCAGCGCATATGAACAGTCTGTTTTTTGATCTGGATGGCACCCTGCTCAATACCCAGGCGGGCATCGCTGAATCGATTCTGGCCGCGCTCACCCAGCTGGGTTACCCCGTAGCCTCGCCAACGAGTCTGCAAAGTTGTTTTGGCCCGCCGATTCGAGACAGTTTTTCTCGCCTGCTTGAAAGCGATAATGCAGCGCTGATTGAGCAGGCGGTATCACTCTTCAGAGAACACTATCTACAACAGGGGATCTATAACTATCAGATCTATCCCGGCATTGAAAAATTACTGCATCAGCTTGCCAATAGCGCTATACCGTTGCGAGTACTGACGATAAAACCCCAACCCCAGGCCCAATGGTTGTTGGATCATGCAGCGCTAGCGCCTTTGTTCCAGAGTATTCATGGCAGCGAATTGGATGGCTCCAGAAGTGATAAGTCCCTCCATCTTCACAGCCTGCTGCAGCATAGCCAATCCCCAGGGGATAAACACTGGATGATTGGCGACCGCACCAATGACATCTCAGCAGCTAAGGCCTGCGGCATACATTCAGTTGCCGTCACCTAGGGCTACGGTGAGCTTGCAGAACTCAGTGACGCTAACAGTGATTTCATCATCGATAGCCCCCATGAACTGATAGCGCTATTAGTAACTGTTTAGCCGAATTAACGCGCGAGCTTACCTTCGGCTTTCTTTCACAATATGAAATAAGACAGATATTTACTACAATACGGAAAACTAAAGTTGCATATTAACGCTCAGGATTCCGCTCAATGTCAGACACCAAACCCGCTAGCCGCATTCAGGTGATCGACCGTGCGGCCCAGATTCTGGATGCCATATCCCGATATTCACAACCGGTGACCCTGAAAGTGCTCAGCGCCGAAACCGGACTCCACCCCTCTACCGCCCACCGGATACTCCACTCGCTGATCGATAATCGCTTTGTCGATCGAAACAGCAACGGTGAATACTGGCTGGGCAACCGGCTACTGCAACTCACCAACAAGCGCCATACTGACGTCGATCTGCGGGCCGTTGCCCTACCTTATATGGAACAGTTACGAGATAAGCTAGGCGAGAGTATCAACCTGACTATCCGTGAAGGCGATGTCGTAATCTATTTTGAACGAGCTATCCCCAACCGTATGATGCATGTTCATCAGCTGGTCGGTAGCCGGGCGCCGCTGCATGTCACCGGGGTGGGGAAACTGATGCTAGGCATCAGCGGTGAGCATGAGATCATTCGCTATGCCGAACGAACCAACCTGCCCTCCTATACTCAAAACACTTTCTCATCCCTGCCAACACTGACAGAAGAGTGCCTGCAGTCTGCATCACGGGGCTATGCCCTGGATAATGAAGAAGCTGAGATCGGCGTCGGCTGTATCGGTGTGCTCATCTATGATCAAACACAACTACCGGTGGCGGGTTTATCAATTTCAGCACCAATCGAACGGAGAAATCTGGAGTGGGTAAACGAGCTAATTGAAGCAGCTTTATCTATCTCCACCCAACTGGGTTTTAAAAAAGCTGGACTATGAGCAGTTGGGCATAGAAAACCGGGCTCAAGTCAGCGGGGATAAGTTCATCATCACTTTAAGGGACTGTCACAAAAATAGGCTACCCTATCCCGGCTAACTGATCTAAAGTATAGATAGCCTGAATGAAGTTAACCTTTTGTAATTTATTGTATTGTTAGCTGCGGTTCACAGGCTCTGATAATTCATTGAATTAAGTTGGTCTGCGTTACTTACAAAACCCAACATAAGCTTTGAAGGCATAAAGCTGATGAGTCGGTTTCGAACGCAAGGACTAGCCGTCACGAAAGGAACTCAGCAAGATGACTGTCAGTCGATTAGCCCTTTGCGTCTCTTTTTATTCAGCTATTTTTGTTTCTACTTCTATCGTTGCACCCTCAGCCCAGGCACAAGAGTGGGTATACACCACTGTCGCTGGCGACAATCTTTGGAATCTGAGCGAACAGCACTTGGATCGGGCCACCCGATTTAAGCAGCTCCAGAAACTCAACAATATTGAAAATCCACGGCAGATGCAGCCCGGCACACGTTTGCGTGTACCTTTAAAGTGGATACGCAGTAATCCGGTACCGGCGGAGATATCCGAAATACGAGGCAAGGGAGAACTCCTTCGAGCCGCTGATAACAGTGTTCAACCGCTTAAAGAGGGTAGTCAGATCCAGTTGGGTGATCGTGTTCGCTCCGGCGCAGATACCACACTGGCCATCCGCTTTGCCGATGACACGGTACTGACACTCTACAGCAATAGCCTAATTCGTTTTGATCACCTCAGCGCCCACGGCACAACCGGCATGGTTGATTCCAGATTACACCTGCTGAAAGGTCGAATGGATACCCGCGTCACACCCGCATCAGGGCCGGGCTCTCGATTTGAAATAGAAACCCCTTCCGCCATTAGCGCTGTTCGGGGGACAGAATACCGGGCAACCGTGGCCGATGAAGGCAAGCTATCTAATATCGAAGTACTTCACGGCAAGGTAGTTGTTCGCGGTGCCGACAAGAAAAGACTCATTAAAGCAGGCTACGGTACCCAGGTTGCTGCTGGCACAGCACCTATCCCGCCCAAAAAATTACTACCACCGCCACAGTTTAAAAAACCAGACGGGGCCATCCGCAGTATCAACTGGACCATCAATTGGAATACCAACGAAGACGCACGCGGATACCGGATAGAAGTATCAGAAGACGCCAGTTTTAATACCCTGCTGTGGCAACAGGTCAGCCAGTATTCCCGTGCTCCTTTGCCCGACATACCCGATGGAAATTACTTTGTTCGTGTCCGCGGGATCGATCAACTTGGACTAGAAGGGCAAAGCAACGTTCTCGCATTCAGTCTGGATGCCAGGCCACAACCACCGGTTCAGCTATCACCCGCAGACAAAAAACTCTTTCGGGGACAGTCACCCGAGCTGCAATGGACCGCGTCAGAAGACGCCGTTCGTTATCATCTGGAGATAGCCACTGACGCCGCATTCAGCAACCTGATTGTGGATGATGACAATATTCGAGGTAACCGATACGACAGCTCAGCGCTACCTGTTCCGGGCTCCTATTTCTGGCGTCTGACTAGTATCACGGCAGATAATGAATTCGGACCTATAGGCCTTATTCGTGAATGGGAGATCAAACCGATTCCCGCTAAAGTTGATGCACAAATGAGCTCTTCTGAAGATGGAATGCTGGTCGCTAGCTGGCCATCTGGAGGTGCCGGGCAGACTTACCAGGCTCAACTGGCCTACGACAAAGGCTTTGAAGATCTGCAAAACGATTCGATACTGACAGAGCCAGAAATGAGTTTTCTGCCGGTTAAAAACACGGCACGTTACCTCAGGGTACGCACTATCGACACCGATGGTTATATCGGCCCCTGGGGAACAACCCAGAAAGTAGTGCCCGTGATCGATTACACGCCTCTGGCCATCTGGGGTTCTTTCCTTATGCTTATTTTGCTGTAAACATATGAAGTTGTTTATTGAATCACACCGTCCTCAGCTGTATGCCAGCCTACTGGTATTACTCCTGATGCTGATAAACACAGGTCTGAATAACAGCCGGGTCTTTGAACGGCTGGACCTCATGACTTACGATCTGATGTACCCGTTTCATGCCGGCAAGATGAGCGACGAGGTTGTGATTATTGCTGTGGATAACAACAGCATAGAGCAGCTTGGTCGCTGGCCCTGGTCACGTCGGGAACATGCCCGGTTAGTAGATCAACTCACCGAAATGGATGCTGCGGTGATAGGCATTGATATTCTCTTTACCGAACCACAGAGAGATGACCCCGGGGCCGATCAGGCGTTCGCCCGTGCGCTTCAAAAAAGTAACCGAGTTGTTTTAGCTGCAGCACCTGGCATTCAACAGAACGGGATGATAACCGAGCTACTCCCCCTGCCAGAACTTGCAATCAACGCTGCAGGTATTGGACATGTCGATACTGAACTCGATAAAGACGGTCTTTGTCGCCGGGTATTTCTTTATGGCGGGGTCAATGATGCCCATTGGCCGGCTCTGACGCTGGCAATGCTTCAAGCCGCAGGAAAAGCCCCAACTCTCAGCATACCAACAGCTTTTCAAACAAGTAATCGATCAGAGATCAGCCAATCAGAAAGCTGGGTAAGACAACAAAGTATGTTGATCCCCTTCGCGGCTAGAGATCAAAAACCAACAATCATCTCCTGGGCAGACCTGATTAATGGAGCAGTACCGAGTCAGTTAATTCGCAATAAATATGTATTGGTTGGGGCAACAGCAACAGGGCTGGGTGATGTTTTGGCAACACCTGCAGCCAAAGCCCATGAGCGGATGCCCGGTGTTGAGGTCAATGCTCAGATTCTAAACGCCCTGATACAAGGTAAAGCGATCTATCCACTAACCAGTCTGCAGCACTTTTTACTCAGTTCAGCGCTGATATTGTTAAGCGGTGTTGCGATTCTTCTGCTGCCTCTGCGTTTTAGCCTGTTGTCTTCAGCCGCGATGATAGGCGTCGCACTGGTTTTCACTTTTATCCTGCTCAGCCAGTATCAGCGGTGGCTGACACCGGTTTCAACACTGATCACCATCGCCGCTATCTGGCCAATCTGGACCATATGGCAACTGAATGTAGATACCAGACTCCGTAATAAACTTCTCAAGCAGCTGCAGCATCAGGCACAGCACCATCGGGCAACAGGTATGCCCAACAGTGGCATGCTGGAAGACAGACTAAACCAGCTGACACTGGGTAAAAGTCCCGCTCCGGTTATCGGCCTGATGATTATCCATTTTGAATGGCCGGGGTCAGCCAGTACAACCCTGGGAAGACCGATAGGCGACCAACTATTGAAAGCTATTGGTGAGAGCCTAAGGTCTGAAGTGTCCAAAAATGATTTTATCGCTCACCTGAATGGTGATGATTTTGCGGTGCTGTTAAGTCAAACAAAAGATCATCAAAGCATTCAGAACATCGCGGCGGCCCTGCTCAAACAGCTACAACAACCGTTAGAGATAAACGGTGAATCTCTATTACTGTCCCCCCAGATAGGGGTGAGTGTCTGGTCTGGCGAAGAAAGCGAAGATAACCAGCTATTACGCAACGCGTATACAGCGATGTTTAAATCCCGTATCGATGATAGCGAGCACCTCTGCATTTACTCCGCCGATATTGGTCAGCAACTGAGAATTCGTTCACAACTTGAACAAGCACTGATACACGCGCTTGAACGAGACGAATTTGAGATCTACTACCAACCACAAATAATGGCGGATAGCGGCCGAATTATTGGTACTGAAGCGCTATTACGTTGGAATAACCCACAACTGGGCGCTGTTTCCCCCGAAGAGTTTATCCCTGTGGCAGAGCATGTCGGTTTAATACGCCCGATTGGGGAGTGGGTTCTGAGCAATGCCTGCAAGCAACTCAAAGCATGGCAAGATGAAGGCCTACCCTCGTTACGCCTGGCCGTTAACGTATCTCCACTGCAATTTATTGATCCGGAACTGGGCAACATTGTTGAAAAGATTGTTCAACAGGTAGGCATCAAACCGGAAGACCTTGAACTTGAAATAACTGAGGGCTCTCTGATGTGGGATATGGAGACGGCCATTAAAATGATGAAACAGATCAAACAGCAGGGAATAATCTTAGCCATCGATGACTTTGGTACCGGTTATTCTTCGTTAAGTAACCTACGTCACTTCCCTCTTGATCGGCTGAAAATTGATAAATCCTTTACTCAGGAGATAGGCACCAGTGACGGCTCTACTGAGATAACCCTCACGATTCTGTCCATCGGAAAACGACTGGGAATGAGCGTTATTGCCGAAGGAATTGAGACTCAGGAACAAGCCAGTTTTCTACGCAATAACGGATGCGATGAATTCCAGGGGTTTATGTACAGCCACCCGCTGCCCGTTGACAAAATGACCCAACTATTACGCGAAGGCGCCGTCATTGAAATTAACCTAAAACAGAAAGAGTACGAAGTCAGTTAACACTCTTCCTACGCTGTCAGATCCAACTGCGATAGCTCTTCTAACAACCAGCTACCGGCCGTACCCAGAGAGCGATTCTCAGTCCATACGACATCAATTCCTTGTAACGAGGCCACCTTTTGATAATCGCGCTGCAGAATATGCAGTTCGCCGCTGGCTAGCTTTTCTTCGACGACATTACGGTGCAGAGATGCCCAGCCCAGGCCGCTGCAAAGCAGATCCAGAATCAGGTACGGACTTTCAGAAAACCAGACACTCGGACTCAACATCAACCGCTCATGACTTCGATCACTCAGATCCAGACTGCGTAAAACTAGCTGACGATATGCACGTAGATTCGAATGACTGACCGGCTGCATAGCAACAATCGGGTGGTCGTGCCGACAAACAGCCACCGACTCTGAATAACCAATGCCCCTGAAGCCAAACCCCTGGGGATAGGTTTCCCGTTCAAGCATCAAACCTATATCAGCCCGGTTAGTGCGAATCAACTCGGCAACATCACTGCCACCTGGGTCGAGCAGCTCAAGCTGAATATGAGAGAAACGCTGCTCAAACCGGTGAAGAATATCCAGTAGCTGCCGGTTGGAAATACTCTGCTCAACCGCCAGACATAATTCAACTTCATCGCTCTGACCTAACGCCTGCGCGTGTACCCGAAACTCATGCTGACTGTGCAATACCGTTCGCGCGTATTCTAGCAACGCCCGACCACTTTCAGTTAATACCGGGTTACGGCTGCTCCGATCAAACAAGGTAACGTTGCTATCCAGCTCCAGGTTACTAATCGCCGTACTCACAGCCGACTGGGCTTTACCCAGCCTGCGGGCAGCCGCAGAAAACGACCCTGTCTCCGCCGCTATAACAAAAGCTTCTAATTGATCCATAACAGCCATAAATGCAGCCCCAACCTATCTAATTAATAGATAGTATCTAACTTTTATCTATCTATTTAAAGCTTAGAATAGCCTCACCTATGAATCAGTCATTTATCTATCCACCGCAAGGATCCATCATGAATCAGCCAATTATCACCCGCACACCGCTGGACCGCCTGCGCCACGCTGTTATGTTTGAGGCGCTACTACTCACGTTATTGGCTCCGATGATGTCGCTGATGCTGAATCGGGATATTGTTGATGTGGGAATGCTAGCGGTGGTGCTTAGTCTGAAAGCGATGCTGATCAATCCGATTTTCAACTATGTATTTGACCGTTATGACGTTAAACGGGGAAACATTCCGACGGAACGTAAATTAGCAGGACGGATACTTCATGCGATCGGATTCGAGTTGACGCTGACGGCCACCTCGCTGCCATTGATTATCTGGTGGCTTGATGTGACGCTTTTACAAGCGCTCATGCTAGATTTGGTTATGGTGTTCGCGGTGATGCTCTACACGCTACTATTCAATCTGGGATATGACCGGGTGTTTCCTGTTGTCCAACTGTCAGCCCAACTCTCGACTCAACTGTCAGACCAGCTTTTACCCCAACGACAGGATGAGCCTGTACGCGCTGAAAGTTATTAGAGAAAAAGCTGTAGAGGCTATCTGATGGAGTGCAGCAGCACTCCATCAGGCAACTAAATATATCTTAAACTGCCAATGGATCTGATCCGCTATCCGCCGGTAACTCAGTCTCAGCAGGCAAGCCGCTTTCCACTGCAGTCTCAATCACCGCATCAACCGTAGGGACTGGTTCAAAAGCATTCGCCGGTAAAGGATGCTCGACATACTCAAGATCATTGCGAGTCCACCAGTATCTGAAGCCGTTATCCACCATCCACTGACCGATACGATCCAGCGTTGACCACTCACGGCAATCGCCCCTCGCACTGTCTAATCGTAACGGTAATCCATCCACATAGACCAAAGCAGCCCAGGAATAAGGATGTTTATCAGGGTCGCCAAACCCCCCGCCCTGCTTGTTTCTGAAGATACGATAAGCCACAGCATAATCGCCCAGACGCCCCTGTTCACGGCAGATTGGGAGCTCCGCCTGTGTCACGCTTCCGGCGATTTCCAGATAGACTTCTAAACTCTCATTAGTAAACATCATGGACCATAGTGTTGCTTTTTGAAAAATACGGACATACATTATGGGTCATGATGTAAGGTTCTACAACAATTTAGATGCGACAACATTGACATAGAACAGCTCTCAAGACAGTCGATTCATAGCACCTTACACACCTAAAATAATGAAGGAAGTCAGATGGATTCAGGTAATAAAACTGCGATTGAACTACTCGAAGATCTTCGCGCTCGCCGTATGACTGCCACCGAACTGCTTGAGCAAACGATCCAACGTGCAGAGTATGTCGCTGAAACCTACAATCCTTTTTCTGTAAAACTGTACGACCGTGCACGCGAGGCGGCCGCTAAAGCCGATGAGTTATTAGCCCAGGGTCTGGGTGGACCTCTGTGCGGTTTACCGATCACCATCAAAGAATCACAATGGCTCGCCGGTGTTCCATTGACCAGCGGTTCCCGTACTGAAAAAGACGTTATTCCTCAGGAGACCAGCGCAGCGATACAGCGTTTGGAAGAAGCCGGGGCAGTTATCTTTGCAAAAACCACCTGTCCAGAATACTGTCTGACAGGCACAACTTCATCAGAACTCTTCGGCACAACCACTAACCCCTGGAACAGAGAACGCACCTGCGGTGGTTCTTCCGGCGGCGCAGGCGTTGCCGTGGCAACCGGTGCTGGCACCCTGTCTCTGGGAGGCGATGGCGGCGGCTCAATCCGAATTCCAGCAGCTTTTTGCGGCATCGTTGGTTTCAAACCTTCCTATCAAGCGGTGCCAAGAGAGCCTTGTAACCCTTCATGGAGCACCATCGTTTCATACGGACCGATGGCTCGGACAGTGGCCGATGCCCGCTTGATGTATTCGGTAATCGCGGCGAATAATGATGAACATGCTTATGTGGATTCTCTGAACGCCCATGCGCTTCAACCAATTTCGCTAGCCGGCCAGAAAGTCATTATTTCTGAAGACCTAGGTCTTGCTCCGATTGACGATGATGTACGCATGACCTTCCGCAGAATTATCGCTCAACTGAAAGAGGCTGGCGCAGAAGTCATTTATGACCATCCTCACCTGCCCTCTTCCGTTATCGCCTGGGCGACTTCGGCCATGTACGACACCTGGAGCTTCCAAAAAGAGAAGGATGCTCCCCTCGCCGGACTAGAACAAGGCACACTGGATTCTATGACCTTTGGTGCCAGTATTACCGAAGATGAGTTTAATGCTGCTGAAGACCATCGTGAAGCGATTCACGGGGCTTACCAGGCAATGTTTGAGCGTAATAACTGTACAACATTCATTACCCCTACCCTGGGCGTTGAGGCATTTAAGCACAGCCTGCGCCACCCTAAATATGTAGGGTCCACCCGCATTAGCTATCCATGGCTAGACTGGGCTAGCTTTATGTACGATGCCAACCTGACAGGTATGCCTGCCTGCGCTATACCCATGGGTCTGGGTGATGAGGGCTTACCTCTCTCAATTCAGATTCAGGGCCCCCGCGGGACAGATGCAACAGTTTTGAATATTGCCGAGCAGTTAGAAAAAGTAATCGGCTGGGATAACTCACCGAAAGACTCTGCTGCCGAACCCAAAGCAGACACCGACCCGGATGAATTTAATGAAGATGAGGGCAAGGGCATCATCAATCAGATGAAACGCGCCCGCGCTCGTCTGTCACAACTTCGTGGGACGGTTACTAAGTGAAGAGCCTCCAGTTCGACGTCATCAGCGAATTAACTCCAGGTGAGAAGTTCAGAGACCTATTTACCAAAACATGGCCTGCCTACCGAGCCTGGTATCTGGATGAGGGAGAGGAAGCTCGCCCTAGCTACCTTGAGTGTATAAACGCACTGAAGCTGTACATGCCTGAGCTGATGCCTTTGTATAAAGAGCTGACAACGTTGTTGGATTGCGACGATCTACAGGCTCGTTTTCTCAGCTTGTACTGTCCTCCAACATTCTACTCAGGCTGCTCACAACTGATCTATAAGAAAGAGCAAACTGCCCTGATCCGCAACTATGACTTCCCTGCATTTCTCTGTGAAGGCACCATTATGCAGAGCCAATGGCTGGATAAAAAAGTCATCGCCACAGCGGATTGTGTCTGGGGGGCTCTCGACGGCATAAACGATGCAGGCCTTAGCATCTCCATTAACTATGGCGGCCGTCTGGTAGAAGGCAAAGGGTTTGGCATCACCATCGTGGTGCGCTATGTACTGGAAACCTGCAGCAACGTTGAAGAAGCCATCGAGGTTTTTAAACGAGTCCCCGTACATCTGGATTACAACATTGCACTGGTTGATAAGACCGGCAATCACTCAACCATTTTCATCGCGCCGGATAGAGATATCTGCGTCAGCAATGCAACCACCTCAACCAATCACCAAGGGCCGATAGAACCAGGAAAGCCTGTATTTCTTGAGGACTCGACTACCCGGCTGGATGCACTCAACAGGATTGCCGCCCAGCAGGAAACGACGTTGCAGGAAACTGTCGCTCCATTTCTCTACCCCCCACTGTATCGAGTACACGACGCGCATTCGTCGGGCACGCTGTATACCGCCGTATATCTACCTGCAGAGGGACAGGTCAGTTATATCTGGCCGCATCAAAGCCTCAACCTTAGCTTCGACCTGTTCCCCGAACAGACCCTTGATATTCACTATGCATAACCAAGATACGTATAACCAAGCAACCATAGAACGAGGTGTATTAAAAAACGCATGACTACCCTGACAAGCAAACTCACCTCAATCCTATGCAGGATTCACAGCATCATTTTCCCGCAAGCACCGAAGAGTGTTAGTGAGATAAACCCAGAAGACTCAACCTTATCTAACGATAATAATATAAAGGACGTTACTATGAGCACACCCGATACTCTTCGAAGCCTATCTGACATCTATCGTTTTTTTCGAAACAATACGACCCCAATCTACTTCGTCTCACCTACTGCATATAACATTCTCGGTTTGGGACAGTGGATTCAAGGCTTTAAATATATCTCTCACTTCGACTCTTTCGACGGCGGCCACTTTCGGGTAACCAATCCGACACAGAATACCGAGCGAGAATTCCAGTCAATGGAAGATATGGCCAACTACCTGTTGAGCCACAAAGAGTCGGTAGAGCTTTTCGAAAAGTCCGGCGGAAAAGGTAAAATTTTAACCGTCATGTTTGACGAGAAAACAGAAGAGATTGCTAAAAGCTTAGGCATGGAGATAGCCCTGCCACCGGCCAGTTTGCGAACTCGTCTGGATTCCAAAATTGTAACCACCCAACTGGCCAACGAAGCCGGTGTTCCTAGTGCACCCAACATCGTCGATGTTGAAGCCTCCAGCTACGCAGAGCTACAAGCGTTAGCGGATGAGAAGAAACTGGGGAATAAGCTGGTAGTACAAACCCCTTATGGTGATTCAGGTAAAACCACCTACTTCATCAGCAGTGAAGCTGACTGGGATAAAAACGCCGACAAAATCGTTGGCGAGACACTGAAGATCATGAAATACATCAACCACATCCCGGGTACGCTGGAAGCAGTTGCCACCCGCTGTGGCACTTTAGTTGGTCCGTTGCAGACCGACATTACCGGCTATTCAGAGCTAACACCTTATCAGGGCGGCTGGTGTGGTAACGATATCTTCCCAGAAATACTTCAGGGTGAGCAGCGCGATAAGATCATCGCGATGGTTAAAGCGATGGGCGATAAGCTATATGAAAACGGCTACCGCGGCACCTTCTGCTTCGATTACCTGGTGGATACAGACGATGGCGAAGTCTATCTGGGCGAAATCAACCCACGAATCAGTGGCGCCAGCCCGCTAACCAACTTAGTAACATCTAAATATGGCGGCATTCCACTGATGCTGTTTCACCTGCTGGAATTCATGGATGTTGATTTCGACATCGATATTGAAGAAATCCAGAAACGCTGGGCTGACTTTGATACCTGGACCCAGCTAGTTCTTAAGCATACCGAAGATAGAGTGCGCCAAATCACTAAAGCGCCACAGACTGGCATCTGGCGTATGGAAGACGATGGCACCATCAACTATGTGCGTCAAAGCATCGACTGGGGTAACGTCAGTGACAATAATGACGCTTTCTATCTACGTGTTTATGGCAAAGGTGATTACAGTTACCTGGGTGCCGACATGGGAATTCTGATAGCCCGGGGACGAATGCAGTCCGATGACCGCCAACTTCTGCCGCGCGCTAAAGACTGGGTTACCGCAATCAACGCTCAGTTTGAATACAAAGAACTGGAAGAGCTGGAAGTACCTTATATTCCAACCGATAACGTTCGTAAAATGCTCTGATCAAACCCAGAGCATAAAAAAAGCCCCCAGCTTCTGTTTAAGAACCTGGGGGCTTTTTTATATCTGTCAGAAACCGCTCATCTAGACAAGATATCAGGCAACTCTGGACGCTTTAGTCTGATCCGACAAATACTCGTCAAAAGTACCTGGGAAGTAAATTACTTCCTTATCCTTAATCTCTATTACACAGGTCGCAAGAGAGGAAACGAAAGCACGGTCATGGCTAACAAAGATCAGCGTACCATCAAAGCCTTCAAGCGCGGCGTTCAACGCTTCAATCGCTTCCATATCCATGTGGTTGGTCGGCTCGTCCATGATCAGCACGTTGATATCCATCATCATCAGCTTACCGAACAGGAGGCGGTTCTTTTCACCACCGGAACAGACCCGGGCTTTCTTATTAAAGTCATCGGCGGTAAACAGCAAACGTCCCAGCATCGCCCGTACTTTTAGATCATCATGTTTCGGCGTACGCCACTGTGACATCCACTCAAACAATGTCAGATCAGTATCGAAGTCAGCAGAACTATCCTGAGGGCAGTAACCGATGGTGGCATTTTCAGACCACTTAACCGTGCCTTCGTTGGCTTCTAATTCTTTCATCAAACAACGCATGAAAGTTGTTTTACCCGCGCCGTTTTCACCGATAACCGCCAACTTAGCGCCCGCTTCCAGTATAAGGTTACCGTCAGAGAACAGTGTGCCACCATCAAAGCCATGGCCCATGTCTTCCAGAATCAGCGCCTGACGGTGCAAACGCTTGTCCTGCTTATAGGTAATTGAGGGCACCTGGCGACTAGAAGTCTTTACCTCGTCCAGCTCAATTTTATCCAATTTCTTCGCGCGCGAACTCGCCTGCTTAGCTTTAGAGGCGTTGGCAGAGAAACGGTTTACAAATGCTTGTAACTCGTCCATTTCCGAGCTCTTTTTAGCATTCTCGGTTAACAGCTGGTCACGGATCAGCGAAGACGCTTCCATAAAGTATTCATAGTTACCCGGATAGACACGCAGCTCGCCGTAATCGATATCCGCCATATGGGTACAGACCGCGTTCAGGAAGTGACGGTCGTGGGAGATAATGATCATGGTGCACTTACGCTGATTCAGAACATTTTCTAACCAGCTGATAGTGTGGATATCCAGGTTGTTGGTTGGCTCATCCAGCAGCAAAATATCAGGATTTGCAAACAGTGCCTGCGCCAGCAACACCCGCAGTTTCCAGCCCGGTGCAACTTGTCCCATCAGGCCAAAGTGATATTTCTCGGCAATACCCGCTTCCAGCAGAATATCCCCAGCACGGCTTTCCGCACTGTATCCATCCAGCTCAGCAAACTCGGTTTCCAGATGGGCAACCTTCATGCCATCTTCTTCCGACATCTCAGGCAGAGAGTAGATACGATCGCGCTCCTGCTTCACTTTCCACAGTTCAGCATCGCCCATAATAACGGCATCAATAACGCTGTACTCTTCAAAAGCAAACTGATCCTGGCTAAGAATACCCAGCTTCTCGCCCGGCGTAATAGAGATGTTGCCAGAAGTCGGCGTCAGTTCTCCACTCAGGATCTTCATGAAGGTAGATTTACCACAGCCGTTCGCACCGATCAGACCATAACGGTTACCATTGCCGAATTTAGCGGAGATGTTTTCAAACAGAGGCTCAGCGCCAAACTGCATAGTGATGTTCGCAGAGGAGATCAAAGGGATAAGTCCTAAAAGAGAGCAGTAAATAAAGTATCGGTAAGCAGAGCAATACAGAGTCTTTAGAGAAGCGCGAACTGTAAAGAGTTAAGGCTCTAAAGTCGAGCCAAAACTGTACATTTTTTGAACAAAGACTGTTTTTCAGATGAATAGTTGCTGATACTGCCAATAAGCTATTATAAACCTATCTGAAACCTGACCCGATCAGGCTAGGGATAAGAATATGACGGTATATTTCAGGGGTAACTATGCATCAGGAAATTATTGAGTTTTGGTTCAACGAAATAGATAGCTCACAGTGGTTCATCAAAGACACCGAGTTTGATCGATTGATTATTGAGCGGTTCTCAGAGATACATAATCAAGCGGCAAACTGCGAGTTATTTCACTGGAGAAAAACAGCATATGGAAGCCTTGCTGAAGTTATTGTGCTGGATCAGTTCTCAAGAAACATGTTTCGGGATACTCCCCGGTCATTTGCCTATGACACACTGGCCTTAGCACTAGCACAATCCGCTATTGAAAAAGGCTTTGATACAGAACTCAGCGAAGAGAAACGTCCATTTTTTTATCTCCCTCTTATGCATAGTGAGTCTCTGGTGATTCATTCGGAGGCAGAGCGACTTTATTCAAAACTGAGTGATCCCTCCTCAGCCGAGTTTGAACAGAAACACAAAGTCATTATTGAAAGGTTCGGACGTTATCCACACAGAAACAAGATACTCGGCCGGACAAGCACAGCTGAAGAAGAGATATTTCTAGCCAGCCCGGACTCAGGTTTCTAAACCCAATTTATCACTCAGGATCAGGGCAGCTCATCCAGCATCTTCGTTGCGGATTGCCCTACCTGCGTATCTGCGCCCAGAGCCACAGCCGACTTAAGTGCACTACGCGCTTTTTCTGTATCACCTAATTGGGTACTAACGAACCCCAGGGTTAACAAAAGTCGTTGATCGAAAGGATCAATGATGGAACCCTCCTCCAACATTTTAAGCGCTTCATCAGAGCGGCCGATATAGTGTAGCGTCAAGCCCAAGTTATTATAGGTACTGGCATTTTCAGGATCGAATTCCAGTAGCTTCGCATAGAGCTGAGCCGCGCTTGCATAATCCTGCTGGGCAAACATCTCATTCGCCCGACGGGAGATCTCTACCGGGTCTTGCAGCACATTTAGATCAGAGGTTGCACCCACAGTGTTGGCGATACCCTGCCCCATTTTTTGAGAAGGAACATCCTGACCGGTTAACAGATCACTGGACAGCGTTTGTCCGGCGGTGGGCCAATTCAGACCAGGCTTAGCTGGGGCACTGGCCATAGGAGTATCAGAAAGATAGTACTCACGGGTCAGGCCAAAAACAGCTAAACCAAAGACAACCTGAAATGCCCCCATTGAGAGCCAGAACTTCATACTGTGAGCCTTCGGGCTATCGGTCATAAACATTCCTCAAATAGATATAATTCTGCTGCGCGACGCTAGTGCTGATAGTAGTACTATAAGCACTGCACTCATTAGTCGACCGCGCAAAGCACAATAGATTCAGAAATAAGTATAGACTCTGGCTATGCAGGAGCCCCACCGTGCAAACTCAGCCAACACTTTCATGCAGGAGATACCTCTAACTCTCCAGCTTAAATTGCCCTACCTGAACCTGCAAAGCATGCGATAGCTGCCTCAATTGTTGACTGGAGCGAGAACTATTATCCGAGTTCTGCTGAATACTACCTGCAGAATCACTAATCTGAGCTACATTCTGGTTTACCTCTTCAGCGGTAAACAGCTGCTGATCACTCGCTGTAGCTATGAGGTTATTAAGATCACTGATTGTCGTAATCGCTTCGGTAATATTACCCAACGCAACACTAAGCTGATCGGCATGAATCGCGTTACTTTGTACGTACTCCCGACTTTCATCCATTGCAGATACTGCTACGGCGGTACTATTTTGCACTCGACCTATTAGTTTCTGAATCTCTTCAATTGAGCTCTGTGTCAACTGGGCAAGCGATCTAACCTCATCAGCCACAACAGCAAATCCCCTGCCGTGCTCTCCAGCGCGGGCAGCTTCAATCGCAGCGTTCAGAGCCAATAAATTAGTCTGATCTGCAATCCCTCGAATCACACCCAGGATCCCTCCAATATCCTGACTCGCGCCCTTAAGTTCTAACAGTTTTTCCGCAGCTACTGATACTTTATCCACCAGAAGCTGCATCGATCTGCGATTTTCCTCAACTACCCCAACACTTTGATTGGCGTCCTCACTCGCTTGTCTGGCAGCATGACTGGCACTATTTGTATTGCCTGCCATCTCCTGATGAGCAGTTACCATCTCCTTGATAGCGACAGCCACTAACTCAGTATTACTGTTCTGACTGCTGATTGTCTGATGACTCAATCTGGATATATCAGAAAGATCCTGGGCAGATTTATTAATTTGAACAGAAGATTGATTCACTTCGTTGAGCATTGTTTTAAGGCGCCCCGACATCAGTGCCATCGCTTGTAACAGCTGACCCGCTTCGTCTTTACTCGTGGCCTGGATCTGATCACTAAAATCTCCTTCGCCCATTCGGTTGGCAACGTCAACGGCTACCTTGAGAGGGCGGGTTACACTTAAGGTAAGAGCGACTCCCAGCCCCAGCCCTATTAATAGCACCAGAGCTGAACTTCCCAGGATCTCCTGATATGTACTTACTTCTTCTGAAACAACCACCTCAAGCGCCATATCGGTAAGACGTTCGACATCAAAGAGGAAGTTCTCCAGATCAAGGTTTATCTTATCTTGTAGCTGCTGAAACGACTCAAACTGCAACTGAAACGACTCAATCCTACCCTGATCGATAGACCTAAGTAGCTCATCCCGCGCCTCTTCATATTGATAATGATCTTGTTCAAGCCGGACTACCCGCTCCAGTAGCTGCTGTTCCAACTCTTCCATGCCGGGTGTTGGGGCATGCTGAATCGTGGTTTCAATAATAGCTTTAGCCTGAATCAGCTCCTCTATAATTTTTTTATCATTCTGCTCAAGAAGACTCGGCAGGCTGGCATTCGGAAGAGCCATAGCAGACAGCCTTGGTCCACCATACGCAACGGCCTTCTCAACCAGCAGAGCTGATTCCAACTGATGAATAGTTAACTGTGTAGTCAACTCAATCAAGGGTAGATCCTCATCAGATATATCCTGCAACTGAGTTCCAACTTTACTAATTTTAGCCAGCCCGTAAACAACCGCTACAAGTTCCATACATAGCAGTATCACTACGCAACCAAAGATCTTAACTCCAATTTTCTGATCACGAATGAATTGCATATCAAAATCCTTTTTTATTGTTTTAGCAGAGATTCCACCTTCCTTTACGCATAATTGAGGTTTACGTGGCAGCAAAACCCAATAACGTCAGTATGGTTTATATGATTAATTTTATTAAGACAATATGCTCAAAGTGAGGAGAGACTCAATCAGGCTGGTGCACCACGGTAGTAGTGCCAAAGAAATAATGAACCCGCACTGCGATAGGGTGACCAGTGTTCGATTAGCTGGCGGGCCTGCTTGGGCGTCGGCTTGTGTTCCAGCCGTTTAAGCCGCCCCAAAGCTACCAGCAGCGCGAGATCATCGGCAGGGAATATATCTTGTCGCTGTAATGAAAACATCAGATAAATCTCTGCACTCCAACGGCCAAAACCGCGCAGAGATGATAAAGCATTGATAGCCTCATCATCTGTCATCTCAGGCAACGCATTCAGATCTAATTGCCCCGACAAAACAGCCTCAGCCAGCCCATTCGCATACTCAATCTTTCGCCAGGACATCCCTGCATCTCGCAGTAACTGATCTTCAACCTTCAGCAATCGATCAGCGGTTAGCTCTCCTACTGGCCCGTCTTCCCGGCTCTCTTCCAGAACAACCGTCTCAACCCGCCCTCGGATAGCAGCAGCCGCTTCAGTTGAGACCTGCTGGCCGATAATGATAGCCAACAGAGCAGAAAATCCGAAAGGACGCTGACGGGGTGGTGGCGTACCAACCTGCGGTAGCGCACGAGCAATATCAGCGTCCAGTTTGGCCAGCGCTGTCAGTGCCTGGTCGATATGCGCTTGATCAATAATGTTTTTGATAAAAGCTCCTGATATTCACTGATTTAAATGAGGCAAACTGAAGGATTAAATCCTCACAAAGGTGAATTATCGCAACGGCAATCCAATAGTCACTTCAATGCCATGGGGTTCTCGGTTTTCCAGGGTTAATCGGCCCCGATAACTTTCAACAATATCACTACAGATGGACAGCCCCAGGCCTGCGCCCTCTTCCCGTTCATCCAGGCGCTGCCCGCGTAGCATCAACCGTTCAATACTTTCCTGCGGCAGTCCCTTACCATCATCCCGAATACGAATCATAAGCTGGCTATCTACCACCGCGGTGCTGAGATTAACTTCACTCATCGCGTATTTACAGGCGTTATCCAAAAGGTTTCCGATCAATTCGAGCATATCATCCCGGTCCTGGGGCAAAATATGCTCAGAAGAGAAGTCAGTTTCGATCCTGACGGCCGGATACAGCTTACCCAGAATATTAATCACCGGGGGCAGATCTACTAACAGATCCGTTTGCCGGCCCGGTGAAGAAACCCCAACAATTCGGGCCCGTTTCATCTCTCGCTGAATCAACCACTGAATATCATTTAACAGGCCTTTGATGTCCGCCCCAAACTCCATTTCTGATTCATCCTGCAGCTGTTGCAGCCTTTGTAAGGGTCGCTTAATCTCATGAGCCAGATTACCTAAAGCGTTACGTGAATGGCTCACACGTTGCTTGAGCTGCTGCAGTAACTTATCAATGTCATCTGCCAGCGGCGCCAGTTCAGAGGGCATACCACTCAGATCGGGTTTTTCTTCTGAATAACGGAAGGCTTGAATCTTCTTTCTGACGGAATCCAGATAACGGAAGTTTCGCGTCAGACTCCACTGCTGCATAAAGAACAGAGCGATCGCGCCAAGGACTACAACCAGAACAGCCCAGAGGGTATAGCGCCACTTTAGGGCATCCAGTGGCGCACTATCTTCAATAATCGTCAGGGTAAATAAGGTATCGTTTTTACTAAATGCCTGCTGCCACACCAACCAATGCTGATCGTTAGCCCCCGGCATCTGAAAACTGTTTTCCTGGCCCTTTGTCAGCCTGTCAAAACTAACCGGATAATCCCACAGGGAACGGCTTCTGATCTCGATATCGGGGCCCGAGAGTAGGTAGTAATGCCCCGACAAGGCTCGCTGATAAACGTTACTTGCCCCACGCGAGCTAAGCTGCCAGGACTGGCTGAGAGGGTCTTGTTCTAACGCGGCCACAATTGACTCGGCATCATGCTTCAAACGGGAAAGAATATATTCCTGGGATATCTGCCCTACACCCCAGTTAATCACCACTAACAAAGCCCCCATCGTGACACATAGGGCGATAATCAGACTTCGACTTAGCTGGTTACGGATAGATGTTGTCATCATAATTTGTCAGTTAACAAAGCTATTTATCAACAGGGCCGATGCGATAACCTTTGCCCCACTGGGTTTTGATAAACTCTTTACCAAAGTAGTTACGCAACCGGTTCACATAGACCTCAATGACATTACTGTCTTTTATCCTGTCCTCTTCATAAACCTGCTCGCTCAACTGGTTTTTAGAATGGACTTTATCGGGGTACATCATAAACTGGCGCAACAATCTGAAATCAATTGCCGTTAAAGCGATAAGCTGGCCATTTTGGTCAATCGCCTGCTGTTCAGACAGCAATAGCTGCACGCCATTCCATTCAAGCACATTATCAGCTTTACCCACTGTACGTCGGACAATTGCCTGCAGCCGTGCAATCACTTCATCCCCGTGAAAGGGCTTACCCAGATAATCATCCGCACCCGCGTTCAGCCCGTCTACCCGTTCATGCCATGCATCTCTGGCCGTTAAAATCAGAACCGGGACAGTATTACCCCTCTCCCGCCAGTGTTTTAACACATCGAGACCTGCGATCTCAGGCAACCCAAGATCCAAAATAATCGCATCAAAGATCTCTTCATCCCCTAGAAACTGACCATCGGTACCATTATGCGCCATCTCGACAACGTAGCCCGCCTTTTGCAAGCTACGCTTTAAGCTCTCGGCCTGATCCAGATCATCTTCGACCAGTAAGATTCTCAATCGTCATGTTCCTCTTTAACTACCTCGCCGGTAACCGCATCGATATACAGTTCCCAAACATCTCCATTAGCATCCAGCAGCTCGGCTTCATAGACAATACGCCCATGCTCCTCCTCGATCTCCAGATCGAGCAGATGACCGGACAGACGATCTTTATTGCGGGCGTAGATCTCTTCGAAAGGCAGAATTCTGCCTTCAGTCACCCAGGCCCTCACCTGTTTATCGCTAATATCAGACCCGGCATGAGCCAGGTTAATCATCCCAACGACCATAGCCAGGAATACGAACCGAATCCTCATCAAAGTCTCCGCTTTCGGCGCGCTGATGGCACGCATTACAGTTACTGAAACTACCCACCTCTTCATTACCACTGACCAGCCGCTCGGGCACATCATCGTGCTCATGAACAAAGTATGCCAGCTCAGTGATACGCAGGGGCGCATCGTGCTTCACTCTTTTTAACATTCCACGGCCCGATTTGCCCGCATTATCAGTGAGATAAGCACTGATCATCGTAGCAGTTTCATCAGAGACTTCCGCATTCTCCTCAAAATGGTCTTCCAGTGTGGCCATAATCTCAGTCCAGCTATCGACGGGTAACATTTTTGCGGGGTAGGCCAGATGGCAGGCTCCACACTCCTCACGATAAAGCACCGCTTCGGCAGAATTATCGGAGCGCCCGCCATAACTACCCGAGGCAATACTAACCCCGGTAAGACCGAGTCCCCAGGCCGCAAGCAGAAAACCACCTGCCACACCCCAGCGAAGATATCCCACTACTTTTTTCATGCCTAACTTCACCATTTTATTGCTCCCTGAGCCAAACTAAGAAGTCGCCTTTTTCCTGCGAAGTACACTCTCTTTTCAAGGTCCACTTACAGTTTCGCAAAAACCACTTATCGATTTTTTTGCTGTCGGTTAAACGTTTAGGATTAACCGAGGGCGCCATCGGTTTGATTACTTTCCCGGTTTTCGCATGTTTACCCACGTCAGTTGGGTTGGCACCGTGACACTGGGTGCAGCTGCGTCCATTGTTATCCGATCGCCATAGCTCCAGCCCTGCTTCAGGACTAAAGTTCTCAGCCCCCTGCCCACGATACTGGTCCAGTTTATTATCAGTAGTATCTGTCATAACCCCTGCATTAGCCGACAAAACAAAGCTGGTTAACACGCCGGTTAGTAATAGTCGTTTATTTATCCGCATGGACCTCTCCTTTACCTTTTTCAGTTACGACTTTTTTAACGCCAGTCACCATCGCCCTAATAAGATTTTCCCGATGTAGAAAGCTACTGACAATTACACCGGCAATATGCACAAACACTAGTAATAGGGTGGCGTTAGCGCAGAGTTCATGTACCTCTTCGACCAGGTCTTCGTTGAGTACCGTAACGAAGGTACCTGCCAACGGCCCACCACCATCCATTGCAAGTAACGTCATGCCAAAGAAGCAGGTCATTGCCAACAGCAACAACAGCGCTACCACCATCATGCCGCCTGCCGGATTGTGGCCAACATAATGTTCAGCCTTGCCGGTTAACAGCAACTTCAAATAGCTAACAACTTTGTCACGCCCGGTAATGAAGTTACTAAAACGTGCGTATTTTGGTCCGACTATCCCCCAAAGTAGGCGAAACCCGATCAGGGCGCTGATGGCATAGCCCATATAAAAATGCACCGTTTCGAAATCATCTTCAGTCAGATAAGCAACTGTAAAAAACAGTGCCAGTGACCAGTGGAATATCCTGACAAAGGGGTCCCATACTTTTATTACCTGGGGTGAATCTAAATTCGGCATCTTCTCTCTCCTCTATCGCTCAACTCGATGACCGATCTCCTATAACCTCTATCTTAATGAGAAGTTCTTAAAAGAAGCTTAAAACGGCTATCATGGTGAAAATTAAACGACAGAACGAAGGAGATACAACCGGGAATAGGACAACAGTTCACTTTAAACCATACAAAATTCAAACAGCTTTTCTAGCTATTAATTCGCTCGAAACTAATAGAAATACCAAGTTTTAAATGAGATCGGTCAATTCCTCCACTCTTTACTTTTGCTATTATCGTCAGCGGTAATAGGAGATTCAGTGTTCAAGGACATAAGAACTTTGTATCAGTAGTAAGGCATTGATTATGTGTATTGTTAACAATGTTTTTAAAACACTACAGTTTGTTTTTTTGAAGCTGATGATATTGCTGCTAATCGTCATTAGTCCGGCAACTATTGCGAATACAATTGTCTACGACCAACCCCATGAAAAGCTTTCAATTACCTCCGCATTGGAGCTAGCCGCGGATGCTAATCGGAATATTCTGATCGCCGATGTTATTACTTCCGATTCAAAAGTCCCTTTCTTACCAATTTCAGAAACAGGCAGCAATATAGGCTTTACCTCAACTCCGTATTGGATAAAATTCACACTTCATCAGTCAGAAGGGACTCCTCCCCTCCTACTAGAATTTGAAAACCCCCGTATTGATAATATTGAGCTATACCTGCCCCAGCCCGATGGCAGTTACATTCGGACAAGCGCCGGCGAATCCGCTCCCTTTATTGAACGCGAATATCAATTCCGGAACTTCCTGTTTGAACTCCCCCAGCACCAGGGAGAAACCCAGACTTACTATCTGCGCATAGACTCCGAAGGCAGCGTTCAGATATCTCTCAGCCTCTGGAGCTACAGCGCATTTATAGACTACCTGGATAGCAGCAACCTGCTGCTGGGCAGTTACTATGGGGTAATGATTCTGCTGATGATGGTCGCAGCCGCTTTCTATCTCAAACTCAGAGACACGCTGTTTCTTACTTATGCACTATACCTGCTGACTTACATTATCTTTCAGCTAAGTCTGAACGGCCTGAGCTACCAATACCTCTGGCCTGAAGCACCAGAATATTCAGGCCGCCTGACAGCCGCATCTGTTGGTTTTGTGGGTATCGGGGGCTATCTGTTTGCCGCGGGATTCCTGCAGATCTGGCAACGACACAGCGTTCAGCTGATCACTATCATCATCTTCATGATCTGCCTGGATAGCCTGGGCATTGGGATGAGTCTGTTTGGAAATTATTCCCTGGGCGTTAAGTTATCAACACTGGCGGGGCTTAGCTTACCCCCGGTTGTGTTGTTTTCAGCAATATCATCCTGGCGCAGTGGTTATCGCCCTGCTCGCTATTTTCTGATGGCCTGGATCATCTTTCTATGCGGTATTTTTGTTGCGGGATTACTCTACTTTGGCCTGGCTCCACAATCATTTCTGACATTGTATTCAATTCAGATAGGTTCGGTTATCGAAGTCATACTGCTTGGCTACGCACTGGTTGATCGAGCAATACTTCAACAGGCCCAAAAAGTAAAAATCCGTGAACTAAAAGGCGAGTCACTAGTACAGAAAAATTTAGAACTTGAACAGTTAGTTCAGGCCCGCACACATGAGTTGGAAGAAAATAATATCCGTTTAAAGCAGCTCAACCTTCAAGACAGCATGACTGGTCTGTTAACACACAATGCCACGATCGAGCTGCTCGAACAGCAGCTGCATATTGCTGTTCGATATATCCAGCCATTGTCAGTCATCATGTTGGACATAGATGATTTCAAACAGGTAAATGACCGCTTCGGCCACCTAGCCGGTGACGGCGTGATTATTAATATCGCTGAAATTCTCAAGGCCTGTATGAGAGAAGCTGACTATTGTGGTCGCTATGGCGGAGAAGAATTTGTCTTGATCCTAACTGCTACCGATATGTGGGAGGCTGCGGTACTGGCTGAACGCATCCGTCAGCGGATTACTGAACTCAAATTAATCAGTATCAACAATCAGCTACTATCTGCCAGCTTTGGAATTGCGGAATATAGTCACGAAACCCCCGATGCGGATCTTATCCTGCAGGCTGATAAAGCCCTCTACAGGGCAAAACAGAAAGGTAAGAACTGCGTGGTTACCGATCACACTCCAAGCATCGAAGCCCTAACCATATAATGATAGATCGCGTTGCATAGTTAAGCTCACCGGACGCGGTCGCTACTTTCGTTACGCGAACAATTCTGCGGCTTCCAGAGTCTGGCTGATCAGGGCATTAATAGTCATCGGCCCCACGCCACCCGGTACCGGGGTTAAAGCGGCTACCCGGGATTCCAGACTGTCTTTTTCAATATCCCCCAGACCGCCCGGATGGTATCCGGCATCCACCACCACGGCATCATCTTTAATCCAGTCAGCCTGAATCAGCTCGGGCTTACCCACAGCACCGACCACTATATCTGCCCGATTAACTTGCTCAGCCAGATCCACAGTGCGAGAGTGACAAACGGTCACTGTGCAATTAGCGTTGAGTAGCATCGCTGCCATCGGCTTACCTAAGATTGGACTACGGCCAACCACCACCGCATGCTTACCTGCCAGTTCGATACCATAGTGATCCATCAGTGTCATAATCCCTGCTGGCGTCGCCGAACCAAACGCCTGTTCCCCCATCGCCATGCGCCCGAACCCCTGAGTCGTTACCCCATCAACATCTTTTTTGATTGAGATCGCATCGAAGCAAGCCCGCTCATCAATCTGCGCAGGCACGGGGTGCTGTAACAAAATACCGCAGACCTGTGGATCGTTATTCAGCTCAGAAATTGTCGCTAGCAGCTCTTCGGTGCTGGTCGTTTCTGGAAGCGTTACGCTACGGGACCCCATACCCACCCGACCACAGGCATTCACTTTCATCTGCACATAGGTCGCTGAAGCAGGGTCATCTCCCACCAGAATAGTTGCCAGCACAGGCTTTAGCTCTAGCTTATCCACACGCTGCTTCAACATCTGCTCACGTTGTTTCGCCAGAGTTTTACCGTCAAGAATCAGTGCCGACATTGTTAACCTCATATTCCAGGTGTATTAAAGGGGGAAAGGGTAACTATGATAGCGGGATAATTGATAAATGGATAACAGGCCGCGCATTGAAATTGCCTAATTACGGCAGAAAGCTATTCAAAACGGAATTTCGCCTAGCGTTGCAAAATATGCAATACAGCAGTGAATATATATCAATATACGCAAGAACATAAAATCTATAGAGTACTGCTATTAAATTTCAGTAGCCCGATCTGTATAGCTATCTTTATAGCTCTCTATATAATATTGGCCTGCTGAATTTGAGCCTTGCAGACAGCGTTACATCGGTAAGGTAAAAATAGAATTTTTCAGTTTCCGCCAACAGGGCGAGAACTCAATTAAACGGAACTATCAGATATGCCAAATAATTACTTCAACACCCTGCCGCTGCGCGAGCAGCTTGAGCAACTGGCTAAATGCCGCTTCATGGACATTTCTGAGTTTCCAGACGGCGTTGAAGCGCTGAAAGGTAAGAAGATTGTTGTTATCGGTTGTGGCGCACAGGGCCTGGCACAAGGTATGAACCTGCGTGACAGTGGTTGTGATGTTTCTTACACCCTGCGTGCAGCGGCAATTGCTGAAAAGCGTCAGTCCTGGAAGAGTGCTACCGAAAACGGTTTCGTTGTTGGTACTTATGAAGAACTGATCCCTACTGCTGACGTAGTACTGAACCTGACGCCTGATAAGCAGCACACCCCTGTTGTTACCGCTGTTATGCCGTTGATGAAGCAAGGCGCTTGTCTGTCATACTCTCACGGTTTCAACATCGTTGAAGAAGGTATGAAGATCCGTGAAGACCTGACCGTTATCATGGTTGCACCTAAGTGCCCAGGTTCTGAAGTACGTAACGAATACGTGCGTGGTTTTGGTGTTCCTACCCTGATCGCTGTTCACGAAGACAACGATCCTAAGGGCGAAGGTCTGGCACTGGCTAAGGCGTATGCTGTTGGTACCGGCGGTCATAAAGCGGGCGTTCTGATGTCCTCTTTCATCGCTGAAGTTAAATCTGACCTGATGGGCGAGCAGACTATCCTATGCGGTATGCTGCAAACCGGTTCTCTGTTGTGCTTCGACAAGATGGTTGAAGAAGGTATCGACGCAGGTTACGCATCTAAGCTGATCCAGTTCGGTTGGGAAACTGTTACTGAAGCGCTTAAATATGGCGGCGTAACCAACATGCTGGACCGTCTGTCTAACCCAGCTAAGATCAAGGCATTTGATCTGTCTGAAGAGCTGAAACTGATCATGCGTCCGCTGTACAACAAGCACCAGGACGACATCATCAATGGTACTTTCTCCCGCACTATGATGGCTGACTGGGCTAACGATGACGTTAACCTACTGGGCTGGCGTGCAGAAACGGCTGAAACAGCCTTTGAAAAGACTCCAGCTGGCGATGTTGAAATCTCCGAGCAGGAATACTTCGATAACGGCATCCTGATGGTCGCTATGGTTAAAGCGGGTGTTGAGCTGGCATTCGAAACTATGACTGCTGCTGGCATCATCGCTGATTCTGCATACTACGAATCTCTGCATGAAACGCCACTGATCGCTAACACTATCGCACGTAAGAAGCTGTACGAGATGAACGCGACTATCTCCGATACTGCTGAATACGGTTGCTACCTGTACAACCATGCGTGCCTGCCGCTACTGGCTGACTTCATGAAGGACATCAAGACCGACGTTATCGGTAAAGGTCTGGACCTGGAAGACACTGGCGTAGACAACGCTCGCCTGATCGAAGTGAACGCTGCACTGCGCGCTCACCCGGTTGAAGCGATCGGTACTACCCTGCGTGGCCACATGGCTGACATGAAGAAGATCGTTTGATTTTGATACGTCCTTCTTAAAAAGAGGCCGGGCTTAATCGCCTGGCCTTTTTTTTAAGCTTATTTTAAGAAGCATTTATAAAAGAACTGATAACCGCTCGAATATATTTTTATTCATCAATTCTTTTATCAGTGTTTTGACATCTCCTACTTCAAGCTGCCATCAGATAGCTAACAATTGAGCTTAATACTTATGAACATTCGCCTCGACAATCTGACCGTTAACTTTGACGACCGCTTTCAATTAGAAGAGGTCAACTGGCAGCTGGATGACAGCCAGCACTGGGTCGTCACCGGCGCCAACGGTTCGGGTAAATCCGCACTGGCGGCAGTATTAGCCAGCGCCGGCGAAAACCTGTCCGGCAACATCGACGGAATACCAGCGAAAGTCGGTCTGGTCTCTTTTGAAGCTCAGGCGGAACTGATCGAGGCCGAACTGAAAAAAGATGACGCCGATATCATGGATGTTATCGCCGAAGGTACCCCGGTACATGAGATCCTAAATCCCGGTGATAGCAACCAGCAACTGATCGATGAACTGGTTGAGAAGTTTCAGCTGCAAGCACTGGTCAACCGGGCGTTTCGTAAACTGTCCACCGGCGAATCACGCAAGGTAATGTTAATCCGTGCGCTGGCCAGCGAGCCTGACCTGCTGGTACTGGACGAACCCTTTGACGGACTGGATGCCCACACGCTGGAGATGTTACAAGCGTACCTGGCAACGCTAGTCGAGACGGTACCTATGGTGATGGTGTTGAACCGCTTCGACGAGTTCCCCGACTTTATCACCCATATCGCCTATGTGGATAATGGTCGCCTGCAGCACCGGATCGACCGAAATGACACCAAAGCATACAACGAGCTTTATCAGCTACTGCATCTGAAAACTACCGACCTTGCGGTACCGGCAGCAGATCCGGAAACGGCGATTCCTAAGCTTGACCCGACTCAGCCACTGGTAAAATTGAACAGCATCAACATCACCTACGATGGCCACCGGATCATCGACTCACTTGACTGGACCATCGAGCGCAACCAACACTGGCAGCTGAGCGGCCCCAACGGTAGCGGCAAAACCGGCCTGCTATCGCTGATCACCGGTGACCATCCACAGTGCTACGTTAACGACATTTTTGTGTTCGGATTTCAGCGCGGTAGCGGCGAGAGCATCTGGCAGATAAAACAATTTATCGGCTACGTTTCTACCGCCCTGCAGTGGGAATACAAAGTCGGCACCGGCCTGCGTAATGTCATTATTTCCGGTTTCTACGACAGCATCGGCCTGTACACCAAAGCGACCGACCGACAAAAGAAGATCGCCGATGAATGGCTGGCACTGCTGGGCATGTCCGATCGGGCCGATACCCCGTTCAACAAGTTATCTTATGGAGATCAGCGCCTGCTACTGATCGCCCGAGCGATGGTAAAGCACCCTCCTCTGCTGATTCTGGATGAGCCTTGCCTGGGTCTGGATGATATGAACCGACAGCTGGTACTGGCCCTGATTGAAAAAATCTGCGCTGGGAGTGAAACCTCGGTGTTGTATGTAAACCATCACCCGGAAGACCAGATCAAAGGAATTGAAAACTATCTGGCACTGGAAAAACGAGAGCCTGACAATAATTAATAGCGTTGCACTTTATTGATAAGTAGATAAAAGAAAGCCCCGCATCACAGCCGGGCTTTTCAGTCTATTCACGACGCACCCTCTCTAGTATCTCGTTAGAACGTAGGTTGGGGTGAGGCACGAACCCCAACAACTCTAGAAAGTTCTACTCACCAAACCCATCCTCCGAAAAACCCATTACCCTCTGCCCCAATCAATCGGCAATACACCTCGGGAAACATAACGATGGAAGCTGGAACATGGCTAATCTGCGCCAGCGTTTTATAAGGTTACTGGTTGATAATACTCATCTGGTGTCCCTCACCAGCTGGAAGCTGAAAGCTGTTAATCAATTTAAAAGAAGACTGATCTATTACCCATACAGTAGGTTCAGAGCGACTGGAAACATACACTTTGCCGGTGCCTGGTATTGTATTCAGGTGATAGGGATTAGGGGATAGCGGTACAGTCACTTTATCACCTGTCTCAGGTGTGAAGACAATCAACTTTCCTTCAGATTTGCTGCTGATAAACAGGTGTTTTCCATCATCGCTGATATCTAATCCATGCAAGCTCTCTGCAATACTGACCTCCTGCCGGTCTTCAGGTGCATTTAGTGGAATGAGAGAAAGGGTGCCCTTGCGAGAATTGTTAACATAAAGCACATTTTCGTCTTTTGATAACACCATGTGTTCAGGTGACGGGCCTGCATTGATTGTTCGAGTTACAGTCCAGTTTTCGGTATTAATTTCCTGAACGGTGCTGGCTCCGCTATTACTCACGTAAGCCCTTTTACCATCACGGGTCACCAATATATAGTAGGGACCATTGTTTGTTGGTATAAGCTTTATCTGTGAACCACGCTGTACATCCACCACACTGACGTGGTTACGTGTTGGGTGTGTTGAAAGCACATAGCGCCCATCCGGTGTAATGGCCTGATGGTGAGACCAACCCGCTACAGGAATTGTCTGCATCACATGACCATGAGCTGGGTGTACGAGAAATAGGCTACTGTTATTTTCTTCACCGGCCTTGGTTTTCTCGGCATCCTCATTAATACTTCCAGCCAACAGGTACTCTCCATCCTGTGTTGCTACCAAACCATGAGGATTTTTAACACCAGTAAAGTGTTCGATGACCTTATCTGTCGCAGCATCTACTGCTGCTATTCCGTTTCCTGATCCTAATGGGATATATACTGTTGGGGCAGAAATAGAGGATAGAGAGTAAAAACTGCTGAAAAGGCCGATCAGCATAAAGGAGGTTTGCTTAGTTCTTGTAGTCTTCATGGTAGATTCCTATATTAAAAAAACTTTTGAATCAGAGCGCTTTTTTTTTTGGCAGGCTGGTAATCCGCGCCGATAATAATATTTTTGACTTTCATTGCTGAGTTCCAAGCTGATGTAATAAACTTTTTTTTAATTTATTGAATCATTGTATACACCGCACCTTTTATCGAGCTTACATGGGGATTACATTTTTGTTATTTTCATTTAATACTGCTTATATGTTTTATATTCACTCAAAACATAGGTGTGTTATGAAAAGACCGGTTGTGGAAGATGAAGATAAAACAGGAGTTTCTTCAGCAGGGGGTTACCCATCAAAACCAGTATTCGAGCCAAGGTCGAACACCCCTTCAGAATTAAAAAGTCCAGTTTGGATTTACCAAAATGAGATATCGGGGATAAAGGAAGAATGACGGTAGGCTGGCAACGCTTTTTGCGCTAGCCAATATCGTCAGAGTAAGTCAGATGATAAGAACATAGGGCTAGTGCGCCTGCATGCCAAGGAATTGGTATGTAAGTATGCAAAAGCAGCAACGAACAAGAGTATTTTTTGCTGTTTTAAGCAGAGAATCGCATATTCAGAATGGATAACTGACTTAATCGCAGGTTCCCTAGATACTAGTGATGTTCCATCAGCAGGAAACAACTAAAAAGCCGGTCAAGCTTAAGGCATCAATCCTTTACTGCTTGACCAGAATTAATTAAAAACTGATTAAACCCTGCTATGGCTCATTTTTTTATTCATCCTTGACCTCCAGACTGCCGCGATACATCTTCATCGGGCAACTGAAGCTGTAATGACCAGGAGCCACGGGTGTAATGACAACCTCCTTAGCCTCACCTAATGGCAATTCGGCACTTATACCTAGCTCTTCAAAGATAACCGTGGAAGCGCAAGCAGATGAATCTTTACGCAAAAAACGCAATGTCGTTGGGTGGTTAACAGGCACGCTGATATGATCTGGGCTATAAACCCCGTTTGCTACTGTGATTTGTACAATGCCTACGGCATCGGGCTGGGCTGCAAGGCCCGGCCGATAAAGCCAGAACCACCAAACGATTGCAGCCATAAGTAGCACACCTGAAACGTTGACTATCAGCGTGATCATGATTGCACCTCCCTCTTCATTTCTACACTCTCATTACGACTGGATTGAAAAAAACGCAACCGGTTGGCGTTGCTGACTACTGTCACGGAAGAGAGTGACATCGCTATACCGGCAATGACCGGATTAAGCAGCAGTCCAGTGACAGGAAAGAGCAAGCCAGCCGCTATCGGAATCCCCAACGAGTTATAAGCAAACGCGCCCCACAGATTCTGCTTGATATTTTTCAGAGTGGCTCGGCTCAGTTCGATAGCGTCAGCGATGCCATGCAAAGATCCGCGCATCAAGGTGATATCGGAACTCTCGATCGCCACGTCTGTCCCGGACCCTATTGCAAACCCCACATCAGCTTGAGACAAAGCTGGGGCATCATTGATACCGTCGCCGGCCATCCCGACGATTTCACCCTGTGCCTGTAATCTTCGTATCTCAGCAAGTTTATCTTCGGGCATCAATTCCGCTTTAAAATCGTCAATACCAGTCGCCTGAGCCACAGCCGCAGCTGTTGCCCGGTTATCACCAGTCAACATAAGTACTTTGACGCCGTCGTGTTGCAATCGCTGGATGGCAGCCAGTGCATCAGATTTGAGCGGATCAGCAATTCCAAACAGCGCACTCAACTGCCCGTCGATAGCCATATAAACTACGGTGCGTGCCTGTTGTTCCCAGCCTGTTGCCAAGTCTTTCGATGACTCAATATCAATACTCTCCTGCGCCATAAAGCGAGGATTACCGATCAAAATGTCCTGACCCTCAATCACTGCCTTCAGCCCCATACCAGACAGCGCTTGGAAGTTGCTTAGATTCAAGTCAGTGGCTTCCGACTTAGCGTAGGCAACCAGAGCTTCACCAAGGGGATGCTCCGAACGATTTTCCAGTGTATGGACCAGCGCCAGCGTGCGCTGCTCGCCGAGGTTTCCGTAGTACTGTGCATCGGTAACCTCTGGCTGCCCGGCTGTAAGGGTACCCGTCTTATCCACTACTACATAGGTCAGGCGACTGGCTTTTTGCAGCGCCTCGCCGTTACGAATCAAGATGCCATGTTCAGCCGCCTTGCCTACACCGATCATAGTGGAGATCGGCGTTGCCAGCCCCAACGCACAGGGACATGCGATGATGAGTACCGTAGTGGCGGTCACCAGCATATAAACTATCTGCGGCTCGGGACCGAAATTGTACCAAATTAGTGCGGTAGAGACCGCGATCAACAACACCACCGGCACGAAGATTGATGAAATCTGATCAGCTAACCGGCTAATCGGCGGTTTACTATTTTGGGCCTTGCGGACCATTTCGATAATCTGCGCCAATACAGTCGCTTTACCTATGCGGGTGGCCTTAAAGGTCAATGCGCCGCTGCGATTCAGAGTTCCGGCGGATACTTCATCCCCCACCGTTTTCTTCACTGGCATTGGCTCGCCCGTCAGCATCGATTCATCCAATGTACTGCGGCCTTCTGTCACTTCCCCATCAACTGGAATTTGTTCGCCGGGACGGACCTGTATCAGATCATCCTGCTGCACTTGATCAATGGGTAGCTGCACGAATTCGCCGTTTCTAAAGACGTGAGCAGTCTTAGTACGTAAGTCCAATAACCGTTTGATTGCCTGGCTGGTACGTCCTCGGGCTTTGAGTTCCATCGCCTGACCAAGGTTAATCAGACCAATAATCATCGCCGCCGCTTCAAAGTAGAGACCGCGAGCCGTTTCCGGCAGTATCTCAGGAGCGATCACCACCACCATGGAGTAAAGCCAGGCTGCGCCAGTACCGGTGGCGATCAGCGTATCCATATTGGCGTTATGGTGGGTGAAGGATTTCCAGGCGCCTATATAGAAATGACGGCCAGCGGTCAGCAGCACCGCCAGTGTCAGCAGACCCACCAAACCCCAGATGGCACGCTCCCCGCTTGAGGAGACGCTCATGTCATGCACCAGACTGGTGATCATGAGTGGTACGCCTAAACCTAACCCGATCACCGTATTGATGATTTTGCTCTTATACTCGGCGGCCTCATTGGCTTCTTTCTGCTGTTCGGCCTGTTCAGGATCGAGCACTTCGCTGGCTCCATAACCTGCACTTTCAGCAGCCTGTATAAGGGCTTGCGCACTCACATCGCCAGCAACCAGGGCACTACGACTACCAAAGTTAACATCCACCCGGGCGACACCCGCTACTGAATTGAGAGCATTTTCAACACTCTTAACACAACTGGCGCAGGTCATTCCCTCTAAAGATAGATGAATCTGTTGCTCGCCTGTTTCCAGCTTCTGAGCGGATGCAGAAGCACTGACTGACGCTTCAGACTGAATGGGCGGTGCTGTTGGTTGTAGCTTGTTTTCAACCTGACCATTGACCGAAGATGAGGCAGTCTCTGGCAAGCCATTCACTGACTGTGCATTTTTTGACTGAAGAAAGGGCTCGATACCATAACCCAGCGCCGAGACCTCATCGATCAGTTGCGGCAAACTCAATAGGCTGGTAACGACTAAGGTCTTAGCCTCGAAATCGGCTTCAACTTCAACCTCTTGATCTAGTTCACCAAGGGCTTTACGGATCTTATTTAGGCAACCATTGCATTTGATTCCCTCAACTTGAAACTGCTGTACGGTTGGCAACACTGGATAGGCCTGGTATTCCAGCTCCTCAATGCACGATATGATCTGTTCGGTGCTCAACAACGAATTAATCTGAGCGATTTTGCTATCCAGATCAACGCTAATCTCAGCTTCAGGATCAGACGCCTGCAGTAATTTTCGGATCTTGTTAACGCACCCGTTGCAACTCACCCCTTCCAGAGACAACGTAATTAGATGGGGACATTTTACTTCAGCCATGATTTCGTTCCTCCTGGTTATTCCAATGTTCAATCAGCGGGCAGATCGCATCATCGTCGGGCTCCCCATCGGGCATCTCCTCCCAAGCCAGCATAGCTTGCTCCATTCGTGTCAATTGTTGCTGCAGCTCGGCAATCTGACCACGAACCTTCGGCAGGTGACTTGCCATCAAACTTCGAACCGTTGAGCAAGGGGATGTTTCACGGTGCTCGTGGTGTACTATTATTTCAATGTCCTGCAGGCTAAAACCCAGTAACCGCGCTTTAAGAATAAAGCGCAGGTGCTTGAGAGCGGTTGCATCATAGAGTTGATAGCCATTGTCAGGATTACGCACTGGCTTGAGAAGCCCGACTCGTGAATAGTGACGTACCGTATCCGCCGTAACCTCGGCCTGTTTGGCAAGCTCGCTAACTTTCATCATACTTTTCACTCTTTGTATCTATTAACTTAACTAACCCCAGTGTAGAACCTATGAGCAACACACAGGTCAAGCATGAATCCAATATTATTGTTAGTACAGTCGAAACAGGTCTGTAGTTACACACTGAATTTGGGCATTAAATCTCTCATGAGTTGCTATAGTCACCTTGTGGTTTAGCATGGAATTCGGGCTTACAAGATCGGCAGCACACCCTTATAAATAGATGTCAGTAAATCTTTAGCCAATAGGCAGGCTTTACAAATTTATCGACAGACTTTGTTCTATGTCAGTCTTGTTGTTTTACCCGCAATTATGGAAAACATTGAAAATGACATAAAACACAAACTATTTAGCCAAGCTTACTAGCTAAAAACTATCTACCTCCACCAAGCATGTGCCATAGGAAACCTTTATATCCACACAGATATCTGCCTTAGTTCAACGACTAAACCTTTACCCACTATCATGTTGTCACTTCAAACCACGTAACCATTCCAGCAGCCTGATGCTCAATCATATGGCAATGTAATAACCACTTTCCTGGTTCCTCTGCCTGAAAGCTAATCACTGTTTTCTCACCTTGCTCCATCAATAATGTGTCATGCCATAATCCTTCGATGTAACGGGCTGAATCTGCTTGAAAGTGATGTCCGTGCAAATGCATTCCATGGGGCCACCGAGTGTTATTGATTATTTCAATCTCAATTAAATCTCCCGTTTTGGCACTGAGCAAAGGCTTATCAGGAAGATTCGCGACACCATTTAGGGCCCAAATTTGTTTATGTTGAATGAGCTCTCTTACTTCCATGCTTTGAGTCTGATAAACCGCTTTGCGTAAACCTCCCATCGCTCCGCCCTCCATCTTCAGCTGTATCGATTGCGATGGTTTTTTCTTAGAAAGCTGAGGCATTGGATTGCTTGGCAACCGAGTCGGTGGGCTGCGCCCAATCAGGGCATTACTTGCGGACACGTACCAGTACGCCCCAGCAAAACGCTGTTCGGTGCTTACCTCATAGATAGGTACTTCTCCCTTCCATTCAGCAGGAATATCAACGATGAGATCATAACGTTCCGCTGGCGCTAGAATAAGTGAACCTTGTAGCACTACAGGTACTTTCAGGGGTTGACCATCTTTAGCTAAGATCCATGCGCTGGTTTCAGGCAGTTCAACAGCCATAACTCTGGAATTTGCCGCATTCAATATTCGTAAGCGTACTCTAGTTCCTGCACTGACCTGGATTCTGGGCTGGAACTGACGGTTAATTGTTAATACATTTCCCATTCGACCGCCGTGCGACCACTCGTGCATATTGCCTAAAGATTCAAGATCCAGTTGCCCTCCTTTATTGAGCCGCCAATCATCTAGCACCAAAAGATGATCCTGATCTACAGAAACGGGAGAGCTCTCCTCTACAATCATTGGTATATAGAGACCCCGAGCAAGCTGTTGATAAGTATTATGATGGGTATGCGCCCAGAATGTACCCGCATCTTGAGGCGTAAAACGATATACGAACTCCTCACCAGGATTAATAGCTCGTTGGGTTAGGCCACTGACACCATCCATGGCATTTTCTATACGCAGGCCATGCCAATGTAAACTAGTTGCTTCCGGAAGCTCGTTTTTAACAACAATCTCTACCGCCTGATTCTGTTTCAGCCTCAGTACTTTCTGATCCATTCCCCACAAATCAATGGGGTGATACTGATCACCAAGCCAATTACTCTGTTCCGCCTGCAAGACAAGTTCAATTCTGTCTCCTGCATAGACAATTCTTGCCTGAATACCCAGCGGTAAAGCGCATAAGCCTGTTGCAGCAAGCCTCAGAAATTCTCGACGATTTAAAGGCATCATTATTTCCTATTACATTTGGTGTTTACGGGTAACGATGCCGTTTTGCTGCTGTACTTCGCGAATAAATGTCACAATGGCTGTCATATCAGAAAAACCTACGCCTTTTTGAGCGGGCATATCACCATAAGGCCAGTGATGCTGTTTCACACCTTTACGCACAGCAGAGTAAAAAGCGTTATTTGAATGATGCCCCGGGTTATAAATATCGTGAATTAATGGTGGACCTTGAAGAGTACCTTCACCATTATTACCATGACAGCTAGCACAGCTATTGCTGAAAGCCTTCTGTCCTTGCTTTGCAGGTATTGATAAGGCATCAATTTTAACATTTACATGACCGTTAAAATGATCTGCCAATACGACGGGGCTGCTCAATACCAAACCCATAACAAGTATTCCGAATCCTGATTTGTACTTAATCATTATCATAATTCCTTTAATTAGAAAAATAATTGCCCGCAGCTGACCTAACAGCAATGCGTAGGCCTTCAATAGTCAGAAGCTCCGGTAGCAGGAGTCCTTCAGGTGCATTAGGGCCATAAATTACGTTAAAAGGTATGCCTGATCGCCCATGTTTATTCAGAAAAGTCTCGATGCTTTCACTCGGCAAGCTCCAGTCCCCTTGCATAAAAGTCACATCGTACTTATCAAGTAACTCCAGACCCTTTTTTGCATCTAACACTGCCGCCTTATTGTATTTACAGGTAATACACCAATCCGCGGTAATATCGACTAAAATCACTTTACCCTCGTTCACCATCTCACTAATACGTTCAGGCTGAAAAGAGGTCTGGGGGTAAGGTTTCAGAGATGTAGCCTCTGATCCAAAAAAAGGCATCATTAGCAATACTAGGGCCAGCCACAAAGTTACAGGTCTCCAGCGAGTCAACTCTGGCCCCCACAACATCAACCAAACAACACCTAATAAAGTTACGCTGAACAGCATCAAATTATTCAAGTGGTTACTTAACAGCCAAACCAACCAAGCAGCAGCAAGCAATAACCCCAGCGCCAAAATACGGCGTATCCCTTTCATCCACCGTCCAGGTTTAGGTAACCGTGCGATTAGACCAGGCCATATACTTAACACTATATAGGGTGCTGCTAAGCCAACACCCAGTGCTGAAAAGACCCAGAAAATCTCAAATACACCCTGACTCAAAGCAAAAGCAACAGCGGTTCCAAGAAATGGTGCAGAACATGGTGTTGCAAGTAGGGTAGCTCCCATCCCTTGAATAAATGATGCGATGCGAGCTGAATGGTGCGACTCACTACCTGCGGAAACCATGGCAGTCTGCCATCTAGCTGGCAAAGTAAATTCAAACCAACCAAGCATATTGGCTGCGAACAACAACATTATGAGCAACATAAATATCAGGAAAAAAGGATTCTGAAATTGAATTCCCCAACCCACGTAATAACCTGCCAGTTTTAAACCACTCAGGCTCAAAGCAAGAATCCAGAAAAAACTCAGCACTCCTAACGCCGTTAGCAACAGTTGAATTCGGGCCTCTTTCTTTGGTGTCATACTCGCTTCTGACAGGTGCATCAGTTTAATAGATAAAATCGGTAATACGCAGGGCATCACATTAAGAATCAAACCGCCAGCCAATGCCATTAATAAAATACTGATCCACTTGAGGCTACCTGATGCATTCCCTTGCTCGGGCCGAGTAATATTTTCAACCTGGATGGTACCTTCATAGGCCTGTATGCCATCAACATAGGTTATTTTGAGCGGCTGATCAGGAAAGCCTGCAACGGAGCCCTCAGGGACATTCCACCATACTTGGACTTTTGTATCCTGAACTTTGATAACGGGATCCGGCCATTCATGAAGATCGTAATTTTCAATAAACAGATCCACATTATCTGAGACACTAGGCAGACTCAAACTAAGATAAAGGCCTGCTTCGTCAGCCAGCATATGATGACTGCTCTGCACTTTCTCCAAGGAGGTTGGCACCTGAGCCATAAACTCATTAATCAAACGCTGGCTAAGCCAGTCTCTCTCCTGCTCACCTGTAAGGTTTAAACTGACAGGGACTTGCAACGGTAAACAAATTTCATTGCAGACATAAACTTGTAACTGTCCCCGTAATTGAATTAACTTTCTAGACGAATTAAGTTTATATCGCACAGGAATAATCACTTCATCACTATAACCATAAGATTGTAGGCCAAGCAGGTTAAAGCGTTTTGGTGCTGGCCAAAACCATTCAGGTTCTGGCATTAATGCGGCATGAACCAGCGTCAATGAGGGGGGTGCCCCTGCAGCACCAGGCGTTCGCCAGTAAGTCTTCCAACCGGGTTGCAACTTAATATGCACCCCTAGTAGTACATCCGACTTACCAGCCAGGCTATTCACAGGCGTAATTAAACGAACCGTTACTGGGCCATCCTCTTGCCAGCTACCAACAGCAGCCAGTACCTGAAGAGGAAAAATCAATGTAAGTAAGCACAATAATCGTCTTAGCATGTTTTAAATTTTCCGTTATAACCGCTGTTTCAGAATATTCAGAGCTTGCTGCAACGCCGAAAGCGGCTGAGCTCCATGAATAGCAATAGTTGATCCGCTAGGGTTATGGCGAATAAAATTCCCTGGAGTCCCCGTTATACCTCCAGCCTGTCCGTTAGCCATCTGCAGTAACACTTTTTGCTTAAACCTTTCACTATTAAGACAATTATCAAACTGTTTTCGATCAAGCCCTAGCTCGGTAGCTAAAGGCCCAAGCTTTTCGAGCGGAAAGCCTTGGCCATTGGAGCGAGTACGTTGGTAGATAAGATCTGTGTATTGCCAAAAAGCATCATTACCTCCGAACTCACCCGCGCACTCTGATGCCTCGGCTTCCTTCTGTGCACCTGGATTATGGAAACTCAAAGGGAAGTGCCTATATACCCAATTAACTTCGGGATTTTTCTCAATAAACTGCATAGCAGTACCGTGAAATCGCTTGCAGAAGGGACACTCAAAATCAGAATACTCAATCAAACTAAATTCTGCAGAAGACTCACCTCGAATGAAGTCTGTTTTTGAATCGACAGCAGACACATTCTTCAAACGAGCCTCTTGCGCCTGTTGTTGATTAATCCGAGCCTGATCCTGTTTTTCAATAAACTGAATAATCACTTCTTCAACACGGAGTTCAAATGCTTCGCTTTGCATATACTCCTGCCACTTCTGAGAAAGTCTCTCATCAATCTCACTGGTCGTTAAAGTTTGATATTCTCCTGCTTTTAGCCAACCGCCTACTAGCAACAACAGAATAATTCCAAATGCCTGGAAAACCCTTAATTTCATCATATATCTCCCAGCAAAACTTCAGTGTTACAACCTGAAAAAATCAATGCCAAATATTCAATGACCAGCCTTATAGCCAGCACCTCAAAGAAGTTTGATTCTATGGAGTAAATTAAACCCAGGGGGGATGATAAATTGTGGAGGGGAAACCTAATCGAATACTCTCAGAGCGTATTTCCAATGGAACGCTTACTATTTCAACGTTCCAATACGCAGTTGTGAAATGCGCTTGAATAACCCGTACTTCTGAAACACATATTTGTTCACAGAGTTGATGGTCATCACTACACTTGGAAGCTTCAGTAATATGGATTACGTCCGTCATGAACCCTGACGCCATCTGACAGTTCCCTGACGCCAGTGACGCGTCAGCGGATACAGCACCCGAAAGCAGGGCGAGCAGCATAACAAAATGTAAGGCTATCCGTTTCATACTGAATTTACCGGTAGATAGGATACTTAAGCAAACTCGAAAAACACAATCAATTTAAGCGATTGGTAAAAATAAAACTGTTCATTCGCTTCTCCCAACATCAATCAACTACAGAAGCTTACATATAGAATAAAGCTTCCATATACAGGAAGGTCAAGCTAAAAGCATATGTTGGCGAAGCTAATTCAGTATAGGTCTATCAATAAGTCCACTGTTCTTAACTTGTTCCCCATAGAATCAGAGTAAACCAATCTAACACTGCTTCCTTAGCCCCTCCCTGTTTTATTCTCATTCTCTCTCACTAGTATTTTCATATCTATAAAGGCACACATCCACCTTCACATGAAAATTACAGAAATGTAATTTTCATGTCAGCTCGCTGAAAGGGCATGTCCTTATTATAGGTTCCAAGAACTAAACAAATTTAAGAAATGCTAAAACATTACATCTAGAAAAAATCTATTCCATAGAACAAAGGAAATGACAATGAAATTGCTAATCACCACAATCGCTCTAACTTCTGCACTAACTGCTGGCGCAGCTTCAGCATCAGCATCAGCATCAACTAACTTTGAGGTAGGTCAGCTAGGTGGTGGTACCACCATTCAGACAGGCTCTCACTATAGCAACAAAGAGCTGGTAACTGTTGATAGCGCAAACTTACCAACTAACAGCTACGGTTCTGAACTTTTTGTCGGCAGTAACTAACGAGTAAAACGTTTTTTTTCAAAACCTTTTTAGTTAAACATTTTAAGGAATACCTCATGAAAGCACTAATCACAACAATCGCTCTGACTTCTGCACTAGCTGCTGGCGCAACTTCAGCATCAACTAACTTTGAGGTGGGTCAACTGGGAGGTGGTACTACTATTCAAATCGGCTCCCAATATAACAATAAAGAGCTGGTAACTGTTGATAGCGCAAACTTACCAGCTAACAGCTACGGTTCCGAACTTTTTGTCGGCAGTAACTAACGAGTAAAACGTATTTTTTTAAAACCTTTTAAGTTTAACATTTTAAGGAATTCGCCATGAAAGCACTAATCACAACAATTGCTCTGACTTCTGCTTTAGCTGCTGGCGCAGCTTCAGCATCATCTAACTTTGAGGTGGGACAGCTGGGAGGTATCGATTTACAACATACATCTCACATTAATTCTGCAGAGATGGTGATTATTGATACCCCCAATCTACCAGGCAGCAGCTATAGCTCAGAACTTTTTATAGGCAATAAGTAAATAGAAATTAAGTCGTAACTCGTTAATAACCATAAAACAAACAAGTAAGAAGACTCCAGTGAAACCATTACTACGAGCACTTTCATACGGAATAAATCTTCCATATGCAGGAAGGTCAAGATAAAGAAACTATATCCTAGCGAAGCTAATTCTGTAGAGCTACATAGGGTAAGTTCAAGTTTCAACTTGACCTTTGCTTCGCTGGAAGTTATACCTTTGGGTAGTCTTCAATAAACGCGTCTACTCTATACACGTTATATAAAAATTTATTCCATAGTAGTGGCACTGTAATAAATCATGAAACTAAATGTGGGTTTATTAAATCTTTAATATGATTGAGCGCATAAAACAGACTGCTATCTTGCTAATGATGCTGTTCATTCAGTTTCAACCTGTGCATGCGCATGCACTTATGTTAAATGCTGAGCAAGCTGGGCATGTTGCCGGTACGCTAAGTCATTCGCACGAGCAAATAGACTCCAATTCAGACTCGGATAAACATCTGTCAGATTGCCACCCTACTCATACCTTATCACCTCCTCAGCCTTTTTCTCCGGATATGAGCCCCCCTCAACAAACCGCTACAGTGCAGTTCACAAGCGGACTACTGTCTATTCATATTGCATTAGATCCTCGCCCTCCCAGACACTCTTAATCTATTTCTTAATTTTTTTACGTTTATGAAGAGACTGAGCTTCACCTCAGGCTCGTATTTTGTATGGAGTGTAAAGACAATGATTAAAATCATTACTGCTATTGTTTTGGTATTTATAACATCTATTTCTTCACAGCTGGTTATGGCACATGGTGGCGCCACCGGAGTAGTCAAAGAAAGAATGGATCTTATGGATAACATGAAGGATGCCGTGAAACAGTTAAAAGCAATTTTCAAAGGTGACGTGAAATATAATCCCGAAACAGTCAAACAATCTGCCTTAGTAATACAAGATCACTCTGCTGCTGCGATGACCAAACTATTCCCGCATGGAAGTCTAAAGGGTCACTCTGAAGCAAAGCCTATAATCTGGCAGGAATGGGACCGTTTTAAGCAATTAGCAGACGATCAAGAAAAAATTGCTCAAGGCTTATATAACTCGGCAGATAATCAAGATGCAACCCCTCAAGGCAATATGATGGAATCCGGGGCGATGATGGGACAAAGCATGATGGGTTCCGGATCGATGATGAGCAATAATAAGCAGACACAGCAAAATATGACCGATCCAGAACACCTTGGCACAATGCCTTCTAATATGGTGTTTAAATTGCTGACTGAAAATTGCTCTTCTTGCCATACTCGATATCGAAAAGAAAAAGAAAACGACATGTAAGTGAGGTGAGAACATGAAAAGAATAGCGTTCTATTCGTTCACTCTGATGGTAGTGGCTGCAACTGCCTGGGCTAGTTTACCTCTGTTCGGAAATATTAATAGAGCAAAGATAAATGCCAACGATGGTAATGTTAATCGTGGGGCCTATCTTGCGAGGGCTTCTGGCTGCATTGCCTGCCATACAAATTTTGAATTAGGAGGTCCTGTACTCGCTGGAGGCCCGCCCCTTAAAACACCTTTTGGCACTTTCTATGCGCCCAACCTCACTCCGGATAAGGAGTTTGGCATTGGTAACTGGAACTTAGAGAACTTCGCCACAGCATTACGACACGGAACGTCTCCGGAAGGAAAGCCCTATTACCCTGCCTTTCCCTATGATTTCTATACCAAGTTAAGTGATCAGGACATTGCAGATCTATGGGCTGCCTTCCAAACGGTACCACCTGTTAACCAAATCAGTACGCCCCATGAATTGAGTTTCCCGTTCAGTGTTCGTGAGAGCCTAAACCTTTGGCAAAACCTATTTTTTAAAGAGGGTCGATTCACACCTGATGAAACGAAAGATGAAGAATTCAACCGGGGCAAGTATCTGGTAGAAAGTGCTGCACACTGCGCAGCATGCCACTCTCCTCGTAACCTGTTCGGTGCGCTTGATAAGGATAAAAGCTTTACCGGAACTGAGTCTATGTTAGAAGGAGAAGGCTCCATCCCGTCAATCACGCCCGATGCGTTAAAGAGCGCTGAATGGTCTCAAAGCGACCTTTCCTACGCTTTAAAGTCGGGCGTTAAAGTCGATGGTGATGTCTTTGGCGGCAGTATGGGTGAAGTAGTTCGTGATGGCACTGCTTATCTACAGAAGCAGGATTTGGATGCTATCGCTTTTTACCTCTTGAATAGAAAATGATAGGTTGAAACAGGCCACCGGGTATAAATCGGTGACCTGTTGTATCCAACTTAATCGTAGTACTTCTACCCCTTTAGAAATTAGAACCAGTACCCTAATTAATTCAACCGTATTTCAACATCCCAACGCCAATCCAGACAAATTGGAGTGGCATACTGACATGATGTAACAAGCTCAAACCATATAAGTTTCTATGGCCTATTTACTTGAGAAAACTCATAACTGGTATGGGTTCCTAGCAGGTCCAAACACTACTCCTTTTAACTATACAAGATTATCATTAGTCCATTAAGCTTGGCACAACTACAATGCACTGAGCGTTTTTATTGATAGATTGATAACCCAAGAAGCTATAGAGCTAATACCATCCAAGCACAAACTGTAAAGTACTTTAACCTTGAGGAAAAAATGATATTAGTTCCTGATTTTCTATGGATTATCTCACTACCTCTTTAGAAAAATTATCCTGTTTCCCTATTCAAATAATCTGTTTTTGGAAACACAACACGAAAGCTAGTACCTTCAACCGTTGAAGTGACTGATATTTCGCCGTTATGAGCGACGACGATTGCACGAGTTATTGCCAAACCTAAACCAGCGCCTTCCGAGTCACCTTTCACACGGTTCTTATCAGCCTGATAAAAACGCTCAAAAAGGTGAGGAATATGTTCTTCAGGTATAGGGACACCAACATTATTTACGATGAGTATAACTGACTCATCACTCAATTCAATCCGCACTTCAATTGCACTATTAGCTGACGTGTGCCGCATGGCGTTAGATAATAAATTATTGATAACACGACGAATCATTAGGCGGTCACCTTTAATTCTACCTTCCCCTTTTAGTCTTAGTGATATTTCATGATCTTCTGCTAACGCATCATAAAACTCGAATAGGTCAGCCACTTCTTTATCGAGTTCTATAATTTCTTTTGAGGGTAATGTTAATCCATGGTCTGCCTTGGCAAGGAAAAGCATGTCAGAGATCATACGCGATAGTCTTTCATACTCTTCGGCATTAGAAGCAAGAGTAGCTTGATAAGTTCGCACATCTCTAGGGAGACTCAGCACTACCTGTGTTTGCGTCATAAGATTACTAACAGGGGTTCTAAGCTCATGAGCTATATCTGAGGAAAACTCAGAAAGACGCCGAAATGCACCTTCTAACCTCTCTAACATCTGATTGAGAGCACTGGCTAATTCTGCAATTTCTACCGGTACACTTTCAACAGACATACGCTTGTTCAATTGATTTGCCGTAACTACTGATGCACTATTTTTCATTTGATATAGGGGCAACAAACCTCGTTTTGCCGCCAACCAACCCAAAAAACCACTGATTAATGCAGCGATAACAACATACAACAATAACGCACCTTGAAAGCGTGACATAAAGATATCATGATGATTAATATTCAACGCAGTTAATATGATAATTCGCTGTTCTGGCTGGGTACTTATATCTTTTGTAACTACAAGCCCTCGATAAAATTGCCCCTCGGCATTCCAGGTAATTGTATGAGGGGAAATCAAGTGGGACTTTTCTCTTATATTGTTAACTGGGAACTCTACTCCCCTAGAGCTATATAGAGACTCTCCGTTCTCACGCATAACTAAAACCAATAGATCTTTATGTCCAATCAACCCTGATGTCAACTTGTCTGTAAATTCTTCTAGTGTATTAACCCCCTCCCCCTCAGAAGCAAGTTTGCTAACTAGCTGTATTTTTCCTTGTAATATCTCTTTATCCTGACCCATAAAATGCTGTTCTATAGAGAGAACAATCACGACACTAAGTCCAAGCAGAACAAGACCAGACACCAATGTATATAAGCCTGTCAGCCGCCAAATTAAAGGTAATTCCCGATTCATATCTCGTCAGAATCCTCTAAGACATATCCCATCCCTCTAAGCGTGTGTATGAGTTTTGGGGAGAAAGGTTCATCTACTTTACTACGAAGCCGCCTAATAGCGACCTCTATCACATTGGTATCGCTATCAAAGTTCATATCCCATACTTGCGACGCAATTAAAGACCGAGATAACACTTCACCTTGTCGCCTCATAAATAATTCCAACAGCGAAAACTCTTTTGCCGTCAGATCAATCCGTAGACCTGCTCTGGTAACCCGCCGGCGTAATAGGTCAAGTTCTAAGTCTGCAATACTCAACACTGTCGCTTCTGACTTGCTACGAGTACGTCTTAGTAAAGATCGTATTCGCGCCAAAAGCTCTGAAAACGCAAAGGGCTTTACCAAATAGTCATCGGCACCTAATTCAAACCCCTTCACACGATCTTCAACCTGATCGCGAGCTGTTAAAAACAATACAGGCATATCTTTGCCGCTCAGACGTAATGTCTCTAGTACTTTCCAACCATCGAGACCGGGCAACATGACATCAAGAATAATAAGATCATAAGAATCAACCTGTGTAAGCGCTAAATGAAGACCGTCTACCCCATTACACGCAAGATCCGTATTAAATCCTGCTTCATTAAGCCCCTGTTGAAGAAATTCACCTGTCTTATCTTCATCTTCAACTATCAGTATTTTCATAATACACCTATAAATTTTTAGTGATTATAAAACACAAAACCACCTTTAAATGAAAATTACAGAAATGTAATCCTCATGTCAGCCCATTGAAAGGACATACGTTTATTATAGATTTCAAGGCTCCTACAACGATAAACCCTTACTGGCAATCAGTGCAAACTATACCCATGAAGGACGTAACAAGTTTAAGTGTTGCTATAGAGCCAATAAAGCTAGGAGTGATGATTCCATTAACACGGTTTAGAAATGAGCACGGTGACTTCACTCAATAAAGAGACCGTCATTACCCTATCCCTAGCCGCGGGTAAATGTCCATCTCATTGCCCGCTGCAAATGTATCGCGATGTGATTAAGTCTAAAAAAGGAATGATCGAATGTTTAGTTTTTGGAAAACACCTTCAGGACTTGCTGCACTAGGTTTAATTGGCGCAGTAACGTACTTTTTAGTGGTAGAACATCAGCAACATTTTTTTACATTTTTGCCCTTTTTAATTTTTCTAGCCTGCCCATTAATGCACCTGTTTATGCATGGCAAGCATGGTCATGGTCATGGTCATGGTCATGGTCATGGTCATGGTCATGGTCACAGTAAGCATGAAGAACACGAAGAGAATAAAAATATATACCAGAAAGGTATTGAAGAAGGGAAACGTCAGTCACTTATCAACAACAAGGAAGGTAAATCTTAATGTCAGAAGAAGGTTCATATGGCCTTTGGTGGCTAGTGATTGCAAATTCAGCAATATTTATCTTTTTTGCTTTTAGTTTTATTAAACCCAAAACCAAAACCGATTGGCGAAGTCTTGGTGCCTTCTCAGCCTTCGTAGTGGCTTTGTTTACAGAAATGTATGGTTTCCCATTAACCATTTATCTGTTTTCCGGTTGGTTAACCGATAACTATCCAGCTATCGATTTCTTTGCACATGACAATGGGCACCTATTACACACCCTATTAGGGTTTGAAGGGAATCCGCATTGGGACCCTCTACATATGGCGAGTAATATTTTCATCATAATTGGCTTTTTTACGCTGTCTTCAGCATGGAGTGTGTTGCATCAAGCACAAAAAGATAAAGCACTTGCGTCAACGGGCCTTTACGCACGATGCCGTCATCCACAATATATTGCTTTTATTATGATAATGCTTGGCTTTTTACTGCAATGGCCCACCGTAGTAACTCTGATGATGTTCCCTATTCTAGTCTTCGTATATATCCGTTTAGCAAAGCGTGAAGAACAAGTCGCAATATTAGAATTTGGGGATGAATATAGAAAATATATGAATATTACACCTAGCTGGTTTCCACTACTTCACATACCGAAGTCATCTATGAGTGAAACAGATAATCAAGGAGAAGAATCATGAATGACTCTAAACATAGACTCGGCGTCAGCGAGGTCAACTTAGTCGTCAGACATTTACGGTTAGAAAACATCACTGAAACTAATAAGGACCTCATACTGACAGAGATTGATGCGATTTATGGCGTCGACAATGTGTTATTTGATGATAATTCAGAAGTTTTAAATATTGCTTATGATGCATCACGTTGCAATTTAGAAAGTATAGAGAAAATTATCAGACATCATGGTGCTGATGTCGCTCATGATTTGTGGACGCACTTTAAAGAAGGCTACTATAAATTCGTTGACCAGAATGTAAAAGATAATACCGTCCATGAGCCTTTGAGTTGTCATAAAATTCCGCCAGGTAAGAAATGACGTTCACACTTCTGAATGCGAGAAATAAGTACCTTTTCACTTACTTCTCGGTAAAGCCAGCCCACCCAATATCTTCATATACTCCTCTGGCAATAGTTATTGCCCACCAGAAGTCGAAGATTACAAATTTATAATGTTCGCGTCAGCTTGTAGCCATTTACATTTATTAACATCGACGTACGCCGATTAATTATCGATATAAATAACATGGGACTTATAGGATAAAAAAAGCAGTTCTATTAAGTGCCGTAGCTGTTCTTGTCAGTAATTCTGCTTTTTTGGCTAATGACACTCATATGATGGAAGGGCCTAGCAGCATGATGAATACAATGACAAATATGCAACATGAGCAAGGTAAAACTCTTTCTTTAAAAACGGGCGATACAAAAGAGCTTACTTGGTCATTTACAAATACAGCCGTATTAGAGGCTTCCTACAGTATTCCTGGTTATTACGACTCGGGTATGAAATTAAAAATCACTGTCACAAAAGGATAAGAGGCACTCATGAAACGAATAAATATTAATCGACGCCAATTTGTTACAGGGCTTACCCTCGGCGGGGTTATGGCAGGATTCGGCATGAGTTCAGGCCGCCTATTTGCCGCACCTAGCTTGTCCCGACAGCAAGAAGTATTAAGAGGCAACTTATTAAATCTCACCATTGGTGAACAAGCCGTTAACTTTACAGGTAAGCCGAGAATAGCTACCACGGTGAATAATTCCTTACCTGCTCCGATTTTACGTTTCAAAGAAGGCGATAAGATCACGCTAAATGTTGCAAATAATCTAAGTGAAACTAGCTCAATACACTGGCACGGTCTCATTTTGCCAAGCAATATGGATGGCGTCCCGGGGTTAAGCTATGACGGTATAAAACCAGGCGAACACTTTACTTATCAATTTGATGCTAAGCAATCCGGCACCTATTGGTACCATAGCCATTCAGGCTATCAGGAGCAAACCGGTCTCTATGGTGCCATTATCATCGATCCGATTGAACCTGAACCATTTACCTACGACAGAGAATATGTCGTGATGCTGTCTGATTGGAGTGATGAGAACCCTACCAATATTTATGCCAAGCTAAAAAAGCTCAGCCATTACTATAACTTCAACGAAAGAACTGCTTCTGATTTATGGAAAGAGGTTAAAGGTAATGGCGTAAAGGACACATTGAACGCAAGGGAGATGTGGAACCAAATGCGGATGAGTGAAACCGATATTTCAGATGTCACTGGATATACTTATACATTCTTAATGAATGGTGAGACTCCTTCTGAAGGCTGGAAAGGTCTTTTCAAACGCGGTGAGAAAATTCGCTTACGTTTTATTAATGGTGCGGCTATGACGTTTTTTGATGTCCGTATTCCTGGTTTAAAAATGACAGTAGTGGCAGCTGATGGTCAATATGTACAGCCAGTATCTGTTGACGAATTCCGTATCGGCGTGGCTGAAACCTACGATGTTATCGTCGAACCCAATAGTGATACCGCCTACTCTGTATTTGCGCAGGCAATCGATCGTTCAGGGTATGCCAGAGGTACATTAACTCCCGACTTAAGCATGAGTGCGGCCGTTCCAACATTGGATCCAGTTCCTATTTTAACTCATCAGGATATGGGAATGGGCAGTATGGACGGTATGGCTGGTATAGCTGGTATGGCTGGTATGGATCACGCCAAAATGCCGATGGGTAAAATGGCGGGTATGGATCACGCCAAAATGCCGATGGGTAAAATGGCGGGTATGGATCACTCCAAAATGCCGATGGGTAAAATGGCGGGCATGGATCTCTCCAAAATGCCGATGAATCGAGACTCGTCTACCATGCACGCATCGACTGAGTACGGACCACATGTTGATGCACGAGCAAGCAACCCCCAATATCGATTAGATGATCCAGGTGTAGGGTTGAGAAATAATGGGCGTCGCGTTTTAACTTATGCTGACCTGAAAAACCTCAATAAAACACCCGATGAAAGAGAGCCAAGTCGAGAAATAGACCTCCATTTAACAGGAAACATGAGCCGATACATGTGGTCTATCAATGGTGTCAAATACAGTGATGCAGTACCGCTACAGTTTAAATACGGAGAGCGAGTTCGTATTAATTTCGTGAACGATACGATGATGAATCACCCAATGCACTTACACGGTATGTGGAGTGATTTGGAAACAGGTGACGATAAGTACATTCCCCGTAAGCACACAGTAGTAGTACAACCAGGTGCTAAAATCAGCTATCGGGTTACAGCCGACGCAAAAGGAAAATGGGCTTACCACTGCCACCTAATTTACCATATGGCCGGCATGTTCCGTGAAGTTCACGTCAGCTAACTTGGAGATAAAAATGAAGAACCTAACAATTAATATTCTTATTCTTTCCTCCATGATAATGGGTACACCAGCTATCGCAGGAGGGGGGGATGACCCTTTGCTGACAATGGTACAAGTTGATCAGCTAGAGAAACGAGACACCAGCTCAGGCTACCCCTTAGTTTGGGAAATACAGGGATGGGCGGGATATGACCTTAATAAGCTCACATTCAAAACCAAAGGAGAGCGCGTTAACGACGAAACGGAAAGCGCCGAACTACAGCTATTGTACAGTAAAGCAATCGCACCTTACTGGGACTTACAAGCAGGCATACGGCATGACTTTAACCCAAAACCTTCACAAAACTGGGCCGCTATCGGCATACAAGGTTTAGCACCCTATTTTTTTGAAACCGATGTGAATCTATTTGTTGGCGAGTCAGGGCAAACGAATATTCGTTTAGCAACAGAGTACGAAGTTATGCTGACCCAGAAGTTAGTACTATCACCTGAAGCAGAAATCAACCTATTCGGTAAAAACGATAGAGAACGCGGTATAGGGTCGGGAGTCTCTGATATAGAGCTGGGATTGAGGCTCCGCTATGAAATTCGTCGAGAGTTTTCACCTTATATCGGCATCAATTGGGAAAGGAAATTAGGACAGACTGCTTCATATGCAAGAGATGATGGAGAGGTTACTAACGATACGCAATTAGTAATGGGAATAAAAGGCTGGTTCTAAGTAAAGACATTGATAAAGCCTTTGTAAGCAGAGGCTTTTTTATATCGCTAATTTGAACTGACTAGATTTCATTAGGCAGTTCCTGACTATTCTGTTCCTGATTTAAGAAAGAGTAAATTTAATAGTCATCATTTTTATATAGCTATAAAAGAGAGCTCAGAGTGTTAATTTATCCAAACATAGATCCAATAGCAGTATCTATAGGCCCATTAAAAATTCACTGGTATGGATTAATGTATCTCGTTGGCTTTGGTGCCGCTTGGTTACTAGCTTGTCATCGTGCAGGAAAACCAAACTCGAACTGGACCAAGGATCAAGTTTCAGATCTGATATTTTGGTCTGCTGTCGGTGTGATTATAGGCGGACGATTCGGATATGTACTGTTCTATAATTTCGATCAGTTTCTCAGCAATCCATTCTGGCTTCTTAAAATTTGGGAAGGAGGAATGTCATTCCACGGAGGGCTGTTAGGTGTTATTACTGCACTCTATTACTTTAGTCTCCGAATAAACAAACGCTTCTTTGAAGTTGCAGATTTCACAGCACCGTTAGTGCCTTTAGGTTTAGCTGCCGGTCGTATTGGTAACTTTATCGGAGGAGAACTGTGGGGGCGAGTTTCTGATAAGCCCTGGGCGATGGTGTTCCCTGAAGCAGGTCCTTTACCAAGACACCCCTCACAGCTCTATCAGTTCGCTCTTGAGGGAATACTTTTATTTACCATCCTCTGGTGGTTTTCATCTAAACCTAAGCCACCAATGGCAATCTCTGGCTTATTTCTTACTGGTTACGGCACCTTTCGACTCTTTGTCGAGCAATTCAGGCAACCTGATGCCCATATCGGTTTTATCTTCGCCAACTCAATAACCATGGGGCAATTTCTGTCGACTCCGATGATACTAGGCGGTCTTATCCTGATTTTCTGGAGCTATTCATCTAAGACGCGTATCAACAGCCATTAAAACTAATTCTCCTAAGATACGTTATTGCGCTGTAATGGGTTTGGTATCAAATCCAGCAGCACGCTGCCGACGGTGGAATATCTTCTCAAAATTAAATACTTAGTTAGCCTTATCTATTTTCAAACCGATGGTGGACGGCTTTTGCTAGTGCTAGTTTTAAGTCGCCAAACTCCAGCCATAACAATAAATAACACTACAATTATTGCATTTACAGTAAAGGTTTGTTCTGTGAACGCTTCTCCGAAATGAGCCAACAAAAAACTCGCTGGAAGTATGCCTATGGCAGTCGCCAACAAAAACCGCCAATAACTTAAAGTAGTAACGCCCGCGGCATAACTCATTAAATCAAATGAAATAAACGGCATTAATCGAGATAACATAATCAGCCACATTAATCGTTGATGATCACCCAACTTCCAGCTAGGGAATCGTGTTTCAACCCAGATACGAGCTGCCTCGAACCCCATAACTCTTGAGATACCGAAAGCAAGCGACGCTCCGAATAGTGAACCTATAAAAATATAGAGCGTTCCCTCAAAGTGCCCATAAGTTGCACCTGCTGCCATAGCAATAGGGGCACTGGGTAAGGGACTAAATACTATCGCAACAGCCATCCCAAAGATAATTACCAGCGGGCCTATCACCCCATTGCTCCGGAGAAATTTAACCACACCTGCAACATCGCTCCAGTCAAATTGGAGCTGCACACTAAAATGATCTGCCCAGCTCCAGATGATAAAAGTAATTACCGCAGCAATAATAAGAAAATAACGAACATACGCCTGGCCTGACTTCATTAGCTCTTATTACACCTTTTATAGGTAGCAATCATAAAATTAATTGTACTAACCTACACAACATAGGAGGAGGATACCTCCCCCTAATCAGGTATTCACTTAGAACATTTACTGGCCGTAATGCAAGCCACCGAAGTGCTTTTTACCATCAGCTGTTTTGAACAACACCATCAGTTGATGTTTACCACTGTCTTTCAGGTCGTAGCCTGCCATCTGCCAGTCACCCATCATCATCAGCGGTTTGCTTTCTTCGGTACCATCCGGATAGATCACTTTGGAGTTGATCTTCAGGTTATTAACCATCTCTCCCTGCTTTTCTACCTTTATCATTATATTATGTGAACCACCATGTCCCATCCCTTCATCGGCTTTCATTACATGAAAGCTAACCGTATAGCCATCAATGTCTTTCTTTTCCAGAAACATTTTATTCTGCGACATATCACTGCCCATAGCACCGTGGGACATCGATTCTTGCGCCGTAGACCCTTTTGACATCGCCTCCTGTGACATCGCTTGTGCTGGCTTGGACTCATCATCATGGCCATGACCATGGCTACCTTCACCCGCAACGACAGCTCCACTTAAAACAAACGCGCTCAAGGCACCGGCAATCAGAATCTTATTAACTTTCATTATAATTTCTCCATTCGTCTTTTCGTTAAATCGTTTGATGATTAACTTTTCTTTGACGGCGCTTATACCTAACGATAACGCGCCCACATAAATTACTTTCACTATTAGCTGCACTGTTTGTGATCAGTGGCTATCGGTTAATAAGAAACTAATCAGATCCTCCATATCGTTATCGCTAATATCCCATCGGGGCATCGCTCCATTCAATGCACTGCCGGCAGGATCCAGGCCCTGACTAATAGCTAACTTTAAACTATTTTTGTCATAGCGCTCGTGGTCGCCATGACCATCATCATGCTCTTCGGTAAGTGAATGTTTGGTTAATGGTGGGGCAACAACCCAGAACTTCGGATACAGTCGTTGCCCCTGCCTATCTTCTCCGTGACAACTCGCACATGTCGTGTTGTGCATCTGCGCATGCATCGTACCGCCTCGGTAAGTGATAGCAGAGCCTGCCTGATTTCTTCCGGTAAAGTAAATTTTCTCACCATTACTTGAAAAATCACGAGCTCCATAATCTGTAGCGTCATCCATCCCCATGCCACACCCGGCCAGTAACAAGACAAGCCCGCCGCCAGTCAGTTTAATAACGGGTTTTATGATCCTTTTAGCGCTGTACATAAACCGCCTCCTTATATTTAATAGTTCAGACCGAGCGGATATCACCATCACCCAGCCCTCGTTGCCAATTACTGTTCAGTTTCCAACCGAGCAATACAGCGTTTACGCCAAAGGAAATACACCGCCGGCAATACCAGCAACGTCAGAATAACCGCGCTAACCATACCGCCAACCATCGGTGCAGCGATTCGGCTCATCACTTCTGAGCCGGTTCCGGTGCCATACAGAATGGGCAGTAAGCCTACAATAATCGCGGCAGCGGTCATCATCACCGGCCGGACACGTAAACCCGCGCCGTGCAACACCGCATGACGCAGAGTCTCCTCCCGGGGGATCAGGCCTTGCTTTTCACAGCGCTCCAGCATTTGTTGGTATGCCTGATTCAGATAGACCAACATAATCACACCGATCTCCACCGCGACACCGGCCAGGGCAATAAAGCCGACACCCACGGCCACTGAAAAATTAAACCCTTGCAAATACATCAGCCAGACACTGCCTACCATCGCCAGAGGCAGCGTACCCATGATGATGCTAACTTCGACAAAGTTGCGGAAGTTAAGGAACAGCAAAATCACAATAATCGCTAAGGTCAGTGGTACAACATAAGTCAGCTTCTCTTTCGCCCGCTGCATATATTCATACTGACCAGCCCAGCTTACTGAGTAACCTGGCGGTAGTTGAAGTTGCTCGGACACAACCTGCTGCGCGTTCTCTACATAACTACCGATATCCATGCCTTCTATATCAATAAAGGTCCAGCCGTTGAGACGAGCATTTTCACTCTTGATACCCGGTGGGCCATCCTCAACGTAAACATTAGCCACATCACCTAGCGGTATCCGTTGCCCCATGGGGGTTACGATCGGCAGCAAAGCTAATTGCTCTGGAGAATCACGGTAGTCCTGTGGATAACGGACATTGATAGGGTAACGCTCCAGCCCTTCGATCGTCTGTGACACGTTCATACCGCCAATAGCGGTCGCCACAACCTGCTGGATATCTGCGATGTTCAGGCCATATCGCGCAGCACTCTGACGTTGAATATCCACTTTGATATACCGTCCACCAGCAACCCGCTCGGAGTACACCGAGGCGGTACCAGGAACATCCTTCAAAATAGTTTCCAACTGCTGACCGATCTGCTGAATTTGTTCTAGTTCAGGGCCTGCAATCTTTATCCCAACCGGCGTTTTTATACCCGTGGCCAACATATCGATACGGGTCTTGATCGGCATCACCCAGGCATTGGTCACCCCCGGCACTTTAACCAGATTATCCAGTTCTTTTCTCAGATCGTCGGTCGTCAACCCAGCACGCCACTGATCTTTAGGTTTAAGCTGTATAAAGGTTTCGATCATGGTCAGTGGTGCAGGGTCAGTAGCACTATCCGCCCGCCCCACTTTGCCGAATACCGTTTCTACTTCAGGCACTGTTTTGATCAGTTTGTCAGTCTGCTGTAACAACTGACGAGCCTGGCCAATTGAAATACCGGGATAAGTAGTCGGCATATACATCAAGTCACCTTCATCCAAGGGCGGCATAAACTCACTGCCCAACTTATCTAATGGCCATAAGCCCACCAGTAATATTAACAACGCGAACAACAGCGTCAGCTTTGGAAAGGCCAGTACTTTACGCAACGTCGGCATGTAAACAGCGGTCAGCACTCGGTTTATTGGGTTTTTGTGTTCGGGCATTATCTTGCCACGGATGAAGTAGCCCATCAGCACCGGCACTAGCGTAATGGCCAGAGCCGCAGAGGCTGCCATCGCGTAGGTTTTAGTAAACGCTAAAGGCGCAAACATTCGACCTTCCTGCGCTTCCAGGGTAAAGACCGGCACAAAGCTAACGGTAATGATCAGCAAACTGAAAAATAGTGCAGGCCCTACCTCACTGGCTGATTCAGCAACAATCTGCCAACGATTCTCTTTGGTTAACGGTGTACGCTCCATATGCTTATGCATATTTTCAATCATGACGATTGCGCCATCGATCATCGCCCCTATCGCTATCGCTATACCGCCCAACGACATAATATTCGCGTTAATACCTTGTGCATTCATCACTATAAATGCGGTGAGAATACCGACCGGAAGGCTGATAATTGCAACCAAAGAAGAGCGCACGTGAAACAGAAAGACAACACAGACCAGCGCTACGACAATGAACTCTTCCAGAAGCTTGTGCCATAGGTTTTCTACGGCACTATCAATCAGTCCAGAACGGTCATACACCGTCACGACTTCCACCCCTTCGGGTAAGCCCTGCTTCAGGGTTTCAAGCTTTGCTTTTACACCATCAATTGTTTTCTGAGCGTTTTCTCCGAAACGCATAACAACTACGCCGCCAACTACTTCACCTTCACCGTTAAGTTCTGCTACTCCTCGACGCATCTGCGGTCCGGTTCCGATGTCAGCCACATCTTGTAACAACACCGGCGTACCATTCTTATTGATACCCAAAGGAATATTTTTCAAATCCTCTTCGCCCTGAATATAGCCAGTAGCCCGAACCATATACTCGGCTTCGGCCATTTCCACGACTGAGGCTCCCACCTCCTGATTACCCCGTTGAATAGCCGTCTGAATATGCGATAACGGCATATTAAATGCCCGTAATTTTTCTGGATTCACCCGTACTTGGTACTGTTTAACCATGCCGCCAATCGGCGCCACCTCAGACACTCCTGGGACAGTCTGCAACTCATATTTGAGAAACCAATCCTGCAAGCTACGCAGCTGGCTAATATCATGCTGCCCGGTTTTATCAATCAAAGCATAGAGATAAACCCAACCAACCCCCGTTGCATCAGGCCCCAACTGGGGCCGGGCATTGGCCGGTAACGATGGTGCCACCTGACTCAGGTATTCGAGTACCCTACTGCGAGCCCAGTACATATCCGTATCTTCATTGAAGATGACATAGACATAGGAGTCACCAAAAAACGAGTAGCCCCGCACTGTTTCAGCACCCGGTACCGATAACATCGCGGTGGTTAGTGGATAAGTGACTTGATCTTCTACCACCTGAGGTGCCTGCCCCGGATAACTGGTTTTAATAATCACCTGCACATCAGACAGGTCCGGGATCGCATCCACCGGGGTGTTTTTCAGGGAGAACAGCCCGCCCCCGACTAAAATGACCGTGGCCAACAAGACAAAGAATCGATTGCCAACGGACCATCGAATAATGGACTCAATCATAGAACCACCTTCGTCAACACTGGCTGTAACTGAGCATTCATTGCCATGTAAACATTAGAGCGCGAATCAATTCCGCTCTGATTCATCGCCTCCGGGTTTGTCCCTTCTTTTTTTGTCGATTCAGAATCCATCTCCTCGTGATTCATATCACTATCCGTTCCGTCCAGACTCATGCTATCCATGTCCATACTTTCCATATCTAAGCTTTCCATGCCCATGCCATCCATACTCATATCGTCAGCGCTCATTTGCGGCTCAACATTCATACGTTTGAAATCAGACGTTTTACTAGACTCTGAATCCAACAAGAACTGGGCTGAAGTAACCACCTCTTCTCCAGCATTCACTCCTTGTAAAATTTCAATCAGCTTTCCGTCACTACGGCCGGTCTTAACTGAAATGGATTTAAACCGACCATCACCCAACGCCAGCACGACTCGATTTTCTCCAGCACCCCGGATAACAGCTTCTTGGGGCACAGTAAGAGCGGCTTCAGTTTCATGTTTATGAATCACCACTTCAGCAAACATATTCGGTTTTAACTTTCGATCCCGATTATCAAAACGCATCCTTACCTTCAACGTCCGGGTTACCGGATCGAGCACCGGATAGACATAATCAACAACGCCTTCACGACTCTCTCCGGGTAGAAAGTCTAATTGGATAGAAACCGGTAATCCTGCGTTGATCATGCCGGCCTGTCGTTCAAACACTTCCGCTTCAACCCATACCTCATCCAGCGCACCGATCGACATTAGCGTCATTCCTGGCTTAACAAACATCCCATCACGCAAATTGAAGTTATCTACCACGCCACTGTGGGGTGCATAGAAAGTTATCGCCTGACTCGCTTTACCTGTCTTTCTAAGCTTGTCCAACGCTTTCTGAGGCACCTGTAAGGCACGTAATCGAGTTTCAGAACCCCGTATAAGATCGCGGTTGCCCCGTGCCAACGCAAACAGATATTCCTCCTGAGCATTTACCAATGCTGGTGAATAGAGTTCATAGAGCGGTTCTCCTAGTTCAACCGGTTCCCCCTCAGCTTTGACATATATTTTTTCGATCCAGCCCTCCACACGGGGATGCACATGAACGATTTCATCCTGGTTATAATCAACATAACCAACCGTACGCACCTCAAAGTGCATCTTGGTCATCGAGGACACTGCGGTTCTAACCCCAAGGTTATTAACCACCTCCGGCGACACTTTTATCGTCCCGGGGCCGGCATCCGCACCGGAACTCTCCTCTTTGTATACGGGGACAAGATCCATACCCATGGGTGACTTACCCGGTTTATCCCGTTGATAGTTTGGGTCCATTGGCGCAACCCAGTAGAGAGGTTGGTCATCCGCTGGTGAAGCGGCTTCAGCTACTGATGTGACTCCGGTATCAGTTGCAGCATTATCCAAATAACCGGTTCCAGTCATCACGGTTCCCAGACCGGCCGCTCCCAGTGCAATACCCAGTACAACTAACCCTAAATTCTTAACGGTATTGCTCATGGAGTAACTCCTTCCTGACTAAGAGTGATGTTTTCCGCCGATGATTCTGTCGTAGTCAGCAGGTAATTGGTCTGCGCGATCTGTTTCAGTCGTGCGATTTTGATCCCCAAATATTCGATACGCGTGTTGAGTTCAGCGATACGTGCACGCACGACCTCAATAAAGCTGCCGTTATCCGACTCATACGCATTTAAAGCTGCGTCTGCCTGTTGCTTAACCTGAGGCAAGAGCTTGTTGTCAAAAATCTCGCGGCGCTGTTCGAGACGATCTAATTGAGTCCGGGCTGAGTGAAACGAAGCGATCATCTGCCTGAGTATCAAAGATCTTTCAGTACGTATCTTCTCCTGACGGGAGATAGCGGCTTCAACCTCTTTATCCTGACCGGTCGAAGAAAACAGTGGCATTGAGAGGGTTACACCTACACTAAAGAGGTCAGCTCGGTCACGGCCCGTTGGGTCTTCACCACGATAGCCATAACTCGCATTCACGCCCCACTGCGGCTGGTATTGTTGTTTCGCTAACTGCACCGCGGTACCCGCTGCGGCAATACTCTGATCCACAATCTGAATTGAGGGGTGACGAACCAGATAACTAGAAAGCTCTCTATTACTTAACCCCTCGCCTTGAAAACGATCCGTATAAAGGGAGCTAAGCACTGGAAGCTCAGAGGTATAACCCGAAAAGCCATTCATACCCTCAGTAAAATCACTAACCGAAGGCAGCAACCACTCAAGCAGTTTTTGCTCAGCCACATCCTGTTTTTGCCGTAACATCGTTAACCGATCTTCAATACGCGACTGTTCCAGCTGCGCCTTAATCAGATCTTGCTGCCCTGAACCTCTCAGTCCGGAGGAATAGCTGGCCAGCGATATATCTACCAGCTGGTCAAACAGTTTCCGGTCAGCCTCGATCAGCTGCACACTCTGCTTAGCTTGGTAAGCATCTAACCATAGCTGGGTTATCGTCAGTCTAAGCTTCTCCTGTCGTTCCAGGCGCATGAATGGCTGACGGCCGCTTTGCAAGTGCAGTTGCTCTCGCATAAGACGCCGACTATCACCCCGGGGATACATCTGTGATACCCCGGCAACCAGCTGCGTCATCCCTTCCTGATTAAAATCTAATGTGTCGGTGGGCAGATTTGCCATCTTCAAAGAAAAATTAGGATCAGGTAATTGGAAAGCCGACTCCGCCATCGCTGCAGTTGCTTGTTGCTGATATCGGCTACCCGACAGCCAGGGATCATTTTGTAGCGCCAGAGTTACCGCTTTTTCAAGCGTTAAAGGGTTACTCATAACCCCTGCGGCTAACGCGAATGAAGAGACTCCACCGTTAATCAGCAGAATAACAACCAAGCGGAAAGTAGATCTCTTAAAGAGAAGTATTGAAGATAAAAGTACTGGTGACATAGATACACCCACTAGGATCAAAATCATCAAAGATGATGTCTGAAACATTCTAAAAATCTGGGAGATCTATACTGTTCTCCCGCTGAAAAAAGACCGAATTATCGGCTTAGTTTTTCAACGGAATATGGGAGGACGATAAAGAGAGACGCTGCTCTGAGATAGAAGCAGGGTATTAACGATAGATGACATACTGGTTAAAGGGTCTACATCCAAAATATACTGAGACAGCCCACAACCGACAGAACTAACACAATGGGATTGAGCACAACCTGCATGATTATCGCAGCCGTCACTATTCATTTCCATATCAGTACAGTGCTGCATGCTCTCAGTCAGCACCTGATCACAACAGTTGCTGTTTGCATCTGAGCCAAGATATTCTGAAATGTATTGCAGACTCTGGTCAACAGAGTGCGAAAGGTGATCTGGGGAATGTTTAAGTTCTGGAGCTTTAACACCCCCATGAGCGGCATGGGGAAAGTCTAATTGATCAGACACTGAACCGTTGTGATTCATCTGCATAGCGGAGGCAGCATTGAACAGCTGTGCGGTTACCACCGCCAGCATGCACAATACTAATACAATCCGTTTCACTACTGCTTGCATCTGCAACCTTGTTTAAAATACACAGGTAATCAGCCGACTATCGGCTGAAATATTATAGACATACTCTGAAATAAACCTGAATAGCCGTTATTTAACCACAGAAACAGACAATAGCAAGGGTAATAGCAAATAGTCTGACCAGAAGTTCTAACTGCAAGGTATCTCTTCTCACTCTTCCTTATCAATATTGGAGAGTCTCAAATTTATGCCTTTGATTGGACGACTATTAGGTAAATTGCTAGAAAAAGAACGTAGGTTGGGGTGAGGCACGAACCCCAACAACTCTTAAAAAAACTACTCACCAAACCCATCCTCCGAAAAATCCATTACCCTCTCCCCCCAATCAATCGGTAATACGCCTCGGGTAACATAACGATGAAAGCTGGAATATGGCCAATCTGCACACCGTTGGGCCAAACCATGCTTAACCGGATTAAAATGGATGTAATCCACATGCCGGCGATAATCCTCTTCATCGCGAATAAGGTGCTCCCAATATCTTCGCTGCCAGACTCCCCTCTCCCCCTTCAACATACGGCTCTTAGAAATCGACTCATTCTTCGCCAAACCCCTGGAAAAATTTGCTTTAATTAACCCCCAGCGTTTAGAAAAATTGGTGTCTCCTTCGGGTAGAGTCCAGATGGCATGCAGATGTTCGGGTAACACCACCATCGCATCTATTTGAAAGGGATGACGGAGTTTAACTTGTCTAACAACTTCACGGAGCAGCCAATATGACTGACCAAGAGAGTCTTATCACGATCCGCAATATTCACCGTAAAGAAATAACAACCACCTGGCTGCAAAGCCCGTCGGTAATACATGGTCACCTCCTTGTGCCATTCGATGTGGGAATTAGATGTTGGGATTCGTGCCTCATCCCAACCTACAAAACAGGCCATCTGAACGTATATATCTGATCAACAGAGTTTTATCACGATCATCAAGATCACCGTAATGAAATAACAACCACCAGGTTGCACAGCCCGTGGGTAATACATGGTCACCTCCTTGTGCCATTCGATGTGGGATTAGATGTTGGGATTCGTGCCTCATCCCAACCTACAAAACAGGCCATCTGAACGTATATGACTGACCAAGAGAGTCTTATCACGATCCGCAATATTCA
>NZ_JADGEW010000010.1:0-26309 GCF_016744155.1 Amphritea sp. | reverse complement strand
CCTGGCTGCAAAGCCCGTCGGTAATACATGGTCACCTCCTTGTGCCATTCGATGTGGGAATTAGATGTTGGGATTCGTGCCTCATCCCAACCTACAAAATAGACAGCTACTCTAAATTTGTACAAAAAATAATCCTAACCCGATAGGTTGGGATCATAATCCCAACAAGCTTTCAAATGACTACTCTCGAAAAATCTCTCCATACGCTCTTAGTTACTTGTAAACAACACCTCGAAACTTACAGCATCGTTGGTTAGAAAAAGCATTCATAGAATCCGATGCTAATCCGCTATACTCAGTTTTGACTCACTTTCTGGAACTGTAGTTTTGATCGGACGACTCATTGGACCTCTGTTAGACAAGCTACTTTTCGGGCTTACACTGCTGCTTGCGTTGCAGGTGCCGCAATTGGCTGACCATTATCAGCAGTTTCTGTCTGGTTGGTTTGAATCAACCCAATGGCAGGTCGAGGGTTATGAAGCGACGGCTAAAGAGTTTGGCTACGCCGATGCAGCAGCCATGATCGAACAGCATCAGCAAAACAGTGAGCCCAGTGTACGAGCGGATGCCGAACAAAAACTAGCAACCCTAGCGCTTTATGACGAGCTTAAAGCAGGCATCACCCTTTTCAGAGAGGGTAATCTGTTGAGTCAATCTATCTATATGTTCACCCCTTCCCGCTATAACTATCTCGAAAAGACAATCGATAATTTTAAACCGGGCATACCGCTGACCACCAGCGGACTACTATTCGGGGCGATTATTGGGTTGATGCTGAACCTTATCATCACACAACCCTTCCAGTTTTTCATAAGACGCAGAAAAGTTAAACATTCAAAATTATCAAGCGAAAAGACACTGGTATGAAAGTAGAGCGATTAGACCATCTGGTACTCACCGTCAGAGATATCAACACAACAATTGAGTTCTACACGTCCGTTATGGGCATGAAGAAAATCACCTTTGGCGACGATCGCGTTGCATTAACCTTTGGTAACCAGAAGATAAACCTTCATCAGAAAGGCAATGAATTTGAACCCAAGGCGGGGACTGTTCAGACGGGTAGCGCAGACCTCTGTTTTATTATTGATCAACCCGTCACCGAGGCAATCAAACATCTGAAAAAGCATAAGCTGACGGTAATCGAAGGTCCGGTGCAACGCACAGGCGCCACCGGAAAAATTTCCTCTTTATATTTCAGAGACCCGGACAAAAACCTTATTGAGATATCAAATTATATAAATGATTAACACTTTCGAATTTAAACCAATAAATTCAATGGCGTAGTCGCTTCACAGGTGTCGAATAAGTAGCAGTAAAGACCCGACCGACAATACATCACGATGCTTTTCTCAGAATAATTCACCAGAGCCACAAATTGATTTTAGACTTAAGATTAATATAAATAACGATTTCGGTTAGTATCAGTCCATGCCTTCAAATCACTATGATAAAAATAACAATATAATAGGTTCTATGCATGATTAAATGGACGTTAATCCTGGCAGCATATTTCACAATCTCGTTAAGCGCATTAGCAGATAACCTTCCTCAACCACTTGGCTCTGTAATACTGACGATCAGTGGTCAGATAGAAAACACTCAAGATGGGAAAACCGTTCGTCTGGACCTCGCCCAACTCAAGCAGCTTAAAAGTAATACGTTCAATATTCAGACTCGCTGGTCCGATAGTGCTCATCGCTACCAAGGCCCGCTACTTTCCGCTGTATTAAACTATGTTGGGGCTAAAGGATCTGTCGTTCACTTAACGGCACTAAATGACTATACAACCGATATTGATCAGGAATATATCGACAAATACGAGCCTATTCTGGCTTGGGAAGAAGATGGAAAACAGCTATCTGTTCGGGAGAAAGGGCCTTTATGGTTGCTACTCCCTAACGACAAATTTCCTGAACTTAATGCTGAAACACATTCCGGAAAAATGATCTGGCAGCTAACCCAGATTGAGATTCGATAATGCTTCATAAAGAGTTTAAAAATAGATTTAACCGTCACAAAAGCATCTTGCTGCTGCCAATAGTGCTTATTTTCTTTATCAGCGCCATTATTAGCTTTGTTCAGCTACGACAGTCTTTATCGATTCTGGAACAACGATATGGCACCAGTGTCTGGTCTATGTTCCAGCTAGGGGTAGAGCTACACCGCTTCGACGATGCACTTGGAATCTACCACAGTGACCCTGCTGCTCTTAAGCAGTTACAACAGCGTTACGATATCCTCTGGAGTCGCTTCCCCATTCTGCTTGAAGGAGTAGACGCAAAACACCTGGGAAAAGTTAACGGGGCAACATCCCTATTAAATAATACCTTTAATACAGTTAAGTCATTTGAGAGCCATCTCTTTGACTCCCCCCTTGTCACACCTGAACAGATTGCCAACATGCAGTCAGTACTGAGACCCTATACCGAGGCTATCAATAAATTATCTTTAGAAAACTACCACTACAACAACCAGTCGTTTAATCGCGATGACCGTAAGATTGCCAGCCTTCAAGAGCAGCTCATTCTTTTAATTATCGGTCTGAGTATCAGTGGAAGCATCCTGCTTTGGATGGTGCTGCGGGAAAGTAAACTCAATCGTTATCAGGCAGAGCATGACAGTCTGACGCAGCTTCCCAACAGGGTATATCTCAAAAAAGCGCTGGCCAGCCACTGTGAGCTAAGCGATAGTTTCGCCCTGCACCTGATCGATCTGAATGGTTTCAAAGATGTTAATGACACCTTAGGCCATCATATTGGCGATATCCTGCTTCAGTCTGTCTCAAGCCGATTAATTGATAGAATAGATCGAGAATATGGTTGCATCACCACTCGGTTAGGGGGAGATGAATTTGCGATTATTCAGCCATCGACTCGCAATGAACATGACCTCAAAAAAGTAACCGACCAGATCCTAAGATTGTTCGAGGATAAGTTTCACATCGGTGAGCAAAGCTGTTTTATCGGTGTGAGCATTGGCAGCGCTATCTACCCCAAGCATGCCACTGAAGCCGGCAGTTTGCTCACCCGGGCAGACATAGCTATGTATAAGGCGAAAGAGTTATCGCCAATATCTGGAAGTGCTCTATTTGATTTTAAGATGGATGCTAAAATTCATCGACGCCAAGAGCTTCATAGAGACCTGCGAGAAGCCATCATAAACGAGAAGCTCAGCCTTGTTTATCAGCCGATTGTTTCCCTTGAAAGTGAAAATGTCGCCTATTTTGAAGCACTGCTTCGATGGAACCATGAGATCCATGGCCCCATTCCGCCTCAGGAAATCATTGAAATTGCTGAGCACTATGGGCTTGCCAATAAACTCGGATGCTGGATTATCGATCAAACTTGTCGGCAAATAGGCCTATGGAAAGCATCGGGCTTCAATCCGCTACCCGTTTCGGTCAATATTTCACCGTCGATGCATCGACTTGATCTGGCAATGATCATAAACAAGTCCTTGGAAAGTTACGGGCTACCCAAAGGCCTTATCTGGATTGAGGTAACTGAAGACACCACTATGCAGATCCTAAAAGAGACCCAGGAAGTCATCCCTACACTTAACCAGGAAGGCATCAGTATCGCCTTGGATGATTTTGGTACCGGGTTGTCATCCCTGAGTCACCTCCAGCAACTTCCGGTTCAAACACTGAAAATTGATCGAAGCTTTATCCGCCACATTCCCACAGATAAAGTGAGCAGCCGTTTAGTTAAAAATATCATCGGCATCGGCCATGATTTAGGAATGAAAGTAGTTGCCGAAGGCATTGAAGACCTGGCCGCGGCCCGTTTACTCGCTTCATACCAGTGTGATTTAGGACAAGGCTACCTGTTCAGCAAACCATTGCACCCAAATCGGATACCTGACTTTTGCAGAGATCAAAAAGAAAAGTGTTCAAACTCCATTGCTTAACCCTCCCAATACGGCCCTCCACTGGCAGTTCTGATTTTTTCCTTTGCCCACGTAAAAACCAGTCATTGATCTCAACAGCTTATTTAGTTAACATATTAACTATATTAAGGAGATTTCAATGAGTATAAAACTGTCTGTTGTCGATCAATCACCGGTACATGGTTCCCATCCCGCTATTGCCGCCCCGAGCCTCACTGTTGAGCTGGCAAAAACCTGTGACGAATTGGGATATTACCGCTATTGGGTTGCTGAACATCACGACAGTATCCATTTTGCCAATCCCTGCCCTGAGATCATGGTGGCGCATATCGCCAGCGTGACTAAAAACATCCGTGTCGGCAGTGGCGGAGTGATGCTAAGTCACTACAGCCCACTCAAAGTAGCGGAAAGCTTCAAAATGATGGCAACGCTCTTTCCGGACCGAATTGATCTGGGTATTGGCCGTGCGCCGGGCGGCACCAATGTGACCTCCCACGCACTGGCCTTCCCACATCAGCCTAATCACGGTGACCAATACGCACAACAAGCGCTGCTGCTGAAAGGTTTTGTTGAAGGTAATCTGCCCGAAAACAATCCCTTCCATGCTATTCAAGTACTACCAGACAGCACCCCCGAGCCTGAGCTGTGGATGCTGGGGTCCAGCGGTGGTAGCGCAGGGCTGGCAGGTCAACTGGGCTATAACATCGCCCTGGCTCGCTTTATCGATCCTGACAACTGCCATCCATCGATCTTCACTGAGTATCTGGAACAGTGGAAACGCGCAGAACACCAAGGTACGCCTAACAAGATGCTGGCAATCGCCTGCATCTGTGCCGAAACAGAAGAGGAAGCCAAGCTACGGGCAGGCACCGCGGTCTATCGCAAGCTGGCTGCTCAACTGGGCATTCGTGAAGCCTTTCTAACCCCTGCAGAAGTACAGGACCGTTACAAAGCCTTCCCGGTCTCCCATCAGGCGGAATATGACAACATCCTCAAAGGCTACACCGTCGGTACGTCAGAACAGTGTGCAGAAGAGATCAATCAACTGGCCAAAGCCTTTGATTGTGACGAAGTCGCCACCGTCGCCGTAACCCATAGTCAGGCAGATCGGTTGGATAGCTATACGCAGCTTATGAAGGGGTTTTAAAACAGTGGCTCGTAGTTCGAACGCCGGTTCCCGGCTTGCTCGTCGCTCGCAAAGGCCTTCTTAAGCAGGTTTAACGAGACGCTTACCTCCATCGTTTATAAGCCTGTAGGTTGGGTTTCACTCCGTTCTACCCAACCTACATTTCTGTATAGTGACTATTCTTCTTAGTAACGATTTGGAGTCGGGCCTATGTCACAGAACCTGGAAGCCAACAAAAATAACGCTATCGCCTTCTATAACACAGCGTATCTGGGAGACCCGGCTAGCGCGGTAAAGCTGTATGTCGGGGATGAGTATATTCAACACAACCCCCTGGTCGGCGATGGTAAACAGGCGTTTATCGATTACTTTACCGAAATGCACCGGGACTACCCTGATAAAAGTATCGAGTTCGTCAGGGCAATTGCTCAGGACGACACAGTCGCCCAGCATACACTTCAAACCTGGCCCGGCAACGAACAGTACGTGACGATGGATTTCTTCCGCTTTGATAGCAACGGCAAAATTATTGAACACTGGGATGCTATTCAACAGGTGCCTGAGCAAACACTCAACGGCAATACCATGTATTAATCACCAGCAAGGTTGAACCTAGAACCCAGCCATGCTTATAACCTATAGCGATATACATATATCGAACAATTGAGTAAATCCTCCATCATCGTTATGATCGGCTTAACCACCCGAGCCGGACCATAACAATGAAAACGAACCTACATCGCTACCTTGCCCTACTGCTGTGCGCGCTTACCACGCTAATCACCACTCCCTTGTCTGCCAATCCATTACAGATGATCAATGTCGCCGATAATGTTTATGCACTCATCGGCCCGATGGAACAACGGTCACCGGACAATCTCGCCAACAACGCCAACTTCGGGTTTATTGTGTCTGATCAGGGAGTCCTGCTGATCGACAGCGGCGGTACTTTAGCGGGGGCAAAAGATATCGAACGTCAGATCCGTACCATCACGGACAAACCTATCACCCTGGTCATCAATACCGGTGGGCAGGATCACCGCTGGTTTGGCAACAGCTACTTTGCAGCACTGGGAGCAGACACACTAACCTCGGTTCAGACTCAGGCTGATCAGACAGCCCGGGGTGACAACCAGTCTGACTCGACATCGAGACTGACCGGTGACAGTTGGAACGGCACAGATCCCCAACCCGCCCAACAAACAATATCAGCAAACAAATCACTGACGTTTGGCGACACCCAGATTCAGATTATCCCGGTTGGCCCGGCGCACACCGGCGGCGAAACCCTCGTCTGGCTTCCTCAGCATAAACTCCTGTTTAGCGGTGATACCGTCTATCTGGACCGAATGCTAGGCATTGGAGGCCAATCCCAGCACCTGAACTGGCTAGCAGCCTTTGCCACCATCGACGCTCTGAATCCAACCACCATCATTCCCGGCCACGGCATGCCCGCTGATCTGGCAAAAGCTCAAAAAGAGACACGTGACTACCTCACCCTGCTACGTACTGAAGTCAGCAAGCTGATCGAAGACGGTGCCGATATGGAGGACGCCACCAATATAGATCAAAGCGCCTACAGCTACCTCAAGGTGTACGACTCACTGCATAAACGCAACGCACTGCGGGTTTATGAAGAGATGGAGTGGGAATGACTACAGTGTCTAGATCGTCACTGCGTGACTTGCTAGTGGTTAGACGTCGCTTCGCGACTTGCTAGAAAAACCATTTACAAAGCACAACCTGTAGGTCGGGTTGAGCAAAGCTTGCTTTACGAAACCCAACATCGCCCAGCGGCAAGATGTTGGGTTTCACTCCGTTCTACCCAACCTACTAGTCTGTCTTGAGCTTTTCCTAGCCACGAGCAAGTTGCGTAGCAACGTCTAGCTAGGTGCGTAGCACCGGTCTAGCGAGCAGCGAAGCTGCGTTCTCGATTATCCAAACATAAAAAAACGGGGCGTGCGCCCCGTTGTTTTACATGTTTGGATAATTCGGCCCGCCGCCGCCCTCTGGCGCAACCCAGGTAATGTTCTGGGCCGGATCTTTAATATCACAGGTTTTACAATGTACGCAGTTCTGTGAGTTGATCTGGAAGACTTTCTCTCCCGCATCATTCTCTAGCACTTCGTATACGCCCGCTGGGCAGTAACGCTGCGCTGGCTCGTCGAACTTAGGTAGGTTCTGACCTAACGGTATGCTGCTGTCGGTCAACTTAAGATGACAAGGCTGACTCTCTTCATGGTTAGTGTTTGAGATAAACACAGAAGAAGGCTTATCAAAGCTCAGTACACCATCCGGTTTTGTATAGTTGATAACATCGCATTCGGTAGCCGGTTTCATTTGGACGTAGTCTGGATTGTTATCACGGATAGTGAACGGCAGGCTGAAGATGTTCTGATCGACGAAGTTCAGCGCGCCACCGATGATAGTGCCATATTTATGCAGCGCTGGACCGAAGTTACGGCTCTTATATAGCTCTTCGTAAACCCATGAGTCTTTGAAGTTATCAGTATAAGCAGTCAGATCATTGCCGCCTTCATCGCCACTGCTCAACGCAGCAAACAAAGTTTCTGCAGCGACCATACCGGACTTCATCGCGGTGTGGGTGCCTTTGATCTTGGCAAAGTTCAGTGTGCCTGCATCGCAACCCAGCAACAGTGCACCAGGCATTGTCATTTTCGGCAAGGCGTTAAAGCCACCTTTAGTGATCGCACGCGCGCCGTAAGACACACGCTTGCCGCCTTCCAGATATTGAGACATCAACGGATGATGTTTCATCCGCTGGAACTCATCGAATGGGCTCAGGTGTGGATTATCGTAGTTAAGGTCGGTGATCAGGCCAACAACAACCTGATTGTCTTCCGCGTGGTAAAGGAAGAAACCACCGCTAGCGCCAGCATCGCTCAGAGGCCAGCCCGCACCGTGCAACACCAGACCTGGCTGGTGTTTGTCGGCAGGAATATCCCACAACTCTTTAATACCGATGCCGTAATGCTGGGCATCCGCATCTTTATCCAGCTCAAATTTAGCCTGCAGTTCTTTACCCAGATGACCACGACAGCCCTCAGTAAAGATGGTGTATTTAGCCAACAGATCCATACCTGGCATGTAGGTATCTTTCTGTTCGCCGCTTTCATCAAGGCCCATATCACCGGTGCCGATACCAGCTACCCGGCCATCGTCGCCATAAATAATATGGGAAGCAGGGAATCCTGGGAAGATTTCAACACCCAGTTGTTCTGCCTGCTCGCCTAACCAACGGCACAGGTTACCCACACTGGCAATATAGTTGCCGTGGTTGTGCATGGTTTTAGGCACCAAAGCATTAGGAATCTTGGTCGCTTTCTCGCCATTTTTCAGTAGGTAGATCTGGTCTTCAGCCACTTCGGTCTTCAGCGGAGCGCCCTGCTCTTTCCATTCAGGGAACAGCTCATCCAGGGCGCGGGGTTCAATAACCGCACCTGAAAGAATGTGGCCACCTACTTCGGCAGATTTCTCAACTACGCAGACCATCAGTTCCTGATCTGCTTCATTCGCCTGTTGCATCAGACGGCAAGCAGTGGACAGACCGGCCGGGCCGGCACCGACGATCACTACATCAAATTCCATCGACTCTCTTTGCATGGTTCTTTTATCCTTGGTTACCGGTACTAAAACTGTTCTTCATCTAACGCCATAATGCTATCGCTACCAGCCATAACAGAAGCCAGGCAGGACTGCGTGCGGGTCATCAGATGCTCACAGAAGAACTGAGCTGTCACTAGTTTTGACTGTAGGAACTCACTGTCGCCCTCACCTGCATCAAGCTTTGCCTGTGCCTGCATCGCGCTTTTAGCCATCAACCAGCCACCACAAAGATAACCGAACAGCATCATAAAGTTAACACTTGAACTACCTGCTGCACTCTTATCTGCAGCACTATCTAACAACCACTGTCTTGCGGCAATGCCGTTTTCAAGTGATGTACGACACTGCTGTGCTGCCAGCGTGAACTTACCGCCCAACGCTTCAAAACGGGTAACGTCTGCTGCAATCTCTTCCAGCAACGCTGCCAGTGATTCGCCACCATTGACCAGCGTCTTACGACCGACCAGATCCAGTGCCTGAATTCCGGTTGTACCTTCATATATCGTCAGAATTCGTGCATCTCGATAAAACTGTGCGGCACCGGTTTCTTCGATGAAACCCATACCACCATGTACCTGAACACCCAGAGAGGTAAGTTCCTGAGCAAACTCAGTCACCCAACCTTTGACGATAGGAGTTAACAGGTCAACGCGACTCTGGTTGCCACGATCGACATCAGCCGCCGCAACAAGACAAAGTGCCCGCATCGCTTCTGTACCGGATTTCATCTGCATCAGCATACGACGCACATCCGGGAAGCGAATAATTGGATAGCGACTGCCATCCCGGTTGGAACCCTGAATACGATCTTTAGCATACTGCAACGCATGCTGGTAAGCCCCTTCAGAGACCGCAAGACCTTGTAAACCAACTCCCTGGCGGGCGTGGTTCATCATAGTAAACATATAAGCCAGGCCGTTGTTCTCTTCACCGACCACATAACCCACCGCACCGCCGTTATCGCCAAAGCTCATAACGCAGGTAGGGCTTCCGTGGATACCCAGTTTATGTTCAAGAGAAACCGCATAAGCATCGTTACGCTCAGCCGGGTTGCCATTTTCATCCAATAGGAATTTAGGCACAATAAATAGGGAGATACCTTTCACGCCAGCCGGAGCATCCGGTAGACGAGCCAGCACCAGATGAACAATATTGTCCGTCATCTGATGATCACCCCATGTAATAAAAATCTTCTGACCGGTAATCAGGTAATGATCACCATTACGCACGGCTTTGGTTTTCACCGCCGCCAGATCAGTACCCGCATCCGATTCAGTCAGGTTCATGGTACCTGTCCATTCACCGCTGACCATCTTCGTCAGGAAATCCTGTTTGAGACGGTCACTACCATGATGGCTAATCGACTCAATCGCACCCTGACTCAGTAACGGACACAGGGCAAACGAGATGTTAGCGGATTGCCAGACTTCGTTAACAGCCGTACCCAATACATTGGGAAGATTCTGGCCACCATAGGCCTCATCTGCTGTCAGCGTCGCCCAGCCACCTTCAAGATATTCGCGGTACGCTTCAGAAAAACCTTCGGTTTGCTGTACTCCGTTATCTACCAGAGTTGGGTGATTCAAGTCCCCCGTGCTGTTTAAAGGTGCCAAAAGGCCGGATCCCAACTTGCCCGCTTCGGTTAAAATAACCGATGCCAGTTCGCTGTTAACATCGTCCATTCCTGCATCTGCACAGAGCTGATCAAACTGAACTAATTCATTCAGAACAAACTCAGCATCTTTAAGGGGGTGCTTGTAATCACTCATATTCGCTACCTTGTATTCTTATTTTTCTGCTTACGTCTACTGCAAGTTTTAGATCTGGCCTGACAATTCCGGTACTGCATCAAACAGATCAGCAACCAGTCCATAGTCAGCAACAGAGAAGATTGGCGCTTCTTCATCTTTGTTGATAGCTACGATCACTTTGGAGTCTTTCATACCTGCCAGATGCTGAATCGCACCAGAGATACCCACAGCAATATACAGATCAGGTGCTACGACCTTACCGGTCTGACCCACTTGCATATCGTTTGGTACAAAGCCCGCATCAACAGCAGCACGGGAAGCACCCACTGCCGCACCCAGCTTGTCCGCCAGACTGTAGAGCAGTTCGAAGTTTTCACCGTTACCCATACCGCGACCACCGGATACGATAATAGAGGCAGCTGTCAGCTCAGGACGATCAGACTTAGCCAGTTCTTCACCAACAAAGCTTGAATTACCTGCATCGCAGACTTCAGAAACAGCTTCTACTGCTGCACTTCCACCCTCTTCTGCAACACCATCAAACGCAGTACCACGAATGGTCAGCAGCTTGATCGCATCTTCAGTTTTCACTGTTGCGATAGCGTTGCCAGCATAGATAGGACGCTTGAAAGTGTCCGCAGACTCAACGCCGATCACATCAGACAGCTGGTTTACATCCAACAGGGCAGCAGCCCGTGGCAGATAGTTTTTACCATTGGTCGTTGCCGGTGCCAGAATATGGCTATGGCCGCTTGCCAGTGCAACGATCAGTTTAGAAATATTCTCAGCTAGTTGATGCTCATAAGCTGCGTTGTCCGCAAGCAATACCTTAGAGACACAAGGGATAGCTGCTGCCGCGTCGGCGACTGCCTGACAGTTAAGGCCCGCTACCAGCAGTTCGATATCACCACCGATCTGTTGTGCAGCTGCCAGGGTATTCAGGGTTGCAGGCTTAAGCGCCTGGTTGTCATGTTCTGCAATTACCAGAATTGTCATAAGTCTTCTCCTCAAATAACCTTGGCTTCGTTTTTCAGTTTATCCATCAGCTCATCAACAGAGGCCACTTTAATACCGGCCTTACGCTCTGCAGGTGGATTAACCGCCATCAGTGTAATTTTGTTGCCCACTTCAACGCCCAGCTCAGCCGGAGTCTTCACAGCCATTGGCTTACGTTTAGCTTTCATGATGTTAGGCAGAGAAGCGTAGCGAGGTTCATTCAGACGCAGATCCGTCGTGATAACCGCTGGCAGGCTCACTTCAATCGTTTGCAAACCACCATCGATCTCGCGAGTTACCTGAACTTTCTCGCCTTCAACTTTTACTTCAGAAGCAAAAGTTGCCTGTGGATAATCCAGTAACGCAGCCAGCATCTGACCGGTCTGGTTATTATCGGAATCGATTGACTGCTTACCCATAATTATCAGGGTAGGCTGCTCTTCCTGTACAACCGCTTTCAGCAGTTTGGCAGCAGACAGTGCATCTGGAGCAGATTCTGTTTCGATTTGAATACCGCGATCGGCACCCAGCGCCAGTGCAGTACGAATCTGCTCCTGACAAGCTTTATCACCAATCGATACAGCAATAACTTCGCTGGCAACACCCGCCTCTTTCAAACGAACCGCTTCTTCAATAGCGATTTCGCAGAACGGGTTCATAGACATCTTAACGTTGGCCAGATCTACATCGCTATTATCGGACTTAACCCGAACTTTTACGTTGTAGTCGATAACACGTTTTACCGGTACAAGAATTTTCATAGCACTCACTTCTTATTTGAGGTTTATATGATGACCTAGTTTGCCTTCTCTAGCCTAGGACAACAATAACGAAAAAAGCCTTATAATTGATATTTTCGGACACATCAGACCATTTAATTTCGGAAATTTCTGATAGTATCGGACAATCAGCTCCATTATAGGACAAACCACTTAATGTTTTCGGAATCCAGTTATGAGCTATAACCATCACTCCGTTTCAATCCATTTTGCCAACTCAATGCTCAAAGGCGCAAGGCTCAATGGCTTGAATGAACAGCAATTACTGTCGGAATCCGGGCTCAACAGCGAACTGCTCAACAACCAGGAAGTCCGTATTACACCGATGCAGCTGAGTCGACTGGTTCAGTCTATCCAGCGCCACGGCGATGACGACTATCTCGGTATGGGTAGCCACCCCTGTCGCTTCGGCGTGTTTGGCCTTATGGCCAGACAGGTAGTCCACTGTACCGACCTGCGTCAGGTATTCAAGCAAGCAGTCTTCTTTTACAACCTGCTGGTGCCCGCTTCCCATCTCAGCATTACTGAGGAGGGAGACAGCGCCATCTTTACCCTAAACCTGACCGATCCCAGCAAGGACCCCGACCACGCCCTGCTCGATCTACTGATGATCCTTTGGCATCGTTTCCCCAGCTGGCTGATCGGCCAACGCATCCCGCTTAAAAAGGTCTGCTTTGGCCATTCCACTCCAGAACACTTTGAGGAGTATCGGTTAATGTTTCCATGCCCTGCTGTGTTTGATCAACCAAACAATAGTATTATCTTCGACCGGGCAATCATGGACGCTCCGGTCGTACAAACGCTGCAAAATCTTAGCAGCTATCTCAGACGCGCTCCCCTGGATTGGTTTAAACGTCAATCCTATTACCCAGTCTATACCCGTAAGGTGATGGACTATCTGGAGAGCGCTGAATCGATGGTCGATACCAGTATGGAGGATATCGCCAACCAATTACACACAACCACCCGAACCCTGCGCCGTAAACTCGATGAAGAAGGCACTAGTTTTCAGGAAATAAAAGATGGTGTACGCCGGGATGAAGCGATCCATCTGCTCAGTCAGCCTAACCTGCCAATCTCAAAAATCGCCCGGGTACTTGGCTTTGCCGAAGCTGCTGCCTTCACCCGTGCCTTCAAACACTGGACCGGTATCTCACCCAGCACCTATCGTAAATCGAAAGGGTGATTGTCCTATTTAATCAATTTATTGACTGTAAAGGCTATCGTCACCATCTCTGATAAAGGCCAGAATAGAGACTGTTTCGATGCCTATTAGCTCACAGATACTTGCACTGGCGAGCCTTGCACTATAAGTGGTATTTACCAACCGGCCCTGCTCTGCAGCGGTCGGTATTTTTTATAGCACCACCCTCAAGCAACCACACTCTCATAGCCACTTGAAACTGTACCAGTAAAGCACAGGCTACCCGATCCCCTAATCAGGGGACCACTCATCTTCAATTTATTATTTCAGGCAACCTGCAGGCGGCTTAATGTATCTTTAACCAGCCCCTGATCACTAGCAATAGCAGGCAACGTCACTATATTTATACCGCTGCCAATTTCCCGAATCACCAGTGTACGGAAAAATTGACCGACACCCTCTTCAGCCTGAGAGGACCTGAATTCCAATAGTTCAGCCAGAAGATTCCCCAGCTGACACTGAAGCTTATCTTCGCTTCTACCAATTAGAATAAGGTCTGGCTTTTCCAGGTGTACGATAGCCAGCAACACTTCAGCTAACTCCATAGGACTGGGAATAACATCACAGGGAATAAAGCGCTTGCGATCAACCCCCTGCTGAAGCAAATCTCGACTCTGATCCAGCGTCAGAGACTGTCCTAAAGTAACAACTGTTACTTCACCCGCTCGACCACTCCGTTTCAGTTGTAGCGCTTCTTTTATACTTTCTAACGCCTGCGGACCCAGAACGATGTCTCCCGAAACCCTACCCTCCACATCTGAGGATTCGGGTGTCAGTATTACGGTTACTTTCATTATTATTCTCCCGTCTGACATTCTTTTATAGGAACAGTGAAAGCTCCACTCTCCCTGTTCCTATAGCAGCGATACTTCTAACTAAGAATTAATCTAACTCTTTCGCCGTCTGTCGCAGCACAAACTTCTGAATCTTACCCGTTGAAGTCTTTGGCAGATCCCCAACCACAACCCGTCTTGGAGTTTTAAAGTGCGCCATGTTGGCTCGGCAAAAATCAATTATTTCTTGCTCGGTAACGGTTTCACCTTCAGTCGTCGTGATAAAGGCGCAAGGGGTTTCACCCCACTTTTCATCGGGACGGGCAACAACGGCTGCATCCTGAATTTTCGGATGTCGATACAGCACATCTTCAACTTCGATACTGGAGATATTTTCGCCGCCAGAGATAATGACGTCTTTAGAACGGTCCTTAATCTCGATATAGCCATCGGCATGCCAGACCGCCAGATCGCCTGAATGAAGCCAACCACCGCTGAACGCCTCATCGGTTGTAGAAGGGTTTTTCAGATAACCTTTCATCACCAAATTACCCTGCATAAAGATCTCACCGATGGTTTCACCATCCTGTGGTACCGGCTCCAACGTATCAGGGTCTGCCACCATAAGCCCATCCAGCATCGGAGCGCGAACGCCTTGGCGAGATTTCAAACGGGATTTTTTCTCGTCATCGTACTCATCCCACTCTTCATGCCAGGCACATACAACTGACGGCCCGTAGGTTTCGGTCAGGCCATAAACATGGGTCACTTTAAAACCCAGATCTTCCATACCCTGAATCACGGAAGCCGGTGGCGCAGCACCCGCGGTCATCACTTTGACCTGATGCTCGATTCCAGACTTCATCTCTTGTGGAGCTGAGTTAAGCATATTCAACACAATCGGGGCGCCACAGAAGTGATTTACCTTGTGCTCTTTGATATCAGAGAAAATCTTATCAGCGCGCACATGACGTAAACTTACGCTGGTACCTGAAGCGGCAGCAATCGACCAGGGAAAGCACCAGCCATTGCAATGGAACATCGGCAGCGTCCATAGGTAAACAGGGTGTTGACCCATGTCCCAGGAAACAATATTACTCACTGCGTTCAGATAAGCGCCACGATGGTGGTAAACCACACCCTTAGGGTCACCGGTGGTGCCCGAGGTGTAATTAAGGGTAATCGCATCCCACTCGTCTTCCGGCATCAGACCCGTAAAAGCACTATCCCCTTCGTTCAGGAAAGCATCGTAAGTCATATCACCAATCAACTCACCACCCTCATAGGACGGATCATCAATATCGATCACCAGAATCTTCTTACCGATCATCTTCAGCGCTTTCTTAACAACCGTCGAAAACTCCCGTTCAGTGATCAGCACTTTAGTCTCAGCGTGTTGCAATACAAAGGCAACCGCTTCTGAGTCCAGACGGGTATTGATAGAGTTCAGAATCGCACCGCTCATGGGCACACCAAAGTGAGCCTCGAAATGTTCCGGCAGATTGGGCGCAATAATAGACACAGTATCGCCCTTGCCTATTCCCCGCTGACTCAACGCACTGGCAAGCTTACAGCAGCGCTGATACGTTTCAGCCCAAGTACGACGCACAGACCCATTCACCGTTGCAATCCGCTCGGGATAAACCTTAGCACTACGTTCGAGAAAACTGAGCGGCGTTAAAGCAGTAAAATTCGCCTGATTTTTATCGAGGGACTGGTTATAAATATTATGACTTTCAGACATTGAAGTTTCCTGTACAAAAGATTCAACCGGCAGTGCGGCTGGGGGACCTGGCTAAGCCTAAGAAGCAGAAATCAATCTAACAATGATTGAACGGTGACGGTGCGGCTATTAAGTAACATTAGCCGGCAGCAGAGGATGGTCGATGAACCATAACGATTCAGTTCAACGCGAAAATCGTTGAGCGTATACAGAGAAGGCATTTTTACTCGCTTCCGACCATAAGTATCAGTCAGTATTTTTATTATTCTGAGTCTTAGTGTTCTATGTTGCCTACTTAGTAAACACCCTAATCTTTGCCGTAAGTTGTCTGAATTCTAACAAAATGTAACAAGCTATATGGCACAGATCCATTTACTATAGAATGCGTTAATAACATCAACTGAACGCACTAAGACGACGGCAAAATGCATTTCAGACCGAAACTGATGCAACGCTTCTTTCTTACCCTGCTGATTATCATTTCGATGATTTTCCTCACGGTTTACTTTTACTCAGTGCCTGTCATTCAGAAAAAAGTCTTTGAGATTGAGCGTAATGCCAGCCACATTGCCATTAACAGCGTCTTCTCACTCGCCAGCAAGATGTATTCCGACACTGAAAAGTATCGCAGTCAGGCACTGGATTCCCATAAAAAAAGACTGAGATCAGTCGTCAGGCTGACAGAATCCTATATCACCAGTAGTTTTTCTGATGCATTAAGTAATGGCCAGACAGAAGCCCAGGCTCGTCAGGCTATTTTCGAGAAGATCAGAGACCTGAAATATGGTGAAAACGACTATATCTGGATATCCGATTACAACGGCATCTTCCTCTCCCATCCCGACCCTCGCTACCACGGTAAAGATGCGACAGCCCTATTTAACTCCCAAGGTGAAGCCGCCGTTCCGGCACTCATTAAACTAGCCCTGAATCAAGGTGAAGGGTTTTATCAATATCAGTGGAATCGCCTGAACGCAGCAAGACCGCTGGATAAAGTCTCATTTGTTAAGAACTATCCAGAGTGGGGCTTTATCGTAGGCTCCGGCATCTATCTGGATGATCTCGAAGCAGACATTGAACAGATTCGTACCGAAGCATTAGAGGAACTGCGCGAAGGTATAAAAGAGATCAAAATAGCCTCCAGTGGCTATCTGTTTGTTTTTGATGCAAACATCAATATGCTAATCCACCCAAACTCCAATATTGATGGCACAAACTTTCTTGATCTAACCAATCCGGTAACCGGTCGGGCAATAGCACAAGACCTGATTCAGGTCGCCGATACTGGAAAAGAGCTTTACTACAAGTGGGATCGCCCCAATGACCCCGGCAATTATAAATACGAAAAATTGTCACTGGTCCGCTACCTACCAGGCTTTGACTGGTATATCGGCTCTTCGGTCTATGTCGATGAACTACGCAGCAGCTCTGAGCTACTAACAGAACGAATTATCACTATCGCAGCCATTGCTCTACTCGTAGCATTGATATTGATGCTGCTGTTTAGCCAGTGGATTACCCAACCGATAAAACGGCTGGCCGATACTGCTGTGAGAATCTCTGCGGGTGAGTTGACCGCCAAAAGCGGTATCCGTCGCGATGATGAAGTAGGCCTGCTGGCAAATACCTTTGATACTATGGTTGAACGCTTACGTGACTCTATTCAGAACCTGGATACCAAAGTTGAACAACGTACCCATGCGCTGGCTGAAAAAAACCAACAACTGGTTATCGCATCAGAATCCATGGCCAGCGCCAAAGAAGCGCTCTCTCATGCCGAGCAACGCCAGCGCTTAATTCTTGATGCTCTACCGGCTTTTATCACTTACCTGGATACCCACTTCAACATCCTCTTTGTAAATCAGGGGTTTGCCAACATACTGCGGCAAGATAAAGCCAGCATCATCAATCAACCTTTACGGCAGGTCATAGGTGAGAGTACGTTTGCTCTATTCGCATCACCGCTGAATGAAGCCCTTCAAGGCAAACAATCCACCTCAGAATATACTGAACCGAGCAACGACACTGATCACTCTTCAAAAAGCAAAGTTCGTAAGCAAATAGTGATCCCCTGTTTCAACTCTGACCAGGATGTAAACGGCATCCTGATTATGACGTTTGATATCACCGCAGAAAAAGATGCTGAAAGGCAATTAAATGAAGCCCAGCGAATGAATGCGGTTGGCCAGATGTCGGGGGGACTGGCCCATGATTTCAATAACCTACTGACAATTATTCTTGGCAACCTGTACTCGGTGGGGGACAGGTATGCCAGTGAGAGTGACGTGCAGCGCTACTTAGAACCCGCCATTAGGGCCACCCGGCGCGGAGCTGACATTACCAGCCGGCTGCTATCCTTTTCCCGCCGACAACCACTCTCGCCCAACCTGGTCGATCTCGACAAGCTGTTACATGACACGACTGAGCTACTGTCCAATTCACTGCCTGATAACATTAATATCAGCATCGACATCAGTACCTCAAACCTTCTACCTTTTGTCGACCCCGGCAGGCTTGAAGACGCCTTAGTTAACCTGGCATTTAACGCTAGAGACGCGATGCCAGAGGGTGGCGAACTGAGTTTTACCAGCCGGACTATAGACGTCACAAATCTATTAGTATTGGATGAGAATGTCCTGCCCGGAACCTATAGCGAGATATGTGTCAGCGATACCGGCTCAGGTTTCTCAGACCAGGCTCTAGTGCAGTGTTTTGAGCCCTTTTTTACCAGCAAGCGAAATGGCGCAGGTTCTGGCTTGGGACTGAGTATGGTGTACGGTTTTGTGAAACAGTCAAAGGGCTATATCAGTATTCAGAACACAGCTAACAAAGGGGCAACTATTACTTTACTATTGCCTGCAGAAGAGGCTATTGAAGCCCCCGTCATGATAGAAAAGGTGGGGGCCGAGCCCTCACCCATAGATGCAAATAGATTGATCTGCCTGGTAGAGGATGATCCGGATGTTCGTTCAGTAGTGCGTCAACAACTTATCGATCTAGAGTTTGATGTAATAGACACCCACAGTGCCGATGAAGCACAACGGCTGATACCGCTACTACCTAAACTCTACGCCCTGGTATCGGATGTAATGCTACCAGGCAGTATCAACGGCATTGAGCTGGCAGACTGGCTACACCGTGAAAATGACGAATGTCGGATCATTCTGATGAGTGGCTATTCCTATCAGCAGAACGGAGATAAGCCGATCAATCCAGCATTTCCGTTGCTCAACAAACCCTTTGGCATAACCGAATTAAAGCAGGCATTGCGTAATGGCTAAAAAAGAAGATCGACAATGGCTTGAGTTCAGACACCCTGTGGGAGTCAGCAATGAATAACAACAAAATGATCTACGTGATAGATGACGAAAAAGATATCTGCCAACTGGTCAGCCAGGAACTAGAGCTTTTTGGCTACACAGTACGTACTTTTCCAACCGGTACACAGGCAGGTCACGCCATTCGTACCCGGCCACCAGCAATCTGCATTATCGACCTTGGTCTGCCAGATATGGATGGTATGGAACTGGTTAAACAGCTGTGCGACAAACACAATGTCGGGGTAATGATTCTCTCCGGACGCAATAGCGTGCCTGACAAAGTACTTGGGCTGGAACTAGGCGCAGATGATTACATAGTAAAGCCCTTTATCCCACGGGAGCTGGTCGCACGGGTGAACAGCCTAGTGCGACGACTGGAAAATATAGGCACTGACCCAAAATCAGAAACACGCAGCGCTAGTTTTGCGGGTCTGTGTTATGAGCCATCAACCCTTACCCTTACGACTGCAGATGGCACTCAGGCAGAACTTAGCTCTGCAGAGAATGATCTGTTGATCAAACTACTTAAAGCACCGAAAACAATTCTCTCAAGGGATCAGCTAATGGGGGAAAGCGCTGGTCCATTTGACCGCAGCATCGATGTGCGGATGTCTCGGGTGCGGAAAAAGATTGAACACGACCCCAAAAACCCAGAAATCATCAAAACTATTTACGGTGTAGGTTACATCCTTACCACCGATGTTAGCTGGAGCGGTTGAACCGCGCCCTCGATTCCAGGTTTTCACACTGACAAAATAAAAAAAACCCGGCTAATAGGCCGGGTTGAGGGTCTCACTAACTGAGCTTACTAAGGGAGAAGTTCAGTTAGTCAGACTTAGGAGAAGAGTCCACAACTCTAAACCTTAAACAAATTCAGACTGAGCTTTGGTTCCGGTGGCCGCTTTAATGGCTTCCCTTATGCCTGCCCTTCGCCATCAGCAAAGATCGCCTCTTTCGCAGGGATCATCGTCAGACCAACCAAAAACATAGCCAGCCCCGAAACATCTCGAGAATTTCTCAGCAGCAATGCATAACTCTTGCCGTCTCTCCCCCGGATATACAGAGTTGGGAAGCTAACATTAAACAACAGGAGTTTTGCTGCAATCTTTCTGAGAAATAACGAAATGTATCAAGGTATTAAAAACGCCCTAAAAACGCCCTTTAAATAGCAAAGAACCACTAACAAATCTCTCCCCAACTACTCTCGCACCAAAACAGAGCAATAAATAATTGCACCTACATGCCTGCAACTTGAAAAAAACTCAGTATAAAAAACAACCAAATACGAGAATAAAACATCAATAAACACCGATATCGTATTTCTTAATGATAGAGATCAACTTAATTGGATAGAAAAATTCATCAATGAGATGAAAAAGCATACTTTGTCGTAGACTGCTTTTTTGGATAATCTGCGCGCATATAGAAAGCGCTCTGTTTTAATGCAATAGAAAAAACACAGCATCTAAGCCGCACCATGAAAGTGCGATATGTTGGAGAAACACCATGTTAACTACTTACGATTACATTGCTATGAACAACCTGCAGCAGAAGAATTTTCCAGAAACCGAGCACGAATACTTCATGCGCATGATGCGTGAACTGAAAGAAACTCGCGCGATCGAAAAGCGTGCCGCCAGAAATCAGAAGATAAAAGCTGCCTTTGTTGCTGTACTGCACCTGTTCAAAATCAAGCGTACCGAAAATCTTGAATCCATCTACGGACGATAAAAAGATGCCGGTTATTATGCAGCAAAGCCCGACTCATCAACCGCGTCGGGCCCCGCTGCATAAAATCTCTAAGTAATTAGATACACCAAGTAACACCCAATACTCAAACAAGTATTAGTCCAAACTTGATAAACAGCTTATTCCTTTCTCCCTCTCTTCCTTTTTCTAACTTATTTCTTCTCAGCATATTGCTGGATACCAGCGCCCATCACTACCTTAAGTTCTAAGACGATACCCAGAACGGAAGATCCACCAGACAGTCGTCAGACAGATCAGCAGAAAGACCATGGTCATCCCCAGGCTCACCACTACATTCACATCGGCTACCCCATAGAACGCCCAGCGAAAGCCACTGATCAGATAGACCACTGGATTAAACAGCGTCAGGGTTTGCCAGGGCTCCGGTAGCATACTGATGGAGTAGAACGCTCCCCCAAGGAAAGTCAGTGGGGTGACTACCATCAGCGGAATCACCTGCAGTTTTTGAAAGTCATCCGCCCAGATACCGATGATAAAACCAAATAAGCTGAAGGTGATGGCCGTCAGAATCAGGAACGCCAACATCCAGATAGGGTGCTCTATATGGTAATCGACAAACAACTGGGCAGTGAACAGTATAAGTAACCCCAGCGTAACCGACTTAGTCGCTGCAGCGCCGACATAACCGATCACTATCTCCATCGCCGACACCGGCGCCGATAAGACCTCATATATAGTGCCGGAAAACTTGGGAAAGAAAATGCCGAAAGAGGCGTTAGAAATACTCTCACTCAGCAGTGACAACATTACCAACCCGGGAATAATAAAAGCCCCGTAACTGATGCCATCAATATTGCCCATGCGCGAGCCAATAGCAGTACCGAAGACGATAAAGTAGAGCGAAGTCGAAAGCACCGGCGATGCGATACTCTGCATCAGTGTGCGAAAGGTACGGGACATTTCAAATTTATAGATCGCCCGAATAGCATAGAAATTCATATTACTGATCCTCCTGAACCAGGCTGACGAAGATATCCTCAAGGGAACTTTCACTGGAGTTCAGATCGCGAATCTCCAACCCCTGCTGGGTCAGTTTACGTAACAGACGAGCGATACCATCGCTTTCATGACGACTGTCATAACAGTAGGAAAGATTACTACCGTCCTGATCCAGCTGTAGATTAAACTCTGATAGTTCAGCTGGAATTTCAGTGATCGGCTGTTGCAGACGAATACTCAGCTGCTTACTACCGAGCTTATCCATCAACGCTTGTTTCTCCTCCACCAACAGAATCTGACCTTTACGGATCACACCAATTCGGTCAGCCATCTCTTCCGCTTCTTCGATGTAGTGTGTCGTCAGAATAATAGTAACGCCCTGCTCCCGTAGTTCTCGAACCATTTGCCACATATCTTTACGCAGCTCAACATCGACACCGGCGGTGGGCTCGTCAAGAAATAGGATTTCAGGTTCATGGGACAGCGCTTTAGCAATCATCACCCGGCGTTTCATGCCACCAGACAACTCACGCATCTGGGCATCTTTTTTATCCCACAGCGAAAGCTGACGCAGGAGCTTTTCAATAAACGCAGGGTTAGAGGGCTTACCAAATAAACCTCGGCTGAAACTCACAGCAGACCAGACATTCTCAAATGCATCGCTGCAGAGTTCCTGAGGGACCAGACCAATTTTACTGCGAGCCGCACGGTAGTCTCTGACAATATCGAAGCCATCGGCCAGAACAGAACCTTCCGACGGACTGCTGATGCCACAGATAATACTGATCAGGGTGGTCTTCCCTGCCCCGTTAGGCCCCAGCAGGGCGAAGATTTCACCCCGACGGATATCCAGATCTACATTTTTAAGTGCAGTAAAGCCAGATTGATAGGTTTTAGTCAGTCCACTGACTCGAATAATAGATGGCATTCTGTGCTCTCTGAAACAGATAAGAGAGACATAGTACCCCCAGATAAAGTCAGACAGTAGAGGCTAATAGGCAGACTGCAAAAATAATTCAATGCCAAGACTAACGAGCGCTATTCTGCTCCCCGCAGTAGAATCCAGGTAGGCACCTAGATAATTACTTAGATAAGCTCCAGCAAAAACAGCGAACCCGCTTTACCTCTGCCTATATAAGGCTTAATAAACTCAACACTAAACTGATACTGAAAAAGGCTAGAATGGTGGTCACCATTAAAACGCCAGAACAATAGCTCTGATGACCATATTGGCCACCGACAATAGGATAGATACTAAGCATCGGTGAAGCAGAAAAGATTACTGCTGCCTGCTTCAACATCAGATCCATATCGGGTACGACGAATACCACCAAAAACAACACCACCAGCGGCTGGATAAGCAATTTGAAGCCAGAAATCATAACGATATCTTTGAGCGTTGCACTGAAGGCAACCCCTGCCAACGACCCACCAATAATGATCAACGCTACCGGTGCTGCCGCCCCTGCCAACAGATCCATTCCCCGACCCAGAAAGCCTGGTGCCTGAAACCCAACTAACACGGCCAGCACGCCTGAAAAAACAGCGATAATGATCGGATTTCTTACTAATCGACCCGCCACTGTTTTTACTATTTTTCTCAGCCCTACACCGGTGTCACCCTGGGTTTCCATCAACGCAAACGCGATGGGAAACAGAATAATATTCTCCACTATCAGCGCCATGGCAAACGCCTGAGTCGGTGCATCATCAACAAAATACTGCATCATCACCGGCAGACCGATGAATGCACTATTAGGACAAGCACTGCCAAAACCTTTAAGACTGGAAAAACTGATATTGTCCTTCAGCATCCATCGACTGATAGCAAACACAGAAATAAAGGAAAACAGGCCGCCTGCGGCATAGACCATAATGTAATCTGAATCGATTATCTGACTGATATCCAGTTGCGATATCTTCTGAAACATCAGCACCGGCAGTGCCAGATAAAGCACAAAACGACTCATGCCCGGCAGCGCTTCGCGGGGAATAATAGCGCTACGTGTTGCAACAAAGCCGGCTAAGATCAGCAAAAAGATCGGTGCTGTAATACTCAGAATATTTAACATGTTCATTTCTTACATAGAGTGAGCGATTAAACATACAGCCTTACGTGCGGTTTCTGCAATGGGTAAGCACGACAAGGCGCAGTCTTAAGCAAAGAAACCAATAAGCCCTACACTGCCAGATGATCAATCTAAAGTTGCCATCGGCATAGAGACTCCCCACTTCTCTACTTCAAAGACAATAGAATCACTCTTTACCCTTAACCGAACTATAACTACCTTTCATCCATAGCATCAAAGCGGGCCAGCGATTAACTAACAGCGCGCTAAAGATCAAACTGCAACCTAGTAGCTGCATAATGGTCATCGTTTCACTAAACCACCAGATCGCCAGCAACGCAGTCCAGACAGGCTCCAACGTCATGATGACCGCTGTATGACTGACAGGTGCCATACCCTGCGCCCAGGTCTGAATAAAAAAACGCACGCTGGTCGCAATCAGGACACTGGCCAACAACCATCCCAGTAACTCAAGAGATAGCTCAAATTGCCAGGTTTCAGTTAGTGCTGAAATCATCAGGGCAACCAGACCCACCACTATCAGCTGAATCACAGAGAGTGCGATCACTGAGATACGACTTGCGGCCCGACTGTTTAAGTTATAGAACAGAGCAAAAGCAACAGCCGATATCAGGAAAAACAACTCGCCCTGACCAATCACTAATTCTGAATCAAGTGATAAGCTGGCCATTCCTAATGCAGCTAAGGGCAAGGCCGCCCAAACACTACGGCCCGGCCGATCGCCAAACAAGAGCGCTAGAACCGGAACCAGTACCACACCCAGACTAGTAAGAAATGCGCCAACGCCGATATGACTCGCATAATGAAGCCCCATAATCCAAAACATAATACCCAGCGAGAAGCTAAGCCCCACACCTATACTGAATAACCACCCCTGTCGATCAAGTTGTAAAAGCTTACCCCTACCAAAGGGAAAAAGTATCAACCCCGCCAACAGGAAACGAATACCAATAAAGAGTAACGGAGGAATGCCGACCAACGCTTCTTTAGAAAACATCCAGCCAAGCGCCGCCAACAGAGTCACCCCCACTAGCAACAAGTCTGCCTTCATATGGCCTGATAATTTCAAGTCCGCTTTCCCTTCAGAATAGAATCGTTATGCATAGATTTTGACGCCATCCTATGACGTTGTATCGAAACGAACAAGCTTTGATGTGATGTAAGAGGATTTCATCCACGATGAAAAACTGTTGCGGAGAGAGCTAAGAGCCTCAGACGTTAAAAAGGCCCCAGTAGGAATACAAAATTCATATAGATAAAATTACTGGCGTGCTCTCTTTACCAATGAATACGCTATTGATGTGCAAAAATTTGGCAAATGAGGTTTGGACTACTGCTGGTTTGACTAATGGCTAGACCGATGGCTGCCCGTTACTGATGTTAGACAGTATCAGTGCACTGTTAAAGCTGGGGGATAGTTATTCAGTTTTTTTTTACTATGAAACACTACGAAGGGAAAGCGACTGCTGGTAATTAAGCCTAATCAGGCTGACTCAAAAATTTAACACCCCCTACTCTGTCCAATGACATTTTTTATCCGGGACTTCACGCTCAATTACCGCCGATTAGAAATTTATTGCCGTAGTCAAAACCGGGCATATTAGGCCCATCAACTATCTCTATCTCTTCGTTGTTGTAGTGCACTGTCGTTGGAGTCTCTATATCGATCGCACGATCGGGATCAAAACTGACTGAAGCACTGACTGCCCCCGCAGCCAGTACCGATGTAATGCTGATTGTAGTAATAAATGTTTTCATACTGCATTCCTCGATAAATGGTTTCACTGAAACCTTCTTACCTAGTTACTTTGTGATTACTTACGAATTACTACTTAGTTGCTATTTATTTACTGCCAACGAAAAGTTCAGAACCGTAACTGTTAGCTGGCAAATTTGCGCTGTCAACAGTGACTAACTCTTCGTTGCTGTAGTGAGAGCTGGTCTGAATGGTAGTACCACCGCCGAATTGACCCAGTTCGAAGTTAGTTGAAGCTGAAGCTGCACCAGCAGCCAGTGCAGAAGTCAGGGCGATTGTTGTGATGAGTGCTTTCATAATGTGTTCCTTAAAACTGTTTAACTAAAAAGAGTCTTACAAAAATATAACGGTGTCGCTGACGGGCACGACTTAGTTACTGCCGACGAAAAGTTCAGAACCGTAGTTGTTAGTTGGCAAGTTTGCGCTATCAACAGTGACTAACTCTTCGTTGCTGTAGTGAGAGCTGGTCTGAATGGTAGTACCACCGCCTAGCTGACCCAGTTCGAAGTTAGTTGATGCTGAAGCTGCGCCAGCAGCCAGTGCAGAAGTCAGAGCGATTGTAGT
>NZ_JADGEW010000037.1 GCF_016744155.1 Amphritea sp. | reverse complement strand
ACAGGAAGTGAGCTGTGATCTGGTGATCATCTTCCAGTATCAGTTCGGCATCAATTTTACCCTGTTCTTCTAAATCAAAATGTAATCTCACGCGCCATAGTTGTTGCCAGTCGTTTTCGGAAAGCTGACGTCGGTGTTCTGATATTTTTAGTTCGACGTTATCGAGCTGATCACCGTTGCGTATTGGCAGGTCCAGTGCAAAGAAACGTTCAATTCCACCATCGCTACTGATACGGGTGTTTTGGATGCTTTCTAGTTGATTGCTAGTGACCCGGCTGAGTAGTCCTTTAACGAGTTCCTGAAGCTGTTGTCTGGGTAGCTCTGGTAATTTGTCTGCTTGTTGCAATAACTGGCCGAGTTGTTTTTTCATCTCCCCTGTGGGTATCTGGCTCCGAGGGTTAGCCAGGTTACGTTCCGTAAACAACCCGCCATTTAATAGGTTTTGCTGCACGCCGGTCCGTCCCTCTGACGAAGAGCCTGTTTTTACGCCGAACAGGTTGATCAGAGAGCTAAGTATGCTGTTTATTGGGCTTTTTTCAGCCCCGACACTGTTGTTGAGTAGCTGCAGTTTAGTCAAAGAGTCTGCGACGGGCTGTTGAGCAGGGAGTACATAGCGCAAAGCATCACTGATATGACGTTCCAGGCTCTGGTTTTGGATAGGTGAGGTGAGTGATTGAATCTGAACCTGTTCATTGTTTGTTCTGACTAGTAGAACCTTTCCATCAAATGGAAGCGGTTGATTGAGCGTCAAAGGGAGAGTGCGGCCATTAATAGTGGCGGTTACACTGCTGGCTCCGTTTTTGCTGCCGGTATGAGCGGTAATATTAATGGTGGCCAGAACGGGTCGGTTAAGAGGGAGAAGCTTGCTCAGCTCAGCTGACAGACGGGGTGGTAGGTTTGCTGTTATGGGAGGCAGTCGGGGTTGGTCGGCGGTTTGTGGTTGGCCTTTCGGCTGTTGAGTGTTCCCCTTTATTTGAATGATCGGGGTTTGTTCTGGTGCTCGTGCCTGATTAGCACCGGGTTGAGTTCCAGCGCCGCTTTGCTGTATCGGTTTAGCCTGGGTTGTAGCGGGTTGATTCAATGCTTGTAACTGAAGATTGGCAGACAAAGGGGAAGTTAAGGTCGTGCTAAGTAGGAGTTGGCCTGCGGCCGTTCTGGTGAGTGTTGCGGTGCTTCCGGGTGGTAGTGACTGATTGCTTTTAAGCTGATATAGCTGGTTGCCTAACTGGACCTGAAGGGTGAACTGGTTAGGCCGGGCTGCATCAGCACTGCTTTGTCTTACTGTTATCTGAGTAGGATTGTTAAGGGGGAGGGCACGAACGAGTTCAACTGCCGATAGAGATTTACCGGTATTGGATTGCAGGCTCTGAACGCTTAAAGGATTCAGCATAATAGTTTTTTTAGCGACCTCCGGTATAGCTTCTAGTTCTTTTGACTCAGTTATGCCCTTCAGCACTTTATTTTGTATATAATGCCTTGCTTTCGGCGGATATTGCTAATTATAAAGGTGTATCTGTCTGTTTCGTTTTCTTGAGGTTGTTCTGTTGCCCACACCAAGACTTAAAATTGAGAATTTGTTCTGTGAACGGGACGACCGTGTGTTGTTCGAGTCACTCAACTTTGAAGTTAACGCTGGTGAAGTTCTTCAGGTTGAAGGACAGAATGGCAGTGGTAAGACAACACTCTTACGTATTCTGAGTGGTTTGTCTCGTCATTTTGAAGGCGATATCTATTGGCAGGGAGAGTCTTTGGATGATTGTGCTCAAGATTATCGCGAATCGTTACTTTATTTTGGCCACCAACCCGGTGTCAAAGCGGTCTTAACTCCTCGGGAAAACCTGCACTGGTATGCGTCTATGCATCCGGCAATTGATTTGGCAAAGCTTGATTATGCATTGGAGAAAGTCGGTCTGAGCGGATATGAAGACAGCGCTTGTCATACTTTATCGGCAGGGCAAAACCGTCGTGTCAGTCTGGCCCGTTTATATTTGAGCAGTGCCCCTCTGTGGATTTTGGATGAGCCCTTTACCGCCATTGATAAGCGGGGTGTGGCTGAAAAAGAAGTGTTGATTGCGGCCCATGCAGAGCAGGGAGGGACCGTGATATTGACAACTCATCATGAGCTAGCGATGGGTGATAAAATTCGGCGCCTTAATCTTGATCAATTAGCGGGAACTTTATGAGCGATACCGTGCCTAATCAACCGGCAGATAGCGGGATGGTCAGTGAGTATAAAGTTGATGGTCCTTTCTGGGGTGCGTTGAAAAGAGATTTGTTGCTCTCCTATCGTCGTAAAAGTGATTTGGTCAATCCCCTGATCTTCTTTTTGATGGTAGCGACATTGTTTCCTCTTGGTGTGAGCCCTGATCCTGGGTTTTTGGCAGATGTTGCCCCAGGGGTGGTTTGGGTAGCTGCTTTATTGGCGACGCTTCTCTCGATGGATAGCCTGTTCCGTTCTGATTTTGAGGACGGAACTTTAGAACAGATATTGCTGAGCCCTCAACCTTTATACATGGTGGTGTTGGCTAAAGTACTGGCACACTGGATGTTGACAGGACTGCCGTTAACGCTATTGGCCCCCTTACTAGGGGTAATGCTCTTTTTACCGGCAGATGGGATGAGTGGCCTGGTGATCAGCTTGTTGCTGGGAACGCCTACGCTGAGCCTTGTAGGTGCCATAGGCGCAGCGTTGACCGTTGGTTTACGTAAAGGTGGTGTGTTGATTTCGTTACTGGTGCTGCCTCTTTATATACCAGTGTTGATTTTTGGTAGTGCTGCGGTTCAGGGGGCTGTAACAGGGCTCCCATTAGGTGGTTATTTCGCTATATTGGGGGCGATGCTCTCGCTTGGGTTGGTGATGGCCCCTTTGGCAATTGGTGCCGCATTAAGAATTAGTGTAAGTGGGTGATTACCCGTTAAGGTTGAAAAATGGCTGAAAAAAAGTGGATGCCTCGTTGGTTTTATCAATTGGCCTCTCCTCGCTGGTGTTATGAGATTACGGGCAAGTTATTGCCGATTTTTGCTATTGCCGCTGTTGCAACGTTGCTGGTGGGTACTGTTTGGGCGCTCGCTTTTGCTCCTGCAGACTATCAGCAGGGGAATAGTTTTCGGATTATCTATATCCATGTTCCGGCGTCGATTCTAGCGCAGTCTTGTTACATGATGATGGCGGTTGCTGGGGCTATAGGCCTGATCTGGAAAATGAAAGTCGCTGATATGGTAGCCAAAGCCTGTGCGCCTATCGGGGCAACTATTGCTATCTTATCTTTGGCGACAGGTGCTATCTGGGGTAAGCCAACCTGGGGGTCCTGGTGGGTATGGGATGCACGCCTGACCTCAATGTTGATTTTGCTTTTTCTTTATCTTGGCATTATTGCGCTTAACTCTGCTATTGAAAATGCTCAGACTGCTGCCCAGTCAACGGCGGTACTGGCGCTGGTAGGATTGGTGAATATTCCTATCATCAAATATTCTGTGGACTGGTGGAATACACTGCATCAGCCCGCTACTTTTACACTGACTGAACGTCCGGCAATGCCTTCAGAGATGTGGGTACCATTGCTGGTTATGGTGATCGGTTTCTACTGCTTTTTTGCCGTGGCTATGATGCTGCGGTTACGTAATGAAATTATCCAGCGCGAGCGTCGCAGTAGCTGGGTACGTGACCTGATTACCGGTTGAGGAAATTACCTTGAGTTTTGAATCATTTGCCGAATTTATCGACATGGGCGGCCATGGCCTCTATGTCTGGCTGAGTTATGCAATTGCGCTGATTGTGATTGTTACTAATATAGTAAATCCACTGATGCACAAGCGTCAGATCTTTATCGAGCAGGCCAGCAGGCTGCGCAGGGAGAAACCGAAGTCATGAACCCGAAACGTAAACAGCGCCTGATAATCGTATTATTTATTGTGTTCGGTGCAGCGACCGCTGTTGGGTTGTCGATGTATGCCCTGAATCAGAATATTAATCTGTTTTATTCACCTACTGATATTGTTGATAATAAAGCCCCGGAAGGCACCCGAATACGCGCAGGGGGTATGGTCGTTGAAGGGAGTGTGATTCGTGATACTCAAAGTCTTAACGTCATGTTTGATATGACGGACTATGCTAATTCAGTGACAGTGTCTTTTACCGGGATTTTGCCAGACCTGTTCCGGGAAGGTCAGGGGATTGTTGCGCAAGGCGCTATGAATAGTGACGGGGTGTTCGAGGCAGTGGAAGTGCTGGCCAAGCATGATGAGAACTATATGCCACCTGAAGTCGCGGAAGCACTAGAAAAAGCGGGTAAAATGCCCGATCAGATGCGCGCGAAGGGAGCAGAGTAATCATGATTCCAGAACTGGGCCAATATGCGCTGATTCTCTCACTCTGTTTGTCTGCTTTGCTAGCAGTAGTGCCGATGGTTGGTGCTACAGTGGGTAATACGTTGATGATGAATTATGCCCGGCCTTTGGCTATGGGTATGTTCTTTTTTCTTGTTATCAGCATTCTCTGCCTGGGTTACTCTTTTGTTGTAGATGACTTTTCTGTTGTTTATGTCGCAACGAACTCTAATACATTATTACCCTGGTATTTTAAGATCAGTGCGATCTGGGGTGGGCACGAAGGCTCTCTATTGCTTTGGGTAGTGATTCTTAGCGGCTGGACTGTTGCCGTTGCTGTAAAAAGTAAAAATCTGCCACTGGAGATTATCTCCAGAGTACTTGGGGTTATGGGTATTATCGGCGTTGGTTTTATCTTATTCACACTGATGACCTCTAGCCCGTTCGATCGTCATCTGCCGCAGTTTCCGGCTGAAGGTGGAGACCTCAATCCTTTATTGCAGGATATTGGCCTGATTATTCATCCCCCAATGTTGTATATGGGGTATGTGGGCTTCTCTGTTGCTTTTGCTTTTGCTATCGCAGCACTACTTACCGGTCGCCTTGATTCTGCCTGGGCGCGTTGGTCACGTCCCTGGACAACGATTGCCTGGGCTTTCCTGACATTGGGTATCGCCTTGGGAAGCTGGTGGGCTTATTACGAGCTTGGCTGGGGTGGTTGGTGGTTCTGGGATCCGGTGGAAAATGCTTCATTTATGCCCTGGCTGATAGGTACCGCATTGGTTCACTCTTTGGCAGTTACAGAGAAACGTGGAGTCTTTAAAAGCTGGACGGTATTGTTGGCGATATTTGCGTTCTCACTGAGTCTGTTAGGTACATTCCTGGTGCGTTCAGGGGTTTTGACCTCAGTACATGCTTTTGCTTCAGATCCTGATCGTGGCTATTTTATTCTGGCTTTGCTGGTTATTACCATCGGTGGATCACTCATCCTGTATGCGGTTAAAGCCGGTAATGTGAAGAGTGAATCTAGTTTTGCGCTGCTGTCCCGTGAATCATTGTTGTTAGTTAATAATATTCTGATGGTGGTCTCTGCGATGATGGTATTGCTGGGAACTATTTATCCGCTGATCGTTGATGCGTTGGGTTGGGGTAAAATCTCAATTGGGCCGCCGTACTTTAATTCACTTTTCGTGCCCTTAATGTTACTCGTGGCTGGCTTTTTGGGTATCGGTGTCGCATCCCGGTGGCGAGAGACTTCAGTGTCCTTCCTCCTGAAACAGCTTTGGTTGCCTGCGGTTGCCAGTGTGATAGCTGGTCTGTTATCACAGTATCTATACGCCGGTGAGTTTACTTGGGTGGTGGCTGGTGTGATGACACTGGTCTTCTGGGTTGTGTTTTGCAACGCCATGGATATATGGAAAAAGATTTCTGGTCGCAGTAGTTTGAAAGCAGGTCTGGCAGGGATGTCGCGAAGTTACTTCGGCATGATTCTGGCGCATGCAGGATTCGCGGTTGCAGTGGTTGGTGTGGTGATGGTCACAACTTACAACGAAGAGCGTGATCTGCGAATGGCGCCGGGTGAAGTGCTGAGCTTTAACGAGTATCAGTTTGAGTTTCTTGGTGCCAAGAAAGTACAGGGGCCTAACTACAGTTCGGATATGGGTGTGATTCGGGTTTTGTATCGCGGTGAAATTTATGGCGAGTTGCACCCGGAAAAGCGTTTCTATCCTGCCCGAGGTAACGTGATGACTGAGGCGGATATCGATCCCGGTCTATTTCGTGATCTGTATGTGGCCCTGGGAGAGCCTCTGGGAAATGGGGCCTGGGCTGTGCGTGTTCAGCATAAGCCCTTCGTTCGCTGGCTCTGGCTTGGAGGTTTGTTGATGACCGCGGGTGGTTTACTGGCCGCTACTGATCCACGATACCGTAAACAAGCCCGGCGCGATGCTGCCCGAGCTGCAGCCTGATTAAGTATTTCAATAGGTCTAATAATGCGTCAATTAACTGCTATATTGCCACTGGTTCTGTTTATTGCACTGGGGTTGTTTCTCTTGAATGGTATAGGTAAAGACACTAAGTCTATTCCGTCACCACTGATAGACAAACCAGTGCCGGAATTCAGTCTGTCTGATCTTCTTGATGAACAGAAAACGTTGACTGCCGCTGATCTGAAGGGGCGTCCTGCGCTGCTGAACGTCTGGGCGACTTGGTGTCCCACCTGTAAGCAGGAACATGCGCAGTTGAACCGTATCGCTCGGGATGAAGGGATCACCATTTATGGTGTGAACTATAAGGATGACCGTGCTAAGGCTCAGATCTGGCTGGAAAAATATATGAACCCTTATGCTCTGAATATCTTCGACCCCGAGGGTAAGCTTGGTCTGAATTTGGGCGTTTACGGAGCACCTGAAACCTTTCTGTTGGATGCGCAAGGGGTCATCCGTTATAAACATATTGGCGCGATTGATCAGCTGGTCTGGAGTGAGTTACGCGAGAAGATGAAGCAGCTGGAGGTTAACTGATGGTTCGGCATGCCTTATTTGTGATACTTCTAACCCTGAGTGGGTTGGTGAGTGCAGCGATTGATACTTACGAGTTCAAAGACGAAGTGACCCGGGAGCGATTTCAGTCATTAGCGAGCGAACTGCGTTGTCCAAAATGTCAAAATCAGAATATTGCAGACTCTAATTCGCCGATTGCTAAGGATTTGCGTGAGGAGTTACATCGGATGCTTCAGGATGGCGCCAACGATCAGCAGGTAGTTGATTTCATGGTGGGCCGCTATGGAGAGTTTGTACTTTATCGCCCACGGATGTCAGAGCAAACTTATCTGCTGTGGTATGGACCTGCAGTGTTATTGTTGATTGGTGTAGTAGTGGTATTGCTGGTCAGTGGAAAGCGAAAGAAAGCAGAGCCCGGTAAACCGAAAACTAGTTTGAGCGATGCAGAGAAACTGCGACTTGATCAGCTATTGAAACAGGAGCAGGATAAATGACGGCGCTATGGTTAGGAATCGCACTGCTTTCACTTTTAGCGGTGGCTTTTGTATTACTTCCGGTATATCGGGCACGTCAGTCAGAAACTGATTCGCTTCCTGATGTTGATCGTCGGGAATTGAATATCACCATCTATCAGGAGCGTTTGTCTGAGTTGGACGCTGAGTTGGCGTCTGGGAATCTGGATCGGGATAATTATGATTCACTGAAACTAGAACTGGAGCGTAACCTGCTTCAGGATGTTGATGAGACTGAAAACTCCTCGACTAAACCATTAACAGTTACTCGTCAGGCAATTATTACCGCCTTTCTGTTAGCCATACTGATACCTGCGATTGGCTTGGCGATGTACAGTAAATATGGGCGTTCAGGTGACTTGTCGGTAGCGCTGAATCAGCCTGCAGACCCTTTTAATGGGAAACAACCAACAGTTGATGAAGCGATTTCTGCATTGCAAGATCGCCTGACGCAGGAGCCTGAAAATCCAGAAGGCTGGTACCTGCTAGCAAACACTTTCATGAGTATGCAGAATTTTAAGGGTGCTGCTGAGGGTTATGCCAATGCTTTGAAGTATTTGCCTAAAGATGCGCCCCAGTACGCTGGCGTTAATGGCCAGTATGCACAGGCGCTGTTCTTTGCCAGTAATGGTAAAATGGACGACCAGATTCGTAGCGAAGTTGACAAGACCCTGGCGCTAGAACCGTTTGAAGTCACCGCGCTGGGTTTGTTGGGTATTGAAGCTTATGAGTCTGGTAACTACCGTGATGCGATGGAGTTCTGGCAGAAAGGGTTGCGAAATGCGACGGGTGAACAGGCTGACTCTCTAAAATCTGGGGTGCGTTCAGCCCGGGAGAAATTAGTTGCTGCGGGTGAGACTGTTCCAGAGCTAGCAGAGGTGAAATTGGAGCTGACTGTTAGTTTAAACCCTGAATTAGCGAGTCGCGTGAAGCCGGATATGACTGTCTTTATCTTTGCTCGCCCGGTGGGTGGTCGCATGCCTCTGGCCGCAAAACGCTTGACCGTGGCGGATCTGCCGGTATCTTTAGTGTTGGATGATAGTCTTTCAATGAGCCCGGATGCTCTTCTTTCTTCTGCAGATCAGGTTGAGGTTGTTGCGCGTATATCAGCGTCTGGACAGCCCCGCCCGGCACCGGGAGATTTAAGTGGGATGATTTCTCCTGTTGCTGTTCATGACCAAGTTGATATATTAGAACTATCTATTGATCAGATAGTTGAATGAGTATCTGAGTTCAGCACAATAGAGATTTTGAGTCACGTATATAAATTTGAATAAGGGTAGCATCAGGCGATGGAATTAGGACTACGTGAATGGCTGATTATCGGTGGCGCGATAGTTGTTCTCCTGATTGTGTTGGATGGCTGGCGCCGCATGCGTGGTGGTGGCAATAATCTTAAAATGAATATCGATAGTTCTTTGTCCGAACTGCCCGATATTCCTGATGAATCTTTTAACCCGGAACTGCCAGGCGGCGGTGCTCGGGTTATAGGTCGTGATGGTTATGCGGAGTCTAAACCTGTCGCCGCAGGTACGAATATTCCTGAAAAGCGTCAGGAACCCGTGTTTGGCAATGATGAGTTGGATCTATCCTCTGCCCGTGCAACCCTGTCAGAGAAAAAGCCTCAGAGAAACTTTGATAAACCTTCTGCAAAAAAACTGAAAAACACATCTTATCAGCCTGTTACTCAGGATGAACATGATCCGCTGTTTGCTTCCTCTGATAGTTTTCCGCCACATTCTGATGGTCCCTCGTTTGATGAACTTGCTGAAGGAATCTCTGCTGTTCGGGTTATTCCTGCATCTGAACCGGAATCTGAGTTTAGTGAAGAGGATGAAATTCCTGTAGTCGAAGCTAGGCTTATTCAGCCAGAGCCAGAGCCAGAGCCAGAGCCAGAATTAATTGTTGAGTCGGACGCATCCGAGAATAAAGATCTGTTTGCTGATGTAGAAGAACAGATAGATCAACCCGTTAAAGATTTGATCGATGAACAAGAGCAGGCGGAAGAGCTGACAGTAGGGCGGATAGAAGAACAGGTAGAAGAGCCCGTAGCGGCAGATCTGTTTATGCAAGAAGATCCCATTGACGAAAAAGCTGACGAGCTTGAATACAGACGAAAGCGAGCGGCTTATTCAGCGGATGAAGATGACCTGATCGCCTCGCTGCCTGATGGCTTTCGTTTGGATGCCCGTTCTGAAGGCGCTGTGGATGAAGAAGAACATGACTTCGATCTTACCCGCCCCGTCAGTGAACTGGTCCGCCCGGCGAAAGATGAAGACAGCCAGCCTGAGCAGGCGGCGATGGATCTGCCAGAACAGCAAGCGAGTATCTTTACGCTGGTTAATGACTCTGAGTCAGAGCCTGAAGCAAGCAAACTGAACTTCACTGCAACGGATGATAAGCGAATCATTCCGGATGAAGGGTTGTTTACCGATGAGCCGAAGCCTGTAGCTGATCATTCGGCTAAGACTAAATCGCATGTTGAGACTCAGCAAAAGAATGCCTCTATGATTGAAATGAAGGGGCAGTCACTGCAGAAAATACCTGAAGCCGATAAGGTGTTGGTAATCTCTGTCGCTTCTCCCGATGGAGGCGAGAGCTTCTCGGGTCAAAATTTACTGCAGATCGTGCTGGCTTGCGGTATGCGCTACGGTGATATGAAAATTTTCCACCGGTATGAAGATGGCATTGATAAGGGCGCTATCCAGTTCAGCATGACCAATGCGCTTGAGCCTGGCTATTTTGATATTGATACGATGGATAGCATAGAAACGCGGGGTGTTACTTTCTTTATGTCGATGGAAGAACCTCGCGACGTGATGAATGCCTATGAATGTATGCTGGCTACCGCCGATGCGGTGGCTAAAAATCTACATGGTGTATTGTTGGATGAAAATCGCTCCACCATGAGAGATCAAACTAAAGAACATTACCGCGAACGTGTCCGCCGTTACGAGATGCGTAAGCTGAAAAAAACCACAACTGCCTGATACCTCCAGAATACGCCCATGAGCCTTGATACTTCCATTACGCAGCTGTTAGAACAGCTGCGCGATACATTGCGTCACCACAATTATCAGTACTATGTTCTCGATAATCCACAGATCCCAGACGCTGAGTATGATCGACTGTTCCAGCAATTGAAAAAGATGGAGGAAGAGAACCCGGAGTTAATCACTGTAGATTCGCCTACCCAGCGGGTTGGTGCCCAGCCACTGGCGGCCTTTAATCAGGTTAGTCATGAGATGCCGATGCTGTCTCTTGACAACGCTTTCTCTGAAGAGGATATGCAAGGATTTGAAAAGCGAGTGCGGGATCGGTTGAAGATGACCGATGATAAGGCATTGCAGTTCGCCTGTGAGCCTAAGTTGGACGGTATTGCAGTAAGTCTGCTTTATGAAAATGGCGTATTAGTAAGAGCGGCAACCCGTGGAGATGGCAGTACGGGTGAAGATATTACTCTGAATGTACGTACCATCCCTTCGATTCCGTTGAAATTGATGGGAAGTGGGTATCCGCAGCGTCTTGAGGTCCGTGGTGAGATCTATATGCCCAGCAAAGGCTTTAGTCAGCTCAATGAGCTGGCTTTGAAGCGCGGAGAAAAGCCTTTCGTGAATCCCCGTAATGCTGCCGCGGGTAGTCTGCGGCAGTTGGACCCTAAAATCACGGCTCAGCGTCCATTAGAGATGTGTTGTTACTCTGTTGGCGTTGTTAGTGGAGGAGAATTGCCTGATACCCATGTGGCCATTTTAGAAACGCTGGCGACCTGGGGATTAAAGATCAACGCTGAAATGGCGGTGGTTGAGGGGGTTCAAGGCTGCATGGATTACTTTGAAAGGCTCTCAGTAAAGCGTAGCCAGCTACCTTATGAGATTGACGGGATAGTATTCAAAGTTAATGCTTTAACGCTTCAGCAGCAATTAGGCTTCGTTTCAAGGGCACCTCGCTGGGCGATCGCTCATAAGTTTCCCGCACAGGAAGAGATTACAACGGTCAATGCTATCGAGTTCCAGGTGGGTCGAACCGGCGCAATCACACCGGTAGCTCGGTTAGAACCGGTATTTGTCGGTGGTGTAACGGTTAGTAATGCAACGCTGCATAATATGGATGAAGTCGAGCGCCTGGACGTACGTGCGGGCGACACAGTGATTGTGCGCCGAGCTGGGGATGTTATTCCTCAGGTGGTTTCAGTCGTTATCGACCGACGACCTAAGGCTTCTATTCCTATCAGTATGCTGGATCGTTGCCCAGTGTGTGATTCTGAAGTTATGCGGATTGAAACCGAGGCTGTTGCGCGTTGTTCGGGTGGTTTAAGTTGTGCTGCCCAGCGCAAAGAAGCGTTAAAACACTATGTATCACGCAAGGCGATGGATATCGATGGTCTGGGTGAAAAACTGATTGACGGGTTGGTAGAAAAAGAGCTGGTTCGTAGCCCCGCTGATCTGTATCACCTACATCATTTGCAGCTTGCGAGTATGGAGCGGATGGGCGATAAGTCTGCGACCAAGTTATTGCAGAGTATCGAGAAAAGTAAGGCAACTGAACTGGCGAATTTTATCTATTCATTGGGTATCCGTGAAGTGGGTGAAGCCACCGCCAGGACTTTATCGATTCACTTTGGTTCTCTTGAAGCAGTTATAGCAGCGAGCGAAGAACAGCTCCAGGAGGCTTCTGATGTTGGGCCGATTGTCGCGCGGTATCTCGTTAGTTTCTTCCATCAGGTACATAACCTTGAAGTTGTTGAGGCGCTGCAAAATGCGGGCGTGCATTGGCAGAATGTTGAGGTGGATCAGAATGATCAGCCTTTGGCGGGACAGACCTGGGTGCTTACCGGTACTCTGGAGCAGATGCCCCGGGCAGATGCGAAAAAGCAGTTGCTGGCGCTGGGCGCTAAAGTTGCCGGCAGTGTTTCAACCAAAACGGATTGTGTTGTAGCGGGGCCAGGCGCGGGTTCGAAACTACAAAAAGCGGAAGAGTTAAGTATTCAAGTCATAGATGAAGAGCAGATGCTGGCGTTGTTGGCGGACTATAATAATTAAACGGAGTGACTGAGTGATGTACAGACCGATACGGCTATGTTTGCTAGGTGTCTTGTTATTACAGGGATGTACCGAGATCACTCAGGTAGTTCCTGAACGTTTTGTCACTCCGGATAATCCCTTCTGTCGAGCGCTTTACCAACATAATGACTGGTTAGATGCCGTGGTAACAACAGAGAGTCGCTGGGGGCTGCCGCTGCATATAGCATTGGCAGAACTCAATGTGCCGATCGGTACTGAAGCCAGTGAGTATATTAATCCTGCTTCTTCTGACTGGGAAGAATACCGTTTGGCTACAGAAAACTGGGCGGGCAGCTTTTCGGAGATTGAAACTGCGCTGGATTATCTCGGTTGGCATGCACAGATGGCGAGTCAGCGAAATAGTCTGTCGATGGAACAAGCGGGTAAATTATATATTGCTGCGCGAATCGGTCATGGCGGGTTACACCGAATGGAATATAACCCGGATCTGTTACTGGTCCGACAGGCTGAAAAGGTCGATAGTCGGGCGAAGCAGTATCGGGATGATCTTAAATATTGTCCGCGTATCCGAGAACGCGCTGGCAGCTTTTTCCGCTTACCTTTTTAATCATGATTATTCCATGGGAACAACTCAGCCCTGAAACATTGACCTTGATGATCGAGGAGTATGTCACCCGCGATGGTACAGACTATGGTGATATTGAAGTGGGGCTTGAGGCGCGGGTTGAGCAAGTCCGGTCTAAACTAAAGCAAGGTGTTGCGGTTATTTTGTTCAGCCAAAGTACAGGGCTGTGCAATATAGTGGCACGTGATAGTTTATAAAATTTATAGATACCTGCTTTAAATTGGTGCCGGGGAGAGCGTTATGGATCAGTTAGAACAAATTACCGCTTTAATTGCTTTGACCATGGGAGTGGGTTGGGCGAGTGGTATTAATCTCTATGCAACTATTCTGATGCTGGGTTTGATGTCCAATATGGGAAACCTAGAGTTACCCGCTGAGTTGGAAATCATTGCCGATCCTATGGTGCTGATGGCCGCGGGCTTTATGTATTGTGTTGAGTTTTTCGCTGATAAGATCCCCGGGGTGGATACCGGTTGGGATACGCTGCATACCTTTATAAGAATACCTGCAGGTGCTGCTCTAGCGGCGGGCGCTGTAGGCGATATGAATGGGGCAGTGGTACTCGCAGCTGCGCTGGTGGGCGGTTCTCTCTCGGCGACTAGTCACGCACTTAAAGCGGGTGGTCGAGTGATGATTAATACGTCACCGGAACCAGTGACTAACTGGACCGCATCGGTCTCTGAAGATCTGGTGGTTTTTGGTGGTTTATGGGCCGCGTTGAATTATCCCGTCGCCTTTTTGATCGGCTTAGTGCTGTTTGTTGCATTGGTGATTTGGCTGCTGCCAAAAATCTGGCGGGGTGTGAAGAAGGTGTTCACTTTTCTGGCAGGGCTTTTTGGGCATAAGTCAGACGACATAAAAATAGCTGAGGGTGGTGTGCTACCGCCTCGTAAACCGTAGGTGTTTTCAGTTAGCAGGCTAAGGTGACCGGCTGTCCAGCCATTCATTGTTAATCAGAGACTGAAGCAGGTCGGTGCGGGTGATGATTCCGGTCAGGTTGCCGTTGTCCTGAACAATGGGGATGCAGGTGAGTTGGTGCTCCACGCAGCTTACCGCCAGTTGACGAATGTTAGTATCCGGTGTCGCGGTAATGACTTGTGTTGTGTAGCTCTCCTCAATGGTGTCCTCGACTGTATGAAGTTGAGCACCCTGATAGCTTAAGTATTGTAGTAGCAACTTTTCTGTCACTATCCCCATCAATCTACCGGCACCCGAGAGTACAAGCAGATGGCTAATATCAAACTGCTTCATTTTGTATAGCGCGGACTGAATTTTACTGCCTTGTAATACAGCTTGTACTGGATGTGACATGATCAGTGATGCTGGGATATAGGAGCGTGGGTGTTCTTGAATAGAGCTGCTGCCTCCGGTTTGGCTATAGGCAGATGCCGCCTTCCGTGCGTTTCCTTTTCCTTGTGAGCCCGCTTCCTGAAGTAGAACTTGCTCGATATGGTCTTTCTCGTGATCTTTATCACCGCCAGCGGCTGCGGTATTAGCGGCAGCAGTCATCTGCTCCACTCCGCGAGGAATGAACATAGATTTAACCGGTGTTTGTATACGATATCCCTGATCGTAAATAATCAATGCCATAGCTATCTTTCACTTTCATGTAAGTACTGTTTGTATTATATCGTCCGTCTGATCAGATTCTTGATGATAAATCGTGCTGGGTTTAGCTTATCAATGAGTTCCTTTTCAATGGGCAAAGGCTCATCTTCAAGCATAGCAGCAATTATCTCACCACTAATTGGACCACTAATTAGTCCTTTTGATCCATGGGCCAGGTTTGCGAACAATCCAGGGTAGTGTTTCGGTGCTGTTTCGATTATTTTCTTGGCGTCACGGCTCAGCTGTGCATAGTCTTTAATAAACTCGTCATAAACAGGCACGGGGCCTATCATTGGAAGCTTGTCGGGAGACGCGCACCGAAAACCGACACGTCCATCTAAACCGTTCTCAGTATGATAATTTCGTAAGGCCGTGCCTAGCTCAATTGATATGTCAGAGATTTTATCAAGGTTATGCTGGTGGCCTGACTCTCTGATATCCCTTGCTTCATCTTTGAGGTCGAAAGTAGCACCGAAGCAGAAACGCCCCTCTTTGGCCGGGGATATATAGCCTTCGCAGCAAAGTACTGTTTTTAAGGGGGTAGTGCTAATTTCCGATCGAGTAAGAGATACCTGCCCACGAATGTTTTGTACAGGTAACGAATCTAACTGCTCAAATTTGGCACTATCAGCCGCTGAGGCGACAACAACGACTGCTGCTGATATCACGGTGTTGTCTTGAGAGTAAGCCTTCCAAAGAGTATCAGCTCGTTCTAACTTAATAATCTCTGTTGAGGTTTTCACGCTGATATTGGGGTGGTCGGTCAACCACTCACACAATAGTGGTGGTGTCGCCCAGCCAGCCTCAGGAAAAAATAAACCGCTATTGTTTACAGTGATACCTGCAAGCTTGGAGGCCTCAGCTTGCTCGACAAAACGGACGATTGAGTCAGGGTAATTGCCAGAGTCAGACAATTTTAGATGCTTTTGCCGCTCTTTTTCACTCGATGCCAGCTGAAGTAGCCCACAAGGTGACCAGATATCAGGCCTGTCAGACAGGCTTTGTTTAAGAAAATTCCTGCTGTAAAGAAAGCCTGATAGATGAAAGCGGCTAGCGGGAATGGGTTCAACCGGCAGCTTGGCGTAAAGCGCCCCTTGGCGATTGCCTGACCCTTCAGCGGCAATCGTTGGGTTACGATCCACAAGTGTTACCTTCCAGCCTCTTAGAGCTAATGATCGCGCTGTAGAGCAGCCAGCTATGCCTGCTCCGATAATCAGAGCTGTTCTCTCACTGGAATGTTTTTGGGGTAGTGTAAACCATGACATTGTCTTATCAGATTTGTTTGTTGTTGAAATACCGGAAAGTGAGCCGGAGAGCATCTCTCGCTTGAGTTCAAATCCTGTTCTCTTATTAATAATAAATTCTGCCTGTTTAAGCCTGTCTCGGAGCACCCTGGCGCAGCCAAAGGTAGAAAAGTGGCATTATCTTATTGCTGCGGTAAACCATCAACTGGAATAGCTCAAGGGTCCGCATGTTAGGATTCTTAGAAGTGCAAAACCATCTAAAATTCACGCGTCGACTTTTGCGCAAACTGACCGTAGTAATCTATCACATTACCAAGTACTAAGGTCAGAACAACCTGCCCCTATCAAAGCTTATTTTATGAAAGTTTGAGTTGAAGTATGGGTGTCGAGCTAATAGCTGCCTGCCTCATCCTTGAGTCAGCGGGCAGGTTGGTAAGGCTCGCGCAAGTTCATGTTTATTTATAGGATGTTTTTCGACGCTAAAAACTAAAGTGTGCAAAGGTTAGTAGAGGAGCTCTTCCAAAGTAGTCAGATGGTTAGGAAGTTGGCCTGGTACCAAAGCCGGTTTTGGCAAGGGTAAATGAATTGTGCTTCAGCGAGGAAAGCCTATTCCTCAGTTTCCTATTCATAAGAAACACACGGCCTGTTTCGGCTAAACCGTTGTCAGTGGAAAAGTTGCAGTCACTGAAATAGACTGATTTTGGGTGCTGAGTGCCACTTTAGCCTCGCAGAGTTCTGTCTGTTCATCGGTATCTATTTTCGTAGTCTGATATTGGGTAATGCCGTACTTTAATGCGTCAATTATATATAATGTCAAAATTTAGTGCTGATATTATAAGGACTCGAAAGAATTAGCGATGTGGAGGACGAAGCGCAAGTGAGCTTTCTGTCTGAGACAGGGCAATGGCATCAGCTTTTACTTGACTGATAGCGAAATGCTAACGTCGAATTGTCGGTAGCGAACAACTCAACAGTAGATTAAAGCCCGAAGGGGTGCTTCAAGTGGGGGGCTACATAAGTAGGTGGTGTTTTCGCGGTTAATGGAATTGATTTATAAATTTTTTGATTCGAAAGAATGGTTTTAATAGGAAATCACATGTTAAAGAATAAAGTTGCGTTGATTACTGGTATCACCGGGCAGGATGGCTCTTACCTTGCTGAGTTGTTATTAGAAAAAGGATATGAAGTACATGGAATTAAGCGTCGCGCTTCATCATTAAATACTGAGCGTGTTGATCATATATATCAAGATAACCACGAGAAAAATCAAAAATTCTTTCTACATTATGGTGATTTGACCGATTCATCTAATTTGACTCGAATTATTAAAGATGTACAACCAGATGAAGTGTATAACCTTGGCGCACAGTCACATGTAGCAGTTTCTTTTGAGTGCCCAGAATACACCGCTGATGTTGATGCGATGGGGACGTTACGTTTACTCGAGGCTATTCGTTTCTTAGGGCTGGAAAAGAAAACAAAATTTTACCAGGCATCTACTTCCGAGTTGTATGGAGAAGTACAAGAAATCCCACAAACAGAAAGCACTCCGTTTCATCCGCGTTCTCCCTATGCTGTAGCAAAAATGTACGCCTACTGGATAGTGGTGAATTATCGTGAATCCTACGGGATGTACGCATGTAATGGGATTTTATTTAACCATGAGTCCCCTCGTCGTGGTGAAACATTTGTTACGCGTAAAATTACCCGTGGAATCGCGAATATTTCACAAGGTTTAGAGAAGTGTTTGTATCTTGGTAATATGGACGCACTTCGCGATTGGGGTCATGCGAAAGATTACGTGCGCATGCAATGGATGATGCTGCAGCAAGACACCGCAGATGATTATGTCATTGCGACAGGTAAGCAAATTTCTGTTCGTGAATTTGTCAAACTCTCCGCAATCGAAGCAGGAATTGAACTTGAATTTACAGGAGAAGGGCTTAACGAAGTGGCAACGGTTAAAGCAATTACAGGTGAAAATGCATCTGCTCTAAAGGTAGGTGATGTTATTGTTAAAGTAGACCCACGTTATTTCCGTCCTGCAGAAGTAGAAACATTATTGGGAGACCCGTCTAAAGCAAAGGAAAAATTAGGTTGGGTACCGCAAATCACTGTTGAAGAAATGTGCAGTGAAATGGTTGCTAGTGATTTAGATAAAGCGAAGCAGCAAGCTATTTTGAAAAATCATGGCTACAACACTTCGATCACAGTTGAGTAGAAAACAATGAAGATATTACTTACTGGCGCCAATGGAATGGTCGGTAAAAATATTCTTGCAGCTGCTATTAAGCACCGCCATGAATTTTTATCACCTAGCAGCGCTGAGCTGAATTTACTCGATGGCAGCGCAGTAAATGAATATATAAGCACACATGCTCCAGATATGATTATCCATGCTGCAGGTATCGTTGGTGGCATTCAAGCCAACATGTCACAGCCAGTTAAATTTTTAGTCGATAACATGCAAATGGGACTTAATATCCTAACGGCTTCAAATGATTTTGGAGTGACAAAGTTTTTAAACTTAAGTAGTTCTTGTATGTATCCACGTGATGCATGTAACCCTTTATCAGAAGATTTAATTCTGAAGGGTGAATTAGAACCAACAAACGAAGGTTATGCACTCGCAAAAATAACTACCACACGTTTGTGTGAGTACATAAATAAAGAAAATAGAAGTCGTCAATATAAAACGATTATTCCGTGTAATTTATATGGCTGTTTTGATAAGTTTGATCCTAATAATTCACATATGATACCTGCTGTTATTCGGAAAATATCGGAAGCTAAGAGAAATAATTTACCTGAAGTTGATATATGGGGTGATGGTGAAGCGCGTCGAGAATTTATGTATGCCGAAGATTTGGCTGAGTTCATCTTCTATGCAATAGATAATTTTGAAAAAATGCCTCAGAATTTGAATGTTGGCTTGGGTGAAGATTTTAGTATTAATGAATATTACCAAGCTGTGGCAAAAATAGTGGGGTATACCGGTAAATTTAAACATGATTTAACCAAACCCGTTGGCATGAAACAAAAATTAATTGATGATCAGAAACTAAAAGAATTTGGCTGGGCTTATAAAACACAATTAGAGTCTGGCATTAGGAAAACATACCAATTTTATTTAAGTGAGTACTGTAATGACTAATTATGCACTAGCGAGTAGCACTTGGGATGAGAAAGAGTATTCTGCTATTCAACGAGTGATAGAGTCCGATATGTTTACTATGGGCAAAGAAGTTGCTCAGTATGAGAAGGACTTTGCTGGTTTTTTTGGTTCTAAATATGCGCTAATGGTAAGTTCGGGTTCGACAGCAAATCTGTTGATGATAGCGTCGTTATTCTTTACAAAAAATTCAAAGTTAAAACTGAAACGCGGGGATGAAATTATCGTCCCTGCTGTATCTTGGTCGACTACTTACTTTCCACTTCAGCAATATGGTTTGAAAGTTAAGTTTGTTGATATAGATCGTAAAACATTGAATATGGATTTAGATAAATTAGAAGCAGCAATAACAGACAAAACCAGAGCGATATTGTCAGTTAATTTGTTGGGCAATCCGAATGATTATGCCCGAATGAATGAAATAATTGCTGGCCGGAATGTATATGTACTAGAAGATAACTGTGAATCAATGGGTGCAACTATTGATGGTAAACAAGCCGGTACTTTCGGAGTGATGGGTACATACAGTTCATTCTTTTCACACCATATAGCTACGATGGAAGGTGGTTGTATAGTTACTGATGATGAAGAACTTTATCATATTTTGCTTTGCATTCGAGCTCACGGATGGACCCGTAACTTGCCAAAGTTTAATGAAGTCAGTGGCGAAAAAAGTGATGACCCATTTGAAGAGTCGTTTAAGTTTATGTTACCTGGTTATAACGCACGGCCATTAGAGATGAGTGGGGCGTTGGGTGTCGAGCAGCTTAAAAAACTACCTGGCTTCATTGAAACTAGACGCAGGAATGCAAAGTTATTTCAAAGCTGTTTTTCGGATCATCCATACATTGATATACAGCAAGAAACTGGTTCAAGCAGTTGGTTTGGCTTTTCATTAATATTAAAAGAAAATGCACCTTATGATAGAGCTGAGTTAGTAAAGTTGCTTGTGAGTAACGGTATTGAATGTCGGCCAATCGTGACCGGAAATTTTTTGAAAAATACAGAAGTTCTAGAATATTTTGATTATGAAGTATCAGGGTCTTTAGATGCAGCGGAATATCTTGATGCACACGGGCTATTTGTAGGTAACCATCAAAACGATATCGAAAAAGAAATACGATTGCTGGCTGATATTATTTAGTAAGGTTTTTTTACTGTCTCTATGGCTGTTTGCGTATATGAATGGATATGTAATATTTGTTTAATATGCGATTGATGTTTATATTCCTGTTTTTTGGGTTGGGAGTGAAAGTTTTGAATGATTTCAGAAAGATATTATTATGCCTTATGAAATAATTATTCAACCAGCAGGTGTGCACTTTCAAAGTGACAGAAATTTATTGGATGATGCACTGAAGCAATCAGTTCCTTTGGCGCATAGCTGTAAGACAGGTGACTGTGGTATCTGTACCGCTGAAATTATTTCTGGAGAAGTAGAAAATGAGAAAGGAATAATAGTTAAATCGGGCGATGTTCTGGTTTGTCAGTCAAAAGCATTATCAAATACGACATTAAAAGCATTTTATCATCCTGAGTTGGTAGGACAAAAAGAACAAACAGTGCCATGTAAAGTTGATAGTTTTTCACTGGTTACCGATGACGTGATGGTTATTCGATTTCGTTTCCCTGCTACAGTAAAGTTTAATTATTTACCAGGGCAGTATGTCGATTTAAGTTTTAAAGGCATCAAACGTAGTTATTCAATTGCTAATGCGAAACAAGTTTCTACCGGAATTGAATTACATATTCGTAAAGTTCTTAATGGCCAAATGTCTAATGCATTATTTTCTGGAATTAAAAAGGGACAATTGATGCGCGTAGAAGGGCCTAAGGGTACTTTCTTTATTCGTCAAAGCAAAAGACCATTGATATTATTGGCCGGTGGAACAGGGATTGCGCCTGTTAAAGCTATGGTTGAAGAGTTAATTTGCAATCAAGATAAGCGAGATATTCATATCTATTGGGGCATGAGCTTAGTAAATAGCTTTTATTTACAAGAGCTTGCTGAGATTTCTGAGAAGAACTCTCACATATATTACACCCCCGTATTATCAGGAGATGGAGATTGGAATGGTCGCACTGGCTTCGTTCATCAAGCAGTGTGTGATGATTTTTTATCAATGCAGGATTTCCAAGTTTACGCTTGTGGTTCACCTTTGATGATAAATGCTGCTAGAGCTGCATTTAATATTAAAGGTTTATCCAGTGAGCAATTTTTTTCAGATGCATTTACGCCTGCAGAATAATTAAATTTATTTTTTATTAGGAGTATCCATGAAAGCAGTCATTCTAGCCGGTGGTTTAGGCACTCGTCTCAGTGAAGAAACTTCTTTAAAACCTAAGCCTATGGTTGAAATTGGAGGTAAACCCATTCTATGGCATATCCTAAAGCAGTATTCAGCTCATGGAATTACAGATTTCATAATTTGTTGTGGTTATAAGGGCTATGTAATCAAAGAATATTTTTCAAACTATTTCTTACATATGACTGATGTTACTTTTGATATGAAAAATAATGAAATGAAAGTTCATGAAAAGCATGCAGAGCCATGGACTGTTACATTAGTAGATACAGGTGACAATTCAATGACTGGGGGGCGTTTAGGACGTGTTGCGGACTATCTGAAAGATGAAGAATTTTTTTGCTTCACTTACGGTGATGGTGTTGGTGATATTGATATAACAAAGTCTATTGAATTCCATAAGTCGCATGGAAAAAAAGCAACGTTAACGGCAACATTCCCTCCTGGACGTTTTGGTGCTTTAGATATTTCTGCAGGAAAAGTTAACAGTTTCCAAGAAAAGCCGCGTGGCGATGGTGCGATGATTAATGGTGGTTTCTTTGTCTTATCACCTGAAGTATTAAAATATATTAATGGTGATGGCTGCACATGGGAGCAAGAACCATTGAAAACTCTAGCGCAAGAAGGTGAGCTGATGGCCTATGAGCATCATGGCTTCTGGCAGCCTATGGATACATTACGTGACAAAGTGCAACTTGAGGAGCTATGGCAAGCGGGTAAGGCACCTTGGAAGGTCTGGATATAAATATGAACCCAAGCTTTTGGAAAGATAAAAAGGTATTTCTAACAGGTCATACTGGCTTTAAAGGAAGTTGGCTTTCTTTGTGGCTTCAAGAAATGGGAGCCATTGTACAAGGTTATTCGTTATCAGTCCCAACAATACCAAGTTTGTTTGAAGAAGCTAAAGTCGGTTTTGGTATGTCTTCAGAAGAAGGTGATATACGTGACTTTTTACATTTAAAAGAAAGTATCGGATTATTTAAGCCCGAAATAGTGTTTCACATGGCTGCTCAGTCATTAGTTCGTTTTTCTTATGATGAACCAATGGAAACATATTCTACCAATGTCATGGGGACTGTCCATCTATTAGAAGCGGTTAAGCAAGTTGGTGGTGTAAAGGCTGTCGTAAATATTACCAGTGATAAGTGCTACGAAAACCGTGAGTGGATCTGGGGCTACCGTGAAAATGAAGCGATGGGGGGGTATGACCCTTATAGCAACAGTAAAGGTTGTGCTGAGCTGGTTGCTTCTTCTTACCGTCAGTCTTTCTTTAATGAAGATAAATACCAAGAGCATGGTTGTGCACTTGCTTCGGTTCGTGCAGGTAATGTAATTGGTGGCGGTGACTGGGCTGATGATCGTTTAATCCCTGATATGCTAAATGCTTTCTCAAAGGAAAAGTCTGTTGAAATCCGTAGCCCGCACGCGATTCGTCCTTGGCAGCATGTGCTTGAGCCTTTATCCGGTTACATTACAATTGCTGAGCATCTTTATGAACAAGGCCCAGACTATGCTGAGGCTTGGAACTTTGGACCAAGTGAAGAAGATGCTAAACCTGTTCGGTGGATTGTTGATAAATTAGTGGAGCAATGGGGTGATAAAGCGAGTTGGTATTTAAGTGAAGGTGAGCATCCACATGAAGCGCATTATTTGAAGCTGGATTGCTCTAAAGCAAAAATGCGTTTGAATTGGCAACCAGTCTGGAAATTAGACGAAACATTAAGTCGTATTGTTCGCTGGCAAAAAGCTTGGCTTGAAGGCCAAGATATCAAACAGTATACAATAAATGAAATTAAAGAATATATGGCAGCAAGAGCAGGAAACGAGAATGTCTAAAGAATTAATCAGAAAACAGATTGCCGTACTCGTTGAGCAATATGCGGAAATCGAATATGCACCAGAAGTATTTGTTGGTGGTGAAAGTGTAGTACCACCATCAGGTAAAGTACTAGGTGCAAATGAACTAAATATGATGGTTGAAGCATCACTTGATGGTTGGTTAACAACAGGACGTTTTAATGCTGCATTTGAGAAGCGTTTAGGTGAATATTTAGGTGTCCCTTATGTATTAACAACAACTTCAGGTTCTTCCGCTAATCTACTGGCATTAACGGCATTAACTTCCCCTAAGTTAGGTGATCGGCAATTAAAAACCGGTGATGAAGTGATTACTGTTGCTGCTGGTTTTCCTACGACGGTTAATCCAATAATTCAAAACAGCCTTGTACCTGTTTTTGTTGATGTTGATATCCCAACTTACCAAATCAAATCAGAGATGATCGAAGCGGCTGTAACAAACAAAACCAAAGCTATTATGGTTGCCCATACCTTGGGTAATGTGTTCGATTTAACGGAAGCACGTCGCGTAGCGGATAAATACAATTTATGGCTAATTGAAGATTGCTGTGACGCATTAGGTTCGACGTATGACGGTAAGATGGTTGGTCAATTCGGCGACATAGCTACGGTCAGCTTTTACCCAGCACATCATATTACAATGGGTGAAGGTGGTGCTGTATTTACTAAAAATAATGATTTGCGTAAATTGATTGAATCTTTCCGTGATTGGGGGCGTGATTGCTATTGCCCACCAGGTTGCGATAATACATGTGGCAAACGCTTTGATCATAAACTAGGCTCTCTCCCAGAGGGGTATGATCATAAATATACATATTCTCATTTAGGCTACAATCTTAAAATCACTGATATGCAGGCGGCTTGTGGTCTAGCTCAAATGGATAGTCTTGAGCAGTTTGTTGAACAACGTAGAGTTAACTTCCGCTATTTGAAAGAAGGATTAGCAAGCTGCGAAGAATTTTTGATTTTACCAAAAGCGACAGAAAAGTCAGACCCCTCTTGGTTTGGTTTCCCAATTACTATCAAGCCTGAAATCGGTATTAATCGTGTAGAACTTCTTAAATTTATGGATCAGTTTAAAATTGGGACCCGTTTGCTGTTCGCGGGTAATTTAACACGCCAACCATATTTTGAGAATATCGAATACCGTATAGTCGGTGAACTTACGAATACAGATATCATCATGAACCATACCTTCTGGGTTGGTGTTTACCCAGGGTTATCAACAGATCATTTAGATTTCATTATTGAAAAATTTGAAGAGTTTTTTGGTTTGAATTTCTGATTTATTATGATTAATTCGAAGTTGGTGACTAGTCATCTAAATTCAGGTAATTGAGTAAATGAAATCTTCTGACGCAATAGCTAAAGTATTAAGTGCTAATAATGTAACAGTCGGTTTTGAACTGATTGGTGGGATGATCGCCCACTTAGTAGATAGCATTAATTTACTTAGTGAAACAAGACTCATTTCTGTACATCACGAACAGGCGGCTGCTTTTGCGGCTGGGGGGATTGCGCGAGCGACAAAGAATAATCAGTTAGGTCTGGCGTTAGCAACTAGCGGCCCAGGTGCCACAAACCTTGTAACAGGTATTGCAGATTGTTGGCTTGATAACTATCCATGTATATTTATTACTGGGCAAGTGAATTCTCATGAATTAAAGGGCGATCGAAATATTCGTCAACAGGGATTTCAAGAATTAGATATTGTAAGTGTCGTAAAGAGTATCACTAAGTATGCTGTTCAAATAAAATCACCCGACGAGCTAATTACAGAATTACAAAAAGCTATTGATATATCTATTTCGGGGCGCCCAGGACCTGTTTTAATAGATATACCAATGGACATACAACGATCTGAATTAAGTGATAATGTTCTTGATTACTTGAATGTGAGAAAAAAAAATGACTTAAGGGTTTCTATTGATAAGTGCCAATCTACATTGAATCAGTTTGAAGAAGTACTATATTGTCTTTCAAAAGCGGAAAAGCCGTTGTTTATAATCGGTGGCGGAGCTGTCAATGAATCTAGCTTTATTGAGTGGCAAGAGTATATTTCTCAATTAAATATTCCCTACGTTGCAAGTTTGAAGGGGAGCGAAAAAACATCATCACTGAACGGGTACTTTGGTTTGATCGGAGCTTATGGTACCCGAACCGCAAATTATGCAATACAAAATGCCGACTTAATAATTGTTCTTGGAAGTCGTTTAGATATTCGTCAGACAGGGGCGGATGTAAATGATTTTGCAAGATTAGCAAAAAACATCATTCAGATTGATATAGACAAAGCTCAGCTTAATAATCGCGTCAAAGGGCAAGTAAACATCAATGCTAGATGTGAACAATTCTTCAGTATTCACATGAGTAGAAAAAATGAAAAAAATATTGAAGAAAGTCAGTGGTTTAATGAAATAAAGAAGCAATGGTGTCAAACCTTCAAAAATGAATATGAAGAGCTGGCTATAAGTCCATTTAATTTATGTATGTCATTATCGAAGGGGTTTAAAGGAAAGCCTGCTCAGTTTGTAACTGATGTTGGAAATAACCAAATGTGGGTTGCTCACTCACTATTACTAGATAGAAAGCAAATGCTCCATCATTCTGGCGGCTTGGGAGCAATGGGTTTTGCAATACCGACATCTATAGGTATTCATTATGCAACTAATGAAAATGTTGTTTCTATTTCAGGAGATGGTGGCGCACAGTTAAATATTCAAGAGCTTGATATTATAGCTCGTGAAGAGTTACCCATTTTAACGATTATCGTTAACAATGAATCTTTAGGTATGGTAAGGGCGTTTCAAGAAATGTATTTTGAAGGTAGAAATCAAAGTACTTATTGGAAAGGCTATAGCTCTTCATTTGTCGATATTGCAAAAGCTTATAATATGAATGCCACTTTAATAGAAACAGAAAAAGAATTTGATATTGCTTTATTGAGTTTTATAGAAAATCCAAGTCCTGCATTGTTAGAGATAAATATGCGAGATGCTAGGGAGTGTAAGCCTAGATTAGCTTTTGGCAATCCAATAGATCAGCAATATCCAAATAGGAATGATTGATGCCAATTGATGATAATGACTTACAATTCATTGCTAATGAAGTTTCAAAAGATTTTTGTTTTTTTAAGAACAAAAGAGTATTTCTTACTGGTGGTACAGGCTTTTTTGGTAAGTGGATTCTTGAAAGTTTTATTTACTTGAATAAAGTTAAAAAATTAAATATTAAGGTTTTGATTCTTTCTCGTTCCCCAGAAAAGTTTTGTGAAGATTATCCTCAGTTTTCAAATCATGATTTTTTTAGTTTTATTAAAGGTGATATTAGAGATTTTTCTAATGTAAGTGAAAATTATGATCTTATTATTCATGCAGCTACAGATC
>NZ_JADGEW010000036.1 GCF_016744155.1 Amphritea sp. | reverse complement strand
GTTTGATTGGGTGTTTTTCATGTGCTGATGAGAGAATATCCTGGTCGTAAATGGACCGCTCTTTGGCGTTAACGAGCAGTAAAAAAGAGGGTAAAAGCCGGTCTTTTCTGTCTGATGTCGTTATGAGTTAATTTACGAGGAGGCAAAATAAATTAATAAAATCCTCGGCGATATCCTTTTATAAGGGTAATGGCATTGAGAGTATCTTGAGGGTGTCGGTATAGATGCGCGCTACGCTTAGTTGCTAGACGTGACTTCGCCTCTTGCTAGATGTCGCTCCGCAACTTGTCAGATAAATCAACGATTCTGCCCTCTTGAGGGCATTTTTATAATGCACTTTTTCTCGTATTGTTCTGCCTGAAAATACTGACCGGTTTCGGATGAATGCTGTGTTTTTTGGCAGTACATTTTTCAATCACTTAACAAGCTATAAAAAGGTGAAAATATGCTCTCTAGCGAAGAAATGGAAGATATTGAAGAAGCAATTGAAGAAGGGCAGGATAGTATCTAAATGAATTTGGGCGGAAGCAGCACTTCCGCCTAGAATGTCGAACAAGTTTGTAGGTTAGACGTGACTTCGTCACTTGTTAGACTCAGCTCCGTCGCTTGCTCGTTTCATTTGTTCAACGCTCGCCCTGAACTTCAAAGTCATCGCTGAGTAATCGCGCTTCACCATCTTCTTCAATGACCCAGTGCTCTCTGTGTACTACACCAAAAGCTTTGTTCATGGTCCAGCTTGAACTGAGTATATAGCCCTGATCTTCAGCTGCTTCCCAGCTAACATTTGTGTATTCCACATCGGCAAAGCTTTTATCCATAATACCTTGCCAGAAGGCCTGAATTTCCTGACGCCCTTTGAAGGTACCAAAAGGGCGGGCATCCATGACGGAGTCTGACGTGTAGCGGGCTGCACAACCGGCGGCATCCTGCTGATTAAAGGCTAGCTGCCATGTGCTAATACCGGCCTGACATTTTGCTAATAGTTGTTGATCTGACATTCTGAATTCCTCTACAAGCTTAAGTTTTGCTGATAATAAATAGATAAGCAGAGAATAAAGATAATATTGAGATAGAAAAACAGAGGTATTAGAATTGAATGTTCTGTTTTTACGGACAATATTTGCGGATAGAAAAGATGAACCAACTTCGTCATATGTCAGTTTTTGCCTATATCGTGGAAACCGGATCGATCACCGCTGCCGCTGAGTCGCTGCAACTATCTAAGTCGGTTGTGAGTCAGCACCTGAAGGCATTAGAGCAGGAACTGGGCATCACATTACTCAAGCGCACCACGCGCCGCCAAAGCCTGACACCGGCGGGTGATGACTTTTATCAACAGTGTAAGAAGCTAAATGAGATAGCAGACTCAGCCTGGCAGCAGGCCCAGAACACTTTGCAGGTACCTCAGGGATTAGTGCGAATTACCGCTCCCAATGCACTAATGGACACATTGATCGCTCCGGCTATCGGTAAACTGATGCAGCAATACCCGCTGCTTGAACCTGAACTGATTAGCAGTGATTCCCGATTGAATCTAATGATGGATGATATTGATCTGGCGATCAGAGCTGGCCCATCAAATGACAGTACCCTGAAGCAGCAGCGTATCGGTGAATTTCGTGACCAGCTGTGCGCCAGCCCGGCATTGATAGAGCGAATTAACACTCAACGGGACGGTATTAAACAGGCATCTTACATTGCCAATACCTGGCAGGCGAACCAGGTATGCCACGAATTCAGGCGCATAGAGACAAATAATACTGCTAAAGCTGAAGATGAAATTATTCGTTATACAGCACAAGCGAGGTGTAAAGCTGATTCCTTTTATACTTGCCTTACCTTGATACAATCGGGCGCAGGGGTGGGGATTATTCCCGATTTTATGATAGATAACCTCCGATCGCAGGTGCAGCCGGTTTTCCCTGGCTATCAGCTTCCGGTGAATCCGGTCTATGCACTCTACCCTTATAGTCAGAATTTACCTCTAAGCGTCAGAGTGTGTCTCGATGCCATCATAGGTACGTTAGACTGCTGAATCTTTGCATAGTCGCTTGCTCGATGTAGCATCGCGACTTAGGAATGGGTAGAAAAGATAATAACTCAGATCACTTTGATCTGGTGGCTAGCTATATTTGTTTAGAAATAGTCGAACCTGTTCAAACGCATCTTTAGCTTCATCTAATTCAGGTTCAAACAGGTGCCAGTCGTGCATCATTTCCTGCCATATTTGTAGCGTTACTTCCGTACCCGCGAGGCGCGCTTTGTTGGTATAGCGTCGTGCATCATCGATCAGACATTCAGAATCACTGGCTTGTATCAGTAATGGGGGGAGTCCTGCGAGGTCTCCATGAATTGGTGATATGACAGGATCATTGGGCCGAACCCGGGCGTTAATCCAGCCGATTAACTGCAGCATAGTTTTGGGAATTCGAACCATCGGCTTAAAGAAGCTTTGTAACATAGCATCGCGGTTTAAGTTTTTGATTATGCTGGGGCTGGATAGAGTGCTGTCAGTTGTCGGACAGAGTGCGATAGCGGCAGCGGGTGCAGGTAATTGATTATCGCGAATCCAGGCCAGCAGACAGAAAGCCAGGCTAGCCCCCGCAGAATCGCCCGCAACCAAGAGTTGTCGTGCAGGCTGTTCGCCTTGCGGGCCATTATTCAGTAGCCAGCGATAGATGTCCTGGCAGTCTTCTATACCGTCAAGACGAGCATTTTCAGGGATTTTCCGATAGTTAACCACAAACACTGCAGCACCACTGATTTCGGCCAGCTTGCTGGTGATGATACGGTGACTTTGAGGGCTGCCCATCATAAAGCCACCCCCATGGATGTAGAGTAATCGCTTATCCGGATCTGCGTCTGCCGTCATAACCCATTCACCCTCAACCGGGGCAGCATCAGCACTGATAAAAGTTGCCGTAGTTGTGACTCTGAGACCGGCTTTATCCATCGACTTTCGCATTGCCAGTAACTGCTGCTGTTTAGGAAGTTTGGCAAAGGCTGGATCTACATTGGTGAATTGTTTTTCAAGTTCAAAGTGGGGAGGCGACGCCGGCTTATCGTAAAATAGCGGCTCTCTGGGTGCATCATATTGTGATAAATCGTCACCGGTAACGGCTATCTTAATGAAGGCCCAGAGCGCGATCAGCGCGATGATAATAAACAGGGTGAACCAGAACATCGGTTTTCCTTTAGTGGAATGGGTATGAAAGCGCTTTGCTTAAGTAGCTAGACCGCTGAACAAGTTCAGCTAGCTCGACGTCGCTTCGCGACTTGTTCGTGGCTCGAAAAAACGCAAAAGCCTTCTTTAAATACCTATCTATACTAGCAAAGTTGTAACTCCGTAAGGTACGACGGGCGCGAAATAACTTTCCTTTTTGTGAAGGTGAACAGGCAGGTTTTTATATATAGCACTAAGTGCTATACTTGGTTGAGCTTAATTAAGGATGATTATGCGAATATTCAAGAGTAAGGCGTTCAATAAGTGGGCAGCTAAAGAAAGTGTGAGTGATCAAGCCCTGACAAGTGCTGTGGCTGATATTGAAAATGGCCTGATTGATGCTGATCTGGGTGGTTACCTGTACAAGAAACGGGTAGCCGTTGGTGGTAAAGGGAAAAGCGGAGGTGTCCGAACGCTGCTGGCTTTTAAGTTAGGCGATAAAGCATTCTTCATTTACGGCTTCGCCAAGAATGCCAGAGCCAATATTAAACAGAATGAAGAGACGGCGTTGAAACGATATGCCGCCGTACTTCTGGGTTATAGCGATATAGAACTGAATCAAGCCGTTACAGCGGGTGTATTGATCGAGGTAAAAGGTAATGGATAAATCAATTTTAGATGTAGTACATGAGGGTGCAAAAGACCTCCGTGATGCAGGGGTAATGGACGAGATAACCCTGCGTGAATTTGATGCTTTATGCCTACCGCCAGTGAAGGACTACAGTGCTCTGGAAATCCAACAGATCCGCAAAAGAAACAGAGCCAGTCAGGGCGTATTTGCCGCCTACCTGAATACCACCAAATCAACGGTACAGAAATGGGAGCAAGGCCAGAAAAAGCCCAGCGCCCCCTCACTGAAGCTGCTGAATATGGTTGACCTGAAAGGTATTGAAGTTCTTGCATAGCGACGCGCTTTGCTTAAGTTGCCAGACGTGACTTCGTCACTTGCTAGAACGTTGCTGCGCAACTTGTTAGTGGCTCGAAAAAACGTAAAAGCTCCCATCATAATCAATTGCTCTGACCCTATTGATCGTAAGTTCTTGGCGAATATGCTTAAGAAGGGGGCTGCTTTTTCTCTGACGTTCTTGTGGATAATAAATACCATTTAACTGTGTATGCAGACAGTTAATTGGTATAAGTCCAGTATGTTGGCACGCTTTGTCACTTTACTGTTGATAAGTAGGCACTGTTTGGCACTGGAATAACTCATAAAAGTGATGCATTATCAGTCATATAGGAAATATGGCCGGTGACAAAGCGTGCCATCACAAAATAGCAAACCGTGCTTGCGTGTTTTCAGGGGATGAAAAACGATGTGCTTCAGAATTTCTCTTTCAGTTCAAATAGATACAGTTCCTATCACCGCAGTCTTGCGGTGTCAAAACGCGCACGCACATAATTAAAATGTTAGGCTCAAAAAGGATGAAACTAATAAAAGAAATGACGGCACCTACAGTCAAGTACCTTTCTGAGTACTTCATGAATATTCCATGGAAGCGTATTGGTATTCATATCCTTACCCATATCGAAAAATATCAATTAATAGTTATTGGGCTATTGGCGTTACTGTGGAATTTCAACTCTGACTCAAATTGGCCCGAACCACTCTTAGTGCTAATGACCGTCATTTTTGCCGCAATAGCGCTGAAGAAAATCATCATTAAAGGAAATGTTGACGAAGAGTTAGAGAAAATTATTTCTCGGTCACATCCCATTAATGATTGGTATTCTAACGAAGAATTCTCTGAAAATGAGCATGTCGCTGTTTACCGTAAAGATCCAGCCATAGTAATTAGCCTGTATCACGACCCAGTTAATAAAGACTTTAAGGAGCAATGGCTTAATAAGCTTTTTCCAGCCCCTCAAGTATCAAGCCACCGTGTTTCAATAAAGTACTCGGGTGGTGAGCTTTTCAGCAAACTAATACTTTTAGTTGATGGTGGCCGAGTTTATTTACCATTACCAAAATCACCGCTAAATCTTGAAACAACACAGTTCGATTTGGCTATTTGCCAAATATTAAATGGGCAAACCGGGTATGACACTGCTTATTATTTCAAGAGAACGAGTATTATTTTAGATCGAGAGTCGCTTGAACAAAAAGCCTAACAATCACATCAAATTCGCTCCCTATGGTCGCCGGACGCTCGCAAGCTCGCGCCGTTTATGTGGGCGTTATGTGCTTTATTTAACTAATATCCGAGTAATTAAGCGTGACAACCTTAAAAGCATTCTTTAACGCACTAAATGACGAAGAGTCGAAGATTTTACCCGTGTTGGCTGACGACAATATCGGATGGATTATGCGGTGTGCAATAAATGAGCTTGACTGGTATTACTATAATTACTCTAACTTGGATGCGCCAAGTGAGGAAGAGCAGGAACAAATTTATATACTACAAGTAGGAACTGCTCGATTGATTAAGCTAGCCCTTGAAAGTCGAGAGTGTTTTGATGCCCCCGTTCTTACCTTCCGTAGACAAGCCGAGTTATCAAAAAGATCGCTATCTATTGCTTCTGCATTAGGTATGATCCAGCATGGTCGCCGTGTTGCACAAACTGTTTTTAATGGTATAGGTGTTATTAAGAAAATAGATATAAATAATTTTACGATTACTCTTCCAGAAGAAATCGAAGATGATGATTATCATGAACGAAGTTTGCGAGAACATTACTACAGAGAGTCTCGTCACCAGTTTAATGGCTTAACGTCTCTTCAAGAGTGGCAGGAGATGGAAGATAAAGTGGAAGATAAGCTCCGAGAGCTTGTTTACCCATTTATGGATCACTTTATAGGCTATGAATCAGACCCAATACTGGATGAATATTTTTTTGCATTAGCAACTCATGAAATTTCTCTTCAGGAAGGATACGACACATACCACTATGCTTTAGAGTTTGGCGGAATTAAAGTCCAGCATTATATGCTGGCTCTCAAGTTTATGGTATCAAGCTGCATACGCCATTCGCGATGTTCTAAAGTTTTAGTGGAAAAACACCCTGAAATTAAGTTAGAAGATATTCTGACAATTAGTGCTGATGTGAAGCCATATATTGAAAGTTTACGAGACGCTGTTAATTATTTCGGCGCTTTATATGATGGGTTCAGTGAAATTACGCTAGAGCAAGCATCTAAGATATTTGAAGTGTTAACTTATAGTCGAGAAAACCTTAACCTTATCGACCCCCCTGGAAGTCCGCATCCGATCTTCATAAGAAACTCTGAAACAGGTTTAATTAAAGGACTGTTTGGCGCGCATTCTGAACCAGTTAGGTTCCTTCTTGAATCTCTTCGTTTCCATTTCCCTAAAGACTATGACAAAAATCAAGCAAGTAGAGAAACGTCTTTTCAACGTGCCTGTATAAGAGTTCTTGATGATACTTATTCAGGGTTGAGCTACCAAAAAAATATCAAGATCCGCCTAAATGGACAGATTTTGTCAGATATAGATCTAGTTGTATTAGAAAAAAAAACAGGAACGATATTGCTTATCCAACTTAAGCACCAAGAGCTTTATGGGGCGGACATACACGCAAAGTCTGTAAGAAGTATGCGCTTAAATAAGCAAATAGCAGTTTGGATGGATACAGTAAACAGATGGAGCAGTGAGGTAGGAAGTGAAGGTATTAAGACCGCTATGGGATTAAAAAATGATTGGCCCAAGGATCTACATATTTTTCGCGTAGCGCTCTCAAGGCATTTTGCCCACTCATTGAAATCCATTATCTTTGGGGAAGATACAGCCTTCTCCAATTGGCCACAATTTTTTAATAGCAATAAAATTGTAAAAAGAGACTATTCAGATCCAATATTGAAAGATTTAGTTTCAATACTTAGAGACCATCAGGAGAAACCTGAAAAGATTACGCATTTAGAAGAACCGACAACTCAATGGACAATTGGTGAGCTTACATTTAGAACAACGCAAGAGGTTGAAGAATGCACATAACAAGACGTTCCAAGTCAAACGCTTTCAGCGGCGCTTGAGCTAAGCGTTAGCTGACGAATATGAATGAGTAACGGGTCAGAGTAAAATTAATACTTGGCCCTTTAATTCTTCCTTACGAAGCCACCAGTCTTAGCCCACATCCACACCAAATTAAGAAGGCCCTTGCGAGCAACGAGCAAGCAACGAAGTTGCGTCTAGCCACGAGCTACTTCTTTGCTCGTGCAGCCGATGGCGAGACGCCAAAGTAATCTTTATAACAGTTACTAAAATGACTAGTGCTGACAAACCCACTGGCCAGGGCGATATTGGTAATAGTCTCATTGCTCTGTAACAACAAGCGCCGTGCATGGGTAATGCGCAGTTCCAGATAGTAGCGTGACGGGCTGGTCTCCAGATGGTTTTGAAACAGGCGTTCCATCTGACGGCGGGATATCTCAACGTGGGCTGCCAACTCTTCTAACGTTAACGGCTCTTCGATATTGTTACCCATCAACTGCATCAGGCTACGCAGGGTTTCCGGCAGGGTGGGATCATCGCCGGCCTGCAGCTTCATTTTTCCACCGCTTTCGGCGACCTGATCGCAACTGAGAATCTCGCGGATGGCCCGAGCCGTATCTTCACCATAATACTGATCGACCAGCGTTAGCATCATCTGCAGAGCGCTTACTGGGCCTGCGCAGCTGGCGCGTTTTTCTGACATGACTAGCGCGGTATCCGCCAGTTGAACCTTGGGAAACTGCTCGCGGATATAGGCGTGGTTATCCGGGTGTGCGGCGCAGGACTGGTTATCCAGTAGGCCTGCGTGGGCCAAGGCAATACTGCCGTTCCATATACCGCCCAGGGTTAAGCCTAATTTATCGGCGGCCTTCAGGGTTTCGGTGAGTTTCGGATTCTGTTTCAGGTCACAACGAAAACCACCGCATACAATCAGAATATCGATACTGCCACGATGCTCGATGGCGAAATGCTCCAAGGTGGCATTGGTGGCAATCTCGATGCCAAGATCGCTTAGTGCCTTGCGGGAGTCGACTCCCAGCGTGATGTGCTCGAACAGCGGGGCTGTGCGTACCAGATTAGCCGTAACCAGAGTGTCTACTGCTGCTGTAAAGGCCATCAGTGAAAAGTGCTCCAGCAATACAAAACCCACTTTCACGGGGCGTTCCTGCGCATGGTCTGACGGCAGAAACTGACGGTTACTGCTGCGCATGGTGGAGCTGAAATCACGTTTTTTCTGGTTGTTGGCCATCACTGCCGCCCTGTCTTATTTGTGCGGACTATAGCCTGCATCTTAGATCATTTCTATCCCAATGCACTGAGCCCGCCAAAGGTTTGTCGTCAGAATCGCCTTACAACGTCAGTCACCTAACCAATAGCTCCGTTCTTTATACAGAAAGCTTTTACGTTTTTTCTAGCAAGGAAAACGGAGTTTTCCGTTCTAGCCCCTGAGCGAAGCGTATGCCCGGCAGTACAGAGGGGGTTTTTATTCGTGCCAACTGAATCTTACGGAGTCATTGCTGGGTTGATATATAAGCGTAAAAAGAAGGCTTTTACGTTTTTTCGAGCAAGGAAAACGTAGTTTTCCATCTAGCCACTAGCAAGTCGTGGAGCGACGTCTGACAGGAACGCGAAGCTTTCCGTTCTAACGACTGTCCCGTTTGCGACTTGGATTTTGGGATTTTATGCGCTGTCGTAAATAGACATTCCTGAGGCGTGTTCGAGCATAGCGCTCTGCCAGTGACCCGTTACTATCGATGTCATGGGTGATGTTCAGGCATTACAGGCAAAGACAAATACTGCTGTAGAGCAGGTTTGACTATACCGGAGTTACTTCCCAGACGGTGTTTGGTACGCAAAAGAGTCCGCGTAAGAAACACCCTAAAATAACTAAAAATTGATTTCAAACTCGCCTAATTTGAATTGGCGTGGAGGTATAGATGTTTAATAAAGAAGACCAGATCCAGGGATATGATGACGTTCTATGGGCAGCGATAGGTAAAGAAGAAGTTCGTCAGGAAGAACATATTGAACTGATCGCATCTGAGAACTATACCAGTCCGCGTGTGATGCAGGCGCAGGGTACCGCGCTGACTAATAAATACGCTGAAGGTTATCCTGAAAAGCGTTACTACGGTGGTTGTGAGTATGTAGATGTTGTTGAGCAGCTGGCGCTTGATCGTGCTAAAGAGCTGTTTGGTGCTACCTACGCAAACGTACAGCCACACTCCGGTTCACAGGCAAACGCTGCTGTATATATGGCGCTTTGCGCACCGGGCGATACTGTTCTGGGCATGAGCCTAGCACACGGTGGCCACCTGACTCACGGTTCCCACGTAAACTTCTCCGGCAAAATCTATAACGCTGTGCAGTACGGTCTGAACGAAACGACGGGTGAGATTGATTACGATCAGGTTGAAGCGTTGGCGCTTGAGCATAAGCCGAAGATGATTGTTGCAGGTTTTTCTGCTTACTCGCAAATTGTTGACTGGGCTCGTTTCCGTGAGATTGCGGATAAAGTAGGCGCGTACCTGTTTGTTGATATGGCACACGTTGCCGGTCTGGTTGCTGCGGGTCTGTATCCAAACCCTGTTCCATTCGCTGACGTCGTTACTACCACGACTCACAAGACATTGCGTGGCCCACGTGGCGGTTTGATCATCTCCCGCGATAACGAATTAGAAAAGAAACTGAACTCAGCGGTATTCCCAGGCGGTCAGGGTGGTCCTCTGATGCACGTTATCGCTGCTAAAGCGGTAGCGTTTAAAGAAGCGCTGGAACCTGAGTTCAAAGAGTACCAGGCGCAGGTAATTAAGAACGCTAATGCGATGGCTGAAGTGCTGGTTGAGCGCGGTTTTGAAATTGTTTCCGGCGGCACTAAGAACCACCTGTTCCTGTTAAGCCTGATCAAGCAGGGCCTGACCGGTAAAGCAGCTGATGCTGCACTGGGTCGTGCCAACATCACTGTAAACAAGAACGCTGTACCGGGTGACCCACAGTCTCCGTTTGTAACCTCGGGTCTGCGTATCGGTTCTCCGGTTATCACCACCCGCGGTTTCAAAGAAGAGCACTGTCGTACATTGGCAGGCTGGATCGCTGATCTGCTGGATGTATTGAATCAACCAGAAGCACTGGAAGTGAAGATTGCTGAAGTGAAGCAGCAGGTTCTGGCGCTGTGTGCTGATTACCCTGTGTATAAGTAAAAAAGTATAAGTAAGTTGGTTTATACATAAGCCGGTTCATAACGAAGCGGTTTACTGTTAATTTGAATTGTATACCTGGCAGCCAGTGCCTTCTGATAGAGATAACTATCAGCGCTGGTTGCCCCTTACGGGAGCTGATCTTATGCAGCATTATTCAGGTTTTGGACTGTTCAAGCACAGTCTGACTCATCACGAGAACTGGCAGCGCGTCTGGCGTAACCCTACGCCGAAGAAGAAGTATGATGTCATCATTATCGGTGGCGGTGGCCACGGTCTGGCGACGGCATACTATCTGGCAAAAGAGCACGGTGTTACTAACGTTGCGGTTATCGAGAAAGGTTATCTAGGGGGCGGTAACACTGCCCGTAATACGACTATCGTACGTTCTAACTACCTGTGGGATGAGTCTGCTCACCTGTATGAGCATGCGATGAAGCTGTGGGAAGGTCTGTCTCAGGATCTGAACTACAACGTAATGTTCTCCCAGCGTGGCGTTCTGAACCTGGGTCACACCCTACAGGATATGCGTGATATCGAGCGCCGTGTAAACGCGAACCGCCTCAACGGTATCGATGGTGAAGTACTGGATCCGCAGTCGATCAAAGAGATCGTGCCGCACATGGATTGTTCAGCGAACAGCCGTTACCCGGTAATGGGCGCTTCCTGGCAGCCACGCGGCGGCGTAGCCCGTCACGATGCAGTAGCCTGGGGCTTTGCCCGTGGTGCAGACTCTTACGGTGTTGATCTGATTCAACAGACCGAAGTAACTGACCTGATTATTGAAGATGGCACTATTGTCGGTGTTAAGACCAACCGTTTCGGCGATATCAAAGCTGATCGTGTCGGTTCTGTCGTTGCCGGCAACTCAACGGTTATCGCTAAGATGGCTGGCTTTGAGTTACCGCTTGAATCCCATCCGTTGCAAGCACTTGTATCTGAGCCAATTAAGCCGGTTCTGGATACGGTAGTAATGTCTAACCATGTACACGGTTATGTCAGCCAGTCCGATAAGGGCGACCTGGTAATCGGTGCCGGTATCGATGGTTACACCGGTTACGGTCAGCGTGGTTCTTATCCAACAATTGAGCACACGGTGCAGGCGATTGTTGAGCTGTTCCCGATGTTCAGCCGGGTACGTATGAATCGTCAATGGGGCGGTATTGTCGATACCTGTCCTGATGCTTGTCCGATTATCAGTAAGACGCCGATTAAAAATCTGTTCTTCAACTGTGGTTGGGGTACCGGTGGCTTTAAGGCTACTCCGGGTGCCGGTAATGTTTTTGCAGCGTCTCTGGCTAAGGGTGAAATGCACCCACTGGCAGAGCCATTCTCTATGTTCCGATTCCACAACGGCGCGCTGATCGATGAGCACGGCGCTGCTGGCGTAGCACACTAACGGGAGACTATACGATGTTTCATATCTACTGCCCGCATTGTGCGGAATACCGAGAAGAAGAAGAATTTCATGCAGCAGGCCAGGCGCATATTCCGCGCCCACTAGACCCTGATGCTTGCTCTGATAAAGAGTGGGGCGAGTACATGTTCTTCCGTAAAAACCCACGTGGCATTCACCACGAGCTCTGGGTACACGCTGCCGGCTGTCGCAAGTTCTTTAACATGACTCGCGACACCCAGACATACGAAATTAAAGAAGTCTACAAGATTGGCGAGCAGCCATCTGTAGTCGCTGAATAAAAGGAGCGGAATTATGACACAGCAAAACCGCCTCCAGAGCGGAGGTCGTATCGACCGTTCCAAGCCAATGACCTTTACCTATAACGGTAAGCAGTTCACTGGTTTTCAGGGCGACACTCTGGCATCTGCCATGCTGGCAAACGGCATCAATGTCGTTGGCCGTAGTTTTAAATACAGCCGTCCACGCGGCATCATCGCTTGCGGTGCAGAAGAGCCGAATGCGGTACTGCAGCTGGGCGCAACTGAAGCGACTCAGGTACCTAACGTACGTGCGACTCAACAGGAGTTGTTCAACGGACTGGTGTCAGCCTCTACCAATGGTTGGCCGAGTGTTGATACCGATGTGATGGGTATGATTGGTAAAGTCGGCGGCAGCATGATGCCACCGGGCTTCTACTACAAGACTTTCATGTTCCCTCAGTCACTGTGGGACAGCTATGAAACCATGATCCGTAAGGCTGCTGGCATGGGGCGTTCGCCGCTGGAAAGCGATCCGGATACCTATGACAACGTTAATCAGCACTGTGATGTTCTGATCGTTGGTGCCGGTCCTTCCGGACTGGCTGCAGCACTGACGGCTGCCCGTGGTGGTGCCCGGGTCATTATTGCTGATGAGCAGAGTGAATTTGGTGGCAGTCTGCTGAACACCAAAGAAACGCTGGATGGCAAGCCTGCCGCTGAATGGGTCCGTGCTGTTGTTGAAGAGCTGGCGACCTACGAAGATGTTATGTTGCTGCCACGTTCTACCGTGAACGGTTACCACGACCATAACTTCGTCACTATTCATGAGCGTTGCACCGATCATCTGGCAGATATTGCGCCGGTTAATCAGGCACGTCAGAAGCACCACCGTGTGCGGGCGAAATGGGTAGTACTGGCAACCGGTGCCCATGAGCGTCCACTGGTATTCTCAAACAATGATGTACCGGGCTGCATGGTGTCTAATGCGGTTTCCACTTACATCAACCGTTACGGTGTGGTGCCGGGTAATGAGCTGGTGCTGATGACCACCAACGATTACGGTTATCAGGCAGCCCTGGATTGGGACGATGCTGGCCGTAAGGTTGTAGCCATTGTTGATACCCGTGCCTCTGGCAAGGGATCCCGTGCTGAAGCTGCGCGTAAGCGTGGTCTGAACATTATTTCCGGATCTGCGGTAATTGAAGTGCAGGGCAGTAAGCGTGTATCCAGCGTATCTGTTGCTGCTATCAGCGCCGATGGCCATAAAGTCACTGGTTCTGTCACTAAACTGAAAGCCGATACAGTAGCCTCTTCTGGTGGCTGGAGCCCGGTTATTCATCTGTCTAGCCATACGGGCAGCCGACCTACCTGGGACGACCAAATTGTTGGTTTCGTACCGGGGCCTACAGTACAAAAGCAGCTGACAGCGGGTGGCATTAACGGCCAGTACGATACAGCGGTTGCACTGAAGCAAGGTTTTGATGCCGGTCAGAAAGCATTGACTGAAGTGGGGCTGAGTGCGGCTGAAGTGGTTCTGCCTAAAGCAGAAACGCTGAAGACTGATGCACCGATGAGCCTGTTCCATATTCCACACCTGAAGCCTACGTCTCAGGCGCCGAAACAGTTTGTCGATTATCAGACTGACGTAACGGCGGCGGGCATTGAAGTGGCGTGTCGCGAAGGTTTCGAGTCTATCGAACACGTGAAGCGTTACACGGCGATGGGTTTCGGTACTGACCAGGGTAAGCTGGGTAACATCAACGGTATGGCGGTTGCAGCGAAAGCGCTCAACAAGACCATTCCTGAGACGGGTACGACAATCTTCCGTCCTAACTACACGCCGATCTCTTTTGGCGCGATTGCGGGTCGTAACTGCGGCGCACTGTTTGATCCAGAGCGTTACTCAGCTATGCACATGTGGCATGTTGAACATGGTGCTAAGTTTGAGGATGTAGGCCAGTGGAAGCGCCCATGGTACTTCCCACAAGGGTCTGAAACTATGCAGCAGACGCTGGACCGTGAGTGTCTGGCCGTGCGTGACAGCGTAGGTATTCTGGATGCGTCTACTCTGGGTAAAATCGATGTTCAGGGTAAAGATGCCCGTGAATTCCTCGGTCGTGTATACAGCAACGCCTGGGCTAAGCTGGCGGTCGGTAAGTGTCGTTACGGCCTGATGTGTGGCGAAGACGGTATGGTATTTGACGATGGTGTCTCTGCCTGCCTGGGCGATAACCACTTTTTGATGACCACCACTACAGGTGGTGCAGCACGGGTGCTGGAATGGCTGGAAATTTACCACCAAACCGAGTGGCCTGAGCTGGAAGTCTACTTTAATACCGTTACAGATCACTGGTCTACGCTGACCATTTCGGGTCCTAATAGCCGTAAACTGCTAGAAGAACTGACCGATTACGATCTGAGCAATGATAACTTCAAGTTCATGGACTGGAAGCAGATGAAGGTTGCTGGCGTTCCTGCCCGTGTGTTCCGAATCTCTTTCACCGGTGAGTTGTCGTTCGAGATTAACGTACAGGCGAACTACGGCACCCATGTATGGGAGAAGCTGTTCGAAGCAGGTAAGAAGTACAACCTGACGCCGTACGGTACTGAAACAATGCACGTTCTGCGGGCTGAGAAAGGTTTCATCATCGCTGGTCAGGATACCGATGGTTCGGTTCATCCGTATGACCTGGGTATGGGCTGGTGTGTTTCTAACCAGAAGCCGTTCAGCTATATTGGTAAGCGAGGTATGAACCGCGTTGACTGTGTCCGTCCGAATCGTAAGCAACTGGTGGGTCTGAAGACTAAAGATCCTAAAGCGGTGATTCCAGAGGGAGCGCAGGCGGTATTGGATCCTAAGGAGCCAATTCCTATGACGATGATAGGCCATGTTACTTCCAGTTACTGGAGTGCTAACCTGGGTCACTCGATCGCGATGGGCTTTATTAAAGGTGGCCTGGATAAGATGGGTGAAACCGTTTACTACCCACTGGCCAATGGCACTGTGATTGAAGCTGAAATTTGTAGCCCGATCTTCCTTGATCCGAAAGGGGAGCGTCAAAATGTCTGATTTGAATGTAATGACACCAGCAGAAATGGCAGCGACTAAGGCTGCAGTAATGGACCAGGTGCCTGGTTCTGAAATTCAGGGCCAGTCGCCGCTGCACCATGCGGACCTGGAAAGTCTGGCAAAACAGGGGCCGAAGCAGGGTGGTATTCACTTGCGTGAGCACAAACTGCTGGGTCATCTGACGCTGCGCTGTAATCCTGAAAATGCTGACCAACTAGCTGCGGCTGAGCGAGTGCTGGGTGTGGCGTTGCCACTCCAGCCATTGACCTCTGCTGAGAATGGTGATTATTCAGTACGCTGGATGTCTCCTGATGAGTGGCTTATTCTGGTACCGGGTCTTGAGGCCTTCGAGGTCGAGTCTAAGTTCCGCGATGAGATGGGTGGACACTACTCATTGGTAAACAGCAGCGGCGGTTCAACCGTACTGGAATTGTCCGGCGCTAATGTTGTAGAACTGTTGAAAAAGTGCACGCCGGTTGATCTGCATGCTAAGCAGTTTCCGGTAGGTAAGGTGGTATCGACGGTGTTTTCTAAAAGCACAGCGATTATCCGTCGTACCGGTGAACAGCGCTTTGAACTGGTTATTCGTCGCAGCTTTGCTGACTACATCTGGCTTTGGCTACAAGATGCTAGCCGTGAATTCGGTCTGGTTATCGAAGCCTGATTCCAGCCTCTGAAACCAGCTCCAACCGGAGCTGGTTGATATTTGTTCGTGTCTGCTGGTAGATATATAGAGTCTTTTTTCAAGATATCTTTTTACCGCTCAGCAGAACAAACGCAGGAGTAGATACATGTCTAATGCAATTAAGCCCTGGATTTTTACCGCCAGCTGCCCAAGTATGATTGGTACTGTCGATGTCGTGACCCGTTATATGGCGAAAGCGAGAAATTACATTGATGAGATTCACTCATTTGATGATCGGGTTTCTAAGCGCTTTTTTATTCGTGTCGAGTTTAAGCCTTCAGATGCTGAGTTTACCGTTGAAAAATTTAATGACGTGTTTGCGGACCTTGCGTCAGAGTTTGACATGGAGTGGGATCTGACGGAGCCGGATCACCGTCCAAGGGTTGCGATTCTGGTGTCTAAATATGATCACTGTCTGAATGATCTGCTGTATCGTCATCGTACCGGCCAGCTGAATATCGAAGTGCCGGTCATCATCTCTAACCACCCGGATCTTGAGCATCTGGCTGAGTGGCATGATATCCCTTATCACCATCTGCCAATTACTCCTGAGACCAAGCCGGAACAGGAAGCGGATATTGTTAAGCTGTTGAAGCAGTATGATATCGAACTGGTAGTGCTGGCTCGCTATATGCAGGTGCTATCGCCCTGGATGTGTGAACAGCTCAACGGTAAGGCGATCAATATTCATCACTCTTTACTGCCTGGCTTCAAGGGTGCGAGACCTTATCATCAGGCCTGGGAAAAAGGTGTGAAGATGGTCGGAGCGACCGCCCATTATGTGAATAATGATCTGGATGAAGGTCCGATTATTACCCAGGGTATACAGACAGTTGACCATGCCTTCTATCCGGAAGACCTGATTTCAAAAGGTCAGGATGTTGAGCGGGTAACCCTGTTTAATGCGATTCGCTACCATAATGAGAAACGCGTGTTTCTAAATGAAGGGCGTACCGTCGTTTTTTCCAGCTAGTTCTTTCTCACAGGGAACTAGTTCACTGGTTCCCTGCCTTTTTTACGTTTTTCACAAAGTTGAAAAATGTTTTTGTTTTTGAGGTTAGTCAGGATTACTTCTTCCAGAGAGGTAAGTAGTGTGTGGCTCATCCTGGCCTGCCTCAACTTCTTTCTGTTTTAGTCTAAAACAGAGATTCAACGTATTAACGAAATTATAGGTCGTAAACCGGCATACAGCTGTTTATGCACCGGCACATAATAACCTCTTCAGTATAATAAAAACCTGCGCTCAGAATGCGCCGTGGAGACTCTATGTCTATCTCTGTTTTTGACCTTTTTAAAGTAGGCGTTGGTCCGTCCAGTTCTCACACGGTAGGTCCGATGGTCGCAGCAGCTAATTTTGCTGATCATCTGCAACAACATGCTCTCGCGATGGATGTCGTGCGCATTCAGGTCGATCTGTATGGTTCATTGAGTGCTACCGGTATCGGACACGGTACTGATAACTCTATCGTCGTAGGGTTGATGGGAGAACGTCCCCACCGTATTGACCCGGAAATGATTTTGCCTGCCGTAGCGGCATTGAAAGAGAGTCATCGTCTTAATCTGCTGGGTGAGTATCCGATTGAGTTTATCTGGCAACGGGATATGCAGCTGCTGGAAGAGAATCTACCTTACCATCCGAACGCGATGCGTCTGGTTGCATTTGCCGCAGATGATCAGCTGTTATATGAAAATACCTATTACTCGATTGGCGGTGGCTTTGTTATCGATGAAAGTGATGCAACGGCCGATGCGCATCTGGTGCCGCAGGTCGAGCTGCCTTATGATTTTAATAACGCGGTAGAGTTATTGGAGCTGTGTGAAGCGAATAACTTCAGTGTTAGTCAGCTAATGATGGAGAATGAGAAAGTCTGGCGTACCGAGCAGGAAATTCGTGATGGTCTGATGGATATCTGGGCAGCGATGAAAGAGTGTATCGCTACCGGCCTTCACAAGGAGGGCGTTTTACCTGGCGGTTTGAATGTTAAACGTCGCGCCATGAGTCTGCATAAGTCACTGATTCGCTCCACTAAGCCTAATGTCATTAGCTCCACTATGGGCGCGATGGACTGGATTAACCTCTATGCGCTGGCGGTGAACGAAGAAAATGCTGCCGGCGGGCGGATGGTGACAGCACCGACCAATGGCGCCGCAGGTATTATCCCGGCGGTACTGATGTACTACACCGAATTTACGGCTAAAGCGACCGAAGAGTGCATCGTTGATTTCTTGCTGGCAGCGGCTGCGATTGGTGCTTTGTGTAAGAAAAACGCCTCTATCTCAGGCGCCGAGGTAGGCTGTCAGGGAGAGGTAGGTTCCGCTTGTGCGATGGCAGCTGCAGGGTTATGTGAAGTCTTGGGAGGCTCTCCTGAGCAGGTTGAAAATGCCGCAGAAATTGGCCTGGAACATAACCTGGGTCTGACCTGTGACCCGGTGGGTGGTTTGGTTCAGGTACCCTGTATTGAGCGCAATGCCATTGGCGCAGTGAAAGCGATCAATGCCACTCAGATGGCCCTGCGAGGTGATGGTCAGCACTTCATCTCGCTGGATAAAGTGATTTTAACCATGCGTGATACCGGCAGAGATATGCAGGATAAATACAAAGAGACCTCCCGCGGCGGTCTGGCCGTTAATGCGATTGAATGTTGATTCGCTAAGACTGTAGATGAGGCAGGGGGCTTTCAGAGACAGCGGATCTTAGCGGTAACAATTTCGGACGTGCAGTCAGTACGTCTGTCATTGTTGCCTTAATCATTCATTAATTTCTCTGCCCCCTGTCCAGTGAGCATCTAAGACACAAGAGATTTAGCCGTACCTTCCTTATCCGCTTCTTCCTTCTTTTCGGGTGCATCAAAAGCCAATATTTTTGCCTGTTCACGCGCGTGGCTGGGCGAAACTCCGAAATAGTCTTTGTAGCAATTGCTGAAATGACTGGTGCTGACAAAGCCACTGGCCAGCGCGATATTCGTGATTGATTCATTGCTCTGCAGTAGCAAGCGGCGAGCATGGGTTATTCGCAACTCGAGGTAATAACGCCCCGGTGAGGTGTCCAGATGGTTCTGGAATAAACGCTCGATCTGGCGGCGGGAGATATCGATACAAACAGCCAGCTCATCGACGCTGATCGGTTCTTCAATATTGGCAGCCATCAGTTCCATAATATCGCGCAGGTTTTGCGGCAAACAAGGATTGTCTCCTGGTTGGCTGATGCGAATAGTACTATTTTCTGAAATCTGATCGCAGCTGAGAATCTCCCTGATTGCCCGGGTGACGTCCTTGCCTCGCAGCTGACCGATCAGCTGCAGCATCATTCCCATGGCGCTAACCGGTCCTGCGCTGGTGAGGCGATTACCTTCGCTCACGATAACCTGTTCGCTTACCCTGACTTTGGGGAACTGTTCACGCATATAGGCATGGTTGTCCGGGTGAAGGGCACAGCTTAGCTGATCTAACAATCCAGCATGGGCTAGCGCGATAGCGCCATTCCATAGGCCACCAATCAGCAGGTTTTTACTATCGGCCTGCTTCAGTATGCGTGTTAGTTCCGGATGGTGCTGGGTCGAACAACGGTAACCTCCACAGATAATCAGCAGGTCGGGTAGCGGTTTGTTATCAAAAGCGTTCAGGGTTCCCTGGGCGGCGATTTCAATCCCCAGATCACTCATTACCGGTGAGGTTTCTGCCGCGTAGGTCTGGTACTGAAACAAGGGGGTGGTGCGTACTAAATTTGCTGTGACTAGCGTGTCGACGGCAGCCGTAAAGGCGGTCATGGAGAAGTGCTGTTGCAGCACAAAGCCGACTTCTACTGGTTTCTCATCCTGACCGGTTGCCGGTAGAAAGGGACTGTTGGTATCACGCATCAGCGCACTGAAGTTTCGTTTGTCTTTTATACAGGTCATGTGTGTGGCCTTTTTTTTATTATAGATAGGTTATAGCAGCTTTAATCGGTAGTTAATAATAAGGTTTTTGATCGGTATGTTTTTTTGTAAAAGATTGTAGTTAGATGTAAATAATCATTAACTTTAATTATGTTTTGGTTGTTTATATATTTACATCTGTAAGTTTTTTATAACGTTAAATATAAAAATTAACGGTTTTTATATGTCTCAACAGCCTTTTGTTCGTGACTGTTTACATATGAGTGTATGAATATTTTTCAGCAGGTTTTTAAGGTTTTTTGTAGGGGTTTATTACTGTTTTAGTTCTCTGTATAAAAATAAGGGTTCGTTCGATAAAGGTCTGCTAATGACCAGTTTGAACTTATTTAATAGCTTAACGCGAACATAAAAATAACCTTCTTTTAAGAAGACGCGGAGAACACAATGAAAAAGATCGAGAGTAATTTTAGTCTGAAATCTATTATCGCTTCCTCTCTGGTTTTGGGAGCTGTACTGGCAACGCCGGTAGAAGCAGCAACTACCCTACGTATTGCCAGCCAGCATGCACCTGATCAGTATGCATCTGAAGTATTGCGTCAGATTAAAGTTGATCTGGAAAGTGCTGGTGTAGACCTGAAAATCAAACTTTATCCGGCTGGACAGCTGGGTTCTGGCGAGCAGCTGATAGGCGAAGCGGTACGAGGCACTATCGATATCGTTCACTCTTTTGTATACAGCCATAAAGATCCGGTTCTGGAAATTAACTCTCTGCCGTACCTGGTATCTAACTACGATGAAATGGAGACGGTTTTCAGTCCTGGTTCTAACTTCTACGGTATCTTCGATGAGCGCATGGATAACATGGGGCTTAAACTACTAGGTGTTACTGCAGAAGGCTTTATCGGTGTAATGTCTTCTTCAATGCCGGATAACTATACGACTACCGGGCCTAAGGGGCAGAATATCCGGGTATGGAGTGCACAGTCTGCGAAGCTGGCAACTCAGGATATGGGTTATAACACTACGACTATCGATTGGGGTGATGCGTTCCCGGCGATTCAGCAGGGTGTAGTAGACGGTATGATCGGTGCAACGCCGGAAGCAACGTACACTACTTTCAAAGAAGCGATTAAAAACTACGTTCCTTACAACGCCTTTGTTGAAAACTACGCTTACTACGCGAGTAAGAAAACCTGGGAGAAAAAACTCAACGAAGAGCAGCGTGAGGTAATTACTGAAGTGTTTGCAAAAGCTGCTGCAGGCTTTGTTGATTGGAGCCGTGAAAATGATGCAGCTAACCTGAAGAAACTGGAGGAGTTTGGCGTAGAAATCTTACCTCTGACCGATGCTGAGCGTAGCGCTATTGCTAAGGAAGTACGGGCGAAAACCTGGCCTAAGCTGGAAGAACGTTTGGGCAAAGATGTTCTTGAGAAAGTTATTTCTGACCTGTAATTGTCTTATTAACTCCCCATCGGTTAATGATGGGGAGTATTCGAATAGATTATTTTAAATAACGTAATTAATACTACATAAAAATAGTATTTAAATGCCTTATTTAAAGTCGTCAACACCTCAAAAATAAGAGTGTAGCCCTATGCATCTGAATATACCGCGCCCGGTGGGCTCGCTGGTAAATATTCTTTTACGTTGCAAAGAATATTTCTTAGCTGTTGCCAGTTTAATATTGGCATTTGTATTTTTCTTTGTGGTTATCCTGCGCTATTGGTTTCAGGCTGACCTGTTCGCTTACGAAGAGTGGATATTAATGATCGCGTTCTGGGTGTATTTCCTGGGCGGAGCTATGGGTAGTTATGACAATACTCATGTTAAAGCTGATTTTTTGTTATCGCTGATTGATAGCGTACGTACTAAATGGATCGTCGTTAACTGCACCATCTTCGTCGAAGTAGTTGTTGGAGTTGTTCTGAGTTACTGGGGCTGGCTGATGCTGTGGGAAGAGATAAGTGCCTATCCTAACTGGCAGCGTACCACCGGACTGGATTTGCCCTTTGTTATTCCCAAGCTGGGTATCTTTCTGGGTTTCGTCCTGATGACGTTTTACACCTCATTGCATCTTTGGAGCGGTCTGCGCGATGGCCCCACGGAAGAATGGGAATCTGACGAAGCTCCACCTCATATCTGATTTAGGTATTTCTTATGTTGATTTTACTGACACTACTGGTGATCTGTGTCGCGCTGGTGGCGGGTATTCCGGTACCTTTTGCCTTTGGTCTGGCGCTGATCTATATGTCACTTACCGGTGACCATGACCCGGCGGGTTTTCTGACCTCAGGTCATTGGAGAATGAATGTTCTGGTTCTACTGGCCATTCCGTTGTTTATTATTGCCGGTACCATTATGGAACGGGGCAAGATTGCCCAGCCTTTGGTTGAACTGGCAGAGCTTTTTGTCGGACGATATAAAGGTGGCATTGCCTACACTGCGGTGGGTGCCAGTGCGATCTTTGGTTCTATTGCCGGTAGCGCTACGGCAACTCTGACTTGTATCGGCAGCATTATGATGCCGCAGTTGCGTAAAGCGAACTATCCTGAAGGGTTGTCTGCTGCGTTAATTACGAATGCAGCACCCTTAGGGTTGCTGATACCGCCCAGTGCAATTCAGATTATCTATGCCTGGGTGACCCGGCAATCGGTATTGAAGTGCTTTCTGGCGACGATTGTTCCTGGTCTTATTCTGGTGACGTTGCTTTGTATCGTTAATTACGTGATGTTGCGTAAATATAACAATATTAAAGTTCTGCCTAAGTCAGATAATTTCGGTAAAGAAGTGGCGAAGAAGACTCGCTATGCGTTTCCTGCGCTGTTGATGCCATTTATGATTCTGGGTGGTATCTATGGCGGCATCATGACGCCGACAGAGGCGGCGGGTATTGCTGTTGTTTATGCTATTCCGGTTGGCTTCTTTATCTATAAAGGCCTGAATGTTGCTAATTTCAAAGAGGCGTTAGTACAATCTGCCACGACTACCGGTGTCGTTATGGTGATGTTCTTTATGGTGATGATTGTTAGTCGCCTGCTGATTTTTGAAGATATCCCTGATCTGGCTAAAGACCTGATTTTCTCAGTATCCGATAATCCGATTGTGGTTCTGATTATGATCAACGTAGTGATGATCCTGATCGGTATGCTGATGGATGATGTCAGTGGTGTACTGCTAGCGTCACCTTTGTTGTTCCCTATCGTTGTGGAGCTGGGTGTCGATCCGATTCAGTTTGCAGCTATTGTGGGTGTTAACCTGGGTATGGGTAATATCACACCTCCGACAGCACCGTTGCTGTATCTGGGTTCGAGGGTTACCGGCGTCAGGGTTAGCGCGATGCTTAAACCAACGTTGATTATGATCCTGTTTGCCTGGATTCCAACCTTGATTATTACTACTTATATTCCTCAGGTATCGCTGTTTCTACCAACAATGTTCTTCGGTTAACTAGGGTGATTAGACACTAGTAGCTGCTGAGACTAACAAAAGGCCCTAAGGTAAAACCATAGGGCCTTTTTTTATGCGTAAACGACGGGTGGGCATGATGATTGAAGCGAGCTTTGTAAACCCTAGGAGTGGTGGAGTTTTCCTATGATAATAAGTTCTGGATTTAGGCTAGGGTCATAGTGAAGTGATGGGTGGTTAGGTCTGAAGCGGGTTAGGACTGTGAGACGATAATGTTATTGACGCTACGCAGGGTTCTAGCCATTTCCCGGGCCAGGTTCATCATCAGAATGCCGAATTCAAGGGGGTGCTGTTGATGAAAATCATGATAAACCTGACTGTTAATTTCCAGTGAGGTCGTGTTTTTGGCGGCTTCAGCCCGGCCAGCTCGGTCATGCAACGCGATCAGGCTGACAAAGCCTATCTGTTCACCCTGCATGAAATCCCGAATATAGGCATAACGCCCATCGTGATACTTGTAGTATTTTACCTGCCCGATCAGGATTACGTGGAAACTGTCGCCCGGCTGAAGCCGGTCAAACAACAGCTCACCCTGGTTATATTCCCGCAGTTCACCCTGTTCGAGTAACCAGTTGATGGCAACTTCTGGTAGCGCGCCAAATATAGACGCATCCGTAAATGAGTGCAGGCTATGCTGGCTTAGCAACTGCTGACGGGTGATTGTTTTCATCAGTGGGTTCCGTTACAGATATATATACAGTTTAGCTCTAAGTTGCCCATGAGATCTATAATAAGAGCTTTATTTAGATCTTCCAGTATTCAAATTTTCCAGTTAATGGCAAGCTCGACTGTTTCGTCCATTACCTGGTGAAGTTTACTGAGGAAATGGTGCTGTGCGGTTTCACTGTTATCAGCCTGTTGTTCAAGCTGGCGCAGTAGGTAGCTGGCCTGAGTAAAGCCGATAGTATCGCAGGCGCCTGCTAGTTTGTGTGCCTGTTGCGAAATTTCATAGTCATCCGCCGCCTGGATGCTTTGTTGTAAAGTTGGCCAGAGTTCATTGTAGACTTTACAGAACCCCTGCATCAGTGTGGCGAGTTTTTCTGACCCTAGCATCTGTTGATGAACCCGGATCACAGCCTGATCCAAGAGGGGGTGCTGCGTGTCACCGGGTTCCGACGATAGATCGGGCTGAACCATACTGAAAACTCCGGAAATCGCTTGTAACAATTGTTCTTTATGCACAGGTTTGGCAATTACACTGCTGATGCCCGCTTCAAGGTAACTGTGTATATCTTCCGGTCTTACGCTGGCGGTTAAGGCGACTATACGAGTGTTGTAATTAATACAATCAGGGTCGTTGTTAAGGCGTGCGCTGACTTCCAGTCCGCTTAATCCCGGTAGGTGCATATCCATGAGAATAAGGTCGAACTGTTGGTTCCGGCCCAGCTCCAGCGCTTTGATGCCATCGCCAGCAATAGTGACCTGGTGATGGTGCTCTTCCAATAACCCAAGTACGACCTGTTGATTAATCTCGACATCTTCGACTAACAGGATCCGTTGACATGTGCTGGGCGCTAGAGAAGGTTCGACTTTGTCTGAGGCTGGAGCAGGGTCTGCTAGAGGCAGGTTTAATTCAAGCCAGAAGGTACTGCCATTGCCGGAACTGCTGGTGACACCGATCTGTCCTCCCAGGTGCTCAGCCAGCTCTTTACAGATAGCCAGTCCCAGACCGGTACCACCGAAACGGCGGGTAATGGTTTCATCCGCCTGGGTAAACCGGTCAAAAATATGCTGTTGTAGTTCCGGTTCAATACCTATACCTGAGTCGCGGATACTGAATCTGAGGCCTTGTTTGCCCGGCTCCTGGGTCAGTAATTCTACGGTCAGAATCACATCGCCCTGATCGGTAAATTTTATCGCATTACTCAAAAGGTTAGTGATGATCTGGCGTAGGCTGCTTTCTTCCGTATGAAACAGATCGGCAACGTCATCAGCGTATTGAAGTTGTAGGTTGAGTTGTTTGCGGTTAGCTTCGGGTGTTAACAGGGCTGTGAGGTTATGGAGTAAGTTTTTAAGTGAAAAGGGGGTCGGACTAATGCTGTAGGCACCTTCAACCAGCCGGCCATACTCGAGTACATTATTGAAGGTTTCCAGCAGGGCATTCGTTGCATCATGTAGTACCTGGATATGCTGTCGCTGACGCTTATCCAGTTGTGAGCTTTCTAACAGTTGAATCATCCCCAGCATGCCGTTCATGGGGGTACGGATCTCGTGGCTCATGGTAGAGAGGAAGCGGGACTTAGCGTTACTGGCTTCTTCCGCTGCATCTTTGGCTTGCAACAGGCTGGCAGTGCGACGTTCCACCATCGTTTGCAGCTGATCTCGGTTATAGCGAAGCTCTTCTTGTTCCTGTTCTCGGCGGCTGATTTCCTGGCGAATTGACTGGCGCATATCATTCAGTGCGGTGACCAGTTGATCCAGTTCATCACTACTCTTCGGCGGTTGACGGTTCAGGGTCAGGCTATGTTCCAGCTGTCCGGCACCGATGTCCCGGCTGTAGTTGGCCATCGCTTCCAGATGACGGGTGATCTGGCGGTGAAAGATGATCAGTATGACCAGTACGATCAACACAACCAGCAGTGTTTGGGTCAGCAGAATGCTAAAGCCCCGGCTCCAGATACGTTTATAGACTGGTTTCAAGTCGAAGCTGACTTCAAGCTGACCCAGTTTTCGTTGCTGTTCCGGCGTCCTGTGAATCAGATCAAAGCTTTGGGTCTGAAGAGGGCTATCTGGAGAGGCATTTAGCTGACCTTCAACAGCAGACTCACCGGTATCGGTATTTTTAAGTACCAGATAGCTGACATCCGGTAGGTTATGAATCCCTTTGAGTTGCAGTGCGATTTGAGCCTGATCTACATCCCAAAGGCTTTTGGCCAGACTGGCAAGGTAGCTACTGCGAATTAGTTGTACCTGTTGGTCAATTGCCCGGAACTCCCGGCGGTAATCTAAGGTTAGCTGCAGGGCGGTGGAAAACAGGATAAACAGGAAACTACAGCTACAGACATATAGCATAATTCGGTATCCCAGCGGGTGTTCACTGGAGTAACGGGCTATTTTCTGCAGCAGGCCTTTGGGTTGAATCATTGAGGGGGCTCCGCTGCTGCCTGATCAAGATACAGCAGGCTATACTGATCGGTTAATCTGTTGATAGTGCCGTTATGATGCATCTCTTGTAGACGACGATTGATAAACGGCAGGTGCTGTTGTAACCCGCTATTTTTGCCCACCGCAAGAAAATAGAACTCAGTACTGACCCGGTAATCCAGCGGCATTACCTGCTCATGAAAGCCTAGCTTTCGACTTTGCAGGCGACCACTAAGTAAACCGATCGGCATGAAATCGATCTTTTGGTGGGCTAGCTTTTCAAAGTTTTGCCGATTACGTGAAACGTACTCAATACGAGTGTTATGTAACAGGAACTGATCTAGCTTTTCGCCAAAGCTGTCTCCCAGCAGTAAACCGGCGACTTTGCCCTGCAGATCATCCAGGGTTGTAAAAGGGAGGGGTTTTTTACGGTTAACAAACAAGGCAACCTGGTCGGCAATGACTGGCTGGCTACTAAACCGCAGATAGGTCTCCCGGCTGGGGATACGGTAGGCGGCGACCACAATGTCAGCGTTGCCTTGTTGTACTTCAAGCAGGCAGCGTTTCCAGTTATAGCCCGCCCGGAGTTTTACACTGTAACCAAGTTCGGCAAATAGCTGCTG
>NZ_JADGEW010000035.1 GCF_016744155.1 Amphritea sp. | reverse complement strand
CCCGACGCTTTCTGACCTTTTTCACCAAGGAATTTCACTTTATCTCAGGCACAAAAAAAGGCATATCTTTCGATACACCTTTAATTATTACGTTGGTAGCGGGGGCCAGATTTGAACTGACGACCTTCGGGTTATGAGCCCGACGAGCTACCAGGCTGCTCCACCCCGCATCAACGTGGCAGGGATACTACTGACAGACTCTGACAAAAGCAATTGATAAATAATCTTTTCAATCAATTCGTCCCTTTTATCTGATATAACTAAAACATAACGAGACCTCTATGCGGAGCTGGGTATGGCGCTGATTTATGTTATGGATCCGATGTGTAGCTGGTGTTATGCATTTCAACCCCATTTAAGGGAGTTGATCAGCAGACTAAAGCCTGGGATTAAAATACTATGCTATATGGGCGGACTGGCACCTGACAGTGATAAGCCGATGCCAGATGAATTACAACAAGCCATTGCCCGAACCTGGCATGATATTGAGGAGCGCACTGACGCTCAGTTTAACCATGAGTTCTGGCAAAAATGCCAGCCTCGCAGATCTACTTACCCCGCCTGCCGCGCAGTGATCAGCGCAGAATTAATTTCAACAGGCAGCGGCATGCTGATGGCTGAAGCGATTCAACGAGCCTATTACAGGGAAGCACGTAACCCATCCGACCTTTCTGTCTTGGCAGAGTTGGCTGAAGAGGTCGGATTGAGCCCTAAACGCTTCACCAACCAGATGTATGGCGAAAAAACAGCTCAAATACTGTTCGAAGACCTTAGCTACTGTCAGGATCAGGGTATTCAGGGCTATCCCTTCCTTGGACTTGAAACCCCTAAAGGGTTAAGTGTTATCTGTGCGGGCTACTGTGGCCAGGACCAGTTACTACAACGGTGTTCTAGTCTGCAGCTGATCTAATTCAGTTATCGACAAATCCGACACATAAAAAAACGGGAGCCAAAGCTCCCGTTTTTTTATAGAAAGATCTGATCAGGTGCGCGCAACAGAAACATCTTCTGCCTGTAAACCTTTATCACTCTCTTTTACTGTAAACCGAACGCCCTGCCCTTCTGTAAGAGAACGGTGTCCACGGCCTCGGATATTACGGAAATGAACGAACACATCATCACCGTTTTCACGGGTAATAAAGCCAAATCCTTTTGAAACATTAAACCACTTTACCGTACCCAATTCGCGGTCATCATTTTCATCAGATTCTTCTTCGCTGATGGAACCACCGCCCAAACCTGAAATAACACAGCTAATCAGCACAACCGCAAATACAACGCCAATATCAAAAACTGGCAACCCGCCTTCACCTGTCAGCGACCCCTGAAGAAGAAGGATGACTGCAGTAGCAAGTGCACTGACAACTACACTACGTATAAGTTGATTAACACTCATATATATCTCTTATAATTAATTAATTAATGTTGTTAAAAAAAACAGCGTTCTAGATAAACAGAACCCAGACCATTCTATATACCGACTTTTAGTTTTTTTTTCAATAGCTTACCTACTTAATCTCTGATACAGCGCTTGAATAGGGTATAATTACGACTAATTTACTGACTAAGCACAATCAACTGTGGGAAACATTGGTTTTATGAATCAGCAACAACAATTGGAAGATCTGGAAACCCGGGTCGCCTTTCAGGAAGACACTCTGGATAAAATGAGTACTGAGATGGCCCAACAAGGTGTCGAAATTGAGCGCCTTACGCGTATTGTTAAAGTTCTTCACCAGCAGTTAAAGCAAGTCGCTCCGGATCAGAACAGCGCACCTGACGAAGAATCCCCTCCTCCGCACTATTGATTAGTATCGGAACAAACTGTCTTTAAATCATTCGCTCTAAGTCAAACTTTTCAAAGTATAGATATCATAACGACTGGACTTACCGCTCAACTGATAACTCGGCGCCTGTCCCTCGATGGCAGGAGCCTTGCGGGGACGCTTCACCACTACCCTGTACTCCACCAGATCAAGCGCAGCCTGAAGCAATGCAGCTGAGTCATGATCATCACCGACTACATCCCGAAAAACTCGCATCTCTTTTTTCACTAAGGCCGACTTATCGGTGTGGGGGAACATCGGATCGACATAAACCACTTGCGGCGGCTCAGCCTGCTGGGAGGTCAACCAGTTGATGCTATCTGCATGCACCAGACTCATCCGTGCAGCAATATCAGCGACTTCGTAATCATTCTGCGCTTGCTGCAAGCCACTTTCTAATAACGCATGGATAATCGGTGAACGCTCCACCATCTGCACTTCACAGCCCAGCGTAGCCAATACAAAACTATCCCTCCCCAGCCCGGCCGTAACATCTGCCACCCGTGGACGAATACTGCCTTTAATACCAACAGCTTTAGCGATCATCTGCCCTTTACCGCCACCAAACTTACGCCGATGAGCTACCGCTCCAGAGACAAAATCAGCCAGGACCGGCCCCGGCGCTTTCCGCCCCGTCTGCTGTAAACGCCGGGTTCCGGATTCACAGATCAACAATTGAGCAAACTGTTCGTCACGCAGGTCATAACGATCCAGCAGTGGCAAACCCAATCGCTGCGCCAGCGATCGGGCATCCTCCATACCAGCGGCATCTGCATAACAGACTGCGATTTCTGCGGGGGGTGAAAGCGAGGATTCGTGAGTCAAAATTATTCCTTAAAAGGCAGCCTTAGGCCAATCAATGTTTAAGCAAGAAAATACACTGCAAGCAGGACAAACCCTAACAGCATACGGTAGATAACAAATGGCAACATACCCACCCGGTCCAGCCATTTCAAAAAAAGATGGATACAACAGTAGGCACTAATGGCCGCCAAGACCGTTCCGCTGACGATCATAGTCCACTGATCACCCGTGCCGGTTTCCAAAAACTCCAACCCTTTCAGCAAACCTGCCCCAAGAATAACCGGAATAGACAGCAGGAATGAAAAACGCGCGGCTGACTGACGATTTAAACCCAGCATCAATCCTGCGGTAATTGTAATACCTGATCGGGAAGTCCCGGGAATCAAGGCAACCGCCTGAGCCAGACCGATAATAACGGCATCTTTAAAGGTGATTTTTTCCAGCGGCCGCACTTCGGTCCGACTGATATCAGCCCACCAAAGCAGTGCGCCAAAGATTAGCGTGGTACCTGCGATCACCAGAATACTGCGCCCGTAATGGTCGATGGCGGAATTAAACATAAAGCCTGCCACTACCGCTGGAATCGTTGCCAGGATTACATACCAGGCCAACACCGAGTCTGTGCTGCGCCCCCGACCGGCAAGACTGCCTGTCCAGGCGGCTAACATGCGCCAGATATCCTCGCGAAAGTAGATCATCACCGCGGTCAATGAACCTATATGTACGCCGACATCGAAAGCTAACCCCTGATCTGTCCAGCCAAATAGCTGAGAGGGCAATATCAGATGCGCCGAACTTGATACCGGTAAAAACTCTGTCAGCCCCTGCAGTAAAGCCAAGAAAACAACCTGAAACCAATCCATGTTTAACTTTCCCTCTCGCTTTTCCTTAATTTAATAACGTTGCCGATGCTTATAGACTGAGCCACTTGGCTGTCTTTTTACCGACAATTATTCACTGGCCTTTCTTTTTCTGCTCACTGATCTTCTTCCAGGAGATTTCATCGCGAAGATAAACCGGTTGCGCCAGTTCTGCCGAAATCCCTTCACCGCGAGCAAAAGCCTCTTGGGCCAATTCTGCCATGACGCCTGCAGCCGGATATATATCCATGACTGGCGTACTTATACTTTGTTGCACCTGTGCCGACATACTCTCGAGATAAACCCAACCTTTACCTGCGGCAAACCAATCATCCCCCTCAGGCAGTACAATATTCCCCGGCGCGCTTACGGTTTCCTTGACCAACGCAACAGGTAACCCTCCACGCATCTCATAAGCACAGCTGTATAGCTCATTCATTCGTGCATCCAGCGTACTGATGATCCGTTCTACTTTATATTCCCGGGCCGCTTTCAAAGCGATTGCGGACAGTGTAGATACAGGGATAACCGGCAGATTTGCTGCGTACGCAAGCCCCTGTGCAGCACCCGTAGCAATGCGGATACCGGCAAACGAGCCTGGCCCACGACCAAAAGCTATCGCATCTAGCTGATTCACTTTGAGTCCGGCAGCCGTTAGCATTTCATCAACCATTGGCAACAGTTGACGGGTATGTTGGCGGGGAATAATGCGGAAATCTTCCTGAATTTCGCCATCAATAGAAAGCGCCACTGAGCAGGCGTCCGTTGATGTATCCAGGGCAAGAATTTTGGCCATCTATTTAATCCGGTAAGTCAAAATAAGCAGGTTTGTATCAGCACAGCAAGAAATGCAGTGAGAAAAATCGCTGCATTTTAAGCGCAATACTCAGGAAAGGCTATCCTCACCCCAACGCGGCATAAGATTCTGTTCGATCTGTAACTGGTTCAAAATCCGCGCCACAACAAAATCGATCATATCTTCAACCGATTGAGGGCGGTTATAAAAACCCGGGCTAGCGGGAATCACGACAACTCCCATCCGGGTCAGCTTCAACATATGTTCCAGATGAATCTCTGAATACGGCGCCTCACGAGGCACCAGAATAAGTTGTCGACGCTCTTTCAGGGCAACATCCGCTGCCCGCTCAATCAAATTATTACTAGCACCATTAGCGATAGAGGAAAGCGTACTGGTTGAACAGGGGCAGACTACCATTTTACTCGGCGCTCCCGAGCCCGAAGCGACAGGCGCCATCCACTGTTCCCGGCCAAACACTCGAATCTGTCCAGCGGCAGCAGAAAAACGTTCGGTCAACCAAACCTCCTGCTCTTTAGCAGCACCCGGAAGCGCCTCATCAGTTTCGGTAGCGATAACCACCTGAGCGGCTCTGGAAACCATAACCAATACCTGACAATTAGCGGCTACCAGGCATTCAAGCAGCCGTAATCCGTACTGGGCACCGGACGCTCCGGTGATCGCCAGAGTTACTCTGTCTTTAAAAGAATCTGCCACGCTAAACTCCATTAACTACTGAATTTCTGTTGCAGGGCGTCGATCAGACGGGAATGTATCCCCTCAAAACCGCCATTACTCATAATTACAATATGACTGCCAGGTTTCGCATTATCCACCAGGCTCTGAATAAGCTCAGCCGTGTCACGGGCTAACGCTGCGGGGATCTCGCAAGCATCAACAACATCTTGCAGCGACCATTCAAGCCCTGCGGGCTGATACCAGTATACTTTATCAGCACGATTCGCCGACTTGGCAAGGTTTTGGCGGTGCATACCCATCCGCATTGTGTTTGAACGGGGTTCAATCACTGCCAATACCGCTTCATCGCCTACCTGCGCACGAATCCCCTGCAAAGTCGTTTCAATCGCTGTCGGGTGATGGGCAAAATCGTCATACACGCGAATACCCGCAACCTCACCTATCAGCTCCATGCGCCGCTTCACACCACCAAAATTACACAGTCCTTCTATACCATGGGCAATTTGTACCCCAACATTACGGGCAGCTACCAGCGCCATCAATCCATTGTTTACCGAGTGTAGCCCGGTCATATTCCAGCGAACGATTCCGACGACTTCTCCCTGATGCAACACCTCGAACTCTGATCCATCATCTTTTAGCAATCGTGCCTGCCACTCGGCAGTAGCATCCAACTCAGTGTCTTTACCAACACAGGTTTTTACCACGGGTGTCCAACAGCCCTGCTCGATCACCTGGTCAAGCGCTACAACACCAGCAGGCATAATAACCTGTCCATTTGCAGGCACTATTCTTACAACATGATGAAACTGACGCTGAATAGCCGCCAGATCATCGAAAATATCACCGTGGTCAAACTCAAGGTTATTTAGAATCAGCGTACGAGGGTGGTAGTGAACAAACTTTGACCGTTTATCAAAAAAAGCGGTGTCATATTCATCCGCTTCAATAACAAAAAACGGGCTTTCACCCACCCGGGCAGAACGATCAAAGTTTTTCGGCACTCCGCCAATAAGAAAACCCGGCGCCATATCCGAATATTCTAGCAACCAGGCCAGCATTGTCGCGGTCGTGGTTTTTCCATGGGTGCCCGCCACTGCCAACACCCATTTTTCGCGCAAAAGATTATCCGACAACCACTGCGGGCCAGAGGTATAAGGCAAGCCCCGTTCCAGCATCGCCTCAACACAGGGATTACCGCGGGTCATTGCATTGCCCACAATAATCATATCAGGAGCGGGATCGAGTTGTGATGGATCATAGCCTTCGATCAGACTAATCCCCTGCTGCTCAAGCTGAGTGCTCATCGGTGGATAAACATTAGCATCAGAGCCGCTAACCTGATGCCCTAATTCCTTCGCAAGTACCGCAAGACTCCCCATAAAGGTGCCACAAATTCCCAGTATATGAACATGCACAGACGGGCTCTCCAAATCGTTTTCTGAGTCTCAAAATCAGTCGTTATAATAACAGTTAACCGACATCTGTAATGCCCTTTGTTGCTCCATTCTCTCTCGTCCAACTGGACGATATGAGTATTAACCTGAACCATCAGCATGGGCAATCGCAATAATTACAATTTTTTTACACAATTTTGACAGTCCGACTGTGTAATTACCTCAGAATTAAGCGTAAAATCACTGCTACTTTTAAACCTCCCAAACCTACAGGTTTTTGGCCACATGTTACTGCTGAACCAGTATCTCAAGCACCACGAAACTCCCGATGATCTTATTGACCTGATTGACAGCCTTATGCTGTCCTGCAAAGAGATCGCCATTAAACTGCGTGAAGGCGCACTTGCTGGCGTTTTAGGCACTGCAGAGGGCGTCAATGTTCAGGGGGAAACCCAGAAAAAGCTGGATGTAATATCTAACGATATTCTCAAAGCAATACTACTGGACAACCCAACTGTAGCGGGCATCGCTTCCGAAGAGGAAGATTTCCCGGTCGGCGGTAACCCTGAGGGCAAATACCTGGTTACTTTCGATCCGCTGGACGGATCGTCCAACATCGATGTGAACGTATCCGTCGGCACTATTTTCTCTATCCTGAGCAAGCCCGAAGGGATGGACGGTGGTGACGAAGCAGCTTATATGCAGAATGGTCGCAAACAGATAGCATCCGGCTATGTACTCTATGGCCCTTGCGCAGTCTTAGTTATGACCACCGGCAGCGGCGTGAACATGTTCACCCTGAGCCACGGTGGTGATTTCATTCTTACTGAAGAGAATGTACAGATCCCAGAACAGACTCAGGAATTTGGCATCAATATGTCTAACCAGCGTTTTTGGGAGCCTGAGATGCAGGCCTATGTCGCTGACTTGCTACAAGGCGAAGAAGGCCCTCTGGGCAAACGCTATAACATGCGTTGGGTCGCTTCAATGGTGGCAGAAGTACATCGTATTCTGACCCGTGGTGGTATCTTTTTATACCCATGGGATAGTCGCGATATTAGCAAGCCAGGTAAGCTTCGCCTTATGTATGAAGGCAACCCAATGAGTTTCCTGATTGAACAAGCTGGCGGCCTTAGCACAACCTGTTACGACAACATCATGGATGTAGAGCCTACAAAAATTCATCAACGGGTGTCTGTCGGCCTTGGTTCAACGGGCGAAGTAGAAACCATGATGAAATATCACGCTAAAGATTAATACCTACTGCCGGTTTATGCTCTTTAAGTCGTATTCAAATTATAACCAAAGGCCGTATATAATGCGGCCTTTGGATTCAAAACAGATTTCTATACTTTAGACAGGAAGGCGATACATGAGCTTTGAAAAAGTCCCTGCTGGCAATGATTTGCCAAACGACATCAATGTAATCATCGAGATTCCAGCGGACAGCGATCCGGTTAAATATGAGATCGACAAAGATTCTGATGCAATCTTCGTTGACCGTTTTATGGCAGCACCGATGTTCTACCCTGCCAACTACGGTTACATCAACAACACCCTGGCTGACGATGGCGATGCTCTGGACGTACTGGTTGTAACACCTTACCCAGTGGTTCCCGGCTCTGTTATCCGCTGCCGTCCAGTTGGCGTACTGAACATGACCGACGAAGCCGGTGAAGATGCCAAACTGGTTGCAGTACCACACGACAAGCTGAGCAAAGCCTACAAAGATGTTCAGGACGTGGGCGACTTACCGCCACTACTACTGGCCCGCATCAAGCACTTCTTCGAGAACTACAAAGGTCTGGAAGAAGGTAAGTGGGTTAAAGTTGAAGGCTGGGAAGGCGCAGACGCCGCTAAAGCTGCAATTATCGAGTCTCAAAAGGCTTACGAAGCAGCTAAGTAACTACTTAGCAGTCTTTAAAAAAACCCGCTTCGGCGGGTTTTTTTTGCATACTCAAATATCAGACTCTTTTCCAAACAGTTTTTTACCCAAGCCAATTACCAGGAACACCACCCCGCCAGCGGCAATTCCAACCAATGCTTCCAGCAACACCGGCAGAAATACCATAACAATCTCATTCAGCCCGGTATTCAGCTGTTCGATAAAGTGATGCAGGAATGGTAGGCCGTGAACCAAAATACCGCCACCAACCATAAACATCGCTATGGTGCCTACTATAGAAAGACCTTTCATTAACATTGGAGCCGCTTTGAGAATACCGCGACCGATGATTTTGGTAATGTCTGCCGCATCAGGTTTACGCACCAGATATAGACCCAGGTCGTCCAGTTTTACGATGCCTGCCACCAAACCATAAACACCGACAGTCACTATTAAGGAAATGCCCACCAGCACACCCAATTGTGTTGCCAGAGAAGCACCCGCGACCGTGCCCAGGGTCAGTACGATTATCTCGGCGGAAAGTATAAAGTCGGTGCGCACGGCCCCCTTGATCTTCCGGTTCTCAAACGCCACCAGATCAACTGAACTATCTTCCACCGCTTTCTTTAATTCAGCTTTATGCACCTCATCCCCTTCCGCCGAATGAAAAAAGGTATGGAAAACCTTTTCAAACCCTTCGAAACAAAGAAACAAGCCACCGATCATCAGCAGTGGAATAATCAACCAAGGAATAAAGTAACTGATCGCCAGCGCGCCCGGCACCAATATCATTTTATTCACCAGCGAGCCTTTGGCTACGGCCCAGACTACCGGCAGCTCACGATCGGCACGGACACCGGACACTTGCTCCGCATTCAGCGCCAGATCATCACCCAGCACCCCAGCTGTTTTACGGGCAGCGACTTTCGTCATACTGGCAACGTCGTCCAACAGGGTTGCTATATCATCAATTAATGCCAGAAGGTTTGAAGCAGCCATCTGAATATCCTTTCCTATTTCTCAGTCATTAGCATCACTTAACGTGAGATAATACAGTTCAAACCGGGGGAGTGACTATGGCTAAGAAACAAAAAGTATCTGAACAGGTGGTAACCGAAGCGTTACAGGTTGCCCGAGCAACTCAACGCCCCGGGCAGTCCAAAGAACAAACCAAACTGATCGCTCAGGGGATTCAAAAAGGGATTGAGGAGTATAAGAAGCGCTATAAAGAAAAAACCCGGGAGCTTGATAAGCAGAAACGTAAACTACAGCAAGCGCAAAAAGCCGATACCATCGACATCTTGCCCGAGATAGCCACAGAAAACTCAGGCCAGGAGAACAAGCTTAGCTGGATCTTATTGCTCTTAAGCTGGATTGGCTTTGCTGCTTACGCCGCCTTATACAACCCTCTTTAAATTTTTCCGTCATTTCGTTATCGATAATGCAAACCACACCATCAAAAGTGGTTCTCTAATAACACTTCACTCAGAGGCAGCTGGCCCGCCCTTTGATTAGCAGGCTTAGCCGCCCTTCCCAACGTAATGATCATGCTGATCACATGCCCCGAAGGCAGGTTGATAATCTCGGCGACCCGCTCACTATCAAAACCAATCATTGGGCAAGTATCATAGCCAAGCCCTTTAGCTGCCAGCATCATGGTTTGTGCAGCCATCCCACTGGAGCGCATCGCTTCATCACGTTGCAACTGTTCCTTACCCCGGTAAAAAGACTCTAACATCGGCAACATCAACCCCTGAACCTCAGGACCGGCATTAGCCCAGTACCGCTGAGGATCATCCAACCAAGCCTGAGGATCTGCACATAAAACAATCAGCTCAGCCGCTTCAGTAACCTGTGCCTGACCCCAGGCAGCATCCTGGATCTGAGCACGTATTTGAGGATCAATCACCCTAACAAATCGCCAATGCTGAATATTGTATGAGGTAGGAGAAAGCAGAACAGCTTTCATAATACGTTTAAAATCTGCTTCACTTACCGCTTCTGAGCTTGAGTAATGCTTCACCGCACGGCGCGTTTCAATTGCAGTAAACAGTTCCATAATAAACCCTTAACTTGTCATCTTTTGAAAATGGTTTAAACGGGCTCTGAACACTTCCGAATAAAATATCCGCTCGCCGTTACAACCAAACCAGGATGCATAGGTTAAATAGTTTACCAATCAATGATAATCACCATAAAAACAACAACACTGTTAACTAAATCTCAACAATGGATCAGTTTATATGTCAACTCCCTGTTCCCAATAGGGGGTATCACTACCAAAATACTCAATGGCAAAATCAAGAAAAGCCCTGACCTTAGCCGGCATATACTGTCGTTCTATCATTACTGCACTGATGTCTTGCATTGGCATCCGATATTCGGGAAATAACTGAATAAGCTGACCCGAACGAATATAAGGCCCCACCACAAAGGTTGGCAGACGCGATATTCCCACCCCCTGTAACACGGCATCCAGCAACGCTTCACTGTTATTCACCTGATAATTGCCTGATACCGCCACATTCTGAGCCAGGCCTCCCCGACTAAAACCCCAACCCTTAGCATCGGTAGAGTAACTGAAAGAAAGACAGTTATGCCGCAACAGGTCATCCAGCTGTTCCGGGCAGCCGTGCTGATTTAAATAGGATTGCGAAACACATAAGACACTGTGTAACGACACTAATTTACGGGCAATAAGAGTGGAATCATTCATCGCTCCACCCCGAATGGCTATATCAACACCACCCTGAACCAGATCAACGGTTTTGTCGTCCAGCTCCAGATCGATACTGACCTTAGGGTAGCGCTTTAAGAACGCCGGTATCATTGGCACCACATGCAGACGACCAAATGACATCGCTGTGTTAATACGCAAGCGACCCTGTGGCTCGCCTTGAAGTTGAGCCACAGCATCTTCGGCATCCCTGGCGGCCCGGTTCGCCTTTAGCGCATGCTCAAAATAGTGCTCGCCCGCTTCAGTCAAACTGAGCTTACGGGTAGTCCGATGCAGTAATTTTACGCCCAACTGTTGTTCCAGTTGGGTTATCCGCTTACTGACCGCAGACTTAGATATCCCCAGAAAGCGGGCAGCCGGAGAAAAGCCACCGGACTCAACCACCGCGACAAATACCGGAATCGCACCAAAGCTATCCATACAAGCTACTCATATAACATACCTATACAACCTATTTACTGTAAACTTTTGCTCAACAATGAATACCATAATACATAGATTATCAATCATCTAGAAACAAGATAAGCTCATCCCCATAGATTCATCCATCCAACCTTACCCCTAGAAAAAGACGCCCCGTTTAATACGAGCTAAATTCACCTGAGAAAGATTAATGAACATTACCAGCCCCTCAAACACCCTAGTACATACGCTGATGTTGTTGATGGTCGCGCTTGTTGCCAGTTCATTCCCGGTTGGCAAGATGATTACCACTGGATTGCCGCCAGAATTACTGGTGTTTATTCGTTTTGTACTGGCAGCACTGTGCTTCGCCCCCTATGTATTTATTAAGAACGGCTTTCATTTGCCAAGTCAGAAAAAGCTATTGGCCTATACCCTGCTCAGCATTCCCTTAGTGGTCTTTTTCTGGTGCATGTTTGAAGGACTGAGATACACCAGCGCCCTCAACACCAGCACTATCTATACCACTGTACCGGCCATCACTGCGCTCTACGTACTGTTAATCAATCAGGAAAGGACCAGCAAGCGTCGAGCATTGGGCCTTCTATTAGGCACCTTGGGCGCGCTATGGATTATCTTCCGCGGTGATATCGATGGACTGCTACAGATGAAGCTAAATTATGGCGACGCCCTGTTTATGATCGGCTGCCTGTTTATGGGTGCCTACAACCCCCTGATCAAGAAGCTTTACTCTGGCGAGCCCATGGAAGTGATGACCTTCTGGGTGATCTGTATTGGCAGTGCTTGGCTTCTGATTCTGGCCCTGCCAGCACTCGAAACGCAAGTATGGGCCGATGTCAGTATCGAAGTTTATGTTGGTATTGCATATCTATCTATTTTCACCACCTTAATCACCTTCTTTCTACTGCAGCTTGGCACCCTGAGACTTGGACCAACACAGGTGGCATCCTATAGCTTCCTTACGCCGATTTTTGTTGTAACACTGAATTTTGTTATCGGCACGGGCGACTTCCAGTGGCAGCTGCTACCCGGTGTTTTTCTAGTACTAATCGCCATGACATTAGTTCACAAGAGCAACACTGAGGTCCGCCTGCCATAAAAGCCATACCGACCGAATAATGTCCGATTAGGTCAATTTCTTAACCCTATTTCAATCGCTCTTTTCTGCTAAGATAACCTTCTTTGTTAACAGTTTCTTCAGAGGTTAGTCAGATGAAGTTTGAAGGTACCGAGCGCTACGTCGCCACCGATGATTTGCGAATGGCAGTAAACGCCGCAGCCACCCTGCAACGCCCCCTGCTGATCAAAGGCGAACCAGGTACCGGCAAAACCATGCTGGCTGAAGAAGTTTCTACGGCCTTCGGTATGAAACTGTTGCGCTGGCATATTAAATCGACCACTAAAGCTCAGCAGGGTCTGTACGAATATGATGCAGTCTCAAGACTTAGAGACTCTCAACTCGGTGATGATCGAGTGCATGACATTTCAAACTACATCCGCAAAGGGATGTTATGGGAAGCCTTCGATGCTGATGAGCAGGTAGTTTTGCTGATCGACGAGATCGATAAAGCGGATATCGAGTTCCCCAACGATCTACTGGTCGAACTCGATAAGATGGAATTCAGCGTCTACGAAACCAGCCAGAGAGTGGTCGCTAAACACCGCCCGATCATTATCATTACCAGTAATAATGAAAAAGAGCTGCCAGATGCTTTCCTGCGCCGCTGCTTCTTCCATTATATAAACTTCCCCAGTGCCGAAACCATGAAGCAGATTGTGGATGTCCACTTTCCCGATATTCAGAAAAACCTGGTTAACGAAGCGCTGGAGATATTCTTCCAGGTTCGCGAAATCAACGGTCTGAAGAAGAAGCCTTCCACCTCTGAGCTAATCGACTGGCTGAAACTGCTACTGGCCGATAACATCCCGGTCGATCTGCTGCAGAACCGGGATAGCAGTGATGCGATTCCTCCTTTGTATGGAGCTCTGCTGAAAAACGAGCAGGATGTACATATGTTGCAGCGACTGGCCTTTATGGCCCGCCGTGAACAACGTTAAACGGGTCAGCCCATGCTAGTCGACTTCTTTTACATCCTGCGCAAGGCTCAGGTACCGGTCTCGATTAAAGAGCTTCTAACCCTGCTGGAAGCACTGGAAAAACATCTGGCGTTTGCCTCCTGGGATGATTTCTATCTCCTGGCTCGCACCTGCCTGGTTAAAGATGAAAAATATTTCGACCGCTTCGATCTCGCCTTTGGCCACTACTTTAAAGGCCTGGCAGAGCTGCCTGATCCTTTTGACAACTTGATTCCTGAGCAATGGCTAGAATCTGATTTCATCCGCAATCTTAGCGACGAAGACAAAGCCGAGATAGAAAAACTGGGCGGTCTGGATAAGCTGATGGAGACACTGGCGCAGCGCTTTGAAGAACAGAAAGAGCGTCATGCTGGCGGCAGTAAATGGATAGGCACCGGAGGCACCTCACCGTTTGGCCACAGCGGCTACAATCCTGAAGGGGTTCGCATCGGTGGGGAAAGCAAACACAAAAGAGCAGTAAAGGTATGGGAGAAACGCCAGTTCCGCGACCTGGATGACAAAGTCGAATTAGGCACCCGCAACCTCAAAGTAGCCCTGCGTAAACTACGTAAGTTTGCCCGTACCGGCGCCGCCGAAGAGCTGGATCTGGATGATACCATCCGCTCCACCGCCAATAATGCCGGCCTGCTGGACTTGAAGATGGTGCCAGAGCGTCACAACGCCGCCAAGGTACTTCTGTTCTTCGATGTCGGCGGATCGATGGACCCCTATATCAAACAGTGTGAACAGATATTCTCCGCCGCTCGGACTGAGTTCAAGCATCTTGAATACTTCTACTTCCATAACTGCGTCTACGAGCGGGTATGGAAAGATAACAAGCGCCGCTGGAACGAACATATCGACACCGTGGATCTGCTACATACCTACGGCCGGGATTACCGCATCATCTTCGTTGGTGATGCCTCTATGGCTCCCTACGAAGTAACAGAGCGCTATGGCAGTGTTGAACACCGCAACCCCGAAAGCGGAGAAGTCTGGATGAGACGAATACTGGACACCTGGGATAAAGCGATCTGGCTAAACCCCAGTCACCACGGATACTGGGACTATACCGCCAGCACCCAGATGATAAAAAGCATTATGGATAACAAGATGTATCCTCTGACACTGGAGGGGTTGGAAAACGGAATCCGCTACCTTTCTAAATAAAGTTTGAGCAGGTATGCTGAGTCTTGGAGAGGTTTAACTCAAAAATCAGGCAAACCTTCTTTATTTTCAGTTTCTGAATCTCAGGTTTTTACTACACGCTTTTAGATTCATAAAAGCAGGAGTTTTTACATTGAAAAGTAGAATACTTACCCTCCTCTTAACGCTCTGTTGCTCTATGTTTTTTTTGATTCCAGCAAATGCCAATGCTGAAAATCTTGGCACCTGTTTCGTTGACTCTCTAAACGGGAAGGAGAAAAAATCATTGGCTAAGTGGATGTTTTTTTCTATGACTTCCCACCCGGAATTACAGCCCTACGCGAACATTTCTGCTGAAGACATATCAGCATCAGATAGCTTTGTGGCGGCATTAATAACTCGGTTATTTGTTGAAGACTGTACAAACGAAGTCAAAACAGCCCAACAATCAGATCCTCAAGCAATAAAAAAAGCCTTCGAGTTTGTGGGTAAAGTAGCGATGCAGGAACTGATGACCAACCAAGCAGTCAAGGCAGCAATTACACAATACGCCAAGCAAATAGACCAAGAGAAGATAAGAAGGACCTTCGCTAAGTAAACAGAGAGACACCTATCTGAAAACCAGCCCCTTCACGGGGCTGTATATTTATATTTAAAATCACTCGTAGTGATAAAAGCCCCTACCACTTTTACGTCCCAGATAACCCGCATCTACCATCTGTACCAGCAACGGACAAGGTCGATACTTAGAGTCTTTAAAGTTTTCGTAGAGCACTTCCATAATACTCAGACAGGTATCCAGACCGATCAGATCCGCCAGCGCCAGCGGTCCCATCGGGTGGCTCATCCCCAGCTTCATCACAGTGTCTATCTCTTCAGCAGACGCCAGATTTTCATAGCGACAGAAGACCGCTTCGTTGATCATCGGCATGAGGATTCGGTTAGAAACAAAGCCCGGCGCATCTTTCACGTCTACCGGGACTTTACTCATATTTAGTGACAACTGCTTAACAGTATTGAAGACCTCCTCATCTGTCTGCAGTGCACGGATAATTTCTACCAGCTGCATCATCGGCACTGGATTCATAAAGTGCATTCCGATCACCTGTCCCGGACGGGATGTGACCGCTGCTAAGCGGGTAATAGAAATTGATGATGTATTAGTCGCAAGAATTGCATTTGGCTGACAAACCTCATCCAACTGCCGGAAGATACTCTTTTTAATTTCTTCATCTTCACTGGCCGCCTCAACCACAATATCGACAGGAGCCATATCGGCCATATCGGTGGTTTGCTTTATCCGGGCTAAGGCCTTATTCATTTCGTCCTGGGTCAGTTTTTCTTTCTTCACCATCCGTGCCAGGCTGGCACTAATCGCCCCCACTCCACGCGATAACGCCGCATCATTGAGATCAAAAAGTACAACATCAAAACCAGAGCATGCTGCAACCTGAGCAATACCACCACCCATTTGACCTGCACCCACCACACCAAAACAGTTAATCGCCATATCAGCTTATCCTCTTCAAAATAGGCAACAGTGTTCCATCACTCCTATGTGAATGCAACAGCAAATACGGGTATACCCTTACGCCCGAGCCGGATACAAAAAAACCGGCCAAAGCCAGTTCTAATTTTAAACACAAAGCCCGGCACTAAGCGCAGGCTTTGTTTTCATTACTGCTTTTTAATTACTGGCATGATCCACCAAGTCATCAACCACTTCTTGCTCTTCATGCAGATCATCTGCTGGCGGTTTATTCATCGGTAAAACCAGATTTAAGATGATAGCGACAATACCGCACAAGCTGACACCTTGCATACTGAACTCACCCTGACCGATAACCATCCCACCGATACCAAATACCAGTGTAGTAGCAACAATCACCAGGTTTCGTTGCTCAGCCAGATCGACCTGAGCTTTAATCAAGGTATTCAAACCTACAGCGGCTATTGAACCAAACAATAGAATCAAGATACCACCCATAACAGGCCCTGGAATCGTCTGCAGCAGCACACCAAACTTAGCAACAAATGCCATCAGAATCGCAAAGACCGCCGCCCAGATCATGATCATCGGATTAAATGAGCGAGTCAGCATCACCGCACCGGTGACCTCAGAGTAAGTTGTATTAGGCGGGCCACCAAACAGAGCCGCAGCAGAAGTAGCCAAACCATCACCAAACAAAGTACGGTGCAGGCCAGGCTTCTTGATATAGTCTTTACCGGTAACATGACCGATAGCCAGAACATCCCCTACATGCTCAATCGCAGGCGCGATAGCCACCGGGATCATAAACAGAATCGCCTGCCAGTTAAGCTCTGGCAAAACAAAAGCAGGCACCGCTATAAAAGCAGCATCAGAAACGACTTGATAATTGACCATGCCAAAAAAGTTAGCCACCAGATAACCCACAACCACGCCAGCCAAAATCGGCAATAGACGAAACACGCCCTTGCCAAAAGTAGCCACTAACAAGGTTGTTCCCAACGCCGACATCGATACAATCATCGAATCGATGTAGGGAAACAGCACGATACTGCCATCCCCGGCCTTGCCCATCGCCATATTTACAGCAATAGGCGCCAGACCAAGACCAATAACCATGATCACCGGACCAACTACTACTGGCGGCAACAATCGGTGTAAAAAACCAACGCCGCGAACCTTAACCGCCAGAGCCAACAACATATACATCAGGCCAGCAAAGAACAGCGCTCCTAATGTAGCAGGCATTCCCCAGGTTTGAGTGCTGTAGATAATCGGCGCGATAAAAACAAACGAAGAAGCCAGAAAAACAGGCACCTGACGCTTTGTCACAAATTGAAACAGGAGCGTACCAAAGCCTGCGGTAAATAGCGCAACACTCGGGTCCATACCGGTCAGTAGCGGCATCAGTACCAACGCACCAAATGCAACGAACAGCATTTGAGAACCGGCTAACACCGTCCGCCACAGTGGTTCACTACCGTCCAAGCTATCTTCAATATTATGAGTCATCGGAACTGCCCTTTATTTAGTACCAAAGATTTTATCGCCGGCATCACCCAAACCCGGAATAATATATCCGTTTTCGTTGAGATGACTATCCACCGCCGCCGTATATAACTCTACATCCGGGTGAGCCTCATTCACCGCCTTGATACCTTCAGGAGCAGCCACCAACACCAGTGCTTTAATCTCTGTGCAGCCAGCTTTTTTCAACATATCGATAGTCGCATTCATTGAACCACCGGTGGCCAGCATCGGATCAATCACCAGCGCCATACGCTCTTCCATATCACTGGTGAGTCGCTCAAAATAGGTAACCGGCTGAAGCGTTTCCTCATCCCGATACAAACCAACCACACTGATTTTAGCGCTGGGAATCAGATCAAGAACACCATCCAGCATGCCAATCCCCGCCCGCAGAATGGGCACCACAGTGACTTTTTTTCCTTTGATCTGTTCGCCGGTCATTTCACCGCACCAACCCTCAAACTGATAGGTTTCAGTGGCCAGATCTTTAGTCGCTTCATAGGTCAGCAGAGCACCCACCTCTGCTGCTAACTGACGGAAGGCACGGGTACTGATGTCAGCTGCCCGCATCAGACTAATTTTATGTTTTACCAAAGGATGGTTAATCTCGTGAACACGCATACTGAAGCCCCTCTTCAAAGCGACGAAAAACAGAAGCATCAACTGGACACAACACCAGATTCAGCCCAAAAATTTGAAATATCATACCCCGACCTAAGCAGAAAGTCTTAGGTCTGTATCATAAAAAAACGCACCTAAGGTGCGTTTCTTTTTCGAGCAACAACCAGGCCACAAAATTTCATGACCTCTTCACACAAGCCAGATCGTTTCGTCTAACCATTCAACTCATCATAAAGCGCCAGAAACTCCTGCGTAAGCTTATGCTTCGGTGCAAAGTAGATCAAAGGCATACACTCGTTATGGGATTCTTTCATCTTCACAGAAGAAGATATTTTTGACTCCAATACCGGAAGGTCATCATCTTTAAGGGTCTCAACAATACTTCTCGATGCATTAGCCCGGGCCTGGAACTGATTAACGACGATACCTTCGATTTTCAGTCGATCATTATGATCCTCCTGAGTCTCCTGAATGTTATACATCAGACTATAAAGCGCCTGACGAGAGAACTCATCACAGTCGAAGGGGATTAGACAGCTATCCGCAGTGCAAAGCGCAGACAAGGTATAAAAGTTAAATGCTGGCGGCGTATCGATATAGATAGCGTCGTACTGCTCCATATTAAGCAGCGCATCACGCAGCTTATAGATCTTATGCTTAGCTTCCAATTTCGCATGCAGGTCGCCCAGCTCAGGATTCGAAGGAAGCAGATCCAGATTTTCATAAGCAGTGGGGTGGATAAAGTCCGTAATATCTTTTGGCCGTACCTGAAAGCTCAGAGTCTGCTCAAAAAAGTCTTTAATATCACCTACCGTTTCATTCACCTGCTCGCCCAATAGGTAATGACTGGTATTACATTGCGGATCCAGGTCCACTACTAATGTCCGCTTACCTTTGCTAGCAGTGATTGCCGCTAGGTTAGTGCTAATACTGGATTTACCGACCCCACCCTTCTGATTAAAGACAACCCGAATCATACCTTTTCCCTTATTTTAAAGACCCGTTTATCTCTCAACTTAACCCTGCTCAAGTAACGTCCGTAGATCAATAATGGCAGCGTTAGCCCGGGATATATAGGAAGCCATCACCAATGAATGGTTAGCTAATAATCCAAACTCATTACCGTTCATAATCATCGGGCTCCAAACGGTGCCCTGAGTCGCCTCCAATTCACGGATAATCTGACGCAGACTGATCAACGCATTTTTCTTTTCGAGCGCATCAGAAAAATCCACCTCTACGGCCTGTAACAGGTGGATCAGCGCCCAAGCTGTTCCACGGGCTTCGTAGAATACATCGTCAATCTCCATCCACCCTGTTTTAACTTCAAGTTCCCCGGCATTACTGGTTGACTGTCGGGCGTCGGCTTCACCGGCAAGATCAGTATTCACACGCTTCTGACCAACACTCGCACTTAGCCGCTGAGATAAACTACCAAGTCGGGTAGAAACATCCGCCAGCCAACCACGCAGATTATCCGCCCGGGCATAGAATTGTGCATTCTGCTGCTGAGGGTCAGTCAGACGAGCTTCATAAGCACGCAGATATTTAAGACCTTTTTTATACTCCCCCTCACTGGAAGGCAGCAGCCAACTGTTATTGTCAAAATGCATTAACGGCTCGGCTTCTTTTAGATCGACATCTTCCGTGGACTGCGACTGAGAACGGCTAAAATCTTTACGCATCGCCCGGGACATATCCCGCGTCTGCACCAGAACACCAAACTCCCAGTTAGGAATATTATCGAGCCATATGCCTGGCGGGGTTCGATCATTGGAGAGATAACCACCCGATTTTTGCAACAATGTATCGGTGATTTTAATCAGCGTTAAGACCGTTGCCGAACCAACAACTGGCTTTTCGGCACCTTCAGCAGTTTGAATAACCACCGGCTGAACGTCAAACGGGTCAGGTTCCTGACTCCACCATATACCTAACACCAGACTCACAAGCAGATAGAGCCCTATAACAATACCTATCGGCCCCATAAGCTTGATACCAGACAGGCTGTCCCAAAATCTTAACCACAACCGCTGTAACATTTCCATGGAATTTCCTTTAACAATAAAGCCCTTATTGCACCGCAATATGTCCGATTTGTCAGAGCGGGTCAATGCCAGGCCAGTGTAAATAATTAATCACTATACTATGACTTAAGCTCTGATACCGGTTGAAACAACCATCTCTTACCTATTTACAGTATATAAAGACTTAAGATTTGATAAAGTTAAGCTAAAGTCTGATCAGAAACTATCCAGAACGTCGGTAAAACGGCTGATAAAACACAATAAGTAGTAAAGTTATTTACACAGTTTGCCTTTTCCGGCAAACTAGCGAGTCTTTATACCCATTGGTCGCGATCTTGCGTCATATGAGGCTAATTAATGGCTAAAATACTGCTTCTTAACGGTCCAAACCTGAATTTGCTCGGTACTCGCGAGCCTGAGGTTTATGGTGCCGATACGTTACAGGATATTAACCTGCGCCTCACGACCCTCGCACTACACGCCGGACACCAGTTTGAAAGCCTGCAATCTAATGCAGAACATGTTCTGATCGAGCGGATACATCAAGCCCGAGACGAACAGGTTGATTTCATCCTGATCAATCCAGCCGCATATACTCACACCAGTGTCGCGTTGCGTGACGCACTACTGGGGGTTTCGATCCCTTTTATAGAGATCCATATCTCCAATGTGCACGCTCGCGAGTCGTTCCGCCATCATTCCTTTCTTTCGGATGTGGCAGTGGGCGTAATCTGTGGTCTGGGCGTCCAGGGTTATGAATTTGCATTACAATCCGCGTTCAGCCGGGTTGAAAAACTTTAACATCTGAATTGATAGAGAATTTCATTAGTATGGATATTCGCAAAGTAAAAAAATTGATTGAACTGTTGGAAGAATCCAACATTAACGAGATTGAGATCCACGAAGGCGAAGAGTCTGTTCGCATCAGCCGTGGTTCCAACGTTGTTGCAGCACCTGCTCCTGTAGCAGTTGCAGCTCCGATCGCTGCACCCGTAGCGGCTCCGGTTGCAGCAGTTGCCGCTCCGGTTTCCAATGACAATGCCGTACTGTCACCGATGGTTGGAACCTTCTATCGCTCTCCATCTCCAACCTCCTCATCTTTTGTTGAAGTAGGACAGTCTGTTAAAGTTGGCGATCCTATCTGCATCGTAGAAGCGATGAAGATGATGAACCAGATTGATTCTGACAAGGCCGGTGTTGTCGAAGCAATTCTGGTAGAAGATGGCCAGCCGGTTGAATTTGATCAGCCGCTGGTAATTATCGTTTAAGTTATTCATCTGACAGGTTCACAACATGCTAGAAAAAGTTGTTATTGCCAACCGGGGTGAGATCGCTCTGCGTATCCTCCGGGCCTGCAAGGAACTCGGCATCAAGACCGTTGCAATCCACTCGACTGCGGATCGTGACCTGATGCATGTTCGTCTTGCAGACGAAGCAGTATGTATTGGCCCAGCGTCATCTGCTCAAAGTTACCTGAGCATTCCTGCCATTATTGCTGCTGCCGAAGTAACCGACGCTATGGGTATCCACCCAGGCTACGGTTTCCTCGCTGAAAATGCTGATTTTGCAGAACGGGTTGAGCAAAGCGGCTTTGCCTTCATCGGTCCTAAAGCCGAAACAATCCGCATTATGGGCGATAAGGTTGCAGCCATTGCAGCGATGCAACGTGCTGGCGTACCAACCGTTCCAGGTTCTGACGGCGAACTACCAGAAGATGGCAACAAAGTTATCGAGATCGCTCGTAAAATCGGTTATCCGGTTATCATTAAAGCGGCAGCCGGCGGCGGTGGTCGTGGTATGCGAGTGGTTCATAGCGAAGCTAGCCTCTTGAACTCCGTATATGTTACCAAGGCTGAAGCAAAAGCATCATTTGGCGATGACACGGTTTACATGGAGAAATTCCTGGAAAACCCTCGCCACGTTGAGGTTCAGATTCTGTCCGATGGTCAGGGTAACGCAGTCCATCTGTATGACCGAGACTGTTCAATGCAGCGACGCCATCAGAAGGTTGTGGAAGAAGCTCCTGCACCTATGCTAGATCCAGAAGCTCGCGCACAGGTACTAAAAAGCTGTGTCGATGCTTGTATTGAGATCAATTATCGCGGCGCCGGCACCTTTGAATTCCTCTATGAAAATGGTGGTTTCTACTTTATCGAAATGAACACCCGGGTTCAGGTAGAGCATCCTGTATCTGAGATGGTTACCGGTGTTGATATCGTCAAGGAACAGCTGCGTATCGCGTCCGGTATGCCTCTGAGCTTCAAACAGGAAGATATCAAATTGCTGGGACACTCAATTGAGTGTCGTATCAACGCTGAAGATCCAAAAACCTTCCTACCTTGTCCAGGTACTGTTACTCATTTCCATACTCCAGGTGGCATCGGTGTCCGGGTAGATTCTCATCTGTATAACGGCTATACCGTACCCCCTCATTACGATTCACTGATCGCTAAACTGATCACCTATGGTGAAGACCGGGCAACCGCTCTTCGCAGAATGGAAATCGCTCTGGATGAGATGGTAATCGACGGTATTCGTTGCAATATCCCTCTGCATCAAGAAATCGTACGAGACGCTAACTTCGCCGAAGGTGGTGTTAACATCCACTATCTCGAAAAGAAGCTGGGACTGGATTGAGTCTGAACCGATTCTAACCACGAAAAAGCCTCCTCTGGAGGCTTTTTTTCGTTTGTCGCTCTTGCTATAAAGACTATATATCGTTGGTTATAAGGAATACCGCATGCCCTGGTTACAGATAAAACTGGATGTCCTGCCTGATAATGCAGATCAATATGAAGATCTGCTACTCGCTGCAGGATGTGCAGCCGTCACCTTGCAGGACAAAGAAGATCAGCCTATCTTCGAGCCGGATCTGGGTACTACCCCCCTGTGGAGCAACACTGTACTGACCGGTCTGTTTTCCGCAGATCACGACCTTGCAGCAACAGAGCTATTTCTTAAAGAGTCTCATCTACAGTTATTTCCAAACATCCCTTTTCCGAATATGAAAACTGAAATTCTCGAAGACAAAGACTGGGAAAGAGAATGGATGGATAACTATCATCCGATGAAGTTCGGTAATCGCTTATGGGTCTGCCCAAGTTGGAAAGAGGTGCCCGAACCTGATGCAGTAAACCTGATGCTCGATCCAGGTCTGGCATTTGGCACCGGGACGCACCCAACCACGGCGCTTTGTCTGGAGTTTCTTGATCAGCTGACCCTCGATGGAAAACAGGTCGTCGACTACGGCTGTGGCTCAGGCATTCTTGGCATTGCAACGATACTTCTGGGCGCAGAACATGTAACTGCCGTCGATATAGATCCTCAGGCACTGGATGCCAGTTTAGATAATCTACAACGAAACCAGTTACCCACAGAGAGCCTGAAGGTATATTTCCCAGAAAAAGCACCAAAGGAACCAGCAGATCTGGTTGTTGCCAACATACTTGCAGGACCTTTAGTTCAGTTAGCTCCCACCCTCACCTCACTCTGTAAAACTGGAGGCCAACTAATCCTTTCAGGCTTATTGAGTGAGCAAGAAACTGAGATCCGGGAAGCTTACGGTAGCGATTTTGAGCTGGATGCAGTTGCGGAGAAAGAAGGCTGGATCCGCGTGACCGGCTTGAAGCGTTAGAAACACTCGATCATGGGCCATAATATCATCACCGAATGCCCCGCCTGTACCACAAGGTTTCAGGTAACTCAGGGGCAGTTAAAAATTGCCAATGGCAAGGTTCGTTGTGGCTCATGTTTAGAAGTATTTAACGCTGAGGTATATCGTTGCGATGACCTCATCACTCCACTGGAAGAGCTAACTCAAAGCCCTAAAGATCTTCTCAACAGAGACCCTCTATTTGATCAAATAGAGGTTCCAGCGTTTGCTCCCCCACAGCGCAGCCATCGCGGTTTCGATAAGCGTTACACAACACCCGACCAGGACGAGCGACTAACCGAGCAACTGAATAGCGACCCTATCGATGACGATTTCGACGAACTGGAGCAACCGGTTCAGGAACTACTTAAACCTGAAATAAGGACTTATCAAGAGGCTGTGTCAGAACAGACAACTGTCGACTTCAACACTGACAACGCCTTCACAGAGACAGCTGACCAGATAGCTTTATCCACTACTGAGGAGACGGAACGGGAGAAAGTTCAATCCTCACCTTTTGATACAGATATAGATATGGGAAGCACTTCACAAGCACTCCCGACTGAATCAGAGGGAGAGACTGATGAGCAAGATAAAATTGCTGCAATATCAGAGCAACACACCACCGTCGAATCAACTGAGACCAACACCCCTGTTCCAATTTCAGAATCTGTCTCAATAGCACCCCCGCCTTTTACTTCTTTTCGACCAGAACCAGTAATGATAAGGACTACCCGTATAGAGTCATCCTCCTGGGTGGGCTGGACGACATTCGTACTCCTAGCGCTGTTAATGCTGGCAGTTCAATACCTCTGGTTTAATCGCCAACAGCTGAGCATCCACCCCGAACTTACGTCAGGCTTTAAACTGGCATGCGAACATCTTCCTTGTAAGTTGAAAGCGCCCATTAATCTCAACCTGATTAACACCCAAAAGCTAGTTATTCAGCAGCATACTGAATATCAGGGAGCCTTGAGCGTCAACCTTCTATTAGAGAACAGTGCGGACTTTAGCCAACCATTCCCCGCCATTCAGCTATCCTTTTCAAACCGAAGGGGAGAACTGATAAGCCAGCGGACTTTCCAGCCAATCGAATATCTCAAAAGCACTCAAACTGAGCCGATAAGCATGCCCGTAGGGAAACCGGTACAGATCAGCCTCGACATCCTCGATCCGGGTCGCCGCGCGCTTAGCTACGAAGCTCTCTTAAAAGTACCAACCAATCTCCAATGATCCTATTTACCTGTCTTAGCGACGATACACATAGCATTTTCTGACTATTTTGCAATAAGCCAAAACGACAAAAATGATCAAAAAACCATCAAAAAGTCCTTGGCCCTCCCCTCCTGAAAGAGTATTATTGTCCGCCTTCCAAACAGCAGCACAGCGGTTTTCATTTTGATAGCCATGGATAGCTATTTCTCTAAATTCGGGGTCAGGCATGTTTCAAATCGGACAGCATACCGTTGACAGTCAGGTTATCCTGGCACCGATGGCCGGCGTTACCGATCTGCCGTTTCGTCAACTTTGCCGTCGACTAGGCGCAGGCATGGTGGTTTCCGAAATGATTACTTCGGACACCCGTCTCTGGAACACTCGAAAGTCTAGCCATCGTTTACAGAAAGACCAGAATGAAAGCCTGCATGTGGTACAGATTGCCGGTGGCGACCCGGCCATGATGGCGGAAGCTGCCAGAGCCAATGCGGCTAACGGCGCTCATATTATTGATATCAATATGGGTTGTCCGGCTAAGAAAGTCTGTAATAAAGCTGCTGGATCAGCCCTGTTGAAAGATGAACAGCTGGTAAGAGAGATTCTTGAAGCGACTGTGGCAGCAGTAGATTTGCCGGTGACGCTGAAAATTCGTACCGGGTGGGACACTGATAACCGTAATGGCGAAACTATTGCCCGTATTGCTGAAGACAGTGGAATTCAAGCACTTGCGGTACATGGCCGAACCCGGGCCTGCGGTTATAAAGGCGATGCAGAATACGACACCATCGCCCGCATTCGCGAGACTATTGAGATCCCACTGTTTGCAAATGGTGATATCAATTCAGCGGAAAAAGCGCGAGAAGTTCTGGACTACACCGGAGCAAATGCAGTCATGCTCGGCCGGCCTGCTCAGGGGAACCCATGGATTTTCCGTGAGGTAAGTCATTACCTCAATACAGGGGAAATGCTACCCTCACCGCCCCTGGACGAGGTCAGAGATACGCTATTGGAACATTTAGGGGCTCTGTATCGTTTCTACGGAGAGTATGCCGGGGTACGTATTGCCCGTAAGCATGTCGGTTGGTATCTCCGAAACAGACAGGGCTCTGAGTTATTTAGAAAAGATTTCAATCAATTAGAAGAAGCTGCACTCCAGCAAAATGCGATCCGGTCATTTTTCACCCGAACGGATAAGACACAGACTGCCGCCTGAGTGACAGTTCAATTTTAGGTTAATGCACGTGGATAACAATACATTGAATACACAAGTAATACATACAGAAAACATGGATGTTCAGGAACGCACTCTACGCGATAGCGTTCAGGTTTCGATGCATAACTACTTTCGTCAACTTGATGGACAACCGGTAACGGATGTTTATCAGATGGTATTGGCAGAGATTGAAGCCCCATTGTTTGAAGCAGTAATGACCTATACCCGTGACAACCAGACTAAAGCATCTGAGTTACTGGGCCTGAACCGCGGTACGCTGCGGAAAAAACTGAAGCAATACGGCTTACTTTAACCTATTACTTTTTTAACTTAATTCAGAAGAACTAAACCATGGCAGAGCAGAAAATCACTCCGGTTCGTCGCGCACTGATCAGTGTCTCGGATAAATCCGGAATCGTTGAATTCGCCCAGGCACTGACCCAGCGCGGTGTTGAGATTCTTTCCACCGGCGGCACATACAAACTGTTAAAAGATAACGATGTACCGGCAATTGAAGTATCCGATTACACTGGTTTCCCTGAAATGATG